>NZ_BCTZ01000015.1 GCF_001591025.1 Sphingomonas soli NBRC 100801
TGTGGTCGCCGACAGCGTCAGCGGCGAGGCCGAGAGCGATGCGTTCGCCAAACCGCCGAACGTGATCGTCTGCGCACCCCTTGCGATCACCGCCGTGGTGATCGTGCCGGTCGCAGTTACCGGCGTGCCCTGGCTGTCGGCCACGCGGATGCGGTAATTGTACGTGCCCGCGAAAGAGGGCGTACCTGAGACGGTGCCGGTCGCGACATCGAGCGTGGTGCCGGTCGGGACAGCGCCTGCATCCAGTGCATAGGTGTAGGGCGCGACGCCGCCCGAGGCGGGGTTGGTCTGGGTGTAGCTGGCACCCACGGACGTGCCGGTCGGCGCGTTGGTGGCGATCGTCAGCGTGAGCGGAGTGACCGTGAAGCTCTGCGGCACATTGGTTGCGGCGTTCCAGTTGCTGTCGCCCGCCTGGCTCGCGGTGATCGAGCAGGTGCCGGTCTGGAGCAGCGTGACCGTGGTGCCCGAGACCGTGCAGACGCTGGCCGTGGTCGAGGCAAAGCTCACGCTCAGGCCCGAAGATGTGGTCGCCGACAGGGTCAACGGCGAGGCCGAGAGCGATGCGTTCGCCAGAGGACCGAACGTTATCGTCTGCGCGCCCCTGGCGATCGTCGTCGTGGTGACCGTTGTGTCTGCAGTCGCCGGGGTACCCTGGCTGTCGGTCACGCGGACGATGTAGCTGAACGTTCCCGCAACGGTGGGAGTACCCGAGACCGTGCCGGTGCTTGTATTGAGCGTGGTGCCCGGTGCAAACGCGCCTGCCGCCAGCGAATAGGTGTAAGGTGCAACCCCGCCCGACGCAGGGTTGGTCTGGGTGTAGCTGGCACCCACCGTCGTACCGGTCGGCGCGTTGCGAGCGATCGCCAACAGGGCCGGCGTGACCGTGAAGCTCTGCGGGACATTGGTCGCAGCGTTCCAGTTGCTGTCGCCCGCCTGGCTCGCGGTGATCGAGCAGGTGCCGGTCTGGAGCAGCGTGACCGTGGTGCCCGAAACCGTGCAGACGCTCGTCGTGGTCGAGTCGAAGCTGACCGCCAGCCCCGAAGACGCGGTCGCCGACAGCGTCAGCGGCGAGGCGGAGAGCGATGCGTTTCCGAGAGGACCAAAGGTGATCGTCTGCGCGCGCTTGGCGACAATGATCGTATAGGCGTTCGCAACCGTATATGGCCCGCCGCTGCCGCCGCTGGACGCGTCGGTCGCCGTCACGGTGAAAGTATAGGTTCCGGCCTCGCTGGGCGTGCCGCTGAGCACGCCGGCGGGCGTCAGGCTGGTGCTGCTCGGCATCCCGCCCCCGGTAAGCGCGTAGGTGTAGGGCGCAGTGCCGCCGCTCGTGGTGAGTACCTGGCTATAGACCGTGCCGAAAGTGGCACCGGGCAGTGCGCCGGCTGCCGGGCTCATCACCAGCGTCGGTGCGGTGATCGTCAAGCTCACCGAAGTGGCAGCCGCAGTATAGGGGCCGGTGCCAGTGGAACTGTCGGTGACCATCGGGACGAAGGAGAAGGTGCCCGAAGCTGTCGGCGTACCGCTGATCGTGCAGTTGGCATTGAGCGCGGTGCCGGCAGGCAGTGCTCCAGAGACCGGAGTGGGGAGGCAGCTATAGGTGGATCGGCCACCGGAGATCGTCAGCGAAACGCCCGACAGCGCCGTGCCCCGCGTTCCGGAGCCGGTGAGACTAGCCGCAAAGCTAGGATTGCCGACCGCCATGGTGACGGTGCCCGGTGTGGACGTTCCGCTTACGTTGCTGGCGGTGTAGGTGAAGCTGTCGTTGCCGCGGAATCCGGTCGGCGGCGTGTAAATGATCTGTCCGGTGCTGTCGACGCTGACGGATCCGCCGTTTGCCGTCGTCGCCGAGCCCACCGCATAGGCGGTCGGCGCCCCCCCCGTGACCAGAGACGAGAGATTGAAGCCGTAAGGCACGTTGCTGCCGTCATTATAGGCGACGACTGATCCGTGCGTGAAGCTGGGAGTAACCGGTGCCGCAATCGCGCGGTTTACGGTCACCGTATAAATGCCGGTCGTCGTACCATCCTGCGCTGTCACAATGGTCGTGATCACGTTCGCGCCAACCGAAAGCGGGATCGAGCCCGAAGCCGAACCCGATGTAACCGTCGTACCATTCACCTGGACGGTAGCGGTCGCGTCGGTCACCGTCGGGGTCACGGTCAGCGCAGACACCGCGTTGGCGACCGAGGCCGTATAGGTGGTCGTGCCGCTGGCGAACACAGGCGTCAGCGTGCCCTGCGAAAGGGTGAGGTTCGAAAGCGTCGCGACGGCCGATGCCGCGCGCGTGACGGTGATTCCAGTGACGCGGACCGTCGTTTCGTCTTCCGCAACGACGATGACGCTGATGGTGGTCGTGCCCACTCCCAGCGCTATTGGACCAGAGAACGAGCCGGATGCGACCGCAACGCCGTTCACCTGTATGACGGCGCCGGAATGCGCGGCCGTAGGCCTGACGGTGAGCGACGAGACACTGTTCGCGACCGAAGCCGTGTACAAATTGACCCCGGCGGGAACCAGCGTACCCGTCGAAAGCGAAAGTCCCGACAGATTGGCGTTGGTCGACGCGTTGACCACCAGCGACGCGGACGTACCGCCCGTTCCCGTGGTGGCATCCGTGCCGACGGGAGTGCCGGATGGCACAGCGTACGTGCCCTTGACACTGGACGTGACGTTGAAGCTGTAGGTGCAGGGGCCAGCAGCTATTACAGTCGTGATGGCAACCGTGCCCGACCCGGGGGTCGCGCTCAGCGTTCCACCGCAACCGTTCGTGCCGGCAGTCGAACCCACCACCAGATTGGCGGGCAATGAGATCGTGTTGGAGACGCCAAGGAAGACCAAGTTCGGATTGGTCAGCGTCACCGTGACAAGGCTTTGCCCTCCGTTGGCGATGGGGCTGCTTCCCACCGCGACGGATGCGGTGGGCCCCTGCGACCAGACGGTAGTGGGGTCACTCGCCGTGGCTGAGCTTGATGCGCCGCCGCCCGAGAGCGTCACGCCCGGATTGGAATCGAGATCGTTTGCCACCGTTGCGAGCACAGACACGGTCAGCGAGATCGGATTACCGCTCGAACCCGCGTTAATGACGTCGGGCGACGTGCAGCTTGTCGACGAACAGGTCCAGCCGATGCCCGTCGCACTAACATACGACAGGCCGAAGGGAAGATTCCAGGTCGCCGTAAGCGTGCCCGAAGTGTTCGCGACAGTCGCACTGGGCGTGATGGTGTAGGTCAGCGTCTGGGCGCGAACGGCGTTGCCTGTGTGCGTCATCGTGACGCCCAGCGTCGGCGGCGTCGCGGTATAGGTGAATTTGTCGTCGGCGCTTATCGCGCTGGTCTGGCTGCCATTGGTAACCCGCACATCATGGATGCCGGCGCTGTTCGCGGGCGAAGTCGCATTGATCTGCGTACGGCTGATGACGGTGTAGCTCGACGCATTGACCGTACCGAACTTGACCCCGCCCGCACCGCTCGTTCCGGAGAAGTTGGTTCCCGTGATCGTGACCGGCGTGCCGCCTGTGCTTGGACCGGTACTTGGAGAGATGCCCGTGACGGTCGGCACCATGACGATATTGGCGGTGGAACTTGGCGTATTGGACGCCCCGCCACCGACCGCAGCCATCGTCACGCTCCGCTCGAGACTCGAATTCGTCGCTACCGACACCGTTATGCTGAGGTCGGTGTTGCTCGCCGAACTCGCGATCGTCCCGCTAAAGGTGCAGACCACGCTGGTGCCGCTAGAAGCCCCGCAATTCCAGTTTGTGCCGCTGGTGCCCACGAGGCTCAGGCCGGTCGGCAGGACCCCACTGACCGTTATGTTGGATGAGGTCGCGCCGGCACCCGTGTTGCTGACCGTCGGCTTCAACGTAAAGGTCCCGCCCTGCGCTGGAGTGCCGGTATAGGAAAGGGAAAGGCCGAGCGTCGGTGTAGGAGCGGAGCAGCTAAGATTTATGGTCACGCTGCTGTTGCGAGCGCCAATGTTGGTCGCTCCGCTGGAATAGTGCGATTCTTGCAGCGAGGCCGAGAAGTAATCATCGGGGCCCGCGCCCGAGATAGTGAAGGAGCCCGAGCCGCTCACTGCGGTCGAGCTGAGCACCCCGTCGGGTGCCCATTGCACGCCGCCCTGAACATGGGAGATGAAGACATAAGCACCCTTGGTATTCCCTGACCAGGAGTAGGTTATGACTTCGCCATTGGCCAAGGGCTGCGTAACAGGATCCGTGTACGTGTCGGTTCCAGCCCCGCTGGGCCCCACGGTGTAGGTGCCGCCCAGACTGTTGATAGCGATGCAGCCGGCAGACACTGCCCAGGCGCTGGCGGGGGTACCGAGCAGAGCGGCGGCCGCAAGCAGACGTCCCAATCGCGGCAGGATTCGCGTGACCCGGCGGGTGCGCCCAGCTGGCTTCGATCCAGCATTGATGCGCTCCGCGCCAGACGCCCATGCCCCGATGCGGACACACAGCGCACGCGCCTTCCCCAAGCCCCAAAGTCCCACGATAACCCCCCACGCCCGGAAAACAGGCGTAAACAATCTATAGCGGTACAGAGATTTGGGCAACCCGCACTAACTAACGGTAAATCCTGGCGAAGAAATCGTGTCTTTTCAGGCAAAAGGCTTTGGCCGATACGCTCCTTGCTCCGCCAATTGTAAGAAACACTAGGCGGCGACCTTCTGCATGACCGCGCATATGTTCTGTTCAAATAGTACCAAAATATGCGCCACAACGGACCAATACCCTGCTTGTTTAGTTCCCCGATGCCGTATCTAAAAATTCAGCTTTCGGAGACCGGCCGGTAATCCGCTGTGCCGCCCGCAGCATAATACGGGGGTAGACGATGTCAGATCCTTATATCGGCCAGATCATGCAGGTCGGATTCAGTTATGCGCCCGCGGGATGGTCTTCATGCAACGGCCAGATTATTGGCGTGAACCAGAACCAGGCGCTGTTTGCCTTGATTGGAACAACCTTCGGCGGAAATGGCACGACCACTTTCGGCCTGCCCAACGCTGCGGGCCGCAGCTTTGTGGGCCTCGGTCAGAGCACCGCCAGTGGCCACACCTATGTCTGGGGCCAGACCGCCGGCACCGAAAGCGAGACGCTCACCATCGCCAATATGCCGGCGCACAACCATATCGCGACGTTCACCGGGCTGCAGGGCAGCACCAGCGCGACAGGCTCGATCCAGGCGCTCTCCGGAACGACGACGCAGACCAATATCCCGGCCGAGGGCTCATTGCTCGCGAATTGCGCCAATGCCGGCCCCAGTCAGGTGAAGATCTATGTCCCGGCGGAGACGGCGGGCACGGCGGTCAATCTGGGCGGCGTCAATATCACCGGCGGCAACTTCACGCCGCAAGGTTCCGTCGCGGTGGGCGTCACGGGCAACAACCTGCCCTTCTCGGTCATGAACCCCTATGTCGCGGTGCAAACCAACATCGCGCTTTCGGGAATTTATCCGCCGCGGGGCTGAGCGCAGCGACAGACGAATATGCCGGCTCCCCCGCGAAAGCGCCGGAGCCGGTTTCGTATTGAACCGGCGATCAGGAAAAAACGGCCTCATAGACGCGGTGGCCGTCGCGCGGCTGCAATTGGGTGAGCAGGATCTCGTGCGGGCCGCCCCGTCCGCAATCAAGACTGTAGGTCGCGTCGATCAGATAGGCTTCGAAGGGCGCTTCGAAGAACAGCGAGAAGGGCTCACGCACGTCGATGCCGCGAAGGGGGCTGTGCCGGGTGATCCGCGCCAGCGTAATCTCCACCGGCTCCGGCAGCGTGGCGACCCGAACCTTGCGCCCCAGCCAGGGTTCGAAACTTTCCGGTGTGAGCAGGCCCATGTCTTTCCTTCCCCCCTCGTGCGGAGCGGCCAACCGCCCCTGCGACCCGATCATCCTGCCGCGTGCGCCACGGCGCGAAAAGCCGATACAGGCCGTTTCGGTGCAAAAGGGTGCGAGATGGCCGTGAAGCCGGGAGAGCTGGCGCGCTTCCCTGGGCCAAGGGCATTGCCGATCCTGCCGGAAGGCCTATCCGGCATCGAGCTGCCCGGGGCACGCCAAGCCGACCTGCCCATGCTTGTCGCGCTCCATCATGCGGCGCGTATGCCAGAGCTGCTTTTCGCGCCGTGGCCGCCAGAGCGGAAGCGGGCCTTTCTCGACGAACAGTTCGCGCTCCAGCACAATCATTTCGTGCGAACGCACCGTCAGGGCGATTTCCGGCTGATCTTGCAGGAAGGCAAACCGGCAGGCCGCATCTATTTCGACCGGAGCGGACGCGAATGGGCGCTGATCGACATCCTGCTTGCCGCCGAAGCGCGAGGTCACGGCGTGGGGGGCGCGTTGATCGGATGGCTGCAACGCGCGGCGCGCGAGGCAGGGGCGGACGGGTTGCGCCTTAGCGTCGCCTACAACAATCCACGCGCTCATGCGCTTTACCTGCGCCTGGGCTTTGCCGATGCGGGCGACCTCGCCGGCACCCATGCGGCGATGGTCTGGCGGCCCTGACGCTATTCCACCGTCACCGACTTGGCGAGATTGCGCGGCTGATCCACGTCCGTGCCTTTGGCAACCGCGACGTGATAGGCGAGCAACTGCACCGGCACGGCATAGACGAGCGGCGCGATCAGAGGGTGCACGCTCGGCATCTCGATCGTGGCGACCGCATCGTCACCCGCCTGGGCCAGCCCTTCGGCATCGGAGATCAGGACGACGCGCGCCCCGCGCGCCTTGGCCTCCTGCATGTTTGATACCGTCTTGTCGAACAGCGGCCCTGATGGCGCGAGCACGATGAGCGGCACGCTATCGTCGATCAGCGCGATCGGCCCGTGCTTCATCTCGCCCGATGCATAGCCTTCGGCGTGGATATAGCTGATTTCCTTGAGCTTCAGCGCGCCCTCCAGCGCGAGCGGATAATCGGGTCCGCGGCCAAGATAGAGCACGTCGCGCGCCTCGGCGATCGTATGCGCCATCGCTGCGATGCCCTCATCCCGTGCAAGCGCCGCATTGATCGCGGCGGGTGCCTCGATCAGATGGCGGACGATCTCGCGCTCCTCACTGGGCGGCAACAGCCCCTTGGCCCGGGCAAGGTTGACCGCCAGCGCAGCCATTACCGAAAGCTGGCAGGTGAATGCCTTGGTCGAAGCGACGCCGATCTCGGGCCCGGCATGGGTGGAGAGCAGCAGATCGACTTCGCGCGCCATCGAGCTGGTCGGCACGTTGATGATGCCGGCGGTGGTGACGCCGTTCGCCTTCATATGGCGCAGCGCCGCCAGCGTATCCGCCGTCTCGCCCGACTGGCTGACGACTACGCCCAGCGTGTGCGGCAGCAGCACGGGATCGCGGTACCGGAACTCCGACGCCACATCGACTTCGACCGGCACGCGGGCAAAACGCTCGATCCAATATTTGCCGATCATGCCCACATAGGAAGCCGTGCCGCAGGCGACGATCGCGACCCGCTCGATCCTCGACAGGTCGAAATCCATGTTGGGCATGGCGACCATCTGCTCGACGGGCCGGATATAGGATTGCAGCGTCTGCGCAACGACCACGGGCTGCTCATAGATTTCCTTGAGCATGAAATGCGCGTGATTGCCCTTGTCGATCACTTCCGCGGTGGCGCCCGACTGGACGATGGGGCGCTCGACGGGCTTGTTGTCGCGATCGAACACCTCGACCGACTCGCGCGTCACGACCGCCCAGTCGCCTTCTTCCAGATAGGCGATGCGCTGGGTGAGCGGCGCCAGCGCATGCGCGTCGGACCCCAGGTAATTCTCACCATCGCCATAGCCGACCGTGAGCGGCGCGCCGAGCCGGGCGCAGATCAGTATGTCGGGCTGGCTGCGGAACAGGAACGCAACAGCGAAGGCCCCATGCAGGCGCGGCAGCACGCTGGCCACGGCATCGCGCGGCGACTTGCCCGACTTGAGCTCGCGATCGACCAGATGGGCGACGACTTCGGTGTCGGTCTGGCTGTTGAACTCGCGCCCCTCGGCGATCAGCTCGTCGCGCAGCGGCTTGAAATTCTCGATGATGCCGTTGTGGACGATGGTGACGTCGCCCACGATATGCGGATGCGCATTATCCTCGGTGGGCGCTCCGTGCGTCGCCCAGCGCGTGTGCGCGATACCGATAAGGCCGGGCAAAGGGTTCTCGGCCAGCCGCTCGCCCAGATTGGCGAGCTTGCCCTTGGCGCGGCGGCGGTCGATCTCGCCACCGTTCAGCGTGGCGATGCCGGCGGAATCATAGCCGCGATATTCGAGCCGCTTGAGCCCGTCGAACAGGCGCTGGGCTACGTCACTGGTACCGACGATTCCTACGATTCCGCACATAAACTATGTCGTCCTTCAATCCGGCTGATCAGCCGATAATCTCAATTTGTGAGGCGTGCTGCGGGGTAATGCGCGTCTGGAAATGCGACCCGACCGCCACGCGCCGGACCACGCCCGTGACGCGGATGCGCTTTCCCTGAAACACCGCATTCGGCTCGGCCTTGGATTTCGCAACGATCTCATTTCGCACCTCGGGCACGATCACGATCGCCAGATTGGCGTCACTGCGATAATCCTTCTCAGAGTTCAGATAGTAATTGAATCCCGATCCCGCGCTGGAAGCCACGGTCATTTCAAATACGCCCTGCACCTCCCCGCCATTAGCCGCGAGCGCAGCCGCGACGGCCTTGGCCGGGTCCATTGCCGGCGCCGCCTGTCCGAACGCAGGCTGTGCGAGCCCCAATGCCGCAATCAGAAACAGTCCACGCATCACTTCCTGTCCTTTTTCCGCGCGGTCATCGTCTCGCGAAAGCGGTGCGCCCAACCCGGCTTCACTTGCTGCGTGGCGCGCGTAATACCCAGCGCGCTCGCTTCGACGTCCCTGGTCACGACCGATCCGGCAGCGATGATCGCGCCATCGCCGATCTTCACGGGCGCCACCAGAGCGCTGTTCGATCCGATGAAAGCGCCATGGCCGATCTCGGTGCCATATTTGAAGAAGCCGTCATAGTTGCAGGTGATCGTGCCCGCGCCGATATTGGCCCCCGCCCCCACCTTGGCATCGCCCAGATATGTCAGGTGATTGGCCTTGGCGCCGGGACCCAGCACAGCCTTCTTCATCTCGACGAAATTGCCGACCTTCGATCCCTGCTCCAACACCGCGCCGGTGCGCAGACGGGCATAGGGTCCGACCTTCGCGCCGCGCATCACGGTTGCGCCTTCGATATGGCTGAAGGCGTAGATCTGCACCTGATCCTGAATTTCGACACCGGGGCCGAAAAAGACGTTCGGCTCGATCAGTACGTCGCGGCCGATCTTCGTGTCATAAGCGAACCACACCGTCTCCGGCGCGATCAGCGTCGCACCCTCGGCCATCGCCTGCGCACGGCGCGCCCGCTGCCAGACCTGTTCGGCAGCCGCCAGCTCTGCCCGGCTGTTGATGCCCAGCACTTCGGCCTCGGGAGCCTCGATCACGACCGAGCGCTCCATGTCCTTCAACGCCAGCATGACGATGTCGGGAAGGTAGTATTCGCCCGCAGCATTCTCGTTGCCGACCCGCTCCAGCAACGGCCAAAGATCGCGCGCGCGGACCGCCATTACACCCGAATTGCACAGACGCTCGGCGCGCTGGGCCGGGGTCGCGTCCTTATATTCGATCATCGCCAGGATTCGCGTGTCGCTGTCGGCGACGATCCTGCCATAAGTGGCGGGGTCCTGAGGTCGGAAGCCGAGCACCACGATCCTGGGCTGGTCCGGCTGGTCCAGCCGCTCTACCATCCGATTGACCGTTTCCGTCCGCAGGAACGGCACGTCCCCGAAGCAGATTATGACGACGCCGTCGAATCCGGAAAGCGCCGCCTTGGCCTGCAGCGCGGCATGCGCGGTGCCAAGCTGTTGCTCCTGAACCACCGTGCGCACGCCGAGAGGGGCGACGGCAGCCTCCACCTGCTCGCGCAGGGAACCCACCACCACGACGCGCTCGCTCGCGCCGGCAGCATCGAAGCTCCGGATCAGATGCAGCAGCATCGGCAGCCCCGCGATCGGATGGAGCACTTTGTGGGTATCGGATTTCATTCGCGTGCCCTTGCCGGCAGCAAGGATGAGTGCGGCAATAGCTTGCGTCATGGTGGCCCCTCTCGGGCGGCGGTTACGCTGATAATCTTGCCAATTCCATAGCGATGCCGGGGCGAAAGAAAATATCCCCGCGCTCGATTAGAGCAGGGGCGCGACGACTTGCTCCCGGTCCGCTTCGTCATCCCGGAGAATGCGCTTTGCGCCATTTGGTCCAGAGATGCCGAACCAGCATCGCGGGCGGCATCCGCAGCCAGTGCGAGCGGATATAGAAGGCAAGCCGGGTGAGCTTGCGCGTCGGGCGTCCCCAGCCATCGCGCGCGGTGAGGCGTCGGAGGTACAGGCGGTCGCCCCACCCTCCCGCGCTGCCCGCCAGGGGCTCCGGGCCATAGAGCGCCTGGACCAGACGGATCGCGCGGGTCATCTCGCCGGCCAGGCCATGATGCTCCGCCCGGGCCTCCAGCCCTTCGGTGCCGAACTGCTCGACCAGGCACCTGACGTCCCACAGGTTGCGCATCCCGCCGGCAAGATCGCCATCGGCGAACAGATGCGCCGCGGCGTGGCAGAGCATGTCGTTCGGGCTGGGATGCCGCAGTCCGTTGGCAAGCGGCCAGGCAGCGTCCAGGATCGCCCGGGGATCGGGCGTGATCCGCGCGGTAAGCGGCAAGATCGTATGATGCACGTCGATCATGCGATCGCGCTCGCGGTGAATCAGCGGAGGCAGCTCATGCATCCAGCGCCGGTAATATTGATCGTCATAGGGATCGGGCTTCACCCATTCCCACCCTGCGGCGAGCAAGCGCGTCTCCGCCTCTTCGATCAGGTCGCGCGCGACGAGAATGTCCAGATCGCCAATGGAACGGCCCCGGCCCGCCTCCAGCCCCGCTGCGGCGAATGCGGTCCCCTTGAGCAGCACGAATGGGATATCGCCCAGCGCTCTCCGCGCCATTTCGGCTTCCCACAGCGCCGCAGTCCGGCCCTGTTCGGCGGAAGCGATAGCATCGCGGACGACCCGTCGGGCATCCTCCGGCATCGGCAGGCCCTGGATGCGCATGGCGAGCGTGCCGATCATTTGTTCGGCGCGGGCGACGGCGAACAAGGCGGTCCATTCGCCTGGACCGAGCTTCCCCGCGGATGCGGGATCGCGCAGTGTGCGCGCGAGCAACCAGGCCGGGTTCATGCGAGACGCTCCACCATCTCGATGCCGGTCGCAGTATCCGGATAGTCGATCGCGATCGCCGGCGCCCGCGCCACCAGATCGGTGAGCGCCTCGAAGCCGCGCTCCGCAAGCGTGACATAGTTGGTCGATGCCTGGGTGAGACGGACAAAGGCTTCGCTGGGCGGCACCGGCCGCTCGGCGGGATCGAAACCGAAGCGCGGGAACAGGATCAGCGCGGGGGCAGCCGGCTCGGCCATCGCCGCGATCGCCGGGGCATCGGGTACGACGTGGCGCAACGTGCCCTTGGGCGTGCCGGTGAGGCGCGGGCCGAAACGGGCGTGGGGCAAAAGCGCCTCGACCACCGGGATGGCTTCGTTCTTGAGGCTGATCAGGCGCGGAAAGGCATGCGCCATGCCGGTGGCCGGATCGATGAGGATGAACTCATCGCCCATGAACCGCCAGCCGCGCGCCATCAGCAACGCAGCCAGTGTCGACTTCCCCGCGCCCGAAATGCCGGTCATCAGCACTGCGCGCCCGTCGCGCTCGACGCCGGAGGCATGGAGCAGCAGATAGCCGCGCTGGCCGAGCGCCATCTGGAGGTTCATCCCCATTTCGGCGGCCAGCAGGGCCTGGGCGAGTGGAAGGGGGGCTGCGTCGGGAATGACGAAATCGCCGCCGATATGAACCGAGGGACGGAGATAGCGGCGCCACGGCCGCGCAGCGAAGAGGTGAACGTTGAAGTCCGGGATCACCGGCCTTGGGTAATCGCGGTAGAGATCATCCAGCGCGTCTATCGGCGCGCGCCAAGCGCTGCCGATACGGAAGCCGACCGGCCCGATGCGGAGGCTGGTGACGTGCTTCACAGACGCTCGACCAGACCGGCGGCCGCAAGCTCATCGAGCCGGACGGCGAGCGCCAACGCATCGGCATCCAGCAGGTCATATTGCGCCGCGAGCTTCGCCAGCAGGGCATCGGCGCTGAGCGGCTCGGCCAATGCCTCCAATATCTCCGGGACGGGTGCATCGACGATGTGCGTGATCCCCGACGCGCGATGATAGATCAGGGTGAGCGCGTCGGTGGGCACGATGCGGAGGGTCGCCAGCGATGCGGCGCGATATCTGGCCATAAGCGGCTGAGCCTGCACGCAGCCTCAGCCGCGCGGCATTTGCAGCGATGCGAAGCAGGTGAAGCCGCTCGTCCCCGATTGAAGGCGGCGGATATAATTGGTGTAGGCCCGGCTGCGTTCGTAATCGACGCCCGGAAGCGTGCCGCCGTTCAGCGCGCGCTTCACATCCTCGGCCTTGTAGGTGCCGCCTGCCGGGAAGGCACCCGGCGTTCCCGACGGAACGATGCTGCCATCAGGCGCAATGAAGCTGCCCGCTCGGCCCGGATCGGGCACCGGAATCTCGCATTGGAGCACCGAGGCGCTGGTCTGGGCGAGTGCCGGCCGGATCGATACGATCGCGGATACGCTGGCGGCTCCGAGCATCAATGCGCGGCGGCTGGCCTTGGGCCCGGATGCGTTGTCGTCGCTCATAGCCCTCTTGTCTTGCGCCCGCCGCCCTTTCGCAATCGTAAATTGTGGAAGATCACGCTAGGGAGCCGGGCGATGCAGCGGATCGCCAACCCCCATATACTGGCCGCACTCGCGATCGCCGTGGCGACCGCGATCGCGGCAGGTCTGCTGGGCGGCCAGCCGCAGATCGTGCTGATCGTATTGATCGGCGCGGTTGCCGCAGCTTTGCTTGCGGCGCGCAAACCCGAACCCCTGGTGCTTTCCCCCACCCCCGCCCCGGATACGACGCCGACAGTCGCGGCGGTGCTCGAAGGGATCAGCGAACCCGTGCTGCTGATCGAGCGCAACCGCGTCTCCGCCGCCAACGAAGCGGCCCGCACGCTGCTGGGCGCGCATATTCTGGATGAAGATGTCCGCGTCGCGATCCGGCATCCGGCGGCGGCGCAGCGGCTGATGGCCGATGACGAGAAGGAGGCCGGGCCAATCCACCTTGTGGGACTGGGCACGCGCGACCAGCGCTGGGAGATGCACGTCCATCCGCTGGACGGGGACCAGCGCCTCGTTCACCTGATAGACCGCACCGGCAGCCACGCCGCAGAGAAGATGCGCGTCGATTTCGTCGCCAATGCCAGCCACGAACTGCGCACCCCGCTGGCTTCGCTGCTGGGCTTCATCGAAACGCTGCGCGATGGGGCGGGCGAGGATGCCGAAACGCGCGAACGCTTCCTGAAGATCATGCATGGGGAAGCGCAGCGGATGCAGCGGCTGATCGATGATCTGATCTCGCTGAGCAGGATCGAGGCGGAGAAATTCCGCGCGCCCAATGAGGCTGTCGATCTGGGCGCACTGGTGCGCGAGGTATGCGGCGTGCTGGGCGAGGAGGGCGGCGAGCGCGCTCGCGACCTGCGCGTCGAGATCGCTCCCACCACCCCCGTCCGCGGCGATCGCGCGCAGCTTTCGCAGCTGCTCCATAATGTGATCGGCAACGCGCTGAAATATGGCCGCAGCGGCACGCCCGTGGCGGTTACGCTGGCGCCCGAGGGCGAAATGACGCGGCTGAGCGTCGCCGATAAGGGCGACGGCATTGCTCCCCAGCACCTCCCCAGGCTGACCGAGCGCTTCTACCGCGTGGATGCCGGCCGGAGCCATGCGGTGGGTGGCACCGGGCTCGGATTGTCGATCGTCCGCCACATTGTCGAGCGGCATCGCGGGCGGCTCGACATTGCCAGCGTGGTCGGCACGGGCACCACGGTCACCATCCTGCTGCCGGCCCGCAAACTGTCATAAAGCTGTAACGCGGGGGTAAGAGAGGGTCCGCGTGAAGCGGGCCGATTCTCTTATCCTTCTGTTGGGCGCGCTGGCGCTCGGCGCGTGCGACGGCAACAGCGCGCGCGAGATTCGCGTGGTCGGATCGTCGACCGTCTATCCCTTCACCACCGCCGTTGCCGAAGCCTTCGTCAATCAGGGCGGTGACCGGCGTGCGCCGGTGATCGAATCGATCGGCACCGGCGCCGGCCTCAAGCGCTTCTGCGAGGGCGTGGGCTGGGAGTTTCCCGACATCGCCAACGCATCGCGCCGGATGAAGAAGTCCGAATTCGCGCTGTGCGAGAAGAACGGCGTCGGCGAGATCATGGAGATCCAGATCGGCGTGGACGGCGTCGCGCTTGCCGAAAGCAATCGCGGCCCCGGGCTGAAGCTCTCGAAGCGCGACGTCTATCTCGCGCTGGCCGCCAATCCGCTGGGCAGGCCCAATGCGGCGCGCACCTGGCGCGACGTGAACCCCGCTTTGCCCGCTATCCCCATCCAGGTGATGGGTCCGCCCGCGACCAGCGGTACGCGGGACGCGCTGGTCGAGCTGGTGATCGAGCCGGGATGCGAGGAAGCAGACCCGCAGGCCAAGGCGCTCAAGGCCGCCAAGGACAGCGCCCCCTATGACCTGCGCTGCAAGCGCATCCGCGACGATGGGGCCTATATCGACAAGGGCGAGAACGATAACCTGATCGTGCAGGGCCTCGCCGCCAACCCCAATGCCGTCGGCGTGTTCGGCTATTCCTATCTCGAGGAAAACCACGACCGGCTGGTCGGCGTGCCGATCGATGGCGTGACCCCCAGCTATGCCGCGATTGCGGACAAGAGCTATCCGGGCGCGCGACCGCTGTTCCTCTACGTCAAGAAGCGCCATCTGCGCGCCGTGCCCGGCCTTGCCGATTTCCTGAAGCTCTACACCGCGATGTGGAATCCCAAGGGCAAGCTGGCGCAGCGCGGGCTGATCGCCGCGCCCGACGATGTGCGCGCCGCTGCGGTGCGTGAGGTCGAGCTGCGCACGCCGATGACGGCAGAGGGGCTGCACTGATGAGCGCGCTCGCGCTCATCTTCGTCGTCGCAGGGCTCGGCCTGATCGGCTGGCTCACCGCACGCGCCCGCGCCGCCAGCTTCGAGCTGGGCGGGGCAAAACGGCTGCACTCGCTCCCCGGACAGCATGGCTGGTACGTCGCGATCTGGACCGTGCTTCCAGCATTGCTGTTCATCGCAGTGTGGAGCGGCATGACGCCCCGGCTGGTGCAGGACGCCGTGCTCCAGCATCCCGCCGCCGCGCAGCTTCCCGCCTTTGACTTCGAGCGCGACGCCCTGCTTGCCGAGGCCAAGCGCGTAGCCCGGGATCGCAGCGCGACAGCGTTCGATCCGGTGGCCGAGCAGCTTGTCGCCCCCACCCGCGCGGCGATATCCTATTATGGCTGGATCGGCGCGGGCGTGAGCGTGCTGCTCGCCTTTGCCTGCGGCGCGCTGGCGTTCACGCGGATCAAGGCAAGGTTCAAGGCGCGCACGCGGGTGGAGCGCGGCGTGATGTCGCTCCTCCTGCTTGCATCGCTGATCGCGATCCTCACCACGCTCGGCATCTTCCTTTCGCTATTGTGGGAATCGCTGCGCTTCTTCGGGCAGGTGCCGATCACCGATTTCCTGCTGGGCACGCATTGGAGCCCGCAGGTCATCGACGCGAACGATCCGGGCAAGTCGCTGGGTGCTGTGCCGCTATTCTGGGGCACATTCTTCATCGGCGCGGTGATCGCGATGATCGTCGCGATTCCGTTCGGGCTGATGAGCGCGATATACCTGACCCAATATGCAGCGCCCGGCGTGCGCCGCTGGATGAAGCCGATCCTTGAGATCCTCGCGGGCGTGCCGACCGTGGTTTATGGCTATTTCGCAGCGCTGACCGTCGCGCCTGCGGTGCGCGACCTCGCGGTGATGCTCGGCATGCCCTTCGCCAGTTCCGAAAGCGCGCTCGCCGCCGGCCTCGTAATGGGCGTGATGATCATCCCGTTCGTATCTTCGATAGCCGACGATTCGATCGCCGCCGTGCCCACCGCGATGCGCGACGGATCGCTGGCGATGGGCGCGACCCGGAGCGAGACGATCCGCAAGGTGCTGATCCCCGCAGCCTTGCCCGGCGTGGTCGCGGGCATATTGCTGGCCGTCAGCCGCGCGATCGGCGAGACGATGATCGTCGTCATGGCCGCATCGGGTGCCGCCAACATCACGCTCAACCCGCTGGAGAGCGCCACTACCGTCACCAAGCAGATCGTCGATCTGCTGACCGGCGATGCGGAGTTTGACAGCCCCAAGACGCTCGCCGCCTTTGCGCTGGGGTTGACGCTGTTCGTCATCACCCTGATCCTCAACATCGTCGCGCTGCGCGTCGTCAAAAAATATCGGGAGGCGTATGAATAGCCCCCTGCCCGCCCAGGCCGACCGCACCCCAACGGATTGGAACGCCCCGGCGATGCAGAAGCGCATCGCCCGCCGCTACGCCGCCGAGCGCCGGTTCAAGCTGTTCGGGCTAGCCGCGGTGGTGCTGTCTGCCGCGTTCCTCGCCTTCCTGCTCGCGACGATGGTGTCACAGGGCTGGCGCGGCTTCGTGCGCACCGATGTGGCACTGACGATCGACTTCAAGGCCGCAGCGCTGCCGGTGGACCGCGCCGTGCTGCGCACCCCCGGCGCGGACCTCGCGCTGGCCGGGGCCGAGCTGGAAAACACCGTGAAGGGCGCGGCCGCAACGCAGTTCGGCGTAGGCGGCGAGGATGCGATATCCGAATATGCCTGGCTGAAGGTGCGCGAGGCGATCAAGCAGGATCCAACCAACCTGGATCGCGCGGTGCGCATCCCCGTGCCGGCCTCGACCAGGCTGGATCAGGCTCTGCGCGGTGACGGCACCGCCGAAGCGCAGGCGCTCGCGGAGCGGCTAAAGGCTGCTGGCCTCGTCAGCACCGGCTTCAACGCGGATTTCCTGCGCATGTCGGACTCCACCGATCCCGTGGCGGTGGGCATCTGGGGCGCGCTCAAGGGTTCGCTACTGACCATGGCGATCACCTTCCTGATCGCGTTTCCGGTGGGCGTGCTCTCCGCCATCTATCTGGAGGAATATGCGCCGCGAAACCGCTGGACCGATCTGATCGAGGTTTCGATCAACAATCTGGCGGCGGTGCCCTCGATCATCTTCGGGCTGCTCGGGCTCGCGGTGTTCCTCGGCACCTGGGAAGTGATGGGCGTACGCTTCGGGCCGATCCTGCCGCGCTCGGCGGCTTTGGTCGGCGGCGTCACGCTCGCGCTGATGATCATGCCCGTCATCGTCATCGCCAGCCGCAACGCGATCAAGGCCGTGCCCCCTTCGATCCGCGACGCGGCCCTCGGCATCGGCGCCAGCCCGGTGCAGGTGGTATTCCACCATGTCCTGCCACTCGCCATGCCCGGCATCCTCACCGGCACGATCATCGGCATGGCGCGCGCGCTGGGCGAGACCGCGCCGCTGCTGCTGATCGGCATGCGCGCCTTCATCGTCCAGCCGCCGGGCGGGTTCACCGATCCCGCGACCGTGCTGCCGGTGCAGATCTTCCTCTGGTCCGACGAGGTCAGCCGCGGCTTTGTCGAGAAGACCAGCGCGGCGATCCTCGTGCTGCTGGCCTTCCTGCTCGCCATGAACAGCCTCGCCATTTACCTTCGCAACCGATTCGAGACCCGCTGGTGATGACCGAACAAACCCCCAAAATGTCGGCCCGCGACGTCAGCGTCTTCTATGGCGACAAACAGGCCGTGAAGAATGTCTCGATCGATATCGACATGGACAAGGTCACCGCCTTTATCGGCCCTTCGGGCTGCGGCAAATCGACCTTCCTGCGCAGCTTCAACCGGATGAACGATACCGTCGCAGGGGCCCGCGTCGAGGGTCTGGTGACGCTGGACGGCGAGGATATCTATGCGCCGTCGATGGACGTGGTGCAGCTTCGCGCCCGGGTCGGCATGGTTTTCCAGAAACCCAATCCGTTCCCCAAGTCGATCTTCGAGAATGTCGCTTACGGCCCGCGCATCCACGGGCTGGCCGCGTCGCGCAGCGAACTGGAGGGGATCGTCGAATCCGCCCTGCGCCGCGCGGGCCTGTGGGACGAGGTAAAGGATCGGCTATCCGACAGCGGCACCGCGCTTTCGGGCGGGCAGCAGCAGCGGCTGTGCATCGCCCGCGCCATCGCGGTGGACCCCGAAGTGATCCTGATGGACGAGCCCGCATCGGCGCTCGATCCGATCGCCACCGCCAAGATCGAGGAACTGATCGGCGAACTGCGCGGGCGCTATGCCATCGTCATCGTCACGCATAACATGCAGCAGGCGGCGCGGGTGAGCCAGCGGACGGCATTTTTCCACCTGGGCACGCTCGTCGAATATGGCGAGACGGACGCGATGTTCACCGCGCCCCGGATGGAGCGGACCAAGGACTATATCACCGGAAGGTACGGCTGATGGGCACGGGCGCGGAACATACCGTCAAGGCATTCGACCAGGATATCGGCGAACTGCGCGGGCTGATCTCGCAGATGGGCGGGCTGGCCGAACAGGCGATCCATGATGCGATGAAGGCGCTGGCGCGCGGCGATACCGAGCTCGCCAAGGAGGTGCGCGAGAAGGACAAGGCGATCGACGCGATCGAGGCGGAGGTCGAGCGGCTTGCCGTGCGCGTGATCGCGCTACGCGCCCCGATGGCCGACGATCTGCGCGAAGTGGTCGCCGCGCTCAAGATCGGCGGCGTGATCGAGCGGATCGGCGACTATGCGAAGAACATCGCCAAGCGCGTGCCGCTGATCCATTCGGACGGATCGGAGCGCATCGAAGTCGTCTCGATCCTGCCCACCATGGCGCGGATGGCCAGCGACATGGTGCGCGACGTGCTCGACGCCTTCTCGGCCCGCGACGCGGCGGCGGCGGAGGATGTCTGGCGGAGCGACACCGCGCTCGACGATTTCTACGACAGCATCTTCCGCACGCTGGTGACCTTCATGATCGAAAACCCCCAGACGATCAGCCAGGTCTCGCACCTGCTCTTCGTCGCCAAGAATATCGAGCGGATCGGCGATCACGCGACCAACGTCGCCGAGATGGTCTATTTCGCCGCCACCGGCAGCACACTTGCCGACCGAACCGAGAGCGACGCCTGATGGCCCGGGTGAAGATGCTGCTGGTCGAGGATGATCCGGCGATCGCGGAGCTGGTCAGCTATCATTTCAAGCGCGAGGATTATGAGGTCCGCCACACGCCCGATGGCGAGGAAGCGCTGATGCTCGCCAAGGAGGCTGCCCCCGATATCGTGCTGCTCGACTGGATGGTCGAGGGGATTTCGGGCATCGAAGTGTGCCGCCGCCTGCGCCGCATGCCCGAGACCGCCAATGTGCCGATCATCATGCTGACGGCGCGCGGCGAGGAGGAGGATCGCGTCCGCGGGCTTGAGACCGGGGCGGATGACTATGTCACCAAGCCCTTTTCCCCGCGTGAGCTGGTCGCCCGGATCGGCGCGGTGCTCCGCCGCGTGCGGCCCGCGCTGGCGGGTGAATCGCTCCTCTATGCGGACGTCGAGATGGACACCGTGCAGCACAAGGTCCGCCGGGGCGGCGTGAACGTGGCGCTGGGTCCCACCGAGTTCCGCCTGCTCAAGCATTTCCTCGAGCATCCTGGTCATGTCTTCTCGCGCGAACGACTACTCGACAGCGTCTGGGGACATGACAGCGATATCGAGAGCCGCACGGTGGACGTGCATATCCGCCGACTGCGCAAGGCCATCAACCAGGGCGGGCGGCCCGATATCATCCGCACCGTGCGCTCCGCCGGCTACGCGCTGGATTCGGGAAACTAAGCGCGGCACAGCTGCGTTGCCTGATGCGAGCGCGACGAAACACGCTCGTTGCAGGAGAAAACCGATGAAGCTCATTGCTCTGGCGGCAGCCTTTGCCCTTGGCGGGACGGCGATCGCACAGGATGTGCCGCAGACTTCGGCGCAGAAGGCGGAGGCACCGACCAACGATGGCGCGAGCAGGCTGGGCGGCTATGCCCCCGCCACGCCGCTGTTCAACGGCACGCCGACCCCCGGCGCGACTGTCGTGTTTGTGCCCAACCCGCAGACGCCGACCGAGGCATTCCCGCCCCCGCCGCCGAAGGACAGCTATCCGATCTGCAAGCGCGGCCAGTTCGACGGGTGCCGCCAGCGCGGCGGCTGATCGACGGAGCGACGGCGTAACGAGACGGAGCGTGACGGGCGATGCGTCGCCCGCCGCTCCAGAGGCTCCGGCAGCGCCTGCCGCGCCGGCTACCACCTATACCGCCCCGCCGCCCCCCGCCGCGGCCCCCATTCCGGCCGACCCCAAAAGCCACCCGCCCTGCTCGCGCACGGTGACCGATCATTGCCGCCAGCGCGGCGGGATTTGACCCGCCGGGATTGACGGTTAGGGATGCGCCCACTGATTTCAGTGGAGCGCATTCCCATGACCATTTCGTTTGAGAACCGCGTTGCGATCGTGACCGGAGCTGGTGGAGGGCTCGGTCGCGCCTACGCGCTCGAACTCGCCCGGCGCGGCGCGAAGGTGGTGGTCAACGATCTCGGCGGCGCGCGCGATGGCACCGGCCACTCCGACGCGGCGCTCAAGGTCGTCGAAGAGATCGAGGCGCTTGGCGGACAGGCATTCTCGAACGGTGGCAGCGTCACCGATTATGGCCAGATGGTCGAGATGGTCGAGCAGGCCAAGGCGCGCTGGGGCCGTATCGATATCCTGATCAACAATGCCGGCGTGCTGCGCGACAAGAGCTTCGTGAAGATGGAGCCGGAGGATTTCCGCTTCGTCGTGGACGTGCACCTCAACGGTTCGGCGAACTGCACCAAGGCGGTGTGGGAGACGATGCGCGAGCAGAATTACGGCCGCATCCTGATGACCGCGTCCTCGACCGGCCTGTACGGCAATTTCGGCCAGGCAAATTATGGTGCCGCCAAGCTGGGCCTAGCGGGCCTGACCAAAACGCTCCATCTCGAAGGCGCGAAATATGGCATCAAGGTCAACACCATCGCGCCGGTCGCGGGCACGCGGATGACCGAGGACATCTTCCCCGAGGAAGCCTTCAAGCTCTTCTCGCCAGAGAATGTCGCCCCCGCCGCGCTCTATCTGGTCAGCAAGGACGCGCCGACCAACATGATCATCGGCGCGGGCGCAGGCGTGGTCCATGCCGCTTATGTGACCATGACCCCCGGCGCGCGGCTGACCGAGGCGACGCCCGAGGCGGTGGCCGCGCAATGGTCCGAGATAATCGACCGCACCGGTGAGACCGTGCCCAATTCGGGTGCCGAACAATCGATGGTGATCATGAGCAAGCTGAAGGGCTGACCCCCCTCCTCCTCCCCGTTGCGCGGAGAGGAAGCGGCGTATTGCTTCGCTAATACACTGGTGTTATACTCTTCCATAACAGGAGGAGGAATGCCCCATGTATAGCGAAATCGATCTCGCGAATGCGGTGGAGGCAGGGGTGCTCACCCCCGAAGCCGCCAATGCGTTTCGCAACCATGTCGCGGAGGGCCGCTCGGCTCCCGCCGTCGATGAGGAGCATTTCCGGCTTCTCACCGGTTTCAACGATATCTTCGTCTCGATCGCGGCGATGCTGATCCTGGTCGCAGTGGCCTGGATCGGCTTTTACATCGGCTCGAAAATCATCGGTAATCAAGCATTTGAAGGTCCGCGCCAGTTCGGCACGTCGATCGCGATCGCCGGGGGCGCGGTTGCGGTCACGAGCTGGCTGCTCGCCGAATATTTCACGCGCCAGCGCCGCATGGCGCTGCCCAGCATCCTGCTTTTGCTCGGTTTCACCGGTGGCGTCTTCACGCTGATCGGCGGTATCTTCGCTGCGAACACGCCCTGGCTGGCCGAGCAGTTCAACCTGACCACCGAGATGCAGCAGCGCCAGCTCGCAGGCGCGATCTCGATCTCCACCGGCGTGGTGACCGCCATCGCTGCCTGGATGCACTGGCGCCGCTTCATGGTGCCGATCACGGTCGCGGTTGGTGCGATGGCGCTGGTTGGCGTCGCCGTGGGCGCGATCATGGCGTTCATTCCGGGCTCGCACGAAGCGATCAACCCGATCCTGCTCGGCGCTGGCCTGTTGGTGTTCGCACTCGCGATGCGCTGGGACATGAGCGACCGCGAGCGCCGCACCCGCCGCAGCGACGTCGCCTTCTGGCTGCACTTGGCCGCAGCCCCGCTGATCGCGCATCCGATCTTCCACATGCTCGGCGTGTTCGACGGCCAGATCTCGATCGCGATGGCCGGCGTGGTGCTGGTGCTCTACGTCGCCTTCGCCTGCATCGCGCTGGCGGTGGACCGGCGCGCATTGCTCGTATCCAGCCTGGTTTACGTGCTGTGGGCGATGTACGCGCTGTTCCAGCAGTCCGGCGCGGTCGAGCTGGCTGCTGCACTTACCGCATTGGTGATCGGCTCTGCACTGCTGATGCTCTCCGCCTTCTGGCAACCGATGCGGCGCGCGGTGGTCGGAATGCTGGGCGGGGTTGGCGAGCGCCTGCCCCCTACGCAGCAGCTTTCAGTAGCCTGAGCTATCGGGCACGATGAGAAAGGGCCCGGGAGGTGACTCCCGGGCCCTTTTCTATTCGCCGACCAGCTTGAGCAACCGGCGCTCTACCGGGGCCAGCACCGGCCCCAATTCGTGCCCGCGTTTCAGGATCATGCCGCTTTCGTTGACCAGCGCCCACATGCCCTGGCGATTGCGCAGGGCCGGGCGCTTTTCGATCCGGTATTCGGGACGTTCGGCAGCGCGGCGAAATGCCGCGAAGACCGCCGCGTCGTTATCGAACTGGATGGCATAGTCCTTCCAGTGCCCCGCCGCGACCATGCGGCCATAAAGATCCAGGATTCGCGTAAGCTCAAGGCGCTCGAAACCTACCTGCGCGGGACGGCCGACCGGCAGCGGGGTAACCGTTCCCATCAGTTACGCACGATCGCGATGATCCTCACGTTCGGCCAGCAATGCATCGAGCCGCTTGCGCATCGTCTCCAGCTCGCAGCGCATGAGCTCAAGCTTCTGCGTTGCGGGATCGAACATCTCGCTGCACGGCGTGCCATAGGGCACGAATTGCCGCTGCCCGGCTTCGGATTCGATCAGCGTGGCCTTGGCCGGGATGCCGACCATCGTAGCGCCGGGAACCACGTCCTTGGTCACCACCGCATTGGCGCCGATCCGCGCCCGCTCGCCCACGGTAATCGGGCCCAGCACCTGTGCGCCCGATCCGATGATCACCCCGTTCGATAGCGTCGGGTGGCGCTTGCCCGCCACGCCATTGTCCGGGCTGGTGCCGCCCAGCGTGACGCACTGGTAGATGGTGACGTCGTCTCCGATCTGCGCAGTCTCGCCGATCACCACGAAGCCATGATCGATGAAGAAATTGCGGCCGATCGTGGCACCCGGATGAATGTCGATCGCCGTCAACCAGCGCGACCAGTGATTGACCAGCCGGGCCAGGAAGAACCAGTTCGCTTTGTAGAGCCTGTGCGCCACGCGATGATAGCCGAGAGCCCACACGCCCGGATAGAGCAGGATTTCGGCGCGGCTGCGCGGCGCCGGATCGCGGGCGCGGATCGAATCGAGATACGCATTCAGACGACGGAACATGGCCGGTTCCCCTTTGATGCGTTCATTTAGGCGCTTGTCGGGCGGATTTCCAGAACACCTCACCCTGAGCTTGTCTCGTCTAAACACGATGTATCTTGTCGGATTTCGCCCCGGGCGGCATGTCACTCGTCCAACAGCAGGGATTAGAGCGCGGATGATTTTCGGTATCGAGCTATCGGATATCCTTCCCTTCATTCTTGTTGGCTTTGCGGCACAGATGGTCGATGGCGCGCTCGGCATGGCCTTCGGCGTCATCTCTAACACCTTGCTCCTTAGCTTGGGTGTGCCGCCGGCAGTCGCGTCCGCGGGCGTCCACACCGTGGAGAGCTTCACCACGGCGGTCTCCGGCATCAGCCACGCGCTGCACAAGAATGTGAACTGGAAGCTGTTCCTGCGGATCGCGATACCCGGCATGATCGGCGGCGCATTGGGCGCCTATGTGCTATCCAATATCGATGGCGAGGCGGCCAAGCCGTTCGTGCTGGCCTATCTGATCTCGATCGGCCTGTACCTGCTGTGGCGCAGCCGGCACTATCCGCCGAAGGAGAAGGCACCGAAGATCGTCGAGCCGCTCGGGCTGACGGGTGGTTTCCTGGATGCTGCGGGCGGCGGCGGCTGGGGTCCGGTTGTGACGAGCAATCTGCTCGTGCAGGGATCGAGCCCGCGCACGACGATCGGCACGGTCAACACGGCCGAATTCTTCGTGACGGTGACGATTTCGGCTGCGTTCATCACCCATCTCGGCTGGGAAGCGTTTACTGCGGCAACGGTCGGCTTGCTGATCGGCGGCGTGGTCGCGGCACCGTTCGGCGCGCTGCTCGCCAAGCGGATCGAGGCCAAGACGCTGATGCTGCTGGTCGGCGTGGTGCTGACAATAACCAGCATCTACGGGCTGTACCGCGCTCTCGCCTAAAGGTCGCGCTTCACGGGTGGGCGGCGCGCATGGAGCGCTACCGCAACGCCCGAAAGCGCGACGATCGCCATGCCGAGCGCGGTGATGCGATCTGGCAGATGCCCGAACACCATCCAGCCGAGCAGCCCCGCCCATAGCAATTGCAGATAGTTGGTGGGCGCGAGCAGCGATGCGGGCGCATGGCGATAGGCTGCGGTGAGCAGGAAATGGCCCAGGCCGCCATAGACGCCCAGGCTGGCGAACAGCAGCATCTCGAACGGCGGGGGAGTCTCCCCCGTCCAATACCATGGCAGCGCCAGCCCGAAGATGATCGAGCCCGCAAGCGCGGTATAGAATAACAGGGCAATGGTGCTCTCGCTCGCGGCCAGCACGCGCGACAGCATCTGGTATCCCATTGCGGCCGCGACCCCGGCGAGCGCGCAGATCACGCCGATCGGCTCCAGCCCGCTGCCGGGCCGGACGATCAGCAGCACGCCCGTGAAACCGAACAATGCAGCGGCCCACCCCACCCAGCCGATCTTCTCGCCCAGCAACGGACCTGCCGCGACGACGACGAGCATCGGTGCGAGGAAGTTGATCGCGGTGGTTTCGGCGACCGGCATCCGCTGAAGCGCGAAGCCGACCAGCACGGACGACGCCGCGAGGCACAATGCACGCACCACGGCCATGCCGGTCCGCTCGGTACGCAGCAGCTTTTCGCCATGACGCGGCGTGAGCAGCACGAGCATCAGCAGCAGATTGCCGATATACCGCGCCGCGACGATCAGGGGCACGTCATGGCGTGCCGCCAGATATTTGGTGGTGGTGTCCATGCACGCGAAAAGCGCGAGGCTCGCCACGAACAGCAATATGCCGCGGAGCGGATTGGTTGTCGTCGTCATCGTTGAGTTCCAATCCGCCCCGGGGCGGGCTGGCGACGCGCTCAGTTCGCGCTGATCGCCGAATGCACCGTAGCGGCCGCCTTGATCACCGCGCCGAAGCGCACCGAATCCTGGATCACCTGGGCAGGCACATTGTGCTGCTTGAGCACCTTTTCATGCGAATCGATGCACATGCCGCAGCCGTTCATCGCGCTGACCGCGAGGCTGAACAGCTCGAAATCGGCCTTGTCGATGCCGGGCGCGCCGATCACGTTCATGCGCAGCCGCGCCGGGAGCGACAGATACTCCTTGTTCGAGGCAAGATGCGCGAAGCGATAATAGACGTTGTTCATCGCCATCACCGCGGCGGAAGCGCGCGCCGCATTGGCGGCCTCCTCGCTGAGCTTGCCCGCCACTTCGGCTTCGGCGGCGTCGACGATCGGCTTGTAGCCGGTGCCGTGGGCGCAAGCGAGGATCAGGCCATATTTGCGCTGATCGCCCAGCGTCTGATCGTTGACCAGGCTGCCGACGTTCAGGCGAATGTCCTTGGCGAAATCGGGAAGCGCTTCGGCGAAGGTCTTGAGCGACATTTTGAGTCTCCTGTCAGACAAACGGCATCACGCTGGGGGCAGCGTGATGCCGTTTGAAACTGGCGCGGGGCAAAGAGGGGGAGGAGTCCCCGCGCCGGGGGCTGGTTGATTACGCGGCCGGGCGAAGGACGTCGTCGCCCTTGTTCCAGTTGCACGGGCACAGCTCATCGCTCTGCAGAGCGTCGAGCACGCGCAGCGTTTCCTGCGGGTTGCGGCCCACGTTCAGGCCGTTGACCTGCACCGCCTGGATCACGTTGTCCGGATCGATCGTGAAGGTGGCGCGGAAAGCGACATGCTCGTTGGCGTCGACGATGCCGAGCGCGTTGGCGAGAACCGCGCCGTTGTCGGCGAGCCAGGGGAAGTCGGCTGCTTCCAGATCCGGATCCGACTTGCGCCATGCGAAGTGGACGTGCGCGGTGTCGGTCGAAGCGCCGATCAGCACGGCGTCACGGTCGGCGAAGTCGCCCTTCAGCCCGGCATAGCCGACGATTTCCGTCGGGCAGACGAAGGTGAAGTCCTTCGGCCAGTAAAACAGGACCTTCCACTTGCCCGGAAACGCGGTGGTGAGATCGAGCGTCTCACCGGCGGGAAGCGCTGCTACGCCCTGCTGGACGGGAACGGTGATCGAGGGAAACTTGTCGCCAACGGTCAGCATAATGCTTCTATCTCCGGAATGAGTTGCGTCGCAGCAATGATCTGCTGCAGCGCGATATAGGCATGCCGCTTAAACGTTCCAATCGTTTATTCTCTAGTCATTGATCGATTTAGGCGATAAGTCTCCGGCTGTGTCCACAACCTATCTGCCCACGCTCAAGCAGCTCCAATATCTGGTGTCGCTGCACGATGCCGGGCATTTCGGGCGGGCAGCGGAAACCTGCTTCGTCACGCAATCCACGCTTTCCGCAGGCATTCGCGAACTGGAAACGCTGATCGGCGTGGTGCTGGTGGAGCGAACGCGGCGGGTGGTGCGCTTCACGCCGCTCGGCGAGCGAATCGTGGCGAAGGCGCGGCGGGTTCTGCGCGAGGCCGACGAGCTGGGCGATCTGGCGCGCGCCGCGGGCCGCCCGCTTTCCGGCGAGATGCGGATGAGCGTGATCCCCACGATCGCGCCGTTCCTCTTGCCGCGAATCCTGCCGCGCCTGCGAAAGGATTATCCCGACCTGAAGCTTTTCCTGCGCGAGGAGACCAGCAGCCAGGCCTGTGAAGGGCTGCATCATGGCCGCACCGATTGCGTGCTGCTCGCGCTTCCCTATGCCTGCGGCGAGGTCGAGACCGCGCCCCTGTTCGATGATCGGCTGTTCGTCGCCTTCCGCGACGGCGAGATGGACCCCTCGCCAACGATCGCGCCCGCGATGATCGATGCGTCGCGGCTGCTGATGCTCGAAGACGGGCATTGCCTGAAGGACCACGCCCTGTCGGCATGCAATCGCCCGGAGCTGCGCGCCGAAGCGACGATGATGGGCACGTCGCTGCACACGATGGTGCAGATGGTGGACAACGGCCTGGGCGTGACGATGCTTCCCCAGATGGCGGTGGATGCCGGCATCCTGAAGCATACCGACGTCAGCGCCCGCCCGCTCGAGGCCGAGAATGCCGTGCGGCACATTGCCCTGGTTTGGCGAAAGGCAAGCCCGCGCGAGCGCGATTTCCGTTTGCTGGCAGAGGTGCTGGGCCGCGCCTAATCCCAGCGCCCGGCGGCGGCAGAGTCGCTTTCGCGCGCTTCCACCCATGCCGCAGCGTCCCCGCGCTGCTCGCGTTTCCAGAAAGGCGCATCGGTCTTCAGCCGGTCGATAAGATAGGCGCAGGCGTCCAGCGCCTCGCGCCGATGGCCTGCCGCCGTGCCGACAAAGACGATGCGCTCGCCGGGCGTCATCCTGCCGACACGGTGGACGATGGTGACTCCCAGCAACCCCCAGCGCTCGGTCGCCGCCTCGGCAAGGTCGCACAGCACGGCCTCGGTCATTCCGGGATAATGCTCAAGCTCCAGCGCCGTAACGCCGCCCTCGCCCCGGACCACGCCGGTAAAGGTCGCGACCGCCCCTGCCCCGCGCTCTTCCAGCGCCGCCACTTCCTGCGACAGCGCGATCGGCGCGGTATCCACCGATACGCGGATCATCCGCCGGTTACCGGGGGGAAGATCGCCACTTCCTTCGCATTGCCCAGAAGCGCATCGAGCGGCACGAACTTCTGGTCGATCGCGGCCCGCAGCTTGCCCGGCTCGCGCAGCGCCTCGGCATGGCCGGAGCTGCGTCCGGCCAGCCAGCAGATCAGATCGGCAACGTTGCGTACCGCCTCGGGCGGATCGACATGCTCATGCCCGATCCCGATGCGCTCGCGGACCCAGGCGAAATAGAGCAGGTCCATCAGCTATCCATATGCTTCAGGCCGACCCGCAGATAATCCCAGCCGGTGATGACGGTGAGCGCAGCCGCGCCCCACAGGAACACCAGCCCGGTATCGAGCACCCAGGTCCATTCCGGCGCGGCGCGCGAAAAGACCAGGAACCCAAGCGCGCCGAGTTGCAGCGTCGTCTTCCACTTGGCCAGTTGCGTGACGGGCACCGACACCTGGATGCCGCCCAGAAACTCGCGCAGCCCGGATACCGCGATCTCGCGCGCCAGGATGACGAGCGCGGCGATCAGATGCCAATCGACGATCACCTGCTTGCCCACCAGAACCAGGATCACCGTGGCGATCATGATCTTGTCGGCAATGGGATCGAGGAACATGCCCAGCTTCGAAACCGTGCCCTGCGCTCGCGCGAGATAGCCGTCGAAATAGTCGGTCACGCCCATCAGCACATAGATCACAAACGCGATCAGATAGCCCTGCGGCCAATTGGGCCACCAGAGGAACAGCGCGAGCAATGGCAATGCCAGGATGCGCGACAGCGTGAGGATGTTCGGCAACGTCCACATGGGCGACCCTTAGCATTGCCCCGCACGGCGCGGGAGGGGAATTTCCGTTGCCCGTTAACGATCGCGTCGGCTAAACGGCCCACGAAGCTGGGCGGATTTCCGTCACTTTAAGGGATGGAAAACGCATGATCGGTTCGATCGGGCTCTTGAAGGCACGTCGATTCCTACCACTTTTCGTCACGCAGTTTCTGGGTGCGTTCAACGACAATCTGTTCAAGAACGCGATGATCTTCTTCGCGACCTACCAGATCTTCAACTCGGTCGAATCAGAGACGCAGTTCAGCGCGATCGCGCAGGGGCTGTTCATCCTCCCCTTCTTCCTCTTCTCCGCGATGGCGGGGCAATTGGCCGACAGCTATGACAAGGCCCGCATCATGCGGACCATCAAGATGGCCGAGGTTATCATCATGCTCGTCGGCGCGGCCGGCATCCTGATGAGCAGCCTGCCGCTGATGCTGGCCGCGCTGGTCGGCATGGGCATCCATTCCTCCTTCTTCGGGCCGATCAAATACGCGATCATCCCGCAGCACGTGGCCGAGGACGAAGTGCTGAGCGGCACCGGGCTGGTCGAGGCGGGCACCTATATCGCGATCCTGTGCGGCACGATCGCCGGCGGGCTGCTCAGCCCCAAGGCGGCGGCGGCGGGCGTGGTCGCGGTCGCATGCATCGGCTATATCGCGTCGCGAAACATTCCGCCCGCGCCGCCTTCGACGAAGCTGAAGATCGACTGGAACATCTTCCGTTCCTCGTACCGGCTTATCGCGGCCACCACGCATATCCGCCGCGTATGGCTGGCGATCATCGCGATCAGCACCTTCTGGACGATCGCGGCCGTCCTCGGAGTGCTTTTCCCTCCGCTGGTGAAGAACACGTTCCACGCGCAAAAGGATGTGGCCAGCATCTTCCTGGGCATCTTCTCGGTCGGGATCGCGATCGGATCGATCGTGATCAATCGCCTGCTCAAGGGCGAGGTCTCGGCGCGCTATTCGATGCTGTCGGTGCTGGCGATGGCCGCGTTTGTCGTGGAATTCTATCTCGCCGCCGAATTCTGGCCGGTGAGCGATGGCCCGCTGCTCAAGATCCATGAATTCCTGCAGATGCCCGCCGGCTGGCACCTGCTGTTCTCACTGATCATGATCGCGATCACCGGCGGCATGTTCGTCGTGCCGCTTTATGCCTTCCTCACCACCACCGTCGACAAGTCGCAGACCTCGCGCACCGTGGCGGCGAACAACATCGTCAATTCGGCCTTCATGGTCGGCGGCTCGGTGGGCGTGCTGGGGCTCACCATGGTGCCCGGCATCAGCGTCGAGAATTCGATCCTCGTGATCGTCATTCTCTGCCTGCTCTCCGCGCTCTGCGCGCGAAGACTCCACCAGGCCGAGTCCGCGCCCCATGGGGCCGAACTGCTCCCCTAGAAGATAAAGGTCGTGAAGCAGACGAAGAAGGCGGCGAAGCTCATCGCAAAGAGCTTCCAATCGCCATCGTCGCGCGCCTTGCGGTTAGCGATCGATACCCGGCGCGCATGATTGCGAATGGGGTGGCGGCGGGCGGAGCCCTCGATGACTAGCTGGCGTTGCATAAGCAGGAGTTAACAATCTGTTTACGAAATCCGCCAGCGCGATCCTTGGTTAACGCGTGTTCGTGTTCGGGACGGGTTTTGGCTGATATTAAAGGTTAATTCCGGCCCGGCTTGCATGGCGCGGACGCTCAGGTAAACCGGTGTCATGAAGATCACCCGTCGCGGCGCCCTGGGCTCGGCAATGGCCGCGGGCCTTCCCCTCCCCGCCTTTGCACGCGCACCCCAAGCCATGCGCGATTGGCAACGCGGGCGGGACAATCAGCGCACGCCCGATCTGGGCGACGGCCGTTTCCTCAATCCGCTGATGGCAGGCGATCATCCCGATCCGTCGATCCTCAAGGACGGGAAGGACTATTACATGACCTTCTCGACCTTCGATTCCTATCCGGGCCTGATCCTCTGGCACTCGCGCGATCTGGTGAACTGGCAGCCCATCGGCCCGGCGCTGACGAAGAATATCGGATCGGTCTGGGCGCCCGAGCTCTGCAAGCACAAGGGCCGCTTCTACCTCTACATTCCGGTGAAGGCCGCGCCCAACACCATTTATGTGATCTGGGCGGACAGGATGGAAGGGCCATGGAGCGAGCCGATCGACCTGCACCTGCCCAATCATATCGATCCCGGCCACGCCGTGGACGAGCATGGCAAGCGCTGGCTGTTCCTTTCGGGCGGCGACCGCGTGCCGCTGAGCGACGATGGCCTCACGCGCTCCGGCGAGCCCGAGCATGTCTATGATCCGTGGCGCTATCCAGACGACTGGGACGTCGAGGGCTTCTCGCCCGAGGGGCCGAAGCTGCTGCGGCACAATGGCTGGTACTACATGATCACCGCGGTGGGCGGCACGGCGGGTCCGCCGACCGGGCACATGGTGATCGCCGCGCGCGCCCGCTCACTGGCAGGCCCCTGGGAAAACCATCCCGGCAACCCGATCGTGCGCACCACGTCGCTGGCCGAGAAATGGTGGTCGCGCGGGCATGCCACCTTGGTCGAGGGGCCGGACGGAAGCTGGTGGTCGGTCTATCACGGCTATGAGAATGGCTATTGGACGCTTGGTCGTCAGGCCCTGCTCGATCCTGTGGAGTGGACCACCGATGGCTGGTTCCGGATGACCGGCGGCGATCTGTCTCAGCCCATCGCCAAGCCCAAAGGCGGCGAGGCTGTGCCGCACGGCCTTGCCCTGTCCGACGATTTCAGCACGCTCGAACTCGGCACGCGCTGGAATTTCTTCAAGCCCGCGCCCGATGAGCGGGATCGCGTGCGCGTGAAGGACAATGTCTTGCTGCTCGATGCCAAGGGCATAGCCCCCAGTTCCGGCGCGCCTTTGCTGCTGATCGCTGGCGACCAGGCCTATCAGTTCGAGTGCGATATCGAGATCGAGCAAGGCGGCGTCGCCGGACTGCTGCTCTTCTATGACGAGAAGCTCTATTGCGGGCTCGGCTTCGACGAGAGCCGCTTCGTCACGCACCAATATGGCATCGAGCGCGCCCGCCCCGCCAATCCGCATGGCCGCCGGATGCGGATGCGCGTGACCAACAACCGCCACATCGTCTCCTACCACAGCAGCGGCGACAATGGTGCGACATGGCAGCGCTTTGATCGCGGCATGGAAGTCTCGGGCTACCACCACAATGTCCGCGGCGGCTTCCTGATGCTCAGGCCCGGCCTCTATTCGGCGGGCAAGGGCACCGCCCGCTTTCGCGACTTCCGCTTCCGCGCGCTTTAGGCTTTCGGCGCGGGTCCGGTGGACTTGCGCACGATCAGTTCGTGATCCAGCGATACCTGCGTCTCGCCGGTGCCGCCAAGCAACAGGTTCACCGCGGCATCGGCAAGTTCGCGCACCGGCTGGCGGATCGTGGTGAGCGGCGGCCACACCGCGCGCGCCAGATCCGAATCGTCGAAGCCGGCGATCGAAAGCTCGCCCGGCAGTTCGATATCCAGTTCGTGCGCCACCGCGAGCGCACCTGCGGCCATGTCGTCGTTGCCGGCGAAGATCGCCGTCGGGCGCGGGTTGAGCGCCAGCAGGGTGCGCGTCGCCTCTCCTCCCGACCGGAAGCTATAGTCCCCAGCGGCAACCAGCCCGGGATCGAAGGCGATGCCGTGCGCCTCCAGCGCCTCGCGATAGCCTGCAAGCCGGTCCTTCGAGGAAATGTGCGTCTCCGGCCCGCGGATAAAGGCGATGGCGCGGTGCCCCTGCCCGATCAGATGCTCGGTCAGCGCGCGCGCGGCGGCCACGTCGTCCATGGTCGATGCCATGCCCTTGTCCTTGCGCACCCCCGGGCCGATGCGGACATAGGGCAGCCCGCGCGCGTCGAGCGCGTCGAGCAGGGCCGTCGCTTCGGTCACCGGCGGCGACAGGATCAACCCATCCAGATGCGCCTCGTCGATCAGCGCCATCACGTTCGACACCAGATCTTCGGACAGCACGTCGACCGGCTGGAGCAGCAACCGGTATCCCAGCGCCGAGCAGCGTTCCTGCGCGCCGGTCTGGACATGATAGACGTAATAGGGACTGGGATTGTCGTAGAGCAAAGCCACCTGGAACGAGCGCCGCCCGGCAAGCGTGCGCGCTGCGTGGCTCGGCCGGAAATTGAGCCGCGCCACCACTTCCTCGACGCGGCGCCGGGTTTCCTCGCTGACGTGCTTCTCATTGTTGAGCACACGGCTGACGGTCTTGAACGAGACCCCGGCGATCTTCGAGACTTCCTTGATCGTCGGCCGGCTGGACATGATGCGTTCCCTCTTCCCCCGCCCCGCTTATTTGACAGCGCCGCAGCCTTGCAAGCACTGATGTGTCACAATCATGGCTGATCCCACCGTTCGCATCGCCGAATCGATCGCCGCGCGGCCTCCGCATCCCGGCCGCAAGCGGCCGTTCGTCCTCGGAATAGCAGGTGCGCAGGGAAGCGGGAAATCGACCGTGGCGCGCGCGCTGGCGGAACGCTTCGGATGCCCGATCCTCTCGCTCGACGATCTCTATCTCGATGGCACGTCGCGAAGCGCGCTTGCCGCCCGGGTACATCCATTGCTCAGCACCCGCGGCGTGCCCGGCACGCACGACCCGGCGGCGGGACTGGCGGCGATCGAATCGCTGGGCCGGCCGGGCGTCACGCACCTGCCCCGCTTCGACAAGGCGCGCGACGAACCCGGCGCGCCGGAGGCATGTCAGGGGCCGGCGGACATACTGATCCTCGAAGGCTGGTGCCTTGGCGTGCAGCCGCAGCCGGAGAGCGAACTGGCCGCCCCGGTCAATCCGCTGGAGGCAGAGCAGGATCGCGACGGCGTGTGGCGGCGCTGGGTGAATGCGCAGATCGCCCCGTATCAGCCGCTGTTCGCGCGGATCGACATGCTGGTGTTCCTGGCCGCGCCGGGATTCGATGTCGTGCTGCGCTGGCGCACCGAACAGGAGCATGCGCTACGGCGCGCGCTGAGCCCCGATGCGGGGATGAGCGATGTTCAGGTGGCGGAATTCGTCCAGCATTATCAGCGCCTGACCGAACATATGCTGCGCCACGCGCGCGATTGGGCAGACCTGGTGATCCCGCTCGACGAAGCGCGCCGCGCGATCAGCGCAGCGTAAAGCCGATCGCGTTTCCGCGAGCCAGGCTTCGATGCTTCATGAAGGAAAATGGTGGAGCCGAGGGGGATCGAACCCCTGACCTCTGCAATGCCATTGCAGCGCTCTCCCAGCTGAGCTACGGCCCCACACCTTGGGAGGCGAGGCCATTAGAAGGCCCCGCCCATATTGGCAAGAGCCTGATGCCCTCGCCAAAATCTTTTTAGTTTTCGTCCTCGTCGCCGCCGGTTTCGACGCCCAGATCGTCGTCGCCGCCCAGATCGACGTCATCGTCGGCCGAGGGCTCTTCGTCGTCGACGACATCCAGATCATCGTCACCGAGATCCGAATCCTCCTTGATCGGCTTGGCTTCCGCCTTGGCCTGCTCGAACGGCAGCGGCTGCTTCGATTTCAGGATCGGCTCGGGATCCCACGAATAGGCACAGGCGATGCAGACCACGGGCTCGTCCTTGGTCAGATCGTAGAACCGCGTTGCGCACTTCGGGCACGTACGCTTGGTGCCCCATTCCGGCTTCACCATGTGTTGCCTCTTTGCCTTTCAAAATATCTTGATTTCGGGAGTGGCCCGTAAAGTGGGGCGCGCCTTGCCATGGCGCAAGGCGGCTGTCAAAGCCCGCCCACATGTCTGCCTCTCCTCCCCGCCCCTATAGCATTTCCGCGCGCGGCCCTTTGCGCGGCATCGTGCGCGTGCCCGGCGACAAGTCGATCAGCCACCGCGCCTTGATGTTCTCGGCGCTTGCCGTGGGCGAAAGCCGGATCGAAGGGCTGCTGGAGGGCGAGGATGTTCTGGCCACCGCCGCCGCGATGCGCGCGATGGGCGCCACGGTGGAGCGCGACGCGGACGGCACCTGGCGCGTCCACGGAGTCGGCGTCGGCGGGTTGCTCCAGCCGGCCCAGGCGCTGGAGATGGGCAATTCGGGCACGTCCACCCGGCTGCTGATGGGCCTGGTCGCCAGCCATGGCATCACGGCGACCTTCACGGGAGACGCATCGCTGTCCTCGCGTCCGATGGGCCGGGTGATCGAGCCGCTCAGCCAGATGGGCGCGGATATCACGGCGAGCCCGGGCGGCAGGCTGCCCCTGATGGTGCGCGGCATGAACCCGGCGGTGCCGATCGCCTACACGCTCCCGGTCGCCTCGGCGCAGGTCAAATCGGCGGTCCTGCTCGCCGGGCTCAACACACCGGGCATCACCCGCGTGATCGAGCCGGTGCCCACGCGCGACCATAGCGAGCGGATGCTGCGCGGCTTCGGCGCGGAGCTGACCGTCGAGGATTCGCCCGAGGGGAAGGTCATCTCGATCACCGGAGAGGCCGAACTCCAGCCCCAGCACATCGTCGTGCCGGGCGATCCCTCCTCGGCGGGCTTCTGGATGGTCGCGGCGTCGATCGTGCCGGGGTCGGAGGTTACCATCGAAAATGTCTGCATGAATCCCACGCGCACCGGGCTGGTCACCGCGCTGCGCATGATGGGCGCGGACATCGCCCAGCTGAACCCGCGCGAAGTGGGCGGCGAGCCTGTGGCGGATCTGCGCGTGCGCCACGCGCCGCTCCGCGCGATCGAGGTGCCGCCCGATCTCGCGCCCAGCATGATCGACGAATATCCGATCCTGTTCGTCGCCGCTGCGCTAGCCGAGGGCCGCACCGTGGCGCGCGGCGCGCACGAGCTGCGCGTCAAGGAATCGGATCGGATCGCGACGATGAAGGCGGCGCTCGAAGCCGCTGGCGTAGCGCTCGAGGAATTTGAAGACGGCCTCGCAATCACGGGCTCCGCGGGCAGGCCGCTGGCCGGCAACGCTCAGGTCGCCTCGAAACTCGACCATCGTATCGCGATGTCGATGGTGGTGGCTGGACTTGCATCTGCGGCGGCGATCAGCATTGATGATGTAGCGCCGGTTTCGACCAGCTATCCCGATTTCTTCCAGACCCTTGATGCACTTGCCGAGTAATCCGACGTGTCAGCCATGATCATCGCCGTCGACGGGCCCGCAGCTTCGGGCAAGGGCACGATCGCCCGCGCCCTGGCGCGCCATTACAAGCTGCCGCATCTCGATACCGGCCTGCTCTACCGCGCCGTCGCGGCGACCGTGCTGCGCGAGGATCTGACGCCCGAGAAGGAAGCCGATGCCGTCTCGGCGTGCAGCTTCGAGGATTATCTGCTCGAAGATCCATGGCTGCGCACCGATGAGGTCGGCAAGATCGCCTCGGTCGTATCCGCGCACCCGCTCGTCCGCGCGGCCCTGCTCCATCGCCAGAAGAAGTTCGCGCACCAGCCCGGTGGCGCCGTGCTCGATGGCCGCGACATCGGCACCGTGATCGCGCCCGACGCGAACGTGAAGCTGTTCGTCAAGGCAACCCCGATGATCCGCGCCCAGCGCCGCCATCTGGAGCTGCGCAAGAACGGCATCCTGACCAGCCTCGACAAGGTCCTCAGCGACATCCGCGCCCGCGACGAACGCGATTCGAAGCGCAGCGAAGCCCCGATGACCCAGGCCGCCGACGCCGTGCTCCTCGACACCAGCTTCCTCTCGATCGACGCCGCCGTACAGCGCGCGATCGCGATCGTGGAAGCGGCAAAGGCGAAGACGACTTCGGCCCCGGCCTGAACACGCATCGAGCAGCCCCGCCCTTTCCCTCGCCACCCCGAACTTCCTGATTTTCTCTTGTCACCCCGGGCTTGCCCCGGGGTCCCGCTATCTCTGACGCGCATGGCTTGCGCATGACGCACAAGCCGCGCTAGCCGCGCCGCGCAGTGCTGACGATATTCGAGGAAGAAGCTGGACCCCGGGTCAAGCCCGGGGCGACCGAGAGGATTGGGAGCAGACATTCCCCACGTCCACACCCGTCATCCCGGACTTGTTCCGGGATCCACCTGGCGGCCAGAGGACCAGCCCTCTCCCCTGTCACCCCGGGCTTGCCCCGGGGTCCCGCTAGCTCTGCCCGGCATAGCCCCGGCACAACGCCCAAGCCCCACTACATCGCCCTTGCAATGTAGGATTTCGCCTGCTTGGCTGAGCCGGTCGGCGCTGCCGGCCGCTCTTTGAAATCGTCCGCCTGAAATCACCGTCGCCGGCGCGAGCATTGGGAACATTCGCGCCGCAAAGGCCGATCTTGGTGTCACTTTAGTGTCACCTTTCGCACCGCGCCGCCGCGCATGGACGCAAGCTTCCGCCGCTCCGGCTCCAACTTGCCTCTTCTCCCCCTTTCCGCTAAGGGCGCGCGGTCCGGCGGGCTGTGCTCGCGGGAGGTGTGGCGCGTCCATGTGCCCATTTCGCTTCTTCGATGCGTCTTGATCCTCTCGCGGCTCTTGTCCGCATGGATGCCGCGACCGGCATTCGGCCGCCGCGGCAGTTCGGCCAAAAGACCACCGGATTCAACCGGTTGGCCGGAATATGACGAAACAGGAACTCTAACCACATGGCCACTACGGCAAACCCGAGCCGCGACGATTTCGCGGCCCTCCTCGAACAGACCCTTGGCGGCGCAGAGAGCTTTGAAGGCCGCGTTGTCATCGGCACCGTCACCGGCATCGAAAACGACCTTGCAGTCATCGACGTTGGCCTGAAGTCCGAAGGCCGCGTGCCGCTGCGCGAATTCGCAGCGCCGGGTCAGAAGGCTGACCTGAAGGTCGGCGACGAAGTGCAGGTCTATGTCGACCGCGTCGAGAATGCGAACGGCGAAGCGATGCTCAGCCGCGACCGCGCCCGCCGCGAAGCCGCCTGGGACAATCTCGAAACCGAATTCGCGAAGACCGCACGCGTCGAGGGCGTCATCTTCGGCCGCGTCAAGGGCGGCTTCACGGTCGACCTGTCGGGTGCCGTTGCCTTCCTCCCCGGCTCGCAGGTTGATATCCGCCCCGTGCGCGACGTCACCCCGCTGATGGATATCCCGCAGCCCTTCCAGATCCTGAAGATGGACCGCAAGCGCGGCAACATCGTCGTTTCGCGCCGCGCCGTTCTCGAAGAGACCCGCGCCGAGCAGCGTTCGGGCCTGATCCAGTCGCTGGCCGAGGGCCAGGTGATCGACGGCGTCGTAAAGAACATCACCGATTATGGTGCGTTCGTTGATCTGGGCGGCATCGACGGCCTGCTTCACGTCACCGACCTGAGCTACAAGCGCGTCAACCACCCGTCGGAGGTCCTGAACATCGGCGACACCGTCAAGGTTCAGATCATCCGCATCAACCGCGACACGCAGCGCATCTCGCTCGGCATGAAGCAGCTTGAGAGCGATCCGTGGGATGGCGCTTCGGAGAAGTATCCGGTCGGCGCGAAGCTTTCGGGCCGCGTCACCAACATCACCGAATATGGTGCGTTCGTCGAGCTGGAAGCCGGCATCGAGGGCCTGGTCCACGTCTCCGAAATGAGCTGGACCAAGAAGAACGTCCATCCGGGCAAGATCGTCTCGACCTCGCAGGAAGTCGACGTCATCGTGCTCGAGGTCGATCCCGAGAAGCGCCGCATCTCGCTTGGCCTCAAGCAGGCCCAGAACAATCCGTGGGAGGCCTTCGCGGCTGCCCATCCGGTTGGCTCGGAAGTCGAAGGCGAAGTCAAGAACGCCACCGAATTCGGCCTGTTCATCGGCCTGGACGGCGACGTCGACGGCATGGTCCACATGTCGGACATCGCATGGGGCATTTCGGGTGAGGACGCGCTCAACCTGCACCGCAAGGGCGAGACCGTTAAGGCCGTTGTCCTCGCGATCGAGCCGGACAAGGAGCGCATCAGCCTCGGCATGAAGCAGCTCGAGCGTGGCGGCCCGGTTTCGGCGGCTTCGCCGGTTTCGGGTGACAAGCTGAACAAGAACGCGATCGTCACCGTCACCGTTCTCGAAGTCCGCGACGCGGGCCTCGAAGTGCAGGCTGGCGACGATGGCGCGACCGGCTTCATCAAGCGCACCGATCTCGGCCGCGACCGCGACGAGCAGCGTCCGGAGCGTTTCCAGGTCGGCCAGAAGTTCGACGCGATGGTCACCGGTTTCGACCGTTCGAAGAAGCCGACCTTCTCGATCAAGGCGATGCAGATCGCCGAAGAGAAGCAGGCCGTTCAGCAATATGGTTCGTCCGACTCGGGCGCATCGCTCGGGGACATCCTGGGCGAGGCTCTCAAGGCTCGCGAAGAAAAGAAGTAAGCCTGATCGGGGGAGCGGCATCGCCGCTCCCCCTTTTCCTGCAAAAACTTGCTCGGGCAGAGCATCTTCGCCTTGATGCAAGTCATTGAATGCCGCTAGGGTTCTGGCGGGATCGCCGCGCGGAAACCCGAAGTTCGCGCGCGCAAAAGGGAGGGTGCGGATGATCCGCTCGGAACTCGTTCAGTTGCTGGTTCAGGACAATCCCGGGCTATCGGTCCGCGAGGTTGAAAAGATCACCTCGATTTTCTTCGACGAGATCGTTGAACGGCTCGCCGCAGGCGGCCGTGTCGAGCTTCGCGGCTTCGGCGCCTTCTCCACCCGCGCACGCGATGGCCGCACCGGCCGCAACCCGCGCACGGGCGAAACCGTAGAGGTCAATGCCAAGCGGGTGCCCTATTTCAAGCCCGGCAAGGAAATGCGCGCGCGCCTCAACGTGTGAACCGCTTCCGACACGCGATCTAGGACGAGGCCGGGCTTCCCCGGCCTTTTCTTTTGCCGGGGATTCCGCAAGGACGTGGCATGCTTCGAACCCTCTACCCCGCAATCGAACCCTATCAGACCGGCATGCTCGATGTCGGCGATGGCCACCAAATCTATTATGAGCGCGTCGGCACGCCCGGCGCCAAGCCCGCGGTCTTCCTGCACGGCGGCCCGGGCGGTGGCATCTCGCCCACGCATCGCCGCCTGTTCGACCCTGCCCTCTACGACGTGATCCTGTTCGACCAGCGCGGCTGCGGCAAATCGACCCCGCATGCCGAGCTGGAGGCCAACACCACCTGGCACAGCGTCGCCGATATCGAGCGGCTCCGCGAGATCGCGGGCGTCGATCAATGGCTGGTGTTCGGCGGCTCCTGGGGCTCGACGCTGGCGCTAGCCTATGCCGAGACGCATCCCGAGCATGTCAGCGAACTCGTCCTGCGCGGCATCTATCTCTGCTCCAAACCCGAGCTGGACTGGTTCTACCAGTTCGGCGTCTCGGAGATGTTCCCGGAGAAATATGAGCGTTTCGTGGCGCCGATCCCCGAGGCCGAGCGGGGCGATATGCTCGCCGCCTATCACCGCCGCCTGACCAGCGGCACGCGCGAGGAGCAGATCGCCGCCGCGCGCACATGGAGCCTGTTCGAAGGCGAGATCATCACGCTGCTTCCCGATCCAGCCATGTCCGCCCAACATGACGAAGGCGAGTTCGCCTTGGCCTTCGCCCGGATCGAGGCGCATTACTTCGTTCATGGCTGCTGGCTCGAAACCGATCAGCTACTCCGCGACGCGCACAAGCTGCGCGCCATCCCCGGCACGATCGTCCATGGCCGCTACGACATGCCCTGCCCCGCGCGCTATGCCTGGGCCTTGCACAAGGAGTGGCCCGAAGCGGACTTCCACCTGATCGAAGGTGCCGGCCATGCCTTTTCCGAGCCCGGTATCCTCGACCAGCTGATCCGCGCCACCGATCGCTACGCGGGCAAGTTATGATTTGACGCGGCGGCGCGGCTGCGCTTGTCAGGACGCGAGCGGACGTGGCGGAACCGGTAGACGCCGGAGACTTAAAATCTTCTGCCCCTCGGGGCGTGCGGGTTCGAGTCCCGCCGTCCGCACCAAAGAAAAGCGGCTCCCCGGTCGATTCCGGAGAGCCGCTTTGTTCGGGTAAAATGGCGTTCAGGCGACCTTGAAGCCCTCCTTGTTCATGGCGAGCGTCAGCGCCTTGCTCTTCTCTTCGCTGAGCTGGGCGCGCAGCGTGGGGAAGAGCTCGTCTTCCTCTTCGCGCATATGCGCCTCGATATCGGCGCGGAACTCCTTGAGCTTGGCGATCCATTCAGGCGAGGCGTTGGGCATGTTCTCCAGCTCGTATAGATACTGCTTCACATAGCCGTGCTCCTGATTGAGCGCGTCGGCCGCCTCGCGCTGACCGGCCTCTCGCAGTGCCGGATAGATCACATTCTCTTCCTCGATCGCATGCTTCATCAGCGCATGCTTCAAATGGGATAAAAGCATCGATCGCTTGGTCGTGTTGGTCTCGTCAGTGGCTTCCAGCGCGTCGAACACCTTGCGGGTCGCCGCGTGTTCGAGCGCGAGCGCTTCATCCCAATTCCCGGCCAGCGCCGTCGGTGCCTGCACAGCGGCCTTGCGGCCCAGCATCGCGAGTAACCCGAGCGCTGCGCCGCCGGCGGCCGCTCCCGCGATCACGCCGAGATTGGCTGTGGAATTGGTGCGCTTCGCCCCGATAAAGCGGCCGTCCTTGCCGCGTGTGGCTGTGGTCGTGGTCATTTCCGCCTCCGATATGATTCGGGAGGCATAACCCTTTGGACGGGCTGACGTTCCGCTAATTCCGCGCTTCAGCGGCCATCTCCGCATTGCGCCGGGCCGAGGCAGCAAGTGTCTCGCGAAGGAGGTTGAGGAGCGCCCCGTTGGCGTCGAGCACGTCGAGTCCCTTGCGCGTGGAGCCATTGGGGCTGGCGACGCGGTCGGCCAGCGTGCCTGGCGACAGGTCCGATTGTGCCGCGAGAAGCGCCGAGCCCTCCACCGTCGCGAGCGCGAGGCGCCGCGCCTGATCTGCGGGCACCCCTAGCGCCGCCCCCCCCGCAGCGAGCGCATCGATGAAGCGATAGACGAAACCCGGTCCGCTGCCCGCGAGCGCGGTCACCACGTCGAACAACGCCTCGTCCCCGATCCACTCGACGAGCCCGAGCGGCTTCATCAGCGCTTCGGCGGGAGCGTTATGTGGACCGTGCAGCGCCACAACGCCCTTGCCCAGCGCCACGGGCAGATTGGGCATCGCCCGGACGATCGCGCCTGCCTCAAAGCGCTGGGCCAGCGTTTCGACCTCTATGCCGGCCAGAATCGAGAGCAGCAGCGGAACACCGGCGATACGGCTGCCATGCGTATCGGCGATCAGGCCAAGCTGCTGCGGCTTCATGCCAAGCATCACGGCGCCCGGAAGCGGTTCGTCGGGAAACGACCTGCCCTGCCGAACACCCTGCGGCAACGCGCGGTCTTCCCGATTGACGACGAAAACCTGGGCGGCATCCACCGTACCGGTCTCGATCCACCGCGAGAGCATCGCTCCGGCCATGTTACCACAGCCGACCAGCCAGAGCCGGCCCGGGATGATCATGCTTCGCCTTGGGTTTCGATTAGGGAGGAGGCCATCGCGTCCGCGGGAGTCTTGCCGCCCCAGAGGACAAATTGAAACACCGGATAGAAACGTTCGCACTCGTCGACGGCGCTTTCGACAAGCAGCTCAGCCTGAGCGAGACTCAAAGTTGGCGTGTCGCCGTCGATCATTGCAGCGTGGCGGAACAGCAGAATCCCGCTGGCCGACCATAATTCGAAATGGCCGATCCAAAGTTGCTCGTTGACCAGCCCGATCGTCTCATACAGCGCCGCGCGGCGCTCGTCAGGCACGCGAATGTCCGGGAAAGCGAGGAATTGCAGCACGCCATCATCGTCACGCCAGATCGCGCGCAACTCATATTCGGTCCAGCTGCCCTTTACCTTGGCGACGACTTCCTCGTCCTCGCGCTGATAGGTCCAGCCATGGGCGGCGAAATAGCTTTCGAGCATGTCGATCGGCGCGGCGTCGTCGCGTTCAAATTCGGCTTCGTCCAACATCAACACCCTTCCCCCAGACGAACTGCCTGGGCGGGATTCTGCCAAGCGCCAGGGAACGGCACAAGGAACCCCGTGCGCAACCCTGTCGAAAAGCTGTGGAAAAGGAGTTTAGTTCCCCGCAGCCTTGCGAGGCGCGGCCTTGGGCTTTGCCGCCATCTGGGCCTCCAGCGCGGCGATGCGGCTCTTCAGCTCCTCATTCTCGTCCCGCGCTGCGGCGGCCATCGCCTTGACCGCTTCAAATTCGTCACGCGCCACGAAATCGAGACCGCCGAGCCACTCCTTCGCACGCTCGCGCGCGCCATCCGCGCCTTCGCGGGCCATGCCGGCCATGGTGCCGGCCGCGCCGTTCACAAACTTGACGAAATCGTCGAACAGGCGGTTGTCGCTCTGCATGTCGGTATTCCTAAAAAACTCAGTGGATCTGGATTTGGTCAGCCGAGCGCGAAGGTACAAGACTTGCGGCGTTCGGATTGAGCTCGTTGATCTGAAAAAGCAGAAATCCGGCAAAGCCGATCCAGGCCAGATACGGGATGAGCAACAGCGCCGCGCCCATCCGGATCCGGGCGAACAGAATGGCCGTCGCCAACGCGAGCACGAACATCACGCAGACGATGATCAGGGCCGGAACCACCAGATGCATTCCGAAGAATACCGGCGCCCAGGTGAGGTTCACCGCCATCTGCACCGCAAAGAGGACCAGCGCCGGCCCCCGCAGCGTGGAGCCGCGCGCATTGATTATCATCGCCAGCGCAAGCCCCATCAGCACATAGAGTACCGTCCAGGCGATCGGGAAAGCATAGCTGGGCGGCATGATCTCTGGCTTTACCAGCCGCACGAACCAGGCATTTTCCGAGCCCGACGGCGCCAGCCTGGCCGATGCGAAGCCGAGCAGGAGGATGAAGGGCACGGTGACCACCGCCCAGCGCAGGAACGCGAGCCGCAACTGACCCTTCGATGCGATTTCCCTCATATTCTCACCCTCATTCCCCTGAGCGCGGCGCGGCACCTTCCCCCAGCGCCGCATCGAGTTCCCGGCCCACCGCTTCGGGTGAGCCCGTCCTTTTCGCAAGCCTAGAGTAGAGAATCGGAATTAGGAACAGGGTGATGATCGTGGCGATGGACACGCCGAACACGATGACCACGCCGATCGAAGCTCGTGCGGCAGCACCCGCCCCCGTGGCAATGGCGAGCGGCACCGCGCCAGCGGCGGTTGCGATCGAGGTCATCAGGATTGCGCGCAAGCGACGCTGCGCCGCCTGGCGAATCGCCGCGCCAATCTCTTCGCCCTTGTCACGCAACTGGTTCGCGAACTCGACGATCAGGATGCCGTTCTTGGCCGCCAGCCCGACCAGCATGACGATGCCGATCTGGCTGTAGAGATTGAGCGATGAACCCGAGATCATCAGGCCTATCAACCCACCGCCCACCGCAAGCGGGACAGTCATGATGATCACGCCGGGATGGACGAAGCTCTCGAACTGCGCGGCCAGCACCAGATAGACGATCAGGATCGTGATGCCGAAAACCGCGAGAATGGAACCGCCGGTTTCGACAAAGGCCTGGCTCTCGCCACGGTAGCCGATCGCCAGCACCTCGGGCGACGCCGCCGCCTCCCGCTCGAGAAACGCCAGCGCCTCGCCCAGCGAATAGCCCGGCGCGATACCGCCCTGGAGAGCTATCGCGCGCAATTTATTGAAGCGGCCGAGATCACGCGGGCCCGCCGCATGCCGCGTCGTCACAAGATTCGACAGCGGCACCAGACCGCCATCGCGCGCGCGCACATAGATTGAGGCGAGGCTCGCCAGATTCTCGCGGTCGCGCTCTTCGGCCTGCACGATCACGCGATATTCCTCGCCACGATCGACATAGGTGGAAACGCGGCGCGAACCCAGAAGCGACTGGAGCGCCTGGCTGACGGCGGAGACCGAGACGCCGAGATCGCCGGCGCGCTGCGTATCGACATCGATGCGAAGCTGCGGCTTGGTTTCCTTATAATCCGAATCGAGATTGATGATCCCAGGATTCTGCGCCGCCGCAGCCAGGATGCGGTCGCGCGCCTTGACCAGATCCTCGTAACTTGTGCCGGCGATGACAAAGCCGATCGGCTGCCCGCGGCCGCGGCCAAGCGCCGAGCGAACCTGTGCGTTGCCACGCACCGCAGGCATGCCTGCAAGGATCTTGTTGAGCTCCGTCGCCACCTGCTGGGTGGTGATCCTGCGATCCTCCCAGGACCGGAGAAACACGTTGAACTGGCCGCTATTGAAATCGTCGCTGGCTGAGAAACCACCCGGCGTCCTCGTGATGACCGAACGAAGCGCGCCCTTTTCGACCATCGGGAGAATCTTTGCCTGCGCTTCGGTCATGTAGCGATCCATCTGCGCGAAGCTGGTTCCTTCCGGCGCATTCACGGAGACCTGAATGATGCCCTGATCCTCGGCCGGGACCAGTTCGGACCGGAGCGTGGAGAAAGCGAACGCCGAAAGCCCGAAAAAGGCGACAATTCCGAACAGCGGCAGCAAAGGCTTGCGGAGCGCCCAATCGAGCCGGCGGCCATAGAATGCCTCCAGCCTGCCGAACTGCCGATCGATCCAGCCGGTAAAGCGTCCGCGCTTCTCATGCCGGAGCAGTTTGGAGCAGAGCATCGGCGTGAGGCTGAGCGCGAGAAAGCCCGAAAAGGCCATCGCACCGATCATCGCCACCGCCAGTTCGCGGAACAACAGGCCAGTCTGGCCCGAGAGGAAGCAGACAGGGACAAACACCGCAATCACCACGAGCGTGGTCGAGATCACTGCGAAGCCCACCTGGCGGGTACCCCGGAACGCAGCAACGAGCGGCGGCTCGCCCTCCTCGATCCGGTGATAGACATTTTCCAGCACGACGATCGCGTCATCGACCACGAGCCCGATCGCCAGCACCAATGCTAGCAGCGTCAGCAGATTGATCGAGAAGCCGAACAGCCACAGCACGGCGCAACTGCCGAGCAGGCAGATCGGGACCGTGACCGCAGGAATGAGCGTCGCGCGCCAGCTTCCAAGGAACAGGAAGATGACCAGCACCACGAGCACGGCGGCCTCGCCGAGGGTGTGCCAAACGCTTTGGATCGCGCGGGCGATGAACAGCGATTCGTCTGACCCGAGATCGAGCGTCATACCCGGCGGAAGCGTCGGCCTGAGCGATTCCATCATTTTCTTGGCGGCATCGGCGACCGCCAGCGTGTTTGCGCCGGACTGGCGCACGATGCCCAGACCGACTGCGGAGCCACCATTCACCCGGAAGCGCGAATAGGGATTTTCGGCACCCTGTTCGACGCGAGCGATATCGCCGAGCTTCACCTGATATCCATCGGCCCCGCGCCCAACGACCAGCTTCGCGAAACTCTCCGCAGTGTCGAACGGGCGGCTGACGCGGAGCGTGGTGTTTTGCTGGCTCGATTGAAGGCGGCCAGCGGGCAATTCGACATTCTGGGTACGCAGCGCGCTTTCGACATCAGCGGGCGTGAGGCGGAAGGCGGCGAGCCGGGCGGGATTGAGCCATACGCGCATCGACGGGCGTGCGTCGCCGCCGATGAACACGCGCGCGACGCCGTCGATATTGGCGAAACGATCGGTCAGGTTGCGATCGACCCAGTCCGAAAGCGCGACCTGCGTCCAGCCCGGACGGCTGACCGTGATGAACATGATCGGTGCGGCATCGGCATCGACCTTGCGCACCTGTGGCGCGAGGGCATCCTCCGGCAGATCATCGGCGGCTGAGGCGACGCGATCGCGCACGTCGTTCGCGGCGACATCGATATCGCGCCCGGGGCGGAATTCGACGGAGATGTCCGAGGAGCCGTCCCGCGAGCGCGAGGTGATCGTCTGAAGCCCCTCAACCCCAGACAGTCGCTCTTCCAGCACCTGCGTGATGCGTGACTCGATCACGCTGGCGGCAGCGCCGGTATAGCTGGTGGAGACCGAGACGATGGGCGGATCGGTATCGGGATATTCCCGCACCGAAAGCGACAGGAAGCCCACCACGCCAACGATCACCAGCAGGATCGACATCACCGCCGCGAAAACGGGGCGGCGGACGGACAGGTCCGAAAGCTGCACGGGTTATCTGGCCTGCGGCTTGGCGGCGGGCGCGCCGGCTAGGCGGACGGTCTGCCCGTCGGAAATCTTGACGACGCCTTCGGTGACGATGCGCTGGCCAGAGCTGAGCCCTTCCAATATCTCCACCATGCCGCCCTGCCTGATCCCCGGCTTGACCCGCGTGCGCTTCACCTTCTCCCCATCGAGCAGATAGACGAAGCTCTCTTCGCCTTCTTCCACCACGGCGAGCTCGGGAACGGCAAGCGAATCGCGCGACGCGCTTTCGATCGACACCGTGAGCAGCATCCCCGGCTTCAGCCTGCGATCACCATTGGCGAGGATCGCGCGCACGGTGGCGGCGCGCGTATCGGCGCTGAGCACCGGATCGATCGTCGCGATCGTGCCGCGGAAAGGCTGATCGGGATAGGCAGCGGCTCGAGCACTGATCGCCTGGCCCGGCTGGACCCGCGCGAGCAATGTCTCTGGCACGGCGAAATCGAGCTTGATCCGAGAAATATCGCTGATCTGCGCGATCTCCGTTCCGGCGCTCACCACCGCGCCGGCCGAAATGTTGCGAAGCGAAACCCAACCGGAAAAGGGCGCGCGGATCACGCGATCGCCGATCGAGGCGCGCGCCTGCGCAGCCTGGGCGCTGGCCTGACCCGCAAGCGCAGTCTGCGCATCGACTGCGCTGGTGGTGGCGAAACCGCGCGCCTTTAGCTGCTCCAGGCGCTCAAGCTGTTGCCGCGCCTCGCGCGCCCGCGCGCCCGCCTCCGCCAGCTGCGCGTTTTCCTGACCCGCGGCGAGCACGGCGATGACCTGGCCGCGCTGCACAAATGCGCCATCGTCGAAATTAAGCCGAGTAATTCGTTCTGTGACGGGCGCGGCGAGCGTGACCTGTTCATTCGCACGCGCGGTGCCGACCGCATCGATGCGATCGACGAAGCGCATCGACCCGACAGCGGCGGCGGAGACCAGCGGTGCCTCGCGCCCCTTGGGCTGCGAGCCGCCTCCCCCCGAGCATCCAGCAGCCGTCAAGGCAAACGCGATTAGTCCGAGTAGATTTCGCATGGGCTCCGTAGCGCTATTCGTGGGCTTGGCTAAACGCAAGCGGTGTCGGCGATGTTTCCCGCAGCGCAGCAATCAGAAATTCCACATTCCCCTCAGGGCCCTTGATCGGGCTCTCCACCACGCCTTCCACGCGCCAGCCCTGGCTGGCGACCCAGTCGCTGACTTCGCCGCAGACGCGGGCATGGATAGCGGGATCGCGCACCACACCGCCCTTGCCCACTTCGTCGCGGCCCGCCTCGAACTGGGGTTTGATCAGCGCGAGGAGGCGCGCTTCGGGACCGGCGAAACGGAACGGCACCTCGAGCACTTTCGCCAGGCCGATAAAGCTTGCGTCGCACACGATCAGGTCCACGCTTTCGGGGATGTGCGCGGCGGTCAGCACGCGTGCGCTGGTCTGTTCGTGCACGATCACGCGATCGTCCTGGCGCAGCTTCCAGGCGAGCTGATTGGTGCCGCTGTCCACCGCATAGACGCGCGCGGCGCCCTTGCTCAGCAGCACATCGGTGAACCCGCCCGTCGAGGAGCCGACGTCGATCGCCACGCAGCCGGTCACGTCCCAGCCGAAATGATCGAGCGCGTGCGCCAGCTTGATGCCACCACGCGAGACCCAGGGGTGATCGCGCCCGCGCACATCGAGCACGACGTCGTCCGCCAGCGCCTGGCCGGGCTTGTCCACCTTGCGATCGCCGACGAAGACCAGTCCCGCCATGATCAGCGCCTGCGCGCGGGTCCGGCTTTCCACCAGCCCGCGATCGACGAGCATCTGATCCGCACGCTGCTTGGCCATGCGGCAGCGTGTAGGCGCACCCGGCGGCCCGGCGCAACCGCCGCCCGCTTCGACGCAGCTTTATTGCATACTAACTTAGTGGGAATATGTTGGAAGCCCGGCCTCCTCTCTCGAAAGAGCGGAACATGACGATCTTCAACCCCCATGACGAACAATCGCCGATCATCCTTACCGTTCCCGGGCTGGGCGGCTCGGGCCCTTCGCACTGGCAGACCTTGTGGGAGCAATCCCGCCCCGACACGAGCCGGGTGGAACTGGGCATGTGGGACACACCACACCGCAATGCCTGGGTGACCAAGCTCGACCAGGCGATCCGCAGCGCGCAGGCACCCGTGGTGCTGGCGGCGCACAGCCTGGGCTGCCTCGCCGTCGCCTGGTGGGCAGAGCTTGCGGGGCAGCCCTTCAGCTATCCGGTCGCAGGCGCACTGCTGGTGGCCCCCGCAGATGTCGACCGGCCCGGCGCGCGCAGCGAACTGGGCGGTTTTCGCCCGACACCGGCCAAGCCCCTGCCCTTCCCCTCGATCCTCGTATCGAGCAGCGACGATCCGTGGGTCACGCCTGAGCGCGCCCGGGCGATGGCGCGGAACTGGGGCAGCCTGTTCATCGACGCCGGCGCGCAGGGACACCTCAACGCCGCGAGCGGGATCGGATGGTGGCACGAGGGGCAGGAATTGCTCGATCGCGTGCTCGACACCGCTTCGGACCGCGCCGGGCGAATCCGCTCTGCCGCAGAGGCGCGATCGGTGCTTGCGGTCAACGCCACCGACGCGGCACAGGCGCATTATCTGGGCGACCGCGCGTGATTGGCCGCCGCTCCGGGCCGGACCGGCGCAACAAGCTGGCAATTCGCCCGCTGCTTCCTAGATAGGAAGCAGCGGGCATGGCCGGGTAGCGTACCCTAGAGCGCTACCCGGCCTATCCTTGGCCGCCCCGCCTTCATCCGCGACGATTGCATGAGAGGTCAGCGGGCGGCAGAACCGGCGCATGAACCGCCGTGACCTTCTCGCCACTGGCCTTGCCGGTACCGTGCTCGTCTCTACCGCGCAGGCGAGCGGGGATAATGCGCCCGTCAAGCCCGATGCCAGCTTCAATTTGTGGCCGGGCGACGCTCCGGGGCTTAACGATGCCGCGCTTGCGGACCATGTCCTGGTGCGATCCGCAGACCCCAATTTCCCCGACCGGGCGTATGACAGCGTCCGCACGCCCCGGCTGGACGTGTTTCGCCCGGCGAACCCCAATGGGGCGGCGATGCTCGTCATACCAGGCGGCGGCTATCACCGCGTCGTGGTCGACAAAGAGGGGTATGAGATCGCCCCGTGGCTGGCAGCGCGCGGGGTGACTGTGTTCATATTATTCTACCGACTGCCCGTGCAGGGCTGGCGCGACCGGAGCAACACGCCGCTAGCAGACGCGCAGCGCGCAATGCGGGTAATACGGGCGCGCGCGGCGGAATTTGGGATCGACCCGAAGCGCGTCGGCGCGATGGGCTTTTCGGCAGGCGGGCATTTGTGCGCCGACCTTGCAACGCGCTTTGCGCACCAGGCCTACACGCCCGTCGATTCAGCCGACGCAATCGACCCCCGGCCTGCGCTAGCCGCGCCCATCTATGCAGTCGTCTCGCTGGATCCTGCGATCGCGCATTCCGGTTCAAGCGATGGACTGCTGGGTCCAAACCCCTCGCCAGCACTGATCGAAGCACATTCGCCCGACAGGCAGGTAACCGCAGCAACGCCACCCTGCTTCCTGATGCACGCGGAAGATGACGATGTCGTACCGGTCGAAAACACGATTCGGCTGCGCGCAGCGCTCAAAAAGGCGGATGTGCCGGTGGAGACGCACCTGTTCGAGCGAGGCGGACACGGATTTGGCTGGGGCCGCAGGACCATCGGCAAGCCCGTGCATGCCTGGCCCGAGCTGTTCCTCGCCTGGTCCAAAACGCACCGCCTGCTGGGTTAACCGCGCGCACGGGGACGCAGCACATCGGGCGGCGCGCATTTTGCCTGCGATGATATGTTGTACCTTTACCTATAGGCGTCTATATGAGTCGCCATGCCGGTGTCTCTGCCAATCGCCCGATTCTGGGGCTCGATTGACGCGCGCTTCGATCGCATCGCGATCGGGGTGAGCGGCTTGTGCCTTGTCCATTGCCTCACCACCACGATCCTGCTCACCGTCATTTCCTCGGCGGGCGGCCTGCTCAGCCCTGTGATTCATGAAGTCGGACTGACGCTCGCGATCGCTTTCGGGGTGATCGCGCTGGGCCGCGGCATCTTTGCCCATGGCTATATGATGCCAGCCGTGGTGGGTGCTTTCGGGCTGGGAATCATGGCGGGCGCGCTGAGCCTGCCACATGGCGAGTTCGAGATTTTCTGGACCTTGGTAGGCGTCAGCCTGGTTGCGCTGGGCCACGACCTGAATCGACGCGCCACCTATTAGCCCTGCCTGAAGCGGACCGCTGACAGCTTGCCGCGCAGCCCCGGCGGGCCTACATCGGCGGCATGCACGCACACGATCATCATGAGCACGCGGGCGAGGATCTGACTCGTGTCGCCCAGACGACGCTGGAGAAATCCGGCGAGCAATGGACGGCCATGCGCGAGCGCGTGTTTGAAGCGCTGGCGAGCTTCGACAAGCCCGCGTCTGCCTATGACATCGCCGAAGCGGTATCCAAGGCCGAAGGACGCCGCGTCGCAGCCAACAGCGTCTATCGCATCCTGGATCTGTTCGTGGGATCAAACCTCGCGCGGCGCGTGGAAAGCGCCAACGCCTATATGGCGAACACGCATCCCGATTGCCTGCACGACTGCATCTTCCTCGTCTGCGATTCCTGTGGCCAGACCACGCATCTCGACGACGATACGATCACACGAACCGTGCGCGCCGCCGCCAAGGGCGCGGGCTTCGCGCCCGAGCGCCCGGTGATCGAAGTGCGCGGCAAATGCGCCGACTGCGACTGAAGCCACACCGTTGAATCCGCTGGAGCTCGCCGCAGCGGCGCTGGGGCTGATCAATGTCGCGCTCGTGGCGCGGCGCAGCCTGTGGAACTACCCCTTCGGCCTGGCGATGGTGGCGCTCTATTTCTTCGTGTTCGCAGAGGCCAGGCTCTATAGCGACGCGCTCCTCCAGATCTTCTTCTTCGCGATCCAGCTATATGGCTGGTGGAACTGGAGCCGCAGCGACCGCGTCGATCACGGCGTCGCGATCGGTCGCCTGTCCAATCCCGCGCGCACCACATGGCTAGCAGGAACCATGCTGACGAGCGCCGCATGGGGCGCAGCCATGGCGAACTTTACCGATGCCGCCGCCCCCTATCCAGATGCCGCCATAGCAGGGATGAGCGTCGCAGCGCAGATCTTGCAGTCTCGTCGGCGGTTCGAGAGCTGGCTGCTCTGGATCTGCGTCGATTGCATCGCCATCGGCCTGTTCTGGAGCCGCGGCCTCCACCCGACCGCCATCCTCTACGCGATCTTTCTCGGCATGGCCGTATGGGGACTGTTCGCATGGCGCTCCAAACTGGATCCGGCGCAGTGAAGCGGGGCTTCCTGCTCGGCAAGTTCATGCCGCCGCACGCCGGGCACCTCACGCTTGCCCGCGCCGCGCGCACGATGGTGGACCGGCTGACCGTGCTGGTCTGCTGGCTGCCGGACGATCCGATCCCGGGCGAGTTGCGCCTGGCATGGATGCGCGAATTGCTGCCGGATTGCGAAGTGATCGGTCACGGCACGCCGGTCCCGCAGACGCCAGAGGAAAGCCCGGATTTCTGGCCGATCTGGCGCGGGATCGTACGGGACGCGCATCCCCAGCCGATCGACATGCTGTTTGCCGGTGAAGCATATGGCAAGCGGCTGGCGGAAGAGCTGGGGGCGTTGTTCGTGCCGTTGGGCGGGCGAATCATGGCCGCCGATCCGCGGGGAATTGGCGGCCTTTCCGGCAGCGCAGTTCGCGCCGATCCCTGGGCGCATGCGCCGTTTCTGCCCGGCCCGGTTCGCGCGCATTATACCCGAACGGTGGTGCTCCACGGTGTCGAGAGCACCGGAAAGTCGGTTCTGGCCGGGCGGCTGGCCCGGCATTTCGGCACCGTCTGGGTGCCCGAATATGGCCGCGCACAGGCGGAAGTGCATGGCGGCGAGATGAACGCAGCCGACCTCACACTGATCGGTGAAGCGCAAAGCGCGATGATCGCCGCGTGGCGGCGCTGGGCGACGCGCTACCTGTTCGTCGATACCGACGCGCTGATGACGATCGCCTGGTCGAAGATGATGCTCGGCACCGTGCCGGAGGGGCTGGCGCGGCACCCGTCCGGCGACCTCTATCTGCTATTGGAGCCCGATGTCGCCTGGATCGACGACGGCACCCGCATTTATGGCGACGCCGAAAGCCGCACCCGGTTCGCGAGGCTCTCGCGCGAGGTGCTGGAAGATGCGGGCGTGCGCTGGATCGCGATTCGCGGCGACTGGGACTCGCGGTTCGACGCGGCGCTTGTGGCGATCGAGGCCCTGCCCGCGCAAAACTGATGCGCGTGCTCAGCGCTTACCAATTGCTCAGCTTTTGATCATGCCCAGCGGCGATTTACCGGGCATTTTGAACGAAATGGCGCCCGTGCGCTTTGTTCAATCGACAGTGTGAGTGCGCAGGAGTAAGTGCGGTCAAATGGCTGATGTTCTTTCTACGCCGCTGCTCGACACCGTCGACACACCGGCTGACCTCCGCAAGCTCAAGCCCGAACAGCTCCGTCAATTGGCGGACGAGCTGCGCAGCGAGACGATCAGCGCTGTCGGCACTACGGGCGGGCATCTCGGCTCAGGGCTGGGCGTCGTCGAGCTGACCACGGCGATCCATTATGTGTTCAACACGCCCGAGGATCGGCTGATCTGGGACGTGGGGCATCAATGCTATCCGCACAAGATCCTGACCGGCCGGCGGAATCGCATCAGAACGCTGCGCCAGGGCGGCGGCCTCTCCGGCTTCACCAAGCGCAGCGAGAGCGAATATGACCCGTTCGGCGCGGCGCATTCGTCGACGTCGATCAGCGCGGCGCTCGGCTTCGCCATCGCCAACAAGCTGAACGACAAATCCGGCAAGGCGATCGCAGTGATCGGCGACGGATCGATGAGCGCCGGCATGGCCTATGAGGCGATGAACAATGCCGAGGCGGCGGGCAACCGGCTGATCGTCATCCTCAACGACAACGACATGTCGATCGCGCCGCCGGTAGGCGGACTATCGGCCTATCTGGCGCGGATGGTCTCGTCGTCCGAATATCTCGGGCTGCGCAGCCTCGCCAAGCGCGCGATCCGCAAGCTTTCGCGCCGCGCGCACAATGCCGCCGAAAAGGCCGAGGAATTCGCCCGTGGCATGGTAACCGGCGGCACGCTCTTCGAAGAACTGGGCTTTTATTATGTCGGCCCGATCGACGGGCATAATCTGGACCATCTGATCCCGGTGCTGGAGAATGCCCGCGACAGCGAGCATGGCCCGATCCTTGTCCATGTCGTCACCAAGAAGGGCAAGGGCTATGCCCCGGCCGAAGCTTCGGCGGACAAATATCACGGCGTCCAGAAGTTTGACGTGATCACCGGCGCGCAGGCCAAGGCACCGCCCGGACCGCCGGCCTATCAGAACGTGTTCGGCGAGACGCTCGCCAAGCTGGCCGAGACCGACGAACGGATCGTAGCGATCACTGCGGCGATGCCCTCTGGCACCGGGGTCGACAAGTTCGCCAAGGCGCACCCGACGCGAGCCTTCGACGTGGGCATTGCCGAGCAGCATGCAGTCACCTTCGCCGCCGGCCTTGCCGCGCAGGGCATGCGCCCCTTCTGCGCGATCTACTCCACATTCCTCCAGCGCGCCTATGATCAGGTCGTTCACGACGTCGCGATCCAGAACCTGCCGGTTCGCTTCGCGATCGATCGCGCGGGGCTGGTCGGCGCGGATGGCGCGACGCATGCAGGCAGCTTCGACGTCACCTATCTGGCGACGCTTCCCAATTTCGTCGTCATGGCCGCCGCCGATGAGGCAGAGCTGGTCCACATGACCTATACCGCCGCCCAGCATGACGGCGGCCCGATCGCGGTTCGCTATCCACGCGGCAACGGCACCGGCGTGCCGCTGCCCGAAACCCCGCAGTTGCTGGAAATCGGCAAGGGCCGGATCGTCCGCGAGGGCAAGACCGTCGCGATCCTTTCGCTCGGCACACGCCTCGCCGAAGCGCTCAGAGCCGCAGACACGCTGGAAGCGAAGGGGCTTTCGACGACCGTCGCCGACTTGCGCTTCGCCAAGCCGCTGGACGAAGCACTGATCCGCCGCCTGCTCACCAGCCATGAAGTGGCCGTGACGATCGAGGAGAACTCCGTGGGCGGCCTTGGCGCCCATGTGCTGACCATGGCCAGCGATCAGGGGCTGATCGACGGCGGCCTGAAGCTGCGCACGCTGCGCCTGCCCGACATCTTCCAGGATCAGGACAGCCCAGATGCGCAATATGCCGAGGCCGGGCTTGATGCGGAGGCCATCGTCGATACGGTGCTGCGCGCACTGCGCTATAATGAAGCGGTTGCCGAGGGGGGCGCGCGAGCCTGAGTGCGCGCGTAGGGCCGGGAGGCCTCCCCGGCTCCGCTCTATTATTGCGGGATAATACGCCTGAGCCCGCGGGCCGACGCGTCGAGGTAGCGATCGACTTCCTGCATACGCCCGTCGATCGCCTTTACTTCATCATCATCGCCCTTGCGCACCGCCGCCACGGCGAGGCTCACCAAGAGCTGCCGTGCCGCTGCGCCATAGCGGCGGACCATGTCCTCGCCGGACATCATGCCAACATCTTCAAGCGTCATCGCATCGTTTCCGTTCACGCCACCCGTGCAGCGCCCAACAACGCGCACCGCATAAACCCATCCGATATGGACCGAAATTTCGAAACTCGTAAAATTACGGGGAAACCGTGACAGTTTCGGGATTGCGTGCTGACGACAAGGAAAACATAGATGCTAAACCTGCACATTAGTGCATAATAGGATCCGAATAATCAGACAAACGGTCGCAAATATAGTAAGAGTGGCGTAATGGCGTTTAGGAACGTTATGGCGGAAAGCCAATTTAATATACTTAAGCTATGTGTCAAAGCAATGAATGCAGGCATATGGGATTATGATATCGATAACAACGTCATGGTCTGCGATCGCCGCTGGTACGAGCTGCTTGGGCAGGAATTCGATACGATCCACACCGTCGATGACTTCCGGCCGTTCATTCATCCCGACGACGTAGCAAGGGCGACCGCCATCGATCTGGAGCGGGTGGGCGAACTGATCGCGCGGGACGGCCGCTACCATGCCGATTTCCGCATTATCCGGCCGGACGGGGAAGAACGGTGGTGGCGCTCTGTCGCCTGCGTTTTGATCGACCCCAAGACGGTGCATCGCAGGGCGGTGGGTTGCGTGACCGACAACACCAGATTCCGGCTGCTCGAACGGGAGCTGACCCGCCGAACGGACGAAGACGAAAGCCCTGCTCCGGGCGAGGCCGCGGCCGCTCCGCAAGCGACAGAGCCGCGCACGCTGAGCGCGAAGGAGATCGAATGCCTGCGCTGGGTCAGCGTCGGCAAGACCGCCTGGGAAAGTGCGATCATCATGGGCCGCAGCCAGCGGACTGTGGAGTTCCATCTGGTGAACGCCGTGCGCAAGCTTGCCGCGACCAACAAGATCCATGCGGCGGTAATCGCCGTCCGCGAAGGATTGATCTGAGCCGCCCGATCGGCAGTGGAAACATGCAAGGCGCGTGAATCCGTTAGTTTCGCGCGACGACCGGACTGGCTTTTGCGTTCCACCGGGGCTAGGCCCGAAGGGTGTTCAGATCGAGACGCTTTTCCTACGACCCGCGCCCGCGCGCGATCGCCAACTGGCTGTTCTTCGTCGCCGGGATGATCGTTCTGATCGTCGTCGTCGGCGGCATCACCCGCCTGACCGAATCGGGCCTCTCGATCACCAGCTGGAAGCCGATCAGCGGCATCATTCCGCCGCTGAACGAAGCGCAGTGGCAGGCCGAGTTCGCCAATTACCAGAAGATCCCCGAATATCAGCTGCTCAACCAGGGCATGACGCTGGCCGGTTTCAAGGCGATCTTCTTCTGGGAATATATCCATCGTCTGCTCGGCCGGTTGATCGGCATCGCCTTTGCCGTTCCGCTATTCTGGTTCTGGTTCAACCGGCAGATCCCGCGCGGCTATGGCTGGCGGCTCGTGGCCCTGCTGCTGCTGGGTGGACTGCAGGGCGCGGTCGGCTGGTGGATGGTGCAATCGGGCCTTAGCGAGCGCACCGATGTCAGCCACGTCCGGCTGGCGGTGCACCTGCTCGTTGCCTTGTTCACGATGGCAGGGGTGGTGTGGACCGCGCTCGACCTGCGCACGCTGGTGCGCCGCTCGGAAGCGCGGCCCGCGCGGATGACCGGGCTGGGGCTCGCCACTTCGATCGTGCTGTTCATCCAGCTTCTGTTCGGCGCGCTGGTCGCCGGGCTCAACGCCGGGCTCGTCACCGATCAATGGCCGCTAATGAACGGCCATTTCTTTCCCGGCGCGACCACAACGGGGCAGAGCTTCCTCCACGCCTTGTTCAACGATCCGGCGATCGTCCATTTCGTCCATCGCTGGTGGGCCTGGGTGACGGTGGCGATGCTGATCGTGCTCGCCCGCGCCGTGCGCCCGCTTGATCGCCGCGCGTCGATCGCGATCCACACCGCCTTTGGCATCCAGATCCTGCTCGGCATCGCGACCGTGATGACGGGCATGAACATCCCCCTCGCCGCGTTGCACCAGTTCGTCGGCGCGCTGCTGGTAATTGCCACGGCATGGGGCGTTCACGTGATCGGCCGGCTGCGGTGAGCGATACCGCGCTCGTCTTCGTCACCTTTCGCAACCGAACCGAAGCTGAGCGCATCGCCGAGACACTGCTCACCGAACGGCTGGCGGCGTGCGTGAACATCATGGCGCCGTGCGTATCGCTCTATCGATGGGAAGGGCGCATCGAGCGCGCCGAGGAAGTCCCAGCGCTCCTCAAGACCCGCACGATGATGGCAAGCAAGCTGCGCGAGCGCCTCGCCGAATTGCACAGCTACGAGCTGCCGGTAATCGAAAGCTGGAACGTACAGGCTACGGATGCGGCCGCAGCATGGATCGAACGGGAGACGCGCTGAGGCACTGCGTCGCAGCCTGGAGCGTTCGACTTCATGCCACAAGGTATTATAATACCCGTCAGCAAACCCGCGCATTTGCTTGACTTCCAAGCCCCAATCGTCAAAGAGCCGCCAACCGCGCTGGCCGAAAGGTCGGCGCGATCGCATTTCAACTCGAAAGGTCACAGGCCATGAAGGCTCTGATGAAGACCACCAAGTCGGTAAAGCCGGCCGAAGTGGAAAAGAAGTGGCACATCGTTGATGCCGACGGCCTGGTGGTCGGTCGTGCGGCGACGATTATCGCCAACGTGCTTCGCGGCAAGCACAAGCCCAGCTTCACCCCGCACGTCGATTGCGGCGACAACGTCGTCGTCATCAACGCGGACAAGATCCGCTTCACCGGCAAGAAGCTGGCGGACAAGGTCTATTACAAGCACACCGGCTATGCCGGCGGCATCAAGGAAATCACTGCGGCCAAGGTGCTCGCAGGCCGTTTCCCGGAGCGCGTGCTTGAAAAGGCTGTGGAGCGCATGATCCCGCGCGGTCCGCTTGGCCGTCAGCAGATGCGCAACCTGCGCATCTTCGCCGGCAGCGAGCACCCGCACGCGGCCCAGAACCCCGAAGTTCTCGACATCGCGTCGATGAACCGCAAGAACAAGGTGGGCAACTAATGTCCGACAATCGCCAGTCCCTTTCCGATCTGGGTGCGATCGCTGCGGGCGAAACGCCTGAAGCCGTTTCTGCAGCGCCTGCCGCCGCACCGCAGAGCGCCGACGAGTATCTGAACGCACCGGTTGCGCCTGCCGCACCGGCGACGCCGTTGCGCGAGAAGATCGTTGACAGCCTCGGCCGCGCTTATGCTACCGGCCGCCGCAAGGATGCTGTTGCCCGCGTCTGGCTCAAGCCCGGCACCGGCAAGATCACCATCAACGGCCGCGACCAGGAAGTTTATTTCGCGCGTCCGACGCTGCGTCTCGTCATCAACCAGCCGTTCGGCGTTGCCGACCGCACCGGTCAGTATGACGTGGTCTGCACCGTCAAGGGCGGCGGGCTTTCGGGCCAGGCCGGCGCGGTCAAGCACGGCATCAGCCAGGCGCTGACCCGCTTCGAACCGATCCTGCGTGCGCCCGTCAAGGCAGCAGGCTTCCTGACCCGCGACAGCCGCGCAGTCGAGCGTAAGAAGTACGGCAAGGCGAAGGCCCGCCGCAGCTTCCAGTTCTCGAAGCGCTAAGTTCCGGTTCACCGGCAAACGAAGGGGCGGTCCGGCAACGGGCCGCCCTTTTGCTTTTTCGGGCGCACGCGATAGGCTCGCCCGGATGGCACTCGACGATCCCGATACCGCGCGCATAGTCGCGTTCCTCGAATCGATCGGCATTCCGGTGCGCATCGAACCTGTTCAGCCAGACAGCTTCCTGCCGGGCATCGCGATCCACTCAGGCGGGCTGGCGGTCGACCCGTCGCGCCCTTTCTATCCGGGCGACCTGTTGCACGAGGCCGGGCACATCGCAGTGACCGATCCGGCGCTACGCGCAACCGGCACGGTAAGCGAGGACCCGGGCGACGAAATGGCGGCAATCGCCTGGTCCTATGCCGCGGTCCGGGCGATCGGGCTCAATTCACGCATCGTGTTCCACGACCACGGCTATCGCGGCGGCGGTCCGTCGCTGGCCGAGGCGTTCGACTCAGGCAGCTATCCCGGCGCGCCGATGCTGCAATATTACGGGATGAGCGCCGAGCCGCATCAGGCGGAGCGCCTGATGCTTGCCCCCTATCCCCAAATGAGCCGCTGGCTGCGCTGATGCCAGCTGCTACCCAGTGCAAACTACTGGCATTTGGCGAATACATCGCGATAAAGCGGAATTGAAGCTGCGGGGGCGGTGGCAATCACGGATATTACATGACTTCGCGTGAAGTAACTTCGTTCTTGCCGCTGGCCGGGCATGGCGCCGAAAAATCGCTCGCCGAAATGGGCATGGTCATCCTTTACGGCGCGATCGGCTGGCCTTGGCTTCTCAAGAGCCTGTCGGGGGGAACAAAGGCCGCGAAACGCGCCTTGCTGCAACGGCTCGCTTTGCCAGCCGACGCGCTTCCCAACCTGGGAAGCTGGAAAGCAGATACCGGCTTTCTGCACCTGATCATCGGCCATATCGAGGCGCATCGCCCGCAAAACGTGGTCGAACTGGGCGCGGGCGCAACCAGCCTGGTAATCGGTCGCGCGCTCCAGCTGCATGGCGGAGGGCATTTGCTGAGCCTGGATCAGCATGAGGGTTTCATCCACGCGACGCACGATTGGCTCCGCGAGCACGGCGTTCAGGCCGATCTGCGCCACGCCCCGCTGGGCGATTCGCCGGGAAACTGGCCCGGCTGCTGGTACGAGACGGGGCCGATGCCCGACCAGATCGATTTGCTTGTGATCGACGGGCCTCCCTGGACGATTCACCCCTTTGTGCGCGGCGCAGCGGAAGCGCTGTTCGATCGCATTCCGGTCGGTGGCACCGTCCTTCTCGACGATGCCGCACGGCCCGGCGAACGGGTGATCGCCGGCCGCTGGCGCAGGAAATGGACCAATTTCAGCTTTCGCCTTGTCAGCGTCGGCACCAAGGGAACGCTGATCGGCACGCGGCTCCGTTAGGATTGTTTCACGCGAACTGAGTTGGTCAACTCCACGAAAGCGGGAATAGGAGCGAGGCAGGTATTCCCCGCACCCTGGGTCTCCGCTTGCGCAGGGACGACAATTCAAAAATGCCCGGGCGTGGCTTTTGGGTCAGGTTCTCTCCGAAGCAAAACCCGCAGCGCCCTTAAAGCTGCACGCTGCTTTCGCCGAGGAACCGGGCAACGGTATCGAATCCATTGTCACCCACGGTGATCACGTTGAACGAGGGCGGCCTGGCGCGGAGGCGCTGAGACAGGGTCCCCGCTCCGATCAGCCGCACCGTGCGTCCGCCCGCTTCGTGCGCGATATCGAACGGGTCGTGGACATGCCCGCTCAGCACGGCATGCGCGCCGGCCACGGAAAGCGCCTCCAGCGCCCGGCTTCCACGCCGCGTATTGGAACGCATCCGCACCCCGCTTTCGATCAACGGGTGATGACAGGCGACGAAGATCGTGTCGCCCCGCGGCGCGGCCTCGATCAGCGCCAGCGATTGCTGAAGCGCCCCCAAACTGACATGGCCTTTCGACCAGTTGAGCCGCAACTGAAAGCGCGCCGTGGTCTTGAGCGGAACGACCGCCACGCCCTCGATGTCGAGCGGCCTCTCGATCAACCGTTTGAGCGCACGATATCTTTTGTACGGCGTCACCAGCCGTGCCCAGGGATTGAAATAGGGCAGATCGTGATTGCCCACCTCCACGGTGGTCGGGCGCCCGAGCCCCTCAAGCCATTCCGCTGCAGCTTCGAATTCGCGCCGGTGCGCGCGCATCGTCAGGTCGCCCGTCATGATGATGGCGTCGGGCTGTTCCTCGCGCACGCACGCCGCGAACCAATCGATCGCGGCACGATCCTCGCGCCCGAAATGCACATCGCTCACATGGAAGAACCGCGCCATCCTCTCTCAAGCGCGCGTGGCGATGAAGCGTTCCGCGCTCTTGCCGGGCACGATCCGCACATCGGCATCGAGATTGACCGGCTCCCCGTCGAACAGCGCCATCGCCGGCTTGCTCCCGGCTAGCCGCAATTCCTGCGCCCGAGCCTCCGTCACCGAATGGCCCGCGACCCAATCGCCCGTCACCCAGTCCCAGCCAAGTTTCGCGATCGCGCTCCACTCGCGCGCATCGACCGCCGCCACATCGAGCCCGTCCAGATGCGGAAACACGAACACGGCCTGGTAATGGTCGCCGAGCGCCGCGGCTCCGGTCACGCGGATGCCCTTGCGATCAAAAGTCTTGCGCCACGCCGCGCGCACCGCGCCGACCATCCGCCCGATCCTGCCCTTCCGCGCTGCCTCGCGCGCCCGCGCCCAGGCAGCTGCGGGCCCGAGGATCAGCCCGACAAACGCGCGATGCTCACCCGCTTCGATAAAGGGCAATGCCACACGCCGCTTCGATTCATGCGCGGCAGCAACGATCTTATGCGGATCGAGTTCCTCGTGCAGCGCCTTGGCAAGCAGGTTCATCGTACCCCCCGGCAGGATGAGGAAATCGCCTTCCCATTCGGCGAGCGCACACAGCGCCGCGTTGATCGTGCCATCGCCCGCATAAAGCACGACGGTGTCTACGCCCTGCGCGGTGAGATCTTCGCCCTTGGGAATCGCCTGATCCGGAAACTCGGTGCGCCCCGTCAGGGTCAGGCCGCATTCCTTGAACACAGCCTGCAATGCTTCGCACTTTGCGGGCGTCGCGGTGCCCGAGTTCGGGTTGGTGATGAACCACAGATTCTGCATGGCCACCCAACGCCGTCGGGCACGTCTGGTTGCCTAGCCGTAACGATAAATCCGCACGCGCTGCACGCTGTGACTGCCCGGCGGCAGGCGGATATGGCGGCCCTGATGCGTCTGATCGCCGTTCAGCCGCCGCCCGGGCACCCAGCGCCCATCGACGAAGCTTCCTTCCTCGACCAGCTCGAGCCCCGCCTTCCCCTTCCCATCCGCCGGTTCCACGGTGACGGTAATCCCCCCGCCCGCGACCAGATAGTCGTCACCCCCAATCCAGAGCAGGATACCGCCATGCTCGGCGGGAACCTGCTTGTCCTTCGCCGTCCAGGGATCGATGAAATTCACCGTGAAGCGATAGGCACCGAGCACGCTCGCCTGGGGCGCTTCGTCGACGATGTTGTCGAACGTCACCGGCGTCGCAAAGCCCGCTTTTCCCTTTGCCGCGAACAGCGACGGCGTAAGCCCGTCGAGCACGGCATATAGCGAACCCAGCATATCGCCTTCGGGCAAATTCTCGATCGAGAAAGGGCTGAACCCGAACGCACCCAACGCGCCGATCGCGTGCAGCGCATTGGCTGCGGCGCGCTTGTCGCCCGCGTTGTTCGCCTCGGGGATGAAGAAGGGATTGCCCTTCGTCTGATAGCCGCGCGCAATCTCCGCGAAGTTCGGGAAATAGATATCGGGCGCGATGAAATCGATCGACGGCGCCTGCTTGCGCCAGATTTGCATCAGATGCGCCAGCGGGCCGCCGCTGGGATATTCACCCGGCTTCTTGCCCGGACGCCCCTGCGCGCCGTTCACGAAGAGCGGGAGCGCATATTCGCGCTTCCCAGCCGCCGCTAGCGCCTCGACGAAGCGGGCATAATGATGCGCGGTGAACTCCTCCTCGCCGCCTTTCCACTTGGCGAACGCAGCATCGGCGGCAGCACCATGCTCGCGCGCGGTGGAGAGGAAACCTATCTCATTCTCCACCTGCACCATGATGACCGTGTGCCGGTCGCCATCCACCTGCTTCAGGTGCCGCATCAGCGCGCCAAAGGCCCTGGCGTCGCTTTCCCGCGTCGCCGCGCCGAATACCGACAGGATCTCCTGCGCCTTGCCGTCCGCGTCCACGGTGGAGGGGAAACGCTTGCGATCGCGCTTCACCCAGGCCGGCGTGTAGGTCGACATCGAATTCTTCCATGCGCCGAACCACAGGAGCACCAGCCGCATATCGTGCGCCCGGGCATCCTCGATCAGCCAGTCCACGCTGGAAAAGTCGAAGCGGCCCTCTTCGGGTTCGATCAGCTCCCAATTTACCGGGGCGAGCACGGTGTTGAGATGCGCGTCCTTCATGCGCTGCCATTTGGGCCGGAGCCATTCGCGGTTCGATGCCGAGCTGTTACCCAGTTCCCCGCCCAGGATCAGGAAGGGCTTACCGTCGACGATCAGGCGATCGTCCTTGAAGTGCGGAATCTGCGCGGCGGCCGGAGAGGCGGCGAGCAGGACGAGCGAGAGCAGCCAGCGGAGCATGCGCCATTTTCTCAGACAAATTGCGCCGGTCAAGTGACTGACTGATACTCCCTGCGGCGCGCGCTCCGCGTCCCGTTTCCCTTTTGTCGCGATCCGCGCTACCGGCACGCGCATGCCAAACCTCTTTCTCGTCATGCTCGGCGGCGCCATCGGCTCCGGCGCGCGCTATCTGGTCGGGCGCTTTGCGCTCACCACATGGGGCCCGGGCTTTCCCTGGGGTACGCTGGCCGTGAACCTGATCGGTGGGCTGTTGATGGGCCTGCTCGCTGGGGCCCTCGCCCGGCTCGAGCAAGGCGGCGAGCCATGGCGTCTTTTGATCGGCGTTGGCGTGCTGGGGGGCTTCACCACCTTTTCCGCGTTCAGCCTCGATACGATCCAGTTGATCGAGCGTGGCGACTGGGGGCTCGCTTTGACCTATGTCGTGATTTCGGTCGTCGGTTCGCTCGCAGCGCTTGTGATCGGCCTTAACGCCGCGAGGGCAGTCGCATGAGCGAGATGAGCAAGGATGTCCGCCAGTTCATCGTCCAGGCCGATGATGATGGAATCCGGCTGGATCGCTGGTTCAAGCGGCATCTGCCGGACGCCAATTTCAACCTCGTCTCGCGCTGGGCGCGCACCGGCCAGCTCCGCGTCGATGGCGCGCGCGCCACGCCGGGCGACCGCGTAGCTGCGGGCCAGACGATCCGCGTACCTCCGGCCGACGCGCCCAAGCCCGGCGTGTCCAAACCCAAGATCGTCCGCCGCAAGCTGAGCGAGGACGAGCTCGACTTCGCCGAGAGCATGGTGATCTACAAGGATGAGCAGGCCTTCGTCCTCAACAAGCCGCCGGGGCTCGCCACGCAGGGCGGCACCAAGACCACCGAGCATGTCGATGGCCTGCTCGGTGCCCTGCAATATGAGAATGAAGGCCGCCCCAAGCTGGTCCACCGGCTCGACAAGGACACGTCCGGCGCGCTGCTGATCGCGCGTACCAGCCGCGCCGCCGCCTATTTCTCCAAGCATTTCTCCGGGCGCAGCGCGAAGAAGCTCTATTGGGCGCTGGTCGTCGGCGTGCCCGATATCGAGGACGGCATGATCGACCTGCCGATCGCCAAGCAGCCGGGCACCGGCGGCGAGAAGATGCACGTCGATACCAAGGAAGGGCAGCCGGCGCGCACGCGCTACCGGATGATCGAACAGGCAGGCAATCGCTGTGCCTGGGTCGAGCTCCAGCCGCTCACGGGCCGCACGCACCAGCTGCGCGTCCATATGGCGGCGATCGGCCATCCGATCGTCGGTGACGGCAAATATGGTCTACAGGATGCTTTCCTAACCGGCGGGATCAGCCGCAAGATGCACCTGCACGCACGGCGCATCCGCATCGATCACCCTGACGGCGACGGCGAGAAGATCGACGTCACCGCCGATCTGCCCGAGCATTTCGCCGAATCGATGAAGACGCTGGGCTTCGACGTCGCGCTCGGCGATGCCAGCGACGCGCTCGACGACCGGCCGCCGCTCTCCCGCGAGCAGAAGAAGTCGATCGCCAAGGCGCATGCCAAGTCGGTCCGCAAGGAACGCCGGGGCGAGCGCCGTGGCCGCGGCGAGCGGACCGGGCCGAGGGACGCAAAGAAAAAGTGACCATTTGTGTGGGGCCGCGCCTCGCCGTGTTCGACTGCGACGGCACCCTTGTCGACAGCCAGGCCAATATCTGCCGCGCGATGGAGGAAACGTTCGCCGCCCAGCGTCTGAACGCGCCCAGCCGCGCGGACATAAGGCGCATTGTCGGACTCAGCCTGGTGCCCGCCATCGCATTGCTCCATCCAGAGGGCGAGCGCGCGCAGCATGAGGAAATGGCAGAGGGTTACAGGAGCGCCTTCCGCGCGATGCGAGTGAACGCAGCGCTTGATCCCGAGCCGCTGTTCGAAGGGGTGCGGGACGCGATCGACGCGCTCGCAGCGGCGGGCTGGCGGCTCGGCGTCGCCACCGGCAAGTCCGATCGCGGGCTGCGCCTCCTGCTGGAGCACCACGGCCTTACAGATTGCTTCGTCACGCTCCAGACCGCCGATCGCCACCCCTCAAAGCCGCATCCTTCGATGCTCGAACTCGCGATGCGCGAAGCCGGCGCGGAGCCGGGCAAGACGGTGATGATCGGCGACACCAGCTTCGACATGGAAATGGCCCGCGCGGCTGGCGTTCACGCCGTTGGTGTCGTATGGGGATACCACACGCCCGCCGAACTGGTCGCTGCCGGCGCGGGGCATGTCGTCAGCCATGCCAGCACGCTGCCTGCGCATCTGGAGAGCCTATGACCGACGCCGATCGCCTGGCCCGCACCCGTTACTTCACCATCGTCGCCGTCAACATGGTGGCGACGGCGGGCGCAGTGTTCGGACTCGTCCTCGCCGGCCGCTCGGACAACACTGTCCAGACCGCGATCGGCGCGGGCATTCTGCTCTCCGCGCTATATTTCATGGCCGTCGTCCCCCGCGCGATGGCGCGCCGCTGGAAAACCCCCGAGGCATGAAGCGCTTCTGGAAGGATGTGGCCGTAGCGAACGGAGGCATTGCGCTCGACGGCAAGCCGGTGCGCACGCCGGGCCGTGCCCCACTGACCCTGCCCACCCCCGCGCTGGCCGAAGCCGTGGCGGAGGAATGGCGCGCGGTGGGCGAAGATATCGATCCGCGCGCAATGCCGCTCACCGGCCTCGCCAATGCGGCGATCGACCGGATTGCGCCCGATACAGCCGCTTTCGCTGCCGGGCTTGCCGCTTATGGCGAAAGCGATCTCCTTTACTACCGCGCCGAACAGCCCGAACCTCTAGTCGCGCGACAGGCAGCGGCGTGGGACCCGCTGCTCGATTGGGCGCGTGGCCGCTACGATGTGCATTTCGAAACCACGACGGGCGTGATGCACCGCGCACAGCCGCCCGCGACAGTCGCCCGCCTGGCCGATGCCGTGACCGCGCAGGATGCCTTCCGCCTCGCCGGCCTGTCGCCGGTCGTCACGATCAGCGGCTCGGTGGTAGCAGCACTCGCCCTGATCGAAGGGGCCACCGATGCCGAGACGGTCTGGAAAGCGTCGCAAATCGACGAGGACTGGCAGACCGAGCTGTGGGGCGAGGACGAACTCGCCGCTGAGGCACGCGAGGCACGCCGCACCGACTTCCTCGCCGGCGCGCGGTTCCTCTCGCTGCTCGAGACCGCGAACTCGTAAACGACCGCGTACGGTTGAGAAGACCGAATGGCAGAGTTTGGGTAGAAAGCCGTCATTCCGCACGTCCCCACCCGTCATCCCGGACTTGTTCCGGGATCCACCTAGCAGCACTCGGTGGACAAGAGGCTCCAGCATAAGCACCCGCGGCTCCGTGGACCCCGGAACAAGTCCGGGGTGACAATGATTCAAGTCCGCAACGGGTCGTTAGCGGCCCGGCCGTTTATTGGGCCAGCACCCAGCCTATTTGTTCAGGCCGCGGATGAAGCCGATCAGCCCGGTCTGGCGCGAGCGCTTGAGCCTTTCGGCCTTCAGGATGGTGTGGACCGATTCGTAGGTCGACTGGATGTCGTCATTGACGAGCACATAATCATAGCCATCCCAGTGGCTGACCTCGCTGGTCGCGCGGGCCATACGGGCGTCGATGATCTCGGTCGCGTCTGTGGCTCGCTTGATCAGCCGCTCGTGGAGGATCTTGAGGCTGGGCGGCAGTATGAAGACGCGGACCACGTCGCCGCCGGCAAGCTGGAAGAGCTGCTGCGCACCCTGCCAGTCGATGTCGAACAGCACGTCGCGGCCCGAGGCGAGGATGTCGCTCACTTGCTGCTTGGGGGTGCCGTAGCGCTCGTTGAAGACGTGCGCCCATTCAAGGAACTCGTGGTTCGAGACCATCTCGCGGAAGCGCTCGAGATCGACGAAGTGATAGTCCTTGCCGTCCACCTCGCCGGGCCGCATCGGCCGCGTGGTGTAGGACACCGACATTTCGAGATAGGGATCGGCCGCGAGCAGCTTGCGCGCGATGGTAGACTTACCCGCACCGGAGGGGGATGACAGGACGAACAGGACTCCGCGGCGGCGGAACTTGTGCGGGTCGAGCTCGGTGCGGTGGGGCATGGGCGCTACTGGCGGATGCTGAGCGCCCACGTCAAGTCAGTAGGAGACCGTCATCGCGCGCTGCCGCGCCGCTTTTGCAGCGCGCGGGCACCATAGGCGGCGGCACCCAGCACGATCGCGGCGGGCAACGCACGTTTGCCGAGCCCAAACGCCGCCATGCCGGCAAGCGCACCGAGGGTACCACCCTTGCCGTCGCGGCGATCGATGCGATTGCCGATATATGCCGCGATTGCCTTGCCAATCATATGCCGCTCCCGGATATCAGGTCCGCAAACCAAGCGATTGGCAAGGCTATCGGTTCCCTCAGCGGCCGATCATCGTCTCGGGCCGCACATATTGATCGAAGATCGCCTCGTCGACCAGACCGAGCGCCAGCCCGCTCTCCTTGAGCGTCAGGCCCTTCTCATGCGCGTTCTTGGCGATCTTGGCGGCATTGTCATAGCCGATCGCCGGCGCCAGCGCAGTGACAAGCATCAGCGAACGATCGACCAGATCCTTGATCTGCGTTTCGTTGGCCTCGATCCCGTCGACGCAGCGCTCTGCAAAGCTCACCATGCCAACCGAGAGCAGCTGGATCGAGCGCAGCACGTTCGCGCCGATCAGCGGCATGAACACGTTGAGCTCGAAATGGCCCTGCATGCCGCCGATGGTGACGGCCTGGTTGTTGCCCATCACCTGGGCCGCGACCATCGTCAGCGACTCGCACTGGGTGGGATTGACCTTGCCCGGCATGATCGAGCTGCCCGGCTCGTTCGCCGGAAGCGAAAGCTCGCCCAGGCCCGAGCGCGGGCCCGAACCGAGGAAGCGGATATCGTTGGCGATCTTGTTGAGCGCGACCGCGAGTGTGTTGAGTGCGCCCGAGAAGAAGACGAGGCCGTCTTTCGCCGCCAACTGCTCGAACTTGTTCGGCGCAGGCTCGAACGCGGTGCCAGCAATGTCGCTGATCGCAGCCGACATATCCTCGGCCCAGCCCTCCGGCGCGTTCAGCCCGGTGCCGACCGCAGTGCCGCCGATGGCGAGCTTGCGCAGATTGCCGTTCAGCGCGCCTTCGATCCGCGCCTTGCAGCTGATCAGCTGCGCGGCATAGCCCGAGAATTCCTGGCCGAGCGTGAGCGGCGTCGCGTCCTGCGTATGGGTACGGCCGATCTTGATGATGTGATCCCATGCCTTCGCCTTGGCCACCAAGGATGCGGTGAGCGTGTCGAGCGCTGGGATCAGCGCATCGCGCGTCGCCAGCACCGCCGCGACGTGCAGCGCGGTCGGGAAGCTGTCGTTCGACGACTGGCTCATATTGACGTGATCATTCGGGTGCACGGGCGACTTGCCGCCCTTGGTGCCGGTAAGCACGAAGTTCGCGCGACCGGCGATCACTTCGTTGACGTTCATGTTGGTCTGGGTGCCCGAGCCGGTCTGCCAGATCACCAGCGGGAACTGATCGTCGAGTTTGCCCGCCACGATTTCCTGCGCGGCTGCCTCGATCGCGTCGGCGATCTTGGCGTCCATGCCATGCTTGCGGTTCACGCGGGCCGCGGCCTGCTTCACGATCGCCTGGGCATGAACGATGCCGAGGGGCATTCGCTCCATCTCACCGAAGGGGAAATTCTCGATCGAGCGCTGGGTCTGTGCAGCCCAGTAAGCATCGGCAGGAACTTCGATGGCGCCGATCGAGTCGGTTTCGGTGCGGGTATTGGTCACGCGTGCCTCCAGAATGTTTGCGCGCGCTCTAGCGCCACCGGGCCGATGAATCCAACCTGCGGTTTCGCGCGCGGTCCTAAGCAAAACTTGGGGCGGAGCTAAAGCGCCAGCCGATGCGCCGCCATGCGCTCATAAAATGGCCGCGCAGCCTCCGCGACCGGCTTGAGCGCGTCGGGCAATTCCTCGAACGTCACGACGCTCGCCGGCGCCGCGAAACCGGTCGAGCGTTCAACGGCATCGTACCAGGCGGGTGCCCAGACTCCGTCGCTCGCGCGGCGACCAGCGGGCCAGGCGAGCATCTTTTCGGAAAATGGGATGCCCAGCGCCCCACACAAAGCCGTCAGCGCGCGACGCGGATCCGCGGTCACATCGCTGCCCTCGATCACCGGCGGCGCGAAGCCGAGGCGATCAGCGACGCGATCGAATATCTCATTCTGCCTAACCACCCCGATATCGTCGAGCGTCGCGCTGCTTCGCTTGACCAGATAGGAGGCCAGCACCTGCTCGGGCGGGCGGATCAGGAAGGCATTGGTGCACGCATCCATCCAGTCCAGCCCGAAATCGGGCAGCATGTGGTGGCACATATGCTTCTGGTACCAGATCGGCGCGCCTTCGGGCGCGGGCCCCAGCATCGCCTCCGCCACTTCGCGCCAGTCATTGGGCTGCGAGGCGAGCACTTCGTCGCGCATCGGGTGGATGTCGCTGGTCGCCGCCAGGAATGCCGCGTAAAAGGGCTCGTCGCTGACGGACGTATCCTCGCGATTCTCGAACGCGCGCATCATCGCGGTGGAGATATTCCGCGGCCCTGACCACATCGCGATGCGCAGTGTCATACGATCCGGTTCGCGGCGGCGTCCGCGTCCTTCATCGCTTCATATGCGGCGGCGATGCGCTGCGTGACCGGGCCGTTCACCACCGGCATCACGTGCCCGTCGATCGATCGCACCGGTGTGATTCCCCCCATGGTTCCCGTCACGAACGCCTCCTCTGCGGCCAGCACGTGGCGCAGCGGCACGCTGCATTCGAGCACCGGCGCGACGCCCGCCCGGCACGCTGCGATGACATTGGCGCGGGTGATGCCGTTGAAGCAATAGCTCTCGGTCGAGGTCTCGACCCGCCCGTCGCGCACCCAGAAGAAGTTGGTCGCGTTGCAGCTCGCCACTTGTCCGTGCGGATCAAGCATGATCGCCTCGTCCGCCTCCGGATCTATCTCGATGGCCTCCAGCAGCGCGCGGATCAGGTTCAGGCGGCTGTGCGAATTGAGCCGCATGTCGAACGTGTCGGGCCGCGAGGTGCGCAGCGAGACGCTGCGCAGCGCCAGCCCCCTGCCCGCCTCGGGCGGCTTAGTCTTGAACTCAGCGGTGATCGCGATGGTGGGCGTGCCCAGCGCGTTGCGCGGATCCTGGTTGACCGTCGCCTTGCGCCCGCGCGTCACCATCAGCCGCAGATGCGCGCCGTCGGTCATGTTGTTGGCGTCGAGCAGGCGCTTCATCCCGGCGATGAGCTCGGCACGGCTCAACCCGATATCGATCCGGATCGCCTCGGCGCCCGCATAAAGCCGGTCGAGATGCGCATCGAGGAACAACAGCGCGCCCTTGTGCAGCCGCACCCCCTCCCACACGCCATCGCCCATCCCGAACCCGGCATCGAAGATCGAGACGCGCGCCTGATCGCTGGGGACCAGATCGCCGTTCATATAGACGAGGAGATTGGCGTTGCGGGGATCGGGGACGAAGTCTTGGGAGCCGGCCATGCCCAACCTAACCACAGCCTGCATCCCGGTGAAAGCGTGTCGCTCGAAATAGGCCAGCAGCCGTCATCCCGGCGGAAGCCGGGATCGCTGGGCGAGAGGGCGAGGGGTTTGCGGCACGAGATCCCGGCTTTCGCCGGGATGACGGGTGATCGCGAAGAATTGCAGTTAGTTCGCTCGGATGACGGCGAGCACCGCTCACTTCTTCCGCTTGAAATCCACCGAGACGACGTTCGAGCCGTCTTCGGGCGGCTTGACCGCGGGGCCGTCATTCTCGGCCTCGTCGTGCTGCTCGGGATCCATATCGCCTTCCTGCGCCTGGAAGCGCAGTTCGAAATTGACCGCCGGATCGTGGAAGCCGGTGATCGCCGAGAAGGGGATGTTGAGCATCGCCGGGACCTGATTGAAGCTCAGCCCGACCGAGAATTTTTCGTCGTCCACCTTCAGATCCCAGAAGCGATGCTGGAGGACGATGGTCATCTCGTCCGGAAAACGCTCGATCAGCCGCTGCGGGATATCGACCCCCGGGGCATGCGTCTTGAAGGTGATGTAGAAATGGTGCCCGCCCGGCAGCGCCTGCGTCGCGGCGACGGTGCCCAGCACCCGCCCGACCACGGCGCGCAGGGCCTCCTGGACGATTTCGTCATAGGGAATCAGGCTGTCGGGCACGTTGGTCGTCATAAACTCGTGGGTAGCGGCTCCGGCCATGGGGTCAAGGCGCAAGCCGAGTTGCACGGGGCCAAGCAACGCTATTTTGATTGTGCGCGCGCTATCGCTATGGGGGCGCCATGCGCACCGCCACGATCAGCCGCAAAACCACCGAGACCTCGATCGACGTTACCGTCAATCTGGATGGCACCGGTGCATATCGGATCTCGACCGGAATCGGCTTTTTCGATCACATGCTCGAGCAGCTCAGCCGCCACTCGCTGATCGACCTCGAGGTGACGACGGTAGGCGACCTGCATATCGACCAGCACCACACGGTGGAGGATACCGGGCTGGCGCTGGGCGAGGCGATCGCCGCCGCGCTGGCCGACAAGAAGGGCATCCGCCGCTATGCCGATGCGCTCTCGCCGATGGACGAGACGCTGACGCGCGTGGCGATCGATATTTCGGGCCGGCCCTTCCTCGTCTGGAAGACCGGGTTCAGCCAGAAGCGCCTCGGCGAGATGGACACCGAGATGTTCGAGCATTTCTTTCATTCGTTCGCGCAGACCGCCGGACTGACGCTGCACATCGAGACGCTCTACGGATCGAACAACCACCATATCGCCGAAGCCGCGTTCAAGGGGCTGGCCCGCGCGCTGCGCGAAGCGGTGGAGATCGATCCGCGCAAGGCGGGCGTGATTCCCAGCACCAAGGGCGTGCTGTGATCATCGTTCTGCTCAGCTACACCGGCGACGTGACTCCGCACCGCCCCGCGCATGTCGCGTGGCTGCGCGAGGCGCTGGCCGCCGGGCGGCTGGTGACGGCGGGACGCCAGCCTGAGACCGGCGGCGTATTGATCGCGAATGGCGAGCGCGCCGAGGTGGAGGCATGGGCGGCGCAGGATCCGTTCCTGCTGAACGGCGTGGCGACGGCGCGCTTCGTCGAGTTCACGCCGAGCATGGCCGCGCCGGGGCTGGAAGCGCTGCTGCCGTGAGCATCGCGTTGATCGATTATGGCGCGGGCAATCTCCATTCGGTTCACAACGCGCTCAAGGCCGCAGGTGCTGCGAACGTTTCCGTCACCGCCCATCCGCAGGTCGCGCTGACGGCAGATCGCATCGTGCTGCCCGGAGTCGGCGCGTTCGGCGCGTGCGCGGCGGGGCTGCGCGGAATCGATGGCATGGTCGATGCGCTGGAGCAGCGCGTCGTGCGCGAAGGCGCGCCGTTCCTCGGCGTATGCGTCGGCATGCAATTGATGGCGACGCGCGGCGAAGAGCTTGGCTCGCATCCCGGGCTCGGCTGGATCCCCGGCGTTGTCCGCCAGCTCATCCCGGCCGAGGATGTGCGCGTGCCGCATATGGGCTGGAACGACGTGATCCCCGCCACCCCGCATCCGCTGATCGAACGCGGCGAGGCCTATTTCCTCCACAGCTTCGCCTTTGAAGGCGATTCGGTGCTGGCGACGACGAACCATGGCGGCCCGGTCACCGCAGCGATTGGCCGCGACAATATGATCGGCGTCCAGTTCCACCCCGAAAAGAGCCAGCGCTACGGCATCGCGCTGCTGGAGAGGTTTCTAGAATGGCGGCCCTGATCTTTCTTCACTCCTCCCCCGGAGGGGGAGGGGGACCGCGAAGCGGTGGAGGGGTAGTCGCCCCGGACGATATCTTATCGTGTGCGGAGAATACCCCGTCGTCATGCTTGGCATGCCACCTCCCCCTCCGGGAGAGAATTTGAGATGTCGTTGATCGTTTTCCCCGCCATCGATCTGAAAGGCGGACAGGTCGTCCGCCTCGCCGAGGGCGATATGGACCGCGCGACCGTCTATGGTGACGATCCCGCCGCACAGGCTGAGGCGTTCCAGCATGCGGGCGCCGAATGGCTGCACATGGTCGATCTCGACGGCGCGTTCGCCGGGGCTTCGGTCAATGGTGCCGCCGTCGCAGGCGTGCTCCAGCGCTTCGGCGGCAAGATCCAGCTCGGCGGCGGCATCCGCACCCGCGAGTCGATCGAACGCTGGCTCGATCTGGGCGTCGCGCGCGTCGTGATCGGAACTGCGGCGCTCAAGGATCCGGAACTGGTCAAGGCCGCAGCCCGCGACAATCCGGGCCGGATCGTCGTCGGCGTCGATGCGCGTGACGGCATGGTCGCCACCGAAGGCTGGGCCGACGTATCGGACGTATCGGTGATCGATCTCGCCCGCCGGTTCGAGGATGCAGGCGTCGCTGCGCTGCTCTTCACCGACGTAGGCCGCGACGGGCTGTTGAAGGGCTGCAATGTCGAAGCGACCGTCGCCCTCGCCCGCGCCGTATCGATCCCCGTCATCGCCAGCGGCGGTGTCGCCGACATCGCCGACATTCACGCGCTGCGCCCGCATGTCGCGGACGGCATTGAGGGCGTGATCACCGGCCGCGCGCTGTATGACGGGCGGCTCGATCTGAAGTGGGCGATCGAGGTAGCGAAGGGATGACCGTCCGCGCCCGCGTCATTCCCTGCCTCGACGTTGCCGGCGGCCGCGTGGTCAAGGGCGTCAACTTCGTCGACCTGATCGATGCGGGCGACCCGGTAGAACAGGCCCGCGCCTATGATGCAGCCGGAGCCGACGAACTCTGCTTCCTCGATATCGGCGCAAGCCATGAGGGCCGCGGCACGATGGTCGATGTCGTGCGGCGCACGGCGGAGGTGTGCTTCATGCCGCTCACCGTGGGCGGCGGGGTGCGCACCGTCGAAGATGCGCGGGCGTTGCTGCTGGCGGGCGCGGACAAGGTCGCGGTCAATTCGGCCGCCGTTTCGCGCCCCGAACTGGTGTCCGAAATCGCCGCGCGCATGGGAAGCCAGTGCGTCGTCGCGTCGGTCGATGCCCGGCGCGTGGCCGACGCCCGCTGGGAAGTCTTCACCCATGGCGGCCGCCGTGAAACCGGGATCGATGCGGTCGCGCATGCGCTGCGGCTGGCGGAAATGGGTGCGGGCGAGCTGCTCGTCACCTCGATGGACCGCGACGGCACGCGCGACGGCTATGATCTGGAGCTGATCCGAACCATCGCCGATCAGGTGACGGTGCCCGTCGTCGCATCGGGCGGCGTGGGCAATCTTCAGCATCTCGTCGATGGCATAACAAAGGGGCATGCCAGCGCGGTCCTCGCCGCTTCGATCTTCCATTTCGGCCAGTCCACGATCGCGGAGGCGCATGCGGCGTTGGCTGCCGCTGGAATCCCCGTTCGATCCTGAACGCGTCCGGCACGGGGAGGAACTTTTAACCCGGCCGGACTACACTCTCCTCATGCTCCGCTACGCCCTCCCGCTCCTTCTCGTCGCCGCACCCGCTTTGGCCGACGAGCCGCCGCACACCGGCGTCGCGGGCTCGCGCTCGATGCCGGAGCTGTCAGATATCCTACTCGCCGCCTGCGCTGCCGGAGGGCTATGGTTCGTTCGCAGCCGGATGCGTGCGCGCTTCCGCAAGGCACCCGAGGCCGACGCCGAGGATTGACTTGGCCTCCGGCCTAAAGCAGCCGGAAACCATGGACACGCTCGACACCCTCGAACAGACGATCCGCGCGCGCCGCACCGGCGATCCCGCATCCTCTTATGTCGCAAAGCTGACCGGGAAGGGCCGCGCCAAGATCGCCGAAAAGCTCGGTGAAGAAGCGATCGAAACCGTGATCGCTGCCGTGGCGCAGGACAAGGCGGCGCTCACCAGCGAAGCCGCCGACCTCATCTTCCACCTGCTCGTCCTGCTCGCCGATGCCGACATAACCCTGAACGATGTCCGCGCCGAACTCGCCCGCCGCGAAGGCGTGTCGGGCTTGGACGAAAAGGCCAGCCGCCCGAAGGAACCATAATGCCGATCGACGCTACCCAGCCCTATGAGCCGAACAACATTTTCGCGAAGATCCTGCGCGGCGAGATCCCGAACAAGACCGTCTATGAAGACGAATTCGCCCTCGCATTTCACGATATCAATCCGCAGGCGCCGCATCACATTCTGGTGATCCCAAAGGGTGCCTATGTCTCCTGGGACGACTTCTCGGCGCGCGCGCCCGACGCTGAGATAGCGGGCTTCATTCGCGCCGTGGGGCATGTCGCGCGCGAAGCGGGGCTGGTCGCTCCCGGCTACCGGCTGCTCGCCAATGTGGGCCAGCATGGCGGGCAGGAGGTGCCGCACCTGCACGTGCACCTGTTTGCGGGCCAGCCCTTGGGGCCGATGCTCGCGCGATAACCGCTTGCGCGTCAGCCATTTGCAGCTAGGCTCGCGCCTTTCAATTCGTGGGGCGGCGCATAAGACGCCGCGTTAGGGGACCATCCATGACATTTGGGCGCGTAAAGCCACTCGACGCCATTTTGGCGACGGCTGAAAAGAAATCACTCCATCGCTCGCTGGGCTGGTTCCAGCTTACCTTGTTCGGCATCGGCTGCGTGATCGGCACGGGCATCTTCGTGCTCACCGCCGCCGGCGCGCAAAAGGCGGGCCCGGGCCTGTTGCTCGCCTTTGCCATCGCAGGCGCGATCTGCATCGTCGCCGCACTCTGCTACGCCGAAATCGCCGCGATGATCCCGGTGGCGGGCTCTGCTTATACATATACTTATGCCACCATGGGCGAGTTGCTCGCCTGGACGGTCGGCTGGGCCCTGATCCTCGAATATGCGGTCGCAGCGTCCGCAGTGTCGGTCGGGTGGTCCGGCTATTTCACAGGCACGATATTGAACGAGACATTGGGCATACATCTGCCCGCCTGGCTCTCGTCCGCGCCGCTGGCGCTGGGGGGATCGCCCGGCGGCTTGATCAACCTGCCCGCAGTTGCGATCGCGCTCCTCGTCACTTGGCTGCTGATGCTCGGCACCACGGAATCGGCCCGCGTCAACGCGGTGCTGGTGCTTATCAAGGTGACCGCGCTCACCGCGTTCATCGTCCTTACGCTCCCGTCCGACCAGTTCGACGCGGCGCGCTTCAATCCCTTCCTGCCCGCCGGCATGTTTGGTGGCTTCGGCTCGGGCGTCGGCGCGGTTGGCGCGGCGGCGACGATCTTCTTCGCTTATGTGGGTTTCGACGCGGTTTCGACGGCTGCCGAAGAAACCAAGAACCCCCAGCGCAACGTCCCGATCGGCCTGATCGGATCGCTGCTGTTCTGCACGATCTTCTACATGCTCGTCGCGGCAGGTGCTGTCGGCACGATCGGCGGTCAGCCGATCATGGGTCCGAACGGCATCCCCTTCCCCGCCGGTTCGGAAGAGCTCGCACGCCAGTGCGCACTGCCCGAATTCAAGGAAGCACTGGTCTGCTCGAACGAAGCGCTGGCACATGTGCTGCGCCAGATCGGCTTCGGCACGGTGGGTAACTTCCTTGGGTACGCAGCGTTCATCGCGCTGCCGTCGGTGATCCTCATCCTGCTCTTCGGCCAGACCCGCATCTTCTTCGTGATGAGCCGCGACGGTCTGCTTCCGGAAGGCCTGTCGAAAATCCACCCGAAGTGGAAGACCCCCTATGTCGTGACCGCCATCACCGGCGCCGCCGTGGCATTTGCTGCAGCGTTCCTGCCGGTTGGCAAACTCGCCGACATTGCCAATGCCGGTACGCTCTATGCGTTCATGATGGTCGCCGTCGCGGTCATGATGCTCCGCAAGACCGCGCCGAACGTTGAGCGCAAGTTCAAGACGCCGTTGCTCTGGCTGATCGGGCCGCTCACCATCGCGGGCACGATCTTCCTGTTCTTCAATCTGCCGCTGGATGCGATGCTTGTGCTCCCCGCCTGGGGCGCGATCGGCATGGTGATCTACTTCGCCTATGGCTTCCGGAAGAGCCATCTCGGCCGCGGTGTGGTCGAAGTGGTGACCGACTCGCCCGGCGAGACGCCCGGCACGCACTGAGAACGGGAACCGTCCCAAAGAAAAGGGCCGGGGGAGCGATCCCCCGGCCCATTTTTTACGCCTGCTGCCGGAAGACCCCGGGGGTCTGCCCGGGGCGGGATATTACCCCAGCCGTTCGGCCGCCAGCTTCTTGAGGTCCGCTTCGGCGCGTGCGCCATAATGCTGGATGATCTCCGCCGCGGCGACCGCGCCAAGGGTGAGCGATTCCTTGAGGCCGCGGCCCTGCGCCTGGCCGTGGAGGAAGCCAGCGGCGAACATGTCGCCCGCACCGGTGGTGTCGACCAGCTTCTCGATCGGCTCGGCCGGCACTTCGACGCGCTCGTCCCCCTGTAGCGCGATCGCGCCCTTTTCGCTGCGCGTCACCACCAGCAACGGCACCTTGCCATGGATATGCGCGACTGCGCTTTCAAAATCCTCGTGCTCGCAAAGCGCCAGCAGCTCGCTCTCATTGGCGAACAGGATGTCGATCAGCCCGTCGGCGATCAGCTGGCGGAAATCACCGCCGTGGCGCGAGATGCAGAAGACGTCGCTGAGCGTGAACGCCACCTTGCGGCCATTGGCGCGGGCAATGTCGATCGCCTTGCGCATCGCGGCGCGCGGCTCCTCGGGATCCCACAGATAGCCTTCGAGATAGAGGATCGCGCCGCTGGCGATCAGATCCTCGTCCAGGGCGGACGCCGGCAGGAACTGCGATGCGCCCAGAAACGTGTTCATCGTCCGCTGCCCGTCGGGCGTCACGAAGATCAGGCAGCGCGCCGTGGTCGGCTGGCCCGGACGGACGGCCGTGTCGAAATGCACGCCCGCCGCACGCAGATCATGCGCGAAGACCGCGCCGAGCTGATCGTCTGCCACCTGGCCGATAAACGCCGCCTTGCCGCCCATCGCCGCGATGCCCGCCACGGTGTTGCTCGCCGAACCGCCCGAAACTTCGCGGCCCGGGCCCATCTTGGCATAGAGCGCATCCGCTTCCTCGGGCGAGAACATCAGCTGCATCGATCCCTTGGCCACGCCAATTTCCTCGATGAAACTGTCCTCGGCCTGGGCGAGAATATCGACGATCGCGTTGCCGATCGCGACAACGTCATAGGTAGGGCTGGTCAAGTCGTTGCTCCAATTGGGTTGCGTCGAGGCACTAGAGAGGGGCAAAGGATTCCGCAATGATCCAGGCCTTCTTCCTGTCGCTGGGGCAATTGCTCGACAGCCGCGTGGCGATGGTCTTCCTCAAATCGCTTTTGCTCACGCTGTTGCTGTTCGCGATGCTCGGCTTCGGCCTGTATCACGCCGTCCATTGGGCCTCCGCGCGCTGGCTGGGCGACTATTCTGGTCCCTTTGCCGATATCGCCGTGATCGTGCTGATGTTGGCCGCGCATTGGGTGCTGTTCCGCGCCATCGCGATCGGCGTGATCGGAATCTTCGCCGACGAAGTCGTCGCCGCCGTTGAAGCCAAATATTATCCGAACGCGCATGCCAGCGCGCGCGAGCTTTCCTTTGGCCGCTCGCTGGCGATGGGCTTGGGCTCCGGGGTCCGCATCATCCTGATCAACCTGGCGCTGTCGCCCGTCTATATCGCCTTGCTGATCACCGGGGTGGGCACGGCGGTGGCCTTCTTCATCGTCAATTCCTGGCTGCTGGGCCGCGATCTGGGTGACATGGTTGCGGCGCGCCACATGCGCTATGGCGAGCTTCCCAAATGGCGGCGGCGAACCAATTTCCGTCGCTTCGTGCTCGGCATGTTCGGCACGGGGGTGATGCTGGTCCCGATTGTCGCGTTCATCGGCCCGGTGATCGGCGCCGCGATGGCGACCCACGCATTTCACAGAGGCAGGCCCGCATGAGACTATGGATTCTGGCCGGAGCAGCGGCGCTGGGCGCGTGCGGTGAGAGAGCGTCTCCAGTACGCTCCGCCGGTCATGTGCCGGTCCCGCCCCGGATCAGCAACGCCCCGGTGCCCGAGCGCGTAAACGAAGCGCTGGCCGGCCAGCCTGCCGCCCGCCTGATCGCGCAGTTCGGCCAGCCCCATCTCGACATGAGCGAAGGCACCGCCCGCAAGCTCCAGTTCGCCGGCCCGATCTGCGTGCTCGACGCCTATCTCTATCCAAAGGGTCGTGGCGAAGCGGTCGTCACCTATTTCGACACCCGCCAGCGCGACGGAAGCCCGATCGATCCCGCAAGCTGCGTGGCGGCGCTGGCGAAGCGGCGGTGATGCGCACATGCTTTCGCGCGGATGACGATTCAGATTTTCGAATCATGCGATAGTTGCAGCAACGCCCATTCCGCCGCCTCGCGCACCGTTTCGTCCGGATCGTCGAGCAGCGCCCGCACCGGCTCGATCAGCGCTGTACTCCCGCTGTTTCCCGCCGCGATCAGGCAATTGCGCATCATCCGGTCGCGCCCGATGCGCTTGATCGGGGAGCCCGAAAAGACCTCGCGAAATCCCGCATCGTCGAGCGCGAGCAGATCCGCCAGCGCTGGCGCTGTAAGCTCGGCGCGCGGCTGGAAAGCCAGATTGGCGCGCGCAGCCTCCGCAAACTTGTTCCACGGGCACACCGCCAGGCAATCGTCGCAGCCATAGATGCGGTTGCCCATCGCGGCGCGGAATTCGTGCGGGATCGGCCCCTTATGCTCGATCGTAAGGTACGAGATGCAGCGCCGCGCATCGAGGCGATAGGGCGCGGGAAACGCATCGGTGGGGCACGCAGTCTGACACGCATCGCAGCTCCCGCAGGTCGAGTGCTGCGGGGCATCGGACTCCAGCTCGAGCGTGGTGTAGATCGCGCCTAGGAACAGCCAGCTGCCATGCTCACGGCTCACCAGATTGGTATGCTTGCCCTGCCAGCCCAGCCCCGCCGCCTCCGCCAGCGGCTTTTCCATTACCGGCGCGGTATCGACGAAAACCTTCAGATCCGCGTCGCTTGCCTGCCCCACGATCCAGCGTGCCAGCTCCTTCAGCCGCCGCTTGACCACATCGTGATAGTCCTGGCCCTGCGCATAGACCGAGATGCGGCCCGCCTCCCCTTCTCCGGCCAGCGCGAGCGGATCCGTGGCCGGCGCATAGCTCATGCCCAGCGAGATCACCGATCGCACCTCCGGCCACAGCCCGGCGGGGCTTTCGCGGTGATGCGCGCGCTCCTCCATCCAGATCATCGATCCGTGGCGGCCCTCGCTCAGCCATTGACGCAACCGCTCACCCGCGGCCGGGGCCGCATCGGCGCGCGCGATTCCACAGGCGGCGAACCCGATTTCTGCGGCCTTCACCTTGATTTGAGTGACGAGTGACTTGTCGATCTGCACCAGCACCCGCTACCACCAAAGCGTGGTTTTAGGGGACAGATTTTGAGCAGCGCATTGGCGGTAAGCGCCAGCGGCCTCGTCAAGCGTTTCGGCGCCCGCCGGGTGGTGGACGGCGTAGACATCGCGGTTCCTGAGGGCATGGTCTATGGCGTGCTCGGCCCCAATGGCGCGGGCAAGACGACCACGCTGCGCATGCTGCTGGGCATCATCGAGCCCGATGGCGGCGCGCGGACCTTGCTCGGCCACGACAATCCCCGCGATGCCAGCGATTCCGTCGGCTATCTGCCCGAAGAACGCGGTCTCTATCCCGGCATGAAATGCCGCGAGGCGATCGCCTTCATGGGCGCGCTACGCGGATTGCCCTGGGCCGTGGGGCGCAAGCGCGCGGTGGATCTGATGGAGGCCGCCGGCCTCGGCCACGCCGCCGACGACAAGATCCGCAAGCTCTCCAAGGGCATGGCGCAACTCGTCCAGTTGCTGGGTTCGGTGGTTCACGAGCCCAAATTGCTGGTGCTCGACGAACCCTTTTCGGGGCTGGACCCGGTCAATCAGGAGCGGCTGGAAAAGCTGATCCGCGCCCAGCGCGATCGCGGCGCGACGATCCTGTTCTCGACGCATGTGATGGCGCATGCGGAGCGGCTGTGCGACCGGCTTTCGATCATCGCTGGCGGCAAGGTCCGCTTTGAAGGCACCGTCACCGATGCCCGCGCCACCCTGCCCTTCAAAGCGCATTACACCCCGCACCATGATGCTGCGGGCGCGGGGGCGCTGCTGCCCACCGATGCCGAGCGCGAAGGCGAAGGCTGGCGCTTCACCATGCCATCCGAAGGGATAGAGGCGCTGCTCGTGAAACTGATCGACGCGGGGCACGGCATCTCGGGACTGTCGATCGAGCGGCCCGGCCTGCACGACGCGTTTGTCCGCATCGTCGGCCAGCAGGCGCTGGAGGATGCGGCATGAGCAAGTTCCGGCGCACGCTGCGCCAGACTTTCACGGTGATCCGCCGGGATTTCACCGCGACGGTGTTCACGCCCACCTTCCTGCTCTTCCTGCTCGCGCCTTTGATCTTCCTGACGTTCAGCGTGGCGGGCGGCATCGGCGCGAGCCAGATCACCGACAGCAGCGCCGATAAGCTGCGCATGGTGGTGATCGCGCCACCCGCGCAATCCGCCACGATCCAGCAGGTCGATCGGCAGTTGCGCACGCTCTTCCCGAAGCGCGGCGACGAGGCTCCGCCGCCGCTGGTGATCGTGGCACCCGATGCCAATCCTGCGGCTCAGGCGCGGGGCATGTTCGATGCCGATGCGTTCGAGGCGGCGGCGGTGCTGCACGGACCGCTCGACAAACCCGAGATTCTCTATGCCGCGCGCGGCTGGGGCGAGGCGCAGTATCTGGCGCAGATCGCCGAGCAGACCCTTCGCGTCCAGCGCGCCGGGCTGGGCCCCGCCCCGCTCAGCACGCCGACCCGCACCGCGGTGACGCGCGAACAGGCTTCGTTCAGCGGCAAGGGTCAGGTCGCGTCCGCCGGTGTGTTCGGCATCTTCTTCCTTACCCTGTTCCTCTCGGGGCAAGCGGTGGGCACCATGGCCGAGGAACGGTCGAACAAGGTGATCGAGGTGCTCGCCGCCGCCGTGCCGCTCGAAAGCGTGTTCTTTGGCAAGCTGATCGCGATGTTTGCCGTCGCGGTGCTGTTCCTCGCCTTCTGGGCGACGCTGATCGTCAATGGAGCGAAACTGCTGCCCGAAGGGGCGATGCGGCTGTTCGCGGACGCGGCTCCGGCGGTGGGTCCGGTGGCCTTCCCTTTGCTCTTCGTCGGCTATTTCACCATGGCCTACATGCTGCTCGGGGCGATGTTCCTCAGCCTGGGCGCGCAGACCAACACCCAGCGCGAGCTGCAGATGCTGTCGCTGCCGATCACCTTTTTCCAGATGGGCATGTTCGGGCTCGCACTGGCGGGCACCGCGACGCCGGGTAGCTGGGTCGCCTTCATTGCCGAGGCATTCCCGTTCAGCTCGCCCTTCGCGATGATCGGCCGCGCCGGCAATTCGTCCGCGATCTGGCCGCATCTGGTGGCGCTGGCATGGCAGGCATTGTGGGTGGCGATCACGGTCACTGTGGGCGCGCGGCTATTCCGGCGGGGCGTGCTCAAATCGGGCAATCCGCCATTCTGGAAGCGTCGCCGCGCCGCTATTGACACAACTGTCAATTAGCGCTTTCCTCTCCGCATAAAAGGAGAGGCTTGAATGGCTACGCTTGCGACCGGTCCGCTGGAGAATGTCGTCGATCCACTCGATGTGAGCCGTCCGGAACTGTACCGCGACGATACCTGGCACGAGCCTTTCCGCGAGCTGCGCGCCAAGGCGCCGGTCTATCGCTGCGAGCACAGTGCCTTTGGCCCTTATTGGTCGGTCTCGACCTACAAGCCGCTGGTCGAGGTCGAATCGCTTCCCGATATCTATTCGTCCGAAGTGGGCGGCATGACCATCGCCGACATGCAGCCCGATGACATCAAGATGCCGATGTTCATCGCGATGGATCGACCCAAGCATACCGGTCAGCGCCGCACCGTCGCGCCTGCCTTCACGCCCAGCGAGATGGTGCGGATGAGCGACAATATCCGCACGCGCACGGCCGAGATTCTCGATTCGCTGCCGGTGGGGCAGCAGTTCGACTGGGTCGATCAGGTCTCGATCGAGCTGACCACCCAGATGCTGGCGATCCTGTTCGACTTTCCGTGGGAAGACCGGCGCAAACTCACTTACTGGTCCGACTGGGCCGGCGATATCGAGATCGCCAAGGATCCGGTGCGCAAGGAAGAGCGCCGCCAGATCCTGTTCCAGTGCGCCGCCTATTTCGGCAATCTCTGGCAGCAGAAGCTCGACAAGGAGCCGACGCCCGACCTCATCTCGATGATGATCCATTCGGACGCGATGGCGCATATGGATCAGATGGAGTTCCTCGGGAACCTCATACTCCTCATCGTCGGCGGCAACGATACGACGCGCAACTCGATGAGCGCCTATGCGCTGGGGCTCGATCAGTTTCCCGACGAACGCGCCAAGCTGGAGGCCAATCCGGGGCTGATCCCCAACGCCGTGCAGGAGCTGATCCGCTGGCAGACGCCGCTGTCGCACATGCGCCGCACTGCAACGCAGGATACCGAGCTGGCGGGCCAGAAGATCCGCGAAGGCGACAAGGTCGTGCTCTGGTACGTCTCGGCAAACCGCGACGAGAGCGTGTTCCCCCATGCCGACAGGATCATCGTCGATCGCGAGAATGCGCGGCGGCATCTGGCGTTCGGCCACGGTATCCATCGCTGCGTCGGCGCGCGGCTGGCCGAGCTGCAGATCGGCATATTGCTCGAGGAAATGGGCAAGCGCCGGCTGCGCGTGAACGTGACCGGCGAGGTCGAGCGCATCGGCGCCTGCTTTGTACATGGGTATAAGAAGATGCCGGTGGAGCTCAGCCACTATTGAGTAGGGCGCGGGCGTTCCCACATCCTGCGCATGAACTACGCCCGCCGCTCCCTTCTCGCCGTTGCCGGTGCCGTCTCCACGGTGCTGCTGTCGCGCTTCGCCTTGTCCGCGCCCGCTGCGGCGCAGGCCTTTCCCTTCACGCTCACCGATGCGGAGTGGCGCAAGCGCCTGTCGCCCCAGGCCTATGACGTGCTGCGCAAGGGCGCGACGGAGTGGCCCTATTCGAGCCCGCTGAACAAGGAGCACCGCCAGGGCACCTTCTTCTGTGGCGGCTGCGCGCTCCCGCTGTTCAATTCCAAGACCAAGTTCGAAAGCGGCACCGGCTGGCCGAGCTTCTATGCGCCCGCGCCCAATGCGGTCTTGACCCGGCCCGATCACTCGCTGGGCATGGTGCGCACCGAAGTGCTGTGCCGCCGCTGCGGCGGGCATCTCGGCCATGTGTTCGACGATGGCCCCAGGCCGACCGGCAAGCGCTATTGCATGAACGGCGTCGCGATGACCTTCAAGCCAGGCTGAGCAGCGCCCGCACCAACAAAAAGGGCCGCGGTCGCCCGCGGCCCTTTTTGTTGGTTTGTCGTGCAATCAGCCCAGATTGGTTTCCATCACCAGATCGCTGAGGTCGAGCTCGAGCGAAGGCTGGGCCGGAAGATCTTCTTCGCTGGTATTGCCGCCATAGATGAAGCCGTTGACCGGATAGACCGTGGTGCCCAGCCCGCCGGTGGGCGCGAACCAGACCTTCACCTGGCTCCAGTCGCCCTTTGCCGAGACATCGACGGCACGGACGTTGCGCTCGATGCCGCCCGCGAACGACCAATTGGCGTGGGTGAGCAGCACTTCGCGGTCGCTGACGATCTTCGAGACCATCGCGACATGGCCATAGGGGTTACGCGCCGTCTTCTTGAACGACATGACCGCGCCGATTTCGGGGTTGTCGCCGCGCTCGTAGCGGCCCGCCGCCTGTTCCCACCAGGTCCAGGCATTGCCATGGATCTTCACGGCCGAGATTTCGCGCGCATAGGGGGCGCACTGCCAGAAGCGGCTCTTGGAAGCAGCGGCCTGCGCCGGCAGCGCCGTCGCGAGGGTGCAAGCTACCAACAGCGCGAAACGCGCTGCAAAAGCACGGAAATTCATGGACCCCCCGGTCGGGAAGAATTGGTGTTGCAGCGTCATAAGCAGAGCGATTCGCCTGCGTACACCCCCGCAACCTGTCTATGGGATGAACCGTTCAGCGGAGCCGATGGGCCGACGGAACGGACGCCCTACCGGGCAAATCGCGCCGGTGAATAGCGCGCCGGATCGATGCCGCGCACCGCCGGATCGGCTTCGCGGCCAAGCAATATCCCCGCGGCAAGCCTGGCTGCGGCGGGCGCTGTCTGGATGCCGAAGCCCCCCTGCCCCGCGCACCAGAAGAAGGCGGGCTGGCCAACGTCAAAGCCATAGACCGGCAATCGATCGGGCGCGAAGCTCCGCAGCCCGGCCCATTTGTGCTCCAGCTTCTCGATCCGCCAATCCACGACATTTTCGAATCGATCGATCGCGATCGCCACGTCCAGATCTTCGGGCTGGGAATCGCAAGGCTCGCTCGCGATCTCGTCATGCGGGCTGAGCCACAGCCGCCCACCCGCCTCGGGCTTCCAATAGAAATCGCCGCCGATATGCGCGACATGCGGGCTGCCCTCGGGCGGCGCGGGATCGGTCTTCAGCTGCATGATCGTGCGGCGATAGGGCTGGATGCCGATCGGCGCGACGCCGCACGCCTGCGCAACCGGATCGGCCCATGCACCTGCCGCGTTGACCAGAATATCCGCCGCGAAGGTCCCGGCCCGCGTCTCGATCGTCCAGTGACCATCATATGCCGCCGATTCCAGCCCGGCGGAAAGCTCCACGTCGCCCCCGGCGCGCTTCACGGCCTTCAGGTAATCGTCATGCAGCCGGCCGACATCGATATATTGGCAGCTCGGCTCCAGCACGCCCAGCGTCCATTCGGGGCGCAGCCCGGGGATGATGCTGTGCGGATCGACCACGTTGAGCGGCACGCCGCTGCCCTCGAACTCCGCGAGTAACGCCTCGACCGCATGCGCCTCGTCCGCCCGGCCGATATGGAGCGATCCCATCGGATCGAGATAGCCGCCCGCCGCCAGCAGCGCGCCCGAAGCCGTGGTCAGCGGCTGGATATCCGGCCCGCCATAGGTTTCGGACCAGAAGGCGGCGGAGCGCCCGGTCGCATGATATCCCGGCCGATCCTCCGCCTCGAGCACCAGCACGCGAACATGCGGCGCAATCTCCGAGGCAAGGCTGGCGCCGGCGATTCCGCCGCCGACAATCGCAACATCGTAACGCATCAGCGCTGCTGGGCCCTCGCCGCCAGGAACAGATCGATCTCGCCGATGGCGCGGTTGCGCACCGCATCCGCCTCGCGCAGGATCTCGTGTGCGCTTTCCTCGCCAAAGGCGACAATGCGGGCATCGCGAAGTTTCGCGCCGATCTTCAATGCGGCCTTGCCGTCCACCAGCCCGTCGGCCTTTGCGACGAGCATCAGGACGGGAACCGGCATCTTCCTCAGCCGCGGATCGCCGCGCAATTCGCGCATCGATCGAAACGCCTCGATCAGCCAGCGCCAGCTTGGCGGGCCGGTGACGATCTCGGGCTTCTCATTGTGCCACCAGATCTCGTCGTCATAGCGATCCTGATCATGGGTGAGCAGCGAATAGCGGCTGTCCCGGGTATAGGGTTTCTCGTTGGTCTTCCACGCCGGGCGCGCGGAATCGCCGATGCCGCCCATGATGCGGGCGAAGCGCTCGGCAAAGGGCAGCGAATTCTTGAAGCCCAGCATCGGCGCGATCAGCACCGCCGCATCGGGCACGGCTGCGCCCTCCACCAGGCCACGCAGCACCAGATGCCCGCCCATCGAATGGCCCATCACGACATGCGGCCCCGGCGTGCTGGCATGCCATTCGGCGTAAAAGGCGCGGAAATCTGCGATATAGTCGGCGAAATCCTCGATATGGCCGCAATTGCCCGCCGGGGTCAGCCGGCCCGATCCGCCCTGCCCGCGCCAGTCGAACGAGGTGATCGTCCATCCCTGCGCGTGCCAATGGGCCATCGTTTCGAGATACTTTTCGAAGATGTCGCCGCGGCCGCCCTGGAAAAGGATGCTGCCTCGCGGAGTCGCGGTGGCGGCAGGCCATGCAAAGGCACGTAGCTGGCCACCGGCAGGGGCATCCCAGAAGTGAATCCGGGCGCCATCGGGAATCGCGCGACGCGCTAAATTATCACCGCTCATGCGCCTTGGTTACGTTTTGATAAGCGCTGCCGTCTAGGCATTTGGCTGCATGGGGGAAATGTTTGCGCCTTTTTTGGTGATCACGCTTGGCATCCTGCTGGTCGCAGCCGGTGTGGAGGACGCACGCACGCGTGAGATCGCCAATTGGAAGAATGCCGTGATCGCCCTGCTCGCGCTTCCCTGGTGGTGGGCGAACGGCTTGGCCGTCTGGCCGGACATGGCGCTCCAGATCGGCGTGGCAGCCATCGTATTCGCATTTTTCGCCGGCGCGTTCGCGCTGGGTCAGATGGGCGGCGGTGACGTAAAGCTTATCGGCGCGCTGGCGCTGTGGTTCCCCCTGCAACCTTTGATCTGGATGCTGATCCTGATGTCGCTGATCGGCGGCGTGCTCACGCTGCTGATGGTCGCGGAGAAGAAACTGCGCAGCCGCAGCGGGATGCCGTTGGAAATTCCCTACGGCGTGGCGATCGCGCTGGCGACCTTGATCGTGCTTCGCGAACCGATTTTTAACCAATTCCAGTGAATGCTTAACGCCGCCGAAACCACGAACGGCGCGATTTTGAGAAGGCCTGACGCGAAATGGACGCACGCAAGCTGATCCTGCTCTTCGGAGCGCTGGTAATCGCCGGCATCACCGCGTTCATGGCGCGCAACATCCTTGTGGGCGCCCCTACCCCGATCGCCGGCGCGGCACCGGTGAACGGCGTGGCTCCCGAAAACACCACCGAAGTGCTGGTCGCCACGCGCGCGCTGCCGGTGGGCACGATCATCGACAATGAAGCGATCAAATTTGTCGCCTGGCCCAAGGAGCTGGTCGAAGGCGCCTATTTCATCAAGGGTCAGGGCGATCCGAAGCTTCAGGGCACCGTCGTCCGTTTCGCGATTCCTGCCGGTCAACCGATCACCCAGGGCGCATTGGTGAAGCCCGGCGACCGCGGCTTCCTGGCCGCGGCGCTCGGCCCGGGCATGCGCGCCGTGACCGTTCCGGTTTCCTCGCAGACGGCCGTCGCAGGCTTCGTCTTCCCGGGTGACCGCATCGATCTGGTGCTGACCCAGTCGGTTTCGGGCGGCGGCGATGGCCCCCCGCTCAAGGCATCGGAGACCATCCTGCGCAATCTGCGCGTGCTCGCCACGGATCAGCGCACCGACAAGAACACCGACGAGCATGGCAATACCATCGTCACGAACTATTCGACCGTCACCGTCGAAGCGACGCCCAAGATCGCGGAGAAGATCGCCGTCGCCCAGACCGTTGGCAGCCTGTCATTGTCGCTGCGTTCGATCGCCGACAATCAGGGCGAACTCGAAGAGGCAATCGCCAATGGCGACGTCAAGGTGCCCGACGGCACCGATCCAAAAGCGGAAAAGGCCATGCTGGCACGCGTGGCAGCCCGCCCGCAGGAAGGCGGCTCGACCTTCGCCACCGGCGCTGACGTCTCGCGCTTCCAGCGCAGCTCGGTGCCCGGCAAGCCCAAGGAAGGCAGTGGCGGCATGAACGGCGCCCCTCCGGCGTCCGGGGGGCCGGCATTTCCTGGGGGAGCCGCACAAGCGCCCACCGGACCGGTGGTGACAATTACTCGCGGCAACAGCGTCACCGTTGTTCCGCTCGGGGGGAAGAACTGAGATGCGTATCCTGGCAAAGCCATTGGGCCTGCCGCTCGCGATCCTCGCGGCCGCCGGTAGCCTGGGCGTAGCAGCGCCGGCCGCCGCGCAGACCATGCCGGGCGGCGCGGGCCTGAGCCTGCTCCAGCTCAACACCGGCCGTGGCCGCCTCGTCACGCTCGACGCGCCGATCACCAACGTGTTCGTCGCCAGCGATGTCATCGCCGACGTGCAGGTCCGCTCGCCCACCCAGATCTATGTCTTTGCCAAGGCGCCGGGCGAAACCAGCGTCCACGCCACCACGAAGACCGGCAAGGTCGTCTATGCGGCCACCGTCCGCGTGGGCAACAATATCGATTCGATCGATTCGATGCTGCGCCTGGCGATGCCCGATGCGCAGATCGTCGCGACCCCGATGAACGGCATGGTGCTGCTGACGGGCACGGTGAGCGCCCCTGCGGACGCCGCCGAGGCCGAGCGCCTGGTCGGCGCGTTCGTCGGCAAGGAAACCCAGATCATCAGCCGCCTCAAGACGGCCACGCCGCTCCAGGTTAACCTGCAGGTGCGCTTCGCCGAAGTGAGCCGCAGCTTCGTAAAGGACGTCGGCGTCAATATGTTGACGCGCGACCAGACGAGCGGCTTCCAGTTCGGCGTCGCCTCGGGCAATCGTTCGCCCGGAACCATCGGCGCGCCGAATATTTCGAACCTGCCTGTGCTCGATGCTTCGTCGAAGTTCGGCTTCCCGGCTGGCACGATCAGCCTGCCCTTCGATCCGCAGCGCGGCGACTTCGTCTATCCGGGCACCGGATCGGCCTACACCTTCAACAAAGGCACGGCGAACACGGCGCTCGGGCTGGCGGGCAAGCTGCTGGGCCTCGACATTCTCGGCTCGCTCGATCTGGGCGAGCGGATCGGCCAGGTGACCACCCTCGCCAATCCGAACCTGACCGCGCTTTCGGGCGAGACCGGCACCTTCCTGGCAGGCGGCGAGATTCCGCTGCTGATCAGCCAGGGGCTGGGTGCCGTCTCGGTCGAGTATAAGCAATATGGCGTCAGCCTGGCCTATACGCCCACCGTGCTTGCGGACGGGCGTATCTCGCTGCGCGTGAAACCCGAGGTTTCCTCGCTTTCCGCCGCCGGCGCGGTGACGATGCCCAACGGCACGACCGTCCCGGCGCTCACCACGCGCCGCGCAGAGACCACGATCGAGCTGGGATCGGGCGAGAGCATGATGATCGCCGGCCTGCTTTCGAACACGCACAACAATGTGATCGATAAGGCTCCGGGGCTTGGCGACGTGCCGATCCTGGGCACGCTGTTCCGCTCGAACAGCTTTCAGCGCAACGAAACCGAGCTCGTGATCGTGATCACGCCGTATCTGGTGAAGCCGGTCAACGCGAACCAGATCGTCCTGCCTACCGACGGGTATAAGGCGCCGGACGACTTCCAGCGTATCTTCGGCGGCCAGTTGAGCGGCAGCACGCCCGCCGATCGGCCCAAGCCGGCAATGGCGAACCCGAGCGGCCAGCCCTCGGTCGGCGCGATGGTGCCCGCCCCGGTAACGCCTGCTCCCGCCCCCGTCCCGCAAAAGCAGGAACGTCCAGCGAAGGCGGAACCGAAAAAGCCGTCCAAGAGCACCAAGAAGACGGGTGCGTCCGCCGCTCCCGGATTCGGATTCTGATATGCCTCTCAGGAGATTCGCAATGTCCGCGCGCTTCACTCCCCTGCTCCTGGCGCCCGCGCTGCTGCTCAGCGCCTGTGGGAGCTATAATGGCGGGGTCGAATCGGTTCACCAGCCGGTCGTCCAGCGCAACGACTATGTGCTCGACCTGCAGACGCAGGGCTATGGCCTGGCGCCCGGCGAAAGCCGGCGGCTCGCCGGATGGATGGATTCGATGCGGCTCGGCTATGGCGACCGCGTCTCGATCGACGATGGCGCGGATGGCTCGACCGGCCGCGACGAAGTGGCTGCTCAGGCGAACCGCTATGGCCTGCTGCTCGATGCCAAGGCTCCGGTGACCGTGGGCCAGGTGGCGCCGGGCACGGTTCGTGTGGTGGTGACCCGGATGACTGCGAGCATCCCCGGCTGCCCCGACAAGTCACGCGAATATCAGCCCGATTTTTCGGCCAGCACCTCATCCAATTATGGCTGCGCGGTCAATTCCAACCTGGCGGTGATGGTCGCCGATCCGGCCGATCTGGTGCGCGGCGTGCCCGGCTCGCCGACGAGCGACCCCGCCACCGGCACCCGCGCGGTCAAGGCGCTTCGCGATGCCGTTCCCACCGGCGGCGGCGGCACGGTCGTGAAGTCCGAAAGCTCGAAGGGTGGTGGCAAGTGAACGCTCCCTTCAACCCCGCGCGGGCTGCGCATCGTGAGCCATTTGCGGCCTTTGTCTGCGACGAAGGCACGGCGGAGGCGCTGCGGCCGATCGCGGTCGAGCTCGGCTGGTCGCCGGAAAAGGTCAACAAGGGCGGCCTGCGCAACGCGGTCCAGTCGCTTTCGGTCTCGGCAAGCCCGCAGATCCTGTTCGTCGATCTTTCCGAATCGGGCGATCCGCTCAACGATATCAATGCGCTTGCAGAGGTCTGCGAGCCGGGCACGATCGTCATCGCGTCGGGCCAAGTCAACGATGTGCGCCTGTATCGCGATCTGGTGGCCAGCGGAATCCACGATTACCTGCTAAAACCGCTCAATCCAGATGCGTTGCGCGACACCTTCGCCCAAGCCCAGTCAGCGTTGAATGCCCCCAAGCTGACCGAAACCGCCAGCGACCGCCCGCATTGCGCGGTAGCCGTCATCGGTACGCGCGGCGGGGCGGGCGCCTCCACGATCGCTACGTCGCTAGCCTGGCTGCTCAGCGAGAAGCATGGCCGAACAGCCGCGCTGCTCGATCTCGATGTGCATTTCGGCACGGGCGCGCTCGCGCTGGACCTTGAGCCAGGGCGCGGCCTGACCGACGCGATCGAGAATCCGAGCCGCATCGATGGGCTGTTCATCGAGCGTGCCATGGTGAAGGCCTCGGATCGACTTTCGGTGCTTTCCGCCGAGGCGCCTATCCATTCGCCTGTGATGACCGATGGCGCGGCATTCTATCAGCTCCAGGAGGAAATCCGCGGCGCTTTCGAATCGACCGTGATCGATTTGCCGCGCGGGATGCTGGTGAATCACCCGCACCTGATTACCGATGTGCAGATCGCCGTACTCGTCACAGAACTGACTCTGGCTGCCGCGCGCGACGCGATCCGCATCCTGAGCTGGTTCAAGTCGAACGCTCCGCAAACCCAGGTGATCGTGGTCGGCAACCGCGCCCAGCCAGCTGCAATGATGGAGATCAGCCGCAAGGATTTCGAAGGATCGATCGAGCGCAAGATCGATATCCTGATCCCGTTCGAGCAGAAACTTGCAGCGCAGGCGGCCAAACTCGGCAAGCCGCTGGCCGAAGTCGCCAAGGGCAGCAAGAGCTTCGCGCCGCTGTTCGATCTGGCCCAGCGCATCATCACGATCACCGATTCGGGCGAGCGCGACGACAAGGCAGCCAAGGCCGCGAAGGGCGATTCGCTGATGAGCAAATTCAAGCTGAAGCTCGCCTCGAAGGCAAAGAAGTAACCACTTCGCGCTTAAGGTGCGTAGCATTGTGATGGTTCGGGAGGCTCGCGCGGCATGGAATTAATGCCCGTATTGATGGTCGGTGGGGGCGCCATGGCGGTGCTCGTGCTGATGATGCTCGCCCTTTCCGGCCCATCGGCCGAACGCGCGAGCTCGCGTCGCCTCTCTGGTATCAAGGATCGCAACGTCGTCAGCGCCACCGGCGCCAACGCGATGGAAACCCAATTGCGCCGCGTCACCCGCGGCTCAAGCCGCGCGGATATCAACGCCGCACGGCTCCTGCCAAATCCGGCGCAGCTGCAAAAGCGGCTTAACATGACCGGCAAGGATTGGACGCTCAGCCAATATATGATGGCAACCGCCGGGCTCACGGTGTTCGTCGGCGCGCTATTGCTGCTTCAGGGCGCGCCGCCATGGCTGGCGCTCGCACTTGCCTTGTTCGTAGGGATGGGCGCGCCGCACAAGATAGTGGGCTTCCTCATCAAGCGCCGTGTTGCCCAGTTCACCGCCAAATTCCCCGATGCGATCGAACTGCTCGTGCGCGGGCTGCGCTCGGGTCTGCCGATCACCGAGACGATGGGTGTGGTCGGCGCCGAAGTGGACGGCCCGGTCGGCGAGGAATTCCGCGCGATCGCCGACAAGATGAAGATCGGCCGCACGCTCGACGCCGCGCTTCAGGAAACCGCGGACCGCCTCGGCACCCCCGAGTTTCAGTTCTTCACCATCACTATCGCCATCCAGCGCGAGACCGGCGGCAACCTCGCGGAAACGCTGGCAAACTTGGCAGACGTGCTCCGCAAGCGCAGCCAGATGAAGCTCAAGATCAAGGCAATGTCTTCGGAATCCAAGGCATCCGCTCTGATCGTGGGCGCGCTCCCCTTCATCGTGTTCGGCCTCGTCTGGTTCATCAACAACAATTACATGATGAACTTCTTCCAGGACGACCGCCTGATGGTCGCTGGCGGCGGCGGGCTGGTATGGATGGCGATCGGCGCCTGGATCATGGCCAAGATGGTCAATTTCGAGATCTGATGCGATGACACCTGCACAAGGCCCCACGGTGCTCGGCATCGACGTTCTCTGGGTCGCGACCCTGCTCGCCGCAGTCGCAGCCGCGGCGACGTTCTTCGCCATCTACACCGCCACTACGGTGCGCGATCCGATGCGCGGCCGCGTCAAGGCGCTGCAGGAGCGCCGCGAGCAATTGAAGGCGGGCATCACCGCCTCAACCAAGCGCCGCGCCAAGCTGGTTCAGAAGACCGACACGACCGACAGGATCCGGGCGTTGCTTTCCAGCATGAAGGTGCTGCAGGAAAGCCAGGTCAAAATGGCGCAGCTGAAGCTCGCCCAGGCGGGCATCCGCCGCAAGGAATGGGCCGTCGGCGTGATCTTTGGCCGGCTCGTTCTGCCGATCGTGATCGGCGGGCCGATGCTCTACGCCGTCTATGGCACGTCGATGGTGGCCGACTGGAGCCCGCTCAAGGCCTATGGCCTGGTCGCTGCGACCTTCATCCTGAGCTACAAGGCGCCCGATATCTATCTGAAGAACAAGATCACCAAGCGCAGCCACGCGATCCGCAAGGGCCTCCCCGACGCGCTCGACCTGCTGGTGATCTGTGCCGAAGCGGGACTCACCGTCGATGCAGCTTTTGCCCGCGTCTCCAAGGAACTGGGCAAGGCTTATCCCGAACTGGGCGAGGAATTCTCGCTCACCGCAATCGAGCTGGGTTTCCTGACCGACCGTCGGCAAGCGTTCGAGAATCTGGCGAACCGGATCGATCTCGACGCGATCCGGGGCGTCGTTACCACTATGATCCAAACCGAGAAATACGGCACGCCGCTGGCATCGGCGCTGCGCGTCCTCTCCGGCGAGTTTCGCAACGAGCGCATGATGCGCGCCGAGGAAAAGGCCGCGCGCCTGCCCGCGATCATGACGATTCCGCTGATCCTGTTCATCCTGCCGGTGCTGTTTATCGTGATCTTGGGGCCTGCGGCCTGCTCGATCAACGACGCGCTGATGACCTAAATCACGCGTTAATCATTACGGTAGCGTCCGGCCTCTTCGCGCGGTACCTTCCCTCGCAACAACCGGGGGAGGTCGTACGATGCAGGATTTGCCGTTCCAGACGCTGACGCAGTTTTCGGCGCTAGGTCTCACGCTGATTGGTGGTTGGTTCCTGGGGCTCGCAAGCACTTCGGGCGGCCGCAAATGGCGTGACCGCTACTACGACGAAGAGCTCAACAATGTCGGCTATCGCGACCGCGCCGAATCGGACCTGCGCGACGCCGCGCGCCGAATCCGCGATCTGGAAGCCGAAAACGCCAAGCTGCGCGCAGCGGCCCCTGCGCATGATGCCGGGCACTCGACCGCTGCGGTGGCCGGGGCCGCCGTCGCCGGTGCTGCTGCAGGCGCTGCCGCGACGCATGCGGCGCACGAGCACCATGACAACCACGCGGCACCCGCCGCCCACGATCATCATGACGATCACGCCGCACATGCGGCACCCGCCGCGCACGCCGAACCGGCCCATGCAGCGCATAACGACCATGGGCACGGCCATGGCGACGACCATGGCCACGGTCATGACGATCACGCGCCCGCCACGCACGATTCGCACGGGGATCATCACGCCCCGGCGGACGCGCACCATCACTAAGGCCACGGCGCGTGGCTCTGCCTTATGAGACGCTGACGCAGTTCGCCGGGCTGGGGCTGACCCTACTCGGCGGCTGGTTCCTGGGCCTCGCGACGGCCCCGGGCGGCGGTAAATGGCGTGATCGCTACCATGACGAAGAAGCAGAGCATGCGCGCTACCGCGATCAGGCAAATGAAGAGCTTCGCGCCAAGACCAAGCGGATCCGCGAGCTGGAAGCGCTGACCAAAGGCGCTACGGCGGCTGCCGCTGGAGCCGCCACGGGCACCGCATGGCGCGGCTGGTTTGGATGGGGCCGCGACAATCTGGCCCGCATCCGCAGCATCGACGAGGCCCGGGAAAAGCGGCTCAACGAGCTGGGCATCAAGACCTATCGCGAGATCGAGAAGATGACCGCCGACGACGAATTGGCGCTCGAGCAGCGGCTGGGTCTGTCACACGGCACGATCGGGACCGAGGGCTGGCGCGAGCAGGCTGCGCTGCTTGGCGCGGGCAACGAAGACGAACACAGCCGCCGCTTCAGCTGATCAGCATCGCCCGCTGATAGGTTTCTCGCACTTCCGAGATTGGCTGCCCCTCTACGATCAGCACCGCGTGATGGCGCAGGACCTCGTTCGCGCCCTGCCCCGCCCAGCTCCGCTCCGATGCAAGGTTGCGGCGGCTGGGTGCCAGCGGGCGGACCGCCACGCCGAACGGCGTATCACCCGCCAGCGCATCGACCATCTCAGCCGTAAGCCGCGCGGGGACGTACCAATTGTCAGCTTCGGACAGCACTTGCTCGCCGCACATCAGCTGCACGCGGCGATAGGCAATCTGGTCGCCTTCGCCGACGCCAAGAACCACGGCATGAGTACCCGCCAACATGGCCTCCCGACGCGTAACCACGGCCCGGACCTTCGATCCCGGGCTATGGCGATCGCACCAGGACTGGAGCACCGCAGTCGCGCTCGGATTGGCGAGGAGCGCGCGATCGAGCGCTTCGACCTCGGCGGCCTGCACGGTCCCGATCGCCACGATCGCCAGAAGCGGGTTCATCCCCGCCGAAGCGCGGCCTGCGCCGCTGCGAGCCGGGCGATCGGCACGCGATAAGGCGATGCCGAGACGTAATCCAGGCCGGTCTGCTCGCAGAAATCGATCGAGGCGGGATCGCCGCCATGCTCGCCGCAGATGCCGAGCTTGATGTCGGGACGGGTCTTGCGACCGCGCTCCGCCGCGAGGCTGATCAGCTCACCCACGCCTTCGACATCGATGGAGACGAATGGGTCGCGGGCGTAGATCTGCTTCTCGACATAAGTCGTCAGGAAGCGCGCGGCGTCGTCGCGGCTGACGCCCAAAGTGGTCTGGGTCAGATCGTTGGTGCCGAACGAGAAGAACGCGCCCACCTCCGCGATCTCGCCCGCACGCAGCGCGGCGCGGGGAAGCTCGATCATCGTGCCGACCAGATATTCGATCTCGCGGCCCTTCTCGGCGAAGACGGCCTTTGCGGTCTTGTCGACCACGGCCTTCATCAGCTCGAGCTCGCGCCGGGTGGCGACGAGCGGGATCATCACCTCGGGGATCGGCGCTGCGCCCGACTTCTCCGCGACCTCGCAAGCCGCCTCGAAGATCGCACGGGCCTGCATCTCGTAGATCTCGGGATAGGTCACGCCGAGGCGGCAGCCGCGATGGCCGAGCATCGGATTGAACTCGTGCAGCTCGGCGGCGCGGCGCTTGAGCGTCTCGACGTCGAGGCCCGCAGCCGCCGCGACTTCGGCGAACTCGGCTTCCTCGTGCGGCAGGAACTCGTGCAGCGGCGGATCGAGCAGGCGGATCGTGCAGGGCAGACCGACCATGACCTCGAAGATCTGGACGAAATCGCTGCGCTGCTCGGGCAGCAGCTTGGCGAGCGCGGCGCGGCGGCCGGCTTCGTCTTCGGCCAGAATCATCTGGCGCACCGCAGTGATGCGGGCGGAATCGAAGAACATGTGCTCGGTGCGGCACAAGCCGATACCCTCTGCGCCGAACTCGCGCGCGGTGCGGCAATCGAGCGGGGTCTCGGCGTTCGCGCGCACCTTCAGGCGGCGCTTGGCGTCTGCCCACTGCATCAGTGTGCCAAAATCGCCGGACAGCTCGGGCTGCACGGTCGGCACTTCACCGAACATCACTTCGCCGGTGGTGCCGTCGATCGTGACGGTCTCGCCTTCGCGGACCACACGGCTCCCGACGCGCATCACCTTTTCGCGCGCGTCGATCGAGAGCGAGCCGGCACCCGAGACGCAGGGACGCCCCATGCCGCGCGCAACCACGGCGGCGTGGCTGGTCATGCCGCCGCGCGCGGTCAGGATGCCCTTGGCCGCGTGCATGCCGTGGATATCCTCAGGCGAGGTCTCGGTGCGGATCAGGATGACGCTGGTGCCATCCGCCGCGCGCTTCTCGGCAGTGTCGCTGTCGAACACGGCGATGCCCGATGCCGCGCCCGGCGACGCGGGAAGCCCCTTGGTCAGCACGTCGCGCGGCGCCTTGGGGTCGAGCGTCGGGTGCAGCAGCTGATCGAGCGCCTGCGGATCGACGCGGAGGATCGCTTCCTCCTCGGTGATCAGCCCTTCGCTAGCCATGTCGACCGCGATCTTGAGCGCAGCCTTTGCGGTGCGCTTGCCCGAGCGGGTCTGGAGCATCCAGAGCTTGCCGCGCTCGACGGTGAACTCGATGTCCTGCATGTCGCGATAGTGGCGCTCGAGCTGGTCGAACACCGCAGCGAGCTCGGCATAAGCCTCCGGCATCGCTTCTTCCATCGACAGCGGCTTGGCGCCAGCGGCTTCACGCGCAGCCTTGGTCAAATATTGCGGGGTGCGGATGCCCGCGACCACGTCTTCACCCTGCGCGTTGATCAGGAACTCGCCATAATAAGCGTTGTCGCCCTTGGCGGGATCGCGCGTGAAGGCGACGCCGGTAGCCGAGGTGTCGCCCATATTGCCGAACACCATCGCCTGGACGTTGACGGCGGTGCCCCAATCGCCGGGAATGTCGTTGAGGCGGCGATAGACCTTCGCGCGCTCGGACTGCCACGAGCCGAACACCGCGCCGATCGCGCCCCAGAGCTGGTCATGCACGTCCTGCGGGAAGGGCTTGCCCCACAGTTCCTGGACGATCGCCTTGTACTCGGTAACGAGCGCCTGCCAGTCTTCGGCGGTCAGATCGGTATCGAGATTATAGCCGCGATCTTCCTTGGCGATCTCCAGAGCTTCCTCGAAGCGGCCATGATCGAGCTCGAGCACCACATCCGAATACATCTGGATGAAGCGGCGATAGCTGTCCCAGGCGAAGCGGGGATCGCCGCTGGCTTCGCAGAGGCCGACGACCGTCTGGTCGTTCAGGCCGAGGTTGAGCACGGTATCCATCATGCCCGGCATCGACACGCGCGCGCCCGAGCGAACGGATACGAGCAGCGGATCCGCCGCATCGCCGAACTTCTTGCCGGTCACCGCCTCGATATGCGCGACGCCGGTGGCGACTTCGGCCTTCAGCGAATCCGGGAAGGTCTCGCCATTGTCGTAGTAGAGCGCACACACCGGGGTGCTGATCGTGAAGCCGGGAGGCACCGGCAGGCCGATCGCGGCCATGCCATCCAGGTTCGCACCCTTGCCGCCGAGCAGATTCTTGTCGCCCTTGCCGCCATCGGACACGCCGCCACCGAAGCGGTACACATATTGCGTCATCACAGCCCCTTTTCGCGCTTGCGGCGCGCCTACCGCAGGTGCGAACAAATCGGAAGCCATTGACTGCGTTGTCAGGGGCAAGATTTGGTTTGCCGCGACCAGCGGTGCGCGAAAGGTGACACTAAGGTGACACCAAGGCGGCGTTGGCCGCGGCGGATCTCAGCCTTCGATGCGGGAGAAATCCGCGACCTTGTGGACCGCATCACGCATGCGGGCGAGCAAAGCGAGCCGATGCTCGCGCTTGCCCGGTTCATTCACCATCACCTTGTCAAAGAAAGCATCGATCGGCGCGCGCAGCGTTGCCAACGCCGCCATCGCCCCTTCGAAATCCTCGCGCGCGATCGCAGCGTCCGCTAGCGGAGCCGCCGAGTCGAGCGCCTGGATCAGGGCAGCTTCCTCATTTTCGGGCGTGTAGGACAGCGAAAAATCTTGCGGCTCCTGCCCCGCGCCATCGCCTGAGATCCCAGCTTTCGCTGGGATGACGAAGTTTTCCTTTTTGAGGATGTTGGCGGCGCGCTTGTAGCCAGCGAGGAGGTTCTTGCCGTCTTCGGTGTTGACGAACGCCTGGAGCGCATGGACGCGGGCGAGCAACCGGACGAGATCGTCCTCCCCGCCCAGCGCGAACACCGCGTCGATGAGGTCGTGGCGGACACCGGCTTCCTTCTGCTGGACCTTGAGGCGGTCGATAAGGAATCCAACAATTTCGTCGGATACGATCTCCCGAAGCCGGGCTTGGGCAGGGTCCATCTGGCGAGTGAAGACGCCAAAGATCCGTACCCGCAGATTGTTCTCGAAGATAATTTGAAGCAACGAAAGTGCCGCTCGGCGTAAAGCAAACGGGTCTTTTGATCCGGTCGGCTTCATGTCGTTGGCGAAAAACTGAGCTAAAGTATCGATACGTTCGGCCAGCGCCACCGCCACCGTCACCGGCGCAGTTGGCACGTCGTCGCCCTGCCCGACCGGCTTGTAATGATCGCGGATCGCTTCGGCGACTGCGGGGTCTTCGCCCTGGGCGGCGGCGTAATAGCCGCCCATCAGGCCCTGAAGCTCGGGGAACTCGCCGACCATGCCGGTGACGAGATCGGCCTTGGCGAGGCGGGCGGTGCGTTCGGCGAGGTTGGCCAGATTCCCTCTCCCGTCGGGAGAGGGAGGGAGCGACGAAGTCGCGGAAGGGTGAGGGTCAGACGAGAGCGCGTCGCCCTCACCCTTCTCCCTCGCTGACGCGAGCGGGCCCCTTCCCTCTCCCGACGGGAGAGGGATTATGCCCTCTTCCACGAGCCACCGTGCCAGCTTGGCGACGCGTTCGACCTTGTCGGCGACGGTGCCGAGCTTTTCGTGGAAGACGATCTTTTCGAGCTTGGGCTGGAGATCCTCCAGACGCCTCTTGAGATCGGTTTCGTAGAAGAAGCGCGCGTCGCTGAGGCGCGCGGCGAGGACCTTCTGGTTGCCCTCGACGATCTTCGCGCCGCCATCCGAAGCATCGATATTCGCGGTGCAGACGAAGGCATTGGCGAGCTTGCCCGCAGCATCGCGGCAGACGAAATATTTCTGGTTCACGCGCGCGGTGAGCTGGATCACCTCGGGCGGCACGCTCAGGAATTCGGGATCGAAGCGGCCGAGCAGGGGCACCGGCCATTCGGTGAGCCCAGCATTTTCGTAGAGCAGCCCTTCATCCTCGACGAGGGTGAGGCCGGCCTTGGTCGCGGCCATCTTGGCACCGACGGCGATGATCGCGCGGCGCTCCGCCCCATCGACGATGACGTGGCAGGCGCGCAGTTTCTCGATGTAATCGGCGGCGCTGCCGATGGTGATCGCGCCGGGATGGTGGAAGCGATGGCCCATGGTCTGGACGCCGCTTTTCACACCCGCGACCTCGACCGGCACCAGCTTGTCGCCGAGCAAGGCGATGATGCCCTGCAAGGGGCGGACCCAGCGCAGGCTTTCGGTGGACGAAGAGGCGGCGCCCCAGCGCATCGATTTGGGCCAGGGGAAATTATGGATGACATGGGTCGCCGCGCTGGCGAGCACCGAACCGGCGACGACGCCGGGACGATCGATCACGGCGAACAGCACCTGCCCCGCCTTGCCCATGTCGCGCTCGACAAGCTGATCGCGGGTGAGGCCGGTGGAGCGCAGGAAACCCTCGATCGCCTGTGCGGGGGCATCGGCGCGGGGGCCCTTGCGCTCTTCGCTCATCGCCAGCGTGGTCGCCGCGACGCCGCGGACGATCAGCGCGAGGCGGCGCGGCGTGGCGTAGCTTTCGATCCGCTCGAAGGGCAGGTTGAGCGACTTGAGCCGCTCACCGAACAGACTGGCGAGATCGGTGCGCGCCTTTTCCTGCATCCGCGCGGGGATTTCCTCGCAGCGCAGTTCGAGGAGGAAGTCTTCGGTCATTTCGGGTTACGCCGGGGAGAGGGAGTAAGGAGGTTCGCGCGGAGGCGCGAAGGCGCGGAGAAGAAGGAAAGAGGTTCGCGCAAAGACGCGACGACGCGAAGGAAAGAAGGTGTTTTCACGCAGAGGCGCAGAGGACGCAGAGATTGCACGCGGCGACGTGGCGCGGCGAGCAAGACACTGCGGTTTCCGCGCCTCTGCGTGAACCAATCTGCGCGTAGCGGAGGATTGCGGGTCATACCGTCCACCCGGGGTATCTGGCCTGCCATTCGGGGGTCATGTGGGTGATCCATGCCTCGCACGAGCCCTTCGCCAGATCGCGGACGCGGCCGATATAGGCCTGGCGTTCGGCGACCGAGATGACGCCGCGGGCCTGGAGGAGGTTGAAGAGGTGGCTGGCCTCGATCGCCTGCTCATAGGCTGCGATCGGCACCCCCGCGTCCAGGCAGTTTTCGCACTCGGCCATCGCCTTGCGGAAGCCCTCGAACAGCGTCTCGGTGTCGGCGACTTCGAAATTGTACTTGGACATCTGCTTCTCGTTTTCGAGAAACACGTCGCCATAGGTCACGCCCGCATCGTTGAAGGCGAGATCGTACACGCTGTCCTTGTTCTGGATGTACATCGCCAGACGTTCGAGCCCGTAGGTGAGCTCGCCCGCGACGGGCTTGCAATCGAAGCCGCCCATCTGCTGGAAATAGGTGAACTGGGTGACTTCCATCCCGTCGCACCAGACTTCCCAGCCGAGACCCCAGGCGCCGAGCGTCGGCGATTCCCAGTCATCCTCGACAAAGCGGATGTCGTGGCGGGTGAAATCCACGCCGATCGCCGCGAGGCTGCCGAGATACAGCTCCTGCAGATCGGGCGGGCTGGGCTTCAGGATCACCTGATATTGGTAATAATGCTGGAGCCGGTTCGGGTTCTCGCCATAGCGGCCGTCGGTCGGTCGGCGACATGCCTGGACATAGGCCGCGTTCCACGGCTCGGGACCGAGCGCCTTGAGCGTGGTTGCCGGGTGGAAGGTGCCCGCGCCCATGCGCATGTCATAGGGCTGGAGGATCACGCATCCCCGCTCGCTCCAATAATCATGGAGCTTCAGGATCATGCGCTGGAAGCTGAGAGGCTGGGACATTGCCGGTGCTTTGACGCAGGCGACACAGCCGGTCAATGGCGCGGCAGAGCCGGAACCCGCCCTCGCACGCACCGGAGCAAGATTGCGGGCGCACGCGTCTTATGCGAACGACTCTTAATAGCATTGACACATCGGCCCACGCGCACCATTAGCCCCGCGAGATATGCGAATCATTCGCAATATCAAACGGGGTGGCTATAGTGTTCAAACGCGTTTGCGTACCTTCGTATCTGACGCTCGCGCTGGTGCTGTCGCTGGGCCATGCGCCCGCCGCCCTTGCCGCCGATCCGACCGAAGCGACGGAAGCCAATCTGGACGCCGGCGACGACAATGACCCGATCGTCGTCACCGCATCGGGATTTGAGCAGAAGCCCAAGAACGCCCCGGCCAGCATCACCGTGATCGATCGCAAGGAGCTGGAGACCAAGCGGTTCGGCAGCCTGGCAGAAGCGCTGAGCGACGTGGAGGGCGTGGACGTTGGCGCGACGGCGGGCAAGACCGGCGGGCTCAATATCTCGGTTCGCGGCATGCCGAGCGATTATACGCTGGTGCTGATCGATGGCCGACGCCAGAACGCCCCGGGCAGCGTGACCCCCAACGGCTTTGGCGAAAGCTCGACCAGCTTCCTGCCCCCCTTCTCCGCGATCCAGCAGATCGAAGTGGTGCGCGGCCCGATGTCGACGCTCTATGGCTCCGACGCGATGGGGGGCGTGGTGAACATCATCACGCGCAAGACCAGCGGGAATTGGGTGGGCACCGTATCGGCTGAATCGACCGTCCAGTTCGACGGCGATTACGGCAATATCGTCTCGACCAACGGCTATGTGCAGGGCCCGATCATTCCCAACCTGATCGGCCTGTCGGTTCGCGGCAGCTATTGGGATCGCGGCGCATCCAACCTGTTCTACACCGATGCGAGCGGGAAGCCGGTGGAAGTGTCCAAGCGCGGGCCGAGCCCGGTTGCGGGCAATATCTGGTCCGCCGGCGGAAAGCTGACGCTGACCCCGCATGCCGATCACGACATCTGGATCGAAGCCGATGTCGCGCGCCAATGGTATGACAACAGCAAGTCTCAGCTCGGCACGGGAACGGTGGCCGGGGGCTATGGCCCCGAGCTGCGGTTCAACCGCAACAATTATGCGCTGGCGCATAGCTGGCGCGCCGGGTTCGCGACGATCGACACGACGCTGTCGCGCAACGAGACGATCACGATCGGCCGCACCGTGCCGCCGGGTACGCCGGGCAAGGTCGCCGGTTCGCCGCGCACGCTGGATGCGCGCAACACGATCTTCGACAGCCGCGCGGTGATCCCCGCGGGCTTCGCCAACTTCACCGTGGGCGGGCAATATTGGAAGGCCGACATGGTCGATGCCGTGGCGGTCGACAAATATGAATTCGTGCAATGGGCGCTGTTCGCCGAAAGCCAGATCAAGCTGGCCAAGCAGTTCAGCGTGACGCTGGGCGGCCGTTACGACGATCACGACACGTTCGGCGGCAAATTCTCGCCCCGCGCCTATGCGGTGTGGAACGCCAGCGATGCGCTGACGATCAAGGGCGGCGTAAGCCGGGGCTTCAAGACGCCGCGCCTCGACCAGATCGCGCCCGGCATCACGGGCTTTACCGCACAGGGCACGCGCCCGTCGATCGGCACGCCGGGGCTGAAGCCGGAAACCAGCACCAGCTATGAAGCCGGGGTCTATTTCGACGATGGCGGCTTGCTGAGCGGCAACGTCACGGTCTTCCACAACGAGTTCAAGGACAAGATCGCGACGGGCATCGGCGTGGCAAACTGCTCCTTTGCGGGATCGCCCAACCGGCCCGGATGCATCAGCGTGGGCAACTTCCCCGCCGTCGATCTGTTCGACCAGACGGTCAACATCGACGAGGCGGTGACGCGCGGCCTGGAAGTGGCGGCCAAGATGCGCTTCAGCCGCGCCCTGTCGCTCAACCTCAACTACACCCTCAGCGACAGCGAGCAGAAGACCGGCATCAATGCGGGCAATCCGCTGATCGGCACCCCGCGCCACATGCTGAACGGCAATCTGCGCTGGCAGGCGACCGACAAGCTCAATGCGTGGATTCGCGCCGATATCCGCTCCAGCCGCTTTCGCGGCGTAGGTGTCGAGCAGACCGCGCTGGGCGACTATAAGGGCTATGCCCTGTTCCACCTTGGCGGCAATTTGCAGGTGACCGAGAAGTTCAAGCTGAGCGCGACGATCTTCAACCTGCTCGACAAGGATTTCGGAGGCTATCGCCCGTACCGGAACGGCGCCGTCACCGCCTATGGCTCGGAATTTGCCAATCTGCAGGAGCCGCGACGGATCTGGCTGAGCGCCAATATCGACTTCTGATTCCGGCACAGCCGCATTTCTGCTGATGGTGTGGGGATGCTATGAGCATCCCCATGCTGTTTTCGTCGCGCATGCTCCGCCCCCTCGCCGCCCTGCTCCTCGCAATTCCCGTGCTGGGCGGGTGCGGTGCTTCCGGCACGGATGCGGACCCCGGACTGTGGGTGGTCAAGGACGCCGACACGACCATCTATCTGTTTGGCACCGTCCATATGCTCAAGCCCGGGCTGAGCTGGTTCGACGAGGGCGTGAAGGACGCGTTCGACAAGAGCGACGCGGTGATGCTCGAAGTCGTGATGCCGGATGCCTCCGAGATGAACGCGCTGGTGGCCGAACTGGGCGTCGCGCAGAGCGGACCGACGCTGCCCGAGCAGCTAACGGCAGAGGAGGCGGAGCGGTTGCGCGCGGCGCTGACCGGGCTGGGGATGCCCGCCGACGCGCTCGACCAGAGCGAGCCCTGGCTGGCGGCGACCATGCTGGCGTCGCTGCCGCTCCAGAAGCTGGGCTATGATTCGAAGCATGGCGCCGAGGCGGTGCTGACCGAGGCTGCGCGCAAGGCGGGCAAGCCGGTGGCGGGACTGGAGACCGCGCGCGAGCAGCTCGGCTATTTCGATACGCTGCCCCTGCCCGCGCAGAAGGCGCTGCTCGCCCAGACGATCAAGGGGCTGCCGGATGCGGGCAAGATGCTCGAACAGGCGCTGGCGGCGTGGAAGGCCGGGGACGCGGACAAGCTCGCCGCGCTGATCAACGACGATGTGGCCGCGTCACCCGAACTGGCCGAGGCATTGCTCTACAAAAGGAACCAGCGCTGGGCCGACTGGATCGCCAGGCGCATGGAACAGCCGGGCACGCTGTTCGTCGCGGTGGGCGCGGGGCATCTGGCGGGCAACGGCGATGTGCAGAGCGAGCTGGCGAAACGGGGGCTGAAAGTGGAGCGGGTGGCGTATTGACGCGCCGCCGGGCCGCCCGGCTTGCCCTTCCCGGCCATTTCGGCTATGCGCCCGCCTTCCGCGTCAGGGTCATCCCTGGAGGCCTGGCCGGGATTGGTTTAATTCAACGCATTGGAATCGACACATGAGCGACACGCTTACGCTGTCGGCCGAGACGCGCGAACAGGTTGGCAAGGGAGCCTCCCGTTTGCTTCGTCGTGAAGGCCGCGTCCCCGCCGTAATCTATGGCAACAAGGCAGATCCCGCCGCGATCCACGTATCGGAGCGCGAACTCACCAAGCTCCTGATGACCGGCCACTTCTTCAATTCGGTGGTGATGATCAACGGCGAGCGCACCCTGCCGAAGGACGTTGCTTTCGACGTCGTCACCGATCGTCCGGTCCATGTCGATTTCCTGCGCATCGGCGAGCATTCGAGCGTGCATGTGAACGTGCCGATCGTGTTCACCGACGAAGCCGAAGCCCCGGGCATCAAGCGCGGCGGCGTGCTCAACGTGGTTCGCCACGAGCTGGAGCTGATCTGCGACGCGGCCGAGATCCCCGACGACATCACCATCTCGCTCAAGGGCCTGGAAGTCGGCGATTCGATCCACATCTCGGCAGTGACGCTGCCGAAGGGCGCGAAGCCCGCGATCACCGACCGCGACTTCACCATCGCGACGGTCGTCGCTCCGTCGGCGCTCAAGTCGAGCGAAGGCGACACGAGCCAGACCGAAGCCGGCGAAGGCGATACGGCCGAATAAGCCGCTTCCCGAACTTCACGGTTCAAAAAATCGCCTCCGCGCCCTACTGGCTCGGGGGCGATTTTCTTTTGAGGTGTGCGCGATGCAATTGTGGGTGGGGCTGGGCAATCCGGGGCCGACATATGCGATGCACCGGCACAATGTGGGCTTCATGGCGATCGACGCGATCGGCGAGGTGCATGATTTCTCCGCGCCCAAGAAGCAGTTTCAGGGATGGACGCAGGAAGGGCGGATCGGCGGCGACAAGCTGATCCTGCTCAAGCCGGGCACCTTCATGAACGAAAGCGGCCGCGCCGTGCGCGCGGCGATGGACTTCTACAAGCTCATGCCCGCGGACGTGACCGTCTTCCACGACGAGCTCGACCTCGCCCCGTTCAAGGTGAAGGTGAAGACCGGCGGCGGCACTGCGGGGCATAACGGGCTACGCTCGACCGACGCGCATATCGGGCCGGACTTTCGCCGCGTGCGGCTGGGCATCGGCCATCCGGGGCACAAGGATCGCGTGACCGGCTATGTGCTGGGCAATTACGCCAAGGCAGAGATCGAGGATCTGAGCGACATGTTGGGCGCGATCGCGGCCGAAGCGCCCTGGCTGGCGGCGGGCGACGATGTGCGCTTCATGAACGACGTGGCGATGCGGCTGGCGCGTTAGGGCGCGTCCGGAGCGGGCGGGATGAAGTGACCTTCGGGCCGGCCTTCGTCATATGGGTGGGCCCGGGATTAGGGGCGGAGGCGTTTCTGGCTCTGGGTCCCCGCTTTCGCGGGGATGACGGGAATGACTGAAGGAAGGACGGGACGCTGCTTATGGCGACACCCCTCCACCGCCTGCGGCAATCCCCTCCCCCTCCGGGGGGGGAATTTGGTCTGGCGCCCCCCGCTTCCCGTGACCGTCCGGAGCATGGCCGGGCAATTGGCCAAAGGAAAAGGGCCGAGGCATTGCCCCGGCCCTTCAACCTGCTTCTCGCGAAACTCCGGACGGGCCGGAGCGCGGATCAGGACTTCTTGCCGACCACGTCGCCGACGAGGCGGATGTTGGTGCCCGAGCCAGCGAAGGTCAGGCCGATCTGGCTGCCCTGCGACCCGAAGAAACCGCCCGCGATCGTGCCGGTGAGCGGTCCGCCCGTGATGCTGCCGGTGAACTGGTTCTGCCCGGCGGGGATCGCGCCCGACGCGGTCAGCGTGGCATAAGGGGTGGTCGCGCCGCCCGTAGCCGTCTGGGTCAGATCGAGCGTGAGATTGACCACGCCGGTCGAGAAATTGACGCTCAGCGTAACCGTGCCGCCGATGCGGTTCACCACGGTGGTGGCACCGGCATTGTTCACGATGCGGCCAACGACGCGCGCCGTATATGCCTGCGTGCCCGAAGTCGGCATGTCGGTCAGCACCGTGGGATAGCCGAACACGGTGTAGGTCAGGCGCTTCTGGCCCGCCGTGGAATCGCCGCGATACCAATTGCCGTAGCTGAGCTGGGTCAGCGAGGCGAACAGCGGCTCGCTGGTCACGGTCGTCGGGATCACATTGTTGAGGAACTCGATCTGCGAGAACTTGCCCGCCGTCGTCGTATCGTCGCTGCGGAAGACGAATTCGGTGTTCGCGGCAGCCGAAGGCGTGGTCGGCGTGGCCGAGGCGAAGCGCGTTTCCTCCGATGCTTCGCGGAACACGAAGGTGCCGGTGCTGACGACATTGCTGGTCGCGAGGCGGACGCGATCGGTGCGCTGCTCGGTGGCGGCGGCGCCAAGCGTTACGGCGCCCGCACCGATATCGCCGGTGAAATTGGTCGTCGCATTGATCGTCATGAACTCGGCGGCGCCCGAAAGCGGCAGCGCGGCATAAGTGGGCGATGCAGTCGGCGTCGGAGTGGGCGTCGCGGTCGGCGTGGGGGTCGGGCTGGTCTTCGTGTCATTCCCGCTGCAGCTCGACAGCATGACAGTCGCTGCGGCTGCGCTCATGAAGATGTGACGGCGAATCATTCCCAACTCCTCAGATATCGTATCTGCCCTAAAGGGCTTGGCCTCCTGTACCCCAGATGAACGGGGGTGCGTCAAGCAAAGCGGGACGAAGGAGCGACCAGACGCTGGAAAAGCAGGCGCGAACGCTCTATCGGGCAGCCTTTCCCGGAACATTACAGGTCTTTTTCTCATGGGTTTCCGCTGCGGCATCGTTGGTCTGCCCAACGTCGGCAAATCGACGCTCTTCAACGCGCTGACCGAAACGGCGGCGGCGCAGGCGGCGAACTATCCCTTCTGCACGATCGAGCCGAATGTCGGCAACGTATCGGTCCCCGATCCGCGGCTCGACAAGCTGGCCGAGATCGCGGGCTCTCAGAAGATCATCCCGACGCAGCTCGGCTTTGTCGATATCGCAGGGCTGGTGCGCGGCGCGAGCAAGGGCGAAGGGCTGGGCAATCAGTTCCTGGGCAATATCCGCGAGGTGGACGCGATCGTCCATGTGCTGCGCTGCTTCGAGAATGACGACATCCAGCATGTCGACAACAAGGTCGATCCGATCGCCGACGCAGAGACGGTCGAGACCGAGCTGATGCTCGCCGACCTCGAAAGCCTGGAGAAGCGCGTGCCGAACCTCGCCAAGAAGGCGGCGCAGGGCGACAAGGAATCGAAGATCGCGGCCAGCGTGCTCGGCAAGGCGCTGGAGCTGCTGCGCGACGGCAAGCCCGCCCGCCTGACCGAGCCGGCCGATGACGAGGAAGCCCGCGTGCTGCGCCAGGCGCAGCTACTGACCGGCAAGCCCGTCCTCTACGTCTGCAACGTCAACGAGGAAGATGCGGCGAACGGCAACGCGCTTTCCGCCAAAGTGTTCGAAAAGGCGGCGGCCGAAGGCGCACAGGCAGTGGTCGTCTCGGCGGCTATCGAGGCAGAGATCGCGACCATGCCGGTCGAGGATCGCGGCGAATTCCTGGCCGAGCTGGGCCTTGAGGAAACCGGCCTCGCCCGCGTGATCCGCGCCGGTTACAAGCTCCTCAACCTGCTGACCTTCTTCACCGTCGGCCCCAAGGAAGCCCGCGCCTGGACCGTGCATGCCGGGGCCACCGCGCCGAATGCCGCCGGCGAGATCCACAGCGATTTCGAGAAGGGCTTCATCCGCGCCGAGACGATCGCGTTCGACGATTTCGTCACGCTGGGCGGCGAGAGCAAGGCACGCGAGGCGGGCAAGCTGCGCGCCGAGGGCAAGGCCTATATCGTCCATGACGGCGACGTGATGCACTTCCTCCACAGCTAAGTAGTCACCCCCTAGCCGGGATAGGAGTTTGTTAGGTCCCACCGCCTAACAGGTTGCTTCTACAGAGGAATGTTACCCGATGTTGATGCGTATCTCAGCCGCGGGCCCCGCGGCTGACCCGATAGCCGTGCTTCAGGCCATCGTTTCCGAACATGGCGAGGCGATGGTCGCCAAATTCTACGAGACGCTGATGCGCGATGCGGATGCCGCGCAATTCCTGAGCAACGATGCGGTGCACGGCAGGCTGAGCACATCCTTGCTCGACTGGCTGCGCAGCCTGCTGGACGTCGAGGCGATCCAGGATTCGCCCGCGCTCCAGGAGAAGCAGCGCGTCGTTGGACAGGTGCATGCCCGCATCAAGATTCCCATCCATGTGGTGATGGAGGGCGCGATCATCCTGAAGAAGCAGATCTTCGAGCATCTGCGCGCGCGGGACGACGAAGGCGCGCTCGAGGTGGCCCAGCTTGCCGATGAGCGGATCGATCGCGCGATCATGCTGATGAGCCAGGCCTATGTGAAGGATACGACCGACGGCGCGCGGCTGGACGAGGCCTATCGGCTCTTCTCGCTCGATCAGGATCTGACGAGCGAGAAGGAGGCGCAGCGCGCGAGCCTGCTCGCCTGGAGCCAGAAGTCGCTGTTCGCCCTGCTGCGCGGCGAAGCGCTGGAAAAGGTGAGCGAATCGGAATTCGGCTTCTGGATCCGCCACCGCGCCGAGTTCATGTTCCAGAACTCGGCCCAGTTGCGCGACCTGCTGGCCGAGATCGAAACCATCGATACGACGCTGCTGCCGCAGCTCGCCGCAACGCCGGCCCGCAATACGGACCTGCTGGCCAGCCTGCAGGTTGCGATCGACCGGGTCGGGTTTCTGGTCAGCGAGCTTTTCCAGACGCTCAGCGCGATGGAAGTGGGCCGCGATCCGCTGACCCGCGCGCTCAACCGGCGCTTCCTGCCCGCGATCCTGGGGCGTGAGGTAACCTACGCCAACAGCCACCAGACGCCGCTGTCGATCATGCTGATCGATGTCGATCGCTTCAAAGCGATAAACGACACGCTTGGCCACCAGACCGGCGACGTCGTGCTGCGCCAGGTGGCGCAGGTCATCATGGACAATGTGCGCCCGAGCGATTTCGTGTTCCGCTATGGCGGCGAGGAGTTCCTGATCGTCTCAGCCGAAACCCCGCTTGAGGAAGCGCATGGCATCGCCGAACGCATCCGCGAAAGCGTCGCCGCCCAGCCCTATGACGTGGCGCAGGGCACCCCGCTGCGCGTGACCGCATCGATCGGGCTGGCGGCGCATAGCGGGCACCCCGACCAAAGCTATTTCATCAAGGCGGCGGACGACGCACTGTATCGCGCAAAGGCCAACGGGCGGAACCGGATCGAGATAGCCGGCTAGCCCCGGTCAGCTCTCGAACGCAGCGAGGATCGGGCAGGGCCCCGCCGCGCCGCCGCCGCATTCCTTCGCCAGCTTCCTCAGCGAATTGCGGGCGCGCTCCATCTCGGCAATGCGGGCGTCGAGCGCGGCGATACGCTCGGTCGCCAGTTCGCGGGCGCGGGCGCGGTCATCGGTGGAGTCGAGCGCGAGCAATTCGCCGATCTGCTCCAGCGTGAAGCCAGCCGCCTGGGCCGATCGGATGAAGCGCAGGCGCCGCAGATCGGGATCGCCATAGCGGCGGATCGCACCGAAACGCTCCGGCTCGTTCAGAAGCCCGCGCCGCTGATAATAGCGTATCGTCTCGACCCCCACCCCGCCCGCTTCGGCGAGCTTTCCGATCGTGAGTGCAGCCACGTCTTGACTCCGTACTATGGTACTGGGGCTATAGGATGGGCATGACATCCAAGGCAAAGCATCTGTTTTCCGCGCTCGCGCTGCTCGCACCCGGCATTGCCGCGGCGCAGGACCATTCGATGCACGGCATGCCCGCGTCGGCACCGACTCCCGCCCCGCCGCAGGATCATTCGATGCACGACATGGGCGCCCCCTCGCCCGCGCCTTCCGCTGCACCAGCGCCGCAGGATCATTCGATGCATGGCATGGCCGAAGGCAGCGCCGCCAAAGCTCCCGCGCCGCGCGCTACGCAGGGTTCGGGCACGTCGCTGCTGCCGGGCGCGGAAGGCGCGATGCATGGGCTGCATCTGGCGGCGGGCGACTGGATGGTGATGGCGCACGGGATGCTCAATCTGGTCGCCACCGATCAGGGCGGCCCGCGCGGCGACAGGATGACGTTCGTCGAGTCGATGGCGATGCTGAGCGCCACGCGCGCATTTGACGGCGGCCGGGTAGAGTTTCGCGCGATGGGGAGCCTTGAGCCCGCAATGGGCCAGCGGGGCTATCCCAATCTGTTCGCAACGGGCGAGACCGCGCATGGGCGGCCTTTGATCGACCGGCAGCATCCGCACGACCTGTTCATGGAATTGTCCGGGCGCGTGGAGCTGGACGTGGCGCGGGACACCAGCGTCTTTCTGTATGGCGGCCCGGTGGCGGAGCCCGCTTTGGGGCCGAGCGCATTCATGCACAGGCGCTCGGCGCGCTATCTGGCGCTCTCCCCGATCGCGCACCATTGGTTTGACAGCACGCACATCACCTATAGCGTGGTGACGGCGGGGGTGCGCGGCCCGCTCCTCCAGTTCGAGGCATCCGCGTTCAAGGGGCGCGAGCCCGATGAAAGGCGCTGGAATCTGGACACGCCGAAGCTGGATAGCTGGAGCCTGCGCGCGACGCTGACCCCCTCGCCCAACTGGGCGGTGCAGGTGAGCCATGGCCGGCTGGAATCGCCCGAGGCCGGGCATGCGGGGGCCGATGAGCAGCGCACCACCGCGAGCGTGCATTACGCGCGCGGCGGCTTCTCCGCGATGCTGGCGGCAGCGGCGAAGCGCCGCGTGCCCGGCGACACGCTCACCGCCTTTTCGGGCGAGGCGAACTGGGATCTGGGCGCGCATCACAGCCTGTTCGGACGGATCGAGAATGTCGCCAATGACGAACTGTTTCCCGATCATGCCGATCCGCTGCACGACCGCAAATTCCGCGTGACCCGGTTCGAGGGCGGCTATGCCTATCGCGTGCCGCTGGGCGATGCCGAGCTGGCGTTGGGCGGCAGCCTGGCGGCCTATGCCAAGCCCCGCGCGCTGGATACCACCTATGGACGGGCACCGGTGAGCGCGACGCTGTTCGCCCGCTTGTCTCTCGGGAATTGAGAGACTTTCGCGCGCAATAATCTGGTGCCAGAAGCACGCCATGCGCTGGACTTCCAAGATCGCCGCCGCGGCCCTTGCCGCCCTTCTTCCGCTTTGCGCGATCGCGGCGCTCCCGGCATCGGCGCAGACCGCCACCGTCGAGAAGAAGGCGCCAGTCACGATCCTGATTTCGATCGACGGGTTCCGGCCCGATTATCTCGACCGCGGCGTGACGCCCAACCTGTCGGCGCTGGCGGCGAAGGGCATCAGCGCATCGATGCGCCCGAGCTTCCCGTCCAAGACCTTCCCCAATCACTGGACGATCGTCACCGGGCTGCGCCCCGACCGCAACGGCATCGTCGCCAACAAGATGGAAGACGCCGCGCGGCCGAAGGAAGTCTTCACCATGGCGAGCGACGATCCCTTCTGGTGGAGCGCCGCCGATCCGATCTGGGTGGATGCCGAGAAAGCGGGCATCCGCACCGCGACGATGTTCTGGCCCGGCTCCAACGTGGCCGTGGGCGGCACCAGGGAGCAGGACTGGCCCTATACGATCACCGGCGGCACGCGGCCTTCGGACTGGGCACAGTTCAACCAGGTGATTTCGGACACCCAGCGCGTCAACGGCGTGCTCGACTGGCTGCGGCGGTCGGCCGGGATACGCCCGAAATTCATCACCACCTATTTCGATCTGGTCGACACGATCGGCCATACCTATGGCCCCGGCGACCAGCGCACGACCGATGCGGTGGCCGAGGTGGACGGGAAGATCGGCGAGCTCATCGCCGGGCTCGCCGCGCTGGACCAGCCGGCCAATCTGGTGATCGTCGCCGATCATGGCATGGCGCAGACCAGCAGCGAGCGCGTGGCCCTGCTCACCGATTATGTCGCCAAGGAGGACTTCCGGCTGGTCGAGGGCGGATCCTATGCCAGCCTCTATCCGGCCGAGGGCAAGGAGGCGGCGGTCGAGAAGGCGCTGCTGGGCAAGCACCCGCATTTCGAATGCTGGCGCAAGAGCGAAATCCCCGCGCGCTTCCATTATGGCAGCAACCCGCGCATCCCGGCGATCCTCTGCCTGGCCGAGCCCGGCTGGGAAGTGACCGATCGCGCGCCCAGAAGGGCGAGCGTGGGCGGCGGGCACGGCTATGACCATGAATCGCCCGAGATGGCGGCATTGTTCATCGCCAGCGGCCCCGCCTTCCGCCCCGCCAAGCTGCCGCCGTTCGACAATGTCGATGTCTATCCGCTGCTCCGCGACCTGCTGGGGCTACCCGCCGCTACGGACAAGGACGGCAGCGACGCGGTGTTCCGCGGAGTATTGATCCGGCGCTGATACCGGCTTGCCAAACTCCAGTTTTCATCCGAAACTTACTGCATGCTGTATCTCGAAGACATCTCCGTTGGCATGAAGCGCAGCTTCGGCCGTTACGAAGTCACGCGCGAAGAGGTGCTCGACTTCGCCCGCAAATATGATCCCCAGCCCTTCCACCTATCCGACGAGGCGGCGGCGCAGACCCATTTCAAGCGGCTCGCGGCGAGCGGCTGGCATACCTGCTCGATGACCATGGCGATGTTCGTGGCCGAGATGGAGGCCAATCCGCAGGCGAGCCTGGGCGCGGCGGGGATCGACGAGCTGCGCTGGCTGAGGCCGGTCTATCCGGGCGACGTGCTCCGCTGCGAGACCGAGGTGCTGGAAGTCACCCCGTCACGCAGCCGCCCGGAGATGGGCAGCGTGCGCAGCCAGATGCGGACCTTCAACCAGAATGACGAGCAGGTGCTTGGGTTTGTCTCGATCGGCCTGATCGGGCGGCGGCCCGCAGACCGCAGCTGATGGGTTGCCGGTCCGGCGATCGAGCTTCCTTCCTCCCTCGCTTTAGCGGGGGAGGTGGCAGGCCCGGGCTTGTCCGGGGCTGACGGAGGGGGGCGTAGCCGCGAGCGACACCGCGCGTGGAGAGGCCCCCTCCACCACTTCGTGGTCCCCCTCCCCCGCTGAAGCGAGGGAGGAAAAGTTTAAGAAAGAACCTGACGGGGTGGCTTTCCACACAGCGCCGCCACCCCGCCCGCACAAAGAAAAAGGCCGGGGTTTCCCCCGGCCTTTTCTGTTTCAGCCTGTGCGCGAAGCTCAGTGCTTCACTCCTTTCCAGACGGTCCGGTACGCGCCGAAGGCGAGTGCCGTTGCGAAGAGCAGGAACAGGATGACGGCGAAGCCCGCTGCCTTGCGGCTCTGGGCGTGCGGTTCGGCGGTCCAGACCAGGAACGCAGCTACGTCCTTCGACATCTGATCCACCGTGGCGCGCGTGCCGTCGGCATAGGTCACCTGGCCCTCGCCGGTCAGCGGAGCGGGCATCGAGAGGTTCAGGTTCGCGAAGTACGGGTTGAAGGCCATGCCCTCCGCCGGCTTCGCGAATTCCGGGAACTTCTTCAGCGCTTCGGCCGAAGGCTTCTCGTCATAGCCGGTCATTAGCGAATAGATATAGGCGCCGCCATTGTGGCGAGCCTTGGCCATCAGGCTGAGATCGGGCGGCGTGCCGGTGCCGGCATAATAGACCTTCGGGAAACGATCCGAGGGAAGATTGTCGCGCTCACCCCAGGTGCCGGCCTTATCGTCGAACACGGGCTGCTTGGTGGCCCAGTCCTTGGCGATCTTCTTTACCTCGGCTTCGGAATAGCCAAGCTGGCCGAGCTCGCGGAACGAGACCAGATTGAGCGAGTGGCAGACTGCGCAGACTTCCTTGTAAACCTGGAAGCCACGCTGGAGCTGCGCGTTGTCGAACTTGCCGAAGACGCCGTCCGAGGCGAGCTTCAGATCCTTCGGATGCTTGTGCATCGCGTGTTCGGCGGTCTCGGGCTCAGGCTCGGTGATGGCGGTCTTGACCGTGCCGAACAGCGCGAGGCCGAGCACGAAGACGAACGCGCCCCCGATGAGGAACTTGATCGAGCGGATGAAGAGCGGAAGCATTGTCCTGTTTTCCCCTTACGCGCTCAGCGCCGTCTCGGTGACCTGCGAGCCACCCTTTTTCGCCAGCACAGCCTCGGTGATCGAGTTGGGCAGCGGCTTGGGCTGTTCGAGGCGCGAGATGATCGGAACGATGATCAGGAAGTGCGCGAAATAATATGCGGATGCGAGCTGGCTGGTGATGACGATGCCGGGCGTTGCCGCCGAGCCGCCGCAATAGCCGAGGATCAGCACGTCGACGACGAGGACCCAGAAAGCGATGCGGTACATCGGACGATAGCTTGCCGAGCGCACCGGCGACTTATCGAGCCAGGGCAGGAAGAACAGGATCAGGATCGATCCGAACATCGCCACCACGCCCCACAGCTTCGCTGCGATGATGAAGTCCGCGGTGAAGGCGCGCAGGATCGCGTAGAACGGCCAGAAATACCATTCGGGCACGATGTGCGCGGGCGTCGAGAGCGGGTTGGCGGCGATATAGTTATCCGCATGGCCCAGATAATCCGGCGCGTAGAAGATCAGGATCGAGAAGACGATCATGAACACGCCGACGCCGAAGCCGTCCTTCGCGGTGTAATAAGGATGGAACGGAACGGTATCCTGCTCCCCCTTCACTTCCACGCCGGTCGGGTTGCCCGAGCCGGGGATGTGGAGCGCCCAGATGTGCAGGATGACTGCGCCCAGGATCACGAACGGCAGCAGATAGTGGAGCGAGAAGAAGCGGTTCAGCGTCGCGTCGTCCGGCGCATAGCCGCCGAGCAGCCACACCTGGACCCACTCGCCCACCACGGGAACCGCGGTGAAGAAGCCGGTGATGACCTGCGCACCCCAGAAGCTCATCTGCCCCCAGGGGAGCACATAGCCCATGAACGCGGTTGCCATGGTCAGCAGGAAGATGACCACGCCGAGCAGCCACACCATCTCGCGCGGCGCCTTGTACGAACCGTAATAAAGGCCACGGAACATGTGGATGTAGATGACCGTGAGGAACATCGAAGCGCCGTTGGCGTGCGCGAAGCGGAGGAACCAGCCTGCGTTCACGTCGCGCATGATGCCGACATTGACCGATTCGAAGGCGCCGGCGGCGCTCGAATGGAAGTGCATCGCCAGCACGATGCCGGTGACGATCTGGCAGACCAGTGCCACCCCGGCGAGCACGCCGAAGTTCCAGAAATAGTTCAGGTTGCGCGGCACCGGATAGCCCGCGCCGACCGCGTTATAGACGAAGCGCGGAAGCGGCAGCTTCTCGTCGAGCCACTTCATTAGCGGCTGCTTCGGTTCGTAATGCTTTGCCCAGGGGAAGCTCATGTCTCGCTACCTCAACCGACCACGACGACAGTGTCGGACGTGAATTCATATTCCGGAACGACCAGGTTCGTCGGGGCCGGACCCTGACGAATGCGGCCCGCAGTGTCATAGGCCGAGCCGTGGCACGGGCAGAAATATCCGCCGAACGGGCCGCGATTCTCGCCTTCGCCCGCGCCCAGCGGCACGCAGCCGAGATGGGTGCAGACGCCCATCGTGATCAGCCAGTTGCGCTTGCCTTCCTTGGTGCGGTCCTCAAGCGTCTGGGGATCGCGCAGCGAAGATGCGTCGACCTTGTCGGCCTCCGCGATTTCCGCAGCGGTAAGGTTGCGGACGAACAAAGGCTGCTTGCGGAAGCTGGCCTTGATCGCCTGACCCGGCTCGATCGCCGAGACGTCGATCTCGGTGCTCGAAAGCGCGAGCACATCGGCCGACGGGTTCATCGAATTGACCAGCGGCAGCACCACGACGCCCGCGCCCACGGCCGCGACCGAGACCGCAGCGTAGTTCAGATAATCGCGGCGGCGCGGATTCTCGAGGACATCGCCGCCCGGGGCGATCGTCATATCGGGGGGAACACCGTCTTGCATTGCCATGCTTGAGCCCTTGCACTTCGAAACTTGCCGCGACGGATGCGCGGATACGGACGTAGAGCCGCCCGGTTGCCCCCGGTGGCTTCGGGCGCTGATAGACGCGGGGGAAGCCGTTTGCCAACTCCATTTTGACGCTCTTGTTAGGCGGAGCGCGAGAGCGCTAGGGGACGGGGATGCGACTAGCCCTTTTCCAGCCCGAGATTGCGGGCAATGTCGGTGCCGTTCTGCGCCTTGCGGCATGCCTGGGCGCGGGGGTCGATCTGATCGAGCCGATGGGCTTTCCGTGGAGCGACAAGCGCCGCAAGCGATCGGCGATGGACTATGAAGATCATGTCGAAATCACCCGTCACGCCGATTGGGATGCCTTTTCGGCGCAGGTTCCGGGCAGGCTGATTCTGTTCAGCACCAAAGGGAATACGCCGCTGCATCAGGCGGGATTCGAGCCGGGCGACACCCTGCTCTTCGGTTCGGAGAGCGCGGGCGCGCCCGAACACGTCCATCAGCGTGCCGATCTGGTGGTGCGCATTCCGCTTCGCCCCGTGGTGCGCTCGCTCAATCTGGGCGTCTCGGCGGGAATCGCACTGTCGGAAGCGCTGCGCCAGACGAACGGCTGGCCCGAATGATCCTCCCCGGCACGGGTGGGACATTCTGTCCGCTCGACTTGGGGCCGCCCCAGCGGATAGGGACGCGGACATGAAACCGCTCGACACCCAGCAAGACGTCGCCCGCATCTGGTTCGAATCGCTGCGCGACCAGATCTGCGCCGAATTCGAGAAGATCGAGGCCGAGGCCGGATCGGACGCGAAGTTCGATTATCTGGCATGGGACCGCATCGATCCTTCGGGCGCGCCGGGCGGCGGCGGCGTGCGCGGCGTGATGAAGGGCAAGGTGTTCGAGAAGGTCGGCGTCAACGTATCGACCGTGGGCGGCACCTTCGAGGGCGATTTCGCCCGGACCATCCACGGCGCGGGCGAAGACCCCCATTTCTTTGCCACCGGCATCAGCCTGGTCGCGCACATGGCGAACCCGCACGTGCCCGCCGTGCATATGAACACGCGCTTCCTCGTCACCACGAAACGCTGGTTCGGCGGCGGCGCAGACCTCAATCCCCCGATTCCGTATGAAGAGGATACGGCCGAATTCCACGCGGCGTTCAAGGCCGCGTGCGATGCGCACGACCCCGATCATTATCCGCGCTTCAAGAAATGGGCGGACGATTATTTCTACATTCCCCACCGCAAGGTCCATCGCGGCGTGGGCGGCATCTTCTACGATCATGTCGAGGGCGATTGGGACGCGAACTTCGCCTTCACCCAGGATGTGGGCCGCACCTTCCTCGACATCTTCCCGCGCATCGTGCGACGGCGGATGGGCATGGAATTCACGGCCGCGGAAAAGCAGCAGCAGCTCGAATGGCGCGGCCGCTATGCCGAATTCAACCTGATCTATGACCGGGGCACGCTGTTCGGGCTGAAGACGGGCGGCAATATCGACGCCATCCTGATGAGCCTGCCGCCGGAAGCGACTTGGAGCTGAGGCGGCTCTCTTTGCGCCAGCCCCGCGAAACGGGGTTCGCCGCATGGGGCTGACGCCGGTTCCGGGCGATCAGCTCGCCGCGGTCAGCACCGCGATGGAGATGGTCGAGCGGCCGCGCCCCCGGCCCCTGCCCCCCTCGCCGTTCCGCCTGTCGCATTGGGTGGCACCGGAGAGCGAACCCTATCTGGCGCTGTTCCGCCGGGTCGGCGCACCCTGGCTATGGTATTCGCGGCTGGCGATGGACGATGCGCGACTGCGCGTGCTGCTCGATGATCCGAAGATAGAAATTTATGCCGCCGTCGATCGCGCAGGGATCGAAATCGGCATGATCGAGCTCGACTTCCGCGTCGAGGGGACGTGCGGGCTGGCTTATTTCGGGCTGGTGCCGGAACTGACCGGCAAGGGCCATGGCAATTGGCTGATGGCGCATGCGCTGGCCTTTGCGTGGCGCAAGCAGGTTCGGCGCGTGTGGGTGCATACGTGCACGCTGGACCACCCCAACGCCCTGCCCTTCTACCGCCGCCACGGCTTCGTGCCGACCAAACGCACGCTGGAAACCTTCCCCGATCCGCGCCTGCTGGGCTTGCTGCCGATGGACACGGCGCCTCAGATCCCGGTGCTCGGCTCCGTGCGTCGATAGGCAGAGACGCGGATCAGCACCAGCGTCACCCACGCAAAGCCGCCGAGCAGCGCGATCAGCACATAGCCAGCCATCTCGATGAACTGGTTGTCCCCCGCCGCCATCACCAGCAGGCCAAGCAGCAGGCGGCTGGCGAGCAGGATCGCGACCGCGGCCGTCAGCACCGTCATCGCCATTGCGGCAAGCAGCACCACCCAGCGGAACCCGAAGCTGCGCTGCCACCCCTGCCGAAAGGCGCCGAGGATGCCCTGATCCGGATTCGCCGCCAGCGCGGGCGCCGCGAGCCATGTCCGCCCGAAGACGAACAGCCCAGGCAGCACGAACAGCGAGAAACCGATCCCGAACAAGATCGAGCAAAGTACATCGATCACGACGAGGGGCAGCAGCCGCCGCAAGGCGAGCGTCATCGTCTCGCCCAGCGTCCGCGTGCCGGGCTGGAGGAACAGAATGAGGATCGTGAAGGTGCCGAAATCGATTAGGAGATTGGCGAGCAGGAACCACAGGAGATTGTCTTCGTAGAATTTTCGCACGGCTTCGTTGAGCTTCACCGGATCGGGATCGGTGGGCAATCCGCTCTGCGCCATCAGGAACAGGATGCCGAGCATCGGCACGACGAAGAACACGCCCGCAAGCGCGCTCAATATATCGCGTTGGCTGCGCCACATCGCTCCGGCGTCGGCGAACACGCCGGAAAGGGAGAGGGTCATGCGCGGGCCGGACTTTCGCCGAGGCCGGCAGCCGCGGTCAGCGCGAGATAGAGCTTCGACGTGAAAACCGGGATCAGCATGGTGAAGCCGGTCTGCACCGCAGCGACGACGATCGACGTCAGCACGCCAGAGAGCGTGACTCCGGCGCGGTCGCCCCCGGCGATCAGCGCGAACACGCTGCCGAACACGGTGTTCGCGGCGAGGATCGCGACCCAGGACAGCAGGGCGAAAAGGATGATCACCCCGATCACCCGCCAGGTGATGCCATGAGTGAGCTTCCACGACTGGCGCAGCGAGCCCAGCCATTTGCCCTCGCGCACGATCACCGGGGTAACGACGATCAGCCGCGCGCACAGCCACAGCGAGAAGCCGACGGCCAGGATCAGATAGATTGCGACGAAGCTGGCGACGCCCGAGGGCAGATCGAAATTGCGGCCCTCGGCAATCGCCATCACGTCAACGCCGCTGGCGCTCAGCACTGCGGGGATCGGTGCCATCAGCAGGAGCAGCCCGGCAAAGGTGACGAGCGTGACCACCAGCGCCGCCGGCAGCCGCTGGACCGCAACCCGGCCGGCATGATCGCTATCGGCATTTTCAAGCGCCATCGCGGTCAACGCCAGCATCCCCCAGACCGTGAGCACGCCAAATGCCAGCTGGATGAGCTGCAGCGACAGGATCAGCCCACGGCTCGCCCCCTCCATCACCGCGTGGAAATTGCCCTCGATCGAAGCCGGGACGAAGAAGGCCAGCAGCGCGATCGGCAGAATCGTCGCGATATTATCGGTCAGAAATTCCGCCGTCCGATCCCAGACTGTGCCCATCTTCACCATTGCCAGCCCTGTCCTCATCGTCTTCGCGAGCCGTGTTAGCCGCCGCGCAATCCCTTGCCAATGCTTGCGCATTGCCGTGCAACGGCGCAATCGGCGCGGCGATGGATACCGATATCGAATGGCGCGTCGAACGCGAGCGGATCGACTATGGCGAAGCACTGGCGGCAATGGAAGCGCGCGCAGCGGCGGTGACCGCGCATCAGGCGCGGGAGCTGATCTGGCTGCTGGAGCATCCGCCGGTCTATACCGCCGGCACCAGCGCCAATGACCCCGCCGAGCTGCTCGATCCCCGCTTCCCGGTGCACCGCACCGGGCGCGGCGGGCGCTACACCTATCATGGGCCCGGCCAGCGCATCGGCTATGTCGTGCTCGACCTGCGCGAGCGGAAGCGCGACGTGCGCTGTTATGTCCATGCGCTCGAAGGCTGGGTGATCGCGGCGCTGGGCACGTTCGGCATCCAGGCTTATCGTGCGCCGGGCCGGATCGGCATCTGGACGCTGGACGCCCAGGGCCAGGAGGCCAAGATCGGCGCGATCGGGGTGCGCATCCGCCAATGGGTGACGCTCCATGGTTTTGCCGTCAACCTGAACCCTGACTTGACCCATTTTGGCGGAATCGTGCCCTGCGGGATCGCTGAATTTCCCGTCACCAGCGCCGCCGCGCTGGGGCTGGACGTTACGGCATCCGCCTTTGACGACGCCCTTTCCGCCACTTTCCCGCCATTTTTGGACTCGTTGGGCGTCGAAATGTCAAAATCGTGACTTGAGGCTGGTGCGCGAACCGGTTAATGCCTATCACGGTTTGGGTTATTGACGCGTACTCGTCCTTTCCAAATCCATTATCTAGGGAGCTATTCAATGCGTGCAGTCATTTCCACGATCGTGATCGCCAGCGCGGCCCTCCTGGCCTCGGCTTGCACCAGCAACGAGACCACGAACGTCACGAACACCACCGAAGTCGTTCCGGTTGAGAACGTGACGGCCACCGACACGATGGTCACCAACATCGACGCGGCTGCTCCGGTCGAGAACGTCACCGTCGAGACGACCAACACCACTGGCAACGCCATGTAATCACGCGAAAGCGTGTGTTGGACAAAGGGCCGCCCGGGCAACCGGGCGGCCCTTTTTCTTTTGGAGCAAATCCCCGCTCCGCTCGCCGCATTCACGGGCAGGCGCCCCTGGTGTCCCGAAAAAAGGGGCTTGGGCGTCGAGTCGAAAACCCCTAGTCCGGGCCCACACAGTAGAAATAGAGGGCAAGATGCTCGTTTCGCGTACCCTATTTGCGCTGGCCGCAGGTGCCGGCCTGTTCGCAGCCGCCCCGGCCTCGGCGCAGTTCTTCCTCAAGCCGGCAACGCTGGCCGCTGAGCGTGTAAACGGTTCGGAGCCCGGCATGACTGGCCCCGCGCTGCCCGGCGCCACCGCGACCGAACTGCGCGCCGCACTGGTGTGGAACCTGCGCGCCGCGCTCAACGTCGCCGCGCTGCAATGCCAGTTCGAACCGACGCTGCTGACGCTCGATTACTATAACGCCACGCTGAAGGACCATGCGGCCGAGCTGCGCGATGCCTATTCGGTGCTGGAGAAATATTTCATCCGTTCGGCAAAGACCACCAAGGCGGGACAGACCGAGCTCGATAAGTTCGGCACGCGGGTCTATTCGGGCTTTTCCACCGTGGGCGGCCAGCTTTCCTTCTGCCAGACCGCCGGATCGATCGGCCGCGACGCGCTGTTCACGCGCCCCGGAAAATTCGGCGAACTCGCCGAAAATCGCATGCGTGAGCTGCGCGACAGCCTCCGCCCCTGGGGCGAACAATATCGCCCCGGCGCCCAACGCCCCCCGGTCTTCCGCGTAACCAGCAAGCTTCCGCCCTTCGGCAACGAAAAATGCTGGAAGAAGAACGCTTATGTCGTGAAGAAGTGCGGCCCGCTGCCGCCCCGCGACAGCTAAAGGCGCTTTTCGGCAGAGCGCAATCCGCACCAGTCCGCTCTCCCGCCCGGCCCCGTTGGAATATACTTCCGCCGGATGGCCGGATGGGGACAGGGCTGGTGCCGCATGGCTGAACGCTAGCGCAGCCCCAGCAATTTGTGGGTCTGGAGCGACAGGCGCCACCTGGGCCGCTCCATCGCCAGCGCGAGCGCCGCCTGAACATTCGCCTGCCCCCGGGCATCGTCCATCGGCTGGATGAGGAAATGGGCGAAATCCCAGGTCTCAACATCGTCGATATCGGTGCCGGGCTGCGGCCATACCAGCTTGAGTTCGTCGCCCGACCGCTGGACCACCTCGCTCCCCGCCTTTGGGCTGATGCACACCCAGTCGATGCCGGGATGCACGGGTAGGGTGCCATTGCTCTCGATCGCGATGCGGAAGCCGCGGGCGTGGAGCGCATCGATCAGCGCATCATCGACCTGGAGCATCGGCTCGCCGCCGGTGAGCACCACGAAGCGCCGTTCGTCCCCCTCGCCCCAGTGCCGCCCGGCCGCATCAGCCAGCGCTGCGGCATTGCCGAACTTGCCCCCGCCCAGCCCATCGGTCCCGACAAAATCGGTGTCGCAGAACTGGCAGACTGCCGTCCCGCGATCCTGCTCGCGGCCCGACCACAGATTGCATCCGGCGAAGCGCACGAACACCGCCCGCGCGCCGGCATTCACCCCCTCGCCCTGAAGCGTGAGGAACATCTCCTTGACCGCATAACCCATCGTCAAACCGCCTGGGCGTATCGCGTGGGATCGGCGATCCCGGCGTCCTCAAACCCCTTTGCGCGCAGGCGGCAGCTATCGCACTGGCCGCAATGCAGGCCGCCCGGAGCGGGATCGTAACAAGACCAGCTAAGGCCCGCATCGAGCCCGAGCCGCGCGGCTTCGCGCACGATATCGGCCTTGCTCATATGCTGGAGCGGCGCCTGGATATGGAAGCGCCGGCCCTCGACACCCGCCTTGGTCGCCACCTCGGCCATATCCTCGAACGCCTTGATGAATTCGGGGCGGCAATCGGGATAGCCCGAATAATCCAGCGCATTGACGCCGATATAGATGTCACGCGCGCCCGCCGCTTCGGCCCAGCCGAGTGCGAGGCTCAGGAAGATGGTGTTGCGCGCGGGCACATAGGTGACCGGGATATCGTCGCCCACCCCCTCTTTCGGCACGTCGATATCGTCCGTGAGCGCGGATCCGCCAAACGCGCGCAGATCGAGCGGCATCACGACATGGCGTTCGGCGCCCAGCATCGCCGAAATCCGCCGCGCCGCAGCCAGCTCCACCTGATGGCGCTGATTATAGTCGATCGAGAGCGCGAGCAGCCGATGGCCGTCCTCCTTCGCGCGCGCGGCGCTCACCATCGAATCGAGTCCGCCGGAAACCAGGGCGATCGCAACGCTTTGTGTCATGAAAGGCTCGCTAGACGGCTTTTGCGCCAAAAACAAAATGGCGAATCAAAACGGGCCGCCCGTAAGCGGCCCAAGGTTCAGGGAAAAACCATGCCAGAGAGGAAAGCCCCGGAAAGGGCCACCTTCACCATAGCCCAAGACGCGTGAAGAAAACGTGAAGCTCAGCAGTTGCCGGCCCAACGTCCTTCATATTGATCCGAGAAGGGTGCCCCGTCGAGCACGCCCTGGGTATCGATGGTGATCAGCCTAGGCGTTTCCAGCGTGATCGTAGTGCGGCCATTGCCCCGGCCCGCGCAGGTATAGCGAATGGTCGCCGAGCGTGGGCCGTTGTCCATCAGGACATGCTGGCACTGCGCTGCGCCGTGCTGGATCTGGAGGAGCTTGGCGGGCTCGGTCAGGCACAGCTTGCGCGCGGAGCCCTCCAGTTCCTTGAGAACCCACTGGCCGGGCTGTATCGCGCGCACAACCACCATCTGATCGCTGCGCTGCGCGGATGCGCCGCCACCGCCGAACAAGAGCAAGCCGCCGGCAATGGCCGGACGCATCATACGTCTGACACTCATTTTCCAACTCCCGCCCCCGGGGTAAAACGGCACGGCATTGCGGCCGAATCATCGGCGTACATGCCATAAAGTCCCGCGAATCGCGAATTACAACGGCGGCGAAACGAAGTCAGCAGCCGGAACGGGGTATTGCCGCGAGCAGAAAGCGCAATCGACCGAGATCACGCCATTCTCATCAGCCATCGTTGCGCGGTCGGCTTCGGGGAACTTCGCCAGTACCTGCCGGATATATTCGCCGTCGCAGCGGCACCCGCGCGAGAGCGCGACGCCCGGCAGCACGCGGACTTCGGATTCCTCGTTGAACAGGCGCCAGACCAGCGTTTCGAGCGGAAGGGCCACATCCGCCAGTTCGTCGGCACCCATGGTCGAGGCGAGCGCCGCGACATGCTCCCATTCGGGATGGTCGAGTCGCGCGTGCAGCCGCTCGCGGCCTACCTCACCCTCAGGCAGATGCTGGAGGAAGATGCCGCCGGCAATGCGCTGGCCGTCCGCGTCGCGGCCCAGGCCGATGCGCACCAGGCTGGGGATCTGTTCCGACTGGAAGAAGTAATTCTCCGCCGCCTGCGCGATCGTATCGCCATCCAGCGGCACGATGCCCTGATAGCGCTCCTTGGTCGCCTCCTGGTCGAAGGTGATCGCGAGATAGCCCTTGTTGAACAACGCATAGACCGACGGGTTCTTGCCGAGCTGGGCAAGCCGCTCCGCATCGAACTGCACATAGCCGCGCAACTCGCCATTCCGGTAGTCGCACACCAGCAGGCTGACGATGCCGCCCTTGGTCTGCGCCTGCAGTGTCATCTGGCCGCCCTCCTGCTTGAGCGTGGAACCCAGCAAGGCAGTAAGCGTGAGCGCTTCCGAGAGCAGACGCTCGATCGGATCGGGATAATTGTGCGCGGATAGAATCTGGTTGAGCACCGGCCCCAGCCGCACGATGCGGCCGCGGGCATGGCGCTCCGGCAGGGTGAAACCCACGGTACGATCGAGATCGGTTGCGGGTGCAATGTCGGTCATGTTTTCGTCACCCGGCCAGAGCCAGGTGTCCCTTGCCGCGCGCGGCACATATTGTTGGAAGTTGCCTGAAATGTAGGCGCTCACGCCGCCGAAACAACTCAGGCGCGCCACCCGACCTTTGCCCCCCTCCAAATGCGCGGCTGCTCGGTCCTCAGCCGATCTGGCCGAAACACCAGCGCAGCACCGATTTCTGGGCATGGAGCCGGTTTTCCGCCTCCTGCCAGATCAGCGATTGCGGGCCATCGATCACCGCGTCCACCACTTCCTCGCCGCGATGCGCGGGCAGGCAGTGGAGGAACGCCGCGCCCGGCTTGGCCAGCGCCATCAGCGCCTCGTCCACCTGATAGGGCATCATCGCCGCGAGCTTGGTCTCGGCATGCGCCTGACCCATCGAGATCCAGGTATCGGTGACGATCACGTCCGCACCCTCCGCCGCCTCGCGCGCGCTGGCAACCACATGGGCGCGGCCCTTGCCACGCGCCACATCTGCCTCGCTCGGCTGGAACCCCTGCGGACAGGCCGCGACGACATCGAAGTGCATCAGCCCGGCGGCTTCCATGATCGACGCCAGCACATTGTTGCCATCGCCGAGCCACGCGACCTTCAGCCCGGGGAGCGCCCGGTCGCTTTCGATGATCGTCAGCAGGTCCGCCATGATCTGGCAGGGATGCGAGGCATCCGTGAGGCCGTTGATTACCGGCACGCTGGCATATTGTGCCATGTCGATCACCTTCTGGTGATCATCCGTCCGGATCATGATCGCGTCGCAATAGCCGCTCAGCACGCGCGCGGTGTCTGCGATCGGCTCGCCCCGCCCGAGCTGCATCGAGCTGGCGTCCATCACGATGCTGGTGCCGCCCAGCTGGCGGATCGCCATGTCGAACGAGACGCGGGTGCGGGTGGAATTCTTCTCGAACACCATCGCGAGCACGCGGCCCGCGAGCGGAGCGTCGCTATCGGGCTTGCCCTTGGGCCATCCGGCGCGGGCAGCCTTGCGATCGATCGCATCGGCCAGCATCGCGGCAACGCCGTCAGGGCCGGCATCGGACAGGTCGAGAAAGTGGCGCATATTCACCTCAAATCCTCCCCCGGAGGGGGAGGGGGACCAGCGAAGCTGGTGGAGGGGTAGTCTCCACAAGCGAGAAGCCAGCCTCTGCGGAGATTACCCCTCCGTCATGCTTCGCATGCCACCTCCCCCTCCGGGGGAGGACTGTCGCAAACTCAGTCATCGCTGGGCGGAGCGAAGCTGCGCGCACCCGCGCTCAGCCGCTCGATGCATTCGGCGATGTGATCCTCGTTGATCACCAGCGGCGGCAGCACGCGGAACACATTCTCGCCCGCCGCCACGGTCAGCAGCCCGTGATTGTCGCGCAGGTGCGCCACGAAATCGCGGCTGACGACCGTGTCCTTCATCTTGATGCCGAGCATCAGTCCCTTGCCGCGAATCTCCTCGAACAGGTGATCGTGATTGGGAATGAGCTGCTCGAAGGCCGCGCGCAGCCGCTCGCCCATCTTCACGACATGCGGCAGGAAATCGGGCTCGAGCATCACGTCGAGCACCGCCTGCCCAGCCGCCATCGCCAGCGGGTTGCCGCCATAAGTGGAGCCGTGCGTGCCGATCACCATGCCCTTGGCGGCTTCCTCGGTCGCCAGGCACGCGCCGAGCGGGAAGCCCCCGCCAATGCCCTTGGCTGCGGTCATGATATCCGGCGTGATGCCGTAATGCTCATAGGCCCACATCTTGCCGGTGCGGCCATAGCCGCACTGGATCTCGTCGAGGATCAGCAGCAGTCCGTGCTCGTCGCACGCCTTGCGCAGGCCCTGGATGAATTCGAGCGTGCCAGCGGTCATTCCGCCCTCGCCCTGCACCGTCTCGACCAGGAAGCCCGCCGTCTCACCGTCGATCTTGGCGAGCGCGCCCTCCAGATCGTTGAACTTCACATAATCGAAGCCCGGCAGCAGCGGCTCGAAGCCGTCGCGCATTTTGGCCTGATCGGTCGCCGAGATCGCGCCGATCGAACGGCCGTGAAAGGCGTTCTTGAAGGTGATCAGCTTGTGCCGCTCAGGGTTGCCGTTGACGTAGTGATAGCGGCGCGCGGTCTTGATCGCGCACTCGATCGCCTCGACGCCCGAATTGGTGAAGAACACCGTATCGGCGAAGCTGTTGTCAACAATGCGCTGCGCCAGCGCCTCGCCCTGCGGCGATCCGTACAGGTTCGACACGTGCATCAGCGTCGCGACCTGCTCCTGCAGCTTCTTGGTCAGATGCGGATGGCCATGGCCGAGCGCGTTGACGGCGATGCCGGCGGCAAAATCGAGATACTGCTCACCCTGCTCGCCATAGAGATAGACTCCCTCGCCTCGCACCGGTCGCACACCGCACCGCGGGTAAACGGGCATGAGCGCAGGTGTAGGCACGTCGCATCTCCTCAAACGAAAAAAGCGGCCTTCGGGGCCGCCGAAGCGCGCTTTTACGGGGTGGCGAAGGTGAGCGCAACACCGCTGCCGCGCGGATCGTTTCGCAGGGCATGCGCATCGGGCAAGGCCCCCGGCGCGCGCCTAGCTCTTGATCTTCCAGCCGCTGCGGAGAAGCCAGTAGCAGAACAGACCCAGCGCGATATCGAGCCCCAGGATCACCGCGCTGCCCAGCAGGATCGGCGAGTCGGCGACGCCCAGAAAGCCGTAGCGAAAGCCCGAGATGATGTAGAAAAACGGGTTGAGATGGCTGATCGTCTGAAAAAGCGGCGAGAGCTTCTCGACCGAATAGAAGGTGCCCGAGAGCAGCGACAGCGGCGCGACGACGAAATTGGTCACCGCGGCTGCGTGATCGAACTTCTCGGCCCAGATCGACGTCAGCACGCCGAGCAATGCAAGGAACGCCGCGCCGAGCAGGCCGAACCACAGGATCGCCCACAAATGATGCGGCGTCACATGCACGCCCGGCCACAAAGCCATTGCGAGCCACACCGTGGCGCCGACGCAAAATGCGCGCGTCACCGATCCAGCGACCAGCGCGAACAGCAATTCCGCAGTAGATAGCGGCGGCATCAGATAATCGACGATGGTGCCCTGGATCTTGCCGACGAGCAGCGAGAAGCTGGCATTGGCAAACGCATTTTGCAGCATCCCCATCACGATCAGGCCCGGCGCGATGAAATCGGCGAAGTGAATCTCCTGCCCCTGCAGCGTCACCATTCGCCCGCCGCCGCCCAAGGCGACCGTAAAAATCACCAGGAACAGCAAGGTCGTGACCGCAGGGGCCCACACCGTCTGGAGCTGCACCTTGAAGAATCGGCGCACCTCCTTGATATAGAGGGTCCGAAGACCTCCCCAATTTACGTTGCGGATAACCGGAACGCCGGGCTCGGGGAGGTTTTGACCGATTTCAGGCTGGCTGGACATTGTGGTTCGCGTACTCCGTGGCCCAAGGTTGAGCAAGGTGGCTGGCCACAGGACGAAGGAAGACGCGTGAGCTGGACCGACGAGCGTATCGATACGCTGAAGAAGATGTGGGACTCAGGCCTGACCGCCACCCAGATCGCCGAGGAGCTGGGCGGAGTGAGCCGCAACGCCGTGATCGGCAAGGCGCATCGCCTGGGCCTGCCCGCGCGCCCTTCGCCGGTAAAGCCCAACGAGGCCAAGGCTGCCGCCAAAGCCGCTGCGCCCAAGCCCGCCCCGGCCCCGGCAGCAGAGCCGCCGCGCGCGCCCGCGCCGCCCGAGTCGCCGCCCGAGCCCGCGCCGCGTTCAGCCGCGACGATTTCCACGCCGAGCGCGACGGGTGAGCTCGCCAACGCGCCCAAGGCGCCCGAAGTCCATGTGATGCGCTCGGTCGGTCCCGGCGGCTTCCTGCGCCAGAATCCCGGCGAGCAGTCCGCCCCGAGCACGCCCGCCCCGCCGCGCCGTCTGGTTCCTGCCAAGCCGAGCGAGGCGATCGCGGGCAAGACCACCTTGCTCGATCTCAACGATCGCGTCTGCAAATGGCCGCTCGGCCATCCCGGCGAGCCCGATTTCCATTTCTGCGGTGACAAGGTGAACCCCGGATTCCCCTATTGCGTCGAGCATTGCGGCCACGCCTACCAGGCGCAGCTACCGCGCCGTGATCGCCGCCCGCCGCCTCCGCTGCCCTTTGGCGGTCCGCGCGTTCGCTAAAATCACGGAGCCGGCGGAGCGATCCGCCGGCTCAATTTCTGTGTCGCCTCTGGGATTGGAGTTGCCCGATTGCCCGCATGCTCCTTTGCCGCCTGACCTGCCTTTGCTGAGACCAAGAAGCCCGGGCGGCGCTAGGTGCTTTTGGGCGGCGCCGAGCGCTTGACCACCGCGGGCGCGAATACGACTTCGCCATTCGGCGAGACCATGAAGCGATACGCCTCGTTCATGCCTTCCTTGCCCGAGTGCGTCAGCGCGAGCACGCGCATTCCGTCGGTACGGATATGGACGATGCCGAAATTGGTTCGCTCGAACGCGACGAACTTCTTGCCCCCCGCATCGGTCGCCTCGCCCCTATAGGCAAAGAAGGCGGCCAGTTCGGTGATGAAGATCACGGCGGGCGTCCCGCGCGATGCCTTGCCGAGCGCGGCCATCAGCGTGGCGCGCGGATGGATATATTCCTTGGCCTTGCTCTCGTCGCCTGAGGAGATCATCGACACAACGGGCCCGACTTCCTTGAGCATCTCCATGTCGAAGTCGGCGGAGCCATGGTGCGGCGCCTTCAATATCTCCGCGCGCAGCGACGCGCCGGGCAAGGCCTCGCGGAGCCGCTGCCCCGCTTCCTGATTCATGTCCCCGGTCAGCAGGAAGCGGACATTGCCGTAGCGCAGCCGGAACGCGATCGAATGCCCGTTGATGGTATGGCTGGCAGACCAGCTCCCGCCGCTCGCCTGGATCGTGCCGAGCATCAGCGATGCGTCGTCGGGCGGATCCTTCAGGAACCGCAGGCCGGGTCCCGCAGGTGTTTCCTCAGCGATCGGCCCGAGCATCTCGATAGTGACCCCGTCTTCGGCGAGGAAATCGAAGGCATCGCCACTGCGGTGATCGATGCGGCGGCGCTCGATCGGGCTGCCGGTCAGCAACTGCACGCGCGGCTCCCACGCGGCCAGCGTTTCGGTCCATTTGGTAAACGGGCCGTTGCGCTCCCCGGGCGGCAACGCTGCGGGATCGTCGACCAGGCCGGTGACCAGCGGCACGCCGCCCACTTTTGTCGTGGGGCCAAGCATCTCGAGCTCGGGCCGCGTGCTGCCGCCGGGCTTCTTCCCCGGCCTCTTGACGATGCCATTATGGTAATAGCGCTTCGGCGCGACGAACACGCGCTTGCTCGCACGTGTATCGGTCTCCGATTTGCGCAGTTCGTTCAGCCCCTCGAAATGGTCGGCGTCGCCATGCGTGACCAGCATCAGATCGACGAGCAACGGCTTGACGGCCGTCGTGCCGCGAAACCGCGCGGCCACGTGGCGGGCGAAGAGTTTGTTGTCCCCGCCGTCGATAAAGATCCGTTTGCCGCCCGGCGTCTCCAGGATCATCCCGTCGCCCTGCTGCACATCGACCATCGAGAGGCGGAGCAGCGCATCGTCCCGGAACTTCGCATCCTTGCGGACGCGCCCTTCGTCGAGCGGTCCGTTCAACCCGATGATGCGGATGCGGACGCCCTGGGCGTCCTGTGCGACGATCTCGACCTCGTCGCCCCAATAATATTGGCGCGTGGTGCCGTCGTCCCGGCGCAGGTCCACGATATCGTCGTCGAGATACGGCATGCCGGCCCCTCGGGATAGCTTCCAATCGCTGCAGGCTATCTCCGCATGCCGATTCTCCACAGCGCAGATGCGTCCACTATGGCACCCTTGCGCCCCTGACTCCCCACCACCTATACGTTCCGCATGTCCGACAAAGACGATCTGTTCGCTTCCCCAAATCCCGCGCCCGGCACCTATGACGCATCCTCGATCGAGGTTCTGGAGGGGCTTGAGCCGGTCCGCCGCCGCCCGGGCATGTATATCGGCGGCACCGACGAGCGCGCGCTCCACCATCTCGCCGCCGAGATTCTGGACAATGCGATGGACGAAGCGGTCGCGGGCCATGCGACGCGGATCGAGATCACGCTCGATGCCGGCAACCGGATCACGATCACCGACAATGGCCGCGGCATGCCGGTCGATCCGCATCCCAAATTCCCGGACAAGTCCGCGCTCGAAGTGATCATGTCGACGCTGCATGCGGGCGGCAAATTCTCGGGCAAGGCCTATGCCACCTCAGGCGGCCTGCACGGCGTGGGCAGCAGCGTGGTCAACGCGCTGTCGATCGACACCGTGGTAGAAGTCGCGCGCGACCGGCAGCTTTATCGCCAGCGCTTCAGCCAGGGAAGGACTCTGGGTCCGCTGGAGCATCTGGGCGGCACGCCGAACCGGCGCGGCACCAGCGTGTCCTTCACGCCCGATCCCGAAATTTTCGGCCCGGAAATGCACTTCAAGCCCGCCCGGCTCTACAAATTGGCGCGGTCCAAGGCGTATCTGTTCGCGGGCGTCGAGATCCGCTGGAAGTGCGATCCCGCGCTGGCGGGCGAGGAAATTCCGCCCGAGGCGACGTTCCAGTTTCCCGGCGGCCTGGCCGATCACCTGAAGGAGCAGATCGCCAACCGCGAATGCGCGACCGCCGATTTCTTCTCGGGCGCGCAGGATTTCCCGGGCGAATCGAATGGCCGAGTCGAATGGGCGGTCGCGTGGCCGCTGTGGAGCGACGGTTCCTACAGCTGGTACTGCAACACGATCCCGACCCCCGATGGCGGCACCCACGAACAGGGGCTGCGCGCCGCGATCACCAAGGGCATCCGCGCGTTCGGCGATCTGGTGGGCAACAAGAAGGCCAAGGACATCACCGCCGAGGACGTGATGACCGGATCCGAGCTGATGCTCTCGGTGTTCATCCGCGATCCGCAATTCCAGTCGCAGACCAAGGACCGGCTCACCTCGCCCGAGGCCGCGAGCCTCGTCGAAAAGGCGGTGCGCGACCATTTCGATCATTTCCTCGCCGACAATATGGACCGCGGCAAGGCGCTGCTCGGCTATGTGCTGGAGCGGATGGACGATCGCCTGCGCCGCAAGCAGGAGCGCGAGGTAAAGCGCAAGACCGCGACCAGCGCTCGCAAGCTGCGCCTGCCGGGCAAGCTCACCGATTGCTCGGCCGACGATCCCGCCGGCACCGAGCTGTTCATCGTCGAAGGCGATTCCGCCGGCGGATCGGCCAAGCAGGCGCGCGACCGAAAGACCCAGGCGATCCTGCCGATCCGCGGCAAGATCCTCAACGTCGCCAGCGCCACCAGCGCGAAGATCCTCGCCAACCAGGAAATCGCCGATCTGATCCTCGCCATGGGCTGCGGCACCCGCAAGGACTGCGTGCCCGACAATCTGCGCTACGAGCGCATCATCATCATGACGGACGCAGACGTGGACGGCGCGCATATCGCCACGCTGCTGATGACCTTCTTCTTCCAGGAAATGCCCGAGCTGGTCCGCCGCGGGCATCTCTATCTCGCCCAGCCGCCGCTCTACCGGCTGACGGTCGGCGCCAAGTCACTCTACGCCCGCGACGATGCGCACCGCGCCGAGATCGAGGCGACCGCATTCAAGGGCAAGAAGGTCGAAGTCAGCCGGTTCAAGGGTCTCGGCGAGATGAACCCCACCCAGCTCAAGGAAACCACGATGGACCCCGCAACGCGCAGCCTGCTGCGCGTCACGCTGCCGCAGGAATATGAGGAGCGGATGGGGGTAAAGGACCTGGTCGACAGGCTGATGGGCACCAACCCGGCGCACCGCTTCGCCTTCATCCAGGAAAATGCCGCGCGGCTCGAGGAAGGCGCGATCGACGCGTAAATCTTGATATCATAATTTTCTGCGACTAGGATGCGACCGGCGTGCTTGCCCGTCGCTCCACGGCGCGTAAGAGCCTCATGCAACGATTACATCTGTAAGCGAGGTTTCCGATGCGCCATCTGATCGCTCTCTCCGCGCTCCTGCTCGCCGCACCCGGCGTGGCCCGGACCCCGCCTGCGCACATCCAGACCGCCCCTGTGCAGGCGGATCCCGCCTTCACTGCCCGTGCGCAGGAACTTCTGTCGGTTATCTCCGGCACCAGCAGCTATGAGAGCTATTTCAGCCCCGGCTTCCAGGCGGCAGTGCCCAAGGCGAAGTTCGCTCCGGTCAATGTCCAGATCGCCGCGATGGGCGGCAAGCTGCTCGCCGTCGAGGAGGTGAAGCTCATCACGCCGTTCTCGGGCACCGTCCGAGTGCGCGCCGAAAAGGGCATTCTCGTCTTCCAGCTCGTTGTCGATCCGGCCGAACCGCATCAGGTCTCGGGCCTGCGCTTCACCGGGCTGGAGCCGCAGGAAAAGACGCTGGCCGAAGTGACGGGCGCGATCGGCAAGCTGCACGGCACGACCGGCTATGCCTTTGCCCGGCTGGGCAGCGGCAAGCCCGAGCTGACGCTGTCGCACAATCCCGATCAGCGACTCGCGGTGGGTTCGGCGTTCAAGCTCGTCATCCTCGCCGAGCTGATCCGCGTGACCAACAAGGGCGAGCGTAAGTGGGACGATCTCGTCACCCTCGACGGCCGCCCGCTTCCCGGAGGCGGCTACACCGCCAAGCCCAAGGGGGCCCAGGTGAGCTTGCGCGAGCTGGCCACCCAGATGATCTCGGTGAGCGACAATAGCGCCACCGACATCCTGCTCGCCACACTGGGCCGCGAAAAGGTCGAGGCGATGATGCGCACGGTCGGGGTGGCCCATGATCCGCGCAACGTGCCCTTCCTCGGCACGCTCGAAGCCTTCAAGCTCAAATGGCTGCAGGAAGGGGCGCTGGCCGACAAATATGAAGCGCTCGACGACAAGGCGCAGCGCAAGATGCTCGCGGGGGAAATCGCGAGCGCTGACATGGCGCCGCTGCTCCGGATGGCGGGCGTCCCGCGCCTGCCCAGCCGGATCGGCACGATCGAATGGTTCTTCTCCAGCAGCGATCTAATCCGCGTGATGGACTGGCTACGCCGCAATACCGAGGGCGAGCGGGGCAAGGACGCGCGCGCCGTGCTCTCGAAGAACAGCGGCATCGCCGTCGACAAGGCGCAATATCCATGGGTGGGGTTCAAAGGCGGATCGGAACCCGGCGTGATCAATCTAACGCTGCTGCTCCAGGGCAAGGACGGCGCATGGTACGCCGCCGCCGCAAGCTGGAACGACACCGCTGCGCCGGTAGAGGACATGCGCTTCGCCAGCCTGATAGCGGCGCTTGTGAAGTTCGCCGGTCCCGCCAACTGATCCCGCGCGGGCCCCGGCCCAGCCTCGGACTTAGTCCCGCATCCTGAGCGCGTGATAGCGCGTACGCGCCGCGATGCCGGTGATCATCAGCATCGCCCCCAGCCCCACCATGCCAGCGGCAAGCCACAAGGGTATATCGGGCCATTGGAAGCGCCGCGCGACCAGCACCAGCGCGCCCGATGCGGCCAGCCATAACCCCGCCAGCCGCACGCCTCGAGCGACGCCGTGCAATTCGCGGGCATACGCGGCCCGTTGCACCGGGTCCTTCAGATCAGGCGGTGCCACTGCGCCATTCCTCGCGAAGCAGGCCGTACAGGGTCGTGTCGCGCACGCCGATATGGGTTTCCCATTCGGCGCGCAGATAGCCTTCGAGCTTGAAGCCCAGCCGCTCCAGCAGCGCGCGCGAGGCGGTATTTTCCGGATCGGTATCGGCGAAGACGCGGCGCTGTCCCTCGGCGAAGATCTGATCGATCATCCGCGTCACCGCCTCCGCCGCCAGCCCGACGCCCCAATGCTCGCGCGCCAGCGCATAGCCGATCTCCGTGACGTTGCCCTGCCGCTTCTCGCCCGCCGCGACGAATCCGATCGCCGTATCGTCGCCCTGCCGGGTGATCGACCAGCAGCGCCAGTCAGGCGACTTGTCCGCCATGCGGGTGCGCGTCTCATCGAGCGTCGTATGGGGGCCGTGCGACCACCAGTGCATCAGGTCCGCGTCCGAATAGATTTCGTGAAGTGCTTCGGCGTCGTCGGGGCGTCGCGGCCGCAGCACGAGCCGCTCGGTTTCCAGTACGGGCATGTCGCGGGCGCTCAACGATTGCCCTGGATAATGTCACCCAGCGGCCCCAGCGCCGATCCTTCACCACGGTTCTGCGGCACCATCGCGACGATGCGCCCGGCGAGCCTTCCGAACGGCAGCGACTGGATCCAGACCTTGCCCGGTCCGGTCAGCCGCGCGAAGAACACGCCTTCGCCGCCAAACACCATGTTCTTGACGCCGCCCGCGGTTTCCAGATCGAAGGTGCAGCTCGGCGTATAGGCCGCCAGGCAGCCGGTATCGATATGGAGCTGCTCGCCGGGCCGCAGCGTCTTCTCGACGATGGCACCACCGAACTGGACGAATACCCAGCCATCGCCCTCCAGCTTCTGCATGATGAAGCCTTCGCCGCCGAACAGCCCGGTCATCACCTTGCGCTGAAACTGGATGCCGATCGAAACGCCCTTGGCCGCTGCAAGGAATGCATCCTTCTGGCAAATCAGCGCACCGCCCAGTTCCGAAAGCTTGAGTGGCACGATCGCCCCGGGAACCGGGGCCGAAAACGCCACGCGTGCCTTGCCTGATCCTTCGTGCGTGAAGACCGTGGTGAACAGGCTCTCGCCCGTGATCAGCCGCTTTCCCGCGCCCAGCAGCTTGCCCATGAAGCCGCCACCCTGATTGGCGCTGCCATCGCCGAATACGGTGGTCATCCCGACGCTCGCGTCCTTCCAGACCAAGGCTCCCGCCTCGGCCACCGCGCTTTCGCCCGGATCGAGCTCGATCTCGACGAACTGGAGCTCCTGCCCCTTGATCTCGAAATCGATATCGTCGGCCACGCCGGCCTGTGCGCGATGATGGGCCCAGGGGCTCTCTGGCATGGTAAAACGCTCCTCTTGATGGGATATGCTCTACACGGCCCAAGCGCATATGCCAGACCAGAACGAGCGACAGGCAACGGCGAATCGTGGAGAAGCAGCCCACCGCTCGTGACCGACAATTTCCGTCGCGCGCAAGTTCAGCGTGAGAAGTGGGCAGCTAAGACCCTTAGGAGGCCAGCGCGTCCACGAGCAGCTTCACCTTCTTCTGCCGCCACTGGGGCAGCGGGGCGACCAGCCAATAGCCCATGCGCGAGGCCTTGGGCTCGCCGACCACGGCCAGGCGTCCAGCGGCGATATCGGCACGGGCGAGCAGTTCGGGCACGGTCGCCCGGCCCAGCCCCTCCGCCGCCGCATCGAGCGCCAGTCCCGCGTCTGACACACGCACCGGTGACACCGCATCTTCGGTCAGACAGCCCGGCCAGCAGATCTTGACGTCCTGCCCACCGCCGGGTCGCTCGACGGTCACCATGCCGTCGCTCTCCAGCGCCTCGCCCTCATGCTCCCCCGGCCCTTCGCCCCAGCGGATCGCGAGATCGAGATTGGCTTCGGTGAAATCGATCGTGTCGTCGGCCGGCACCAGCACGAAGCGCAGCTCGCCATCGGTGCGCGCGATCTCGGCGAGGCGCGGCATCAGCCATTTGGTGGTCAGGTCACGCGGCGCGGCGATGGTCAGCGACTTGGACGATTGCCCCGCCTGCATCGCGCGGACGCTTTCCTCGAACTGGAGGAAACCGGCGCGCAGCGCGGCGAGGCCGGCTTCGCCTTCCTGCGTAAGTTCAAGGCCCTTGGTGGTGCGGCGGAAAAGGACCACACCGAGCGTATCTTCGAGCGCGCGGATCTGCTGGCCCACGGCAGCGGGCGTTACGGCCAGTTCGTCCGCCGCGCGGGTGAAGCTCAGGTGCCGCGCCGCGGCATCGAGCACGCGCAGGCCGTTCAGGGGAAGATGCGTCCGCTTCATTGCGTCACCGCCGGTGCCAGCAGCATGAATTTGGGTATCGCCACGTCAAAGGTCGATCCGTCCTCTCCGATCATCCGATAGCTGCCCTGCATATGGCCGGTGGGCGTCGCGAGCGGGCATCCCGAGACATAATCGAAGCTTCCCCCCTGCGCGATCAGCGGCTGCTCGCCCACCACGCCCTCGCCTTCCACCACGTGCCGACCGCCGCGCCCGTCGGTGATGATCCAATGGCGCGTCAGCAGTTGCACCGTCCTCGGCGAACCATTCTCGATGCGGATATGATAGGCCCAGAACCAGCGGCCGCGATCCGGCTCCGACTGTTCGGGAAGATAGCTGACCGAAACGCGCACCGTGATGCCGCGCGTCTCTGCTTCCTCCTTGAACAGCGCCTTCATGATCATAAGCCGGCAGCCCTCAGCGCCTGATCCAGATCGGCGATCAGGTCGTCCGGATCCTCAAGGCCCACATTGAGGCGCAGCATGCCTTCGTTCACGCCCATCTCGATCCGCTTTTCCTCGGCGACGCCCGAATGGGTGGTGGACGACGGATGCGTCATCAGCGAGCGCGAGTCGCCGATATTGTTCGAGATATCGATGAGCTGCAGCGCGTCGAGCAGCGCATGCGCCTGCTTGCGCCCGCCATCCACCTCCAGCGAGAAGATCGGCCCCGCCGCCTTCATCTGGCGCATCGCCAGATTGTGCTGCGAATGGCTGGGCAAGCCGGGGAAATTGACCCGCGGCACCCGGCCTTCCAGGAATCGCGCAACCTTCAGCGCATTCTCGCTCTGGCGCATGATGCGCAGGTCCAGCGTCTCCAGCCCCTTGAGCACCACCCAGGCGTTGAACGGGCTGAGCGTCGGCCCGGTATTGCGCGTGAAGGGCAGCAGCACATCGTTGATGAAGGCCGCGCTGCCGGTCACGGCGCCGGCCAGCACGCGACCCTGGCCGTCCATCATCTTGGTGGCGGAATAGGCGACCACGTCCGCGCCGAAATCGAGCGGGCGCTGGAGCACCGGCGTCGCGAAGGCATTGTCGACCACGGTGACGATGCCATGCTTCTTCGCGATGGCGCACACCGCTTCCAGATCGACCACGTCCATCGTCGGATTGGCGGGCGTCTCGAAGAAGAAGACCTTGGTGTTGGGGCGGACCGCATCCTCGAACTGCTGCGGGTCGCGCGCGTCGATGATCGTCGCGTTGATCCCAAATTTCGGGAGCAAAGTATCGGTGAGCCAGCGGCACGATCCGAACGCGGCGCGGCCCGCCACGAGGTGGTCGCCCGCCTCAAGCTGGCAGAGCAAGGCCGCGGTCATCGCCGCCATGCCGCTCGCCATGGTGCGGCACGCCTCGGCACCCTCCAGCAGTGCGATCCGCTCTTCGAGCATCTGCACCGTCGGGTTCTGCAGCCGCGAATAGGTCATGCCCACCTGCTCGCCGGCAAAGCGCGCCGCCGCATCACCGGCGCAATCATAGGCATAGCCGGAGGTGAGGAAGAGCGCCTCGCTCGTCTCGCCGAATTCGGAACGCATCGTGCCCCCGCGGATCGCCTGCGTCGCGGGCTTCCAGTTCTGGGTGACGTTGCGGTCCTGGCCGGTATTGCGCTTCATGATATGCGCTTTGCCGGGCGGGAGCGCCTCGCGTCAACCAACTCCCGCATGACGGGCGCGAAATGATCGTTTATCAAAGCGCAATGCTCGATCGCATCAAGGCCCTTGGCAACCGCCCCTGGATCGTCGCGTTGCTGATCGGCCTCGCCGCGCAGCTACTCTTCACCGTCCATCTCGACCGGCCCGGCCGGATCATGTTCGACGAGGTGCATTATGTGCCCGCCGCGCAGGCGATCCTAGACCTTTCGGGCCCGCGCAACATCGAGCATCCGATGGTAGGCAAGGAGTTGATCGCGGCGGGAATGGTGCTTTTCGGCGACAATCCGATCGGCTGGCGGATCATGCCCAGCTTCGCGGGCACCGCGACCGTGCTGGGGGTCTTCGCCTTTTTGTGGCTGCTGCTCGGCACGATGCGCCCCGCGCTCATCGGCGCAGCGCTTGCGGCGCTGAACCAGACGATCTTCGTCCAGGCGCGCACGGCGATGCTCGATATCTTCCTGGGCGCGTTCATCGTCTGGGGCATGGTGCTGATGCTCTGGGCGATGAAGGGCCAGGGCCGACAGGTGTGGTGGCGCTGGATCGCCGCGAGTGCGCTGCTCGGCCTGGCGACCGGCGTCAAATGGTCGGCCATCCCCTATATCGCGCTCGCCGCAGCCGCCTTCCTCGTCATCCGCGCCCGCGATGCGCGCATTGCGGGCAGGCCGCTAGTGTCCGCGCTATCGGGGAAGGACCAGCCGCACTGGCGCGGGCTGCCGGCGCTCCCCGCACTGGCGCTGCTCGGCGCGGTCAGCATCACGGTCTATTTCCTCAGCTTCTTCCCCGCATTCCTCTACGCCAGCCAGCCGCTCACTCTGTCGGGCCTCTTTGCCCAGCAATGGGAGATGCTCTCGCTCCAGACCCAGGTGCTCCGACCGCATACCTATCAATCGGACTGGTGGAGCTGGCCGCTGCTGATCCGGCCGATCTGGTATTTCTATGAATGGGATGATGGCGCGCAACGCGGGGTGCTGCTGATCGGCAATCCGGTGGTGATGTGGGGCGGTCTGCTGGCGGTGCTGGCCTGCTATTGGGCCTGGTTCCGCGCCAGGGCGATCCGTCCGCTCGCGGTCGCCCTGCTATGGACGGCGAGCGTGGCGATCTATGTCGTGATCCCCAAGTCGCTGGGTTTCTATTATTACTATCATCTCTCGGGCATCTTCCTCTGCCTCGTGCTCGCGACGGCATTCCACTATTTCGATCGGGGCAGGAATCGCGGCTGGGAGGAATGGTTCGCCGCCACCTCGCTGGTCGCGTTCGTCTATTTCTACCCGATCATCGCCGCCTCGCCGCTCAGCAGCGATCAGGGCTTCCGTCACTGGATGTGGTTCCCAAGCTGGGCGTAATCCCTCTCCCTTTGGGAGAGGGAGGGAGCAGCGAAGCTGCGGAAGGGTGAGGACCAAAGGCATGGGCTGCCCTCACCCTTCCCCCTCGCTTCGCGAGCGGGCCCCTTCCCTCTCCCGACGGGAGAGGGAGTTTAGTACCGCCCCCAGGTGAAGCGCGACGACAGCGCGAAATTCCATACGGCGGCCACCATGATCCCCGCTAGCGCGGACAGGCGCCAGTCGCCGTGCTGCACATTATGCAGGAACGCCGCGACGCCGACATTTGCAGCGGCACCCACCGAGCAGACGATACAGAAGCTTACCCAGCCGCCCCATAATTCCTTCGCCCCCTTCAGCCGCTGGCCGCGATAGGTCAGCGCGTTGTTGAGGAAGAAGTTGAAGGTCATCGCCGCCACCGTCGCGACGATCGTCGCGGCGACGAAGGGCAGCAGCATGCCGCGATAGAGCACCGCAAGGATCAGGAAATGGATCCCCGCCCCCAGCGCGCCGATCGCGGAGAACATCGCGAAGCGCACCGGCACGACCTTACCGAACATCCGGTCGTACAAGGCGATCAGATATTCCATCGCCACGACGTGATCGAGCTTGCTCTCGCCCTCGGTGCGGGTGCGGAAGACATAGGGCACTTCGCGGAACTTCAGCGGATACGGCGCGGCGGTCATGATATCGAGCAGGATCTTGAAGCCGATGCCCGAAAGCGTCGGCACCAGATCGCGCACGATCTGGGTGCGGATCATGAAGAAGCCGCTCATCGGATCGGTCAGGTCGGCCTTGAGCACCTTGCGCGAAAGCTTGGTCGCCAGCGCGGATTTCGCAACGCGGTCGCTGTCCCACTCGCCGGTGCATCCGCCCTCGCAGAAGCGCGATCCGATCACGACCTCGAGGCTGTCGTCGCCCTCCAGCGCATCGAGCATCTCGGCGAGCTTGGTCTCGTCATGCTGCATGTCGCCGTCGATCACCGCGACGATCGGCGCCGCGGTCGCGCACATCCCCTCGATGCACGCGGTAGATAGCCCGCGCCGGCCGATCCGCTGGATCACCCGCACTCTTTTGTCGAGCCGGCCCAGGTCGCGCACGGCCTGGGCCGTGCCGTCCGGGCTGTCGTCATCGACGAAGATCGCTTCCCAATTGCGTTCGGCCAGCGCCGCATCCAGCTTCGCGACGAGCGTCGCAACATTGCCCCGCTCGTTGAACGTCGGGATGACAACCGCAAGCTCGAGCAGATCGGGAATCACGTCAGTGCTGAGAGCACCGCGTCGCCCATCTCGGACGTCGTCAGGCTGCCGCCCAGATCCGGGGTTCGCGCCCCCGCCTCCAGCGCCTTCGCTACAGCCGCTTCGATCCGCAAGGCGCAAGCTTCTTCCCCCAAAGAATGCCGGAGCAACATGGCCGCAGAAAGGATGGCAGCGCAAGGGTTTGCCTTGCCCTGACCGGCGATATCGGGCGCACTGCCGTGAATCGGTTCATACATGCCATTGGCGCCGCTCCAGTCGGCCAAAGACGCGGAGGGCAGCATGCCGATCGAGCCGGCGCACATGCTCGCCTGATCGGAAAGAATGTCGCCGAACAGATTGCCGGTGACGATCACGTCGAAATCGGCCGGGCGGCGGACAAGCTGCATCGCGGCGTTATCGACATACATGTGGGTCAGCGCGACCTCCGGATAGCGCACCGCGACTTCGTTCACCACGTCGCGCCAGAGCTGCGAAGTCTCCAGCACATTGGCCTTGTCGACCGAGCAGAGCTTGCGCTTGCGGCGCTTCGCCATCTCGAAGCCGACGATCGCGATCCGCTCGACCTCGGCTTCGTCGTACGACATCCAGTCATAGCCCTGGCGCAGGCCTTCCTGGGTGGTACGGCGGCCCTTCTCGCCGAAATAGACGTCGCCGATCAGCTCGCGGACGATGACGATATCGAGCCCGTCGACCACTTCGGGCTTGAGCGGCGAAGCGTCTTCGAGGCCGGGAAACAGCGTCGCCGGGCGCAGATTGACGAACAGCCCCAGCTCGCGGCGGAGCGCCAGCAACGCGGCCTCCGGGCGAAGGCGACGCTCCAGCGCCTCGAAACGGGGATCGCCCACCGCGCCGAACAGCACGCCATCCGCGCGCTTGGCGAGCGCCAGCGTCTCGGGCGGCAGCGGCACGCCCGAGGCGAGATAGCCCGCGCCGCCAACCGGCGCTTCCTCGAACTGCAGATCGAGATTCAGCGCTTCGAGCACCCGCCGCGCCTGCGTGGTGACTTCCGGGCCGATCCCATCGCCCGGCAACACTGCTATTAGTGGCATTCCCGCCCCCTTATGATTCCGCAGGGCGCTTTGCCGATCCCTTTCGCCTTACGCAACCGCCCGCTTGAGCCGATCGACCAGCCGTGAGCGCGCCGCGATCACTTCCGCGCTTTTTCCGTGAAGCAGGTCGCGCTCCAGGAAATGTCCGGTAAGCTTGAGGCCGTCGAAGATATCGACCCACTCCGCCGGCCCGCCCAGCGTCAGGAAGGGGGAGAGCCGCAGCAGCCGGCTCTCATATCCTGCCGCACCCATCCGGCTCACCGCGGTCCCGCTCTTTGGGCTGACAAAGTGCAATTCCTGCGTGCTCCCTGTCGCGGCGCATCGCTCCAGATCCAGCCCGAAGCCCAGCTCGGCGAGCAGAAGCAATTCGTAGCGGACCAACGCCACTGCCCAGCCGCGCGCCGCCGGTGCCGCCTCGATCGCACCGAGCACGCCCTCCAGCGCGGCATGGACTCGAGGGTAAGGCTGGCCCTCGGGCAGGATCGACGCGGTCAGCGCAGTCGCCCATTCGAACGCCGCGGCGGGGAGCGCCTCGCCGAACATCGGCGCGCGGCTGTGGATCAGCTCGACCGTCAGCCCCGGCAATTGCTCCTCGGTACGCGCGCGCCATTCGCCGAGCACGAGGTTCGCCTGCTGCAACACCGGCCGCATCGCGCGCGACCTGCCGCCGCGCACATAGCCCGCCTGCAGCCCATGCTCCTCGGTCAGCGCACGCACCACCGCCCCATGCTCGCCATGGGCGCGGACGCTCAGGATGATGGCTTCGGCGCGAAGATGCATGGACCCGGCCTAGCCGATCCTCCCCCGGAGCGGGAGGGGGACTAGCCGCCCCGCCGCACCTTCTTCGCCAGCTTGCCCAGCCCCGCTTTCTCCACGCCGCGCTTCACCAGCGCGACGCTGCGGTTGAACCCGCTCAGCGCCGCCATGGTCACGCGGTTCGCCAGGCTTGGCCGGAGCAGCAACAGGTCGATGCAGGGCACGCCGCCTGTCGCGAACTGGCGCTTGTGCTGGCCTTCGCCCTCGGTGAAGTCGAAGCGCGCGAAGCGGTTTTCGTCGAACAGGTCGCGCATCGCCTCGAGCTGGAGCACAGCGCCCGGCGACAGATCGTTGAACGCAGGATCATGGCCGACATAGGCGTAGATCACATTGTCGCCGTCGATCGGGCAGTAGAGATAGGCGGCCGGCTCGCCCGCAATGTAGAGCAGCCAGGCGCGCACCCGGTCCTGCGCCGACATCGCCACCATCTCGCGGAGGAATTCCGGCGTGTCGGGCAGGCCCGAGCCCAGCAGCCTTTCCTGATAGGTGCGCAGCGAGATCCTGCGCGCCACGTCGTGAAATTCGTCGAGCTCGCTCGGCCGGGTGAAGCTGCGCACGTCCAGGTCGCCGCCGCTCTCGGCCGCGATCTTCTTCGCCTTGCGCCGCAGCCCCTGCCGCGCGTTGGAGGACAGGCCGTTCCACCATCCTTCGAAGCCGACCTCGAAATCGATGAAATAGCGCGTGTAGCGCTGCCGCACGAAGGGCAGCATGTCCCCCGAAGCCGCGACGACCAGCGCCTGCAGCTTTTCGGGCAGCGACGTGATCGCATAGCCATGCGCCTCGCGCTCCAGCGCGGGAAGCTCGGGCAGCATGCCCGCGCGCGCATCGTCCAGGCTCAGCGGGATGCGTACCAGCGATCGCTGGATCGCCATCAGCGTGCGGGCGCCCACTTCGAACTTGAGCTGGATCGGCCGCGCGGGGCCTGGATGGGCAGTGATATCGCTCATCGCATTCACGCGGCGCGCTCCTCGATCAGGTTGGACCAGAGCTGTTCCGCCTGACGCAGCCGGGTGCGGAGCACGCTCGGCCCCAGCGGCCTGTCATCCCCGCCCAGCGCCATCGCCGGGCGGTCGCCAAAAAATTCCGTCACCAATTTCCCCCGGCGCTCGGCCAGCATCGCGCACAGCGCCTCGAAGCGCCGCACATGCACATGGTTAGGCCGCGTACCGGCCCGATTTGCAAGTTCGAAGCCATGGCTCACGATCGTGATCGCGGCATGATCGTGCCGGATCGCGTGATCCAGCGCCGCCCGCATCTCGCCTGTAGAAAGCGCGCAGATCTGGAAATGGCGCAAATGGCCCTTCTTGTCCTCGATCAGCGTGACCGGCACTTCGATCATCCCGCGATGCGCGATCGGCGCGATCTGCGTGACCGGCAACGAGATCGCGCTCGGCCAGGGATGTTCGGAGCCGTTGTGGCTGCTGTCATATTCGAAGCCGAGCATCGCCAATGCGCCCAGCGTATCATCGCTCGCCGAATAGCTGCCCGCGCGGAACGCGATCGGCTCCGGCGCGCCTGCCGCGACCAGCATGTCGGAAGCGCCGCGCAGCAATTCCACCTGCTCGTCAAAGCCATAGTCGATCAGCTCGAACGGCCCCGAAGCCGCGCCCCTGTCGTCCTTTCGCGCGCCGGTCCAGTTCGGGTGGAGGTGCAATTGCACTTCCTGCCCCGCCTCCAGGATCGCGGCGACCACGCGCTTGACCGGATCGAGCCCATAGACGAGCGCAGGCATCGGATCGACGAAGAAGCATGCCTTCAGGTCATGCGCCTTCAATCGCTCCAGTTGCCAGCCCACGCCCACCCCGGCCGGTTCCAGCGAACGCTGGACGATATCGTTCGTATCGAGCCCCGCGACATGGTGCCGCCACATGAGCTCGGTATCGATGGTGATGAAGACGCGCGTCGCCATGCTGCGACCCTTAACGCCCCCGGGTGAAGAAACTCCAAATCCTGGCGACGGGGCACCCCACCCTTACGGCTTGATCCCCCAACGCGCATATTCCGCGTCGGCGACGGGCCAGAGCAGGCGCGCTGTGGCGAGATCCTTGTCCCCGCTTTTGGTATCTCCCATGCGGCGGCGAACCACGCCCCGCATGAACAGGCTGGCGCTCTGATCCGGCACAACCTCCAGTGCGGCGTTCAGATCGGCAAGCGCCTCTGCCATCTTGCCCATCCGGTAATAGACCATCGCCCGGCTGTCATAGATGTGCGCGGGGCTCCCCGCGATCTCTATGCCTTTCGCGCAATCGCTGAGCGCGCCTTCCAGATCCAGATTGTTCGTTCCCTTGAACCAGCAACGGTTGTTGAGCCGGTTGGCATCGGACGGGCGTTCGGCCACGAGCTTGTCGAGCACCGCCAGCCCCTCGGACGCGCGACCGCTCTTGGCGAGCAGCTCGGCCTGCAGGGTCTGATAGCCCTCCGCGCCGCTGCCGCCCTCGGCGATCTGCGCCTCGAGCATCGAAAGCGCCGTGTCCCGGTCACCCTTTTCGAAACGCAGGCGCGCGACGCGGCTCACCGCCGTGGCGTTGCCCGGCTCCAGCGCATAAGCCTCTTCGGCATCGGCAAGCGCACCGGCATCGTCGCCCAGCGCCTCGCGCGTCACGCTGCGCGCAAGATAGGTGCGGACGTCGGCCTGCAACGCGATCGCTTTGTCCTGATCGGCCAGCGCGCGGCGCCACTCATAAATGCCCAGGAAGAAATTGGCGCGATTCAGATACCATTTCACCTCTTCGGGTTCTTCCGCAATCATCTTGGCATAGACCGCCAGCACCGGATCGAAGATTTTCGATGCCTTCCCCGCCGCCACCACTTCGTAATGAGGCGGGTAGCTCACGGGAGCCAGCACGGTCAGCAGCCGCTTCTTCGCGAGCGTCACCTGCGTCCGCGCGGCCGCCACATCGGCGGGCGCGATCTCGGCCCCGACCGGCATGAAGCGATCCTCAACCGTGGCCCAGCCATCCGCCAGGCTAGCCGTGCGCATCATCGGCACGCCTGCCAGTACCGGCGGCAGCGTCTGGTTGCCCTCCAGCACGAAGCCCTTGCCATTGTCGGGCAGCCGCACGCGCAGACGATAGGTGCCGGTCGCATCCGGGGCTACCGCTACCGGAATGTCCCGCCATGCCGCACGGGCGCGATCGGGTGCGAAGTCTATATCGTTCACGGTGCGGTCGAGCACCATCTTGTAGCGGCGGTTTTCGCGCTCGAAGCCCGATCCGATCACGCCGGATGCGGTGATCGTCGCGGTCGCCGTCTCCGGATCGTAGCGCAGCGCCTGATCGCCCAAGGCGGCGTTGACGAGCACAGTGCCCACCATCTTCTCGACAAAGTCCCTGAGCTGATCCTTGGTTGCCTGGGTCGAGACCGCCTGCAGCATAGCCGCCAAGGGGCCCCGCGCCACCGATGAATAGCTGAATGTCGCCGGTATGGTCAGCCCGGCGCGCTGATCGAGCTCCACCGAGATTTCCATCGTCGGGCGGCCCGGTGGGCGCATGACGATCGGCAGCAGCTCGGCTCCCGCCATGCGAAGCGGCAATACCGTGCGGAACGGCGGCGTGTCTTCCATATCCTCGATCCGGTCGCCGGCGCTCGTCCCATCCAGCCACAGCGTCTTGCCCGCCACCGTGGCGCGCACCAACACATGATCGAACGCGGCGGGCGCGGCCAGACGCGCCGGAACCAGTTCGCCCATCGATGAGCTGGCGATCACCGGCTCCGCCTCGATTCCCAGTTCGCGCAAAATCGCCAGCAGCAGCAGCGTCTTCGCCTTGCAATCGCCGTAGCGCAGCGACCAGGTCGCGGTCGGAGACTGCGGAATGTAATTCCCGCCGTCCATCGCGTTCAGGAGATAGCGGACCTCGTCCTGCACCAGCCGCAGGGCCATCGCGGTCCGCACGCGCGGATCGGTCGATGCCTTGGCAATCTTCGCCACTTCCGCCGCGAGCGGGCTGCCCGCCGCGATCAGGCCGTCGGCCTTGTACAAGGGCGCCATGGACTTCGACACCGCTGCCCAGTCCGCGAAGCTCGTCGCCTCCAGCATCGCCAATTTGGTGTAGCGGCCCGGCGCGTCGTTCGGCATTTCGGGCTGCTTGGGAAGCGGCATCGGAATTTCCACGGTCTCGAAACCGCCCGCACTCGTGATCTTCGGCGTCACGCCTTCCGAATAGAGCTTCCATTTCACCGGCGCGCCTTTGGGCCAGGAGAGCATCAAGCGGGCAAATCGCGCGCGCACATTCTCCGGCAGCAACGGCGCCACCGTCTGGACATTGCCGGCCAGCGCGCGATCCTTGCGCGTGATCGAATAGCGAAAGATCAAGGTGTCTCCGACGCGCAACCCCTCGACTGCCATGGTCGCGGTCAGCGTCCCGCTGATCTGGCTCTTCTCCAGTTGCTCCTCGCGCTGAAGCACCTTGAGCGGTTCACCCTTTGCCAGCAGGTCGATCCGCTCGGCGCCGCGCACGATCTGCGCCACATGGACGATCAGGTCGCCCTGATCCGGCTGCCATGGCAACTGGATCGTTCCCACCTGGCTGAGCACCTGGGGCGATACGACCCGCAGCGCCTGGCTCATATAGATCCAAACCTGCCCGTTCTCGATCCGCTGCTGCTGATCGAACAGCACGAGCATCGGGTCCCGGTCAGTCAGCTTGGAGAAGTCGATCTCCGGCGCGGGCGTCACCCAGGTCGGCGCGGCGGCGTATAGCGGCTTGTCCCCCGCATAGGCGGTGCCACAGGCAAAAGCCGCCAGGATCGCAATCAGCGCGCGCACGAACATTCGGAAAGCCCCTCCAATTTCCGGCGAGCCTAGCGCCCTTCCTCGCGCCCGCAAGCGCCCTTTCTCCGTCATGCGTTCCAATAGGCTACGAAAAATGGAGGCAAGCGCATCCGTCTCTCGAGAAATGCGCTGGTCCGGCAAATATTGATGTCATTTCGGTTGGATTATGTTCATCGGCAATTCAGGATGAAAGGACGACTTTCATTGCTGCGACAAGGGGATATGGGGCAATGCGGACGTCGGCTCTGGCACTGATCTGCTCGTCTTTATTCGTCGCCGGCATGGCTCCCGCCGCGGCGGCGCAAGATAGCGCCCCCAACACGCCCACGCCGGCAATGCCGCCCCCCGGCCCACAGCCGGGCAATTACGACATCACCGTAAGCGGCCAGTTCGACGCGATGCCGATGAACACACCGCTCCCTCCTCAGGGTGCGCGCGCCAGCCGCACGGCCAATACGAATTCGCGCATGTTCGTGCGCTGCATCCGCCATGCGCCGCCGGAGCTGCTGCGGCCGATCGTGGAGGGCCATGCGCGCGACGGCAAGACCCAGGACGCGCTGGACCGCGTCATCCGCACCAATACCGGCTGCTATCGCGATTTCTCGGGAGTGCCGACACCCAATTATTTCGGCGATTGCAATCCCGTGGTGATCGGCACCTATACGATGTGCCGGGCGATCTATGATCGCGGCGCGCTGATCGAGGATGCGTTCAATACCTACGCGCCCCACTTCATGCTGATGCCGGGCGATACGCTCGACAAGTCGGCGATTGCCCGTTTCCGGGCGCGGGAAGAAGCGCGGGGCAAGTTCCGCTCGCCCGTCGATCGGCGCTTTTACGATGCCGTGGCCTGCATGGTTCAGCTTGAGCCCCAGCGCTCGGTCCGCCTGTTGCGCGCCGAGCCGGGATTGGAGCGCGAGGCGCGGCTGCGGATGCAGATCATCTCCCGTACGCCGCTCTGCACGGGCAATGCGAAAACCGTGAAGGTCGATCCCTATCAGTTCCGCATTTATCTGGCCGATGCCGTCTATCACTGGACCCTGGCGGCGAAGAATGTGGAGACGCTCATTCCGCCGGGCTAACGGGACGGCCCCGATCCGCCGGAAGGCCGGGGAAATACCGCAACACCCTTTTCGAAGACATGCTAGGCGCGTTGCCGAAATTACGTGCGACAAAGGATTTGTCATGTTGGCGTTGGTACGATCGTTGTTCTTCGCGGCGGCGCTGGCGGGTGCCGCTACCGCTGCATCCGCTCAGGATCACCCGGATGAGCCGCTGTCCTCCGGCAACGATATCGTCGTCACCGGCAAGCTGGAGGAAGAAGCGCCACGCCGCCCCCTGCAGCCGGAAACCGCGCGCACCAGCAAGGCCTTCGCGTCCGACGGCGGCATCTTCGCGCGCTGCCTCAACGATTCGTCGCTCGATCTGCAGCGAACCGTTGTGGAAGGCCATGTTCGCGACAGAAAAACGCAATATGCGCTCGATCGGCTGATCCGCTCCCACCGGGGATGCTATCCCCGCATGCATCGTCCCAATCGCACCAGCATCGGCTATTTCGGCAGGTGCAACCCGGAAATGGCCGGCGCAACCAGCGGATATACCGACGCGATCTCGGGAAAGGCCGATTTCCAGTCCGAGGCTGTCGTGTGTCGCGCGCCTTATGACCGGATGGCGTTGGTGGAGGAGGTGTACCGCATCTACGCGCCGCATTTCATGCTCACGCCCGCCGATACGCTGAACCGCGACGTGATCGCACGCTTCCGCGCGCGCGAGGCGGTTCGCGGCAAATATCGCAGCCCGATGGATCGCCGCTTCTACGATACCGTCAGTTGCATGGTGCAGCTCGCGCCCGAGGAATCGGTGCGGCTCCTGCGCGCACCGAGCAGCTCCGCGCGGGAGACCCAGCTGCGCCAGGCGATCATCGCAAAGAGCGCCTATTGCACCGGCAACGCGGAGAATGTGTCGGTCGATCCACCGCAATTCCGCGGCTATGTTGCGGACGCCCTGTATCACTGGACGATTGCCGCGAAAAATGTGGAGACGTTGATACCCGGGGGGTGAGCCCCGGGAACGGGCCGCAACGCAGGAAACAGGCGATTTTTCGCGCTTTCAGCAGAGGATGGACGATGCGTATTGTGACGGGATCACTGCTTCTGGCCGGCTTGCTGGCGTGCACCACCGCGATCCACGCGCAGGACCAGGGCAAGGCCGCCAAGCGGGGCAAGGACGACATCCTGGTCACCGGGAAGAAGGGCGACGAGCCGCGGCACAACCCGATGCCGCCCGCCAGCGCACGCTTCAGCCGCAGCGTCGCCGCCGACGCGGGCATGTTCGCGCGCTGCCTGAAGGACGATTCGCTCGACCTGCAACGCATTGTCGTCGAGGGGCATGTCCGCAACCGGGCGACGCAAAAGGCGCTCGACCGCCTGATCCGCTCGAACGCCGGCTGCTATCCCCGCTTCCGCAAGACCGTGCAGACCGGCATCGGCCATTACGGCACCTGCAATTCCGAATTTTCCGGCGCGACGCAGGGAAACACCAATCCCAATGTGAGGCTCATCGGGACGCCCGCCGTTCCCAAGACCCAGCCATCCGACTTCGCATCGGAATTCAAGATCTGCCGCGCACCCTATGACCGGCTCGCTGTGGTCGAAGAGGTGTTCCGCACCTATGCCCCGCATTTCATGCTCACCAAGGGCGACACGCTCAACAAGGAAACCATCGCGCGCTTCCGGGCGCGTGAGGAAGTTCGCGGCAGCGATCGCGGACCCATGGACCGCAGATTCTACACGACGATCGCCTGCATGGTGCAGCTCGCGCCCGAGGAATCGGTGCGGCTGATCCGCACCAACCCGGGCTCCGCCGACGAGACGTGGCTGCGCGAAACGATCCTCGCCAAGGCCAACTATTGCGTCGGGGGGATCAATGACGTGTCGGTCGATCCGCCACAGTTCCGCGGCTATCTGGCAGACGCGCTCTATCACTGGACGATCGCGGCAAAGAATGTCGAAACGCTGATTCCGGCGAGCTGAGCCGCGCTCAGCCCGCGTGGAAGTAATCGTGGAGCTGCTGGGCCATCGCCTTGCTGACCCCCGGTGCCTTTTGCAGATCTTCCAGGCTCGCGCCACGCACCGCGCGCGCCGTGCCGAAATGCATCAATAGCGCCTTCTTTCGCGCCGGGCCGATGCCGGGAACGTCATCCAGGGGCGACGCACCGATCGCCTTCGCACGCTTGGTGCGGTGCGCGCCGATCGCGAAACGGTGCGCCTCGTCGCGCAGCCGCTGGATGAAGAAGAGCGTCGGCGAATTGACCGGCAGCATAAGCTCGCGCCCGTCCATCAGGTGGAACACTTCGCGCCCCTCGCGACCGTGATGCGGCCCCTTGGCCACGCCGACCATACAGACATCCTCGATGCCCAGATCCTCCAGCACGCCGACCGCCGCGTTTAGCTGGCCGCGCCCGCCATCGATCAGCACCAGATCGGGCCAGTCGCCCTGCGTCCTGTCCGGATCCTCATTCTGCGCGCGCGCGAAACGGCGTGACAGCATCTCGCGCATCATCCCGTAATCGTCACCAGCGATCGTCTCGGGACGCTTCATGTTGAACTTGCGATACTGGCCCTTGCGGAACCCCTCCGGCCCCGCGACGACCATCGCGCCAACCGCGTTGGTGCCCTGGATATGGCTGTTGTCGTAAATCTCTATGCGGTCCGGGCTGTCGGGCAGCTCGAACACATCGGCGATTTCGGCGAGGAGCTTCGCCTGGGTCGTGCTCTCCGCCATGCGCCGGTCGAGCGCCTCCACGGCGTTGCGCGTCGCCTGTTCCATCAGCCGCCGCCTCGGGCCCCGCTGCGGCACGCTGAGCGCCACCTTGTGCCCCGCGCGCTCCGCCATCGCCTCCGCCAGCAGCTCCGCTTCGGCCAGCTCGCGATCGACGAACACATTGCGCGGCGGCGGCACCTCTTCATAGAATTGCATCAGGAAGGCGCTGAGCACCTCATCCTCCGGCACGTCATTGGTGTGCGCCGGGAAGAAGCTGCGATGCCCCCAATTCTGGCCGCCGCGAATGAAGAAGGCCTGGATGCCCATCACCCCGCTCTTGCAGGCCAGCGCGAAGATATCCGCGTCGCCGACGCCCTCGGCGTTGATCGCCTGGCTGCCCTGGATGAAGGTGAGCGCCTTCAGCCGGTCGCGCAGCACGGCCGCCTGCTCGAAGTCCATCCGCTCGGCGGCGGCCTGCATCGCCTCGCCCAGCTTGGCCTGAACCTTGGTCGATTTGCCCTGCAGGAAATCCCTCGCGTCCTGCATCAGCTCGGCATAACCCGCTTCGTCGATCCGCCCGACGCACGGCGCGGAGCAGCGGCGGATCTGGTAGAGCAGGCACGGTCGGTCGCGCGTCGCGAAGAAGCCGTCGGTGCAGCTTCGGAGCAGGAACAGCTTCTGGAGCGCGTTGAGCGTCTTGCGCACCTGCCCCGCCCCGGCGAACGGCCCGAAATAATCGCCCTTCGCCCGCCGCGCGCCGCGATGAAGCTGGACTCGCGGAAAGGCGTGATCGGCGCGCAGCAGGATGAAGGGAAAGCTCTTATCGTCGCGCAGCAGGACGTTATAGGGCGGGCGGTAGCGCTTGATCAGCTGCGCCTCGAGCAGCAGCGCCTCCGCTTCGTTATTGGTCGTCACGATCGTCATCGACCGCGTCTGCGCAACCATCCGCTGCAGCCGCTTCGAAAGCCGCGAAACCTGGGTGTAATTGGTCACCCGGTTCTTGAGCGCCCGCGCCTTGCCGACATACAAAACGTCGCCGCGCGCATCCTGCATCCGGTACACGCCGGGCCGCGCCGGCAGCGTCTTCACGACATTGCGAATCGCCGCCACCCCCGTTTCCAGATCGGGCGCCTCGGCGCCGCGAACGGCATAGGTCGCCTTTTCCTCATTGAAGCGATTGGGAGAATTGGGATCGGACATGCTGCGGATGATCTAGGGACGCGGCGGACTCCCGGCAACTTGATCCCGCGCGCGACAGGTTCATAATCCCGCATAGATACCGGGAGAGACTCGCCATGAAGCTGCTCGCCGCCGCCACCCTGCTCGCTTTCGCCTCGCCGGCCGCCCACGCCCAGAGCGTGCCGCCCGCAATCACCGCAGCGCTCGCCGATCCCGCGCGCCCGGCGGACCAGCGCGCTCGCGATGCCGCACGGCATCCGGGCGAAGTCCTGGCGTTCGCGGGCATCAAGCCCGGCGACAAGGTCGCGGATTTCTTGATGGGCGGCGGTTACTGGACGCGGATCCTGTCGCCGCTGGTCGGCCCCAAGGGGCATGTCTATGCCTATGAGGCGGCCGAGTTCATCGCATACCGCAAGGAATATGCGACCGAGCAGGACGAGGCGGTGAAGGGCTATGCCAATGTCACCGCGGTGCGGACGGGCCTGGGCTCGGTGGCGTTCGCGGAGCCGCTCGACGCGATCGTCACGATCCAGAACTATCACGACCTGCACCTGAAAGCCTCACCGCCGGGTGCCGCCGCCTATATTGCCGGGCGGCTATATGCGGCGCTGAAGCCCGGCGGCGTGCTGGTGCTGGTCGATCACGCCGCCAACACCGATCCCGGCTTCGCGGCCCCCGATACGCTCCACCGCATCGATCCCGCGGCGACGCGCAAGGAGCTGGAAGGCGTGGGCTTCAAGTTCGAGGGCGAAAGCGCGGTGCTGCGCAATCCGGCGGATCCGCGCACCGCCAACGTCTTCACCCCCGAGATCAGGGGCAAGACCGACCAGTTCTTCCATCTCTATCGCAAGCCCGGATAGGCCGGATCACTGTGCGGCGTTGCGCTCCAGCTCGGCGGCGCGCGCCTCGATACGATTGATCTCGGCGGCGGTACGGGCGCGGATTTCCTCCGCACTTGGCGGAAGCGGATGCGCGCTGCGCCAGGCGGCGAACGCCATGAACAGGATCGCCGCGCCGGTCAGCACCGCAGCGAAATCGAGCCATCTACGCGTGGACATACCCTATTCTTAGCATTGACGTCTCACCCGGCGCCATGCTGATTGCAGGGGCGGGCTGTATGTACATTCCGAGTCGCGCTGAACGACCCGGAAAAATTGAGGGGAAAATCATGCGTTTCGTATATGGAGCGGCAGCCGTGATGCTTGCCGTGCTTCCAGCGCAGGCCTTCGCCCAGGATTGGTACCGAGCCGGCGGCAATGCCAACAATATGAGCTATGTCGATCTGGCCAGCATCCAGCCGGCCGGCGGCAAGATCCTGGCCACCACCAAGAGCGTGTATCGCGAGCAGTTGAGCGGCGATACCGGGATCTACGCCACGCAGATTCGTGCGGAATATGATTGCGCGGGCAATTATTTTCGTACGCTGGAATACACCTATTTCGACGCTTCGAATAAGCTGATGCGCACCGAAAAGTCGCTCAGCATCGACGAGCACAAGGTGCCGGCCAAGGGCAGCATCAACGAAGCGATGATGAATTTCATCTGCTATCGCAAGGGCGGCACGCAGGTGACCGATCACTTCACCGACGCCAAGATCCAAATGTCGAAAATGTGACGCAAGGGCGGGCGCGGCAGGTGCTGCGCCCCTCCGTTTCGGGAGTGCGTGGATTGGGCGAAATCGCCGGCAGGCTGATCGCCGTCGCGGCGCGCGAGTGGGAGTTCTTCCGCCGCACGACGCGCCACATCGACGATCATTGGGATCTGGGTGCCAATCTGGACGATCCGCCGCATACGGCACGGATCGGCGAATATTGGGCTGCCGTCGGGCGGCCCGATTGGGACGGGCTGACTCCCGAACCATGGTCTGCCGCGTTCATCAGCTGGTGCTTCCGCGAAGCAGGAGCCGGTGCCGCCTTTTGGGGCGACGAGACGCATTCGGTCTATGTCGACCGAATCCGGCGGCATGACGGGATGAGCGATAAGCTCGTTCTCCATGACCCGGCTCTGGCCCGCCCAAGGGTCGGCGATCTGATCTGGAATGCGCGCGGCGAACGCGATCCGCCGCAAACCTATCTGGCGGCGCTCGCCCAGCTCGACGCGGGCCGCTTCTTCGACTCGCATGTCGATGTCGTGGTCGCGGTTCAGGACGGCGTGTGCAGCAGCATCGGCGGAAATGTCTGGCACCAGAAAGTGGGCGGATCGGTGACCCGTTCGGACTGGCGGCTCGACGCGGACGGACGGCTGGTGGACCCGCGCAAGGTCTGGATCGGCGTGATCGGCAATGATCTGTGAGCCCGCACCCGCAACCCCGGAACAACCACCAATCTATGCACCATCGCAAGCATGCACTATCACGTTCCACACCATATGAAGGGGGAAATCACATGAGAAAATTGGCAATCGCGGCAGCTCTGGCGCTCGTCGTATTCCCTGCGACCGCATCGGCCGAGGCATGGTATCGCGTCGGCGGCAACAAAAAGACGATCAGCTATGTCGATCTGGACAGCCTGCGCAACATCGCCGGCAAGATCATCGTGGTGACGCGCAGCATCTATGCCGAGCCGCTTAGCGGCGAGATCTACGGTGCGGCCATCCGATCGGAATATGATTGCGCCAACAAGAATTTCCGCACGCTGGAATATAGCTATTATACCAAGACCGGCGCGCTGATCTCGACCGAGCCGTCGCAGACCATCAACGAACTCAAGGTGCCTGCACCTGGCAGCATCAACGAGGCGATGATGGACTTCATCTGCTTCCGCAAGGGCGGCACGCTGGTCACCAATCCCGTTACGGATGCCGAGGCCAAGTTCCCGACGATGTAATCCCCGGATTTCCACATGGCTCCCGGCGGGAGTCATGTGGAACCGCCAGCCGGCCAAAATGAAGAAGCCCCGGCGCGATGGCCGGGGCTTCTTCATTTCAGCGATGGGTCCAGGCTCAGTTGGGTCGGCCGAGACCCGCGATGGTCTTGTCGACCAGCGCCTTGTCAGCGCCCGCATCATGCTTTTGCGCGATGATGGCGGCGGCAGCCTTGGTGGCGGCTTCGGCGGTCTTGGCGCGGATCTGCGCGATCGCGGCGCGCTCGGCGGCGGCGATCTTGTCCTCGGCCATCTTGGCGCGGCGCTTGGTCAGGTCCTTGGCGTCGGCCTCGGCCTTGGCCAGCACGCTCTTCGCCTCTTCATCGGCATGCGCGATCATCGCGGCAGCCTCTGCCTCGGCACCGGCGATCTTCTTGGCATATTCGTCGCGCAGCGCCTCTGCCTCGGCGCGAAGCTGCTTGGCTTCTTCCAGACGGGTGCGGATCGCGGCGATCTGGTTGTCCAGCCCGCGCGTTATCAGCGACGGCACCTTCTTCCAGAACAGGATGGCGATGAACACCGCCATCGCGATCGAGACCCAGACGGTTGCGTTGAGCACGCCGAACAGCGCCGGATCGGGCGCATGCTCTGCGCCGCCATGCGCTTCGGTGGTGGCGGTCAGCCCCTCCGCGCCGGTGTGCGGAACGGCCATGCCTTCGCCATGCTTGGCTTCCGAAAGATTGTGCGCCACTTCCGCGCTCGCTGCCGAATGATTAGCCATTGAGCGCCGCCTTCACTGCAGTCTTGGCCTCTGCCGCGCTCACCTTGGCACCCGAGATGCGCGCAACGATGTCCGTTGCGGCCTCGGCTGCAACCGCTTCGATCTCGCCCATCGCGGCCTTGGTCGCCTCGGCGATGCGCGCTTCGGCTTCCGCCAGCTTCGCATCGTTCTTGGCATTGCCGGCCGCGAGCGTCGTCTCGCTCTTGGCCGCACCCTTGGCGCGCGCCTCGGCGACGCGCTTCTGGGCGGCTTCGCGCGCAGCATTCTCCTGGACCCGCCAATTTTCCTCGGCCTGGTCCGCCGCGGCGCGCGCGGCTTCCGCCGCCGCGAGATCGCTCGCGACCGACTGGTCACGCGCGTCGACGGTCGACAGCACCTTGGGCAGCATCATCTTGCCGACCACGAAGAAGACGAAACCGAACGTCAGCAGCAGCCAGAAAATCTGGGATGCGAACGTCTCGGCGAGTTGGGAGATCTGAGGCATCTTAATCCTGTCCGGTTGCGGGCCGGCTCGTCACCGGCCCGAACTGGAGAAATTTACGCGACGAAGATCAGGATCATCGCAACGACGAACGCGAGCAGGCCGAGAAGCTCGGCGGCCGCGAAGCCGATGAACAGGCGGCCCTGCTGGCCGTCAGCCGCACCCGGATTGCGCAGCGCGCCTTCGAGGAACGAACCGAACACGTTGCCCACACCGATGGCGGCCATGCCGGCGCCGATGGCGGCCAGACCTGCACCGATCAGCTTTGCTGCTTCTGCGTCCATTTTAAAAACTCCTGCTTGGTATCTGTAGGTTGGTACGAAAAACTCAGTGCAGATGCTCTGCGTCGTGGATGTACAGCGACGTGAGCAGTGCAAAGACATAGGCCTGGATGCCGGCAACCAGCACTTCGAGTGCGGACACGCCGATCATCAGCACGAAGCTGGGCACGCCCACCACGCCGCCCCAGAGCGGGCTGGCATTGGCGGCATTGATCACGAAGCCCGCGAGCACCTTCAGCAGAATGTGCCCGGCGATCATCGCAACGAAGAGTCGCAGGCCGAGGCTGAAGGGGCGGAACAGGAACGAGACCAGCTCGATGGGGAAGATCACCAGCACCATCGGCAGCGGCGTGCCGTGCGGGATGAACAGGCTGAAGAACTTGATGCCATGCTTCCAGAAGCCGACGATCAGCACGATCGCGAAGCTCATGATCGCCAGCACGCCGGTCACCGTGAAGTGGCTGGTGAAGGTGAAGGGGTGCAGGCCAACGAGACCCAGCGGAAGCAGGCCCAGCAGGTTGGCGAACAGGATGAACATGAACAGCGAGAAGATGTAGGGGACGTATTTGCGCCCGCCATGGCCGATATTGTCATCGACCAGCTTGGTGATGAAACCGGTGAAATTCTCGACCAGCATCTGCCCGCGCGTCGGGATCACCTGGCGCTTCATGCCGAGCAGCATGAACGCCCACAGCGCCACTGCCGCCGCCAGCATCCACACCGCCGAATTGGTGAGAGCGATCGGATGCCCTGCGATGCTGAACAACGGGTCCCCGATCTCCTGGATCTGGAACTGGTGCATCGGGTCGATCTTGCCTGATTCAGCCGCCACGCTTGTTCGTCCGCCTCATTAGCCAAAGCGCCCGAAGAATCTCACTTCGAGCGCTTGTTCGAAATCCGAATGATGTTCCTGAACGCCGATACAATGCCCATGAAGAGCATGACGAGCAGGAGCCAGGGGGAAGTGCCCAGAAACCGATCGAGCAGCCACCCGATCAGCGCACCTCCGGCCATACCGCCGATCAGTTCGGCCAGCACGCGATTGCCCAGGTTGTAATCCCCCTGGCCCTTCCCGCCGCTGCCGTTCCTGATCGCCTCTTCCGATTTCGCCCGCTGCAATCGCTCATCGAGCGAATTCAGGCGTGCATCCTCGGGCAAGGGGTCCAGTCCGGGCTCTTCTTCGGCCAAATCGCTTCTCCCAGTCGCCGTTTCCGGCAGGGCCAAGCGCTTGTGCCCAAAGGCGAGCCCGCCAAGGCAGGGGCGCTTTAGCAGGGTGCCGGGTCGAGTCAACTCCGGTGCCGCACCGCACCAAGGAAGAGCCGGGAAAAGCGAGCGATTGCGCGGCCGCGATACTGCCGATACCCCTTGGCCCCATGTCCGACGCGCCCGACAATTCCGGCCATCGCGAGCGCCTGCGCCAGCGGCTGTTTGATGGCGGCGCGGATGCGCTGCTCGATCACGAGCTGGTCGAATATATCCTCGCCCTCGCCATCCCGCGCCGCGACACCAAGCCGCTGGCCAAGGCCCTGCTGCGCGAATTCGGCGGTATCGAAGGCGTGTTCACTGCCGATTCCAAAGACCTGTTGCGGGTGAAAGGTATGGGCGAAATCTCTGCCGCCGCGATCAAGATCGCCCATGCCAGCGCGCTCCGCCTGCTGCGGGAGCAGGTGGCGGCAAAACCTGTGCTGGCGAACTGGCAGGCACTTCTCGATTATCTGCGCGCCGACATGGCGCACCACGGCATCGAGCGGTTCCGCGTGCTCCATCTCAATTCAAAGAACATCCTGATCCGCGACGAGGTGATGAGCGAAGGCTCGATCGACGAAGCCGCCGTCCATGTCCGCGAGGTGATCCGCCGCGCAATGGAGCTCAAATCCGCAGCCCTGATCCTCGTCCACAATCATCCCTCGGGAGACCCCTCCCCCAGCCGCGCCGATATCGAGATCACCCGCAACGTTGCCGAAGCGGGCAAGCGGCTGAACATCGCCGTGCACGATCACATCATCATCGGCGCGCAGGGGCATACCAGCCTGCGCGCGCAGGGTCTGATCTAGGCTCGCATTGGGGCCACCGAACAGCCCACGCAAGCAAACGCCCGCCGGAGGCAAGTCCGGCGGGCGTCGGGAGTGGCGCCATGCGTACGGCGCCGAGGGATTTGTTACGAGCTCTTCGGCGTCAGGAACGCGGTAAGCTCCTGCTTGTTCACCGAAGCACTCTTGTCGGCATCGGCCGAATTGAATGCCTGGTCGGCCCAACTCTTCGCCTCGGGCGAATCCGGCGCGAAGGTCGGTTCGGCGGCCTTGCGCAGCGTGCCCATCCAGGCGGCGAATTCGGTCGCGTTCAACGTGCCATCCGCGTCCGTATCATAGGTGCCGAAATCACGGCCAACAGCCTGGGCAACCTGTTCCTGGCTGGTGGCGGGCTGCGCCGCCGGAGCGGTCGCCTCCGGAGCGGTCGCCGCCGTGCTGTCGGCGGGCGGCGTTGCCGCAGGCTGGGCAGCCTGATCCGTGGCCGACTCAGCCGTGGTCGCGGGAGCCGCAGGCACATCCTGCGCAGACTGCGCCTCCGCGGGCTGCGATTCGGCAGGCTTGGGCACGTCCTGCGCAAATGCAGGCGCAGCAATAAGCATGGACGTAGCAAGAAAAACTGATTTAATCATCTCTATTCTCTCCTTATATACGCCGGAACAACAAAAAGCGTTCATCAGCGCTTCGTCGAATGTCTTGCCTTAACAACCATCAATGTGGAGGGCTTGTTCCGCATTTCATCGGCGTTAGCCTCGCTTCACCCCTGACAAATCCCCGTTCATCGCATTTCATTTGCCCTGTGTCGCCGATGCAACGCCGGCGCGGGTCGCGATAGCGCTGGAAGCATAAGAGCGCGCTTGCTAGGGGCGCGGGCGACTCCCCATCCCCGGAAAGGCCCCCCGATGGTTCCGCGCTATTCCCGCCCCGAAATGACTGCGATCTGGTCTCCCGAGACTCGTCTCGGCATCTGGTTCGAGATCGAGGCGCACGCGACCGAGGCGCTGGCCGATCTGGGCGTGGTGCCCAAGGCCGCTGCGGACGCGCTGTGGAAATGGTGGGCGACCAAGCCCGTGATCGATGTCGCCGCGATCGATGCGATCGAGGCCGTCACCAAGCATGACGTGATCGCCTTCCTCACCTGGGTGGCCGAGCAGGTCGGCGACGAAGCCCGCTACATGCATCAGGGTATGACCAGCTCGGACGTGCTCGACACGGCCCTAGCGGTCCAGCTTGCCCGCGCCAGCGACATCCTGATCGCCGATCTCGACAAATTGCTCGAAGTGCTCAAGCGCCGCGCCTATGAACACAAGCTGACCCCGACGATCGGCCGCAGCCACGGCATTCATGCGGAACCCGTCACCTTTGGCCTGAAGATGGCCGAGGCCTATGCCGAGTTCAGCCGCGCCAAGACACGCCTGATCGCCGCCCGCGAAGATATCGCCACCTGCGCGATCTCCGGTGCCGTCGGCACCTTCGCCAATATCGATCCGCGCGTCGAACAGCATGTTGCGGAAAAGCTCGGCCTCAGCGTCGAGCCGGTCTCCACCCAGGTGATCCCGCGCGATCGTCACGCGATGTTCTTCGCGACGCTCGGCGTCATCGCATCCTCGATCGAGCGCCTCGCCACCGAGATCCGCCACCTCCAGCGCACCGAAGTGCTGGAAGCCGAGGAATATTTCTCGCCGGGCCAGAAGGGCTCGTCGGCAATGCCGCACAAGCGCAATCCGGTGCTCACCGAGAACCTCACCGGCCTTGCCCGCATGGTCCGCAGCGCCACCATCCCGGCGATGGAGAATGTGGCGCTCTGGCACGAACGCGACATCAGCCACTCGTCGGTCGAGCGCTATATCGGCCCCGATGCCACCATCACGCTCGATTTCGCGCTAGGCCGCCTCACCGGGGTGATCGACAAATTGCTCGTCTATCCCGCGCGCATGCAGAAGAATCTCGATCGCATGGGCGGCCTCGTCCACTCGCAGCGCGTGCTGCTCGCGCTCACCCAGGCGGGTGTCAGCCGCGAGGACAGCTATCGCCTCGTCCAGCGCAACGCGATGAAGGTGTGGGAATCGGACGGTGAACTCTCGCTGCTCGAACTGCTCAAGGCCGATCCCGAGGTCACCGCGGCACTCAGCACCGAAGAGCTCGAGGACAAGTTCGACCTTGGCTATCACTACAAGCAGGTCGACACGATCTTCGCCCGCGTATTCGGCGAAGCTTAGGTCGTGAATCTATAAACGACCGCTTCGGCAATAAGGCTGAACGGCCGGGATAGGGCGAGGAGCCGACATTCCGCACGTCCACACCCGTCATCCCGGACGTGTTCCGGGATCCACCCTGCGGCACTCGATGGACAAGGGGCTCCAGTCGAGAATCGACCGCCACCCTCAACCGCACGCCCTGCCCCCGGAGACCT
>NZ_BCTZ01000016.1 GCF_001591025.1 Sphingomonas soli NBRC 100801
CGAACGCGCACATCTCCCTCACCCTTCCGCAGCTGCGCTGCTCCCTCCCTCTCCCGGCGGGAGAGGGATTTTACTCCGCCGCCAGCACGTCCAGCGCGCCGCCCAGATCCACCGACACCAGCCGGCTGACCCCGCGCTCCACCATCGTCACGCCGAACAGCCGGTGCATGCGGCTCATCGTCGCGGCATTGTGCGTGACGATCAGGTAGCGGGTCGTCGTCTCCAGCGTCATCGCTTCCAGCAGGTCGCAGAAGCGCTCGATATTGGCGTCGTCGAGCGGCGCATCGACTTCGTCGAGCACGCAGATCGGCGCGGGATTGGTGAGGAACAAGGCGAAGATCAGCGCCACAGCGGTCAGCGCCTGCTCGCCGCCCGAAAGCAGGGTCAGCGATTGCAATTTCTTGCCCGGCGGCTGCGCCATGATCTCGAGCCCCGCCTCCAGCGGATCGTCCGAATCGATCAGCTCGAGATGCGCCTGCCCGCCATTGAACAAGGTGGTGAACAGCCGGCGGAAATGCTGGTCCACCGCCTCGAACGCGGTCAGCAGCCGCTGGCGGCCCTCGCGGTTGAGCGTGCCGATGCTGCCGCGCAGCCGGTTGACCGCCTGGGCGAGCTCGTCGCGCTCCTGCGCGTTGGTCGAGAAGGCGGCTTCCAGTTCGGCCAGCTCGCTTTCCGCGACCAGATTGACCGGCCCGATCCGCTCGCGCTCGGCGCTCAGTTTTTCATGCGCCGTGGATTCGTCCTGCGGCGTGCGCACGGTCTCCGAATCGAAGCCGGCCTTTTGCGGCAGCAGGGGCGGCGGGCATTCGAAGCGTTCACCCGAAAGCCGCCCCATCTCGATCCGCCGGGCTTCCTGATTCTCCGCGCGCGCCAGCGACCCGGCGCGTTCCTCGCGGGCCTGGGCCAGCGCCTCGTTCGCCGCGCGCACTGCGCCTTCGGTCTCGCGCAGCGCCGCTTCAGCGGCCTGTTCGGCGGCCTGCGCTGCGGAGGACTGGCTGCGCGCTGCCTCGGCCTCGGTCTCGGCCGCCGCCACCTTGGCATCGAGTTCGGCCGGGCGGGTGGACAGGCGCTCGCTTTCTTCGGCCAGCTCTACGCCGCGTTTGTCCATCTCGGCCGATCGCCGGGCCGCTTCGCCCGCGCGTGATTTCCAGCTTTTCGCCTCCGCGCCTGCCGCCGCGAAGCGCTCGCGCGCCTGGGCGATCTCGCGCTCCAGCGTGCCGCGCTCGGCGCGGGCATTGGCGGCGGCGGCGCGCTTGGCTTCGGCATCGGCGGAAAGCGCGGCAACCTTGTCGCGGGTAGCGCTGCCATCGGGAAGGGCGGTCTTGGCGGCGTCGGCGCGCGCCAGTTCGGCCCCGGCTTCGTCCTGCTCGGCGGCGATGCGAGCACGGCGCGCCTCCAGGTCGGCGCGCTGCGAATCGAGCCGTTCGAGCTGCGCCGTGGCGCGATCCTCGGCGCGGCCTGCCTCGCGTCCGGCATTTTCGGCATGGTCCAGCACGCGGCGGCAATCGCTCGCCGAGCGCTTGGCCTCGGCGATCGATTCCTCGATCCGCGCCAGCTCGGCATCCGCGCTTTCCACCGCGCGCACCGCCGCCGGGCGAGCTCTCTCGATCGCGGCCAGCCGGTTGATATTCTGCAGCCGTGCCGCCGCTGCCGCGCCGCCCGATCTGGCGACATAGCCGTCCCAGCGCCGCAGCACGCCGTCCAGAGTCACCAGCCGTTGCCCCACCGCGAGCGGCTGCCCGTCATCGCTGTCGGCGACGAGCACCTGCTCCAGCCGGCGCGCAAGCCCCGCCGGGGCGGTCACATGGCGGGCGAGCGGCGTTGCGCCCTGCGGCGCGCCGGGATCGCCCGGCTGCGGCTCTGCTCCCGCCCAATAGCGCTCCGATTTCTGGTCGAGCCCGGCCTCCAGATCGTCTCCCAACGCCGCGGCCAGCGCGCGCTCATAACCGGCATCCACCTTCAATTTATCCAGCAGCCGGTCCTTGTCCGAGGGGCGTGTCGCCTTGGCCAGCGCCTGGGCTTCGCTGTCGAGCTGCGCCAGTTCGGCGTGGGCGGATGCGCGGGCGGATTGCGCCCGGTTACGCGATTCCACCCCCGATCGCTCTTCGGCGTCGGCCCGCGCCAGTCCGGTGCGCGCGCTCTCCGCCTGGCGCAGCGCCTGTGTCCGTGCCTCGGCGGCGCGTGCCTTTTCGGCCTTTAGCGGTTCGGCATCGGGCAGTGCGCGCCATTCGGCGTCGATCCGGTCGCGATCGCGGTTGCTGCGCTCCACCCGCGTGCGAGCGGCCGCCAGCGCGGCTTCGGCGACGCGGGTTTCTGCGGCCTCGCTTGCCTGCGCGGCCAGCGCCTGCGCCAGCGCCACCTCCGCATCGCGCGCGGCGCGTTCGGCCTCGGCCAGCGCCGCGTCGAGCGTGGGCATCTTGGTCGTGGCAAAGGCGATGCGCGCGTCGAGCGCCTTTTCTTCCTCCGCCAGCCGGGCCAGCGCTTCGGCGGCGTCGCGGGCCAGCGCGCCTTCGCGGCCGCGATCCTCGGCCAGCCGCAGCTCGGCCTCTTTCAGTTCGCCGATCCGCCGCTCGACCGCCGCGCGCTCGCTGCGCAGGGTCGCCAGCGCGTGCATCGCCTCGGTCGCCCGGTCGCGTACCGCCAGCGCTTCGGCGCGCGCCGTCGCCAGCGTCTCGGCAGCGGCCTGCTGGACGGCCACCGCATCCTCATGCGCCTGTGTCCGCGTCGCGACCAGCGCCTGCGCTGCATCGGCTTCCTTCTTCGCCGCATCCGAAGCTGCCGCCGCATCGCGCCAGCGCGCGAAGATCATCCGCGCCTCGGCCACGCGGATCCGGTCGGAAAGCTCGCGGTAGCGCTCGGCCTGGCGCGCCTGGCGCTTCAACGCGGCGGCGCGCGCTTCCTGATCTCCGATCACCTCGTCCAGCCGGGTCAGGTTGGCCTCGGTTGCGCGCAGCTTCTGCTCGGCATCCTTGCGGCGCACGTGCAGTCCGGCGATCCCCGCCGCTTCCTCCAGCATCGCGCGGCGTTCGGCGGGCTTGGCGGCGATGATCGCCCCGATCCGCCCCTGGCTCACCAGCGCTGGGCTGTGCGCGCCGGTTGCGGCATCGGCAAAGGCCAGGCTGACGTCTTTGGCGCGCACGTCGCGGCCGTTGATCCGGTATGCCGATCCCGCGCCGCGCTCGATCCGGCGGACGACTTCGAACTCTTCCTCGCCGCCCACCTGCTCCGCCAGGATCGATACTTCGGCGAAATCCCTCGCGGGCCGGGTGGCGGTTCCCGCGAAGATAACGTCTTCCATTCCCGCGCCGCGCATCGATTTTGCGCTGTTTTCACCCATCGCCCAGCGCAAAGCCTCGAGCAGGTTTGATTTCCCACACCCGTTCGGCCCGACGATTCCCGTCAGCCCCGGTTCGATTCGCAGATCGGCTGGGTCGACGAAGCTCTTAAAGCCTGTCAGCCGCAGCCGCTTGATCTGCATTTCGGGTCTCTGGACCCCGGCTTAGCGCGCGCCGGCCGCCTGTAGCGCGGGCTCGAGCGCAGCCCATGACGCGGTGTTCGGCACCACCTTGCCGTTGATCAGGAAGGTCGGCGTGCCGGGCAGGTTGGTGTTGACTGCTTCAGCATTGATCTTCGAGATCGCCTCACCGGCCTTCTGGTCGGACAGGCAGGCGCGGGCCTTCGTCTCCGGCACGCCCTGCTGCTTCATGAACTCGATATAGCCAATCGCGTCGGCAAAGCCGGCTGCTGCTTGCGCCGGCGGCAGCTTCTGGAGCTGCTCGACGAGTTGCGGATTCTGGCTGACCAGCGCCTGGGTGCGGTCGAGAAAGGCGTTCTGGTTGGCGAAGAGCTGGTCGAGCACGGTGAAGAACGCCTCGGTCGGCACGCACTGGTTGAGCAATGCTGCGGCGAAATCGGGCGCGCCATGGACCAGGAAGTCGCGGAATTCGTAGGAGACCCGTCCGGTCGAGATATATTTCGTCATCAGCGGCTCCATGCCCTCGGCGGCGAAGCGTCCGCAGGTCGGGCAATTGCGCGAGCCGTATTCGATCAGCTTGATCGGCGCATCCGGATTGCCCAGCACGAAGGTGCTTTCCGGAGTCTTGGTGACCGTTTCGGCCCAGGCCTTGCCGACGGGTGCAGGCGCGGTCGCGATGGCAGTGCTCGATACGACGGGCGCGGAGCTGTTCGAATCCCCGCCGCCGCATGCAGCAAGCGCGAGCATCGAAGTCAGGGCAATGGCGGAACGCATGGGGATCATCTCCAAGTTTTGATTATGTATGTCAGCCAAGGGCCGCGATGAGCAAGGGCTCGAGGCCGTCCCAGGTGTAGGGGGTGACCAGGCTGCCGTTGATCATGAAGCTGGGGGTGCCGCGCACGCCGAGCGCAGCGCCTTTCGAATCGGTGCGGCCCACGCCGGCCAGCATTGCCCGATCGGCCAGGCATGCGCGCGCCTTGGCTTCGGTCACGCCGTGCTGCTTGATGAAATCCACATAGCCCAGCGCATCGGCAAACCCCGCGACCGACTCGGCCGGAGGCAGCGATTCGAGCTGATGATGCCGCGCATGGTCGCGTTCCAATGCGTGCAGTCGCGCAACCACCGCGGGCTGCCCCGCGAACATCGCGTCGAGCACCGGGAAAAAGCGGTTCAGCGGCACGCACTGGTTGATCAGAGCGGCGGCGGCATCGGGTGCGCCGTGGACGAGCAGATCGCGGAACTCGTAGCTGACCTTGCCCGTCGCGATATATTTCGCGCGCAGCGGCCCCACGCCCTCTTCGGCGAACGCCGCACAGGTGGGGCAGGTACGCGCGCCATATTCGACCAGCTTCACCCTCGCGTTGGGGTTGCCCTGGCGATAGCCGCCTTCGGGCGTGCGCACGACCACATCGACCCAGCGCTTGGCCGGGGCTTTCACAGGCGGCTTTGCCTTGGCGGTCGCGGTGGCGCGCTTCTGCGCGGCGGCGGGTGTCGCCACGCCCGAAATCAGCAAGAGGGCGGCGAGGAAACCAAATAAACGCATCAATCAATCCTGACGATCTTGGGCTTTTCGTCGCTTGCCAGCACGCCGGCGGCAAGCGCTTCAAGGACGTTCTTTAGTTCGGGGTCGGCGATCCCGCGCAGGCTCTCGCTCATTTCCTCGGACAGGGGCTTCAGGCTGGGCGGAGGCAGCGGCTTGTCGAGCTTCTTTACCTCGCCATGGCGGATCGAAAGCCGCGCCACGGCGGGATAGCCGAAGAAGCGGTTCACCCGCTCGACGATCTCGGGCGCGATATGCTGCATCATCGGGGCATGGGCGCCGCCTACGACGAGGCTCAGCACGCCCTCGGCGCGCTTGCCCTGTGGAAAGCGAATCGATTCGGGCGTGGAGACGCGGGCATAGCGTTCGCCGACGATTTCCACCCAGCGGCTGACGATCGAATGCTGGACAAAGCCGAACTTGCGGAATGCGGCGCGGCCCACATCGGGCAGCAGCTCGGATACCGCGCGCGCGCGCATCGCACGCTGGGGCGGTGTCGCGGGCTTGGGCTGCCGGGTCGTGGTGCGCGGGGGCTTCGTCATCCAACCGTGTCCATGCCATAGGGGCCTGTGCCCGACAACAAGCCTCGCGCAATCCATTCCCGCCTTCTCGACTGGTATGATCGCCACGCCCGTGCGCTGCCGTGGCGCGCGCAGCCGGGGGCGAACGCGCCCGATCCCTATCGGGTATGGCTTAGCGAGATCATGCTCCAGCAGACGCAGGTGGCGAGCGCGACGCCGTATTTCGAAAAGTTCACTGCGCGCTGGCCCGATTTCGCCTCGCTCGCGGCGGCGGACGATGCCGAGCTGATGGCTGCCTGGGCCGGGCTGGGCTATTATGCCCGCGCTCGCAATCTGCTCGCATGCGCCCGCGAAGTCGCCGCGATGGGGGCGTTTCCCGCAACCGAGGCCGAGCTTCGCAAACTTCCAGGCATCGGTGGCTATACGGCGGCGGCGATCGCGGCGATCGCCTTTGGCCAGCGCGCGGTGGTGGTCGATGCCAATGTCGAGCGCGTCGTCTCGCGCCTGTTCGCGGTGGAGGAGCCGCTGCCGGGAGCCAGGAAGCGCATCCATGCGCTCACCGATTCGGTCACGCCCGATGCCCGCGCAGGCGATTTCGCGCAGGCGATGATGGATCTGGGCAGCGGCATCTGCACCGCGCGAGCGCCGCGCTGCATGCTTTGCCCGCTGCTGGATGCGTGCGATGGCTTCGCAACGGGCGCCCCCGAAGCTTTCCCGGTCAAGGCCGCGAAGACGCCGAAGCCGCAGCGTTACGGCACGATGTTCTGGTTTACCCGCGCCGATCGGGTGCTGCTCGTCCGCCGCCCGGCCAAGGGGCTGCTCGGCGGGATGCGCGCCTTGCCGACCGGCCCCTGGAGCGATTCGCCGCCCGGGCTGGCAGGCGCGCCGACATCCGCGTCGTGGCGCATGCTCGATGCATCGGCGTCGCACGGCTTTACCCATTTCAATCTGCAACTCGCTCTTGCGGCGGCGGAAGCCGGGGGGCATGAAAATGCCGATGGCGAATGGTGGCCGATAGCTGAGCTCGAATCGGCGGGGCTGCCGACGGTGTTTGCCAAGGCTGCACGGATTTTCAGGAGAGCATGATGCGCGCATGGATCGGATTGGGACTGGCCGGGATTGTCACGCTTGCCGTCCCCGCTGCGGCGCAGGTCGCTCCGCCTGCCGCGCCTGGCGTCGCGGCCCAGACCGAGGTCGCGAAGCGCTATGTCGCCGATGGCACGGTTTCGGGCATCGTCATCCGCACCGGCCGTTCCGGCAGCGGCGACACGATCACCACGGTTTCCGAAGGCCGTATCGGTGCCGCGCCCGATTCGCCCAAGGCTGATGCCAACAGCCTGTGGCGGGTCTATTCGATGACCAAGCCGATCACCGGCATCGCCGCGATGATCCTGATTGAAGAGGGCAAGCTCAAGCTCGACGATCCGATCAGCAAATATATCCCCGCGTTCAAGGACACCCAGGTCTTGGTGGATCCCGCCAAGGGCCTCGAAAGCCGCCCGGCCAAGGGTCAGATCACGGTACGCCACCTGCTCACCCATACGGCGGGTCTCGGCTATGTGCTGCCCGGCCAGTCGGGGCCGCTGATCAACGAATATAATCGCCTCGGCATCAATCCCGCGCAGGTGAACATCGCGCTCGAATCGCGCACGCGCCCGACGCGCCCGGCGACGCTCGAGGAATTTGCCAACAAGGTGGCGGCGCTCCCTCTGCTCTTCGATCCCGGCACCAAATGGAGCTATTCGATCGGCCTCGACGTGCTCGGCCGCGTCATCGAGGTCGCCAGCGGCGCCCCGTTCGATACGTTCGTCAACACGCGCATCTTCGCGCCGCTCAAGATGCAGTCGAGCTTCTGGACCGTGCCCGCCGGCGAAGTCGGCCGTCTCGCCGATAATTTCGCCTCGCTCGGCGGCACCCGCGTGGTGATGGATCCGGCCAAAACCTCTGTCTATCTCAGCCCACCCAGCTTTCCTTATGGCGGCGCCAGTCTGGTGATGTCGGCGGCCGATTATGACCGCTTCCTCCATATGCTCGCCAATGAAGGCTCGCTGGATGGCGTTCGCATCCTCAAGCCCGAAACCGTCCGCATCGCCATGTCGAACCTGCTGCCGCCGGGGACGGACACCAGCCAGCTCAATGCCAACCGCGCGGGCGGTGCGCCGCTCGGCTTCGGCGCGGGCGGCTCGGTCACACTCGCCGATACGCCGGACGGCGTTGGCAAGGGCACCTATGGCTGGGGCGGGGCCGCAGGCACGATCGCCTGGGTCGATCCCACCCGCAAGGTGCGCGCCACGGTGATGATCAACCTGTTCGGCGATACCAAGCTGCGCGACGACACCACCAAGGCGATCTTCGCTGATCTGAAGCAATAATCCTCTCCCGGTGGGGAGCAGAACGTCCAGACATTAAGGCGAATACCGCATGAACTTGCCCGGCTTCACCGGGGGCGCGCTCGATCGGGCAGACCGCGTCCGTCACGAACCCGAATTGCTCGCCGCCGCTGTCGCCGACCCCAGGGCGCGGTTGCTCGTGCTGAACGGTCTCGATCCCGAACTGGACGAATATGACCGGCTCCGCTGGACCAATCTGGCCGAGGCGACGGGCGAATTGCTGTTCCTCGGCTTCGAGCATGGCTTGCCGCGCTTCGTCTCGGCGCTTCCCGAAGGGGTGCGTCCGCCCGCCACACGCTCTCCGGCGCTGTTCGGCATGCTGGAGCGCTTCACGTGCGAGGACGCGGCGCTCTACGCCGCTGCCCGCAGTCTGGTCGATTGGCACGCGCGGCATGGCTTTTGTGCTGTCTGCGGCACGCCAGCCGATATTTTTCGCGCCGGCTGGGGCCGCAAATGTCCCCATTGCCACGCCGAACATTTCCCCCGCGTCGATCCTGTCGTCATCATGCTCGCCGAACTGGGTGAGCGTGTGCTGCTCGGCCGCCAGCCATCCTGGCCGAAGGGCCGCTATTCGGCGCTCGCGGGCTTTCTCGAAGTCGGAGAATCGATCGAGGGTGCGGTGATGCGCGAGATCGAGGAGGAAGCCGGCGTTCGCGTTCGCGGCGTTCGTTATATCGCGAGCCAGCCCTGGCCGTTCCCGTCATCGCTGATGATGGCGTGCATCGGCGTGGCGGACGATGAGCGAATCGAGATCGACGTGCATGAGCTGGAGGATGCGCGTTGGTTCACCCGCGATCAGGTGTGCAGGGCGCTGGCCGGAGACGCCGATGCGGGCTTCATCGCCCCGCCGCGCTACGCCATCGCGCACACGCTGCTGACGGCCTGGGCCGAAGGGCTCTGACGGCTTATTCCTCCTCGCCGATCGGCTGCGTCGCCCAGCTCGCATAGAGCGTCGGGACCGCCGAGTAGAGCGTCATCAGGAACAGCGACAAATTGCTGATCTGGCCGATCAGCACCTGCTTCGGCCACGCGCCCAGCAGGTTCAACCCCAGGATCAGCCAGATGCCGATCACCGCCATCACGCTGATCGAGGCAAAGGTCGCAAGGAACGCCCGCAGGCGCATCGCGCGATCGAACTCGTCCGCGATGTCGGGCCCGCCCCATGCCTTGACCGGACCGGCCATCGGCAGCGGCATGGACAGGGCGAAACCGGCCATGACCAGCGTGTAGCTCACTGTGAACAGATCGCCGCGCGCGAGGCTCAGGGCCAGGCCCGTCGCCCCGAGCACAAGCGCGATGATCGGCCACCAGCGCAGATGCCGCCGACGAGGCGGGCGTTTCGTCGGCGCGGGAACTCCCGTGCGCTCGGCTGCGGCGTCGAGCTTGTCGAACAGGCGTTCGTTAAACCGTGGCATGCTGACCTCCTTGGTCATTCGTCGGCGCCGGATGCCGCGCGGCGCAGCGCCGCCGCGACGGATTCAAAGGGTTCGAAGGAAAAGAGCAGTTCGAGCGGAACGTCGAAATAGCGCGCGATCTTCATCGCGAGTTCCAGGCTCGGGCTATAATCGCCGCGTTCGAGATAGCCGATCGTCTGGGGGTTCACGTCCACCGCTTCCGCCAAAGCGCGGCGGCTGATGCCGCGCTCGGCGCGAAACAGGGCAAGTCTATTGTGAATGGCAGGCATCTGGCGACTCAGAAAAGCGATATGTTGTCTATACACAACAATTATACATAAGTGTCAAACGGGCATTCCCAGCTTGTAATGTAGGATTCGGATAACTGCTTGGGCGCGTAGCGCCGCGTGCCGGTGTTCCGGACTGGTCCGCAATACGGGCTTCGTCAGTGCGAACATTGGGAACATTTGCGCATTCGCACGGGGCGGCCGCGCCCCTTGCGCGCTCAGGGGCGCTCGCGTGCCTGCCGATAAGTGCCCAGCACGCGCATCCACTTGGTGTGGAAGCGCAGCTCTTCCAGCGCGCGGCCAACGGTCGCGTCTTCCGGACTGCCGACCACATCGGCATAGAATTCGGTGGCCGCAAAGGTGCCGCCGCGCTGGTAGCTTTCCAGCTTCGTCATGTTGACGCCGTTAGTCGCGAAGCCGCCCAGCGCCTTGTAGAGCGCGGCGGGCACGTTTTTCACCTCGAAGATGAACGTCGTCATGAAGGGCCCCGGACCCGCATCCCGGGGCGCGGCCCGGGCGAGCACGACGAATCGCGTCATATTATGTTCGGCGTCGGCGATGTTGCTTGCCAGCGTGTCGAGGCCATAGATTTCGGCGGCGCGCGGCGGCGCGAGCGCGGCGACTTCCACATTGCCGAGCTCCGCCACCATTGCGGCGGCGCCGGCCGTGTCCGGATAGGAAAGCGGCGCGATCCCCTGCGCCTTCAGCCATTGGCGGCACTGGCCCAGCGCCTGCGGATGACTCATCGCCTGCCTGACCTGTTCGAGCTTGCCCGTGCCCATCAGTGCGTAGCGGATCGGCAGGAAATGCTCGCCGGTGATCACCAGCCCCGATTCGGGCAACAGGAAATGGATGTCGGCGACGCGCCCGTGGAGCGAATTCTCGATCGGGATCATCGCGCAGTCCGCGCGGCCTTCCTTCACCGCGTCGATCGCATCCTCGAACGAAAAGCAGGGCAGCGGCAGCCCGTTCGGGAAGGCTTCGAGCACCGCGATGTGCGAATTGGCGCCCGGCGCGCCCTGAAACGCGACGGCGCGTTCGGGTGCGCTTGCGGCTTGCTCGATCATCGCCGCGACGATCGGGCGTGCTGGTGCGGCGAAATTCTCCATGGGGGCTCGCGATTAACCGTGCCGATGCTGCCCGGCAAGCGGCTTGCGATGCGGAAAGCCCTTCACTAGAGGGGTCTCGAATTTGAAGCCAGAATTCCTCAGGGGCACAAGATGGAAGACCGCACGAACACGATCGCAGGTTGGGCATTGGCCGGCGGCATTGCCGCGCTCGGTCTTTCGATCGTCAGCGGGATGATCTACCATAATGGTCGCCCGGATAAGATGGGTTACCCGATCGAGGGCGTCGAGGAAGCGGGCGAGGGCGGCGGCGGCGCTGCTGCTGTGCCACTCGCGACTCGGCTCGCGGACGCGGATCTCGCCAAGGGTGAAGCCTCGTTCAAGAAGTGCGTTGCATGCCACACGATCGCCCAGGGCGGCGCGAACGGCATCGGTCCGAATCTTTATGGTGTCGTGGGCAAGCCGCACGGTCATATCGCCGGCTTCGCGTTCACGGACGCGCTCAAGAGCGTGCCGGGCAATTGGACCTTCGAGGCGCTCGACGAATGGCTGACCTCGCCGCGCAAATATGCGCCTGGCACCAAGATGACCTTCGCCGGCGTACCGGATGGTCAGGAGCGCGCGAACATCATCGCTTATATGAACGCGCAGGGCTCGAACCTGCCGCTGCCGGCGGCGGCCCCCGCCGCTGCGGCTCCGGCAGAAGCGAACGCGACCGCACCTGCCGAGACCGGCAATCTGTCGAACCAGGCGAGCCCGGCCACTGGCGCACCGTCGGTCGATCCGCAGGCAGCCGTGCAGGCGGAGAAGAAGGGCCACTGAGCCCGGCTCCACTGGCCACTAAAAAGGCCCGCTCTCCGGCTTGGGAGAGCGGGCCTTTTTGCGTGAGGCCGGTGGCCGTCGCGCCGGGAGCGCCTCAGGCTTCGGCCTTGGTGGGCGCAACCTGCTGCTCCTCATGATCGTGCCAGAATTGCTGGACGATCTCCCAGCCCTCTTCCGCGGTCTCGCAATAGTTGAACAGCTTCAGGTCCTTGGCCGCGATCACGCCTTCCTCGACCAGCGCCTCGAAATTGACGACGCGGTCCCAGAACTGGCGGCCATAGAGCAGCACCGGAATTGGCTTGATCTTGCCGGTCTGGATCAAGGTCAGCAGCTCGAACAATTCGTCGAACGTCCCGAACCCGCCCGGGAAGGCGGCCAGCGCGCGGGCGTGCAGCAGGAAGTGCATCTTCCTTAGCGCGAAATAGTGGAACTGCATCGACAGCGCCGGCGTCACATAGGGATTGGGCGCCTGTTCATGCGGCAGCACGATATTGAGCGCGACCGATTCGGCGCCAACGTCGAGCGCGCCGCGATTGGCCGCTTCCATGATCGAAGGGCCGCCACCCGAGCAGACGACGAAGTGCCGCTTGCCGGCCTCGTCGCGTGGGAAGGCACTGACCTTGGCGGCAAGCTCGCGCGCCACGTCATAATATTTGCTCTTCTCTACCAGCCGTTCGGCGATCTTTCTCGCCTCGTCGTCCTGCGCCGCTTCGAGCAGCGCCTGCGCCTTTACCGGCTCCGGAATGCGCGCCGACCCGTAAAAGACGAAGGTCGACGCGATATTGGCTTCGGCGAGGATCAGTTGCGGCTTCAGCAGCTCGAGCTGGAAGCGCACCGGGCGCAGATCCTCGCGCAACAGGAAATCCATGTCCTGAAAGGCGAGGCGATAGGCCGGATGTTCGGTCTGGGGCGTGCCGCTATTGGTGTTCGCGCAGGCGGCTTCTTCGCGGGCCGGCTGGAAAACCCGGCTCGGCACTCTTGTTTCGTTGCTCATTTAATCCGGCTTAGGGCGAATATCGCGCGTCTGCAATCAGGCGCAGAAAGGCCCCCGGCCCATGTCGAGGTGGAGATGGTTGTAATGCGCGGCGTTGTAATCGGGGCTGAGCACCGTCTTGAAGCGCCGGCACGCCGAATTATGGAGCGTCTTGAGGAATCGGCGCGTGGCGGGATCCTCCGAGCGCCAGCCGCGCTCGATCGTGATCCGGCGACCATCCTTGAGCACGAAGCCCGAAACATCGACCGCATTGGCCATGCCGTGCTCGGACATCTTGCCCGCAGTCGCCGGCCCCCCGCCCACAATGCCGCGGCATGAATAGGTGCCATAGGTTTCGACGCGCACAAGCTCGCTGCCGAGGATCTGCATCGCTGCGGGTGCGACGGCATAGCGCACCCATGCCGTGAAAGTGCGGGCCAGTTCGCAACGCATCGATTTGAGGCCGGTTACGGGCACGCCGATATCGAGCAATTGCACCGCCCCCGTCACCACGCAGCCGCCGCCGAAATCGCGATCGGGCAGCCCCGAATAGCGCACATCGGCCTTAGCGAGGTCGGTGAAGCATTGCTGCGTCGCGAGCGGCGTCGGCCCGTTGAGCGTGACCGGGCCGCTCGGCCGCTCGCGAATCGGCGCGGGGCGCGGGGCAGGGGCGTCGTCGCCGCCGAACACGCAGGCCGAAAGGAGCAACGGTGCAAAGGCAAATACAAAGCGCACGCGAAAGCGATACCAAGGTAAGGGTTAACAGTCGCTAACCCTGCCTGTTATCACGCGTGCTCTTACATTGGAGAGGAAGCGCATGATCCGGTTGCTCGCGACTTTGCTGGCGATAGCGCTCAGTCTTCCAGTCTTCGCCCAGTCGCCGCCCGCCGATCCGCTGCGCATCCCGCTCTGGGAGAAAGGCGCCCCGGGGTTCGAGAGCCGCGCGGCGATTCCCGAAATCTCCAGGGAATATTGGACGCGCAATATCAACAATCCCAGCATCACTTATTATCCCGCCCGCGCCGAGCGGCGGACGGGCGCTGCGATTGTGATCATGCCCGGCGGTGCGCATGAATTTCTTGTCATCACCAGTGAGGGCGAGAATGTCGCACGCTGGTTCGCCGAGCGCGGCGTGGCGGCGTTCGTGCTGCGCTACCGGCTGTTTCGGGGCAAGGATTCGCCGATCTATTCGTTCGATCACGCGCGTGAGGATGCGGCGCGCGCGATCCGCACGATCCGTGCCCGCGCGACCGAGTTCACGCTCGATCCCGCGCGCGTCGGTGTCATCGGCTTCTCCGCCGGTGGCGAACTGGCCCGCGCCGCCACGCTTCGCCCACCACCTGCGCCGGAGAAGGACGACGCCACCGACGCGCTTTCCGCGCGTCCCGATTTCGCGATCCTCGTCTATCCCGGCCCGCTGCACGGCGAGGAGAATGTGGCGAAGGATTCGCCGCCCTTGCTGCTCACCGCCGCGACCGATGACGAATGCTGCTCGCAGCCCGCGATCGATCTGATGACCGCCTATCGCGCCGCGGGCGCGTCGGTCGAGATGCATCTGTTCGCCGCAGGCGGCCATGCCTTCAACCTGGGCGAGCGCACGCCCTTAGTCAGCCTGCGCCACTGGGGCGACCGCATTACCGACTGGATGACCGATCGCGGTCTTTTCGCGAATTGGCCACCACCCCGGCCCTGAGCGGTACAAAATTGCGTCCCGCTGCACCGCAGCGCAATTGACTTTCGCGGGCGCGGCTTTAGGGCCGTCGACGGGCCACGCGGTCCCAACGCCGCGCGTGCTCTCTGTAAGGAGAGTCTTAAATGACTGAATTGAATGCCCGCCCGGCGGTAAAGCCGGCGCGTCCTTATTTTTCCTCCGGCCCCTGCGCTAAGCCGCCGGGCTGGTCCGCCGAAAAGCTCGATACCCAGGTCCTTGGTCGCTCGCACCGCTCCAAGATCGGCAAGACGCGTCTCCAGTACGCGATCGATCTGATGCGCGAGATGCTGAAGCTTCCGGATACCCACCGCATCGGCATCGTGCCCGGTTCGGATACCGGCGCTTTCGAAATGGCGATGTGGACAATGCTTGGCGCGAAGCCGGTCACCGCGCTCGCCTGGGAAAGCTTCGGCGAGGGCTGGGTCACCGACGCGGTCAAGCAGCTCAAGATCGATGCGACCGTCCTGCGCGCCGATTACGGCCAGCTGCCCGATCTGGGCGCGGTCGATTGGTCGAACGACGTGCTCTTCACCTGGAACGGCACCACCTCGGGCGTCCGCGTGCCGAATGGCGACTGGATTCCGGACGACCGCGAAGGCCTGAGCTTCGCCGATTCGACCAGCGCGGTGTTCGCCTATGATCTGCCGTGGGACAAGATCGACGTCGCCACCTTCTCTTGGCAGAAGGTGCTGGGCGGCGAGGGCGGGCACGGCGTGCTGATCCTCGGCCCTCGCGCGGTCGAGCGGCTTGAGACCTACACCCCGGCATGGCCGCTTCCCAAGGTGTTCCGCCTGGTTTCCAAAGGCAAGCTGGCCGAAGGCGTGTTCAAGGGCGAAACGATCAACACGCCGAGCATGCTCGCGGTCGAGGACGCGATTTTCGCGCTCGAATGGGGCAAGTCGGTCGGTGGCGCGGACGGGCTGATCGCCCGCTCGAACGCCAATGCCGCGGCGCTGGAGAAGATCGTCTCCGAGCGCGACTGGCTGGGCAACCTCGCCATCGACGCCGCGATCCGCTCGACCACCAGCGTCTGCCTCACGGTCGAAGGTGCCGACGAAGCGCTCATCAAGAAGATGGCATCGCTTCTCGAAGCCGAAGGTGCGGCTTTGGACATCGCCGGCTATCGCGATGCGCCTGCCGGCCTGCGCATCTGGTGCGGTGCGACGGTCGATACCGCCGACATCGAAGCGCTCGGCCCCTGGCTCGACTGGGCCTATGCCCAAGCGAAAGCCGCTTAATCCTTGATTTGTCGCCCCGGGCTTGACCCGGGGTCCCGCTTCTATCCCACCGGCCTGCGAAAGCGGGACCCCGGCGCAAGGCCGGGGTGACGGTGGGAACTAAGGAATTCAAAATGCCCAAAGTCCTTATCAGCGACAAAATGGATCCCAAGGCCGCGGAAATCTTCCGTCAGCGCGGCGTGCAGGTTGACGAAATCACCGGCAAGACTCCCGAAGAGCTTGCCGCGATCATCGGCGAATATGATGGCCTCGCCATCCGCAGCTCGACCAAGGTGACCAAGGCGATCCTCGATGCCGCCACCAATTTGAAGGTCGTCGGCCGCGCCGGAATCGGCGTCGACAATGTCGATATCCCCGCGGCCTCGGCCAAGGGCGTCGTGGTGATGAACACGCCGTTCGGCAACTCGATCACCACCGCAGAGCACGCCATCGCGCTCATGTTCGCACTCGCCCGCCAGCTCCCCGAGGCCGATGCCTCGACCCAGGCTGGCAAGTGGGAAAAGAACCGCTTCATGGGCGTCGAGCTGACCGCCAAGACGCTGGGCCTGATCGGCGCGGGCAATATCGGCTCGATCGTCGCGGATCGCGCGCTGGGCCTCAAGATGAAGGTGATCGCTTATGATCCCTTCCTCACGCCCGAACGCGCGATCGAAATGGGCGTCGAGAAGGTCGAGCTCGATCAGCTGCTCGCCCGCGCCGATTTCATCACGCTCCACACGCCGCTGACCGATCAGACCCGCAATATCCTGTCGAAGGAAAACCTCGCCCGGACCAAGAAGGGCGTCCGCATCATCAACTGCGCACGCGGCGGTCTGATCGACGAAGCGGCGCTCAAGGAAGGGCTCGAAAGCGGCCATATCGCGGGCGCGGCGCTCGACGTGTTCGTTCAGGAGCCGGCCAAGGAATCGCCCTTGTTCGGCACGCCGAACTTCATCTCCACGCCGCATCTCGGCGCGTCGACCAGCGAAGCGCAGGTCAATGTCGCGATCCAGGTCGCGGAGCAGATGGCGGACTATCTGGTCTCGGGCGGCATCACCAACGCGCTCAATGTCCCCAGCCTCTCGGCTGAGGAAGCGCCGCGCGTGAAGCCCTATATGGCGCTTGCCGAAACGCTCGGCAGCCTCGTTGGCCAGCTCACCACCGGCACGATCCCGCGCGTCTCGATCCACAGCGAAGGCGCTGCGACCGAAGTGAACCAGAAGCCGATCGTCAGCGCGGTGCTGGCAGGCTTTCTCCGCGTCCATTCGGACACGGTCAACATGGTCAACGCACCGTTCCTCGCCAAGGAACGCGGCATCGAAGTCCGCGAAGTGAAGACCGAGAAGGAAGGCGATTACCACACGCTGCTGCGCGTTTCGGTCAAGACCGAAGCGGGCGAGCGTTCGGTTGCCGGCACCCTGTTCGGCAACGGCCAGCCGCGCCTTGTCGAGCTGTTCGGCATCAAGGTTGAGGCCGATCTCGCCGGCAACATGCTCTATGTCGTCAACGAAGACGCGCCGGGCTTTATCGGCCGCCTCGGCACCGCGCTGGGCGAAGCGGGCGTCAATATCGGCACCTTCCACCTCGGCCGCCGCGAAACCGGTGGCGAGGCGGTGCTGCTCCTGTCGGTCGACGAAGCGGTCACGCCGGAGCTGATCGCCAAGCTTCGCGCGCTTCCGGGCGTGAAGACGGCGATGGCGCTCAAGTTCTGATGCGCGTAGCGCGCCATTCTGGCGGAAGCGCCCGATCTCATGCCGCATGAGCTTCCGGGCTTCCGCCGGGATGACGCGTTGGTCTAAAGGCGATCGCATGACCGGACTTCTTCCCGAGGGCTTTCACGACCGCCTGCCGCCCGCCGCCGATGCGGCGTCGCGGCTGGAGGGGCGCGTGCTCGGCGTGGCGCGCGGCTATGGCTATGAGCAGGTCGATCCGCCTTTGGCCGAATTCGCCGACGGGCTCGCCGCGCGGCTGAAAGCAGGCGGCCTGCGCGACGCGGTCCGCTTCGTCGATCCGGTCTCGCAACGCACGCTTGCGATTCGGCCCGATATCACGGCGCAGGTCGGTCGCATCGCTGCGACCCGGATGGGGCACCATCCCCGCCCGGTGCGCCTCAGCTATGCCGGGCCGGTGCTCAAGCTCTCGGCGTCTGAGCTCGATCCACTACGCTCGATGCGGCAGATCGGTTGCGAGCTGATCGGGCTCGATACCGTCGCTGCGGCAACCGAGATCGTCCAGGTCGCGATCGAATCGTTGCAGGCGGCGGGCGTGAAGCGGATCAGCGTGGATTTCACGCTTCCCGATCTGGTCGATACGCTCGCTTCGGATACGCCCGATCTGGCGCTGCTGCGCGAGCGTCTCGATGCCAAGGATGCGGGCGGCGTTGCGGCCATCGATTCGCGCTATCTCCCGCTGATTGAGGCGGCCGGGCCGTTCGATGCCGCGATGGCGCGGTTGCGTGCGATCGATTCGGGCAATCTCACTTCGCGTCTCGACGGGCTGGCGCGCATCGCGTCGGCGATCCGCGATCAGGCCGCGTTGACGCTCGATCCTACCGAGCGGCACGGCTTCGAATATCAAAGCTGGCTGGGCTTCTCGATCTTCGCCGATGGCGTTCGCGGCGAGATCGGTCGCGGCGGCACCTACACGATCATTCATGGCGATGGCCGCGAAGAGGCCGCCGTCGGCTTCTCGCTCTTCGCCGATCCGATTCTGGATGCCGGGCTCGGCGATGCGGAGCGGCAGCGGCTGTTCCTTCCGCTCGGCACCCCGTCCGATCTCGGCGCGGCGCTGCGCAGCCAGGGCTGGGTCACCGTCGCGGCGCTGGAAGCCGATGATACGCCGCAAGCGCAATTGTGCAGCCACGTGCTCCAGGACGGCGCGCCCGCCGCGCTTTAGCGGGTCAGCAGCGTTTCCGGGCGCCCGTCGAGGAACGGCAGCAGCGCGTCGGTAACCGCGTGGCGGAATCGCGGATCGGTCGCCAGCGTCTCCGGGAATACCTGCCTCAGCCCGAGCATCGCGGTGGCCACGTCGCTCCCTGCGGCTGCCCGGATCAGCATATCGGCCAGCGGATCGGTAAGCGTCTCGCCCGTCTGCGCCTTGTGCCGCACGAACGCGATCCAGGCGGCAACCGGCACCGCGAGCCGGTCGATATTGCGTCCGGCGTCCAACTCGTCCTGGATCGTGTCGAGCAGCCGATAAGGCAGCTTCTGGGATCCGTCCCATGCGATCTGGCTGAGCAGATGGCGGATCTCCGGGTTGCGGAAGCGATCCAGCACCGCGTCGGCATAGGCTGAGATATCCAGCCCCTCCACCGGCTTGAGGCTGAGCGCGATGTCCGAATGGACCAGGCGCGAGATAAAGCCTTCGAGCGCGGGATCGGACATCGCTTCGAACACCGTCTCCAGCCCCAGCGCAAGGCCGATATAGGCAAGCGAGGAATGCGCGCCGTTCAGGATGCGCAGCTTGGCCTGCTCATATCCGCGCACATCATTGGTGAGCGTAACCCCCACCGACTCGAGATCCGGCCCTTCGGCCATGTCGAAGCGCTGGAGCACCCATTGCGTGAAGCCTTCGCGCTGTACCGCGGCGTCGTCGGTAACGCCGAGCTGATCCGCGACATGGCCCAGGAACGCGGCGTCGCTTGCCGGGGTGATCGAATCCACCATCGAATCGGGGAAGGCGACCTTGTCCTCGATCCAGCTCGCGAGGTTCGCGTCCCATGCGCGCGCCAGAGTGACGCAGGCGGCGCGAAGCTTGCCGCCATTGCCGGTCATGTTGTCGCAGCACAGGACGGCAAATGGCGCTGTGCCCGCATCGCGGCGGTCCGAAAGCCCCGCTACGATCCAGCCGATCACGCTCGCCGGCTCGGCGGGGCGCGCCAGATCATGGACGATGTCGGGGTGCGACAGGTCCAGGCTCCCGTCGCCGCCCAGGCAATAGCCCTTCTCGGTCACCGTGCTAGTCGCGATTCGAACGGCGGGGTCGGCGAGCAGCGCACGCAACCTTGCGCCTTCGCCCGGCCCGATCGCATCGGAATGCGCCGCTATCACGCGCAGGCTTCGGGTCCGGTCGATCACCGCGAGCGTGTACAGGCCGTCCTGCGCCTTAAGCGCCTCGACCGTGCCTGGGCTGCGGAGCGAAACGGCGGCGATCCCCCAGCGCGGATCCTTGTCCAGCAACCGGTCGATAAACGCCGCCTGATGCGCGCGGTGGAACGCACCGGGGCCGAAATGGACGATCCCGGTGGAGACGACGGCGGGATCGTGCCCGGGGCGGGCGATCGCCTGCGGAAGCGAAGCGAGAGTCGCGCGGGACAACCTGGTCATTACTCGTACAAGCAGTCACGCGCCTGCGCTGTCAACCGCGGCCTATTCGGAGGGCGCGGGATAGCCCCCGATCTGCGAGGGGTTGAACATTCCCGGCCGTTCGCGGACTTTCTTCATGACGAAGCGGACCTGGCGATTGGGGAAATCGATCTCGACCCGTTGGAAGGCGTGGAGCGCATCCATGCCCAGAAGCAGCGCGGGCCGCTTGGTCAGGCCGAAGCGATGGAAAGGTGCGAGGTCGGCAAAGGCGATCGGCATCTCGCCAAAGGTCAGGCGTCCCACGCGGATATCGGGCACGGCGGTATAGTCGGCCTCCATCTTGCCGCCGGTTACGCTGGTCAATTCGATCTGCACGGCCTTCTTCATCCGTGCGCGGCCGATGCGCTTGCGCAGGGCCATGTTGCCCATCGTCACCTGCGATCCGGTGTCCAGCACCACCTGAACGCGCGTATGCCCGTAATAGGCGTCGGTGACGATCAACTGGCCGAACAGGCTCTTGGCCGTCACGATGATCTCGTTCGATCCGTTGGTGCGGTCGCGGTCCTTCTTGCTGCTCGGGCGGACGGCCATCGTGCCCTTCTCGAAATCGATCGAGACGGCATGTTTGCTCAGTGTGTCGATGCCCAGCAGCCCGGCCGCTCCCAGATCGCGCGCGCCGAGCGAGGGCGCGGTCACGGTATGGAGCTGGCCGATCGACTTGATCGATAGGTCGGGCACCACCACGGTATCGACCACCGATCGCCCGGTCATCGAGGTCAGCGTCACCGGCTTGCCCGGGGTCAGCCGCAGCGATCCGGCCAGCTCGCGTGAGACCACGGTGCGCTCGGCACCGGTGTCGATGATGAAATTATAGGGGCCCCGGCCCCCCACCACGACCGGCACCGTCAGCCTCTTGTCGAGTTCGCCGAGCGTCACCAGCATGGCATCGACCATGTTCTCGGACGAGATCATGTCGGGGTCCTGGCGGCCGTCATGTCCTCCGGCCGCCGCGCCCAGCGGCAGCAGCAGCGGGAGGAGCAGAAGCGGGCGAGCACGCCATGACATGCGGCGATGATATACCCTTCAATGCTGCGCAGCAATCGAGATGATTGGGGTCAGTCGAGCCGCATCGCCTCGCCCGCGATCGCCTCCGCCTCCATCAGCAGCGCGTCCTCAGCCGCGCCCTGCGGCACCGTCTCGCGGCCAATCATGATCAGCACCGGCACAGCCATCGGGCTGACGCGGGGCAGGTCCATGTGCAGCATCGTGTCCGCTGCGGTGTCGAGCAGATGCGCCAGCCTTCCAACATCGGTCATCCGCGCTCGCGCATCCGCCCATGCCGCGCGCAGCAGCAGGTGGTCGGGCTCGTATTTGCGCAGCACGTCATAGATCAGGTCGGTCGAGAAGGTGACCTGGCGTCCGCTCTTCTTCTTGCCCGGTATCTGCCGCTCGACCAGCCCGCCGATGATAGCCACCTCGCGGAACGCGCGCTTGAGCAGCGCGGAACTCTGCACCCAGTCGACGAACTCATGCTCCAATATGTCGGGTGAGAAGAGCGCGGCGGGATCGGTGATCTTCTCCAGCCCATAGACCGCCAGTGCATAGTCATTGGCGACGAAGCCCAGCGGCTTCAGCCCCAGTTTCTCCATCCGCCGCGTGATCAGCATGCCCAGCGACTGGTGCGCGTTCCAGCCTTCGAAGCTGTACGCCACCATGTGGTGCCGCCCCTCGTGCGGGAAGGTCTCGACGAGCAACTGGCCGGGCGTGGGCAGGGCCGAGCGCCGCCCCTGGACCTCGAGCCATTCGCGGACATCGTCGGGGAAGCGCGCCCATTGGCGGCTGTCCGCCAGGAATGCGCGGACGCGGTTCGCGAGCGTCGCGGTGATCGCCAGCCGCGCCCCCATATAGGATACGTAGCGTGCCTGTTTCGACGTCGCCCGCACGATCAGGTCGGTCAGCTCGACCCGTTCGACCTCCAGCGCCAGCCCGGCGAAGAAGAAGGTGTCGCCCGGCGAAAGCGAATTGCCGAACGCTTCCTCCACCTTGCCCAGCCGCCGCCCATTGCGGAAGCGGACCTCGAGCATCGGCGCTTCCACGATGATCCCCGCATTCAGCCTATGCTGCGCAACAAAGGTGGGCTTGGTCACGCGCCACAGCCCATCCTTGCCCTTCGTCAGCCGTTTGAACTTGTCATAGGCGCGCAGCGAATAGCCGCCGTCAGCGATGAACTGGAGCACGCGGTCGAACGTCTCCGCCTCCAGCGCGGAATAGGGCAATGCTGCACGCACTTCCTGCAGCATTTCCTCGCCCGCGAAGGGTGCCGCGCACGCCACCCCCATCACATGCTGCACCAGCACGTCGAGCGCGCCCGGGCGGAAGATGTCGGGGTCCAGCTCGCCCTGCTCGACCGCATCGAGCGCCGCGCGGGCCTCCAGATATTCGAAGCGGTTGCCCGGCACGAGCACCGCCTCGCTTGCCTCGTCCAGCCGGTGATTGGCGCGCCCGATCCGCTGCAGCATCCGCGACGAGCCCTTGGGCGCGCCCATCTGGATCACGCAGTCGACATCGCCCCAATCCACCCCCAGATCCAGGCTGGCGGTCGCGACCAATGCGCGCAACTTGCCGTCGGCCATCGCCTGCTCGGCCTTGCGCCGCGCCTCCAGGCTCAGGCTGCCATGATGCACCCCGATTGGCAGCTTGAGTTCGTTGACCTTCCACAGATTCTGGAAGACCAGCTCGGCCAGTCCGCGCGTGTTGCAGAAGATGATCGTCGTCCGGTGCGTCTCGATCTCGGCCATCACCTGCGGGATCGCATAAATGCCCGAATGTCCGGCCCAGGGCACGCGTCCTTCGGGCAGCAGGATCGCCACGTCCGGATCGGCCCCTCGCTCGCCCTGCACCAGCCGGACGCTGTCGATATCGCCATAAGGCGCGAGCCAGGCCCGATAGCCGTCGGGATCGGCCACCGTGGCGGACAGCGCCACGCGGCGCAGACCGGGCGCGAGCCTGCCGAGCCGCGCCAGCGCCAGCGCCAGCAGATCGCCGCGCTTTCCCGTGGCAAAGGCATGGATTTCGTCGATGACGATCGTCTTCAGCCCCTCGAACATCGTCAGGCTGTCTTCGTAGGAGAGCAGCAGGCTCAGCGATTCGGGCGTGGTCAGCAATATCTGCGGCGGCCGCGCGCGCTGGCGCAGCTTCTTCTCATGCGAAGTGTCGCCGGTGCGCGTCTCCACGCGGACCGGCAGCCCCATTTCCTCGATCGGCGTCAGCAGATTGCGCTGCACGTCCACCGCCAGCGCCTTGAGCGGCGAGATATAGAGCGTGTGCAGCCCCTCGCCCGGCGTCTCCGCCAGCTCGGCCAGCGTCGGCAGGAATCCCGCCAGCGTCTTGCCCGCACCCGTCGGCGCCACCAGCAGTGCATGCTCGCCCGCGCGCGCGGCCGCCAGCATCTCCCGCTGGTGCCGCCGTGGCGACCAGCCACGCGCGGCGAACCAGTCTTCGAGTTGGCGGGGAAGCTGGGAACCTGCGGGCATCCCAACCATATAGGCATGATGGCGAAGCTCGGCGACTGGATCGATCCGCAACCTTCGGGAATCTATATCCCTTCCGCCGATGCGTGGGTCGATCCCTCGCAGCCGGTGCTGCGCGCGCTGGTGACGCATGGCCATGCCGATCATGCGCGCGGCGGGCATGGCGAGGTCTGGGCCACGCCCGAGACGCTGGCGATCATGCAGACGCGCTACGGCGCACAGACCGGCCATCCGGTCGCTTATGGCGAGAGCATCCGGCTGGGCGATGTCGATATCGGGTTCGTGCCCGCGGGCCATGTGCTCGGCTCCGCCCAGATCATCCTGGAGCATCGTGGTGAGCGCATCGTCGTGTCGGGCGATTACAAGCGCCGGCAGGACCCCACCTGCGCGCCGTTCGAAGTGACCCCCTGCGACATCTTCATTACCGAGGCCACGTTCGGCCTGCCGGTGTTCCGCCATCCCGAGACGCGCGACGAAATAGACAAATTGCTGGCGGCGCTGCGGGCTAACCCCGCACGCTGCGTGCTGGTCGGCGCCTATGCGCTGGGTAAGGCGCAGCGCGTGATCGCCGAATTGCGCGCCATGGGATTCGATGACCCCATCTACCTCCACGGCGCGATGCAACGCTTGTGCGATCTCTATGTCGAGCTGGGCGTCGATCTGGGCGATCTGCGCCTCGCGACCGGGGTGGCGAAGAAGGAGCTGGAAGGGCGCATCGTGATCTGCCCGCCCGGCGCGCTCAACGATCGCTGGTCGCGCCGCCTGCCCGATCCGGTCACCGCGATGGCGTCGGGCTGGATGCGCGTCCGCCAGCGCGCGGTGCAGCGCAATGTCGAGCACCCTTGATCATGTCCGATCATGCCGATTGGGACGATCTGACGCGCACGATCCGCGAAGTCGCACCAAGGGAGGTATGGGTCACGCATGGCCGCGAGGACGCACTCGTCCACTGGTGCGCGCTGCACCAGATCAAGGCACGTGCGCTCGATCTCGCCGGGTTCGAGGATGAGGACGATTGATTGCGCTTCCGAGTTGGTAGCGTTACCATGTCTAAAAATTAGGGGAGAGGTTCTATGCGCCTGTTTAAATCGCTTGCGGTGGTAGCAGCTTTCACGCTCGGCGCGGGCGCTGCGCATGCGCAGATCCTGGTGGGCGAGGAATCGCGCGATTTCAGCGGCGCGGACAAGAACAAGGTTGCCGAAAGCGAGCGTGACCGGGCGATGGCCGATTCGGCAAAACCCAAGGCCGTCAGGGGCAGCCGCGCCGTCCCCGCCGATCCCAATGACGTCAAAGTCGGCAGCGAAATCCGCGATTCAAAGGGCGTGGTGCTCGGCAGGGTCGATTCGGTGAGCATGAGCGCCGCCGTGGTGGCGTCTGAAGGCGGCAAGGTCGAAATCCCACTGGAGGCGTTCGGCAAGAACAATAAGGGCCTGTTGCTCGCAATGACCAAGGCCGACTTCGACGCCGCAGTCGCGGCCGCGAACAAGCCCGGCTGATCGGAGCGGCGGCGTGTACCGTTAAAATATGCGGATGCCGGTTCGGCCCCGCTGGTCGCGACTCTATGCCGCTTCGGCTGAATTCAGGTTCAACCAGGCTTCGGCTGCCCAGGAGTCCTCGAAACAGCGGGCATAGCGGTCGTCCAGCGCGCGCACCAATTGCGTGCGCGCCAGTGTCGGGCTCACGACGAAGGCGAGCCGCCGTGACTGGAAGTGCGGATCCGCGAGTATTTCGCGAAACGCATCCACCATTTCCTGCGACTGGATTTTCATGTCGCGCACGTCGTTCAGCGTCAGATGCTGGTTCGGGCCGCAATGCAGCTTGGCATGCTCTTCGCGGCGGGCGGCCAGGAACGCCTGGATATCGGCCTGGGTAAAGAAGCCGCTCATCCGGATACGGATCAGATCGCGTGCAGGGTCCGCTTCGATCGAGAATTCAGCGCTCATTTGTCCAACTAATACGCCAGCCGTTTCGGAATTCTGAATCGGATCATTGCTACCGTAAATGTGCATATATCGTTACGATGCGCGATCGCGATGCAGATTGCTGGTCCGTGTTTGATCCCGCGCGCTTGAGTAAACGGGGACGACGGCCGGATGCATTCTCAGCAAAGCTGAGCGGGCTGGCGCAGTCTGACGGAGATCGGCTCCGTTCTCCGGTTGGATCAAATCCTAGCCTACGCCCTCGAGCGCTTTCTGCCGGCGGCGCTGGACCGAGCTGCCGATGCCCATCGCTTCGCGATATTTGGCAACGGTGCGCCGCGCGATATCGAAGCCCTTCTCACGCAGCATGTCGACGAGCGTGTCGTCGGACAGAATAGCCTTGGGCGATTCCGCCTGGATCATCGCGCGGATCGCCGATTTGACCGCCTCCGCCGAAACCGCGTCGCCGCCATCGGCTGACTGGATCGCCGAGGTGAAGAAATATTTGAGCTCGAACAGCCCGCGCGCGCAGCTCAGATATTTGTTGCTGGTGACGCGGCTCACGGTCGATTCGTGCATCTCTATCGCCTCGGCCACCTGGCGCAGCGTCATCGGGCGCAAATGCGCGACGCCCTTCAGGAAAAACGCTTCCTGCTGCTTCACGATCTCGCTCGCCACCTTGATGATCGTGCGCTGGCGCTGGTCCAGCGCCTTGACCAGCCAGTTGGCGCTGGCGAGCATGTCCGACATCCAGGCCTTGCTCGTCTTGTCCTGCGCCCCGCTCGAAATCTCGGCATAATAAGCGCGGTTGACCAGCACCTTGGGCAGCGTCGCCGCGTTGATCTCGACGGCCCAGCCCATGCCGCGCCGCGCGACGAAGATGTCGGGCGTGACCGCCAGCGCGGGTTCGCCGCCGAAGCAGCAGCCGGGCTTGGGATCGTAATTGCGCAATTCGCGGATCATGTCCGCCAGATCTTCGTCGTCCACGTCGCAGATGCGCCGCAGCCGCGCCATGTCGCCGCGCGCGACCAGCTCCAGATTGTCGATCAGCCGCGCCATGCACGGATCATAGCGATCTGCTTCCTTGGCCTGGAGTGCCAGGCATTCGGCCAGGCTGCGCGCGCCCACGCCGGTGGGGTCGAAGGTCTGGACGACGCGCAGCACGTCCTCGACCCGCGCCAGCGCGACGTTCAGCCGGTTGGCGATGTCGAGCAGCGGCACGGTCAGATATCCGGCCTCGTCGATCTGGTCGATCAGGTGCGCGGCGATGAACAGGTCGGCACCCGAAATGCTCGCGCCTGCCTGCGCCATCAGATGGTCGGCCAGGCTCAGCGCGTCGCTCGCCATATTGTCGAAATCGGGGCCGTCTTCCGGCATGCCGCCGCCGCCACTGCTGCCGCCGGTCATCCCCAGCCCGCCATCCAGCCCGCCAATGCTGTCGGAGGCGCTGTCATGGTGGAAGGTCTCGGCCGAGAAATCCACGTCGAGCGCGGCTTCATTGTTGGCTTCGCCGCCGCTGTTCAGCAGTTCGGCGGCATCGGCGGGGCCATCGCGCTCCTCATATTCGGGCGCGGGTTCGGGTTCGCGCGCATCGCCATCGTCGCCCGCTTGCGCTTCGAGGAGCGGGTTTTTGTCGAGTTCCTCGGCGATGAAGGTCTCGATCTCCAGGTTCGACAGTGCCAGCAGCTTGATCGCCTGCTGGAGCTGCGGCGTCATCACCAGCGATTGCGACTGCCGCAGATCGAGGCGGGGCGCGAGACTCATGGATTACAGCTCGAAGCTCTCGCCCAGGTACAGCCGCCGCACATTCTCGTCCTTGACGAGATCTTCGGGCGAGCCTGCGAAGAGCACCCGGCCGTCATAGATGATGTAGCCGCGATCGACGATGTCGAGCGTCTCGCGCACATTATGATCGGTGATCAGCACGCCGATCCCGCGCGATTTCAGCTCGACGATCAGATCGCGAATGTCGCTGATCGAAAGCGGATCGATGCCGGCGAACGGCTCGTCGAGCAGCATGATCGTCGGGTCGGCGGCCAGCGCGCGGGCGATCTCGGCGCGGCGGCGCTCGCCGCCCGAAAGCGCCATAGACGGCGCGTCGCGCAGCCTGGTCAGCCCGAACTCTTCCAGAAGCTGGTCCAGCCTGCGCTGGCGCGCGGCCTTGTCCGGCTCGGCGAGTTCGAGCACCGCCAGGATGTTCTTCTCGACCGTCAGCCCGCGAAAGATCGACGTCTCCTGCGGCAGATAGCCGAGGCCCAGGATCGCGCGGCGGTACATGGGCAGCTTGGTGATGTCCTCGCCGTCCAGCATGATGCGGCCGCTATCCGGCTTCACCAGCCCCATCACCGAATAGAAGCTGGTGGTCTTGCCCGCACCGTTGGGGCCGAGCAGCCCCACCACCTCGCCGCGCGCCACCGACATGGAAACGTCGGTCAGCACCACGCGCTTGTCATAGGATTTGGCGATCGAAACGACCGCCAGGCCCTTGTCGGGCACCGGCGCCGGATCGGCCACGGTCGCTTCCTGGATTGTTGCGTCGCTCATACTGGGTCCCTGCATGGACGGTCTTGGTTATCCGATTCTTACCGGCCGGACATTTGGCAAGATTCCTGCATGAACTTCGCGGTCAAGGGAAGGCCCGCTGCGCCGTACCGAGAAATTACTGCTTGGGGGCGGGGGTCGCGGTGCCGCGCTGGGGCACGGAGAACCGGCCGGTCACGCGCCCGCCCGAGCTTTGCACGCCGGTGCCGCCCGTGCTGCCGCCGCTCACGCCCGAGCCATCGATCGTCGCGCGGCCGGTGTCGAGGTTGATCGACAGCCGCCCGCCCGAGACATTGTTGGCGCCCTGCTTCAGCGTCACGCCGCCCACCATGGTGATGACGCGGCGGTTGAGGTCATAGACGGCATAGCTGGATCGCGCGGTCTGGTCCGGTCGCGAAACCGTCACGCCGCCCGATGCGTCGAGCCGCGAGACCTGCGGCGAACCGTTCGCGATCTGCCCCGTATAGGTCACCGTCATCCGCGCGGCAGTCAGCGTCATTTCGGCCTGGGTGATGCGCACATTGCCGGTCAGCAGCACCCGATTTGCGCGATCCTGCAGCTCGATATGGTCCGACGAGAAGTCGATCGGGGCCGAGCTGTCGTGGCGCGTCTGCGCGGCTGCGGGGGCCGCTGCGAGCGCCAGCGCCGTGGCGGCGAGGAAGAAAAGGCGGGTCATCATGGCCTATTTGCTCTTCTGGGATATATGCGCAAGCGCGCATTGCCATCGAGCGAGACAGTTCGCTTCTCCAGATCGGCGGTCAGCTTGTTGCCGCTGAACAGGCCCATCGGGGTGGTGCCGGTCACGGCGCCGCCGCTCTCCATCCGCCGGGTCTTCAGGTCGACCGTCGCGTCGTGCGTATCGAGCGTATAGCCGTCGCTGGTCTTGAACTGGATCGGGCCCTGGATCGAGACCTGTTCGCTGTTCATGTTGTAGCGGCCCTGCTGCGCCACGATGGAGGCGGGCCCTTCGGGAAGCTGGATCTGCGCGTTGAGGTCGCGGAGCTGGACGATCGGCTCGGCCGAGCTTTGCTGGACCGCTTCGCCGGCATGGAGGCGGAAGGGCTGGCCCTTCGAATCCTGGCCACGATACACCGCCGAATCGATCCGCAGCCTTTCGCGGGCGATTTCGACGCGATTCTTGTCGAGCACGAAGCTCAGCTCGCCCCCGGTAAACAGCGGCGCCAGCACCAGGAACGCGCTCAGCACCGCAATCCCGACCGGCAGGATCCACAGCGCGCTCCGCACCAACCGGTCATGACTGCTCCCGGGATGTGCCCAGGCGCGCTTCTGCGAGAGAACTCGGGCGGCTATTTCAGACATGCGCCATGTTCCCGCAGAACCGGAAGGCGTTATGCGTGGGCAAAGATATCGACCTCCGGCCAGCCGGCGAGATCGAGTTCCGCGCGCCAGGGCAGGAAGTCGAAACAGGATTGGGCGAGCTGCATGCGTCCTTCACGCTCGAGACGCTTGTCGAGTTCCACTTTCATCTGATGAAGAAAGCGAACGTCAGAGGCGGCATAGTCTTTTTGCGCGTCCGAAAGCTGGGGCCCGCCCCAATCGGAGGATTGCTGCTGCTTGGAGACTTCCTGCTGGCAAAGCTCGCGAACCAGGTCCTTCAGCCCATGCCGGTCGGTATAGGTGCGCACCAGCCGGCTGGCGATCTTCGTGCAGTAAACCGGCGCGGCGGTGACGCCCAGATAATGGCGGATCGCGGCCAGATCGAAGCGGGCGAAATGATAGAGCTTGAGCCGGCCGGGATCGGCCAGCACCGCGCGAAGGTTCGGCGCGGCATAATCCGATTCCGGCCCGAAGCGCACGAGATGCTCGTCGCCATTCCCGTCCGACAACTGGACGACGCACAGCCGATCACGCGCCGTGATCAGTCCCATCGTCTCGGTATCGACGGCAATCGATGCGCCCGGTGCGAATACGCCCTCGGGCAGGTCTTCTTCGTGGAAATAAACGGTCATGGCGTTCGCCTAGCCCCGTTGACGCCTCGCCTCAATGCTTGTCCGCGTCTGCGGCCCTCTTTGCCTTTGCGCGCCGGGACCAGATGTTGAGGCCCTCGACTGCAGCCGAAAAGCCCATTGCGGCGTAGATATAGCCCTTCGGCACATGTGCGCCAAAAGCCTCGGCGATCAACACCATGCCGATCATCAGCAGGAAGCCCAGCGCGAGCATTACCACGGTGGGGTTGCGATTGATGAACTCGGCCAGCGGATCGGCCGCCAGCAGCATCACGACCACGGCGAAGATCACCGCGACATACATGATCTCGACATGCTCGGTCATGCCCACCGCGGTCAGGATCGAATCGATCGAGAATACGATGTCGAGCAGCAGAATCTGCACGATCGCCGCCGCGAAGGTCATCTGCAAAACCTTGTTCTTGTCGAGCAGGTCGTCGGTATCGTTCGCATCCGAATCGACCGAGTGATGGATCTCCGTCGTCGCCTTCCACATCAGGAACAGGCCGCCCGCCAGCAATATCAGGTCGCGCCACGAAAAGGCGGTTTCGAACGCCGGCTCGCCATGCGCGTTGAGCGGGCCGCTAATGCCCAGATCGAATACCGGATGCACCAGTCCCACGATCCAGGCGATCATGGTGAGCAGTCCCAGCCGCATCACCAGCGCAAGCGAAATGCCGATACGGCGCGCCTTTTGCCGCTGTTCCACGGGCAATTTGTTGGAGAGAATCGAAATGAAGATCAGATTGTCGATCCCCAGCACCACCTCCATGACGATGAGGGTGACGAGCGCCGCCCAGGCGGCGGGGCTGGCTAGCAATTCGATAATCGAGTCCATGGGCCATGCTGTGCCGTGCGGCAAAGCGTGGCGCAAGCGCCGCAGTTAACATTAGTTCGGCAGAATCAAGGCGAATTTCGTTCGCGCGCTGTCCGGTTTTGGGCTATGGCCGATTCTCGGCATGGTCTGTGTGCCTGGAATATCTATGCGCTTTCGTCCGGCGCATGGGTTTTGACTTTGATTTTGGGCGAACCGGGAAGACGAACAGGGCATGAGTTTCGATAGAGGGCGTCGCGGGGATCGCGGCGGACGTGGCCGCGACAAGCGCGACGGTTTTGGCGGCGACGATAGCTTCGGCGGCGGCTTTGGCGGCGGTGACCGCTTCGGCGGTGGCGGTTTTGGCGGCGGTGACCGTTTCGGTGGCGGTGATCGCTTCGGCGGCGGCGGCGGTGGCGGCGGTTATCGCGGCGGCGGCGGCGGCGGTTTTGGCGGCGGTGGCCGCGGCATGCCCCCCCAGGTCGTTGGCGAAGCGACCGGCGTAGTGAAATTCTTCAATGCGCAGAAGGGATTCGGCTTCGTCGTTCGCGATGATGGCGGCGAAGACGTCTTCGTTCACATTTCGGCAGTCGAGCAGGCGGGCCTCACCGGTCTCGCCGAAGGACAGCCGCTGGGCTTCACGCTCGTCGATCGCGGCGGCCGCATTTCGGCTACCGAGCTCAAGATCGATGGCGATCCGCTTCCCGTCGAAGAGCGCGCCCCGCGCGAGGATCGCGGCGGCTTCGGCGGCGAGCGTTCTGGTGGCCCGCAGCGCCAGCTTACCGGCGAAAAGGCCAGCGGCACGGTCAAGTTCTTCAACGCGATGAAGGGCTTCGGCTTCATCCAGCGCGACGATGGACAGCCCGATGCTTTCGTTCACATCTCGGCCGTCGAGCGTGCGGGCATGCCCACGCTCAACGAAGGCGACCGGCTTGAGTTCGAGCTCGAAGTCGATCGGCGCGGCAAATATGCTGCGGTGAACCTGACGCCGGGCAGCTAAGCCTTAGCGGACAGCAAACGAAGGGCCGGGGGGAAACCCTCGGCCCTTTTGTTTTGCCTTACGGCCGGAGTCAGGTGACCAGCCGTCGCAATCCCTCGATCGTATCCGCCTCGCTGGCCGGCTTGTCGGTGCGGATGCGGCTGATACGCGGAAAGCGCATCGCCAGCCCCGATTTGTGCCGCTTCGATTCGTGGATCGAATCGAATGCGACTTCCAGCACCAGCGTCTTGTCGGTCTCGCGCACCGGCCCAAAGCGGGCGGCGGTGTGGTTCCGCACATAGCGATCGAGCCATTTGAGTTCGTCGTCGGTAAAGCCGAAATAGGCCTTGCCCACCGGGAGCAATTCGCCCTGCTCGGTCCAGGCACCGAAAGTGAAATCCGAGTAGAAGGATGATCGCTTGCCCGATCCGCGCTGCGCATACATCAGCACGCAATCAGCATTGAGCGGATCGCGTTTCCATTTGTACCACAGGCCCACGCGCCGTCCGGTGACATAGGGGGCATCGCGGCGCTTGAGCATCACGCCCTCGATCGCGGCGTCGCGTGCGCCCGCGCGGATTTCCTCAAGCGCTGGGAAATCCTGTGCTTCGATCAGCGGTGATACGTCGAAGTGCTCTGGATCGAGCGGGACCGCGAACGCCTCCAGGCGCGCTCGGCGCTCAGTCCAGCCGAGCGTGCGCAGGTCTTCCGGGCCATCGAACAATATGTCGTACAGCCGCACAAAGGCCGGATATTCCGCCAGCGTCTTCGCGCTCACCAGCTTGCGCCCCAGCCGCTGCTGAAGCGCATTGAAGCTCCCTGCTTCCCCGCCCTGCGCATTGCCCTTCACGAGCAATTCGCCATCGAGCACACCCGGCGTACGAAACCGCGTCGCCACTTCTGGGAAACTATGCGTGATGTCGTCGCCCGCCCGGCTGTATAGCCGCGTCTCCCCGGCGACATGGACAAGCTGCACCCGGATGCCGTCCCATTTCCACTCGGCGGCATAGTCATCCATGCTGACTTGCGCTTCTTCGAGCGGGTGCGCGAGCATGAATGGGCGAAAGACCGGAACGTTCTGCGCGGTCGGCTGCGGATGCGTGCCCTCCGCCCAGCCGAACAGGCTGGCATAAGGCGGGGCAAGTCCGTGCCACACCTCCTCGACCGCCTCGACATCCAGCTCAAAGGCTTGCGCCAGTGCGGTCTTGGCCAGCCGTGCCGAAACGCCCGCCCTCAGCGCGCCCATCGCCAGCTTGAGAAGCGCGAAGCGCTCATCCGCTTCCAGCCGGTCGAGCATCGATGCCAGCGCCTCGGGCGCGTCGGACTTGCTGATGCTGCCAAGCCTGTCCACCACCTGGGCCAGCGTCAGCGGTTCGCTTGCGTCGGGCGGGATAGCCGGCTCGGGCCACAGCAAGGCGATCGTCTCTGCGGTATCGCCCACAAAATCGCGGCTCATTCTATAAAGGATGGGATCGACACGCTCTTCGATCAGCGCGCGTACCAGAGCCGGCTTGATCGCGGGCAGGTCGAGCGTCCCGGTAAGCGCCGCCATCGCCCAGCCGCGATCCGGATCCGGCGTCTGGCGCAGATAATCCCCGATCAATCGCAGCTTGGCGTTGCGCGAGCGCGTGTAGATCAGTGCATCCAGTAGGTCGGCGAAAGCGCGCATGATAGGCGCAACATGGAACGCGGGCGGGGGTTCCCGCCAGCCGGATGGCTTGGTTACGCTCGCGGCATGCTGAAGCGCCTCCTGATCGTGCTCGCCGCCTGCTTCCTTATGGGCATGGGGCTCGCGCTTTATGCCTATCTGGAGGCGCGCCGTGACCCGGTGGTGCGTGAGGCGAGTGTGTCGCTGCCGGGCTGGCCCGCAGGTTCGGCGCCGGTTCGCGTGGCGCTGATCAGCGATATTCATATCGGCGGCGTTGCGATGAGCCCGGAGCGGCTGACGCGGATCGTCGCGCAGATCAATGCGCTCAAGCCCGATCTGGTGATGATAGCGGGCGATTTCATCTCCGGTCACGCCAAGGGCAGCGCCGCGCGAACGGGTCCGCCGATGGTCGCCCCGCTCGCGGGGCTGAAGGCTCCGTTTGGCGTAGTTGCTGCGCTCGGCAATCACGATCACTGGACGGGACCTGCGGAGGTTGCGGCGTTGCTGGGCCGGGCCGGGATTGCCGTCGTCGAGAATGGCGCGGTCGAAAGGGGGCCGCTCGTGATCGGCGATGATTTCTCGCGGCACGCCGATGTGCGCGCGACGCATGCCGCGATGCGGCCGCTCGGGGGCGCTCGGGTCATGCTTACCCATTCGCCCGATATCGCGCCGAACCTGCCCGCCGACATCGCTTTGTTGTTCACGGGCCACACGCATTGCGGGCAGGTGGTGCTGCCTCTCTACGGCCCCCTTGTGTCGGTCAGCCGCTATGGCGAACGCTATCGTTGCGGGATACGGCGCGAGGGCGGGCGGACCGTCGTGACGACGGCGGGGCTCGGCACCAGCGGGGGGCCGTTCCGTCTCGGCGCGCCTCCCGATCTCTGGCTGCTTAACTTGGGCCCGTGAATCGCGCTGGTGCGGCACGATGCACAGCGCTACGCTGGTGCTCCAACACCGGAGAGGTTTCCCATGAAGATCGCACTATTTGCTGCCGCGGCGTTCGTTTGCCTGTCCCCCGCCGCCGCGTCGGCTCAGACCGCGCCGGCGCAGACCGCACCTGCCGCCAAGTTCAACCTCGACACCCCCATCGAAATGCTGGTGGCGGACGAGAAAGCGCACGCGGTGCTCACTGCAAACTTCGGCGGCGACATTGTCGAAAATCCCGCCTACGAAACCTTCAAGGCAATGAGCCTCAACGCCGTCGCCCCCTACGCCGCCGACAAGCTCCCGGCCGAATTGCTCAAGAAGATCGAAACGGATCTCGCGGCGATCAAGTAATGTGCCGCAAGGGCCGGGGAATGCCCCGGCCCTTGTCGTTCAGCCTTTGCGGCTAGCTTCGAACAGGAACCAGGCGCGCTCCTCGGCCTGATCGGTCCATTCGTCGACCACGCCGCTGGTTGCGTTGTCGCCCGCCGCTTCCGCCGCTTCCTTCACCGCGCGGAAGCTCTCGACCAGCTTGAGATTATCGTCGCGCAGTTCGGCGAGCATGTCGGCGGCGGAGACGAAATCGGAGTCATTGTCCTTTACCGTCTGGCGGCGCGCAATGTCGCCGATCGAGCGCAACGTGGTGTTGCCGGTCTTGCGAACGCGCTCCGCCACCGCGTCGGTGATCGCGAAGATCTGCGCGGCCTGATCGTCGAGCAGCAGGTGATAGTCACGGAAGTGCGGACCCGAAACGTGCCAGTGGAAATTCTTCGTCTTGAGGTAGAGCGCGAAGCTGTCTGCGAGCGCACTGTTCAGCGCCTCTGCCACGCTCTTGGTGTCGTTACGGTTCAAGTCGGTGGGCGTCTGTAGCGCCTTTGAATCGGCCATGTTGTCCTCCGTGCGAGTGTATTCCGGATATAGGAACGCAAAAGGGGCTCGCCAGTCGCAATTCCCGATCAGAGCAATCGAAGGGCTCCGAGTGCGATCCATATGCCGGAGCAAAGGAACAGGAGGCTGGTGGCCGCGCGCAGTTTGCCAAAAGGGACATTGCGCCAGGCAAGCTCGCCCAGGACTGCGGCCGTGAAGCAGACCCCGAACGCGCCGAGCGCGGACCCCGCAGCGGCGAACCAGGGTTCGCCCCTCGCGGCGAGCGCTAGCGTGAAGAATTGGGTATTGCCGCCCAGTGCCAGCGCGAACACGCCGAGCAGCGGCGTAAGGATGGATCCGAGATGCCAGCCCGCCAGCCTGCCCGGCACCTTGACCCGCCACAGTCCGCTGATGGCCGCCATCAGCAGCGCCACCGCGAGCAGCAGGGATTGCGCATTGGGCGTCAGTATCGGGGCCATCGCCAGCCCGGCGAAAGCCGCGAACGCATTGCCCCCCGCCTGCGCCACGCCGGCGGCGAACGCGACCGTGGCAGGACGGCCATAACGGTCGGCGAGAATCGCGGTGAGCAATGCTGGCCGGTCTCCGATTTGGGTCAAGACGGCCAACAGAAAGGCCGGAACCAGCACTTCCATGCACCTTTCCTCCGCTTTTATTGTCGCCCGAGGGCAGTTAAAGCCGGGTGAAGCACCCGAAGCACGGGCGTTCGGCTTGACTTTTCGCGCAGACTCGCGCATCCGCCCGGGCCTACAGCGGTGCGCCCTGCGTGCCGCTCTTTGTTTTTATCAGATTCAAGGGTTTCGGGTCATGGCCAAGCCGACCACTGTCAAGATCAAGCTCGTCAGCTCGGCGGACACGGGTTTCTTCTACGTCACGAAGAAGAATCCGCGCAACCAGACCGAAAAGATGTCCTTCCGCAAATATGATCCCGTCGTGCGCAAGCATGTCGAGTTCAAGGAAGCCAAGATCAAGTAAGCCTGCCAATCGGGCCACGGGCCGGTTGCAAGTCCTTGCCGGCGGCAGGGATTTAGAGCCCCGGGGCCCTTAGGGCTGCGGGGCTTCTTGCGTTTCGGTGGGCACCAGCGCACGCACCTCTTCCATGAAGCGCACCAGGCTGATCGGCTTCGAGACATAGGCGTCGGCACCCGCCGCGCGGATCCGCTCCTCGTCGTCATGCCCGGCATAGGCTGTTACGGCCATGATCGGGATCGCGCGCAATTGGGGGTCCATCTTCATCTGGCGAATGATCTCGTCGCCGGTCACATGCGGCATCTGGATGTCCATGACGACGAGATCCGGCAGGAAAGCGCGCGCGGCCGCAAGTGCCTCGCGCCCGTCCTTCACCGGGGCAACCTCGAAGGCGTGCGCGCGCAAAAGATCGCAAAACAGCTTCAGATTGAGTTCGTTGTCCTCGACAACGAGCACCCTTTTTGCCACGCCCAAACCCCAATGATGATGGTTTCCTCCTAAGCGATGGCGAGCGCGGAAACAAACCCGCAAGCGCTCGCGCTCCAGGCGCTGGTCTGGACGCTCGGCGATCCGTCGCGCGCCTCTCGGCTGCTTGGTCTCACCGGTCTCGATCCCGATGAATTGCGCGCGCGAATCGACGATCCCGCGCTGCTCGCCGCGACGCTCGGCTTCCTTGAGGCGCATGAACCCGATCTCGTCGCTTGCGCGGAAGCGCTTGGCGTTAAGCCCATGGCATTCGTTGCCGCACGTACCCAATTGGAAACCGCATGAAGCCGCTGCTGATCACCGATTGCGATGAGGTCTTGCTCCACATGGTCCGCCATTTCGGTGCCTGGCTGGACGAGCATCACGATATCGATTTCGCGCCCAATGGCGCTGACTTCGCCACGTCGATGACCCGCCGCGCAGACAAGAGCGCCGTCGAGCGCGAGGAAATGTGGGCGCTGCTTGGCGGCTTCTTTCCGCAGGAGATGGGCCGCCAGACGCTGGTGCCCCATGCCCGCGAGGCGCTGGCCGCGCTTGCGGAGATGGCGGATATCGTGGTGCTCACCAATCTTGGCGATCATTGCCGTGACCATCGCATCTCGCAGCTTGCCGAGCATGGCATCCATCACCGCGTCGAGTGCAACCAGGGCGGGAAGGGCGCGCCGGTCGCCCGGCTTGTCGCCGAATTCGGCAGCCCGGTGACCGTGTTTGTCGATGACCTGGCGGTTCACCACGAATCGGTCGCCAAGCACGCCCCGCAGGTATTTCGCCTGCATATGGTCGCCGAGCCCGCCCTTTCGCCTCATGTGCCGCCAGCGCCGTTCGCGCACGCGCGCATTGACGATTGGCGTGAGGCGGAAGCGTGGATTGCCGAGCGCTTCTCCGCAGGCTTGACCATGGATGCATTGAATGTTGAAGGGGCATCATGACGATCGCGATTGACCGCAAGCTTGAAGAGCTTGGCCTTGCCCTTCCCGAAGCTGCCGCCCCCGTCGCGGCCTATGTGCCTGTGGTCGAGGCGGGCGGGCTGCTCCACATCTCGGGCCAGCTGCCATTCAAGGATGGTGCGGTGATGACCGGCCGCGCAGGGGAAGACCGCGATCTGGCCTATGCTCAGGAAGCCGCCCAACGGTGCGGCTTGATGCTGGTTGCGCAGCTGAAGAAATATCTCGGCGGCGATCTCTCGCGCGTCGAGCGGATCGTGAAGCTCGGCGTATTCATCAATTCGGCTCCCGGTTTTACGGATCAGCCGGAAGTCGCCAATGGCGCGTCGGAGCTGATGCAGGCGCTGTTCGGCGAATCGGGCCGGCATGCGCGCAGCGCTGTCGGGGTGCCGGTTTTGCCGCGTGGTGCGATCGTCGAAGTCGACGCGATCATCGCAGTCCGCTGAAGCGATCGAGCGTCCGTGTTGCCGCAGTGCAACAGGTGACCGCCGATCCCGAAACGACACGGCAAATATTGTTGTGCGCCGCAGCGCAATCCGGCAATAAATCTCTGCCGATGACAGCTGCGCGGACCCTTCGGGGTAAAACGACGCGGCACCTGAGGCAGCAGGCGGGGACCCTTCGTCGAATTAGAAAGGGATTCCATGCGCATTTCCAAACTCCTGCTCGGTGCGCTCGCGCTCACCGCAGTTTCGCCCGCATTCGCTCAGGACCAGACCGAGCCGGCTCCGCCCGTCACGATCACCGGCAGCGCGACGGTCACCAGCGATTATCGTTTCCGCGGCTTCAGCCAGTCGAACGAGAAAGCGGCCATCCAGGGCGGCTTCGCCGTCAATCACGAGAGCGGCGCCTATATCGGCACCTGGGGCTCGAGCATCGGATTCAATAACGGCACCGAAATCGACATCTATGGCGGCTTCACCAAGGAACTGGTCCCCGGCCTGACCGGCGACGTTGGTGCCACGCTGTACCTCTATCCGGGATCGTCCAACACGACCGTGATCGAGCCTTATGTCGCGCTCACCGGCACGCTTGGCCCGGCCAGCCTCAAGGGCGGCGTCGCCTGGGCACCGTCAGGCCAGACCTCGCTCGGCAAGGACAGCGGCGTCTATGTCTATGGCGATCTCGCCGTTGGCATTCCGAACAGCCCGCTCAAGGTGAAGGCGCATCTCGGCTACGCCAAGAGCGACAGCTTCCTGGGCGGCCTCGACGGCGAAGTGCTCGATTATTCGCTCGGTGCCGAAGTGACCTGGCAGGCGCTGACGCTGGGCGTCGCCTATGTGAATACCGATGAGACCAACGCGCTCGGCTGGAAGAAGTCGATCGGCGCAGACGGCGCAGCAGTCTTCTCGATCACCGCCGCTTTCTAAGCGACGGCGATGGGATAGGGGCCGTGGGGCTGGCGGGAGGCCGGCCTCACGGCCCCTTTCTTTGCGCGCGGCCGAAGTTGCGCCGATGAAAATGTAGAAACGAAAAGGGCCGCCCCGTGCCGGGACGGCCCTTTTCTTGATGGCTTTCGCTCGCGCTTATTGCGGCGTGCTGGTGCTCGCGTCGCGGCCATTGCCCTCCGGCGCGGCGACGATGTCGCGCGTAGTCGTCCCCTTGTCGACGACGTTGGTGCCGGGGCTTCCCACCGTGCTGCGCGCGCTGCCATCGGCGCTGGTGCGCCCCGCAGCGTCGAGCGTGGCATTCTCCGAAGGGCTGCGCGGCGCCGGCGCACCGAACATGGCTTCGCTGGCCTGGGTGGCGGGATTTACATCCTGGGGGCGGGGAGCGCCGGGAGCGGGGGGAACGAGGCTGAAATCGGGCGGAATCACCAAAGGTGCCTGGCGCGCGACGGCGAATTCATCGGGGCGGACGCGGTTCAGCCCACCCTTGCTGCAAGCGGAGAGCGACGCCGTGAGCGCGATGCCCGATACGATAAGGACGATTCTACGCATTGACTTCATTCTCCACAGCGGGCGCACCAGATTCTTGCGCCGTCTTATCACGCACGAAGAGCGCGCGGAACAACAGGATGACGACCCCGATGGTAATCGCCGCATCGGCGACGTTGAACACCAGGAACGGACGCCATGTGCCGAAATGCAAATCGGCGAAATCGACCACATAGCCCAGCCGCGCGCGATCGAGGATGTTGCCGACCGCGCCGCCCAGCACCATGCCGAGCGCAATCACGTCCGGCAGCTTCTTTTCCTTCGCCATCCACCAGGCGACGCCCGCCGCGATACCCGCGGTCAGCGCCACCAGCGCCCAGCGCATGAACTCGCCGCTCGCGGGCAGCAGCCCCAGCGACACGCCGACATTCTTGACGAACTGGAGATCGAAGATCGGCAGCAAGGTGATGCTGTCGCCCTGTACATTGAGCCCCAGCGGCCCGGTCACATACCATTTGGTCAGCTGGTCGAACAGGAACACCAAGGCGGCGACAAGCAGCCCGATCCAGCGCGTGACCAAAACTTTCGCGTTCATTGTTCCACCACCCCGCTGCATCGGTCGCACAGCAAACCATCCTCTGCAACCTCGGGAAGATGCCGCCAGCAACGGCCGCATTTATGGCGATCGGTGGGCGTCACCGTGACGCTATCGCCTTCGCCCACTGACGCGACGATGAACAGCTCGGCCAGATCGACGCCGCCCGGCAGGTTCGGCGCGGTGACTTCGGCCTCAAGGCTGGAGCGCACCTTCTTCTCGCGGCGATAGGGCTCGATCGCTTCGGTGATCGTCTGGCGCAGCGAACGGATGGCGGGCCAATCGGCGCTGGTCGCTGCCCCTTCGGGCAGCACCGGCCATTCGAGCATGTGCACCGATTCGTCCTCGCTCGGATAGCGCGCCTGCCACACTTCCTCGGCGGTGAAGCTGATGATCGGCGCGGCGTAACGGACCAAAGCGTGGAACAATATGTCGAGCACCGTGCGATAGGCGCGGCGCTTCGGATCCGAAGGGGCGTCGCAATAAAGCGAATCCTTGCGGATATCGAAGAAGAAGGCCGAGAGGTCTTCGTTCGCGAAATCGGTGAGCGCGCGGCTGTAGCGGTTGAACTCGAAGGCGTCCGCCGCCGAACGCAGCTCGGCATCGAGCTCGGCCAGCTTTGCCAGCACATAGCGCTCCAGCTCGGGCATTTCGGCGACGGGCAGCTTCTCGGCATCGGTGAAGCCGTCGAGCGCGCCCAGCAGATAGCGGAACGTGTTGCGCAGCTTGCGATAGGTGTCGCCAGTGCCCGCCAGCACTTCCTTGCCGACACGAACGTCGTCGAAATAATCGGTCTGCGCGACCCAGAGGCGCAGAATGTCCGCGCCGCTTTCGCCGATCACCTTCAACGGATCGACGACGTTGCCGAGCGACTTGCTCATCTTGCGGCCATTGCCGTCGAGCGCGAAGCCGTGGGTGAGCACCGCATCATAGGGCGCGCGGCCACGCGTGCCGGTGGCTTCCAGCAGCGAGGACTGGAACCAGCCGCGATGCTGGTCCGATCCTTCGAGATAGAGATCGGCGCGGACGCCTTCGCCGTAACGCGCCTCGATCACGAAGGCGTGGGTGGAGCCCGAATCGAACCACACGTCGAGAATGTCGGTGATCACTTCATAGTCGGCGAGCGCATGACCGGGGCCGAGCAGCGCCTGATGATCGGCGGCGAACCACGCATCGGCGCCGCCCGCGCGGAAGGCCTCCAGAATGCGCTCATTGACGGCGGGATCGCGGAGGTAATCGCCGGTCGCGCGGTTCACATAAAGCGCGATCGGCACGCCCCATGCGCGCTGGCGGCTGATCACCCAGTCCGGGCGCCCTTCGACCATCGAACGGATGCGGTTGATCGAACGCTCGGGCACCCAGCGCGTGGTCTCGATCGCGTCGACGGCGAGTTCGCGGAGCGTAGGCCCGTTGCCGGTCGACATGGGCATGCCGATGCCGAGCGGCGAGGGCACATCGACCACGGCCTCGCCTGCGGGCTTGTCCATCGGGATGAACCATTGCGGGGTGGCGCGGAAGATGATCTTGGCCTTGGACCGCCAGCTATGCGGATAGCTGTGCGTGAAATCCTCGGTCGCGGCGAGCAATGCGCCCGCTTCGCGCAGATCAGTGCAGATCGGGCCATCGGGCGCGACGAACTTCTTGTTGATGACGCTGCCCTGGCCACCCAGCCACAGCCAATCTGGCCGGTACATGCCGCCGCCATCGACCGCGAAGACCGGATCGATGCCGTTCGCCTTGCAGAGCAGGAAGTCGTCCTCGCCGTGGTCGGGTGCCATATGGACAAGGCCGGTACCGGCGTCGGTGGTGACGAAATCGCCGGGCAGGAACGGACGCGGCTTGGCGAAGAAGCCGCCGAGTTTGTGCATGGGGTGGCGGGCGACGGCGCCGGCGAGCTGCGAGCCCTTAAACGAATCAATGGAGCCGTCTGAGCGCGGAAGATGATCGACTTCAAGCGCGTGCAACTTGGGCGTTACGTGACCTTCGAGCTTCAGGCCACGGTACTGGCTCTCAAGGCGTTTTTGAAAAGCCGGGATCAAGACCTCGGCGATGATGAAACGTCTTGCACCAGTGCCGAGCGCATCCAATGCGGCCTGAAACGCTCGGTCTTCGGCTGTCTCCATCACGTATAGCGGCGTGACTTCGACGAGAGCGTACTCAATCTCCGGCCCATAAGCCAAAGCCTGGTTGACGGGGATCGTCCACGGCGTCGTCGTCCAGATCACCGCATGCGCGCCGACCAGTTCGGGCGCGTTCGGCGCCTCGACGATCTCGAACGCCACGTCGATCTGCGTCGAGGTGATGTCCTCATATTCGACCTCGGCCTCGGCCAAGGCGGTCTTCTCGACCGGCGACCACATCACCGGCTTGGCGCCGCGATAGAGCTGGCCGCTCTCGGCGAACTTGAGCAATTCGCCGGCGATCGTCGCCTCGGCGTCGAACTTCATGGTCAGATAGGGATCGTCCCAATCGCCCATGATCCCGAGCCGTTCGAACTGGCCGCGCTGCACCGCCACCCATTTCTCGGCATAGGCGCGGCATTCGGCGCGAAAGGCGACGGGGTCGACCTCGTCCTTGTTGAGCTTCCTGGCGCGATAGGCTTCCTCGACCTTCCACTCGATCGGCAGGCCGTGACAGTCCCAGCCGGGCACATAGGGCGCGTCCTTGCCGAGCAAGGTCTGCGAGCGCACGACGATGTCCTTGAGGATCTTGTTCATCGCATGGCCCATGTGAATGTCGCCATTCGCGTAGGGCGGGCCATCGTGCAGCAGGAAGCGCTCGCGGCCCGCGCGTTGCTCGCGCAGTTTTGCGTAAAGGCCGATCTTCGCCCAGCGCTCGAGGATCGCAGGCTCCTTGGCGGCGAGCCCGGCTTTCATGGGGAAATCGGTCTTCGGCAGGAAGACGGTGTCGCGCCAATCGCGCGCGGTGTCGGTCTGGTCGGTCATGGGTGCGGCGGAACTAGAGTAAACGGGCCGATTTTCAAAGCGGATGTTAGGTCCGGCGCGGTTAACCACGAACTTGTGGAACAAGTTTCGCGCAGGCGCGTCGATTGTCGATGTTCCAGAAAATAGAGCGGGGGCGGCCAGCGAGCATCGGTGATGAAATCGGCGTGCTGGCGCAGCGATATCTGATGGACCCCGATTCGCGCGGACTGCAGCGGATCGACGAGCATATCCAGGCGGCCATGGCCGAATCGCGCTGGGACGATATGAGCAAATGGCACCGGGTCCGCCTGCGCTTGATCCGCATGCAGCAGCAATTGGCGGCGGGCGAGCGGCTGGGTCTGGGTGCGGGCTGAGGTTCGGGGCTAGGCGAGCAATTCGCGGGCGCGGGCTGCGTCGAGATCCATCTGCGCCTTGAGCGTGGCGAGATCGTCGAACTTCGCTTCGGGGCGAAGATAATCGATCAATTGCACTTCGATCGTCTGGCCATATAGATCGCCGGAGAAATCGAAGAAGAAGCTTTCCAGCAATTCCTCGGGCGGCTCGAAGCTGGGCCGGATGCCGAGATTGGCGACGCCATCGAGCACGCGCCCGTCCGCCAGCGTCCCCCGCACCGCATAGATGCCGTAGGCCGGCCGCAGATAATTGGCGAGGCGCATATTGGCGGTGGGATAATCGAGCGTGCGGCCTAGCTGCGCGCCCTTTTCCACCACGCCGCGGATCGCGAAGGGGCGGGTGAGCAACGCCGCCGCCTCGCGCGGCTGGCCGGAGCGGAGATGCTCGCGGATGCGGCTGGAGGATACCACCCAGCCGCCCTGCATCACCGGCGGCACCGTCTCCGCCACGAAGCCGAGTTCGTCGCCGAGCCGGGCGAGCGTGGCGACGTCGCCCGAGCGCCCCTTGCCAAAGGTGAAGTCGCCGCCGGTGACCACGCCCGCCGCGCCGATCCGCTCCGACAGCCGCTCGACGGCGAAGTCACGCGCGCTGAGCGCCGCCAGCGACGCATCGAAGGGGAAGACGAGCATCGCATCGACGCCCGCATCCGCCAGCAAGGCGGCGCGCTGATCCATGCTGGTCAGCCGAAACCATTCGGTCTGCGGCTGGAAATAGCGCTTGGGATGCGGATCGAAGGTGCCGACCAGCGCCGGGCGGCCCTGCGCGCGGGCCTGTGCCACGGCACGGCCGACCACCGCCTGGTGGCCCAGGTGAAATCCATCGAAATTGCCCAGCGCGACGATCCCCCCGCGAAACTGCGCGGGGACTGCCGAGCCGCCGTCGAGCCGCTCCATGGCGGGGCTATAGGGGCGATAGCCGCCCAAGCAAACTGTCTGTCACCCCGGACCTGTTCCGGGGCCCACCCTGCCGGAAGCGGAAAGCAAGAGGCTCCAGCGCATCGCGAAGCCGCCTGGTGGACCCCGGAACAGGTCCGGGGTGACGGTCTTTCTTGCGTTGCGGCTCAGGATTGCGGCGCGAGCCCTGCGCGGAGCACGCGGAGGGTGTTTCCGCCCATCACCTTGCGGATATCGTCGGGCGTGAAGCCGGCATCGACCAGCGCCTGGGTGATCGCGGAAAGCTGCGAGGCATCGAAACCGGTGGTCACCGCGCCGTCGAAATCCGAGCCCAACCCGACATGATCCACGCCGACAAGATCGCGGACATGGGCGATCGCCTTGACCACATCGGCGGGCGAGGTACCGCAGATCGCGGCGTCCCAAAAGCCGATGCCGATCACGCCGCCGGTCTTGGCTACGCCCTTTATCTCCTCATCGGTCAGGTTGCGGTTGACCTTGCAGGTCGCCTGCACGCCGCCATGGCTGGAGACGACGGGGCGCTTCGCCATGGCGAGGATCTGGGCGACGGCGGTGTGGCTGGAATGCGCGATATCGACGATCATGCCGCGCGCCTCCATCCGGCGCAGCGCCTGGATCCCCAGCGGGGTGAGCCCGCCTTTCTGCACGCCGTGCATCGAGCCGGCGACTTCATTGTCGAAGAAATGGGCGAGACCCGCCATGCGGAAGCCCGCATCATAGAGCTTGTCGAGATTGGCGATCTGGCCCTCGATATCCTGAAGCCCTTCGATCGAGAGCATGCCGCCGACGACCCTTTTCCCCGCGGCGCGATCGGCGAGCAGCGCGTCCAGCTCGGCCGGGGTGCGGATCACGCGGAGCTTGCCGTCAGAGCCCGCCGCGACGCGATCGAGCTTGCGCGCGTGGAAGAGCGACCGTTCGAGCAGCGAGCGCCATGTGGCGGGGGGCTGCATCTGCGCGATGGTCAGCAGCGTGATATTGTCGGTGTCGGCGCTGTTCGAATCGTAATTCTGGCCCTTGGGGGTCTTGGTGACCGAGGAGAAGATCTGGAGCGCGGCATTGCCCTCCAGCAGGCGCGGCAGATCGACCTGGCCGGTGTTCGAGCGTTCCAGCATCGAGCGCCGCCACATCAAAGTATCCGCATGCATGTCGGCGATGGCCAGGCTGTCATGCAGTTTCCGGGTCTCGGCGGTGACCGCAGGCAGCTTGCCCGGCACCACCTTGTTCATGCTGCCCTCGACGATACCCGGCAGGAAGCCGAAAAAGACGACGGCGGCCAGCACAAGCAATCCGGCCAAACCCCATAGGATCTTCTTCATGGCATCCTCTCCAGCGTGACGAAGCTGTAGGCGGGGCGCCCCGCTTCGCTGGCGAAATCCTCGCGCGCCACCTCGCGCCATGCAAGGCCAAAGGGCGGGACGGTAGCGTCGCCCGTGTGTTCGCCATGCACTTCGGTCAGCTCGATACGGTCTGCCACGGGGAGGAAGAGCGCGAATATCTCCGCGCCGCCGATCACGGCGATATCGCCGTCTCCGGCCAGCGCGAGCGCTTCCTGGGGCGTGTGCGCGACCTCGGCGCCTTCGGCCTGCCAGCGGGCGTCGCGCGTGAGCACGATGTGGCGGCGGCCGGGCAGTGGGCTGGGGAAGCTCTCGAAGGTCTTGCGGCCCATCACCATCGGCTTGCCCATGGTCTGCGCCTTGAAGCGCTTGAGATCGGCGGGCAGGTGCCAGGGGAGCTGGCCGTCGCGGCCGATCACGCCATTGTCGGCGCGGGCAAGGTGGAAGATGATTCGCGGCCCGGTCATCGCTTGGCTTCCCCACTTTTCCTGCGAATCGTGCAACTCTGTGGCGCGAGACAGCAGCCTCAGCAGCGCATCAGCGCAGCCGCGGCGTCATTGGCGGCACCCGCGGGCGGGGCATCGCTCAGTTTCACCTGATAAAGCTGGGGCCACATCTTGCCGGTGACGAAGATGCGCTTGGTGGCGGCGTCATAGGCGATGCCGTTGGGCACTTCGTCTTCGCTGGGCGTGGGCGGGCCGAGCGCGGTGACGTCGACAAAGCCCTTCACCTTGCCCGATGCCGGATCGATCCGCGCGATCAGATCGGTGCGCCAGATGTTCGCCCAGATCTCGCCGTCGATCCATTCGAGCTCGTTGAGCTGGCTGACCGGGCAGCCATTGGCGGTGACCGCGAGGGTGGATTTCTGCGCGAGCGTATCGGGATCGAGGAAGCGCAGCGTGGCGCTGCCGTCGCTCATGATCACCGACTTGCCGTCATGCGTGAGGCCCCAGCCTTCGCCATTATAGGCAAATTCGCCGACGGGGCTGAGATCCTTCGCGTTGTAGATGAAGCCCTTCTGGTGCTTCCAGGTGAGCTGGTAGATCCGGTCCTTCCAGCCAACGATGCCCTCGCCGAAATAGGCGTTGTCGAGCTGGTTCTGCGCCACGACCTCGCCCGTATCCGGCACCACCTTGCGGATGCCCGACGTGCCTTCCTCGCCGGTGCCCTCGAACAAGGCGCCGTCCTGGAAATAGAGCCCCTGGGTGAAGGCCAGGCTGTCATGCGGCATCGTCTTCACGACCTCGACCGACTGGACCTTGGGCGTCTCGTTCTTCGCGCCGCAGCCAGCGAGGGGGAGGAGCGCGAAAGTGAGGAGGAGCCGGCGCGTCATACCGCCACCGCCGCCTTGATATGCGCCTGCGCTTCATAGCCGGTCAGCACGAAATCCTCATATTCATACGCATCGATGCTCGGAGCCTTTCGCAGGATTTCGAGGCGGGGGAGCGGCCCCGGCGTGCGCGCCAGTTGCTCGCGCGCCTGCTCCAGATGATTCGAATAAAGATGGCAATCGCCGCCGGTCCAGATGAACTCGCCGGGCTCAAGCCCCGCCTGCTGGGCGAGCAGCATTGTCAGCAGCGCATAGCTGGCGATGTTGAACGGCACGCCGAGGAAGATGTCCGCCGAGCGCTGATAGAGCTGGAGGCTGAGCCGGCCGTTCGCGACGTGCGTCTGGAACAGGCAGTGGCAGGGCGCGAGCGCCATGGCGTGGAGCTCGCCGGGGTTCCACGCGCTGACGACCTGGCGGCGCGAGCCGGGATTGGTTTTGATCGTCTCCAGCAATTCGGCGATCTGATCGATATGACGGCCATCCGCCGTCTCCCAATCGCGCCATTGCTTGCCATAGACCGGGCCGAGATCGCCATTCTCATCGGCCCATTCGTCCCAGATCGAGCATTTGCGCTCCTGCAGCCAGCGCACATTGGTGTCGCCGCGCAGGAACCAGAGCAATTCGACGATGATCGCGCGGGTGAACAGCTTCTTGGTGGTGAGCAGCGGAAAGCCATCCGTCAGATCGAAGCGCATCTGATGGCCGAACACGCTGAGCGTGCCCGTGCCGGTGCGGTCCATCGTCTCCACGCCCTGGCTAAGCGCACGTTCCATCAGGTCGAGATATTGCCGCATCCGGCGAGCCTAGCCGCCCGCCCGCGGCACGCCAAGCGGGCTGATTACCTCCATTGTGGAGAAACATCGCTCCGAAGCCGAGCCAGTTGCGCTTCGGCCGGGCGGCAGGGCCTGCCAGCTACGAAAGCGTGCAGCGATCCGACCCGCCTTTGCCGCAGCAGCGGATCGCCGGGCCGGCGGAAGCGGAGCGCTTCTTCGAGCCCCTGCTCGACCATGCGCACGAAACGGCCGCCTTTGTCTATCTGGACGGCGCGCAAGGCGTGTTGGGGATGCGCCAGCTCCATTCCGAGCTGACCGGCTATCTCGACCTGCCGATTCGCACCATCGCAGCGGACGCGCTGGCGCTCGATGCGCAGGCGGTGGTGATGGCGCACAATCATCCGAGCGGCGATCCCACGCCGAGCAGCGCGGATCGCGAGGCGACGCGCCGTCTGGCGCGCGCGCTCGACGGGATCGGCATCCGGCTGATCGATCATCTGGTGATGACGCGCAACGGCGTGACCAGCTTCCGCGCGCTGGGGTGGCTCTGACGGCAGTTGCCAACCTCTTCGCTAATGATAGCTTTCCCCTGAGAACCGGGGGACTTATGATCCGATTTGCAGTAGTTCTACTGGCGCTGACGGTGAGCGGCACGGCCGCGGCGCAGGGGCGCATGTCCGACTATGTGCGCGGGATCTATCAGGAGCGCTGCCTGAAGCAGGACGTGGCCGCGTGCAGCGAGCTGATCAATGCCGGCGGCCTTTCCGATGGTACGCGCGCGTTGGCGCTGGCAGTGCGCGGCGAAGCGCGGCTGGCCGGCGAGAGGGTGGCGGAGGCGCTCGCGGACCTGAAGGAAGCCGCGGCGATCGGCGAGACGCCGCAAGACCCGGCGCGCGCCCGGCTCGATGCAGCGCTGGGCGTCCCGCCGCTCAGCCCCGCGTGGCGGAGCGCCGTGCAGGCCAACCTCGCCGAGGCGCTGCTCCTCTCCAAGGACAAGGCGGGCGCCACCGCTGCGGTGACGCTGGCGATCCGGCTCAATGCCGCCAACGGACGCGCCTATGTGGTGCGCGGGCGGATCCAGGGAAGCGACAATCGCTGGCCGGCTGCGCTCGCCGACATAGACAAGGGGCTTTCGCTCGGAATCGCTCACAGCCGTCTCCGCGCGCGGGCCTATTATCTGCGGGCGATCGTCCGTTCCGCGCTGAAACAGCCGCCGGAAGCGCAGATCGCCGATTTCGGCCGCGCGATCGCTGCGGACCCCGAATTGGCGGATTCCTATCAGGAGCGCGGCTATCTGTATCAGGATCTCAAGCGCTACGAGGAAGCGCTGCGCGATTTCGACGAACTGACCCGGCGGGCACCCCGATATGCGGGCGGCTATAATGCCGCCTGCTGGACGCGCGCGGCATATCTGAAGCGCGAGTTCGATACGGCGCGGACGCAGTGCGACAAGGCGTTGGCGCTGAAGCCGGAGGCCAACACCCATGACAGCGCCGGGCTTGTCGCGCTCCAGCAACAGCGCTGGCAGGACGCCTGGACGCATTATGACAAGGCCGTGAAGGGCGACGCAAAAATGGCCTCGGCGCGTTTCGGGCGCGGGGTTGCCGCGCGCAAGCTCGGGCGCAGGGCTGAGGGGGACGCAGACATTGCCGCAGCCAATGCGATGGACGCGGGGATCGCGGCGAAATACGCGTCCTATGGGCAAAAGCCCTGACGATCTGCGGCCTTAGGGCATCTCGTCCTTCTTGCCGGCATCCTTGATGATTGCCGCTGGGGTTGCGGTCTTGCCGCTGCGGCAGGCCTTGATCGTGCCCGGTTCGGGGCGCTCGCCGTTGCGCGCGAAGATCGCGATATAGCCCCCGGCCGAGGGCATCGAGCGCATCGACACCAGACCATAGCCCACCGCGGCGAACTCGCACTTGAGCAGATCGGGCGGGGTTCCGTGATTCTCGGTCGGCCGGTCCGCATCGACGACGATCACCTGGCCGTCGGGCGTGAGCGACGGGCGGAGCCGCCACAGGAATTCATAGGGGCTCTCAATCTCGTGATACATGTGCACCATCAGCACGCGATCGAAGCTTGCCTCGGGCAGGCGCGGATCGGCGGGGAGCCCCAGCCGCACGCTGACATTGTCGAGCTTTTCGCGCAGCACGCGCGTGGCGAGCTGATCGCGCACTTCGGGCACGATATCTTCGGCAACGACGCGGCCTTCGCTGCCGACGCGCTGCGCCAGGCGGATCGTGTAATAGCCTTCGCCCGCGCCGATATCGGCAACGGTCATGCCGGGCTTCACCCCGGCAAGGTCCATCACCTGCTCGGCTTCGTTCAGCCGGTCGCGCGCCTCTTCGGTGGACCAGCGCGCCGAAACGATGGTCGCGACCGGACGGTCGGCGGCGGGAAAGCCGGTGTGCGGCTCAGCCTTTTGCTGCGGCGTACGCGACGCTCCGTCGCATGCGCCGAGCGCAAGCAGCAACGGTAACGTCAGGGCAAGCCTCAATCGACATCCTCCACTTCGACCGTCTCTCCGGTGACGCGCTGCGACAGCGCCGCCGCCATGAACGGATCGAGCGCACCATCGAGCACATCCGACGGCGCAGTGGAAGTCACCCCGGTGCGCAGATCCTTCACCAGCTGATAGGGCTGGAGGACATAAGAGCGGATCTGATGGCCCCAGCCGATATCGGTCTTGGTCGCGTTTTCTGCATTGGCGGCCTGTTCGCGGATCGCGAGTTCGCGCTCGTAAAGGCGGGCGCGGAGCTGGTTATACGCCTCCGCCTTGTTCTTGTGCTGCGAACGCTGGTTCTGGCACTGCACGACGATCCCGGTGGGGATGTGGGTGATGCGCACCGCCGAATCGGTGGTGTTGATGTGCTGCCCGCCCGCACCCGATGCGCGATAGGTATCGATGCGCAGGTCGCTTTCGTTATATTCGACCTCGATATTGTCATCGATCACCGGATAGACCCACACCGACGAGAAGCTGGTGTGGCGGCGCGCCGCGCTGTCATAAGGCGAGATGCGGACGAGGCGGTGCACGCCGCTTTCCGTCTTCGCATAGCCATAGGCGTTCTCGCCCTTGATCAGCAAAGTCGCCGATTTGATCCCTGCCTGTTCGCCGGCATGGAAATCGATCAGCTCGACCTTGTAGCCGTGGCGTTCGGCCCAGCGCGTGTACATGCGCTGGAGCATGCCGGCCCAGTCCTGGCTCTCGGTGCCGCCGGCGCCCGAATTGATCTCGATATAGGTATCGTTGGCGTCGGCCTCGCCCGAGAGCAGGGCCATCACCTTGTCCTTGTCGGCGCGTTCGGCAAGGGCGGCGAGCGCCGCAGTGCCTTCGCTTGCCATCTCCTCATCGCCCTCGGCCTCGGCCATCTCGATCAGCTCGGCGGTGTCCGAGAGCTCGGTCTCGATCGCGCGGGTGGCCGAGATCGCCTCGTCCAGCCGACGGCGTTCGCGCATCACATCCTGCGCGGCCTTGGCGTCGTTCCACAGCGTCGGGTCCTCGACGCGCGCGTTGAGTTCGTCGAGCCGGCGAAGCGCACGGTCCCAGTCGAGGAACCGGCGCAACAGCGCCAGCGCATCGTTGATCTTGTCGACATATGCCTGCGCTTCGGCGCGCATTTCAGAAACTCCAAATTCCGTCATCCCAGCGGAAGCTGGGATCTCGTGCCTCAAACCGCTCGCTTGCGGCCCTCGGGTTCCGGCTTGCGCCGGGATGGCGATAATGTGTGGCGCTAGTAGATTCCGCCCTCGCGTTGCAAGAAGTCGCTGTCGCTCTCCTGCTTCTTCGGCTCCGCCTTTTTCTCGACCGCCTTGGTTTCGGTGGTTTCTTCAGGGCGGCGGCGGTCGCGCTGGTCGCTTTCGGGCTTGAACGCTTCCCAGATCACCGCGGAAAGCGGATCATTACTCGGCCAGCCGCCGAATACGCGCTTGCCGCTTGCGCGATCGATCCGCGCCATGCGGATGCCCGGCGGCGCGGTGAAGGGCACGACGGGCATGCCTTCAAACGCGGGCTTGGCGAACTCCTTGAAGATCGGCGCGGCGATCGATCCGCCCTGGGCATAGCCGCCCAGGTTCGACGGCGTATCGAAGCCGAGATACAGCCCGCCGATCATCTGCGGCGTGCCGCCGACGAACCACACATCGGTTGGCCCGGTAGTGGTGCCGGTCTTGCCCATGATCGGGCGGCCCAGATCGCGCAGCGTGGTCGCGGTACCGCGCTGGATCACGCCCTCGGCGATATGGACCATCTGATAGGCGCTCATCGCGTCGATCACCTGGCGCGCGCGCGTGACCGGGCGCGGCATCGGCCCGCCCTTGTAATCCGGTGCGTTGCAGCCTTCGCAGGGCCGCCAGTTTTCGGGCCAGACGACTTCGCCGCGGCGGTTCTGGACGAAATCGATCAGCGTGGGATTGAGCGCGCGGCCATGGTTCACCAGGATCGAATAGGCATTGACCATGCGCATCACGGTCGTCTCGCCCGCGCCCAGCGCATAAGAGAGATAGGGCGGGAATTTCTGCTTCGATATGCCGATGCGCTGCATCAGGTCGACGACATGATCCATGCCGGTGGTGTTGGCGATCTGCACCGTCATCAGGTTGCGCGACTGCTCCAGCCCCCAGCGCATCGTGCGCGGGCCCGCGCCCGCCGATCCGCCGAAGTTGCGGAAGCACTTCTGGCCGAGATTCGCGCCCTGCCACACGCAGAAGGGGCCATCGACCACGATCGAGGCGGGCGTCATCCCCTGTTCGAGCGCGGCGGCATAGACGATCGGCTTGATCGTCGATCCGGGCTGGCGCTGTGCCTGGGTGGCGCGGTTGAACGATTGCAGGCGCTGATCGAACCCGCCCTGCATCGCCAGGATGCGGCCGGTGCGCGGATCCTCGACCACGAAGCCGCCAGAGATGCGGGGCACGCTGCGCAGCGACCAGTTGCCGCCGCCCGCAGGCGCGACGGCGACGATATCCCCCGCCTTGAACGCGTTGAACGCCTGGCCACCCTGGCCCCGGACGGGCATCGACGCGCCCGATTGCGGCAGCGAACCGGTGGTGCCGTCGTCAAAGCCGATCTGCCAGCTGTCGCCCGAGCGCGCGATCAGGATGCCGGCGCGCCAATCCTCATAATCCACGCCGATATTGGTGTTGAGCAAGCTCTGCTGCCAGCTCCGGCCGATCTCGGCATGGCCGAGCGGGCCGGACCAGCCGCGGCCGCGCTCATAGCGGAGCAGGCCGTCGCGCAGTGCCTTTTGCGCGTAAAGCTGGAGCTGCGGATCGAGCGAGGTGCGAACCCACAGGCCGCCCGAATAGACGCTGTACGGACCCGATTCGTTGGTCTCGCCAAACTTGTCGATAAGCTGGCGGCGGACTTCCTCGACGAAATAGCCGCCTACGCGCTCCTCCTTGGGCGTCTGGCGCGGGATCGTGCCCAGCGGCGCGGCGCGGGCGGCGTCGCGCTCGGCATTGGTGATGAAGCCGTTGCTGGCCATCTGGCCCAGCACCCAGTTTCGCCGCTCGATCGCGCGATCGGCCTTGCGATCCGGATCGTAATTGGCCGGCCCCTTGGGAAGGATCGCCAGATAGGCCATTTGCGGGAGGGTGAGATCCTTCAGCTCCCTGCCGAAATAGGCTTGGCTGGCGGCGGCGACGCCGCCCGCGTTGCGGCCCAGCTCGATCGAATTGAGGTAGAGCTCGAGGATCTGCTCCTTGGTGAGCGTGTCTTCGATGCGCCAGGCGAGCACGGCTTCCTTGGCCTTGCGCAGATAGCTCTGCTCATTGCCCACCACCAGATTCTTGGCGACCTGCTGCGTGATCGTCGAGGTGCCGCGCGGGGTCGAGCCGGTCAGCAGGCCCTGCGCCGCGGCGCGCACCAGGCCGGGGAAATCCACGCCGTGATGGCTGAAGAAGGTCTTGTCCTCGGCGGAGAGATACGCCTCGACAAGCTGCTTGGGATATTCGGCGAAGCTGAGCTGCACGCGGCGCTCGCGCGCATAGCTGTGGATCGGCTTGCCGTCATAAGCGCGCACGCTGGTCGGCAGCGGGGGCTCATAGCTGCGCAGCGTATCGACCGAAGGCAGATTGCGCGCGATCAGCAGCCAGATCAGGAAGAAGAAGATGCCGCTGAGCAGGGCCAGGATCGCGAGGATGCGGAACCACCAGCGATCATGGACGCGCGCATACCATCCGCGAAGACCACCGATCTCGCGCTTGAGCCTCATCCTGACGCTGGAAATGGTACCTTCGGGCATGCGGAGGCGGGTTTAGCAAGATTCGGCCCGGAGGGAAGCGGCAGCTTTTGTTTTGCCTCGGGCGCGGACGCCCGGGGCAGACAGGCTAGCGGGCGGCCACGCGGGTGGCGAAATGGATTTCCACCGCCTTGCGCACGGTCTGGCCGATCCGCTTCTGCCCGTCATTCGAGGCGAGGAAGGCGGCGTCATTGGCGTTCGAGATATAGCCGGTCTCGAACAGCACCGAAGGCATGTCGGGCGCCTTGAGCACGATCAGCGAGGCCATGCGGTGCCAATTGGCCTTGATCGGGATCAGCGGCTGCGCCTCGCGGCCGAGCAGGCGGGCAAAGCTTGCCGAGGCGTTCATCGTCTCGCGCTGGGTAAGGTCGATCAGGATCGACGAGATGTCCGGGTTGGTCGCGCCGAGATCGACGCCGGCGATGATGTCGGCCTTGTTCTCGCGCGCCGCCAGCCGCGCCGCTTCCTTGTCGGAGGCGACTTCGGAGAGGGTGTACACCGTGGCGCCCGTCGCTTCCGGGTTGCCGGCGCTGTCGCAATGGACCGAGATGAACAGGTCGGCCTTTAGCTTGCGGGCAAGGCCGTAGCGCTCCTGGAGCACCAGGAAGCGATCATCCTCGCGGGTCAGCGCGACGCGGACTCGGCCAGATGCAAGCAGCGCGTCGCGAATCGCCAGCGCGTTCTTGAGCGTCAGATCCTTTTCGCGGTGGCCGCCGGGACCGATCGCGCCCGGATCGTGCCCGCCATGGCCCGCATCGATCACCACCAACGGACGGCTGGGATCGCCATAGACCTTGGGGAGTGCGGCGGCAGGCGCGCGCTTCGGCAGCGTGATCGATTCGCTATAGGGGTGGCGGCTTGCGGGCTGGAGATAGGTGAAGGGCGGCAGGAAGCTCAGCCGCCGCTCAGCCGCGGCGCGCGCGAAGCTGGCGTCGTCGACGGTGCGGAGCTGGAGCGTGAGCGTGCGCCCATCCTTGCCGAACGTGCCTTCGGTGACGATTGCGGGGCGGGCGAGATCGAAGACGACGCGTGCGCCCTCGGCACCCTGCGAGCCCTGGCGAATCTGCGCGACGACGCCGCCGGCTTGCGCATAGCTGCCCGGTGTCGCGCCCTTGATATCGAGCGCGATGCGCTGCGGCCCGGCGAGCATGAAGGCGCTCGCCTGTGCGACCGGGGCATCGAACTTCACGACAACGCGGTCGCCCTGCACGCGCACTTCCTGCACGACGCCCGCCCAACTAGGCGCGCCGGTCAGCCAACCGGCGAGGAGAGCGAGCAGGAAGAACACGTTGCGGATATGCCGCGATGACTGGCGGGGGGTCCAGTTCAAAAGCATTGATTTGGTACTCGGCTAAAACTCGCCCTGACCATCCGGCCCTAACCGAGCGCATCTTCCGTCGCGGTGAAGCGATTGGGTTAAGATGCGATTCGGCATATTTTTGCCGGAAGCCCTGCAATTCCCTGCCGTTATTGGCCTGTGGAAAATGGTGCATGACCCGTAAATTTGGGCTGGAGAGACCCCCCGGGATTTACGCTGAGCGGGATATTCCGGACCGGTACCATTACGGATACGGGGAATTGCGGAGGGGGCCGCGCGGGCCACGGCGGCATCATCGGCACTGGCGGTTGCCGCGTAGTGCGCAGGGTGCTAGGCACCTGATTGGTCCGGTCTTTATGCCGGGCGTGTCACGCGGCCACATCGCCGCGACTGTTCAGGTTGAAGCTTGCATGAGGCAATTTCCCCACCGATTGACCGCCGAGGCCGGGCTGGCCTTGCGCGCGATGGTGGCGGAGCAATCGAACCGCTGGTTCGTGCGTGCCCCTGCGGCAGCAGCATTTTTTCAAACCTGCGGAGCTGCAGCCGGAGCGTCCGGCCGCGATCGCATCCTTTATCGCGCGCACGCGCCCCTCGCCCCAGGGCTTCCAGGCCGGCGCGCCCGGAGAATATTCAATGACCATGCGTATGCTGATCGACGCACGCCACCGGGAAGAAACCCGTGTGGCTGTCGTCAAAGGGAACCGGATCGAGGAGTTTGACTTCGAATCGGCCGAGCGCAAGCAGCTCAAGGGCAATATCTATCTAGCCAAGGTTACCCGCGTCGAGCCGTCGCTCCAGGCAGCGTTCATCGATTATGGCGGCAATCGCCACGGCTTCCTGGCCTTTAGCGAAATCCATCCCGATTATTACCAGATCCCCAAGGAGGATCGCGAGGCGCTGCTCCGCGAGGAGGCCGAGCACGCCGCCGAGGAAGCCGCGCTGCGCGCCGCGGAGGATGGCGACGACGAGGATCATCTCGACGAGGATGACGGCGTAGAGGTGCTCGAGCGCCCGATCGACGAAGACGAAGGCGATCTGGATTCGGACGAGGCCGAAGCGAGCGACGAGGACGGCGCGGGCGACGCATCCGAAGGCGAGGGGCCGCGCGGGCGCGGCCGGGGCCGCAAGGGCCGTGGCCGCCGCGACAATGAGAGCGCCGCCGACGAACTGCGCAACAAGCGCATGAATCTGCGCCGCCGCTACAAGATCCAGGACGTGATCCGCCGCCGCCAGGTGCTGCTGGTCCAGGTCGTCAAGGAAGAGCGCGGCAACAAGGGCGCGGCGCTGACCACCTATCTCAGCCTCGCCGGCCGCTACTGCGTGCTCATGCCCAACACCGCGCATGGCGGCGGGATCAGCCGCAAGATCAGCTCGGCGGCGGACCGCAAGCGCCTGAAGGGCATCATGTCGGATCTCAAGCTGCCGCCGACGATGGGCTGCATCGTCCGCACCGCGGGGCTTCAGCGCACCAAGACCGAGATCAAGCGCGACTTCGACTATCTCGCCCGGCTGTGGGACGGGATTCGCGAGACCACGCTCAAATCCTCCGCGCCTGCGCTGGTTTATGGCGACAGCGACCTGATGAAGCGCGCGATCCGCGACATCTATAACCGCGACATCGACGAGGTGATCGTCGAGGGCGAGGAAGGCTATCGCCAGGCCAAGGACTTCATGAAGCTCCTGATGCCGAGCCACGCCAAGAAGGTGAAGCAATATGCCGATGCGGTGCCGCTGTTCCAGCGTGCCGGCGTCGAAGAGCAGCTCTCGGCGATGTACAATCCGGTCGTCCAGCTGAAATCGGGCGGCTATCTGGTCATCAACCCGACCGAGGCTTTGGTTTCGATCGACATCAACTCGGGCCGTTCGACGCGCGAGCATTCGATCGAGCAGACCGCGACCGCGACCAATCTGGAAGCCGCGCACGAAATCGCCCGCCAGCTCCGCCTGCGCGACATGGCGGGCCTCGTCGTGATCGACTTTATCGACATGGATCACTCGTCCAACGTCCGTAAGGTCGAGAAGGCGATGAAGGAGGCGCTGAAGAACGATCGCGCCCGCATCCAGGTGGGCCGCATCTCTGCCTTCGGCCTGATGGAAATGAGCCGCCAGCGCCTGCGCACCGGCGTGCTCGAAGCCAGCACCCGCCAGTGCCCGCATTGCGAAGGCACCGGGCTGGTCCGCACCGCATCTTCGGCCGGTCTTTCGGCGCTGCGCATGATCGAGGACGAGGCTGCGCGCGGCCGCGGCTCGCACATCACGCTGCGCGCGAGCCAGGAAGCCGCTTTCTACGTGCTCAACCGCAAGCGCGCCGACATCGCCGAGATCGAGGACCGCTATGGCGTGATGGTCGAGATCGCCGCCGATGGCGAGCTTGAGGGCGCACGCATGACCGTAGAATCGGCTGGCCCGCCGCCTGCGCATGCGCCGCGCTTCGAGAAGTTGATCGAGGAGCCGGAGGACGACTACGTCGAGGAGATCGACGAAGAGGAAGAGGAAGCCGAAGAGGAAGCGCCGCGTTCGCGCGGTGGCCGCGAGCACCGCGAAGCACGCGACGATGAGGGCGAGGGCCGCAGCAAGCGCCGCCGCCGCCGTCGTGGCCGTGGCCGTGGCCGTGAGGAAGGCGGCTCCGAATCGGGCGCGCCGCGCATCGAGGGCGAAGCTGAAGGTGACGAGTCCGCCGGCGAAGCGCGCGAGCAGGAAGCCGAAGCGCCGCGCGAGGGCGAGACTGCGGAGGGTGCCCGCAAGCGCCGCCGCCGTGGCCGTCGCGGTGGCCGCCGTGGTGACCGTGCCGAGGGCGGCGCAGAGGTTTCGGAGGGCGCAGAAGAAGCGCCCGCCGCCGAAGCCGCCGAGCCCGAAGCCGAACCCGAACCCGCAGTCGAGCCCGTTGCCGAGCCGGTTGCCGAGAAGCCCAAGCGCACGCGCCGCAAAAAGGCCGATCCGGTTGCCGAGGCCGTCGAGGCCCCTGCTGCGGTCGAAGCCGAAGCCGCGCCGGTTGCCGAACCGGCAGCCGAGCCTGTCGCCGAGAAGCCCAAGCGCACGCGCCGCAAAAAGGCCGACGCACCCGTAGCAGAGGCTACCGCAGCCGATGCTCCGACCGCCGAGGCCGCGCCCGAGCCTGTGGCCGAGAAGCCCAAGCGGACGCGCCGCAAGGCCGCTCCCGCCGCCGAGCCGGTCGTGGAAGCACAGGCCGAGCCGGCCGCACCGGTCGCCGAAGTGGCGGAAGCGGCGCCGGCCGAAAGCGTGACCACCGAAGAAGCGCCGCGCCGTGGCGGATGGTGGAACCGCACCTTCGGCGGCTGATCCTGAACGGGCCCGCGGTTCATTCCGCGGGCCCGCTTCACCCGGCGTTCATGGCCGGACGGCGAGAGCGTTGCCGCGGAGGGAGTTTCAAACGATGATGCCGCGTATGAAGCGCTTCGCCTGCCTGCTGGCCCTGCTCTGCCTGTCCTGCTTCGCCGCCACGCCGGTGCTGGCGCAGGGCCTGTTGCGCGATGCGGAGACCGAGGCGCTGCTCACCGATATGGCGCGGCCGCTGTTCGACGCGGCCGGCCTTTCCCCCGGCAGCACGCGGATCGTGCTGATCGGCGACAAATCGATCAACGCCTTCGTCGCGGGCGGGCAGATCGTCTATGTCCATTCGGGCCTGCTCGATGCTGCCGATACCGCCAACGAAGTGCAGGGCGTGATCGCGCACGAAATCGGCCACATCACTGGCGGCCACGCGGTTTTCCAGAATGACGGCGGCTATGGCAGCATCTCGATCCTCAGCCTGTTGCTGGGCGCAGCCGCGATGGCGGCGGGCTCGCCCGAGGCGGGCACCGGCATCCTGATGATGGGCCAGCGCGCCGCCATCGGCAAATATCTCGCGTTCAGCCGGGTTCAGGAAAGCTCGGCGGATTCGGCCGGCGCGCGCTACCTGATCACCGCCGGGATCAGCGGCAAGGGCATGCTGAGCTTCTTCAACAAGCTCACCGCGCAGATGCACCGCTATGGCTATTACACGACCAATCCCGAAGTCGATCCGTTCAGCCAGACGCACCCCATGTCCAATGATCGCGTCGAGAATCTGAAGGCCGATCTTCAGAATGCGCCGACCTGGTCGAAGCCGCTCGACGCCAGCATCGAAGCGCGCTTCAAGCGGGTGCAGGCGAAGCTGCGCGGCTATATGAACGATCCTGAATCGACGCTGCGCCGCTATCCGAAAAGCGACCAGTCCGTCGCGGCGCATTATGCGCGTGCCTATGCCTATCATAAGTCCGGCTATCCCGAGCAGGCCGCCGCAGAGGCTGCTGCGCTGGTGAAGATCGCGCCCAGGGACCCCTATTTCCTGGAGCTGGAGGGGCAGATCCTGCTCGAATCGGGCAAGCCGCGCGAGGCGCTGGTGCCGCTGCGCGAAGCCACTGCGCTTTCGAACAACCAGCCGCTGATCGCGGCGCTCTTCGGCCACGCGCTGATCGCAACCGAAGACAAGGCCAATCTGGCGGAGGCCGAGACGGTGCTTCGCCAGGCAGTGGTGCGCGACAAGGAGAATCCGTTCGCCTGGTTCAACCTGGGCACGGTCTATGAGCGCAAGGGCGACGAGCCGCGCACCGCGCTTGCCACAGCCGAGCGCGCGCATCTGATGGGGGATGCGGGCGTGGCATTCATGAGCGCCCGGGCGGCGATGTCCGGGCTCCCCGCGGGTTCGTCCGACTGGATCCGCGCACAGGACATCATGATGGTGTCGCAAACCAAGCTCGAAGAGCAGAAGAAAAAGAAGCGTAACGGATGAACGAACAGTCGCTCCTGCAGCGGGGGATATGGCTCCTGCTCGCCCAGATTCCGCTGGTAGTGCTGCTTGCTTTCCTGCTGATGCCCGGCTCGCCATTGCCCGGCCATCTCGTGCGCAACTATCTCCTCGATCATCCGCAGATCCTGGCGGATGTCAGCGACAAGCTGCGCGAGGCTAATCTGGCCGAGGCGCAGAAGGCGCAGGAAGAGGCGCAAAAGGCGCTGCCGGCCAGCCTTGATGCGGTTCGCAAGCCCTATGGCTCGGCACAGGCTGGCAACCTGAATGGCGACGTCACCGTGGTGGCCTTCATGGATTATGCCTGTGGCTATTGCCGCGCCAGCCTGCCGGGCATCGAGGAGCTGATCGCGAAGGATCCCAATGTCCGCATCGTCTATCGCGAACTTCCGGTGCTTGGGCCGGGGAGCGTGGTTGCCGCGCGCTGGGCATTGGCCGCCGCCGAGCAGGGCAAGTATCTCGCCTTCCACAACGCACTTTATGCCGAAGGCCCGCCCAACGCGGAATCGATCACCGCTGCCGCTGCAAAGGCCGGGCTCGACAAGGGGGTGGCCGACAAAGCAGTGGGATCAAGGGCTGTGAATGACGAGATCGACGCCAATCACGCTTTGGCCCAGAAGCTGGCGATGACGGGCACGCCGGCCTGGGTAATTGGTGCAAAGCTCTATAGTGGCGCGCTGGACTATGAGGGGCTCGCCGAAGCCGTGGCGGAGGCGCGCAAGGCGCGCTGAGGTTCGGGACTGCGCCATCCGAGAGCGCAGCGCTTCTTTGCGGCTGGCAACTTGCCGGTCGCAGCGTGCGCCCCTACGTAACGGGGCCGTTCCTTTCCTCAGGAATCCCCGATGCCATCCATCCTGTCGATCTCGCAGGTCAGCAAGACCTATGCCTCGGGTCACAAGGCACTCGACCATGTTGACCTTGAAATAGAGCGGGGCGAGATCTTCGCGCTGCTTGGCCCCAACGGCGCGGGCAAGACGACGCTGATCTCGATCATTTGCGGCATCGTCACGCCCAGCACGGGCACGATCCTGGTCGACGGGCATGATGCGATCCGCCAGCCGCGCGAGGCGCGCTCCCGGATCGGGCTGGTGCCGCAGGAAATCGCGGTGGACATGTTCTCGACCGTGGGCTCGACGCTGCGCTTCTCGCGCGGCCTGTTCGGCAAGGCGCCGAACCAGCCCTATCTGGACGAAGTGCTGAAAGACCTGTCGCTATGGGACAAGCGCGACAGCAAGATCATGGAATTGTCGGGCGGGATGAAGCGCCGCGTGATGATCGCCAAGGCGCTGAGCCATGAGCCCGACATCCTGTTCCTCGACGAGCCCACGGCAGGGGTCGATGTATCGCTTCGGCGCGACATGTGGAAGATGATCGGCCGCCTGCGCGAGCGCGGCACCACGATCATCCTGACCACCCATTATATCGAGGAGGCCGAGGAGATGGCCGATCGGGTGGGCGTCATCAACAAGGGGCAATTGCTGCTCGTCGAGGGCAAGACCGAGCTGATGAAGAAGCTGGGCAAGCGCGAGATGGATATCTCGCTGGTCGAGCCGATGGCGACTGTCCCCGCCGAACTCGGCGAATGGCATCTGACGCTGGAGGATGATGGGCACAGGCTGCGCTATGTGTTCGATGCGCAGGCCGAGCGCACCGGCATCCCCTCGCTGCTGCGCAAGCTTTCCGATCTGGGCATCGGCTTCAAGGATCTCGACACCAGCAAATCGAGCCTGGAGGATATCTTCGTCGATCTGGTCGAGCACCGCGAAGCATCGAACGAAGGAGCTGCGGCATGACCGGCGTCAACCTCCACGGCATCTGGGCGATCTACAGGTTCGAGATGGCGCGCACGCTGCGCACTTTGTGGCAATCGATCGCGACGCCGGTGATCACCACCTCGCTCTATTTCATCGTGTTCGGCGGGGCGATCGGCAGCCGGATCGAATCGATCGGCGACGTGAATTACGGCAGCTTCCTGGTGCCGGGCCTGATCATGCTGTCGTTGCTGACCCAGAGCATCGCGAACGCATCGATCGGCATCTACTTCCCCAAATTCACCGGCACCGTGTTCGAGCTTTTGTCCGCGCCGATCTCGGCGGTGGAGATGGTGATCGGCTTTGTCGGCGCGGCGGCGACCAAGTCGATCGTGATCGGGCTGATCATCCTCGCCACCTCCGCATTCTTCGTGCCGCTGCGCATCGATCATCCGCTGGCGATGCTGGCATTTCTGGTGCTCACCTCGATCACCTTCTCGATGTTCGGGTTCATCATCGGCATCTGGGCCAATGGCTTTGAACAGCTCAATATCGTGCCCGCGCTGCTGGTGACCCCGCTCACCTTCCTCGGCGGGGCATTCTATTCGATCGATATGCTGCCGGAGCCGTGGCGCACCGTCAGCCTGTTCAATCCGGTGGTCTATCTGGTCAGCGGGTTCCGCTGGAGCTTCTTCGGCGCGGGCGATGTCGATATCTGGTGGAGCCTCGGCTTTACCGGCGCCTTCCTGGCGCTGTGCCTCGGGCTGATCATCGCGATCTTCAAGACCGGCTATCGGCTGAAGAACTAGTTTGCTTGCAATGTAGGATTTCGCCTGCTTGGCTGGGCCGGTCGGCATTGTCGGCCGCTCTTTGAAATCGTCAGCCGCTGGTGCTTCGTCACCGCAAACATCGGGAACATTCGCGACGCAGGGTGGCCGTTCTTGGTGTCACCTTAGTGTCACCTTTGGCGCGATCAGGTCATGAACATCGCGGCCAGATGCGGCGGCACGCGCACCAGCCGGCCCGTGGTCCGGTCGATGATTGCCCAGGTCGATCGCGCTTCGACCCTGACCTTGCCGTCCGCGCCGGTGAAGCGCAGGCAGCGATCGAAGCGCGCGCCGCGCGGCGGCTCGGGGATCCAGGTCTCGGCTGTCACGGCCTCTCCCGCCGCGACGTTGCCGCGATAGTCGATCTCGTGCCGGGTCACGACCCAGATATAGCGGTCGATATCGTCCTTTGGCGCAGTGTCGCGCCAATGCCCGACCGACACGTCCTGTATCCACTTCACCCACACCGCGTTGTTGACATGGCCCAGCTCGTCAATGTCCTCCGGCCGGGCGGTGATCGTCGTGCGATAGCGCGTCATGCCGGGCAGGCTAGCGGCGGATCGGGCTGCACGGAAGCGGGGGCAGGCCCGGTTCGGTGAAGGTCATCAGATCGGCCGCGCCGGTAAAGCTGGTCCCACCCGTCGCGTAGCGAAGCTCGCGACCTCCTTCTTCGCGGCGGAGCGTCAGCTTCTTGCCCTCTCGCGTTATGACCGCGGCGTCCGCGCCAAAGATGACGCCGAATCGCGAACCGTCGATACATTTGTAGCGCCCGCTCGCCGGAATCTGCGGCGAAGGCGCGGGAACGGGTGTCGGCGTCTGTTCCGGTGCCGCTAGCGTCGCGTTCGCAACCTCCACCGCATTGTCGGCCACCGGCTGCGGCGCACAACCGCCGATGACCAGCATGGCCAGGGCCAGCCGCTTCATCCCGCCAGCACCGCCAGCCGTTCGGCCTGTTCGCGCGGCACCGCCAGCAGCGCATCGGCGGCGGTCCCGCCCTTGCCGGCAAGCAGCTCCGCCGGGGTCGCGTCTGCCACGATCCGCCCCGCCTGCATCACCAGCACCCGGTCCGCGAGGAGCAGCGCCTCGGCCATGTCGTGCGTCACCAGGATCGTGGTCAGGCCAAGCCGGTCGTGCAGCGCGCGGATCGACTTGCCCAGCGCCGCGCGCGTGACCGGATCGAGCGCGCCGAACGGCTCGTCCATCAGCAATATGCCCGGCGCCGTAGCCAATGCCCGCGCGACGCCGACCCGCTGGCGCTGCCCGCCCGAAAGCGCATCGGGCATGCGCGCCGCCATCTCGCCGGGCAGCTCGACCAGCGCCAGCAGCTCCGCCACCCGCGCGGTGGTATCGCGCTCGCCCGCCAGCTTCAGCGGTATCGCGATATTCTCCGCCACCGACATATGGGGGAACAGCCCGACATTCTGGAAGACATAGCCGATCCGCCGGCGCAGCAGGTGCATGGGCTCGGCACTCACCGCCTTGCCGCCGATCAGCACCTCGCCGCTCGTCGGTTCGATCAGCCGGTTGACGGTCTTGAGCAGGGTGGATTTGCCCGAGCCCGAGCTGCCGGCCAGCGCCACGAAGCTACCGCTGGCGATCTCCAGCGAGACATTGTCGACCGCAGTCACGTTCCCGCCAAATGTCCTGCTGACATTTTTGTAGGTAACGCTGCGCGTTTGCTCTGGCATCGCCGCGAATAGTGCGGGATGATCATGCAAAGGTCAAAACAAGGGGAGGCGGCGGTGACCAAGGCGGCATTCATCACCGGCGGCGCGTCGGGAATCGGGCAGGCGGTGGCAAAGGACCTTGCCGCGAAGGGCTGGCGGATCGGGCTGGCCGACATCAACGAGGCCGGGCTCGAGGCGACCAGGAAGATGCTGCCGGAAGGCATGGCGACGATCCATGTGATGGACGTGCGCGATCGCGGCCAATGGGAGAAGGCGCTGGCCGATTTCGCGGAGGCGAGCGGCGGGCGGCTCGATTTCCTGTTCAACAATGCGGGCATCGCGGTGGCCGGGGCGCTGGCCGGAATGTCCGACAGCGATATCGATCGCGGGCTCGACATCAATATCAACGGGATGATCTATGGCGCCAAGGCCGCGCACAAGCTGCTTTCCGAAACCCCCGGATCGGCGATGATCCTCACGAGTTCGGCGGCGGGCATCGCGGGCAATCCCGGCATGTCGATCTATTGCGCAGGCAAGTTCGCGATCCGCGGCTTCGCCGAGTCCCTGAACGCCGAATGGGCGCCTGAGGGCATATATGTCGCCGCGCTGATGCCGAGCTTTATCGAGACGCCGCTGCTCAACCATGTCGGCCAGGATACCAATCGCACCGTGCGCGAATCGGTGCGCGGCGCGGGGCTGGAGATCACGCCGGTCGACGAGGTGGTGAAGACGGTATGGGGCATGCTGGAGAGCCGCAGAGCAGTGCATGTCCGCGTCGGCAAGACGGCGCACCAATTGTGGTTCATGAGCCGCTGGCTTCCGGGCGTGCTGCGGAAGCGGACGAGCAAGTCGTTCAAGTAAGCCGCCCGCGTATCCCAGCCGTGCCCGTCAGACCAGCGCGTCGATCGCGGTGGCCATCTGAATGTCGCGGATCGAGAGGCCATCGGCGTCATGGGTGGTGAGGAGAATATCCACGCGGTTCCACACGTTCGACCATTCGGGATGGTGATCGGCCTTTTCGGCGATCAGCGCGACGCGGGTCATGAAGCCGAACGCCTGGTTGAAATCCTGGAAGACAAAGCGCCGGGTGATCGCGTCGCGCTCGGCATCATGCGTCCATTCGGGCAATGCGGCCAGCGATTCAGCCCGCAATCCCTCGGTCAGCCGCGTCACCATCACTGCGTCTCCTTGCCGTAGCGCTTGCTGACCGCCTATGCCGTGGCGGATGACCCGGCAAGCCCCCGATGCCGCCCTGATCGAGGCGATGGCCCGCGACGCGCTCGCGCGGATACCCGAGCCGTTCTCCGGCTATCTTTCCGATGTGGTTCTGCTGGTCGAGGAATTCGCCGATGACGAAACGCTGGATGCACTCGGGATCGAGGATCCGTTCGGGCTGACCGGCCTTTACCATGGCCGCCCGGTGGGCGAGAAATCCGCGTTCGAAAGCGGCGCGCTTCCCGATCGCATTCACCTGTATCGCCAGCCGCTGCTCGCCGAATGGTGCGAGACGGGCGTCGATCTGGGCGATCTGATCACGCATGTCGTGGTGCATGAAGTGGGGCACCATTTCGGGCTGAGCGATGACGATATGCATGCGCTGGAGGACAGCGCCGGGTGAGTAGCCTGGCGTTCCGCGATGTGGGGTGCGCGAGGGGCGGGCGGCTGCTCTTCGAGGGGATCGGCTTCGCGCTGGCGGCGGGGCAGGCGGCACTGGTGACCGGCCCCAACGGCGCGGGCAAATCCAGCCTGATCCGGGTGGCGGCGGGGTTGCTTGCACCGGCATCGGGGCTTGTCGATGGCGATGGCACGCGCGCATTGCTGAGCGAAGCTGCGGCGCTCGATCCGGAACTGCGGCTCGATGCGGCGCTTCGCTTCTGGGCGTCGATCGATGGACGCGCGAGCGCGGTGCCGGAAGCACTGGCGGCGGTTGGCCTCGCCGATCTGGCGCAGGTGCCGGTGCGCCTGCTGTCCACCGGCCAGCGCCGCAGGGCCGCCCTCGCCCGGGTCATTGCCAGCGGCGCGCCGGTCTGGCTGCTCGATGAGCCGGCGAACGGGATGGACACGGCTTCGGTGCAGACGCTGGAGGCAATCATCGCCGCGCACCGCGCGGGTGGTGGTATCGCGCTGGTCGCCACGCACCTGCCGATCGCGCTGCCCGATGCGCGGGAGATCGCGTTGTGAGCGCGTTGGCATCAATCGCCTGGCGCGAGGTGCGGCGGGCCTGGGAAGCGGGCGGGCTGGTGCTGCCGGTGGTCTTCTTCCTCCTGGTCGCGATCCTGTTTCCCTTCGCGATCGGCCCGGACGGCAAGCTGCTCGCTCGCGTGGGTGGGGGGGTGATCTGGACCGCCGCCCTGCTCGCTGCATTGCTGCCGGTCGAGCGGCTGATCGCGCCGGATGCTGAAAGCGGCGTGCTAGATCAGTTCGCGGCGCGCGGGCTTTCCGACAGTGCGGTCGCCGCCGCCAAGATGGCTGGGCACTGGCTGGGCTTCGCGCCCGCCTTGCTTGCCGCCACGGTGATCGCGGCGGCGCTGCTGCGCCTGCCGGGCGACGCGCTCGTGCCCATCCTGATCGCGTTGGCGATCGGCACGCCGGGGCTCGCCGCATTGGGCATCGCCACCGCCGCCCTGGTTTCGGGATTGCGGGGTGCGGGTGCGTTGGCGGGGCTGGTGATGCTGCCCTTCGCGGTGCCGCTGCTGATCTTCGGCGCCACTGCCGATCAGCCCGGCGCGCTCAAGCTGCTGGCGGCATTCAGCCTGTTGCTCGTCGCCGGATGCCCGTTGGTGGCGGGTGCCGCGATCCGGATGGGGCGGAGCTAAGCCTCGGGCGGGAGTTCGTCGCCATAGACGACGAGCGCCGATCCTTCCGCCAGCGCCGATTCGGCGGCGGTCTGGAGCAGGGGGTCGGGTTGCGGCTTGTCGGGCGGGACAAGCATGCCCTTTTCCAGCCGGACCAGCATCCAGCCGAGCCCAAGCGCGATCCCCGCCGCCTTGGCCTGTGCGGCCTCGAAATCGGGCGCGGTGACGTAGATCAGCATTGCGTGGCGCGCGCCGGCGCGGCGATCCTCGACGGCATCGGCGACTGCGGTCGCGAAGAATACGAACAGGCCGCCGCCGCTCACTTATTGCTCCACCTTGCGAAGATCGCCGTGGGAAGCTCCAGCCCCCGCGCCTCCTCGCGCACGGCCAGCTCGCCCGCCTCGACCGTACCCCCCAGATCGGCGAAATGCTGGCGGACCAGCTCGCCGATCGCCAGCGCCGACATGCGGACCGCATAGACGGTTAGGAACAGGAAGCGTGAATCCGCATCGAGCAGCGCCCGGCAATTCTCGATCAGGCCCGGCAGGCCTTCTTCAAGCTTCCAGACTTCACCGTTCGGCCCGCGGCCCCATTTCGGCGGATCGAGGATGATCCCGTCATAGCGCCGCCCGCGCCGAACCTCGCGCGCGGTGAACTTGCCCGCATCGTCGATCATCCAGCGGATCGGCTTGTCGGCCAGGCCGGAGAGCTCGGCATTGGCCTTGCCCTCGGCGACCGACTTTTTGGACGCATCGACATGCGTGAGCCGCGCGCCCGTTGCGGCCATCGCCAGCGTGCCCACGCCGGTATAGCCGAACAGGTTCATCACCTCGGGCTCGGGCTTATCGGCCACCTGCTCGCGCATCCAGCTCCACACCGGGGCCATATCGGGGAAGAAGCCAAGATGGCGGAAGGGCGTGGTCTGCGCGGTGAAGGTCACCTCGTTCCAGCGGAGCGGCCAGCCCTCGCGCGGCGTGGGCTTGGTATAATGCCAGCGGCCGCCGCCCTCATCATCGGGCGCGGGGAGGAACTCGCCATGCGCGTCCCATTCCTCGGATGCGGGCGCCCACATCGCCTGCGGCTCAGGGCGGATGAAGCGATAATCGCCGTAGCGTTCGAGCTTGCGGCCATGGCCACTGTCGACCAGCCCGTAATCGGCCCAGGGCTCGCCGGTTAGCGTGACGAGCTTCATGGCCTTGGCGTCGCGCGCTCGGCGATATAGCCGCTCACCGCTTCGAAGGTTGCGGGGAGCACGTCGTAGCGCTCCTGCCGCTCGAACAGGTCGCCGGCGCGGGCAGGCACTGAGGGACGCAGCCCGGTCGCGCGCTCGACGGCATCGGCGAACTTGGCCGGATGCGCGGTCGCCAGCGTCACGATCGACACATCGCCAGGCAGATTGGCGCGGCGCGCGGCGGCGAGGCCGATCGCGGTATGCGGATCGATCACTTCGCCCGCCTCTGCACTGGCCCAGCGCATCGCTTCGCTCATCTCGCCGGGCTCGATCCGGTCGCTCGCGAACAACGCCGCCGCGCCTTCACGCTGGGCATTGGTCAGCCGCATTGCCTTGGTCGATTCGAAGCCCGCCATCTGATCGGCCACCGAGCCACCCGCGAGGTCGAACAGCAACCGCTCGAAATTGGAGCTGACCTGGATGTCCATGCTCGGGGCGGCGGTGGGCGTGACGGTGCCGGCCGAATAATCCCCGTTCGAAAGCGCGCGGTGGAGGATGTCGTTGACGTTGGTCGCGACGATGAGCTTGGCGATGGGCAGGCCCATCTTGTGCGCGACATAGCCTGCGAACACGTCGCCGAAATTGCCCGTGGGAACGGAGAATGCGACTTCGCGATCGGGCGCGCCAAGGCGGACGGCGGCATAGAAATAATAGACCACCTGCGCCATCAGCCGGGCCCAGTTGATCGAGTTCACAGCGGTCACCTGGAATCGTCCGGCAAAATCCGCGTGATTGAACATCGCCTTCACCAGTGCCTGCGCATCGTCAAAGCTGCCTTCGATCGCGATGTTATGGATGTTGGGGGCGAGAACCGTGGTCATCTGGCGGCGCTGAACGTCGGACACGCGGCCCTTTGGATGGAGCATGAAGATGTCGATGCCGGTGCGCCCGGCCACCGCATCGATCGCCGCCGATCCGGTGTCACCCGACGTTGCGCCGACGATCGTCAAATGATCGCCCGTTCCGGTCAGGAATTTCTCGAATAACAGGCCGAGGAGCTGGAGCGCTACGTCCTTGAACGCCAGCGTCGGTCCGTGGAACAGCTCCAGCAGGAAATTCTGGTGGTCGAGCTGGACCAAGGGCGTGACCGCAGCATGGCTGAACCGGCCATAGGCCTGGGTGCACAGCGCGCGGAGTTCCTCTTCGCTCAGGTCGCCCTCAACGAAGGGCAGCATCACGCGGACTGCTGTCTCGACATAGGAAAGACCGCGCAGCCCGGCGATCTGCTCGGGACTGAAGCTTGGCCAGCTGTCGGGCACATAGAGGCCGCCGTCGCTCGCCAGCCCGGCCAGGGTGACGTCGCGAAAACCTAGGGTCGGCGCAGTGCCGCGGGTGCTTTTGTAGCGCATGATGTCCAGCGCGTAGCGAGCGCGAAGGGCGGGGGCAAGAAAGCGGAGCTTTAGGTCTGTGCCACTGTCGCGCTTCAGGGCGCCGCCGCGCCTGCACTCATGGCTGGGGCGGGCCCGCCTTGCGTTCGCCCCAGACGAGTGCGAGTACATAGATCACCGCTGCCACCAGCGCGAACAGGAACCATTGCACGCCATACGCGAGATGGTTGTTCGGCACGCTGGAAATATCGGGCGTACCGTTCGGCGTGAGGCCGGGCGCCGGCGTGTCGGAGATCAGGATCAAACGCTTGGGCGTGCGATCGAACAGGCTGGCGAACATCGAGCGGCTGTCGGGCGCGTGGCTTATCCTGCCCCGGACCTCTCCGCCCTTCCAAACTGGCTTGGCACCGGGATCGCGCGTCGTGCCCAGTTGCACGAGCATGCCCGGCCCTTCGAGCCCGCCGGTGCGGCACTCGACGATGAAGCGGAATCCGGCATTGCCCGCGCCGGTCAACTGGCTCGATACGGGTTCCACGCAAAAGCCCGACGCCTTGCGAAACAGCAGCGAATCATCGGGGAAGCGGGGAAAGGCGATTTCGGGCAGCGACGGATTGGCGGCCAGCTGGGCGAGCTGGGCTTCCTTCTGCGGTAGCCGGATCGCCAGTTGCCATACGCCGAGCGCAATCATCACGGCGATGGCGAGGCCGACGATGATGGTAGGGATCAGGGGAAAGCGCGGCATCAGTCTGGATCCTTCAGCCGGGCTTCTTCCGCGCGGTTGCGATATTCGAGCGCGAGTAACAGCCCCTTGGCGAAACGCAGGCTGACCAGAACGAGCGCCAGCGTCAGCGGGATCCACAGCAAGGCGTGGATGAGCACGCCGGGCTCGAACGTGAATTCCACCCAGAGCGCCAGCATGACGATCAGCGCGCCGATACCGAGCGTCATGAACACGACAGGCCCGTCGCCTACGTTGAACCGCGAGAAATTGAGTCCGCAGGACGGGCATTCATCGGCAAAGGCGGTGAAGCTCCTGAACAGCGTTTTCGCGCCGCAGCGCGGGCAGCTTCCGCGGAGCCCGGAATCAACAGGGGGAGGCAGTGCGTGACTGCCTCCCCCCGCTTTCTGGTTCGTGTCTCCGGACACTTAGCCGTGGACCGCAGCGCCCCAGCCGCCCCACACATAGATGGAGGCGAAGAGGAACAGCCACACCACGTCGACGAAGTGCCAATACCAGGCGGCGGCTTCGAAGCCGAAATGCTGGCGGGGGGTGAAGTCGTTCTTGTACACGCGCACCAGGTTCACGATCAGGAAGATCGTGCCGACGAGCACGTGGAAGCCGTGGAAGCCGGTCGCCATGAAGAAGGCGCCGCCATAGCTGCTCCCGCCATCGCTCGTCGCCTTGAAGGGGAAGGGAGCTTCCAAATACTCATAGGCCTGGATGGCCGAGAAGGTGATACCGAGCAGGATCGTCAGCCACAGGCCCTTCTTCACGCCGTCATTCTCGCCGACGCCGAGCAGACCCCACAGGCCCTTGAGCGCGCCGCCGCGCTGGTTGTGGATCAGCGCATGGTGCGACCAGGTGATCGTGCAGCCCGAGCAGAGCAGGATCAGCGTGTTGAGCAGCGGAAGCTTCCAGGCGTCGAGCACTTCCATACCCTTGGGAGGCCAGACGCCGCCCACCGCTTCCACCGTCGACGGGAAGAGTGCGAAATCGAACCAGGCCCAGAACCAGCCTACGAAGAACATGACCTCGGAGGCGATGAACAGGATCATGCCGTAGCGAAGGTGAAGCTGCACCACCGGCGTGTGATCGCCGGCATGGGCTTCCTGGATCACCTGGCCCCACCAGCCGAAAAAGGTGATCACGACGGCCGCGACGCCGGCGAAGAAGACCAAATTGGCGGCGGGCATCGAGTGCATCCACATGATGCCCCCTGCCGCGAGCACAAGCGCGGACATCGCACCGAACAGCGGCCAGGCGCTGGGCGGCAGGATATGATAATCGTGGTTCTTGGCACCGGACATCGGCTATTCCCTGTTACCCTAGTTTTGTTGCGGCTCTAGCTCGCAGTTTTGCCGGAATCTACCGGATAAAATGTGTAGGAGAGCGTGATTTCCTGAACGTCCTTCGTATCGGGGTCGTTCAGGATGGCCGGATCGACATAGAAGATCACCGGCATGCGCATCGTCTGCCCGGGATCCAGCGTCTGCTGGGTGAAGCAGAAGCACTCGATCTTGTTGAAATATTTGCCCGCCACGGTGGGCGTCACGTTGAACGTGGCGGTGCCGGTGATCGGCTTGTCGCTGGTGTTGGTCGCGGTGAAGAAAGCCATGTCGCGCCCGCCGACATCGATCGTATCAGCGCGGCGCTCGGGCGCGAACTTCCACGGCATGCCCTTGCCGACATTGCTGTCGAACGCGACCGTGATCTTCTCGCCGGTGGTTCCCGGCGCCAGCGTGCCCCGCTGGGTCGTTCCGTTCAGTCCCGTGACTTCACAGAACATCCGGTAAAGTGGCACCGACGCGAAGCCCATCCCGGTCATCGTGCAAACCCCGACCCCTGCAAGGATCGCAGTGCGTAAATTCCGGCTGATCATCCACCTAACCCCAATTTTATCTTCACGATCGAGATGGCGAAGACCAGAATCACGAACGCACCGAGCAGCACTGCCATCAGCCGCGCGCGCGAGCGCTGGCGGGTGCGGATAAGGGTCGCTTCTTCGTCGGTCATGCAAACCACCTGTCGGCGACCAGCGCGCCGAAAATAAGGAACAGATAGAAAATCGAGTATTTGAACAATTGCTTCTCGGGCTTCATCGCATCGCCGGGGGCCGAGGTTCGCAGCGCGACGCGGACCGCGAGCGCGAGGAACACGGCGTTCAGCACCAGCGCCGAGACCCCGTAAATGGGTCCGAGCAGCCCGAGCGGCCAGGGCAGGATCGCAGCGGCGACCATCGGCAGCGTGTAGAGGCCGATCTGGGTGCGCGTCGTGCGCTCGCCGGCCACGACGGGGAGCATAGGCACCCCGGCATTGGCGTAATCGGTCTTCACGAACAGAGCGAGCGCCCAGAAATGCGGCGGCGTCCACAAGAAGATGATCCCGAACAGCAGGATCGGCAGCAGCGTGATGTCGCCCGTGGCGGCAGCCCAGCCGATCATCGGCGGGAAAGCCCCGGCCGCGCCGCCGATCACGATGTTCTGCGGGGTCCGCCGCTTGAGCCAGATCGTATAGATGAAGACGTAGAACAGGATCGACGCGGCCAGGATCAGCGTGGCTGCCAGGTTGATCGCGAAATACATCAGCACCAGGCTGAAGCATGCCAGCCCGACGCCGAAGTGGAGCGCCGACTGGCGATCCATCCGGCCGGCGGGAAGCGGCCGGCCCTGGGTGCGCTTCATCTTCGAATCGATATCGGCTTCGTACCATTGGTTCAGAGCGCCCGCCGCGCCCGCGCCCAGCGTGGTGCAGAGGATCGCGGTGAAGCCCAGGATCGGATGGATTGGAACCGGCGCTGCCAGCATGCCGCAAAGCGCCGTGAAGACCACCAGCACCATCACGCGCGGCTTGGTCAGCGCGAGCAGGTCGCGCCAATCGGCGGGAAGGCTGGTGGCGGGGGCAGTCGTCGTGGTCATGATTGCGGGCGCTATAGGCGTACGCGGCCCCGGGGGAAAGGGCGGGGTGCCATTCGTCTCCGCCGCCGCTGCCGTGATCGCCATTTTTGCGCACACTGTAGCGATTCGGGCACGGCCCGGGTTGCCCGGCGATGCGGGCCGAACTGTCGGGCTGGTGGAACGCCGCATCGATGGGCCGATAAGCGGGGGATGCACGCGTCCGCCGGGCCTGGCGCCGCCGCGGAGACCGGAGCGCCGCCGATGGGAGTCAAACGACGCCCCGGTCGAGGCTCAAGCGGGGTGCCGCGTGCCTCTGGCGATGCCATTGCATCCAAAACGGACGGAAGCAACCGGCAGCATGGCCGCGCTGCGCCCCGCATGTTCCGAAAACGGAAAACGCCCCGGAGTTTCCCCCGGGGCGTTTCGATGCTGCGGCCTTCCGGCCTGGGCTTAGTGGTGCGAATCGCTGTCGATCACCGGCAGCGTCTCGAACTGGTGGAACGGCGGCGGGCTCGAAAGCGTCCATTCGAGCGTCGTGGCGCCCTCGCCCCACGGATTGCCCTCTGCCTTCTTGCCTGCAACCAGCGACCAGATGACGTTCGCGAAGAAGATCAGCACGCCGGCGAACATGATCATGTAGCCATAGGTCGCGATCTCGTTCCAATGCGCATAGGCGTCCGGATAATCGGGATAACGGCGCGGCATGCCCTGCAGGCCCAGGAAGTGCATCGGGAAGAACATCACGTTCACGCCGATGAAGAACACCCAGAAGTGCAGCTGGCCGAGGAACTCGTTGTACATCTTCCCGAACATTTTCGGGAACCAGTAGTAGAAACCGGCGAACAGCGAGAACACAGCGCCCAGCGAGAGCACGTAGTGGAAGTGCGCCACCACATAATAGGTGTCCTGCATGTAATCGTCGACGCCACCGTTCGCGAGCACCACGCCGGTCACGCCGCCGACGGTGAACATGAAGATGAAGCCCAGCGACCACAGCATCGGCGTCTTGAAGCTCATTGAGCCGCCCCACATGGTGGCGATCCACGAGAAGATCTTAACCCCGGTGGGCACCGCGATCACCATCGTCGCGGCGGTGAAGTACATCTTCACGCTGACCGACAGGCCGGTGGTGAACATGTGGTGCGCCCAGACGATGAAGCCGACCACGCCGATCGCGACCATGGCATAGGCCATGCCGAGATAGCCGAACACCGGCTTGCGGCTGAACGTTGCCACGATCTGGCTGATCATGCCGAAGCCCGGCAGGATCATGATGTACACTTCGGGGTGGCCGAAGAACCAGAACAGGTGCTGGTACAGGATCGGATCGCCGCCATATTGCGGATCGTAGAATGCGGTGCCGAAGTTACGGTCGGTCAGCAGCATCGTGATCGCGGCTGCGAGCACCGGCAGCGAGAGCAGCAGCAGGAAGGCGGTGATCAGCACCGACCATACGAACAGTGGCATCTTGTGCAGGGTCATGCCCGGCGCGCGCATGTTGAAGATGGTGGTGATGAAGTTGATCGCGCCCAGGATCGAGCTGGCGCCTGCAAGGTGGAGCGACAGGATCGCCATATCCACCGACGGCCCGGGCTCGCCATAGGTCGAGAGCGGCGCATAGACCGTCCAGCCCGTACCCGCGCCCACGCCGACGAAGGGCGATGCGAGCAGCAGCACGAAGGCCGGAATCAGCAGCCAGAACGAGATGTTGTTCATGCGCGGGAACGCCATGTCCGGCGCACCGATCATGATCGGGACGAACCAGTTGCCGAAGCCACCGATCATCGCGGGCATGACCATGAAGAACACCATGATCAGGCCGTGGGCGGTGATCAGCACGTTCCAGAAGTGCAGCGCCTCGTCAAAGGTCGCCGAACCATGGAGCGCGGCTGCCCATTCCGGCAGATACTGAATGCCGGGGTGCATCAGCTCGGCGCGCATCAGGCCCGAAATGCCGCCGCCGATGATGCCGGCGACGATCGCGAAGATCAAATAGAGGGTGCCGATATCTTTGTGGTTCGTCGACATGAACCAGCGAGCGAAAAAGCCCGGCTTGTGATCGGCGTCGTGGTGTTCGTGCGCATCGTGATGGCCGTGCGCATCCAGGGTCGTGGTGCTCATGTCTTAGTTTCCTGCGCCGGAATTGGTCACCGCGTTGCCCGGGGCACTCGCGTTGATCACCGGCTCCGTGCCGTTGGCGGGGAGGGCGGCGTCGCCGGCTGCGTTGCCGGCGGGTGCTTCTGCGGTCGTCGATTCGGCCTCGGGAGCGGGCATCTTGCCGCCCTTCGATGCGACCCACTGCGCGAACACTTCAGGCGAAACCGCCTCGACCGTGATCGGCATATAGGCATGGCGCGCGCCGCACAGTTCGGAGCACTGGCCGAAATAGACGCCGGGCTTCTCGATGATGAAGCTGGTTTCGTTGATACGGCCCGGTACCGCGTCGAGCTTGATCCAGAAAGCGGGGATCGCCCAGCTGTGGATCACGTCCTGCGCGGTGGTCAGCAGCCGGATAGGAACGCCGACGGGAAGCACGACGCGCTGGTCGGTCGCCAGCAGGCGGGGACCGTCCACATCGGTGCGATAGCGCGTACCGGCGGGAACCTCGTCCTTTTCCTTCAGCATGTTGGAAGTCAGCTGAATGCCGCCATGGTCCGGATATTCGTAGCTCCAGAACCACTGGTTGCCGATTGCCTTCAGCGTCACGGCTTCCTTCGGAGCGGGCTTAAACTGGGCTGCGAGCAGCTTGATCGAGGGGATCGCGATCGCGACCAGGATCAGCACCGGCACGAGCGTCCAGACGATCTCGATCGCGGTGTTGTGGCTGGTCTTCGACGGCACCGGATTGGCGGTGCGGCGATAGCGGATGATCACCCAGATCAGCAGCACCAGCACCAGGATGCAGATTGCCACGATCACCGGCATCAGCACCCAATCGTGGAACCAGTGCGCGGTGGCGCCGTTCGGCGTCACCTGCGACTGGAGGCCGTATACCCCGTTAACCGGCTGGCCGACGCCCGCGACCGGACCGGTCTTGTGCGCCCCTGACGCATCGAGCGTCGGGTCTGCAACCGCAGCAGCCGACGCATTGTCCGTCGCCGGAGCGGCGCTGTTATCCGTCACGGCAGCGGCCGTGGCGGGAGCCGCAGGCGCTGCGGCAGCCTCCTGTGCGGCGGCGGGCGCGGCAAACGCCAGCCCTGCCGCCAGGAGAATCGAAGTCAACCCAAGCATGCGCATCGTCTATTATCACCCTGTTCGCGAGCAGCGCCGAGCAGGGGCCGAAAAACTGCCCCATGTGACAGGGGCCTATACGCCGCGTGGCCCCATTCTCAACCCTTTTTGCGCGTGGTTGCGATAGGGCGGCCCCAGTCCTAAAGGTTGCCGCCCGCACGACAGCCAAGGAAGCTACATTGAACGGCGACGCGATTTTGGACGAATTCCGGGACGCGGGAGCGCTGCTCGAAGGGCATTTCATCCTATCCTCCGGGCTGCGTTCGCCGGTGTTTCTGCAGAAGATGCGGATCTTCGAGGATCCGGTGCGCAGCGAGCGCGTGTGCTCGGCGCTGGGCAAGCTGATCCGCGAATCATTTGGCCAGGTCGATCTGGTCGTATCGCCTGCTATCGGCGGGATTGTTCCCGGATATGAGACTGCGCGCGCGCTGGGCTGCAAGGCGCTGTTCGTCGAGCGCGAGGCTGGCGAGTTCCAGCTTCGCCGCGGCTTCGAGATTCCGGAAGGCGCGCGAATCGTGATGGTCGAGGATATCGTGACGACGGGCCTGTCTTCGCGCGAATGCATCGCGGCGATCCGCAAACATCCCGGCGTCCTGCTTGGCGCGGCATGCATCGTCGACCGGTCGAACGGCAAGGCCGATGTCGGCGTACCTTTGGTGTCCTTGCTCAAGCTCGACGTGCCTGCCTATCCGGCTGATCAGCTTCCCCCCGAGCTTGCCGCAATTCCCGCGGTCAAGCCGGGTAGCCGGGCGCTGGCGTGAGCGGGAAGCTCCGCCTGGGCGTGAATATCGATCACGTCGCAACCGTCAGGAACGCGCGCGGATCGGGCTATCCCGATCCGGTCCGCGCGGCCTTGCTCGCGGTTGAAGCAGGCGCCGATGGCATCACCGCGCATCTGCGCGAGGATCGCCGCCACATCACTGACGACGACATCGCGCGATTGGTTGCCGAACTGACCGTGCCGCTCAATCTCGAAATGGCCGCGACCGATGAGATGCTGGGCATTGCACTCAGGCATCGCCCGCATGCGGTGTGCATCGTCCCCGAAAAGCGCGAGGAACGCACCACCGAGGGTGGGCTAGACGCGGCGGGCCAGCATAATCACTTGGCCCCGATGGTCGCGCAATTGCTCGATGCCGGCTGCCGCGTCTCGCTCTTCATCGAGCCCGATGCGCGCCAGATCGATGCCGCGCTCCGCCTGCGCGCGCCGGTCGTCGAGCTCCACACCGGCCGCTATTGCGAGCTGGCCGAGGACGCCCGCGCCGAAGAGCTGAAGCGCATCGCCGATGCAGCCGCGCTCGCCGCCAAGGCCGGGCTCGAGCCGCATGCCGGGCACGGCCTGACCTTCGACAATGTCGTGCCGATTGCTGCGATCCCGCAGGTGATGGAATTGAACATCGGCCATTTCCTGATCGGCGAGGCGATCTTCGACGGGCTGACCCCGGTGATCCGCCGGATGCGTGCGCTGATGGATGAGGCGCGCGGGTGAGCGAGCCCCATTCCGTCATCCCAGCGAAGGCTGGGATCTCTCCGTTTCGGAGCACGCGCTTGCTGCACGAGACCCCGGCCTTCGCCGGGGCGACGCGCTAAGGGGGCGTCGTGATCATCGGCACCGGCTCGGACCTCTGCAATATCGAGCGGATTCAGAACTCGCTGGATCGTTTCGGGACACGATTCGAGCAGCGCATCTTTACCGAGGTGGAACTCGCCAAGGCCGCCCGGCGCCCGCATACAAAGGCGGGAACCCTCGCCAAGCGCTTCGCCGCCAAGGAAGCTTATTCGAAAGCGGTGGGAACCGGGTTCAAGGCTGGCGTGTTCATGAAGGATATCGGGGTGGTAAATTCGCCCTCCGGTGCTCCCACGCTCGCGCTTACCGGCGGAGCCAAGGCAAGGCTTGACGCTCTGATCCCCGAAGGCCACGTCGCTAAGCTGCATTTAACCCTAACCGACGATCATCCCTGGGCTTTCGCCATGGTGATCATCGAAGCGGTGAAAGGCGAATAATGGCCGCGGAAGGGGTTACGTTGGAGCATTGGGGCGATGAGGAAGAGGCGCGGCCGCGCACCGACTGGTGGGCGGAACTGCGCGGCATCCTCTGGCTCATCCTCGCGGTGCTCGGCTTCCACAGCCTGATCGCGAAGCCATTCTACATTCCCAGCGAATCCATGATGCCTGGCCTGCTTGTCGGCGACCGGCTGGTCGTGACTAAATATCCCTATGGCTATTCGTTCGTCACCCCCACCTTCCACTTGCTGCCCTTCATGCATGGCCGGGTCCTCGGCAAATTGCCGGAGCGCGGGGACGTTGTGATCGTCACGCCGCCGGGAACCACGACCGACTATATCAAGCGCGTCATCGGCCTGCCGGGCGATCGTCTCGCGGTACGGGGCGGGGTGATCTATCTGAACGGCGTGGCGGTACCGCGCCGCGCGATGGGCACCCGTGATATTCCGGTGGACGCCAACACCCGGTGCGAGGACAGCCGTGGGTTCGTCGGCGGCAAGCCGGTCTGCCGTGTCGCCATCTATCGCGAAACGCTCCCCAACGGCCGTTCCTATGACACGATCGACAAGGGTGTGAGCGTGGGCGACAATTACCCCGAGATACGCGTGCCCAAGGACCGTGTCTTCCTGATGGGCGACAATCGAGACAATTCGGCGGACAGCCGCTATTCGCTCGCCAATCAGGGGCTGGGCGGACCGGTGCCGTGGGAAAATATTGGCGGGCGGGCCGAGTTCATCACGTTCAGCCTGGATGGCAGCGCGACCTGGAATCCGCTGACCTGGGGCAATTCCTTCCGAGCGGGCCGCGCCGGCACGTCACTGCATCCGCAGCGGGACGATAAATGAGCGATCTCGCCAAAGCCGAATCGGTCGATGTCGTCCAGGAACCGGGGCCGAACGAGATGCGCGATCCGGCGATTCGCGCCGAATTGAAGCGCGCTTCCGTGTGGTTCGGGCTGGCCATCGGGGTGGCGCTGATCGTGCTGCTCGTCCAGCCGCTGCTGATCATCTTTGGCGGGCTGGTCTTTGCGTCGATGCTCGACGGCGGCGTGCGTCTGCTCGGCCGTGTGCTGCCCATCCCGCGCGGGCTTCGCCTGGTGATTGTCGTGGTGCTTGTCATCGCGTTCATTTCTGGCGTTTTCTATCTCACCGGCGTTCAAATCGCCCAGCAGGCAGAGCAGTTGCGCGCCACGCTGACCGCGCAGTTCAACCGGGCGACCGGCTGGCTCGATTCGCTGGGCGTGATGCCGGGCCGCTTCGATCTTACCGGCATCGCGCAACAGGCGCTGGGTTCCGTCGGGCGGCTGACCTCGGCGGTGGGGTCGGTGCTGGGTGCGGGCGCGAGCCTGTTGATGGTGATGACGATCGGGCTTTTTGTCGCGATCGAGCCGCGTCTCTATGAGCGCGGCCTGCAATGGATGGTGCCGATCGAGCAACGTGACCAATTCTCAGTCACGATCGCGCGGATGGCACGCACACTGCGGGTGCTGCTCGCGGGGCGGCTCGCGGGAATGCTGTTCGAAGGCGTACTCACCTGGATCCTGCTTTCGATCGCGGGCGTGCCCATGGCGCTGCTGCTCGGCATCATCACCGGCATCCTGGCCTTCATCCCCAATATCGGCGCGTTCATATCAGGCGTGCTGATGGTCGCGGTGGGCTTCAGCGCCGGGCCCGATCAGGGCTTCTGGGCGATCGTGATCTATTTTGCGGTGCAGACCTTTGACGGCTATGTGCTGATTCCGCTGGTCGCCAAGCATACGGTGGACCTGCCTCCCGCGCTGACGCTGTCGGCGCAGATCCTTGCCAGCACATTGTTTGGCGTGATGGGGCTCGCGCTTGCCGATCCGATGGTCGCGCTGATCAAGGTCGCGCTTGAAAGCGAGGCTGAGCGCGCGGCGCAGGCGAGCGACGGCAAGAGCCGGCGATGGCGCAAGCCGCCCGCCGGAAACGCGGCGCCGGACGAGCCGTGATGCTGCTCTATGATTATTTCCGCTCCTCCGCCGCCTACCGCGTTCGGATCGCGCTCAACCTGAAGGGCGTGGACTATCAGCGGCAGGAAGTGATGCTGCTGGAAAATCAGCAGCGTTTGCCCGAGCATCTCGCCCGTAACCCGCAGGGGCTGGTACCCGCGCTCGAGGTGGATGGCTTGGTGCTGACGCAGAGCCTCGCGATCATTGAGTGGCTCGATGCGCGCTACCCCGAGCCGCGCCTGATCCCTGCCGCTCCCGAAGCGCGCGCGCATGCGATGGCGCAGGCGATGGTGATCGCGATGGACGTGCACCCGCTCAACAATTTGCGGGTGATGCGACGGCTCAAGGCGATGGGCGTGGATGAAGATGCGCGGAACGATTGGACGCGGCATTGGATCGCGGAGGGCTTCGCCGCACTGGAAGCGATGGCGGGCGAGGGGCCTTTTCTGGGCGGGAATGCGCCGGGGATCGGCGACCTGTTCCTGATTCCCCAGATGTTCAACGCACGCCGGTTCGATACGTCGCTGGAGGGCTTTCCGCGCCTTGTCGCGATCGACGCCGCGGCGTGCGCGCTTCCGGCCTTCGCGGCGGCGCACCCGGACGCCGTCGCTCCCCGATGAGGCTCTTGGGGCTGGCGGGCATGCTGTTCGCCGTGCCTGCCCTGGCCCAACAGACCCCGCCCGATCCGGACGAGATTGTCGTGACGGGGCATGGCCTGACCCCGCCGCCGGGCGACGCGGTGTATGCCGTGGTCACGATCCCGCGCGAGCGGCTGACCGGCACTGCCAGCGGCCGTCTGGAGGATGCACTTCGCGATACGGCGGGGCTCGCGCAGTTCCGCCGTTCCGATTCACGGTCGGCGCACCCGACCAGCCAGGGCGTCACGTTGCGAGGGTTGGGCGGTAACGCTTCCAGCCGCGCGCTGCTCCTCCTCGATGGCGTACCGCAGTCCGATCCCTTTGGCGGCTGGGTAGCGTTCCCAGCCTATCTTCCCGAACGGCTGGGCTCCGCCCGCGTGATACGCGGCGGCGGCAGCGGCTATGCCGGGCCGGGTGCGCTTGCCGGGACGACCGAACTAGCAAGCGCGTCCCCTGCCGAACTGGGCCGACTACAGGCCAGCGCAGCCTATGGCAGCCGCGAAGGGCTGGACGCGCGGGCCGTGGCGGCAATCCAGTTCGGCACTGGTTTCGCCACGGTCGCCGGCCAATATGCCCGCGGCGATGGATTCATCCCCATCGCCACCGGCCAGCGCGGCCTCGCCGATCGCGCCGCGCCCTATTCGCAGGCAAGCCTTGCGCTTCGCAGCGTTATCGATCTCGGCGGTGCGGAATTGCAGACCAGCCTTTCGGGTTTCAGTGATCACCGCGGCCGGGGCATCGCCTTCACGCAGGTGCAGAGCGAAGGCGTGGATGCGAGCGTCCGGGTGGTCGGGCGAACCTGGTCTGCGCTGGCCTATCTCCAGACGCGCGGCTTCTCGAGCGGCTTTGCCAGCATCGACGATGCGCGCAGCGCAGCGACCGCGACGCTCGACCAATATAATGTGCCAGCCACCGGAATGGGCGGACGGTTGGAGATTGAGCCCGGGATCGGCGCGGGCGTCACGCTGCGGCTGGGCGGCGACGTCCGCCGGGTATCGGGCAGGACGCAGGAATTGTTCAGCTATGTCGCGGGGCAACCCACCCGGAGGCGGGTCGCCGGCGGCGAGAGCACGACGCTGGGAGCCTTTGCTGACGCCAGCTTCGTATCGGACGATCTGACGCTCAGTGCAGGGGGGCGTCTCGATCATTGGAGCATCGCCCGTGGTGCGCTCGCAGAGCGGCCGCTGGCGGCGGGCGTGGCCACCGAAACGCGGTTTGCGGATCGCCGGGGCTGGCAGGCGACCGGCCGGATCGGTGCGGCCTATGCGTTCGGTCCGGTCAGCCTGCGCGCAGCCGCATATAGAGGCTGGCGATTACCCACGCTCAACGAACTCTACCGCCCGTTCCGCGCCGGGGCTGACGCAACCGCGGCCAATGCTGCGCTGAACCCCGAGCGGCTGACGGGGATAGAGGCGGGTGTCGACTGGCGGCCGCTTCCCGCGCTCAGCCTGCGCACGACATTCTACTGGAACCGGCTGACCGACGGCATTGCCAATGTGTTCTTCGCCAGGGGGCCGGGCACTTTCGCTCAGGTTGGCTTCGTCTCGGCGGCGGGAGTCTATCGCCAGCGCCGGAACCTGCCCCGGCTCGATGCGCGCGGGATCGAGTTCGACGCGCGATACGAGGCGGGCAAATTCAGCGTGGTCGCCTCTTACGCATATGTCGATTCACGCGTAGGCGCGCTTCAGCCCGCGCAGACAGCCGCGCATCATGCGAGCGCAACGTTTGGTTGGGACGGGCTTTCGCTCACCGCGCGCTATGACGGCCCGCAATATGAAGACGACCAGAATCTGCGCAGGTTGAAGGGGGCAGTCACACTGGACGCAGCTGCCCAGCTGCCCGTCACCCGCGAACTCGCCATAGAGGTGCGCGCCGAGAATGTGACGGATGCACGGATCGAGGCGGGGATCAGCGGTCCCGGCGTGATCGAGCGCGCGTCTCCGCGCACCTTATGGCTGGGACTGCGCCTGCGGCTGCGTTAGCGAATCGAACAGCGCGAGATATTCGGCCACCGGATCGCCAGCTGGGATGACCGGCGCTGGGCGTGCGCGCCCTGGGGCCAGCCAATGGTCGAGCGCCGCGACCAGTCCCGTGGCATCCTCGCGATTGATCACGGTCCCCAAATCCGGAGACGTCACGATTTCACGCACGGCAACGCTCGATTCGGTCGTGACCACCGGGGTTCCGACCGACAGCGCCTCGCGCAGCACGCCCGGCACGCCTTCATAGTCCGAAGTCAGCACCGCCAGCGCCGCGCCTTGCAGAGCGGGCAGGGGATCGCCGGCATGTCCCGGCATCGACACGCGGCCGCCCAGTCCCAAAGCCGCCACCTGCGCCTCCAGCGCGCCTCGCGCCGTGCCTTCGCCGAGCAGGAGCAATTTGATCTCCTGATCCGCGAGGCGGGGCAGCGCATGCAACAGCCTGTCCCAGCGCTTCTGCGGCTCCAGTCTTCCCACGCCAATGATATAGCGCCCCTCCGGCAACGCCACCGGGGCCGCCCCGGTCCGCGCCGTAGCGGGCGGGTTGGCGATCACATGGACGCGGCTTGCCGGCATGCGCATCTCGGCGATCGCCTCCGACGCCATGGCGGGAGTCATCGCCACGACTGCGTCCAGGAAGCGCGGATGTAGCCGCAGCCAGCACCGGTATCCCCATTCTGCAGCCGGGCTCAATTCGGGCCGCACCAGCGCATTAGATACCTTTGCGACAATTGGGGGGCTCTGCGCGCCCAGTCGCAGCCGGGTTAGCGCTGCGATGCCGCTATAATGATTGCCGGGGCAGAAGATCACGTCCGGCCGCACCTCGCGAACATGATCGGCGAGCGAGAAAAGCGCGGAATGCTTCGCGTTCCCCAGTTCGCGAAGCTCGATCCCTTCGGGGATTTCCGCCGCCAGCGGGCCTTCGCGGCTGCCGAGCACCAGCGTTACCCGCCGCCCGGCCTTTAGCCAGCCATCCGCCATGCGCAGCATCGCGCGCTCCACGCCGCCGCCCTGCAGCCTCTGGGCATAGGTCAGGATCATCTGTGCAGATTTGGAATAGGTGCGGTGCAACATAATCTCTTGCGGAACGCCTTGCGAGTGCCCAAATCGCATCCGTAATAAACCCGTTCCAGTTATCATTACGGCGCTTTGTCGCATTTTGAGAGCAACTCGTTTGCGACGCGGTGGAAACAAAACGAAATCTGTTCGTCGTCCCGACGCGGGAAAGACGCAATCGGCGGATGAAGCAAGTTTGGAGGCTTCGGTGAACTCAAGCGTAGTCGAAGCCCCGCACACGGCGGTGCCCGACCTGGCAGGTCTGGAGCCTGTGGAAAAGATCAAGCGCCGCTGGCCCATGATCCTGGGCGGCGGGCTTACGCTGCTGATGATCCTCAGCCTGGGCCGCGAGCTGTTCGGCTCGGGGCTCTCGGGGCTTGCCCGCGCCCTGCCGACCAATCCCCTCTTCTACATGGCCTTCCTGGTCTATTATCTCGGCCCGCCGACCTTTGATTATCTGATCTTCCGCCGGCTGTGGAAGATCCCGCTCGATGGCATGGCTGCGCTGCATAAGAAGCGTATCGCGAACGAAGTGCTGCTCGGCTATTCGGGCGAGGCTTATTTCTATGCCTGGGCGCGTCAGCGGACCCAGATGGTCGCCGCCCCTTTTGGCGCCGTGAAGGACGTGATGATTTTGTCGGCCATCGCCGGCAATGCGGTTACGCTCGCGGTGATGGCGGTCGCGCTGCCGCTTTGCATCGAGCTGCTCACACCCACGTATCAGACCTACGCTTATGGCTCGGTCGCGGTCATCATCCTGATGTCGCTGCCCTTCCTGATCTTCTCGAAGCGTGTCTTCTCGCTGCCTGCCGGCGATCTTGCCTGGGTATTCGGGATTCACTGCCTGCGCATCGTGCTGGGGTCGGTGGTGATCGCGCTTGCCTGGCACTTCGCGATGCCCAGCGTGCCGGTCGGTTTCTGGCTGCTCATGTCGGCGGGGCGCCTGCTCGTGTGGCGCCTGCCACTGATCCCCAGCAAGGAACTGGCATTCTCCGCAATCGCCGGCGTACTTATCGGCCAGGGCCATGCGCTGTCCGAATTGATGGCGCTGGTCGCGGGCATGGTTTTGTTCTGCCACGTCGCGCTGATGGGCGGCTTCAGCATCCAGTCGCTGGTAGCCAAGCTCAAGGCGTGACCTCGTTCGCGGCCCTTTCCGTGGTTCTGGGCGCTGCGGCGGATATCCCGCCGCCGGTCCAACTCGATCCGGTCGAGGGCAGTTGCGCTCTCGTCGCCGGACCGATGCTTCGCGTCAATGTTGCCGGAATCAAGGACAGGACCGGGCGGCTCAAGGTGGAGATATATCCGCCCAACGAGACCGATTTCCTGCGCGACGATACCACGCTGAAGAATGAACGACGCCCGTTCCGCCGGGTCTGGATGAAAACGCCGGGTGGCGATGGCCCGGTCAGCATCTGCATCCGCGCGCCCTATGCCGGGCAATGGGCGGTGCTGTTGACGCATGACCGCGATGGCCAGAACAAGTTCAATTTCTGGCAGGACGGGGCGGGCTTTCCGAGCAACCAGCGGCTGGGTCGCAGCCGGCCCAAGGTTCGCCAGGCGCTGGTCAACGTGCCGGCACAGGGCGGGCAAATCACCATACGCCTGCAATATCTGCGCGGCCTGGGCGGCTTCGCGCCGACGGATGGCGACTGATGCGTGTTGTCGATCTCAACGAATTCTATTCGCCCACCGGCGGCGGGGTGCGCACCTATCTTGATCGCAAGATGGGGATCATGGCCGATATGGGCCATGAACTGATCGTCATCGCACCCGCGCTTGAGAATTCGATCGAGGAGCGGCCCGGCGGCGGCAAGATCTACTGGCTCAAGAGTCCGCCGCTGATCTTTGACCGCAATTACGGTATCTTCGTCCATGACGAGCCGATCTGGGCGCTGCTCGACGAGTTGCAGCCCGATGTGGTGGAATGCTCCTCCACCTGGCTGCCCGCCTGGACCGTTGCCAAGTGGAAGGGCGACGCGGTGAAGGTGTTCTTCGCGCATGGCGACCAGATTGGCGCCTATCCGCAGCGCTGGCTCGACGCCATCGCTACGCCCCGCCAGGTCGAGCGCGCGTTCGATTTCTACACGCAATATATGAACCGCTTCCTGGTCCACTACGACGCGTTCGTCACCAATGGCCCGGCGCTCGCCAAGCGCTTCCGCAGGCGCGGGCAGAAGGTGCATGCATCAATGCCGCTGGGAATCGAGCGGCAGTGGTTTTCGCCCGATCAGCGCGACGAGCAACTCCGCGTCGATATGCTCGCGCAGCTTGGCCTTCCGCCCGAGGGGCATCTGCTGCTGGGGCTGGGGCGGCATCACAAGGAAAAGCGCTGGCCGCTGGTGATCGACGCGGTCGAGGCGGCAGGCGCGGATCTTCCGGTCGGCCTGGCGCTGATAGGCGATGGCCCGCAGCGCGGCGCGCTGGAAAAGCGCATTGCCGGCAGCCCGCACATCAAGATTTTCCGCCCGGTCTATGATCGAGCCCGCTTCACGCGGATCATGGCGAGCTGCGACGCGCTGATCCACGGATCGGATGCGGAACCGTTCGGGCTGGTTGCGTCCGAAGCGCTGGCGTCGGGCCTGCCGCTGATCGGGCCGGACGAAGGCGGATTCGCCGAGATCGCCGATCCGCTTTTTGCGGAGACCTATGCGGCGCGCGACGCGCAGTCCGCCGCCGATGCGATTCGCCGGCTGTTCCGCCGGGATCAGCCGATCCTTCGTGCCGCCGCGCGGGTTGCCGCGGGCAAGGTGCGCAGCGACGTCGATCACGCCGCCGCCCTGATGGAATATTATGCCGGCTTGGTCGAAGCCAAGCGCGGCGGTGCGATGATCCGCGCCGCGGGCAATTCGTAAACGCTGATCATCAGGTCGCCCAGCGGCCAGCGCCCTTTGAGCTTGTAGCCCAGCGCCTGCATATGCGCCTCGGCGCGCCGCCGCACGATCAGCCGCTCGCCATAATATTCGGGGCGCATTACCACGATCTCGGGTCGCTTGGCGAAGATCCTGTCGACTTCGGCGAGCTGGTCCACGCCCAGCGCGCCATTCTCGCGCTCGCGCGACAAATGGCTGGGGAAGACCCAGGGGCTTACCATGCAGCGCCCGGTATAGCTGTAGAGGATCGAATTGCCCGAATGGATATACATGCAGCCGGCTCCGCGACCGATGCCGACGGCCAGCGCTTCGAGTTGCTGGGCGTTGCCGCGATGCCAGCGCGCGCTCCATGGCGTGTAGGAGCCCGCGATCGCGGCGGCGAGCAGTATCGTGGGCGCGACATAGCGGCGACCGATCTCGGTAGCGCCGAAATATCCGGCGCAGCAAAGGCTGGCTGGGACCATCACGGGCAGCGCATAATGGTTGAACCAGGATCCGAAGACGATCAGCCCCACCACCGATGCGATCAGCCAGCCGAACAGCAGGTGGCGGACACGCGGCATATTCTCGTCACTGGCGGGGATGTGCCGCGATAGTCCGCTGACGATCAGCGGCAAAGCAAGGATCAGCGCGATCTTGAGAAAGGCGCGGACGAGCACCCAGAAGGGATCGCTTTGCCGATCGAGGATCGATCCGAAATTGGCGTAGAACCACGCATCGCCATGTCCCATCGCGATATAAGCGAGCCATGCTGCCGCCGTCGGCGCCCAGGCGAGGACCCCATAGATCGCGCTGCGCAGTACGATCTTCGCCACCGGCGTCTTCAGTCGCCATTCGTGCCAGATCAGCCAGACGCCTAGGAAGCCGCCTTCGAACAGCACGGAATATTTGATCTGCAGCGCCACACCGATCAATAGCATTGCCGCGCAGGCGCGCAGGATTCTTCCCCGGTCTGCGCTCACTTCGCCGGACCTCGGTAGCACGAGCGAGACCGCTCCGATCACCAGCAGATTGTAGAAGACAGGAGCCTGGCCGCCCTGGCCGTCGCCGAAACCGAGCAGGAGGAGATAAAGCAACGCCGCGCTCAGCGCGCCCTTGCCCCAGCCCGCCCGCTCCGCCACGCGCGCGATCAACAGCGCGGTGCAGACGACGCTGGCCAGCGCCATCAATTGATAAACCCAGATGCCCCCCGGCACGCCCGCCGCCGCGGCCGGCAAATAGAGCAGGAACAGCCCGATCGGCTTGCGATCCCATATATCGACGAAGGGCAGCGCGCCGTTCAGCATCCCTTGCGCGGTGACGAAATAGAATTCCTCGTCGACATGCGTGACCGGATTGCCGAAGGCCACCCAGCGCGTGGCGATCGCCACCACCAGCAGCACCAGCCAGCGTGGCAATGCCTCCAGCCGGTCGAGGATCGAGCGGCGGGGACGCGGGATCACGGGGGCGTAGAGATTCACCGGCAGGGCAGGATCGTCGGCGGGTGGCAGCGCATCGCTGCAAACCGCCATGTTGCGAGCGACAAGTCAACGTCTTGCGGCTGGTTCTCCGCTGCGAATGCAACAGACTGTTGCGCACCAGGAACGATTTTTGCGCACTTGCCGGGATGTCGGTCGCTAGGTGATCAGGACCGCCAGTGCCACCATCGCGCCCGCGAGCGTGATCGCACCGGCAATCCACCTCGCCCCCGCTTCTGAGGATGGTGGGGCGGGCGCTGGCCCTGCTTCGATGCGTCGGCGCAGGGCTCCGATCAGGCGCGGCGCGTCCTCCCCAAGTTTCGCGAGTTCGCGGACAATCGCAGCGCTTGTTCCCGCCAAGCGCGCGGGGGACAGACGTTCCGCCACGATCCGGACCCTTGCCCGCCGGATCGCGGACGAGAGATCGAAACCCGGCGCGATACGGTTTAGCACGCCATCGATCGTCACCATCGCCTTGAAGATCAGCAGCAGATCGGGCGGCATCACCAGCCGCTCCTCACGCAAGAGCCGCATGAAATCGGGAATCATTGCCGAGAGCACCAGCGCACCGCCGCCATGGCGCTGGACGACCTGTTCCGCCGCGCGCTCGACATTGGCACGCGGCACCGCATGCCCCTGCGCCCACAGCTCCAGCACATCGGCAAGCCCGGCGGGATCGCCCGACGCGATCGACTGGATGAAGGCGATAAATTCGGCGCGCCGTCTGGGACTGACATGCCCGATCATACCAAAATCGAGCAACGCCAAACGGTTGCCGTCAAGGCACAGCAGGTTGCCCGGATGCGGATCGCCGTGGAAGCGGCCATTGATGAGCACCATCCGCAGCACTACGTCTGCGCCGAGAGCGGCGATTGCTTGCGGGTTGATGCCCGCGCTGGTCAGTGTCTCGCCTGAAGTCGGCTTCACCCCAGCGATGTAATCCATCACCAGCAGCGCGTCGGTCGATACCTCCCAATGGATTGCGGGGATCATCAGGCGCGGTTCGTCGGCGAAATCTTCGGCGATTCGTTCGGCGTTGCGCCCTTCGGAGGTGAAATCCAATTCCTCCAGCATCGCGCGCGACAATTCCCGCGCCATCGTCATGGGCTCGAAGCGGCGCGCCTCCGCGCTCGATCGCTCGGCCAGCGCGGCCAATTGCGCGATAAGCCTGAGATCGGCCTCCATCGCCGGGCGGACGCCGGGACGGCGTACCTTCAGCACCACTTCGCGCCCGTCGTGCAGCGTGGCCCGGTGTACCTGCGCCATGGAAGCGGCGGCCAGCGGCTCGGGATCGACGGATGCGAACGCCGACTCGGGCGGTTGGCCCAGCGTCTCCTCAATCGCGGCGCGAATCACGTGATAGGGCAGGGTGGGTGCGTCGCTGTGGAGTTGTTCCAGCTCCTCGATCCATTCGGGACCGAGAAGATCGCTTCGGGTCGCAAGGATCTGACCGATCTTTACGAAGCTGGGCCCCAGCGTCTCCATCGCAAGCCGCGTGCGACGCGGCAACGGCATCGGCCCGCCCTCGACATCGGCTGCGCCCTCTTCGGGGGCAAAGCCCAGCCCGGCCATCAGCACGCCCAGGCCGAAGCGCGTCGCCACGCGCGTGATTTCGCTCACCCGCGCTGAGTCGCGCGCGGTGGCGGCCAGCAACTTGATCAACGGCAAAGCCCTCGCATCCTCGCCCAACGCGCAAAGGGGCGGGACGGTCCTTCAGTCGAGCGACTTGGTCGCTTGCTCGAACATGTCCTTGCTCAGTCCTGGCGTTGCCACGATTCGCTCCAGCTCGGCGCGCATCTTCGCGGCGCGCTCGGCATCGAAGCGCTTCCAGCGCCCCAGTGGCGGGATCAGTTTGGCGGCGGTCTGCGGGTTGAGCTTGTCCAATGCGATCAGCTGATCCGCTACGAACTTATAGCCGCGTCCTGAAGGATCATGGAAGGCGCGCTGGTTGACGCTGAACGCTCCGATCAGCGCGCGCGCGCGATTGGGGTTGGCGAGCGTGAAATCGGGATGCCCGGCCAGCGCTTCAACCGCCGCCGCGGCATCGGAGCGCGACGACAGCGCCTGGGTCTGGAACCATTTGTCGAGCACCAGCGCATTGCCTGCATAACGCTGGTAGAAGGCGGCGAGTGCCGCTTCGCGCTTGCCCGAATGGCCATTGACTAGGGTAGTGAGCGCTCCCTGGCGGTCGGTCATGTTGTCAGCATCTTCGAACTGGGCATAGGCCAGCTCGGCGGCATCCTCCGCACCCGATGCCGCAAGATAGCCAAGCGCGACATTCTTGAGTCGGCGGGCGCCTTTGGCGGGGGGGGAATATTCAAAGCGGTTGGCGCGGGCGCTGTCATAGGCCTCAAGCCACTCCTTTTCGAGCGATTTGCCCAGATCTGCGCGGAGCGTTTCGCGCTCGCGGAAGATCGCGTCGGGATCGACCATCGCCATCTGATCGCCGATGAAGCTATCCGACGGCAGCAGCACCGCTTCGGCGATGAACGCGCTGTCGAGCCTGGGATCGGTCAGCGTGTTGCGCACCGCGTCGATCACCGGCCTGGGGTCCGCTTTCCCCGTCGCGACGGCGGCCACCAGCGTATCGAGCATCAATTGCTGCATCGCCTCGTAGCGGGCGAACGGATCGTCATCATGCGCCGATAGGAAGGCGAGGTCGGCGGCGCTGCGGTTGGTCTCGACGATCACCGGCGCCGAAAAGCCGCGATTGACCGACAGCACCGGCGTTTCGGGCAGATTCTCGAAGACGATTTCGCGGCTTTCGCTATCCAGCAGCACCAATTGCTCGTCGCACAAGGCGCGCCCGGTGATCCCGCCGAACAATTTCAGCCGGAGCGGCAGCACCATGGGCTCCTTGAACGGCTGGCCCGGCGTCGGCGGTACGGCCTGTGACAGCCTGAGCCGCGCGCGACCGCCTTCCTGCGCCAGGCTCGCCGTCACGCGCGGCGTGCCCGCCTGGGTGTACCAGCGGCGGAATTGCGTGAGGTCCACGCCGCCCGCTTCCTCCATACAGGTCACGAAATCCTCGCAGGTCGCGGCCGTCCCGTCGAAGCGCTCGAAATAGAGATCGGTCGCGGCGCGGAATTTCTGCGGCCCCAGGATCGTCGCCATCATCCGGATGACCTCGGCACCCTTGTTGTAGATGGTCGCGGTGTAGAAGTTCGAGATCTCGATATATTCGTCGGGGCGGACCGGATGCGCGAGCGGCCCGGCATCCTCGGGAAACTGGCTTGCGCGCAGGCCCCGGACATCCTCGATCCGCTTGACCGCCGCCGATCCCTGATCGGCCGAGAAGCTCTGGTCGCGGAATACCGTGAAGCCTTCCTTCAGGCTGAGCTGGAACCAGTCGCGGCACGTGACCCGGTTGCCCGACCAGTTATGGAAATATTCGTGCGCCACCACGGCCGCCACCGCGTCATAATCATAATCGGTGGCGGTATCGGGATCGGCCAGGATGTAGCGGCTGTTGAAGATGTTCAGCCCCTTGTTTTCCATCGCGCCGAAATTGAAATCATCGACCGCGACGATGTTGAACACGTCGAGATCATATTCGCGGCCATAGACCTTCTCGTCCCAGGCCATGCTGAGCTTCAGCGCATGGAGCGCGTGATCGGTCTTGGGCAGGTCGGCCGCGCGGACCCAGATGCCAAGCTCGACCTGGCGGCCGGACAAGGTGGTGAAGCTGCCCTTGTTGGCGACCAGATCGCCGGCGACCAGCGCGAAGAGATAGCATGGCTTGTAGAAGGGATCGTGCCACTCGGCCCAGTGCCTGCCGCCCTCCAGCTCGCCCGATGCGACCGGATCGCCATTGGCAAGCAGAACCGGGAAGCGGGCTTTGTCCGCCGTCATCTTCACCCGGTAGCGGCTGAGCACGTCGGGACGGTCAGGGAAGAACGTGATGCGGCGGAAGCCCTGCGCCTCGCACTGGGTGCACAGATTGCCGCCCGATGCGTACAGCCCCATCAACTGCGTGTTGCGCTCAGGCGCGATCACGACTTCGGTTTCGATCTCATGGACATCACCGGTGAGCGCGATCACCAGATCGCCGCCCTCCATATGCCAGACGGCATCCCCGCCATCGACCCGTACCGACACCAGCTCAAGCGCGTCGCCGTTCAGCACCAGCGGGCGATCGTGGCGAACGCTCCGCTCGACCTGCATCGTGGCGCGGACCCGGGTGCTTGCCGGATCCAGATCGAAATCCAGCGCGATTTCCGGCACGCGCCAATCGGGCATGCGATAGTCTTCGCGACGGGTGACGTGCGGGGTCTGGGGTGCGGTGCGAGTGTCGGCCATGCCGACCAGATAAGGATCAACGTGCTTCACCGCCACGTAAAAAACCGGAAACGCTTGCGCGCTTGCGCGGGCGATGAAGCGTGCTACGCATGCGGCACACCGCTATTCCCGAGAGGTCGTTTCATGCTTCGATACACTGCCCCGCTCGCGCTGGCCGCGCTCCTTGCCGTGCCTGCCGCTGCCCAGGATCACGCCGCGGTGCCGCCGCTCGCGGCTCCGCTGCCCACGGCAGAGAAGAACGCGATCCTCAACGCAGAGCTTCCCGCCGATCAGGCGGCGATGAAGGCGCATGTCATGTTCCTCGCATCGGACCCCATGAAGGGCCGCGAAGCCGGCACCAACGAGTTCGATATCGCCGCGCAATATGTCGCCTCGCAATTCTATGCGGCGGGCCTCCGCCCGGCGGGCGACGAAGGCTCGTTTCTGCAAAAGGTGCCGCTGCTGAGCTGGAAGGCGGCCGACAAGGGCAGCATGAGCGTGGTCACCAAGAAGGCCACCACCGATCTGGTCTTTGGTGAAGATTATTATCCCGCCGCCAATCCGGACAAGCTCGATTACAGCCTGACGGCTCCGGTCGTGTTCGTCGGCTATGGCCTGGTCGGTTTTGGCCGCGACGATTACAAGGGCGTCGATGTGAAGGGGAAGATCGTCGCCTTCTTCCCCGGCGCGCCGGACAATATTCCGCCGGAAGAGCGCGCCCATCTGGCGAGCGCCGCAGGCGGCAAGGCGATGATCGCGATGCGGAAGGGCGCGGTCGGCTTCATCACCCTTGAATCGCCGCGCGCCGGGCGTGGCAGCGCGCCTTTCGCTGCGCTCGCCAATGCCTGGGATCGTCCGCGGGTCGGCTGGGCCAAGGAGGACGGCACCGGCCATGTCATGAACGACAAGACCCCGGGTCTCGGCACTGTGAGCAAGGCGGGCGCCGCCAAGCTGTTCGCCGGGTCCAAGGCCAAATTTGACGACATCTGGAAGCTGGCCGAGAATGACAAGGCGGTGTTCAAGGCGGTCCAGCTCCCCGGCACGCTGACCGTGAAGCTCAAGACCGAAACCAAGCCGATCACCAGCTACAACGTTGCGGGCCTGCTCAAGGGCAGCGATCCCGCGCTGTCTTCGGAAGTGGTCGTCCTTTCGGCGCATCTCGACCATGTCGGCGTCGGCAAGGCCAACCAGTTTGGCGACACCATCTATAATGGCGCGATGGACAATGCCGTTGGCATCGCCTCGCTGATCGAGGAAGCCAAGCGCTTCAAGGAAAGCGGCAAGGCGCCGCGCCGCTCGGTGCTGTTCCTGGCTGTGACGGCCGAGGAAAAGGGCCTGGTGGGCGCCGATTACTTCGCCAACAATCCGACGCTGCCCAAGGGCAATCTGGTCGCCAACGTCAATCTCGACATGCCGATCATCAACTATGCCTTTGAAGACGTGGTGCCGTTCGGCGCGGCGCATTCGACCATCGGCGAGATCGCGACCAAGGCAGCGGCGGAGATCGGCGTGACCGTTTCGCCCGATTCGCGCCCCGACGAAGCCTTCTTCGTCCGTTCGGATCATTACCGCTTCGTCCAGCAGGGCATCCCGTCGGTCTTCCTGTGGCCGGGTGAGAAGGGCCCGGGCAAGGCTGCGGTCGATGCCTTCCTTGCGAACAATTATCACAAGCCCTCGGACGAAGTAGTCCAGTCGCCCCGGATCGACTGGAAATCGGGCGTGCGTTTTGTCGATGTGAACTATCGCATCGCCCGCGCGATCGCCGATGGCGACCAGAAGCCGGTTTGGAAGAAGGGCGATTTCTTCGGTACCTTCTTTGGCGGAGCGATGGAGAAGTGATCCGCGCTCTCCTTCTCGCGACCAGCCTCCTCGTCGCCGCTCCGGCGGTGGCGCAAGACCTGTCGACCGAAGCCGCCGCGCTCAAGTCGCATGTCGCGTTCCTCGCCTCCGATGCGATGAAGGGCCGCGCTACGGGTTCGTCCGAGCTTGCCATCGCCGAGCAATATGTCGCTGCGCAGATGCTCGCGGCGGGCCTCAAGCCCGGCGGGCCGAACGGCAGCTGGCTGCAGCCGGTGCCGCTCGTCTCGTACAAGAGCGCCGATCATGGCAGCCTCACGCTCAAGCGCGGCGACACGGTCACCAAGCTGGAATGGGGCAAGGATTATTTCCCGCGCGGCAATCCGCACATCGCCAAGGTCGCATTGAATGCCCCGGTGGTGTTCGCGGGCTATGGCGTGGTCGACAAATCGGTCGGCTATGACGATTACAAGGGCCTCGACGTAAAGGGGAAAATCGTCGCCGTGCTGCGCGATGCGCCCAAGGCGATCACCAATGGCGATGCCCGCGCCCATCTGAGCCAGCCCGACGAGCAGGCCCGTGTCGCCGCAGAGCGTGGCGCGATCGGCGTCATCCTGATCGAAGGCAATACGCGGCATGCGCAATTCCCGTTCGCAGCCACCGCCCGCTTCTGGGATCGTCCGGGCATGACCTGGTCCGACGGTGCCGCCGCGGGTCCGCTCGCGCCGCCCTTCATGTATCTGGGCTTTGACGGCGCGGCGAAGCTCTTCGCCGGGTCGAAGATCAAGTGGGACGCGGTGCTCGCGGCAGACAAGGCAGGCACCAAGCTGCCGCGCGGTCCGATCGGCGTGACGGCGGAAGGCGTTGCGAACACCGACATCTCGAAGGTTTCGGCAAACAATGTCGTCGGCATGCTCGAAGGGGGCGACCTGAAGAACGAATATGTCGTCATCTCCTCGCACCTCGACCATGTCGGCGTCGGCAAGGCGGATGCGACGGGCGACACCATCTATAACGGCGCGATGGACAATGCCGCCGGCACCGCCGCCATGCTCGAAGTCGCCAAGCGGTTCACCTCGGAAGGCAAGAAGCCGCGCCGTTCGCTGCTGTTCGTGGCGGTCACGGCGGAGGAAGTCGGCCTTGTCGGCTCCGAATATTTTGCCGCACACCCGACCGTGCCGAAGGGCAGCATCGTCGCGGACGTGAACCTCGACATGCCGATCCTCACCTATCCGTTCGAGGATCTCGTCGCGATCGGTGCCGATCACAGCTCGGTCGGCGAGATCGTCGCGCAGGCTGCGGCGAGCGAGGGTGTGAAGGTCGTTCCCGATCCGATGCCGGAGGAGAATTTCTTCGTCCGCTCGGATCATTACAGCTTCGTCAAGGCAGGCATTCCCTCGGTCTCGCTCGATCTCGGGCCCGGTGGCCCCGGTGCGGCGGCGACCAAGGAGTTTCTGGACAAGCATTACCACCAGCCCTCCGACGAGATCGGCCTGATCGACTGGACCCAGGGTCTGCGCTTCGTGAAGCTCAACTTTGCGATCGCCAGCGCGCTTGCGAATGCCGATCAGCGCCCGACCTGGAACAAGGGCGATTTCTTCGGCCTCACCTTCAAGGGGCCGATGGCGAAATGAAGAAGCAGCTCCGCGCAATCCTGCCGTTCCTCCTCCTCGCCGCGCCGGTCGCGGCGCAGGAGCTGCCGGCGGACCAGGCGGTGCTCAAGGCGCATGTCCAGTTCCTCGCGTCCGACGCTCTGCGCGGGCGCGAGGCTGGCTCGCCCGAATTCAACATCGCTTCGGAATATATGGCCGCGCAGATGGCGGCGCGCGGGTTGAAGCCCGGTGCGGCTGGCGCGTGGTTCCAGCCGGTCACGCTCGCCAGCTACAAGCCTGCGAACCCGGGTGCATGGACGCTCCGGCGCGGGACCGACGTCATCCCGTTCCAGCCCGGCATGGATTATTTCAGCGCCACGGCGGGCGGCATCGCCGATTTCGCCGCAACCGGCGAGCTTGTCTTCGCGGGCTATGGTATCTCCTATCCCCAGGGCGGAATCGACGATTTCAAGGGGCTGAACGTCAGGGGCAAGATCGTTGCGATCCTGGCCGGGGCGCCCAAGGGGCTGCCGAGCGACGTTGCCGCGCACCTTTCGGATTATGATCAGCGGGCTGCCGCAGCCGCAAGGCTGGGCGCGAAGGGCGTGATCCTGCTCGAAAGCGCCGAGGGGCGTGCGCAATATCCGTTCGAGTCCATCGCGCCTTCGTGGAACTATACCCGCAACGGATGGGCAGGCCCGGACGGGCGGCTGTTCGGCAAAACGCCCGGCGCACCCGGTATCGGATATGTCAGCACGGCCGGTGCCGAGAAGCTGTTCCAGGGCGGCCGGATCAAATGGATCGACGTGATCGCGGCGGAAAAGGCGGGAAAGAAGATCCCCACCGGCCCGCTGCCGGGTACGCTTTCGGTTACCTCGAAGCTGAACATCGAGACCAGCCCGTCGCACAATGTGGTGGGTCTGCTCGAAGGTTCGGATCCGGTTCTCAAGAACGAATATATCGTCCTGACCGCGCATCTGGATCATGTCGGCGTGGGCACCGCCGTGAACGGCGACCGCATCTATAATGGCGCGATGGACAATGCCGTGGGGAATGCGGTGATGCTGGAAGTCGCCCGCGCCTTCCAGCAATCGGGAAAGCGCCCGCGCCGTTCGATCCTGTTCGTCGCGCTGACAGCCGAGGAAAAGGGGCTGATCGGATCGGACTATTTCGTCAATTTCCCGGTCGTCCCCAGGGACCGCATCGTCGCCAATATCAACATGGATATGCCGATCTTCACCTATAAGGTGGAGGACGTCGTGGTGCTGGGCGCCGAACGTTCCAGCCTGGGCCCGGTGATCGAGCGCGCGGCGGCGGAGGAGGGGCTGAAGGTGGTTCCGGATCCCTTGCCCGAGGAGAATTTCTTCGTCCGCTCGGATCATTACAGCTTCGTCAAGGCGGGCATCCCTGCGGTTTCGATCGACACCGGCCCCGGCGGTGCGGGCGCAGCGGCGCAGAAGAAGTTCCTGGAGGAAAATTACCACAAGCCGTCGGATCAGATCGACCTGCCGTTCGATTGGCCCTCGGTCGCGAAGTTCGCGCGGCTGAACTATGCGGTGGCCCGCGCGCTGGCCGACGACGACAAGCGCCCGCGCTGGAACAAGGGCGACTTCTTCGGGCTGACCTTCGATGGATATGGGGCGAAGACGGAATAGGACGTTGCGCCTCCTGGTCTTCGGCCCCGGCTATACCGCGACGCGGCTGATCGCCCGGCTGCGCGATGCGCGCATCGTCACCGTCACACGCGAAACCATGGCTGACAGGGCGCGCACCGAATTCGAGATCGCGCACGCCACGCACATCCTCTCGTCGGTCCCGCCGGGTGAGGACGACCCGGTGCTCGCCGCCTATCGCGCGCAGATCGCCGCGAGCGACGCGTGGCTCGGCTATCTCTCCTCCACCGGAGTTTATGGCGACACAAAGGGAGCGTGGGTGGACGAGACGGCCCCTACCGGTAGGGGGCGCCGCTCCGCCCGCGCCGAAGCTGATGCGGCATGGCTGAAGCTCGGCGCGCGCGTGTTCCGCCTGCCGGGCATTTACGGGCCGGGCCGCTCGGCGCTCGACCGTATCCCAGCCTTTCGCGTGGACGCGCCGGGGCAGGTGTTCTGCCGGGTGCATGTGGAGGATATCGTCGCGGGCGTGATCGCGGGATTCGATGCTCCGCCGGGCGCGTATAATCTCGCCGATGACGAGCCCGCGCCGCACAGCGATGTGATCGGCTTTGCCTGCGCGCTTCGCGGCATCGCGCCGCCGCCGCTGGTTCCGCTGGACCAGGCCGGGCTCAGCCCCCAGGCCCGCGCTTTCTATTCGGAGAACCGCCGCGTCGCGAACGGCAAGGCGAAGCGCATCCTGGGCTGGCGACCGCTTTATCCAGACTACCGGTTGGGCCTGCGCGCCTTGAGCGCGATCACCAGCCCGGCCATCACCAGCACGGCACCGGCGGCCGCAAGCCACGACCAGACATAGCCTTCGAATATCGTCGACAGCAGCATCGCAATCACCGGGATCAGCACGCTGGTATAGGCCGCCTTGGCCGGCCCGATCGTCTGGATCAGCCGGAAATAGAGGCTGAACGCAAAGGCCGAACCAAGCACACCGAGATAGAGCAAGCCGGCCAGATAGCTTGGCCGCGCGTCGAACACCGGCGCGCCGACCGTAAGCCACGCGAATAGCGCATTGATCGCCGCGCCGCTCAGCATCGCCCAGCCGATGATCGTCGACATGGGATAGGCTTTCGAGGTCTTCGTCCCCTGCATCACATTGGCCGAAGATGCGCAGAGCACTGCGGCCAGCGACAGACCGATGCCGATCAGCGTTTCGCTGGCGCCGGTGGGGCTCAGCCGCGCCTCATGGACGAAAAGCAAGGCGACGCCCGCTACCGCGACCGCCGAGCCAGCCAGCAATTGCCGCCCCATCCGCTGCCCCAGGAATATCCGCGCGAGGATCGCATTGGGGACAAGCAATAGCGCGAATACCACCGCGACCACGCCGGAGGTGATGTGCTGCTCGGCGCGATAGACCAGATTGAAGTTGAGCACGAACTGCGCCAGCCCGAGCAGCGCCGCGAACCGCATGCCACGCATATCCAGCCCCAGCCGTTCGCGCCGCGTCGCTGCCCAGACCAGCATCGCAACGCCGCCGATCGCGAAGCGATATGCGACCGACCAGCTAGGCGGCACGCTGGCGAGCTGATCCTTGATCACCAGCCAGGTCGATCCCCAGATCAGCGTGACGATCGCGAACGGGATCAGCACCGCAAGGCGGGTGGACTGGGGAGGGGCGGTGTCCACCATCAAACCCTCCCCCGGAGGGAGAGGGGGACCAGCGAAGCTGGTGGAGGGGTAGTCTCCGCGCGAGAGAGCCTGTCGTTTGCGGAGATTACCCCTCCGTCAGGCTGCGCCTGCCACCTCCCCCTCCGGGGGAGGATTGCGTTAGACCTGCTCACAACGCCCTGATCGCATCGACGAGCGGCCGGATCGCTTCCTCCGCCTGGTTCCAGCTCACCACCAGCCGGGCCTCGCCCACGCCCCAGTCGTAAAAATCGAACCCCAGCGCGCGCAGGCCGGCCGCTTCTTCGGCGGTCACGCGCAGGAACACTTCATTCGCTTCGACCGGATGCACGAGGCGTTCGCCCGCAGCCTCGGCCAGCAGCTTTGCGCCCGCATTGGCGGCGCGGGCATTGGCGAGCCACAGGTCGCCCTCCAGCATCGCCAGCAATTGCGCTGCCGAATAGCGCCCCTTCGACGAAAGCAGCCCCGCGCGCTTGCGGCGATAGAGCGTGGCATCGGCCAGTTCGGGCTTGAAGAAGATCAGCGCCTCGGCGTTCATTCCGCCATTCTTGACGAAGCCGAAGCTCAGCGCGTCCACGCCCGCTTTCCAGGTCATATCGGCGGGCGCGCAACCCAGATGCGCGACGGCATTGGCGAAGCGCGCGCCATCCATGTGCAGCCCCAGCCCGCGTTCCTTCGCCAGCGCGCCGATCGCGGCGACTTCGGCTGGAGAATAGACCAGGCCATATTCGGTCGCCTGGGTGATCGAGATCGCGTGCGGCTGGACCTGATGCACGTCGCGGCGGATAGGATCGATCACTGCGCGGATCGCATCCGGAGTCAGCTTCGCGCCAGCCCCGTTCCCGGCCAGCAGCTTCGCGCCGTGCGTGTAGAATTCGGGCGCGCCGCATTCGTCGACATTGATGTGCGCTTCGCTGTGGCACACCACCCCGCCATGCGGAGGGCATAACGCCGCGAGCGCGAGGCTGTTCGCCGCTGTTCCGGTTGCCACCCAAAGCGCGCGCACTTCGGTGCCGAATAGTTCGGAGAAGCGCCCGTCCAATCGTTGCGACCAGCGATCCCCATCATAGGCGGTGTCGAGCACGTTGACCTCGCCCAGAGCGGCGAGAACCGGCGGGCAGACCGGGGCGGCATTATCTGAAAAGAAGCGCATGGCTCGCCTTGCGATTGCCGAGGAGGAAGGTCAACGGCGCTCGAGCGGTCGGTCGAGCGGGCGTTCGGTCGGAGGAGGGCCGCGCGGCCGATCGAACTGCGGACGTCCTCTCAACTGTTCGGCGTCGTCGCGCTGGATTGGCGCTTCGCCCTGCTCCGGATCGATCGGGAGGACCTCGGTGCGGATGCCGCTGCCATCGATGAACTCGCTGACGCCGTTCACCAGTTCGCCCAGATCGATCGTGAAATTGTCAGGCTCGGTGGTCGGCTCGGGCGGCGGGATGCGCAGATCCAGCGCGCGCGTCATGAAATCGCGCCAGATCCGCGCCGGCAGCCCGCTTCCCGACAGACCGGGATTGGGCGAGTTATCGTCATTGCCCAGCCACACGCCGGTGACGATCCCGCCGGCATATCCGATGAACAGCGCGTCGCGATTGTCCTGCGTCGTACCCGTCTTGCCAAAGGTCGGAATGGGCAGCGCCGCGCCTCGGCCCGTGCCGCTTTCCACCACGGTCGAGAGCAGTTCGCGGAGCTGATCGAGCTGGCGTGCCGAGAAACGCTGTGGCGCGCCAAGCCGCCGCGCCAGCCAGTCGCTTGCGGCCTCGTCATCGGAAAGCCCTTGGGGCCGTACCGGATAGGATCCGTTCGCCACCGCGGCATAGGCTGCGGTCAGTTCGAGCAGCGAGACCGTCGATGTGCCCAGCCCGATCGAGGCGTCCGCGCCGATCGGAGTGGAGATGCCCAGATCGCGCGCTGCCTGCGTCACCGCCCGCACGCCCACCTGATGAGTCAGCCGCGCGGCGACCACGTTGGACGATTTGGCGAAGGCCTGTCGCAGCGAGATCCGCCCGGCATAGCGACCATCGCTATTCGAAGGCTTCCAGTCGCCGATCTGCACCGGCGAATCGTCCACCACCGTATCGGGCGTCATCCCGGCACGGAGCGCTGCCAGATAGACGAACAGCTTGAAGGTCGATCCCGGCTGGCGCCGCGCCTGGGTTGCGCGATTGAAAGGGCTGGCGGCGTAATTCTTGCCGCCCACCATCGCGATCACCCGCCCGTCGGGCCGCATCGCGACGATCGCCACCTGGGACTTGTTGAGCCCGGCGTTCCGCACCGCGCGCTCGGCGGCCTGTTGTGCGGACACCTCGAGGGTGGTCCTTACCGTCTGCTCGGTCGCCACTTCGCCCGCGCGGTCCCGCGCCTGGGGCAGTACCCAGTCCGCGAAATAGGTGCCGTTGGGCAGCTCGCGCTCCTTGCTGACCTTCAGCACCGCCGGCTTGACCTGCGCCGCGGCTTGCTTGGTCAGCAGCCCGGCGCTCACCATCGCGCCGATCACCAGCTTCTGGCGGTCGCGCGCGCCCTTCAGATTCCCGGTGGGCGCGAGCCGGCTTGGTGCCTGCACCAGCCCGGCCAGCATCGTCGCCTGGCTTACCGAAAGCTCATCGGCATCGACGCTGAAATAATGCTGCGCGGCGGCGCTCAGGCCGTAGACGTTATCGCCGAAATAGACGTTCGAAAGATAGCGCGAGAGAATCTCGTCCTTGCTCAGCCAGCCTTCGAGCCAGAAGGCGATCAGCACTTCCTGCGCCTTGCGGGCCATCGTCCGGTCGGAACTCAGAAAGGCGTTCTTGGCGAGCTGCTGGGTGATCGTGCTGCCGCCCTGCGAGCGATCGTCGCTGGTAATATTGTGGACGAAGGCGCGCAGGATGCCGCGCGGATCGACGCCCATATGCGAATAAAAGCGCCGGTCCTCGATCGCGATGAAGGCATCGCGCACATGCTTGGGCAGCCTGGCGGCGTCCACCGGCGCGCCGATCACCGCGCCGCGCCGCGCGATTTCCTTACCCTCTGCAGAGAGCAAGGTGATCGATGGCGGCACGGGCGGCTGGAGCGATTTGGAAAGCGGTGCGGTCAGCGCCAGCCACGCCACGGCGGCGATGAACAGCACCACCAATGCCGCGATGCTGCGCGTCAGCCATTTCCACGATCGCTTCTTGTACGCGACCGGCAGGTTGGTCGAATAGCCGCCAGCCAGCGCCGCCGCACCATAATCGGGTGGTGGGGGCGGGGGCGGCGGCGAAGGCGGCAGCACCGCGCGGCGCACGCGCTGGAGGATCGGCTCAGCATCGGGCGGCGGCATCCCGCCGCTCAGCTCCAGCGGCTCCTCGCGCGCAGGCCGGGGCCGCCAGCTTTTCGGCTCCGGTTTGGGCGCAGGGGGCTCGAGCTCGGCATCGGCCTGACGCCTGAGCGGGAAGCGCACTTCATTGGGGCCGGGTTCGCGCGCCATTCAGCGGGTCTTACCGGTCACCGGCCGCCGAGAAAAGCACAACGCCATCGTGTATTATTAATATAATACAGCCCGAAATTCAAGCCTCCAGCTCGACATCCCAATAGAGCCAGTCGCGCCAGGTTTCGTGAAGATGGTTGGGCGGGAAGCGGCGGCCATGCTCCTGAAGCTGCCAGCTTGTCGGCCGGATCGGCTCGATATGGAGCGGCATCGCCGCTTCTTTCGGGGTGCGCCCGCCCTTTTTGAGGTTGCAGGGCGCGCAGGCGGTGGCGACATTTTCCCAGGTGGTTCGCCCGCCCTGGGCGCGGGGAATGACATGATCGAAGGTCAGGTCGCGATGCGTGCCGCAATATTGGCAGACGAACTTGTCGCGCAGAAAGAGATTGAAACGCGTGAAAGCGGGGAATTGCGAGGGCCGGACGAATTGCTTGAGCGCGATCACCGAAGGCAGCTTCAGTGTCGCGCTGGGACTTCGAACCTCGCGTTCGTAAAAGCTGACCACATCGACCCGATCGAGAAACAGCGCCTTGACCGCAGTCTGCCACGGCCACACGGAGAGCGGATAATAGCTGAGCGGCGTATAATCGGCGTTGAGGACGAGCGCGGGGCAACCATCCAGATGGCGGATCAGATCGGGATGATACATGCACACCCTTTCGCCCGTTTGCGCGCTCCGCAACTGCCAGCGAAACGTGACAGACATGAGACTGCACAGGCCGTGACTCGCGGTCAAGAGTCGGGATGATGGTCGTCACCCGATTTGCGCCGAGCCCCACCGGGCGGCTGCATCTGGGCCATGCCTGGTCCGCGATCCTCAGCCATGATTTCGCGCGCGCGCAGGACGGCCGCTTCCTGCTGCGGATCGAGGATATCGACGGCACCCGATCGCGGCCCGAACATGTCGAGGCGATCCTGGCCGATCTCGAATGGCTGGGGCTGCGCTGGGACGGGGACATTATATTCCAGTCGCAGCGGCTGCCGCTCTACGAAGCCGCGCTCGGCCGGCTCCGCGCGATGGGCCTGCTCTATCCCTGCTTCTGCACCCGCGCCGATATCGCCGCGAGCACCACCGCCCCGCATGGACCCGAGGGGGCGATCTATCCGGGCACCTGCCGCGGGCTGGGGGCACCCGACCTGAGCAAGCCCCATTGCTGGCGGCTGGATATGGCGAAGGCGCTTGCGATCGTGCCCGGGGCCGGGAAGGAACTGGTGTGGCACGACCATGGCGCTTCGGTTCTCGCCACGCCCGCGCTTGCCGGCGATGTCGTCCTCGCCCGCAAGGATGCGCCGGCCTCCTATCACCTCGCCGTTACCATTGATGACGCGGCGCAGGGCGTTACCCATGTCGTTCGCGGCACCGATCTGTTTCATGCGACGCATATCCATCGCCTGCTCCAGGCCCTGCTCGATCTGCCCACCCCCGAATATCGCCATCACGCGTTGCTCAGCGGGCCGGACGGCCAGCGGCTAGCCAAGCGTGATGGCGCCCCAACGCTGGAGGCGATGCGCCTGTCCGGCATGGATGGTCGTGCGCTTGCCGATCAGCTTCGCGCAGGACTGCTCCCAGTTGGAATCGCGTCCGCAAAGGCGTAAGTCAGCTTCATGAAGCTCTTTCTCGCCTTCGTGCTGCTCGCGCTCGTGATCTCGGTCGGGGTCGTGCTGATCTGCGGACTCGTCAACATGGCGGGTACGACCACCGCCGATCTGGAGGGCGAAGGCCCCAGCCAGCGTGCGCTCAAATCGAACAAGCTGATGATGCAGCGAATCCTGCTCCAGGGCGTGGCGATCTTCGTGATCTTCGTGATCCTGGCGACGATGCAGGGCTGATCAGCCGATCTGGCTGGCCTCGAACGCCGCCAGTTGCGCGGCGAATGCGCGCTTGAACGCCGGCCGCGCCTCGGCCCGCGCGACATAGGCGGCGAGGTTCGGGAACTCGTTCAATATCCCCGAATGGCTCAGCCGCCGCAGCGCGTCCACGACCATCAGATCGCCGGCGGTGAATTCGCCTTCCAGCCAGTCGCCGTCCCCCAGCCGGCCGGAAAGGAAGCGCATCCGCCCACGCACGCGATCGTCCACCATCTGCCGGCGCTCCGCCTGCCAGTCCTTTCCTGTTTCCAGATAGGCAACGACCTCGCGGTCGGCGATCACCGGCTCGATCGTCCCGGCGGCCGAAAACATCCAGGCGATCGCCCGCGCCCGCCCTTTCGCGTCCTCGGGAAGCAAGCCGGGGAAGCGCTCGGCGATGTGGAGCACGATCGCCCCGGTCTCGAACAATGTGAGATCGCCTTCCTGATAGGTTGGGATCTGCCCGAAGGGCTGGCGCGCCAGATGCTCCGGCTCCTTCATCTCGGCAAAGGAAAGCGCCTGCACCGTATAAGGCTGCCCCGCTTCCTCCAGCGCCCAGCGCACGCGCATGTCGCGCGCCATGCCCCTTCCGCGATCGGGCGATGCTGCAAAAGCGGTGATCGTGATGGTCATTCCCTGGGGTCCTTCCGCCGGTTCGACGCGCAGGCTAGAAGCAGGTGATGGTAAAGCTCAACAAGATCTACACCCGCACCGGCGATGACGGCACCACCGGGCTGGTCGATGGCTCGCGCATCGCCAAGTCCGCGCCGCTGATGGCGGCGATCGGCGATGTGGACGAAGCGAATTCGGCGATCGGCATCGCCCGCACCTATTTCATCGGCGACGATTTCGATCACACGCTCTCGCGCATCCAGAACGATCTGTTCGATCTCGGTGCCGATCTCGCCACGCCCCCCAACATCGAGGGTGCGTTGCGGATCGTTGCGTCGCAGGTCGAATGGCTGGAGCAGCGCATCGATCACATGAATTCGGCGCTGGAGCCACTGACCAGCTTCATACTTCCTGCTGGCGATGCATCGGCGGCCGCGCTCCACCTCGCCCGCGCGATCACACGCCGGGCAGAGCGCGCTGCCGTCGCCGCCGATGCCACTGGCTGGCCGCTCGCGTATCTCAACCGTCTCTCCGATTTCCTCTTCGTCGCCGCGCGTGCGGTGAACCAACAGGGGATGGGAGACGTTCTTTGGGTCCCAGGAGCTTCGCGCTAGGCTGTTTTCCAGCGCGGATCGACCTTGGCCGTGGCCGCGCTTGGAGAACATGAATGCGAACAGAGCGCGAGTCCCAGATCGCGGCATCGCTTGCTGATCGTTTTGCGCGCACCCGTGCGCTCAGCGCGGAGCTGGCAGAGCCGCTCTCCGATGCCGATGCCACGATCCAGTCGATGGACGATGCCTCGCCCGCCAAATGGCATCTCGCGCACACGAGCTGGTTCTTCGAAACCTTCGTCCTGCGCGATCATGTGCCGGGTTATGCTCTTCACGACGAGCGCTTCCCCTTCCTGTTCAACAGCTATTACGAAGCCGAAGGCGCGCGCCATGCCCGTCCGTCGCGCGGCATGCTGTCGCGGCCTTCGCTCGAAGAGGTGCTGGCCTATCGCCGAGCGGTCGACGAAGCGCTGCTCGCAGCGTTGCCCGGCCTCGCGCCCGATGCCGCCGCGCTGGTCACGCTTGGCATCAATCATGAAGAGCAGCATCAGGAATTGCTGCTGACCGATATCCTCCACCATTTCTCGGTAAACCCGCTGGAGCCTACGCTTTGGCAAGGTGCGCCCAAGGTACCCGTGGCGATGCCCGGCCCGATCGGCTGGATCGAAGGGCATGCGGGCATTGTCGAGATCGGCCATGCCGGAGATGGCTTCGCCTTCGATTGCGAAGGCCCGCGGCACCCGGTGCTGCTGGCCCCGCATGCCCTGGCGAACCGCACGGTGACGAACGGCGAATGGGCCGCCTTCATCGCCGATGGCGGCTATCGCACGCCCGCCCACTGGCTGTCCGATGGCTGGGGATGGGTTCAGGCGAACGGCATCGAAGCCCCGCTTTACTGGCGGATGGAGAAGGGTGCCTGGACGCGCTTCGGGCTGGATGGCCGCCGCCCGATCGACCCCGCCGCGCCCGTCACGCATGTGAGCTTCTACGAGGCGGATGCCTATGCGAGCTGGGCGGGGGCGCGCCTGCCCACCGAATTCGAATGGGAGGCTGCAGCGGCGTCGCACGATCCCGCCAGCGGCAATCAGCTCGACGCCGCCTGCCCGGTCGAGCCGCGGCCCTCCGCCGACGGTGCCGCCTTTTTCGGCGATGTATGGGAATGGACGCGCAGCGCCTATCTTCCCTATCCCGGCTTCCGTGCCGCTGAGGGTGCGGTCGGCGAATATAATGGCAAGTTCATGAGTGGGCAGTGCATCCTGCGCGGCGGCAGTTGCGCCACGCCGCGTGGGCATCTGCGCGCCAGCTACCGCAACTTCTTTTATCCGCACCAGCGCTGGCAGTTCACCGGCGTGCGTTTGGCCAAGGATCTGTGATGGCTTCTATTCGTCATCCTCGCGAAAGCGGGGACCCAGAGCCGCGCGCGGGGTCTTTTGTTACCCTGGGTTCCCGCTTTCGCGAGGATGACGAGGGCGGGGAATGCACGCCATGCTGAAGCAAGAAGCCGAAGACGGCCAGACGACTCTCGCCGATCCCAATTTCCGCGCCGATGTGCTCAACGGCCTGTCGCTCAACCCGCGCGCCATTCCCGCACGCTGGTTCTATGATCGCCGCGGTTCGGAGCTGTTCGAGGCGATCACCGAACTGCCCGAATATTACCCCACCCGCACCGAAACGGCGCTGCTGGAGCGGATCAGCCCCGAGCTTGGTGCCCTCGCCGCGCCCGATGCCGCGGTGGTCGAATTCGGTTCGGGCTCGTCCACCAAGACGCCGATCCTGCTGCGCGCGATCCAGCCCGCCGCTTATGTGCCGATCGATATTTCGGGCGATTTCCTCCGCCAGTCCGCCCGCGCGCTGTCGGCGGATTTCCCCGGCCTGCCCGTCTATCCGGTCGAGGCCGATTTCCTCCGTCCTGTGCCCTTGCCGACTGAGGTCGCAAGCCTTCCCAAGCTCGGCTTCTTCCCAGGCTCGACGATCGGCAACATGCAGGCGTTCCACGCAGTCGATCTGCTGCGCGCGATGCGCGCGTGGCTGGGGGAGGGGGCGCGGCTGCTGATCGGCATGGACCGGGTCAAGTCGCCGGACGTGCTGGTGCCCGCCTATGACGACGCCCAGGGCGTGACAGCCGCGTTCAACCTCAATCTGCTCGAACGGATCAATCGCGAGCTGGACGGCACGATTCCCGTGGACGCATTCCGCCACCGCGCGATCTGGAACGCCGATGCGGCGCGGATCGAGATGCATCTGGAGGCGCAGCGCGACCTCGCCTTCACCGTCGATGGCCGGGCGTTCCATATGACTGCGGGGGAGAGCATCCACACCGAGAACAGTCATAAATACGGCCCGAACGGCGCCCGCATGCTGCTCCGTGCCGGAGGCTGGACGCCGATCCGCGAATGGACCGATCCCGAGGAATGGTTCACGCTGATCCTGTGCGAGGCGCAGACGCTGCGCCGTGCACCCTAGGGTTTGATCCGTCCGCTATTCAAGCCAGATGGATATTGCCTCAGCGCCACTCCGGCCGGGCGCGGAACACGGTCAGCCAGTTGACCGATCCGCGGCATTCGCCGAGCACGCGGGCTTCGATCATCCGGAATCGGCTGCCGTCCCAAACCCAGCTTTGCGATGTGCCGCAATCGCCGATCCCGCGCCCCTTGGACGAGCTGGTCAGCACCCCGCCTTCAGTGGTGCCAAAGGATGCGTTGGTCAGGATCGCGGGATCGTCGCCCTCCATCCAGTCCGGCGCCACGTCGAATTCGGCGGGTGCGCCCTTGCCGCTGCGCAGCACAAAGGCGGCGGCGTTGAAATTATACGCGCCCGATCCGCACGGGATGAGCACTAGCGTGGTTGCAGCATCGAGTCGGTAGCGCTCGACCGGCAGGTCCGCCGCCGTCAACGACAGGTCGCAATTGCCCAGCTTCGCCAGTTCGCCCAGCACCGCCCTGGTCGGGCTTTCGGGTGCGGCCCTGGCGGTGCGGAGCGCTGGAACCACGGGAAGCGGTGCCGCGCCGCCGCGCTGCTCTGCCTTGATATAGTTCAGCGTCGCGGCCATCCCGGCGAGCGAGATGCGGCCAAGCGTGCGGGCGTCGCTGCGCAATTCCAGCCAATTTCCGGCCGCCATCGCCGTGGCCAGCGCCTCGGCGGGCGCGCCGCTCACCCGGTAATTCTCGCCGACCGTGCCGCTCGCAACCTGCTTGCCGTCGACCAGCAAGATCACCGGGCCGCGCACCGGATCGGCGGGGTCGATCGCGATGCTGAGCGTACCGTCCGCCTCGCGGGTCAGCAGCGTCTGACTGGGCGCGGTGCCGAGTTGTTCGGGTGCCTGCAGCGCGGTCGCTTCGCAGCGCCCCACATTGTCACACGCCACCGCCCAATCGTCGAAGACCTGCTCCTGTGGTGGGGTCTGCGCGGCGAGGGCAAGGAGCAAGGAAAGCATGGCGACCACTCTAGCCGAATGCGCCTTGCAGCGGTAGTGGCGGGCCAGAACAGGAGAGTTTAGATGAAGACGGTTGGCGTGATCGGGGCGGGGCAGATGGGCGCGGGCATCGCGCAGGTTTCGGCACAGGCCGGGTATCGCGTGCTGCTGTCCGACGTGGATCAGGCGCGCGCCGAAGCAGGCAGGGCGGGAATCGCGAAGCAGCTTGCCCGTGCGGTCGAGAAGGAAAAGATCGCACAGGCCGATATGGATGCGGCGCTTGGGCTGATTGAATGCGTTGGCGGCACCGATGCATTCGCCCCGTGCGATCTGGTCATCGAAGCCGCGACCGAGCGTGAAGCGATCAAGCGTCAGATCTTCGAGAATGTCGGCAAGGTGCTCCGCGCCGATGCGATCCTCGCCAGCAACACCTCGTCGATCCCGATCACCCGCCTGGCCCAGGCATCGCCCGATCCAGCGCGCTTCATGGGCGTGCACTTCTTCAATCCGGTGCCCGTGATGGGCCTGATCGAGCTGATCCGCGGGCTTGCGACATCCGATGCCACGGTCGCGGCGGTCGAGAAGTTCGGCCAGTCGCTCGGCAAGCGCATTGTCCATGCCAATGATGCGCCGGGCTTCATCGTCAATCGCGTGCTGATGCCGATGCTCAACGAGGCCTGCTTCGCGCTGGGCGAAGGCGTCGCGACGATCCCCGATATCGATGCCGCGTGCCAGCTCGGCCTAAATCACCCGATGGGGCCGTTCACACTCGCCGATTTCATCGGCCTCGATACCTGCCTGGAAATCACGCGGGTGCTGTTCGAAGGCACCGGCGATCCCAAGTTCCGCCCCGCGCCGCTGCTGGTGAAGTATGTCGAAGCCGGCTGGTATGGCCGCAAGACCAGGCGCGGCTTCTACGACTATAGCGGCGCGGAGCCTGTGCCGACGCGGTGATCCTGTTCTTCGTCATCCCCGCTCTCGCGGGGATGACGGTTATGCAGTCCGGACGGGTCAAGCTCTAGGGGAGCAGCAACCCCGCCAGTGCGGCTGACATCAGGTTCGCGAGGCTGCCTGCGATCAGCGCGCGGATGCCCAGCTTGGCGATCATCGGGCGCTGATTGGGGGCCAGGCTGCCGGTCGCGGCCATCTGGATCGCGATCGAGCTGAAATTGGCAAAGCCGCACAGCGCGAAGGTGATGATCGCCACGGTGCGCGGGGCTAGGTCCTTCATCATGCCCAGATCGATGAAGGCGACGAATTCGTTGAGCACGAGCTTCGTGCCGAACAGTCCGCCAGCAGCCACTGCTTCGCTCCACGAGATGCCGAGCAGGTACATGACCGGCGCGAACACCGCGCCGATGATCTTCTGGAAGCTGAGATCGGTGAGATAGGTCTGCGCCCAGCTCTGGAAGCCGGCGCCGAACGTTCCGGAATGCGCGGCGATCCAGTTGCCCAGCCCGCCGAGCAGGCCGTTGGCCAGCGCGACCAGCGCCACGAACGCCAGCACCATCGCGCCCACCGCGACGGCGATTTTCACGCCGGTCGATGCACCGCTGGCGGCGGCCATGATCAGGTTCGAGGCGCGCTCTTCCTCTTCGACCTCGACTTCGACCGCCTTGATGACGTCGTCTTCCGGCGCGCCTTCGAGCGGCAGTTCGCCGTCCTTGGGTGCGATCTCGTCGGGCATGATGATCTTTGCCATCAGCAGCCCGCCGGGCGCTGCCATGAACGATGCCGCGAGCAGATAGGGCAGCGACTGCGGACCGAGCAGGCTGGCATAGGCGGCGAGGATCGTGCCGGCGACGCCCGCCATGCCCACGGTCATCACCGCGAAGAGCTGCGACGGGGTGAGCCGCGCCAGATAGGGACGGATCACCAGCGGCGATTCGCTTTGGCCGACGAAGATGTTCGCGGCCGAGCACAGCGATTCTACCTTGGTGACGCCGATCACCTTCTCGATCGCGCCCCCGATCCACCGGATCAGGAACTGCATGATGCCCAGATGGTAGAGGATCGAGACCAGCGCCGCGAAGAAGATGATCACCGGCAGCGCCGCGATCGCGAAGCTGTTACCGCCCAGTTCGGGCTTGGCGAGCGGGCCGAACAGGAAGCTCGTGCCGGCACCGGCATAGCCGAGCAGGGCGGTGACGCCGTTGGACAGGCCGTGGATCGCGGCCACGCCCCAACTGGTTCGCAATACGATCACCGCGATGCCGGCCTGGAGCAGGAACGCGGCCCCGACCACGCGCAGGCGGATGCCGCGCTTGTTGCTGGAAAGCAGGAAGGCGATGGCGAGGATCGCCACGATGCCGAAGATGCCGATAGGAAACTGGTTCATCACGATCCCTTAGCAGCGCGTTCGGCCAGCATGATACGCCCCTTCGCCAGCGGGAGTTCGCTGCCGAGCGATTTGCCGTCCCCGGTCGCGCCTTTCGAACAAACGAATTTCATGAGGGTATCGCCCTGTGTGCCGGGAGCATTGCCTTCCCATTCGCCCGCCATGTCCTCCGCGCCGTCAGACTTGAGCGACGAATCGAACATTTCACCCGTCATGAGGCGGGATTTGCCCGTGGCGCACTGGAACTCGACATGGAAGCGGAACGCGACCGCGCCTTCATCGTCCTTGGCCAGCACCGAGAAGATCATCGCTTCGGTGTTGCCGCCGGCGTTCACCCGGATGCTGTCCACATCGATGAAGGAAATGTTGGTGCCATTTGCGCTGCTGTCGGCAAAGCGCCAGTCGCTGGCGGCTGGAGCCGGCGCGGCGCCCAGCGCCAGGGTCAAAGCTGCGAAATGTGAAAACATGCGTCCCCCGCGTCCCGCAAGGTGCGGGAATCGCGGAAGCTTGGCGCGCTGGCGAGGCGAACGCAAGGCCCAGCCAACTTAGCGGCTTGCGGCGCGCGCAATTGGCGCTAGCGTCTGGGCGATGGCCACGAACCCACCCGCGCTGCAGCGCTCACTTTTTGTCCTTTCGCTCTTTTACGGGGGGATGGTCTGCATCGCAGGCGTGCTCGGCAACAAGCTGGTGTCGCTGGGGCCGCTATCCGCGATCGGCCCGATGCTGGGGCTCGAGCCGCTTGCGGTGGAGGCGGGGATTTTCGCGTTCCTGCTGCTCGTCGCCATTTCGAGCGCGATCGCCGAAGTCCATGGCGCGAAGGTGGCGAACCGCCTGGTCCAGATCGGCTTCGTACCGCTTCTGGTATCAATGGCGCTGATCGAGCTGGTGCTGAGCCTGCCCGCAGGCGCTGGTATGGATCCCGGCAGGCTTACCGCCTTCGAGATGATCCTGGGCCAGAGCTTTCGCATGATGCTCGCCGGGCTGATCGCCTATGGCATCTCGCAGACGCTCAACGTCACGATCTTCAGCCTGTTGAAGGGGCGCGAGGGATCCAGACTGCTCTGGCTGCGCTCCGCGATCGCCAGCGTCCTCTCGCAGGTCGTCGATACGGTGCTGTTCATCAGCATCTCCTTCTACGGCGTGTTTCCGATAGGCGGGCTGATGGTGGGGCAGATGGCGACCAAGATCGTATTGTCGATCCTGTTGGTGCCCGCGCTGATCTACGTGTTTGTCGGGATCGCCCGCGCGCTGGACGGGAAGCCCGCCGCGGCGTAATCGCGCCCGATGACCAATGCTCCCGATCCCGCGCTGCTCGCGAAAGCGGAAACCCTAACCGAGGCGCTGCCCTATCTGCAGCGCTATGCCGGCCAGACCTTCGTGGTGAAATATGGCGGCCACGCGATGGGCGATCCGGAGCTGGCGCGCGATTTCGCCGAGGATGTCGTGCTGCTCAAGGCGGTCGGCATCAACCCGATCGTCGTCCATGGCGGTGGCCCGCAGATCGGCGCGATGCTCAAGCGGCTCGGCGTGGAATCGAGCTTTGTCGGGGGGCTGCGCGTAACCGACGCCGCGACCGCCGAGGTCGCGGAAATGGTGCTGGCCGGCAAGATCAACAAGGAGATCGTCGCCTGGATCGCCGATGCGGGCGGTCGTGCGGTCGGCATTTCGGGCAAGGATGCCGGGCTGGTGATCGCCGAGAAGATCCGCCGCAGCGAACCCGATCCGAATTCGGGCATCGAGCGCCATGTCGATCTGGGCTTTGTCGGAGATCCGGTCTCGGTCGATCCCACGATCCTGTACGCGCTGGCGAAGGAGAATTTCATTCCCGTCGTTGCGCCCGTCGCGCTGGGCGAGGATGGGCAGACCTATAACATCAACGCGGATACCATGGCCGGCGCGATCGCCAGCGCCTGCGGTGCCTCGCGCTTCTTCCTGCTGACCGATGTGGCGGGCGTGCTCGACAAGACCGGCGAGCTTCAGACCTATCTCGATCCCACCCGGATCGAGGAACTGAAGGCGGACGGCACGATCTCGGGCGGCATGATTCCCAAGGTCGAGACCTGCGTGAATGCCGTTCAGGCCGGGGTAGGCGCCGCCGTCATCCTGGACGGAAGGGTGCCGCACGCGATGCTGCTCGAAATCTTCACGCGGCAGGGTGCCGGAACGCTGGTGCACGCTTGATCCTTGTTAGCCCGCATATGTTTCCTGTATCCCGGGGAAAACCGGCGTCGCGGAGAATGAATTGACTCCCATTGTGATCATGCTCCTGCAGATTCTGCAGCTGCTTCTTACCGTTCTGTCGTGGATCATCATTGCGGATGCGATCATGTCCTGGCTGATCGGGTTCAACGTCATCAGCCATTATAATGAGGGTGTCCGCACCGTGCGGATCGCGCTCGAGCGCATCACCGCGCCCATCTACAATCCGGTTCGGCGGATCATGCCCGACACCGGGCCGCTCGACCTGTCGCCGATCGTCGTGCTGCTGATCCTCTACGTTCTCAACAATTACGTGCTGAGGACGGCGATCGAGCAACTCGCCAATGCGAGCTATTGAGGCCTGGCGCGCCAGATCCGGTGGAATCGAGATTGCAGTACGGGTGACCGCACGCGCGTCGCGCGATGCGTTTGCGGCGGGAACGCCAGAGCATTTCGCGGCGAGGCTCGCCGCACCTCCCGTCGACGGGGCGGCGAACGAAGCACTGATCGCGCTTGTCGCGAAAATGTTTGGCGTGGCCAAGCGCGCGGTGACGCTGATCGCCGGGGAGACTTCGCGGTTGAAGCGATTGCGGATCACCGGCGACGCCACAGCGCTGGAAGGAATCGCCGCGAGCCTCTATGGCTCGCCGCATGACGGCTGAGATCATCGACGGAAAGGCCTTCGCGGCCGGATTGCGCGCACGCGTGGGCGAACTGGCAGCGGCGTTCACGCCACAGGCGGGCCGCGCGCCCGGCCTTGCGGTCGTCCTGGTCGGCGAGGACCCGGCTTCGGCCGTCTATGTCCGCTCGAAGGGGAAGGCGACCCGCGAAGCCGGCATGGAAAGCTTCGAGCACCGCCTGCCCGCCGATACGGCGCAAGATGACCTCATAGCGCTGGTCGACCGGCTCAATGATGACGCCGCTGTCGATGGCATCCTCGTGCAATTGCCCCTGCCGAAACATATCGACGAACAGGCCGTGCTCACGCGCATTAGTCCTGACAAGGACGTCGACGGCTTCCACCCGGTCAATGCCGGCCGGCTCGCGACTGGGCTCCCAGGCTTCGTTCCCTGCACGCCGCTCGGCTGCCTGATGCTACTGGAGGACCGGCTGGGCGACCTGTCCGGGCTCGACGCGGTCGTGGTCGGCCGCTCCAATATCGTCGGCAAGCCGATGGCGGCCTTGCTCACCAAGGCGAACTGCACGGTCACCATCGCCCATTCGCGCACCCGCGATCTGCCGCGCCATCTGCGCCACGCCGATATCGTCGTGGCGGCGGTGGGCATCCCGCACTTCGTGAAGGGCGAGTGGCTCAAGCAGGGTGCGGTCGTGATCGACGTGGGCATCAACCGCACCGAAAGCGGGCTGGTCGGCGATGTGGATTTCGCGGGGGCCATGCAGGTCGCCAGCGCTGTGACGCCCGTGCCGGGCGGGGTGGGGCCGATGACGATCGCCGTCCTGCTGCGCAACACGCTGGTGGCGGCACACCGCAATGCGGGAATCCCGCTCGAAAAGGGCGCGATCTGATGATCGAGCTGTTCGTCTCCAGTTTCATCACCTTCTTCGTGGTGATCGATCCGCCGGGCTGCGCGCCGATCTTCGCCGGGCTGACCAGCGGCGCCACTGCCGCGCATCGCCGGGCGATGGCGCTGCGCGCCGTGTTCGTGGCCGCGCTGATCCTGTTCGGTTTCGCCCTGTTTGGCGAGGCGCTGCTCAAAGGCCTGGGCATCAGCCTCAATGCGTTCAAGATCGCAGGCGGGATCATGCTGTTCCTGATTGCGCTCGAAATGGTGTTCGAGAAGCGCACTGAGCGGCGCGAGGACCGGGCGGAGAAGGTGAAGGCCAGCGAAGCGCCCGACGTTTCGATCTTCCCGATGGCGATGCCAATGATCGCGGGGCCGGGCTCGATCGCATCGGTGATGCTGCTGATGTCGCAGAATAGCGGGCCCGAGCGTTCGGGCGTCGTGCTCGCCGCCATGGCCGCGATCCTTCTGCTCACGCTGGTCGCGCTGCTGGCCGCCGGGCCGCTGATGCGGCTGGTGGGTGCCAAGATCGAAGCGGTGATCTCGCGGCTATTGGGCGTGCTGCTCGGCGCGCTGGCGACGCAGTTCGTGATCGACGGGATCAGGGCTTCGCTGGTGGCGGCACCTGCGGTGACGGGGCACTGATCTTCCACAGCTTGAACGGCGAGTTCGTGGGCAACGCCACTGGCGTGAGCCATGCCGGAATCTGGCCCTTCATCAGCTGCGCATAAAAGCCGTTCGGGCCGCGCGAGCGATACAGCGTGGTCTCCGACATATCGGGGCAGACGAGCAGGTAATCGGCCTCGTGCGCGGCCATGATCGTGCGCGCCGCCTCCGCCGTTCCGGTAAAGGCGTGATGCACGTCGAGGATCGCGCGACCGTTGCGATGATAGGGGCCCGCGACGCCATTATGGTTGCTGATCGTGATCAGGCGCGGGCCCATATCGACATGGCTGAACATCGTCGCGCGGGGGATCGCGTTGAGCGGGCGGATCGCGGAGAAACGCGAGCAGGCGCTGTTCGCGCGCGCGACCTTGTCAGGCGTGCCGCCGCCGCCACCCTTTTTCCCGCTCGGCAGATAGGGGAGTACGAACCCGGCGAACAGCCCGGAGACGATCAGGAACGCCGCGACCGAACCGAATACGCGCAGGAAAATCGAGCTGCGCCGCAGGAACCACGGCACTACCACCCAGGCAAGCGCGCATGCGCCTGGCACGCTGAGCATCTGCGCCGCCGGCCCGGCGCGAACCTGCCATAGCAGCATCGCGCCCGCGAAGGCGGTGAACAGGGCGATCGCCGCCCAGCCGACCACCGCCTCCGTCCGGCGCGCGCGCCAGGTCGCGACGCAGGCACCGATGATGCCGATCACCGGCAGCACGGCGATGGGGAAAGCGGTCTTGAGCGCGTGGCGATAGATCGGGCGTGCCTCGCGCACATTGTTGAGCCAGGTATTGGCGAGCTCGTCCGAGACTTGCTCGGGGCGGCCCAGGCATTGCGGGAAGAAATGAACGAAGCCCGCGACGATCGCCGCGCCTGCCGCCGCACCCAGCGCCAGGCGGACGAGGCGGTTCGCCGGGGCAAGGCGGCCGATCAGGAACAGCAAGGCACCCGCCGCGACCATCACCGAGAGCCACACCGGCGTCAGCGCATCGCAGCGCATCACCTGGTTCGCGTTCGAGGCGAAGAGCGCGAAGCCGAGCGCCGATCCGCCCGCCAGCGTGAGGCCATAGACCATCATCCGCCGCGCTTCGGCGGCTTCCCAGACCCAGCGCAGCGCGATGATCGCGCCGGCCATCGCGCAATAAGGCAGCATCTCCAGCCCGATGGTGAGCGAGAAGGCGCTGGAGATGCCGACCGTCGCTCCGCCGCGCGCGCGGCGAGGGTCGGCCAGGCCCGCGACGGTCATCGCCAGCGCGGCAAGCTGCCAGCCGTGATGATCGATGCGCAGCGGCGCATACATCGTCATGGTCGAGGTGCAGCCGAGCAGGATCACGCATGCCAGCGGCCAGCTATAGGGCGCGATCAGCCGGCGCACGGTGAGCGAAAGGCCGGTCATCGTCACCGCGAGCGGGAGCAGAGGCGCGATGCCGCACGCCCAATTTTCCGCGCGCACGCCCAGGAACGGCTTGAGGATCAGGATCAGCGCGGCGATCGGCAGATCGGGCAGGCGCGACCAATGAATGTCGAACCCGCCATTGGCCGGATCGAGGCGATAATTGCGCAGATCGTACCAGCCCTGACCGCCCATCCAGGCGCGAACCTGCATCAAGCGCATATTATCGTCGGTGTCGCCGAGCATCAGCCAATAGATGTTGGCCTGGCGATTGACGAGGAACCACGCGACGACACAGGCCCAGAAGACGAGCATCCAGCGCCACCAATGGCGGCTCAATTCATCGTCGATGCGGAAATCGCGTAGTGACCCGAGCTTCAAAATCGCTTCCCTCGTACTCGCGTCCGCATTAGGGCGGCCCGCACTTCGGGGGCAAGTGATTGTGACGGCATTACTTCGGCGAATCGAGACAATGCGGGCCAGCGGGATGCTCGGCCAGCTGGTGCGCTTCGGCATTGCGGGCGGCATGGCGACCGCGCTCTACACGATCGTCTATTCGCCGCTCGCGGGTTTCAAGATCACGTCCGAGCAGGTGGCGAACCTGTGCGGCTATCTGGTCGCGATGGGCTCGGGCTATGTCATGCACAGCAAATGGAGCTTTCGCGGGCACGGTGCCCAGGCGTCGCAGACCACGTGGCGCTTCTTCATCGTCTCGCTGGTCAGCCTCGCGATCAACAGCTTCTGGGTGTGGCTGCTCACCGACGATGCCGTGCTCAACGGACCATGGTGGTGGCCGCTGATACCGATCCTGTTCGTGACTCCGCTGATCACGTTCGCGCTTAATCGAATTTGGGTTTTTGGCTGATGGACCGCGTAGTTTACGACCGCATGGCCGCGCACGACACCACGCATTGGTGGTACCGCGCGCGCCGCGAGATCCTGTCCGACTATCTCGCGCGCTGGGGCAAGGTGCCCAGGGATGCGCGCATCCTCGAGATCGGCTGCGGCACCGGGCATAATTTGCCGATGCTCGCGCAGTTCGGCGACGTCGATGCGATCGAGATCGATGAGAGCGCGGGTGCCTTTGCCAGCGAGCGGCTGGGCAAGCCGGTCGGCACCTCGCCGCTCCCCGAGCTGGAGGGCGTCGCTCCGGCCAGCTATGATCTGGTCGCGGTGCTCGACGTGGTCGAGCATGTCGACGACGATGTGGCGGCGCTCAAGGGCATCGCACGCGCGCTCAAGCCCGGCGGGCAGATCCTGATCACCGTCCCCGCGCACCAATGGATGTGGAGCGCGCACGACGTGGTGAACCACCACAAGCGCCGCTATTCGAAGAAGACGCTGATCGCCGCGCTCGACGCGGCGGGGCTCAGCTACCGCAAGCTGGGCTGGTTCAACTCGCTGCTCTTCCCCGTGGCGGTCGCGGCGCGCTTCGCGGGCAAATTGATGGGCAAGGACGACAGCGACGATTCGCCGCCGCCCAAGCTGCTGAACACCGCGTTCGAGAAGATCTTCGGGCTGGAACGCCACCTGGTCGGGCGCGTGCCGCTGCCGCCCGGGCTTTCGATCATCGTGCTCGCGATGAAGCCCTAGTTGGCTTCGTCCTGGGGCGGGGCAAAGGCCTTGGCCTCGGCCGTGTCCTCGAACCGGTAGCCCAGCCGCGCATGCCCCATCACCGGGCCGGTGACGTCGGCGACGAGGTAGATCGGCCGCTTCTTCGATTCGACATAGAGGCGACCCAGATATTCGCCGATCATGCCGAGCACGAACATCTGCACCGCGCCGAGCACGACCACGACGAGCATCAGCGAGGTCCAGCCGGCGATCGCATGGCCGAACAGCCAGCCGCCAAGGATGTATAGGATCAGCAGCGCCGATGCGCCGGTGAGCACCAGCCCGGCATGGCTGGCGAAGCGCAGGGGCGCGGTCGAGAAGCCGGTGATCGCGTCGAAGGCGAGGCGCAGCATCTTCGATAACGGATATTTGGTCTCGCCCGCGGCCCGCTCGTGCCGGTCATAGGGGAAGGGCACCTGCTTGAAGCCGACCCAGGCGACCATCCCGCGGATGAAGCGTGCCTGCTCGGGCAGCGACAGGAAGGCATCGAGCGCTCGCCGGCTCATCAGGCGGAAATCGCCGGTATCGAGCGGGATCGGCGTATCGGTGATCCGATCGAGCATCCGGTAGAAGAGCGCGGCGGTCGCCTTCTTGAACAGGCTTTCGCCATCGCGCTTGCGGCGCACGGCATAGACCACGTCCGCGCCCTGCGACTTCATCGCGGCGCGCATGTCGGTGAGCAGTTCGGGCGGGTCCTGCAGATCGGCGTCGATCACCAGGATCTGGTGGCCCGCGCACAGATCGAGCCCTGCGGTAAGCGCGAGCTGGTGGCCATGGTTGCGCGAAAGATTGATCGCAACGAGATGCGGATCAGTGAGCGACAGGCGCTGCATCACCTGCCAGCTTGCATCGCGCGAGCCGTCGTTGATCAGCACGATCTCGTAATCGTCGCCCACCGCTGCCTTGGCCGCCGCCGAGACGCGGCCGTGGAGCAGCTCCAGGCACGCCTCTTCATTGTAGCAGGGAATGACGACGGAGAGCTGCGGACGCTTCATGGGGGCGCGTCTTAGCGATGTTGCTGACTTGCGTCGAGCGGGCGCGGAGGGGCGGCGCGGCGCTCGCCGCGCTGCGCCGATCGCGTCCAAAGGTGACACTAAGGTGACACCAAGGACGCTTCGCGGCGGCGGCGAATGTTCCCCATATCCGCAGTGACGAAGCGGCATCCGGCTGACGATTTCAAAGAGCGGCCGGGAGTGCCGACCGGCCGAGCCAAGCAGGTGAAATCCTACATTGCAAGCGTCGCGATGCGGCGGGCCATCGGGATGGAGACCCAGCGGGCTTCGTGCTTCGAATCGTTACAGGCTTGACCACCCATTCAACCAATCCTAGTGCAGCTCCTAATGCGAATCAGTCGCAATTGCAGGAAGGGGTTGGAAATGAAGCGGGTTTTGGTGACGGGGGTTAGCCTGCTGGCTTGTGCGGTGGCTGCGGCGCCAGCTTTTGCGCAGGAAGCGGCGACGGCAATGACGGTGGCGGAGGCGGTTACCGACGGGGAGACGATCACGGTAACGGCGACGCGGCAGCCCGTCGCGGTGGCCGACGCTCCCGCAACGGTGACGGTGATCGGAGAGAAAAGGATCGCCGACGAACTGGCGACCGACATCAAGGACCTTGTCCGCTACGAACCCGGCGTGACGGTGCCGCGTGCGCCCACCCGCTTCGGCGCGGCGCTGGGCGTTACCGGGCGCGCAGGCAATGAAGGCTTCATCGTCCGCGGCATCGGCGGCAATCGCGTGCTGATCCAGGTGGACGGCGTGCGCGTGCCCGATGGCTTCACCTTTGGCGCGCAATCGGCGGGACGTGGCGATTATGTCGATCTGGGGCTGGTGAAGTCGGTGGAGATCCTGCGCGGTCCGGCATCGGCGCTCTACGGCAGCGACGGGCTCTCGGGCGCGATCAGCTTCGTGACCAGCGACCCTTCCGATTTCCTGACCAGCGGCAAGCCGGTCGGCGGGCTGGTCCGGGCGGCCTATAGCTCGTCGGACAATGAGTTTGCCGAGACGGCGATCGTGGCGGGGCGAACCGGCGAGGTATCGGCAATGGTCGCGTATACGCGGCGCGATTTCAACGAACTGGAAAACAAGGGAACGACCGGCGGCGTCGGCGCGGCGCGCACGATCGCGAACCCGCAGAATGGCCGCTCCAACGCCGTGCTGGGCCGCATCGTCTGGGAGCCGACTGGTGGCCACAAGGTGCGGCTGACCGGCGAATATATCGGCACGCGGCTGGACACCGAAGTGCTGACCGGGCGCAGCGCCACGATCGACCTGCTCGAAGCCAGCGACACCGGCAAGCGCGGGCGGATTGCCGCCGACTGGAGCTGGCAGGGCGAAGGAACGTTCGATTATGCCCGCGTGGCCGCCTATTGGCAGACCGGCGAGGACCGGCAGTTCACCGACGAGGATCGCACACCCGCGGCAGATCGCGAGCGGCTCAATACGTTCGAGAACAGCGTCTATGGCGCGTCGGCGGAAGTGCGGGCAGGCTTCGAGACCGGTTCCGCGACGCACCGGCTGGTCTTTGGCGGGGATGTGAGCCGGACGCGCCAGGAAGGAATCCGCAGCGGCACCGTGCCGACCCCGCCGGACGTGTTCCCGATGCGGGCATTTCCGAACACCGATTATACGATCGCCGGCGCATTCGTGGCGGATGAGATCGCTATCGGCCCGGTGACGCTCTATCCGGCGCTACGCTTCGATGCCTATGATCTCTCGCCGAAGCGCGATGCGCTGCTTCCGGCAGGCATCCCGATCTCGGTAAGCCGCGGTTCGCATTTGTCGCCCAAATTCGGCGCGGTGGTGAAACTGGGCGGGGCGTTTCGCCTGTTCGGCAATTACGCGCAGGGCTTCAAGGCTCCCGAGCCGAGCCAGGTGAACCAGTATTTCGAGAATCTCGCTTTCGGCTACACGTCGCGGCCCAACCCCGATCTGAAGCCCGAGACGAGCGAGAGCTTCGAGGCAGGACTGCGCTATAGCGGCGATGCGGTGAGCGTCAGCCTGACCGGGTTCAAGGCGGATTATGACGACTTCATCTCACAGGAAGTGGTGGGTGGCGCAGGCACGCCCGCCAATCCGATGATCTTCCAGTTCATCAACATCAACCGCGTGGAGGTGGAGGGAGCCGAGGCGAAGATCGACTATCGCAGCCCGGGTGGCTTTACCGCACAGGCTGCACTTTCCTACGCGACGGGCGACGGCATCAACGCCGCAGGCGTGCGTGCGCCGCTTTCGACGATCGATCCGCTCAAGCTGGTCTTTGGCGCCGGCTATCGCGAACCGACGGGGCGATTTGGCGGCCAGCTGATCGCGACCTACAGCGCGCAGAAGGAAGCGAACCGCACCACCGGGGTTTGCACCGGTGCGTGCTACCGGCCGGGTGAATTCCTGATCCTAGATGCCACCGCCTTCGTGCGGCTGACCGAGGGGGTGACGCTGCGCGCCGGGATGTTCAACATCTTCGATCGCAAATATGCCTGGTGGAACGACGTGCGCGGGCTCGCCGATACGTCGGCGGTAAAGGATGCATACACGCAGCCCGGACGCAATGGCAGCGTATCCGTGAGCTACCGGTTCTGATGGGGGAGAGAAGAATGAAGCGACTGATCGTTACCGCCGCACTTTTGCTCGTGCCTGCGCCGTTGATGGCGCAGGCCCCGGCACCGGTTTCGGCCGCCAAATCTGCATTCGAGGCGGACCGCGCCGACATCCTGGCGATGGCAGGCAATTACAAGGTGCGGTTCGACATGCAGGAATCGACGCCCTGGCGCGCGGGCTACACGCCGATCGCGACCAAGGTTTCCGGCGGGCATGAGGTGGTGCGCGTGATCGGCGACACGGGGCGCAAGATCATGCTCCAGCACCTGCTCGTCGTCGACATGGGCGAGGGCAAGAAGATGGTGATCAAGCATTGGCGGCAGGACTGGGAATATGAGCCCGAGCGCGTGCTGACCTATGCCGATCGCGATACCTGGACCTGGACCCGATTGTCGCCGGCCGAGCGCAAGGGCACGTGGTCGCAGACGGTGTATCAGGTCGATGACAGCCCGCGTTACGGCGGCTGGGGCAAATGGAGCGATGTGGGTGGCCTGCGCCGCTGGGAATCGAACCAGAGCTGGCGTCCGCTCGCGCGCCGCGATGCGATCCGGGGGCCCGATTATGACCGCTATCTGGGGGTCAACCGCCATCAATCCAGCCCGGCGGGGTGGATCCACTGGCAGGACAATATCAAGATCGGCCCGGCAGAGGACGCCGCGGCGGGCGGCAAGCTGGAGCCGATCGTCTCCGAATATGTGCTGAACAGCTACACCCGCTTCGACGGCTTCGACGTCAAGTTCGCCGACGATTATTGGGCGGCGACCAAGGGCTATTGGGCGGCGATCCGTGAGGAATGGGCGCGCATCGGCGATGCCAAGAACGGCATCCGCATCACGGAGGAAGCCGATCACGGCACGGTGATCAGCGGACGCGTGCTCGAAATCGCCGACGAGGTGCAATCGGGCAAGACCAGCGAGGGCGATGCGATCCGCAAGGCCAAGGCGCTGATGGATCAGGCGACCAGGGCGGCGGGGGGCTGATCCGGCGCACCGTGTGAACGAGAAAGCGGGAGGGGCGGCCTGCGGGTCGCCCTTTTCCTTGCGACGAAGCGATCAGGCGCGTTCGGCGGAGCTCACCACGTCGGCGGCGCGGAGCGCGGCGAGCAGCTTCATCAGATGCGCGGCGTTGCGGACTTCCAGGTCGATCGTGTTGGTGTGGAAGGTCGTGTCGCGATTATCGAGGCGGAGCCCGAGGATGTTGGCCTTGTGCTGGCCGATCAGCGTGGCGATGGCGCCGAGCGCGCCGGGTTCGTTCTTGAGCGTCACGGCGATCCGCGCGACGCCGCCCTCGGCCTTGTCGCCCCAGGTGAGATCGATCCAGTCTTCCTCGTCGCTGTCGGCGAGATGGGGGCATTCGATCGCGTGGACTTCGATCGGCTGGCCGGCGCGGCGCAGCCCGACGATGCGATCGCCGGGGATGGGCCGACAATCCTCCGCAAAGTTGAACGCGACGCCGGGGGTGAGTCCCTTGATCTCGATCGCGTGCTGCTGCGGCGGATGCTCGTGCTCATTGCCGGTGGCCGAGCCGGGCATCACGGCTTCCATCACCTGCGCATCGGTGAGCTTGCGGCGGGCGATCGCCTCCATCAGCGCCGCAGAATCGGGGAGCTTCAGGCGCTTCAGCGCATCGGCGAGCGCGCTTTCGCCCACCGGGGTGGGCAGGCGCGCGACGATCTCGTCATAGAGCTTGCGGCCCAGCCGCACCGTCTCGTCGCGTTCCTTGTGGCGGATATGGCGGCGGATCGCCGCGCGCGCCTTTCCGGTGATCGCGAAGTTGAGCCAGTTCGCCTGGGGCTCCTGCGCCTTGGAGCGCAGGATCTGGACCTGATCGCCCTGCTGGATCCCGGTGCGCAGCGGCACGACCTGACCGTTGATCTTCGCGCCCACCGCCTGATCGCCGATGTTCGAATGGACGGCGTAGGCGAAGTCGATCGGCGTCGCGCCCTTGGGCAACTGGATCAGCTCGCCCGCAGGGGAGAAGGCGAAGATGCGATCCTGGTACATCGCCATCTTGGTATGTTCGAGCAGCTCTTCGGGGCTGTCGGCATGTTCCAGGATTTCGATCAGGTCGCGGATCCAGCTCACCTGCGTATCGGGGCGGACGGCGTCCTGCTTATATGCCCAGTGCGCCGCGAGGCCGAATTCGGCCTGGGCGTGCATGTCACGCGTGCGGATCTGGATTTCGACGCGGGTATCGCCGGCATGGATGATCGTGGTGTGCAGCGATCGATAGCCGTTGCGCTTGGGCGTCGAGATATAATCCTTGAAGCGGCCCGGCACCATCGGCCAGCGGCGATGGATCACGCCCAGCGCGCGATAGCATTCCTCCTCGGTCTCGACGATCGCGCGGAACGCCATGATGTCGGAAAGCTGTTCGAGCGAGACGTGCCGCTCCGACATCTTCTTCCAGATCGAATAAGGATGCTTTTCGCGGCCCGACAGCTCGGCATCGATCCCGCCGCGCGACAGCAGCAGCTTCAGGCCCGACGCGATCTTGGCGATGCGATCGACGCCCTCCACCTGGAAGGATTCGAGCCGCTTGGTGATCGATTCATACGCTTCGGGCTCAAGCTCGCGGAAGGCGAGCGTCTGCATCTCCTTCATGAACTCGTACATGCCGATCCGCTCGGCGAGCGGGGCATAGATGTCCATCGTCTCGCGCGCGATGCGGCGGCGCTTGTCCGGATTCTTGATGAAGTGGAGCGTGCGCATGTTGTGCAGCCGATCGGCCAGCTTGACCAGCAGCACGCGGATATCGTCGGACATCGCCAGCAGGAACTTGCGGAGATTCTCGGCCGAGCGCTCGGTCTCGCTCTGCGCCTCGATCTTGGAAAGCTTGGTGACGCCGTCCACCATGCGGGCGACATTCTCGCCGAACAGCCGCTGGATCTCGTCCGGCGTGGCGACGGTGTCTTCGATGGTGTCGTGCAGGATCGCGGTGGCGATCGTCTCGTCATCGAGATGAAGGTCGGTCAGGATGCCGGCGACTTCGATCGGGTGGCTGAAATAGGGATCGCCCGATGCGCGCTTCTGGCTGCCATGCGCGTTGACCGAAAACACATAGGCGCGGTTGAGCAGCGCCTCGTCAGCGTCCGGATCGTAGGAAAGTACTCGATCGACCAGTTCATATTGCCGCAGCACAGGACCTAATTGGGGTCCTGTGCTGCTGCATTGCAATGATTTTTGCGGCTCAACGGGCCTTGCTGTTGCACTTTTCCAGCGCAGCGGCGTCAAAATCGGCGCCATTGGCGCGGAAGGCGGTCAGCTTGCCGACTTCCTTGACGACCAGCTCGCACACGATGTTGTCACGCGCATCGGCCTTGGCGGCGACGCAAACGCCTTCGCCGCACTTCCACACGGTGGAACGGCTGACGATCTTGGTCTTGGCGGTGGCGTTGGCGGGAGTGGCCGAATAATAGCCGCGCGCGGCGCCCTGGGCGAAGCCGGTTGCGGGGGTGAGCGCCAGCGTAGCCGCGGCTGCTGCCGCGACGGCAAGAAAGCGATTCATGACAGGTCCTCCTGGGGTCTTCATCGTGCAACTGGGTTGCGAATCACCACCTAATTGACATAAGAGTAAGTTGCAAGCCGAAACGTTTGTTGCGATGCAAAATGTTATCCCGTTCCGGAATTGCGGGAATTGAGGTAAATAGCCTGCATGGGTGCGAACAAATTGCGAGAAGACCTCTCGGCGCTATGCAGCCTTCCCGCAGCGTTGGAGGCGATGGGCGAGCGCTGGTCTTTCCTGATCCTGCGCGGCTCTTTCAACGGGCTCCATCATTTCGAGGAGTTCCAGTCCGAGCTGGGCATCGCGCGCAACATCCTGGCGAACCGGCTCGCGCGGCTGGTCGATCACGGCATCCTCCAGCGCCAGCCCTGCGCCGACGATCGCCGCAAGGTGGAATATTGCCTGACCGACAAGGGCTATGCGCTGCTGCCGACGATGGTGGCGCTGCGGCAATGGGGCGAGCGCTGGGAGACGGGCGTGCCCGCGTCTCCGATCCTGGTCGATGCGCGCGACGGGATGCCCGTTCGCCAGGTGGAAGTGCTGAGCCATGACGGCCGCGCGCTGACCAAGAGCGATCTGCACTGGGCGCTGCCCGAGGATGTGGCATCGGCGCAGGCGGCGGAATAGCCGAAGGGCCGGCGATCAGCCGGTAAGCGATTCCAGCCGGGCGCGGACATTGTCGGGGATCGGCCGGGACTTGCGCGCCGCAAGATCGACATGCGCGCTGACGATCTCGATGCTGGCGTGGTGATCGCGGGTTTCGGCGTGGCAGAGATCGACCTGCATCGTCAGGCTGGAATTGCCGACGCGGCCGACGCGAACGAATGCCTCCACCATATCGTCGAAGCGGAATGACTTCCTGTATTCGACCGTCGCCTTGACCACGTTGAACTCGGCATCGAGCCAGTCGGGGCCGATATCGGCGAGATTGGCCCAGCGCCAGAATTCGGTGAGCGCGACATCGCCATATTCGAGATAGCGCGAATTGAAGACGATCTTCTGTCCGTCGATCTCCGAATAGCGGACGCGGAACGGGGTGGAGAAGGGGAAGCCGGGACGGGTCATGCGGGCGCAATTGCCGGGGATGGGCGGGACGCGCAACTCCGGATTGGCCGCAGGGGCCATCGCGCGAAAGGTGGGCAAGGGTCGAGGGGGCGCGGGCCGAAAGACTGACGCGGGCAAAGCCCGCGTCGCACGGGTTCGGCGGTGCCGACCCGCCGGCCGTAACGGGCGATGCTCGCGTTGCGAGCACCGGGGGCGACGTAGCGCCCCCTTCGCCCGTCAATACATATGCTGCCCGCCATTCACGGACAGCGTCGAGCCGGTGATGAATCCCGCATCTTCCGAGCAGAGGAACGCCACGGTGCGCGCGATCTCGCTCGCCTGGCCGAGGCGGCCGACCGGGATCTTGGCGACGATCTTTTCCAGCACGTCAGCCGGCACCGCCGCGACCATGTCGGTATCGATATAGCCGGGCGCGATCGCGTTGACCGTCACCCCGGCGCGGGCACCTTCCTGCGCCAGCGCCTTGGTGAAGCCGTGGATGCCCGATTTGGCGGCGGCATAGTTCACCTGGCCGTACTGGCCCGCCTGGCCGTTGATCGAGCCGATATTGACGATGCGCCCCCATTTGCGCTCGCGCATGCCGGGGAACACCGCCTTGGCCATGTTGAAGCAACCACCGAGATTGGTGTCCATGACCTCCTTCCACATCTGGTGGGTCATCTTGAGGATGGTGCCGTCGCGGGTGATGCCGGCATTGTTGACGACGACATCGACCGGGCCGAGTTCCTCGGCAACCTGCGCGCAGCCGGCCTGGCAGGCGTCATAATCGGCAACGTCCCATTTGAACGCCCTGATCCCCGTGCGCTCGGTAAAGGCGCGGGCGCGATCGTCATTGCCTGCATAATTGGCGGCGACGATCATCCCGGCATCCTTCAGCGCGACGCTGATCGCCTCTCCGATCCCGCGGGTGCCGCCCGTTACGATCGCTACGCGTGCCATAGAATCTCCTCCCAATGATTTGGCGAGGCTAGGCGGGGCGGACCCAGCCTTCAAGCTCCCGCTGCAAAATGCTGCGCAGCATGGCGAGGCCCGGCGCGCTATCGTTCAGGCAGGGCAGGTAGGCGAAGCTGGTGCCGCCGCTCGACAGGAAGGTCTCGCGCCCGCGGATCGCGATCTCCTCCAGCGTTTCGAGGCAATCGGCGGAGAAGCCCGGAGCGACGATCGCCAGCTTCTTCACGCCCCTTGCCGGGAGCTCGGCCAGCACGGTTTCGGTCGCCGGCTCCAGCCATTTGGCCCTGCCGAAGCGCGACTGGAAGGTGAGCGTGACCTCGCGCCCCAGCGCCTCGCCCAGCAGCCGTGCGGTCTTGTGACACTGGCAATGATAGGGATCGCCCAGCTCCAGCGTCCGCAGCGGCATGCCGTGGAAGCTGGCGAGCACGGCCTCGGGCTCGAAATCGAGCGCGGCGATGCCCTGTTCGACCGATTCCTTCAACGCGCCGATATAGGCCGGATCGTCATGATAGGGCGGCAAAGTGCGGATCGCCGGCTGCCAGCGCATCTTGGCCAGCGCGGCGAAGGCGGCGTCATTGGCGGTCGCGGTCGTCGCGCCGCTATATTGCGGGTAGAGCGGCGCGATCAGGATGCGCGTGCAGCCCCGATCTTTCAGCGACACCAGCCGGCTGCGGATATCGGGCTGGCCATAGCGCATCGCATAATCGACCATCACATCCGGCCCGAAAGCGCCTTCGAGCGCCTTTGCCTGGAGGCGGGTGATCGCGGCGAGCGGCGAACCGTCTTCGCGCCACACCTCGCGATAGGCGCGCGCGGATTTCCTGGGACGGGTGGTGAGCACCGCGCCGCGCAGGATGGGTTGCCAGATCAGCGGCGGGATCTCGACCACGCGGCGATCGGACAGGAATTCGGCCAGATAGCGGCGCACCGATTTCGCATCGGGCGCGTCGGGCGTGCCGAGATTAACCAGCAGTACGCCGACCTTTTCCGGGTAAATATAGCGATGATCGGGGGGCATGGTCATTCGATATCGGAGAGCAGGGGCAGGCGGCGGAAGCGCACGCCGCTCGCCGCCTGGAGCGCGTTGGCGATCGCGGGGGCGACGGGGGGGACGGCGAGTTCGCTGACCCCGCCCGGATCGCTGCCGCTGGCGATGATCTCTACCGTGATATCCGGGCAGTTGGCGAGCGTCGGCAGGCCCAGCTCGGAAAGGTCGCGGACATCGGCGACATTCTCGCTGAAGCCGGTCGCGCCGCCGGTCGCGGCGGCCATGCCGAAGATCAGCCCGCCCTCGATCTGCTGCTTGACCAGATCGGGATTGACCACGCGACCGCAATCGACGGCGGCGACCAGCCGATCGACCTTTACCTCGCGCCCCGCCAGCCGGGCCTCCGCCATCACGGCGATATAGGAGCCGCGGAACATGTGGCACGCGATGCCCTGGCCGCTGCCCGGCTGCCCGCCCTGCCATCCGCCGAGTTGCCCCGCCATCTGGAGGCAGCGCGCGAGGCGGGGCTCATTGCCGAGCATCGCCATGCGGAAGGTGAGCGCATCCTGTTCGGCGACATGCGCGAGCTCATCGATGAAGCTCTCGGTGAAGAAAGCGGTGTAGCTGTGCGCGCCCGAGCGCCAATAACCGGTCGGCACGCCGATCTGCGCCGGATGGTGATCCACGCCCAGATTGGGGATCGCATAAGGCGGTGTCGCGCCGGCGATCGCGGAAGGGTCGCCCGCACCTGGCATCGCCAGCGAGGCTGCGACCACCGCATCGCTGCCGAGCAGCCGCTTCGCGAGTTCGCGCCCCGTATCCGGGGCTGCGACCTTTGCCAGCCAGCCGGTGATGCGCCCCTTGCCGTCTAGCTTGGCGGAGAGGCGCCCGGCGGCGGCTGGGCGATACCGGTCATGCCGGAAATCCTCGCCGCGCGGCCAGGTGAGCTGGACGGGGCGGCCGATCTTCATGGCGATCAGCGCCGCCTGTTCGGCGACGTCATGCTCCAGCTTCGCGCCGTACGACCCGCCCGCCATAGTGGCATGGATGAACACCGCCGCTTCGCCAAGGCCAGCGGCGCGCGCGGCAGCGGTGCGCGCGAGGCCGGGGGCCTGGGTCGGCAGCCACAGCGTCAGCCGGCCATCGGCATAGGAAGCGGTGCAGGTCATCGGCTCGAGCGGTGCGTGGAGCGCCAGCCCGACGCGATATTCGGCCGTGACCAGCTTCGCGCCCTTGAAGTCCGCGCGCAGATCGCCCGCCGAAGCGATGCGCGCGCCCTTGCCGTCGAACGCGGCGGTGAGCGCCGCATCGATCGTATCGGAATTGATCACCTCATCGGGCGTCTTGAAGCGCGGGCGCATCGCATCGATCGCGCGCTCGGCAGCCCACCAGCTTTCGGCGACCGCCGCCACCCATTGGCTGGTGGTGACCACCGCCAGCATGCCGGGCACCTGGTTCGCAGCCGCACGATCGAGCTTGGCCAGCTCGGTCTCGCCCGCCGGGCCCTGGCGGATCGATGCGAAGACCATGTTGGGCAAGCGGATATCGGCGGCGTAATTGACGCTGCCGTCCACCTTTGCCGGTGCGTCGAGGCGCGGCAGCGGCTGGCCGTAAAGCCGGTTGGCATCGCCCGAGCGCAACGGCACGTCCGAGGGCAGGCTTTCGTCCGCCGCCTCGCCCGCCAGTTCGCCAAAGCCGAGCTTCTGCTTGCCGTGGATCACGAAGCCGCCCGCGGTGCCGCACGATTGCCAATCCACGCCCCAGCGGCTTGCCGCCGCCTTGCACAATAGCAGCCGCGCCGCCGCGCCCGCATGACGCAATTGATCCTCGAAATTGCGGATCGAGGTGGAGCATCCGGTAAGCATCAGCCCGGAGCGCGCCGCATAGGTGCGCTGCAATTGCTGTGGCAATCCGCCCAAAGCCAGCTCGAACAGCGACGCGGCGGCCAGCGGATTGGCGTAAAGCGGATTGAGCGGCGCAGGCTCGACGCCCACCATCTTCCAATCGGCGCCAAGCTCGTCTGCGATGATCTGGGGCATGGCGGTGTACACGCCTTGCCCCTCCTCGCATTGCGGCACGGCGACCACGATATGTCCGTCGCTGCCGATCTTGAGCCATGCGCCGAACAGGCTTTCGCCGGGCGCGGCGGTTAGATTGGGCAGATAGGTGCGCGGCCATACCGCCCAGGCGACCACCAGCCCCGCGCCTACGCCGCCGCCGATCAGCAGCGTCCGCCGGTCGGGCTTTTTGAGCTTCGACAGATCCAGCTTGGGAAGGTCCAGCGCCATCGCGCTTGCTCTAGCTCGGGGGCGGGGGGCTGTCATCCCCGCCCGATCGCCCGAGCCTATCGCCCGAGCCGATTGCCCTATTGGGTTTGCCCCGCGCCTGCTCTATCGCTCTTGCCCATGAGCGATCTCCTGAGCATGGCCGCCGCATCGGCCCAACATATCCGCTTCGAAAGCCTGGGGCTGAGCAGGGTTGCGCTCGATCTCGGCTTCTTCGAGATCAAATGGTATTCGCTGGCCTATATCGCCGGTATCCTGATCGGCTGGTGGTATATGAACCGCCTGCTGCGCCAGCCGGGCGCGCCGATGAGCAAGGCGCATGCCGACGATCTGGTATTCTACGCGACGCTCGGCATCATCCTGGGCGGCCGGATCGGCTATATCCTGTTCTACGCGCCCGAGATGCTGACCAGCCCGATACGGGCGATCAGCCTGTGGGACGGCGGCATGTCCTTCCATGGGGGGGTGATCGGCACCACGATCGGCATCCTGGTCTTTGCGCGCCGCAACGGGCTGAACTGGCTGCGCATCCATGATTATGTCGCGTGCGTCGTGCCGTTCGGATTGTTTTTCGGGCGGCTGGCGAATTTCGTGAATGGCGAGCTGTGGGGCAAGCCCACCAATATGGCCTGGGGCGTGATCTTTCCCGATACCGTGGTGGCCGGACAGATCGAACCCGCGCGCCACCCCAGCCAGCTTTATGAAGCGGGGCTGGAAGGCATATTGCTCTTCGCCGTGCTCTGGTACTTTTTCTGGCGCACCAAGGCGCGCTACGAGCCGGGCAAGCTCACCGGCATCTTCCTGCTCGGCTATGGCCTCGCCCGCTTCGCCGTGGAATTCTTCCGCGAGCCCGACAGGCAATTGGTTTGGCTGGCCGATGCGACCGGGCTGCACATGGGCCAGTGGCTGTGCCTGCCGATGATCGCGGGCGGCGTGTATCTGATCGCGACGGCGAAGGGCCGTCGCGAGCGGATCGAGCCGATCGCCGGCGCGGAGAGCGTGGCCTGATCTCCGGTGGCTGACGATAATCCTCTCGCCGCGCCGCCCAAGGCACGCGCGGAAAACGCGGCCGAACCCCTGCTGCCCGAGCGGCTGGCGCGGGCGATCACGCTGGGCGGGCCGATTCCGCTCTCGCAATTCATGGGCGCGGCGAACGCGCATTATTACGGCACCCGCGATCCGCTGGGCGCGCGCGGCGATTTCACCACCGCGCCCGAGATCAGCCAGATGTTCGGCGAGCTGATCGGGCTGTGGCTGGCCGATCTGTGGGACCGTGCAGGGCGTCCGGCGGCGCGCTATGTCGAACTGGGGCCGGGGCGCGGCACGCTGGCCGCCGATGCGCTGCGCGCGATGGCGAAAGCGGGGTTCACGCCGCCGGTGGATCTGGTGGAGAACAGCCCGATGCTGCGCGCGGCGCAGGCCGAGCGCGTGCCGCATGCCGAATTCCATCTCGACCTGGTCGGGCTGCCTGACGATGCGCCCTTGCTGGTGGTCGCCAATGAATTCTTCGACGCGCTGCCGATCCGCCAGCTTATCGCGACGCCGGAAGGATGGCGCGAGCGGCTGGTTGCCTGCCAGGACACGCTGTTCCTGCCGATCGCGGGGGACCGCAGCTTCGACATGATCATCCCCAAGCCTTTGCTTCAGGCAGAGCCCGGTTCGGTGATCGAGACTTCGCCCGCGAGCGTGGCGATCCTGCGCGGGCTGGCGGCGCGGCTGATGGCGCAGGGCGGCGCGGCGCTGATCGTCGATTATGGCTATGAAGGCCCGGCGATCGGCGACACGCTGCAGGCGGTGAAGGGGCATGAATATGCCAATCCCTTCGACACACCGGGCGAGGCCGACCTGACCGCGCATGTCGATTTCGCCACGTTGCGCGAAGCTGCCGAGGCCGAGGGGCTGGTGGTGCATGGTCCGGTCACGCAGGGCGCGTTCCTGGAGGCGCTTGGCATCGGCGCACGCACCGAGGCGCTGGCGGCGAAAACGCCGGATCGCGCCGAACAGCTCGCGCTCGATCGCGACCGGCTTATCGATCCCGAGCAGATGGGCGAACTCTTCAAGGTGATCGCGATCACCGCGCCGGGCTGGCCGGTTCCGGCGGGGTTCGCATGATCTGTCGCGACGCCACGCCGGACGATCTGCCCGCGATAGACGCATTGTTTCGCGAGAGCTTCCACGCGACCTTCGGGCATCTTTATGCGCCCGAGGATGCGGCGGCGTTCTACGATCAGTTCACGCCCGAGGCGTGGGCGGCGGAGTTTGCCCAGCCGGACCTGCGCTTCCACGTTGCCGAGGATGGCGAGGGGCTGGCGGGGTTCTGCAAGATCAGCGACCTGGAGCTTCCGGCGCAGACCAGCGCGCGCACGATGGAATTGCGCCAGCTCTATCTGGCCGAGCGCGCCAAGGGGTCGGGCGCGGCACAGGCGCTGATGGAATGGGCGATCGGCCAGGCGCGGGCGCGGGGTGCCGGGGAAATCTGGCTGTCGGTCTATATCGACAATCACCGCGCCAGGCGCTTCTACGAGCGCTACGGCTTCGAGGATCAGGGGCCGTACAAGTTCATGGTGGGCAACCATGCCGATGAAGACCGGCTGATGCGGCTGGTGCTGTGAGCGCGGTCGAGGTCAATCGCGCGCGCGCGCTGGAGGGCGTGGCCCACGGCTTTCTTGGGCGGCGCGGCGGCGTTTCGACCGGAATCCTGGCCGGGCTGAATGTGGGCACCGGATCGCAGGACGATCCGGAGAGCATCGCGGAGAATCGTCGGCGCGCGGCCGATGCGATCATTCCCGGCGCGCCGCTCGCCACGGCCTTCCAGGTCCATTCGGCGGATGCGGTGATCGCCACCGCACCCTTCGCCGAGCGCCCGCATGCCGACGCGCTCGTCACCAATACGCCGGGGCTGCTGCTGGGCATCCTCACCGCCGATTGCGCGCCGGTGCTGTTCGCCGACGCGCAGGCAGGCGTCGTCGCCGCCGCGCATGCCGGGTGGAAGGGGGCGCTGGGCGGAGTCACCGATTCGACGATCGCGCTGATGGAGACGCTGGGCGCGCGGCGCGAGCATATCGTCGCGGCGGTCGGCCCCTGCATCGCGCGCGCCAGCTATGAGGTGGACGAAGGCTTTTTCCGCCGCTTTGCCGAGGCCGATCCGGCCACCGAACGCTTCTTCGCCGACGGGCGCGCCGGGCATCATCAGTTCGATCTGGAAGCCTATGTCGCCAGCCGCCTTGCAGCGGCGGGAATCCGCACGGTCGAGACGCTGGGCGAGGACACTTATGCCCAGCCCGAGCGCTTCTACAGCTTCCGCCGCGCGACGCACCGGCAGGAAAGCGATTATGGCCGCCAGATTTCGATAATTGGTATCAATTGAGACGGTGTTTCGGCTAGAGGGCGGTCAACCAGTATCCGGAGAGGCTCCATGACCGACAAAACCGAAGCCGAGCTGACGGGCGGCACCCCGAGGCGCAGCCCCAAGAAGAGCATCGAGAAGATCGGCGAGCGCAAGCTGCGCCCCAGCACGATGATGATGGGGCATGGCTATGATCCGATGCTCTCCGAAGGATCGCTCAAGCCGCCGATCTTCCTCACCTCGACCTTCGTCTTCCCCAATGCCGCAGCCGGCAAGCGCCATTTCGAAGGGGTGACCGGCAAGCGCCCCGGCGGGGCCGAGGGACTGGTCTATTCGCGCTTCAACGGCCCGAACCAGGAGATATTGGAAGATCGCCTGGCGATCTGGGAAGAGGCGGAGGATGCGCTGGCTTTCTCCAGCGGCATGTCGGCGATCGCCACGCTCTTCCTGTCGATGGTCAAGCCGGGCGACACGATCGTTCATTCGGGCCCGCTTTATGCGGCGACCGAGACGCTGATCGGCCGCATCCTGGGGCGCTTCGGCGTGCATTGGGTCGATTTTCCCGCCGGTGCGACCCGCGAAGAGATCGACGCGGTGCTCGGCAAGGCGGCGACCGGCAATGTCGCGCTGATCTATCTGGAGAGCCCCGCCAATCCGACCAATGCGCTGGTCGATGTCGAAGCGGTGCGCGACAGCCGCGATGCGATCTTCACGGGTGACAACAAGCCGCCGATCGCGATCGACAACACCTTCCTCGGCCCGCTCTGGGCGCAGCCGATGAAGCAGGGCGCGGACATCGTCGTCTATTCGCTGACCAAATATGCCGGCGGCCATTCGGATCTGGTCGCGGGCGGCGTGCTGGGATCGAAAGAGCACATCAACACGATCCGGCTGATGCGCAACACGATCGGCACGATCTGCGATCCGAACACCGCCTGGATGCTGCTGCGTAGCCTTGAGACGCTCGAATTGCGCATGAGCCGCGCGGGGGAGAATGCGCTGAAGGTCTGCAACTTCCTCAACGGCCATCCGAAGGTCGATCGCGTCGGCTATCTCGGCTTCCTTGAAGCCCAGGGCGATGCGCGCCAGGCCGATATCTATCGCCGCCATTGCATCGGCGCGGGATCGACCTTCTCGCTCTATCTGAAGGGCGGCGAGAAGGAGGCGTTCGCGTTCCTGGACGCGCTCAAGATCGCGAAGCTGGCGGTGTCGCTGGGCGGCACCGAGACGCTGGCATCGCATCCGGCGGGGATGACG
>NZ_BCTZ01000017.1 GCF_001591025.1 Sphingomonas soli NBRC 100801
GGGGGGGGGGTAGCCTCCACCAGCGATACCGTCTCGCTTGGGGCGAATACCCCTCCACCAGCTTCGCTGGTCCCCCTCCCCCTCCGGGGGAGGATTTGGAAGTCGCGCTATGCGCTGATGATCGGATGTTCGCCGCGGAGGCGATCGGCGAGGCGTTCGACGGCGGCGTTTTCGTAATGGTCGCCGTCGGGCGTGATCGACCAGTTGCAATGGGGATGGGTCTCGACGCTGTAGAGGCGAACCTCGCCCAGCACCGCGCGCCAATGGCGGCGGTTCTTGCCGAATTCGCGGATCAGCGATTTGACGAACAGATCGATCAGGTCGCGATCGGTCATGCTTCCGCCGCCAGCCCCTTGAGCCGGTAGAGCGCGTCGAGCGCCTCGCGGGGGGAAAGGGCGTCGACGTCGATTGCGGCGAGTTCGGTGCGGAGCGTGTCGATCGCTTCCTCCTCGGCCTCGGCGGCGGCGGCGAAGAGGGGGAGATCGTCGAGCCCGGCTGCGAGGCCACCCGTCTTGGCGCGGCCGGCCTCAAGCTTGTCGAGCACCGCCTTGGCGCGCTTGAGCGCGGCGGGGGGCATGCCGGCGAGGCGGGCGACGGCGATGCCGAAACTGCGATCGGCGGGGCCTTCGGCGACTTCGTGGAGCAGGACGAGATCGCCCTTATATTCGCGCGCGCGAACATGGTGGAGGGTTAGCGCGTCGCAGCGTTCGGCGAGGCGGGTCAGCTCGTGATAATGCGTCGCGAAGAGGCAGCGGCAGCGATTATCCTCATGGATCGCCTCGACCACTGCCCAGGCGATGGCGAGCCCGTCATAGGTGGAGGTGCCGCGCCCGACCTCGTCGAGGATGACGAAGCTGCGCGGAGTGGCCTGGGCGAGGATCGCGGCGGTCTCGACCATCTCGACCATGAAGGTCGAGCGGCCGCGCGCGAGATTGTCCGACGCGCCGACGCGGCTGAACAGGCGATCGACGAGACCCAGCGTTGCGCGCGCGGCGGGGACATAGCTGCCCGCCTGGGCGAGTACGGCGATCAGCGCGTTCTGGCGCAGGAAGGTGGATTTGCCGCCCATGTTCGGGCCGGTGACGAGCCAGAGTCGCGAGCTTTCGGAGAGCGCGCAATCATTGGCGACGAAGCGCGCGCCCGAGCGGGCAAGCGCATCCTCGACCACCGGATGGCGACCGCCCTCGACTTCGAAACAGGCGTGATCGACGAGCGACGGGCGTGCCCAGCCGCCCTCGGCGGCGCGCTCGGCAAGTGCGGAGGACACGTCGATCCGGGCAAGCGCATCGGCGGTGGCGGCGATTTGCTCCCGATTGGCGAGCGCCTGCGCGGTCAGGTCTTCGAGATGCGCGGCTTCGGCGGCGAGCGCGTGGGCGCCGGCCTGCGTGACCTTGATCGCGACTTCGTGGAGATCGGGGGCGTTGAAGCGGACGGCGCCGGCAAGCGTCTGGCGGTGGGTGAAGCCGCTGTCCGCCGCCATCAGCGGATCGGCACTCTTTGCAGCGACCTCGATATGATAGCCGAGCACGCCATTATGCTTGATCTTGAGGCCCGAAATGCCGGTGCGCTGGCGGTAATCGGCCTCCAGCGCAGCGATGGCGCGGCGGCCCCCTGCGCCCGCATCGCGCAGATCGTCGAGCGCGGCGTCATAGCCCTCGGCGATGTAGCCGCCCTTATCGGCGTCGATCGGCGGCTCGGGGACGAGCGCGCGGGAGAGCAGATCGATCAGCGCGCCGTGCCCGCCCAGTTGCGGGACCAGTTCGCCGAGCAACGCCGGGCTGTCGCCGATCCGGCCTAGCCGTTCGCCCAGCCGCCATGCACCATCGAGCCCATCGCGGAGCTGGCCGAGATCGCGGGGTGATCCTCGCCCGGCGGCGAGGCGTCCGAGCGCACGGCCGATATCGGGGAGCGCGCGGAGATTGCCGCGCACCATGTCGCGCAGCCCGCCATCGTCGTGGAAGCGCTGGACCAGATCGAGCCGCGCATCGATGGCGGCGCGATCCATCAGCGGCGCGGCGATATCCTGCCCGAGCAGGCGCGCGCCCGCGCCGGTGACCGTGCGATCGACCGCGTCGAGCAGGCTGCCCTTGCGCGCGCCCGAAGCGGTCTGGCACAGTTCGAGGCTTTCGCGCGTGGCCGCGTCGATCGCCATGGCGGCTTCGGTGCGGGTGACGCGCGGGGGGCGCAGGAATGGGAGCGATCCCTTTGCCGTGTGATCGAGATAGGCGACGAGGCCGCCCGCCGCCGCCAGCGCGGCGCGCGAGAATTGACCGAAGCCATCGAGCGTCGCGACCTGGAACAGGCGCTTGAGCCGCGCCTCGCCCTGGGCGCTGTCGAAATCCACGCGCGGGCGCAGCGCCGTTGCCAGCTGGGCGAAGTCGGAAGCTTCCGAGGCGATGATCTCGGCAGGGGAAAGGCGAGCGAGCTCGGCATCGGCGCGGCTGGCATCGGTTTCGATGATTTGGAAGATGCCGGTGGAAATATCGGCGCAGGCGATGGCGACCTGGCCGCCCGCTTCGCCGATCGCGGCGCACCAGTTTGCCGCGCGGCTGTCGAGCAACGTCTCCTCGGTCAGCGTGCCGGCGGTGACGACGCGGACGATGGCCCGGGCGACGAGCGCCTTCGATCCACCGCGCTTCTTCGCTTCCTCGGGCGTCTCGGTCTGGTTGGCGATGGCGACGCGGTGCCCCGCCTTGATCAGCCGGGCGAGATAGCCCTCCATCGCATGGACGGGCACGCCGCACATCGGGATGCGCTCACCCGCATGCTCGCCGCGCGCCGTCAGCGCGATATCGAGCGCGGCGCTGGCGATCTTCGCGTCCTCGAAGAACAGTTCGAAGAAATCGCCCATCCGGTAGAAGAGCAGGCAATCCTCGGCCTCGGCCTTGAGCGCCAGATATTGGGCCATCATCGGGGTGGGGGTGGCGGAGGACATGCTGCCCTTCGCTAGCCAGCCGCGCCCGATATTCCAAGAGAGCGTGACAGCGTGGTTGTGGACCGATAACGCCGAAGGATGGACAGGCAGCCAGGCGCATCAGGCAGATCGGGTGGAGGCCCGTGGCTTTTGCGCTGGCCGGCGATCGCGCTGTTCGCCTGTGCCGCAGTGCTGCCGCTGCTCTTTACCGCGATCCCGCCGCTGATCGACGTGCCCGGCCATCTCGGCCGCTATGCGATCCAGGCGGCGGGGCCGGAGAGCCCGCTGCGCAGCTATTTCGATTTCCGCTGGGCGCTGTCGCTGAATCTGGGCGTGGATCTGGCGGTCGAGGCGCTGCGGCATGTATTCGGGCTGGCGGGGGCGCTGTGGGTGGTGGTCGCGGCGACGACGGCGCTGACCGTGCTGGGCCTGTTCCTGATCGCGCGGGCGGGCAATCCCCAGGGCGCCTATGCGCTGAGCTGGGCGCTGCCCTTCGTCCACGGATTCGCGTTCCGGCACGGGTTCGTCAATTTCTCACTGGGCATGGCATTGTCGCTGCTGGGATTTGCGGGGTGGCTGCATCTGGCCAAGCGGCAAAGGCTGCGCGCGGCGCTGATCCTGCCGTTCGCGCCCATGCTGCTGGTGGTGCATGCGGTGGGCGGCGGGCTGCTGATCGTGATGGCCGGCGGGCGCGAGGCCTGGCGGGCGTGGCGCGCGCGCGACTGGCGGCTGGCGCTGGCGGCATGGCCGCTTGCGCCCGCCATCGCCTTTGCCGCTGCGTTTCTGCTGTTTGGTAATGCGGGCGGCGGGGAGACGCGATGGGTGCTGGAGCGGAAGCTGGACGGGCTGATGATGCCCGTGCGCGACCAATATATCCTGCTCGATATCGGCACGGTGCTGCTGACCATCGCGGTCTTGATGACCGGGTGGCGGGCAGGCGCGCGGATGCGCGAGCCGGGCGCGGTGATCGCGATGGCATTGCTCTTCATCGCCGCCCCGGCGCTGCTGTCTGGCGTCGCGCATGTCGATTCGCGACTGGTGCCCGTGCTGGCGATGCTCGCGCTCGCCTTGCTCGACTGGAGCATGGTGAGAGCCCGGCTGCGGCTGTGCGTGATGATCGCGGGGCTGGTGCTGTTCGCGGTGCGGCTGGCGGTCACGACCACGGCCTTTGTCGGCTATGGCGCGAGCTATGCCAGCGAGATGCGCGCGCTGGACCATATCGAGCGGGGAAGCCGGGTGCTGGCGCTGACCCAGGTCGAATGCGGGCTGGCGGGATGGCGCGAGGCGCGGCTGGACCATGTCTCCAACCTGGCGAGCGTCTATCGCGACGCCTGGGTCAATTCGCACTGGGCGGCGGCGGGCGTGCAATTGCTGGAGATACGCTACCGCCCCTCAGCGGCTTATTATGCCGATCCGTCCGAGTTCGTGTGGCCCGATCGCTGCGTGGACAAGGCCAAGCCCTTTGAAGCGCGTTCGCGGCACATGCTGGCCGAGACGATGGCGCGGCTGCCGATCGATCGCGTCGACTATCTGTGGCTGATCGGCGCCCGCCTGCCCGCCGGTTTTGCCGATCCGCGCCTCGTTCCGATATGGTCGAACGGCGGCAGCACGCTATTTGCGGTGCGCGCGGCGGTTCCCAATCCGCCTTCGCGCCTCTAAGAGGCGCCAAAGACCCCAAGGAAGTTAGAATGACCGAAGCGAGCAGCGTCCAGTTTTCCGAGCGCGAGGCGCTGCTCTATCACAGTGAGGGCCGCCCGGGGAAAATCGAGATCGTCGCGTCGACGCCGATGGCGACGCAGCGCGATCTGGCGCTGGCCTATTCGCCGGGCGTAGCCGTGCCGGTGCGCGCGATCGCCGAGGATCCGGCAACCGCTTATGATTACACGGCAAAGGGAAACCTTGTCGCCGTCATCTCAAATGGTACCGCTATCCTGGGGCTGGGCAATCTGGGCGCGCTGGCTTCCAAGCCTGTGATGGAAGGCAAGGCGGTGCTCTTCAAGCGCTTCGCCGATGTCGATTCGATCGATATCGAGCTGAAGACCGAGGATGTCGACCGGATCATCGACGCGATCGAGCTGATGGAGCCGAGCTTTGGCGGCATCAATCTGGAGGACATCAAGTCCCCCGAATGCTTCGTGATCGAGCAGACCCTGCGCGAACGCATGAACATCCCGGTGTTCCATGACGACCAGCACGGCACCGCGATCATCGCTGCCGCGGGGCTGATCAACGCGCTGCACCTGACCGGGCGCGACATCAAGAATACCCAGGTGGTGATGAACGGCGCGGGCGCGGCGGCGATCGCCTGTGCCGAGCTGATCAAGGCGATGGGGCTGCCTTCGGGCAATCTGCTGATGCTCGATCGCACCGGCGTGATCTATCAGGGGCGCGAAGGCGTGAACCAGTGGCAATCGGCGCATGCCGTGGCCACCGAGCGCCGCACCCTGGCCGACGCGCTGAAGGGCGCGGACGTCTTCATGGGCCTGTCGGCGGCGGGCGCGCTGCCGGCCGAGCTGCTCAAGACCATGGCCGACAAGCCGATCATCTTCGCGATGGCCAATCCCGATCCCGAGATCACCCCGCCGGAAGCGCGCGCGGCGCGGCCCGATGCGATCATCGCCACGGGGCGTTCGGACTATCCGAACCAGGTCAACAACGTGCTGGGCTTCCCCTTCATCTTCCGCGGGGCGCTCGACGTGCGCGCGACGACGATCAACGACGAGATGAAGATCGCGGCGGCGACCGCGCTCGCCGAACTGGCGCGGCAGCAGGTGCCCGAAGAAGTGGCGGCGGCCTATGGCGTGAAGCATTCGTTCGGCCCCGAATATATCATTCCGGCGCCGTTCGACCCCCGGCTGATGGAGATCGTGCCCGCCGCCGTCGCCAAGGCGGCGATGGATTCGGGCGTGGCGACCAAGCCGATCACCGACTTTGCCGCGTATCGCCAGTCGCTGCGCGCACGGCTCAACCCGACCACCTCGGTGCTGAGCCTGGCCGATGAAGGCGCACGGGCGAACCCCAAGCGCGTGATCTTCGCCGAGGCCGAGGAAGAAGTGGTGCTGCGCGCGGCGATCGCCTTCAAGGCGGAGGGCTATGGCACGCCGGTGCTGGTGGGGCGCGAGAGCGTGCACGAAAAGCTGCGCGCGCTAGGCGCCAACCCAGACGATTTCGAGCTGCACAACAGCGTCAATTCGCCGCTCGTGCCCGAGATGGTCGATCTGCTCTACACGCGGCTGCAGCGCCGCGGCTATCTGCGCCGCGACGCCGAGCGCATGGTCAATCGCGACCGCAACATCTTTGGCGGGCTGCTGCTCCAGATGGACAAGGCCGATGCGATGATCACCGGCGTGACGCGCACCTGGGCCGAATCGATGCGCCAGGTGAAGCGGGTGATCGATCCCCAGCAGGGGCAGACGCCGTTTGGCATGCACATCCTGGTCGGCCAGTCGCACACCGTGTTCATGGCGGATACCACCGTCAACGAGCGGCCCAGCGCCGACGAACTGGCGGACATTGCCGAGGGCGCAGCCCTGGTCGCGCGCCGCATGGGGCACGAGCCGCGCGTCGCGTTCCTGAGCTATTCCAACTTCGGGAACCCCGAGGGGCGCTGGCTGGAAAACCTGCGCGGCGCGATCAAGGTGCTCGACGGGCGCGGGGTCGAGTTCGAATATGAAGGCGAGATGTCGCCCGACGTGGCGCTCAACCCCAAGCAGCTCGCCAATTATCCCTTCGCGCGGCTATCGGGTCCGGCAAACGTGCTGATCATGCCGGGCCTGCAATCGGCCAACATCTCGGCGAAGCTGCTGCGCGAGCTGGGCGGCGATTCGATCATCGGCCCGATCCTTATGGGCATGGAGAAATCCGTGCAGATCGCGCCGATGACCGCAAGCGCAAGCGAGCTGGTGATGCTGGCGGTGCTCGCGGCGGGTGGGATCGCGCGCTGATTTAGGCTGGCGGCGTCCCTTCATCCTCATCGGTGACGGGTAGCACGGCGGCAATGCGCCGCTGGTGCCGTTCGATCGCGATGAGGAGGAAGAAGAACATCAGCGCCAGGAAGCCGCCGAAGATGCGTAGCGCTGTGGCTAGATCGACATGGCCCTGCACATTGCCGTCCATGATTTGCATCCGCTTCAGCTCTGCGTCGGCTGCGTTGCTGCGGCGGCGTTCTTCCAGCAGGGTGAAATATCTGTCCTGCATCGCACGGAATATCTGTGAGTGTGATTGGGTGCCCTTGGGGAACTCCATTGCCGTGACGGTGTCTGTATAGGGGACCTCAACCGCCCGGTTTTCGGCGCATCCCATCGGCGAATAATACCAGCCTTCGCAAGCTGTGCTGTAGGTGTTCCAGCCGCGCCGATACTCGGTTCTCGTCCGGCGCACTTCGCGCTGCACTGCCACCTTTTTCGCGCTTCTATATCGCCGCAGCCGCTCGGCGGCTTTGGGCTCGCCCGAAGCCGTAGACATCGTGGCCAAGAGTGCCTCCAGATCGCTTTGATCCTTTTCGAAGTCGAGTTCGCCACTGGTCACCGCCCGCAGACGCTGGGCCGACTTCACGAAGTTATCGTCGAATTCGTCGCTGCTGAGCGTCTTGTCCTCGGGTTGGCGGAAGGGCTCGAACTTCGTGCGAAACAGCGCATAATAGCGCTTAACGAAATCGGCGTAGTATTTTTGGCGCGCGGCATCCACGGCGGGGGACCCATCGCCCTCTGCGGCTTTCGTACTAACGTCTTCCGCATCGACGATCTCGCTGGCCGTCACATTCGCAACTGCCTCCTTCACCGATGCAGGCGATTGAGCGATCCGGTATAATCCCGCTACCGCGAGATAGAATGTGTAGAGGATCAACAGCGTGGCGATGATCAGCACGGTCGCCCGCAGCACACGCAGATAGACCTCCTCGGCCCGATCAAAAAAATCGGCCATTCGACTGGCTACCGGCCGCGTCGCGGCCTGCGTCTCGCTTTCCATTGCATTGCCCCCAATCCCTTCGCTTAGCGTGGGGGAAAACCGGGGCGCGTCAACAGCGGAACCGGGAGACCGGCCGGATCGGACCAAATTCTACCCGTCGATGCTGCCGCTCAGGCTGGCGTTGACGATGCCGCCGTCGACGGTGAGGGTTTCGCCGACGACGTAATCGCCTGCGCGCGACGCCAGATAGATTGCGGCACCGGCCATGTCTTCATCGACACCGATGCGGCCAGAGGGGATGCGCTTGGCGACGCCATCGGCATGATCGCGGGCGGCCTTGTTCATGTCGCTGGGGAAAGCGCCGGGGGCGAGCGAGGAGACGACGATGCGATCGCTGATGAGGCGCGCGGCGAGGCGACGGGTGAGGTGGATCAGCGCAGCCTTCGACGCCTGATAGCTATAGGTCTCCCACGGATTGACGCGCTGGCCGTCGATCGAGGTGATGTTGATCACCTTGGCGGGCTGGGCCTCGCTGGCGGCGGCCTTGAGCAGGGCGTGGAGTGCCTGGGTGAGGAAGAAGGGCGACTTCACGTTGAGGTCCATCACCTTGTCCCAGCCGCTTTCCGGGAATTCGTCGAACGGCACGCCCCATGCCGCGCCGGCATTGTTGACGAGGATGTCGAGCCTGGGTTCGCGCTCGGCAATGGCGGCGGCGAGCGCGCGGCAGCCTTCGACCGTCGAGACGTCCATGGGGAGCGAGATGCAATTTGGGCCGAGCGCTTCGGCGGTGGCGTTGCAGGCGTCGGCCTTGCGCGCCGAAATATAGACCTTGGCCCCCTGTTGGATGAAGCCGTCGGCAATCATCCGGCCGATCCCGCGCGACCCGCCGGTGACAAGCGCGACGCGACCGTCGAGGCGGAAGAGTTTGCTGGTGTCCATGATGCTCTCCTAACTGCGCCCGAGCTGGCCGGGCGGTGATCTGATCTCGTCTTCCCGGCGAAAGCCGGGATCTTGTGCCGCGTGCGCGACATAGACATTCAATCCCGCTTGAGATGCCAGCTTTCGCTGGCATGACGGGCTTTGGCTTCAGCCTCCCCGCTTGATCGTTTCGCGGGCGATGATGAGTTGCTGGATCTGGCTGGTGCCTTCGTAGATCCGGAACAGGCGCACGTCGCGGTAGAACCGCTCGATGCCGTAATCGGCGATATAGCCCGCGCCGCCGAAGATCTGCACCGCGCGATCGGCGACGCGGCCGACCATCTCGCTGGCGAAATATTTGGTGGCGGCGGCCTCCATCGTGGTGTTCTCTCCCGCATCCTTGCGCGCGGCGGTTTCCATGACGAGCGCCTTAGCGGCCAACACCTCGGTCTTGCTGTCCGCGATCATCGCCTGGATGAGCTGATGCTCGGCAATGGGCTTGCCGAACTGATTGCGTGTCGATGCATAAGCGACGGAATCGGCGATCAGCCGCTCCGCGATGCCGACGCAGACCGCCGAGATGTGGAGCCGCCCGCGATCGAGCACGCGCATCGCGATCTTGAACCCTTCACCCTCCGCGCCGAGGCGGAGCGAAGCGGGGACCGGCGTGTCATCGAACACGACATCGGCAACCTTTGCGCCCTTTTGCCCCATCTTCCTTTCGGGTTCCCCGACGCTGACCCCGGGAAGATCGCGCGGCACGAGAAAGGCGGAGACGCCGCGTGCGCCGGGCTCATCCCCGGTGCGCGCCATTACGGTGAAGACATGCGCCCTGTCGGCATTGGTGATGAAGCGCTTGGTGCCGGTGAGGCGATAGGCATCGCCGTCCCTGATCGCCCGCGTCTTCACCGCGCCACTGTCCGACCCGACATCGGGCTCAGTCAGTGCGAAGCTGGCGATCACTTCGCCGCTGGCGATGCGCGGCAGCCAATCGGCCCGTTGTTCGGGCGTGCCCGCCATGACGAGCGCCTGGGAGCCGATGCCGATATTCGTGCCAAAGGCCGAGCGGAATGCTGGCGTGGTGCGGCCCAGTTCGACCGCGACCTTGGATTCCTCGAGCATCGTCAGGCCCAGCCCGCCATATTCCTCGGCGATCGAAAGGCCGAACAGGCCGAGCGCCTTCATCTCCTCGATGATGTGCGCCGGGACGGCATCGGCCTCCTCCACTTCACCCTCAAGCGGACGGAGCCGCTCGGCGACGAAGCGGCAGATCGTCCCGATCAGCGTGTCGAAGATCTCAGGATCTAGCGCCATGGATACACCGTGCTTTGAGTTCGAAGCCCAGCGGCTATCACGCGGACAAGGGATCGAGCAAGCCATACCCGATCTTCCAATAAGCGCGATTGACGCGCCTTCGCCCGCACTTATGGTAGCCCGGACAAGCGTTTGGAGAAGATGATGACCGATGGCCCCGGCGTGCCGCCGATCCGACAAGTCGGGCGCCGTTCGACGCTGGCTTATGGCTTTGGCGCAGTTGCCTATGGCGTGAAGGATTTCGGTTTTTCGACCTTCCTGCTGCTATTTTACAGTCAGGTGCTGGGCCTGCCCGCCGCGAAGGTGGGCTTCGCGATCATGTGCGCGCTGATCCTCGACGCGTTTCTGGATCCGCTGATCGGGCTGCTTTCCGACAATACCCGCAGCCGATGGGGCAGGCGGCATCCGTGGATGTACGCCGCCGCGCTGCCGATCGGGCTGGGGTGGCTGTTGCTGTGGAACCCGCCCGCAGTGTCGGAGAGCATGCAATTGCTCTGGGTGTTCGCGACCTCGGTGATCGTGCGCAGCGCAATCTCCGCTTATGAAGTGCCATCGCAGGCGCTGACCCCCGAACTATCGGCCGATTATGACGAGCGGACCCGGCTGACCGCCTATCGATACCTGTTCGGATGGATGGGCGGGATGGTGACGCTGTTCGTCACCTATGCCTGGCTGATGGCGGGCCCGGGCGGGAAGCCGGACCAGCTGAATCCGGCAAATTACCCGGCTTTCGCACTTTTCGGCGCGGGGGCGATGGTGTTGGCGATCCTGGTTTCCGCCATCGGCACGCACGGCGAAATCGGGAGGCTCCCAAAGCCCGAACTAGCGCGGCAATCGCTGGGCCATCATTTCCGGGACCTGTGGCAGACCGTGCAGAACCGGGCGTTTGCCGTGCTGATGCTTGCCGGGCTTTGCTATTACACCGCGCAGGGCGTGTCCTTTGCGCTGGCCAATTTGCTCTATCTGCACGTCTGGCGCTTTGACACGGGGGCGTTCACGCTGCTTGCGCCCAGCCTGTTTCTGGGGGCGGCGCTGGCGTTCATCTTCGCCCCGCGCGTAGCGGCGCGGCTGGGCAAGCGCGCAGCGGCGATGGGGTTCATGATCGGCGCGACCGTGATGATCTCTTCGCCCTATGCGCTGCGGCTGGTCGGAATGTTCCCAGAGCCCGGAGATCCGGTGATGCTGCCGTTGCTGCTGGTGATCTTTTGCATCAACACCGCGTGCGCGGTTTCGACCACGCTGCTGGGCGCATCGATGATGGCCGATGTGGTGGAGGATTCAGAAGCCAAGACAGGGCGGCGATCCGAAGGCGTGTTCTTTTCGGGCGCGTTCTTCATCCAGAAATGTTGCGGCGGGCTGGGCATCTTTGGCGCGAGCCTGATCATGCATTTCGCTGCCTTCCCCGATGGCGCGAAGGTGGGGACGGTCCCGACAGCCTCGATCGACCGGCTGACGCTGTATTTCATCCTGGCCTATATCGCGCTGGGCTGGCTGGCGGCCTATTTCTACCGCCGCTTCCCCTTCGGCAAGGCGGAGCATGATGCGCGGGTTGCGGCGCTGGCAAAGCGCTGATGGGCGTTCTTTCCAATCTGCTCGAACGGTAATGCCCGCCGGGGCCTGAGCTCCCGGCGGGCATCCTTTCCTCCCCAGGAAAGTCGGTTCCGTCAGCCGCCGACGCGGCCGAGACGGTGATAGAGATTGGCGAATTTCACCGATTCCGGCTGATCCTTGATCGCCTGAAGATGCGTGCCGACGGCCTCGCGGATCAGGCGGAAGTCTTCGGTGGAGAAGACAGCGCGGCTGCGCTGGGGTTCATTGGTCATCGCAAATACTCCTTACGCTGCTTGACTGTGGAACTGATCGGCTTCGGTGGATTCGGAATAAGCGGTAGTCGAGCTCTCGCCGCCGGCCACGGCCTGGGCGATCAGATCGAAATAGCCGGTGCCGACTTCGCGCTGATGCTTGGTCGCGGTGTAGCCATTGGCCTCCGCTGCGAATTCGGCCTGCTGGAGCTCCGAATAGGCCGCCATGCCGCGATCCTTGTAGCCGCGCGCCAGTTCGAACATGCCGTAATTGAGCTGGTGAAAGCCAGCGAGGGTGACGAACTGGAACTTGTATCCCATCGCGCCGATCTCACGCTGGAAGCGGGCGATATCGTCCTTGTCCAGCTTGGCCTCCCAGTTGAAGCTGGGCGAGCAATTATACGCCAGCATCTTGTCCGGATATTCCTTCTTGATCGCCTCGGCGAAGCGCCGCGCGTCTTCCAGATTGGGATAGCTGGTCTCCCACCAGAGCAGATCGGCATGCTGGGCGAAGCTGAGGCCGCGCTTGATGCAGTGATCGACGCCAGTGCCTTCCTTGAGGCGGTAAAAGCCCTCGGCGGTGCGCTCGCCGGTCAGGAATTCATGGTCGCGCTCGTCGATGTCCGAGGTGATCAGCTTGGCGCTCTCGGCATCGGTGCGAGCGCAGATGATCGTCGGCACGCCGCAGACGTCCGCCGCGAGGCGCGCGCTGTCGAGATTACGGATATGCGCTTGCGTCGGGATCAGAACCTTGCCGCCCAGATGGCCGCACTTCTTTTCCGAAGCGAGCTGGTCCTCATAATGCACACCCGCGGCACCCGCAGCGATATAGGCCTTCATGATCTCGAAGCAGTTGAGCGGGCCGCCAAAGCCGGCCTCGGCATCGGCGACGATCGGCGCGAACCAATCGCGCGTGGCGCCGCCTTCCGAATGCTCGATCTGATCGGCGCGCTGCAACGCGTTGTTGATCCGCTTGCACAGCTCCGGCCCAGCGTTGGCGGGGTAGAGCGACTGATCGGGGTACATCGCACCGGCGGTGTTGGCGTCGGCGGCAACCTGCCAGCCCGAGAGATAGATCGCCTGAAGCCCGGCGCGGACCTGCTGCATCGCCTGATTGCCCGACATGGCCCCCAGCGAATTGATATAGGGCTCTGACTTGAGCAGTTCCCAAAGCTTGAGCGCACCCTTGCGTGCCAGCGTGTGCTCGACCGCAACAGACCCGCGAAGCTTTGCCACGTCATCGGCGCTGTACGGACGGACGATGCCGTCAAAGCGGCCAGCGGGAGCGGGGATCAGATCTTCGAACGTGGTCATGTTTGTCGTTTCCTTGACTGAACTGACCGTTACGTAACGCGGATTGGCGGCGTGGGCAGCGATTCGCGCAGGGGTTTGGGGTTTTGTTGTCGGGGTGCGGCGATGGTTGCATGTCGTGATGTAAATAATTTACAAGGCAGTATCGTCACCCCGGACTTGTTCCGGGGGCCACGGTGCGGCGGGCGGTTTGGCTAGAGGCTCTAGTTTCGCGCGTGCGGTTGGGTGGACCCCGGAACAGGTCCGGGGTGACGGTGAAGGGTATTGGGCGGCGCGTGTTCGCGACGAGCCTGGCAGGAGCGTTTGAATGGCCGAGGGCAAGCTTTTCGCGGGGCATCCGATACGGCGGCTGCGGCGGCAGATGGGGCTTACCCAGGCCGCGATGGCGGAAGCGCTGGGGGTGTCCCCAAGCTATCTCAATCTGGTCGAGCGCAACCAGCGGCCGGTGTCTGCGGTGCTGATGCTGCGGCTGGCAGAGACCTATGATTTCGACCTCCGCACGCTTTCCGCGAGCGAGCCGGGCGGGGGCGCGGAGGCGATCCGGCGGCGGCTGGCCGATCCGATCTTCGCCGATCTGGAGATCGATCGGCACCAGATGGAGGAGTGGCTGGCAGGCGCGCCGGGCGGAGCGGAGGCCTTTGCGCGTGCCTATGACCGGATGGGGCAGGGCGGCGCAGCGGAGGGTTCGGGCCCCGATGCGGCGGGACAGGTGCGCCAGGCGATCGAGCGCTGGCGCAACCACTTCGCCGATCTGGATGCGGCGGCGGAAGCGCTGGCGGACGAATTGCGGATGCGCGGCGACCTGTATGGCGCGGTGACCGAGCGGCTGCGGGTGAAACATCAACTATCGGTGCGCATCCTGCCGGCCGACGTGCTGGGTGGTACGCTCAAGCGGCTCGACATGCATGCGCGGCAGTTGCAGCTTTCCGAGATGCTCGACGCAAGCGCGCGCAGCTTTGCGGTTGCAGAGCAGCTGGCGTGGGAAGCACGTGAGCAGATCGACGCGCTGGTGCGCGGGGCGGGACTCGACCGGCTGGGCGAGCGGCTGTTCCGGCGGCATCTGACCGGCTATTTCGCGGCGGCGGTGATGATGCCCTATGCGCGTTTCCTTCGGGCGTGCGAGGCGACGGGCTATGACCTGGATATACTCCAGCGGCGCTTTGGCGCGAGTTTCAGCCAGGTGGCGCACCGGTTGACCACGCTGCAGCGCGTGGGGGCACGCGGGCTGCCCTTCTTCATGCTGCGGGTGGATCGCGCGGGGCAGATTTCGAAACGCTATGGCGGGGCGAGCGGATCGCCCCTGGCCGAAGGGCCGGGAATCTGCCCGCTATGGGATGCGTTCGCCGCGTTCGCGCGGGCGGACATGACGGTGACCGATCTGGTCGAGACGGAGGATGGCAGCCGCTGGTTCACGCTGGCGCGCAGCGTGACGCCGCAGGGTGCGGGGCAGATGCATGCGCGCTTCGCGGTGATCCTCGGGCTGGAATCGGGCGATGCACACGGGCTGGCGGCGGCACGCGGGCTGGATCTGGCCGGGCGCGCCACGCCGATCGGGCTGGGCTGCCGGGCATGCACGCGGGTCGATTGCCCGCAACGATCCGCGCCGCCTGCCGGACGCGCGCTGATCGTGGCCGAACGCGAGAGCGGGGTTACGCCGTTTGGGTTTGCGGGGGATTAGAGCTTGATCCATCCGGATTGAATAGCCGTCATCCAGGTCGAAGCGGGGAGCCGGAGCCGGGAGCGGCATCCCCTGTCGTCCTGGGTCCCCGCTTTCGCGGGGATGACGATTCAGTGTGGGGCCTCGTTCTAGATCGCGACCCGGTACAAAGCGTGGTGGGTGAGGATGAACAGGGTTCGCCCATCCCGCCCGCCGATCACCAGTTGCAGCGGGCGTTCGGGCACGTCGATGCGGCGGATCGGCTTGCCGGCCGCGTCATAGACGAACACCTGCCCGTTCGCGACATAGAGCGTGCCGTCGGTCGCGCGCGCGACGCTCTCCCCGCCGCGATCGGCGACGACCTTGAGATCGGTAAGCGTGCCGTTCGCGCCGACGATCCCGCTATAGGTGCGGTTCTCGGAAGAATTGGTCAGCACGACGCGCTCGCCCGGGCGGCCGGTGACGAAGCCGTAGGTGTCGAGCGTATCGGACCAGCGCCAGCCGAGATGATCATCGGGGCCCTGGTTCCAGACGCGGAAGGCGGGGAGGACGAGGCTGCCATCGGGCGAGACATATTCGCGCGGCTTGGGCGTCGCCATCGCGCGGGTGAAGAACTCCGAGATCGGCGGATATTCATATGTCTTCCGATCGATGCGGTCGGCGAATTCGCCATTGGCCCACATGTTGACCGGGAAGGCTGTCAGCGCATCGGGACGCGGCTTCGCGTCGGTCGGCGCGATCACCTGAACCTCGGCGGGCTTTGCGGGATCGATGCTGTATACGCTCGCGTCATGCCCGGCTGACGACAGGACCAGCAGGCGCCCCGAACGATCGACCGCGAGGTTGACCGGATCGAGCGGCGCGTCGGCGAGGATCGAAAGCCCTTCCTTCTCCGACCAGCCATGGATGCGATGGAAGAAGCGGTCGATGAAATAGAGCTTGCCGCTCGCATCCACCGCGCCGCCGGCGATCGAATAAAAGCCGTCGGCCAGCTTCTCGACGCCGGGGGTGACCGGAAGCGCCGTCTTGCCCGGAGGCACAGGGCCGAGATCGAACCGCGCGAACTCGCGCTCGCGCACTTCCTGGCCGCCGGTCATGTCCCGAATCGCATTCTGGAACGGATATTTGCTGGCGCGCAGAAAGGTGCCGCAGCCCTTGGAATCGCAGCTCGCAAAGGCGCTTTCGGCGTTCACATGGACGTTGCGGAAGCGGATATGGCTGGAGTTGTAGAGCTTCACCGCTGCGTCCATCGGCTTGGCGGTTCGGGTGACGCGATAGCCGTGATAATTGGCGAACAGGATGTTCTTCGAATTGCGGAATTCGGTGGAGACCGCGTTCACGCCATCGCGTACCTCCTGTTCGGTCTGCGGCGCGTGGAATTCCCAATTCTCAACATTCTCCAGCACGACCTCGGCACGGTAATGATGCTCGGCCGACAGCTCATAGACATAGCCGGGGGTCTTGGTGTCCGAGACATAGAAGCCCGCCGACATCAGCGTGTTTGGCGACCAGATCGCGGCGAAGGTGCCGCCGCCGCCATCGGTCACCCAGATGCTCGGATGCTGGCCGTCCTGCCGCGCTGTGGGGATCGAGCCGTTATGCCCGGTGATCCGCACATCGTTGACCATCGATGCTTCGCCGGCCTTCCACAGCAGGGCCGTGGCGCGCGGATTGGTGTTGCCGGTGTTGAGGCCGACGCTGAGGACGATCGCGTTGCCGCCCTTGGCGCTGGCCAGCAGCGGATATGCGCTGCCGACGCCGCGAAAAGCGGGCGTGTCGTCGGGCAGGACCAACTGAGTGTGATTGGGGTGGAGCGCGATCAGCACGCTGTCGGGCCGCAGTCGGATCGTGTCGGTCACGCGGTAGCGGCCCATGGGGAGATAGACGACGCGGTGCGTGTCGATCGCCTTTTGCAGCGCTGCGGTGTCGTCGGTCGCGTCATCGCCCTTCACGCCTAGATCATGGGCGTTGGTCCATTCGCTCACCGGCGGCAGTGCGGGGATGGCCGGACTGCGGCGCGGCGGCAGCTTTGCCAGCGCATCGATCTTCGCGATCGTGCCGAAGCTGCCCGGGGTGCCGAGGCCGGATAATTGGAGGCCATAGGAAAAATCGGCGACGCGATAGTTGCGGCCCTTTCCATCGACCGTTTTGCCACTGTCCCGGAAGCGGGCGAAGACCGGGGTGTTGGTGGCGAGCACTTCCTCGAAGCCGATCTGGGTGAAGACGCTGTCTTCGTTCGAGATCAGCACCGCGGCCTTGGATATATTTTCGAAGCGGACATGCTTGCCCCACAGCGAATCCGAATAGCCGCGATCGATCTCGACGCCGACCGGCGTGTTCTTCATCAGCACGTTGACCAGCGTGAGGCGAACCTCATGCTCGCGGATCGCGGCTTCGCGCTGGCCGTCAAATTCGGAATCGATCAGCGTGAACTGCCAGGCGGGCGATGTCTTCTCGGTGAGGATGCCATAGCGGCCGCCGTAGAAGCGCAGATTCTCACACTCATTGCCGGCCTGATAGATGCCCGCCAGTCCGGAACCGAGGTGAAAGTCGATGTGCCTGAGGAAGCCGTGCTGCGCGACGCGGAAACGCACCGCGACCGCGCCGCCATTGCCCTTGCCGATCTCGAAATCCACGTTGGAGAGCGTGGAATAAAAGGTCGTCGATGTTGCATCGAATTCCTTTTCGGTTGCAGGTACGCTGGTGGGAGGTGGAACAGGTACACGCCCCGATCGGTACTGATCCTCGCCCGTGAACGCGATCATCGCGGCTATTCCGGCGCCATAGCCGGGCGTGTTGTCGTCCAGCACGATCACCGGCCGGCTTTTCCCCACGCCGAACACGCGCACGCCCGAGCGCAGGAAGATCGTGCGGCTGATCCGGTAGCGGCCCTCGGGCAGGAAGACGATGCCGCCCTTGAACTGCCCGGCCGAGGGATTGGCGGCGCGATCGATCGCGGACTGGAGCGCATCGCTGTCATCGGCCCGGCCATCGCCGACCCCCTTCACGGTGATCGCGCGCGGATCATTGGGCTGGCTTTTATAGACCGAATTGGAGCCCGCGAAGGCGGAGAGGGGGCTCAGCAGCAACAGCGCCGCGAACAGCAGGCGGAAGGCCATCATGCGTACCTCTCCCGAAGATATGCGGCTGGCGGGCGGCGCGCCGCCGCCCGGATTCAGGACAGGTGCGCCAGGCTTTGCGCCGCGATCGCGACCTGGGTGCGGTTGCGCACGTTGAGCTTGCGCATCAGCGCGGTCATGTGCGCCTTCACCGTGGCTTCGGCGATGCCGAGCTCATAGGCGATCTGCTTGTTGAGCTGGCCCGAATGGACCCCGCGCATGACCTTGATCTGGGTAGGCGTGAGCCGCACGCCATTTTCCGCGCCCGGTATCGACACGGATACGGTGCCCTTCTGGGTCGCTTCCTGGACGGTCGCCTTCATCGATCCTCTCCCAAAGATCCCTGTTCCATCGCGTGGAATCAGTTGGACAGGTTTTAGTATGTTCTTCAAGCAACCACTGTAGCAAGCCTTTTTTATTGCCGGATCGCAGAAATCTGTCCAACAGATACCAGCAAGCTTCACGGTCAAGTGAATAAAGTGAGGAAATCCGCGGGAGACAGCGATGTCAGGGGGAATCGGGCGCTCGCGCCAAAGCGGGCGAAACCGGGTGACCGGAAAAGGCATGGGGGACCGTTCGCGGGGACCGGACTGGCCAGCGCGGCGGCTCTTGGTTACACTGGGTCAACAGCGGGAGAGGGTCCGCATAGCGGCATATAGGGGGTTGCCGTGAAAGAAGGCAGGCTGGCGGATCGCGCCTATACGGCGATCGTCGAGATCATCAACGAGGACGATCTGGCGACGGGCGACCGGCTTCCGTCCGAATCGAAGCTGGCGGAATTGTTCGGCATGTCGCGCACCATCGTGCGCGAGGCGCTGGTGCGTCTGGCGGCGGACGGGATCACCGAGGCGCGGCGCGGCGCGGGTTCCTATGTGAAGCGGCGGCCGTCTTCGCGGCTCGGCTCGCACGTGCCGATGGACGAACTTGCGGCGACGCTTGGCACCTATGAGGTCCGCTTCGTCCTGGAGGCCGAAGCCGCGCGCCTTGCCGCGCTACGCCGCTCGAACGAGCAGATGGATGCTATCGAGGAAGCGCTGGAGGGCTTGCGCTCGTCGCTGCTATCGAGCGCGCCCGCGCATGACGAGGATTGGCTGCTCCACCGCGCAATCGCCGAGGCGACGGGCAACACCGCCTTTGTCGAGATATTCGATCATCTGCAGCAGGAAGTGATCCCCATCCTGCGCGCCGGCGTGGATATTTCGCGCTCGCGCCCGCCCGAGGTGATCGGCGCGATGATGGACGAGCATGATGCCATCGTCGACGCGATCCGCGCACAGGACGGCGACGGCGCGGCGCTGGCGATGCGCTGGCATCTGTCGCAAGGGCGCAAGCGGCTGATGCCATAAGGGGCCCTCGCTGCCCTGCGAAGGCAGGGTTGTTGGCGGGCGCAACCGGGCGATGGGCTGATCGGTGGCTGCCCTATCCCGCGACAGAGGGAACCTGAAGCCGAGAGCGGTTTCCCGAACGACCCTGGGTCCCCGCTTTCGCGGGGATGACGAAGAGCGGGGATGACGAAGAGCCGTGGCGGTTGGGTTGCGTCAGGCGGGGACCTGATCCTGCGTCCATGCCAGCACTTCGCGGCGAAGATCCTCGATCGGCTGGTAGCAGTGGAGCACCAGCGCGCGCTCGTCGGGCGCGGGGCGCTCGAGCGTGGCGAACTGGCTGTCGAGCAGGCTGGGTGCCATGTAATGCCCCTCGCGCGAGGCGAGGTGGGGGGCGATCTCGTCGCGTTCGCCGTCGAGCAGGACGAATACCAGCGGCACGCCGGCGGCCTTTGCCAGGCGCTCGCGATAGCTGCGCTTGAGCGCCGAGCAGGCGGCGACCGCCACGCCTTCCCCGCGCACGGCCACGCCGATCGCCGCGCCCAGCCGGTCGAGCCAGGGCCAGCGGTCTGCGTCTTCGAGGGGCTGGCCTGCGCGCATCTTGGCGACGCTTTCGGGCGAGTGGAACGCGTCCCCTTCGAACGCCGGGACGCCGAGATGCCCCGCAAGATGCGCGACCAGGGTGGACTTGCCGCAACCGCTGACGCCCATCGCGACGATGGCGCAGCGGGGCAGTCCGGTGGTTTTGCGCTGTGCGTGCACGTCGTTCCTCAAAGCTTCGGCTGCCACGCTAATGTTATTCGGCGGCCGCTTTGACCATTGCGACCTTTGTCGCGGTCGCCGGGTGCACCGGGCATGCGTATCGGGCGTATCCGTGGGCGAACAGCGACTGGGAGAGACGGCATGACCCGCACGGCGATGCGCAGGCTCGCGATCTGGATGGTTGCCGCCGCGATGCAGGTCGCCGGCGCGCAGGCCCAGCCGGCCCGTTCGGTTTCCGTCTATACCACCGCGCCAAGCGACCCCGCCGCGGTGACCGTGAAGGCGAAGGGCGACGGCGTGGCCGACGATACGCCGGCAATCCAGGCGGCGATCGATGCGGCTTCGATCAAGCCGGGCGGCGGCATCGTGTTCCTGCCCACGGGCCGGTACCGGATCACGCGCACCGTGTTCATGTGGCCGGGCGTCCGACTGTTCGGCGTGGGCAAGACGCGGCCGGTGTTCGTGCTGGCGCCCAGCACGCCGGGTTTCCAGAAGGGCGTGGGCAGCATGGTGTTCTTCACCGGCAACAATCCGCATGTGACGGTGACAGGCGCGAACGGCGCGGTGATGCGCGGCAAGGTGCCGGTGCCGCCGCCGACCAGCGTGCCATTCGACCCCAACATCGCCGATGCCAATTCGGGCACCTTCTATCCCGCCATGGCCAATCTGGATTTCGAGATCGGCGCGGGCAATCCGGCGGCGACGGCGGTGCGGATGCACACCGCGCAGCACTCCTATCTCGCGCATATGGATTTCCGGCTCGGATCCGCGCTGGCGGGGATTTATCAGGTCGGCAATCTGGGCATGAACCTGCGTTTCTTCGGCGGGCGCTATGGGATCCTGGCCGAGAAGACGTCGCCCGCATGGCAGTACACATTGCTCGATTCCTCCTTCGAGGGGCAGCGCGACGCGGCGATCCGCGAGCATGAGGCGGGGCTGACCATGGTCAATGTCGCGATCCGCGACACGCCTGTCGGGATCGAGATCGACAAGGGCTATGGCGACTGGCTGTGGGGCAAGGATCTGCGCTTCGAGAATGTCTCGAAAGCAGGGATCATCATCAGCAACGAAGGCAATGCCTATACCCAGATCGGCTTCGACAATGCCGTTGCCAGCGGTACGCCGGTGTTCGCGCAGTTTCGCGACAGCGGGAAGACAGTGGCGGGGCCGGGGCCGCGCTACCGGGTCAAGGAGTTCACTTATGGCCTGACGCTCGTCGGGCTGGGCCAGCCCGGCAGCTATCAGACGCGGATGCACGCCGCGCCGCTCGCCTCACTGCCCGCGCGCCGCGCGCCTGCGATCCGTGCATTCCCGATGGTCACCGCATGGAAGAATGTCCGCGCGCTGGGCGCGAAGGGCGACAATGCGACCGACGATACCGCCGCGATCCAGCGCGCGATCGATACGCAGCGCGTGGTCTATTTTCCCACCGGCTTCTACCGCGTCACCGATACGCTGAAGCTCCGACCGGACAGCGTGCTGATCGGCCTGCATCCGGGCCTTACCCAGATCGTGCTTGCAGACGATAGCCCGGGCTTTCGCGGCGTGGGCCCGGCCAAGGGGCTGATCGAAAGCGCGAAGGGCGGGGATGCGATCGTCACCGGGCTGGGGCTTTTCACCGGCGGGATCAATCCGCGCGCGGCGGGGATCATCTGGCGCGCGGGCGAGAAATCGCTGGTGGACGATGTGAAGTTCCAGGGCGGGCACGGAACCACGCTCGCCGATGGCAGCCGCTTCGATCCCTACAACGCCAATCACACAGCCGACGCGGATCCGAAGAAGCGCTGGGACGGCCAATATTCGAGCCTGTGGGTGACCGATGGTGGCGGCGGCACGTTCAACGGGCTGTGGACGCCCAACACCTATGCCCAATCGGGCATGCACGTCACCGACACCAGCACACCGGGCTATGTGTACGAAATGTCGGCCGAGCATCATGTCCGCGCCGAGATCGTGCTCGACAATGTCCGCAACTGGGAATTCCTGGCACCGCAGACCGAGGAGGAGGCGGGCGAGAGCCGCAACACGGTCGCGCTCGAAGTGCGCAATTCGCGCAACATCCTGTTCGCCAATTTCCACGGCTATCGCGTCACCCGCTCGCTCCAGCCGGCGCCGGCTGCCGTGAAGCTGTTCGGATCGACGGATATCCGGTTCCGCAACGTGCATGTGAACGCCGAAAGCGGCTTCGCGACCTGCGACGCCAATGGCTGCGGCACCTATTTGCGCGCGAGCAAATATCCCTATGAGAATGCGATCCACGACGTGACGCGCGGGATGGAAGTGCGCGAACGCGAGTTCGCGGTGCTCGACGTGAACGACGCGCCGGTACCGATATCCGCGCCCGTGGCGGTGGCGGAGAAGCTGGCGGGCGGCTTTTATTCGGCGGGCGGCGGCGCGGTGGATGCGAACGGCAAACTCTATTTCATCGACCGCCAGTTTCACCGCATCCATGGCTGGGCGGAGAAAGAGGGGTTGTCGATCCTGGCGGATGCGCCGCTCGACCCGATCAACCTGGCGATCGACAAATCGGGCAAGCTGCTGGTGCTGTCGTCCGACGGCCCCGAAGCGACGGTGTACAGCCTCGATCCGGCCGCGCCCCGCGACGTGAAGGTCATCGCGCCGACACCGGCCGGGGCCTCGGCCGCCGCACGCGTCGCGCTGCCCGGCAGCTTCTGGAACAATGGCGAGTTCCGCGACCAATATGACGCGGCGGCCGACCATTTCACCACGCTGGCCGAGATGTTCGCGCGAGACATGGCGCTGCCCAAGGCGCGCGAATATGTGTCGCCCGATGGCAGCCTGGCGCTGCCCGCCTTCCGCGTGTTTCAGCAGGGGCCGCCCAACCATCTCGGCTGGCGCTTCTCCGACACGCTCGACACCTATGGCTGGGTGACCGGCAGGGTGGGCGAGCGGATCTATATCGCCAACGGTTCGGAGAACCGCACCTATTCGGGGCTATTGGGCGCGGGCGGGGCGGTGACCGATCTCACGCCGTTTGCGCCGCGCGGCGGCGAAAGTGTGGCGGTGGACCCCGATGGCCGGGTCTATGTCGCGAACGGGCAGGTGTTCATCTATGACGCGGGCGGCCGCGAGGCGGGACGAATCGATGTGCCCGAGCGTCCGCTGCAATTACTGTTCGGCGGTGCTTCGGGACGGACGCTGTTCATTCTGACTCATCACGGGCTTTACTCGGCGCATCCCTGATCCGCAGGCACCCAATACTCTGCGACCATGGTCGTAGATGTTGGGCGTTCTCCGATGCGTTAATGAGTGATCGCAATGGCGCATAGCCTGTCGAAGCGGCGGCGCTCAGAAAACAAGCACAGGGGATGGATGATGATCGCATTTTCACTTGATCGCCGCACACTGACGGCCCTTCGTGGTACCGCTACCAGTCTTGTCGCGCTCGCGGCGGCGCTGGCTTCGGCCCCCGCGGCGGCGCAGACCGCGCCCGCCGCGCAGGATGTTCCGGCCGCGAGCAGCGACGACGCGGAACGGCAGGATCCGGGGATCGTCGTCACCGGCACGCGCATCATCTCGAGCGGGTTCAACGCGCCGACCCCGACCACCGTGATCGGCACCGAGGAGCTTGAGCGGACGGCGCAGCCCAACATCTTCAACACCGTGATCCAGCTGCCGTCGCTCCAGGGCTCGACCGGCGCGGCGACGGGCACGTTCAGCACGTCGAGCGGCCAGCAGGGCCTCAGCTCCTTCTCGCTGCGCGGGCTGGGCCCGATCCGCACGCTGACCCTGCTCGACGGCCAGCGCGTCGTCGGCGCGAACGTGACCGGCGTTCCCGACATCAGCATGTTCCCGCAGCTGCTGGTGACGCGCGTCGATGTGGTGAATGGCGGCGCATCGGCCTCCTACGGCTCGGACGCGGTTGGCGGCGTGGTCAACTTCATCACCGACACGCGCTTCAAGGGGTTCAAGGCGAACGTGCTCGGCAGCATCACCCGCTATGGCGACGACAAGACCGGGCTGGTCCAGGCCGCCTATGGCACGTCGCTGTTCGACGATCGTCTCCATGTCGTGCTGAGCGGCGAATATGACAATGAAGAGGGCGTGGGCCCCGGCAATTTCGGCATCGACCTGGCCGGCGACCGCGACTGGCACCGCGCCTCGACGCTGGTGAATACCGGCCAGGCGAACAACGGCACGCCGCAATTCCGCTACCGCGACTATGCCCAGCCCTATCAATATGCGCTGTACGGCCTGATCAACAACGGCCCGCTCCAGGGCATCGCCTTTGACCGCAACGGCCAGCCCTATAATTTCAACTATGGCTCGGGCGGCGTTCCGAACGGAACGGGCGGCGTCACCAATTGCTTCCCGGGCAACGCCTTCTGCGTCGGCGGCGATTTGTCGGGCGCGGTGGGTTCGGGCGCATCGCTCAAATCCTCGCTGGAGCGCATCAACGGCTTTGGCCGGATCGGTTTCGATTTCGCGCCGAACAACGAAGTCTATGCCACGGTCAACATCGCGCAGGTGCTGACCAGCAACCAGCCGAGCCCCGGCTATAACCGCGCCAGCCTGACCGTGCAGTGCGCCAACCCCTATGTGCCGCAACTGATCAAGGATCGCTGCACCACGGCGGGCATCACCTCGTTCGGCTTCGGATCGAGCAACGGCGCCTTCCCCTCGCCGCTGGTTTCCACCGACCGCAAGCAATATCGCTTCGTCGGCGGCGTGAAGGGCCAGTTCGATCTTGGCGGCACCAACTGGCATTATGACGCCTATTACCAGCGCGGCACGACCATCTCGCACATCGATGTCGACACGATCGTGCTCCAGAACCGCTATGTCGCCGCGACCAACGTGGTGCTGCTGAACGGCGTGCCGGCCTGCGCCGATGCAGGCGCGCGGGCGCTGGGTTGCCAGCCGATCAACGTCTTCGCCGGCGCCACGCGTCCCTCTGCCGGCGCGCTCGAATATGTGATGCCGGGCAATGGGCCGTTCCAGCACAGCCGGATCACCCAGGACGTCGCCAGCATCAACTTCTCGGGCGAGCCGCTGGATCTGTGGGCGGGGCCGCTCTCGTTCGCGTTCGGCGGCGAATACCGCAAGGAATATTATGAGGTGACGGCCGACCCCTATGGTGCCGGGGTCTCGGCGCTGAGCCCGAACAGTTCTGCCTATCCGGCCGACGCGCTGCTCAATTCGGCGCAGGGATCGAACTGGGCGGCCGGCAATTACAAGAATGGCAGCGGCAAATATGACGTCGTCGAAGGCTTTGCCGAGGTCAATCTGCCGCTGATCAACAGCGAAGGCGCGGGCAAGGCCAATATCAACGGCGCGGCGCGCGTGACCCGCTACAGCACCTCCGGCACCATCTGGGCCTGGAAGATTGGCGGCACCTGGGATCTGCCGCTCGACGGCTTCCGTCTGCGCGCAGTCACCTCGCGCGACGTGCGCGCGCCGAACCTGTCGGAGCTGTTCGCCGCCCCGACGGTGACGACGCTGCCGAGCTTCAACGATCCGTTCCGCAACGTTGCGGTGCAGGCGTTCCAGAACACGATCGGCAATGCCAATCTGAAGCCCGAAATCGCCCGCAACACCGAAATCGGCATCGTGCTTTCCCGACCGTCCTGGCTGCCGGGGCTCAGCATCTCGGTCGACTATTACAACATCAAGCTCGATGGGGTGGTATCGAGCCTGTCGGCGGCGCAGATCGTCCAGTTCTGTAAGGACGGCAACCAGACCTTCTGCGGCGGCTTCGTGCTCGACAGCCCCGTGCAGGGCGGCAATTTCATCAACGTCCAGCCGTTCAACCTGGCATCGTGGAAGACCAGCGGTTTCGACATCGAGGCCAGCTATCAGTGGCAGCGTCCGCTGGGCCTGCCCGGCAGCTTCACCGTCCGCGCGCTGGGCACGCATGTGAAGGAGTTCCTGGTCGATGCGGGTGTCAAGGGCGTCGATGTGGTCGATCAGGCCGGCGCGAACACCGGCAACACGCCCGACTGGAAGTGGCTGGCGATGCAGACCTACAGCAATGACAGATTCAGCCTGACGCTCCAGCAGCGCTGGTTCAGCGACGGCGTGTTCGGCAACCAATATGTCGTCTGCCAGACCGGCTGCCCGGCATCGACCGGCAACCATCCGACGGTCGACTTTAACAAGATGAAGGGCGCCTTCTATTTCGACGTCGGCGGAACGGTGAACCTGACCGGCAACATCACCTCTTATTTCAAGATCGACAATCTCTTCGACCATGATCCGACGCCGTCGCCACAGACCAATACCGGGCTCGACGTCAATCCGGCGCTCTATGACACGCTGGGCCGCACCTATCGCCTGGGTGTTCGCCTGAAGTTCTGATCGCTCTTCACCGGCCTCCCCTGGGTTGGCGACTGATTGGGACTCCATCGCCGCGATGCATGCGCCGCGGCGGTGGGGCTCCAAGCTTCGCCAACTCCTTTTTGCGTGCGGCGCGCGGGGAGCACGGGGCAACCGTAGCTAAGCGACTTTTGCGGCTGGTATTTTCAGCAAAGCACATTATGTATCGCTCGTTATGAAAGCCGATGTCTGCACTGCCAGGGGCCGCCCGCGCGAGTTTTGTCCGGATGCCGCGCTCGCTTCCGCGCTGCGCGTGTTCTGGAGCAAGGGTTATGAAGGCGCGTCGATGACCGACCTGACCGAGGCAATGGGGATCACCCGTCCCAGCCTCTATGCGGCGTTCGGCAACAAGGAATCGCTCTTCCGCAAGGCGCTCGATCTCTATGAGCGCGAGAAGCTCGATTATATCAGCACCGCGCTGGATGAACCGACGGCACGCGCCGTCGCGGAAGCGCTACTGCGCGGTGCGCTCGAGAACCAGATGGCCCAGGATGAGCCGCATGGCTGTCTCGGCGTGATCAGCTCGGTCGCGTGCGGGGCGGAGGCCGAATCGATCCGCGCCGAGGTTCTTGAACGCGGCAAGACGGCGAAGAGCGCTCTGATCGCACGTTTCGAGCGGGCCAAGGCGGAAGGCGATATTCCCGCGCATGTCGATGTCGAGGGGCTGACCGGATATCTGTTCGCGATCATCCAGGGGATGGCCGTGCAGGCGGGCGCGGGCGTGAGCCGCGAGGATCTGGAGCGCCTGATCGAGACCAGCCTGATGGTGTGGCCGAGCAACTGACCGTCTGCCGCCAGAAATCATTTGGCGAAATATAACGGTCGGTATAAAAAGCTGTTGACGCGAGCCTTCCCCGACTTATATACCGCTTGGTATGAAATGGAAGGCGCCCGATTCGAGCGCCGTCCCCCAACCAAGGGGAATAGATGATGCGCTGTAGTCACTGACCCTCCGGGCGAATTACGCCCAGACCCTATGTTCCTCCATCGATAGCGATCGCGCACCTGCGGCCATGATGCCGCCGGATGAGGCCGCGCGCCTTCGATAGGGGAATCGACAAAACCGAACGCCTGGCCGGGGTGCGCGCACGCGCTTCCGGAAAGGGGAAACGCATGTCCGACCCAGTCGAGACCAGAAAAGGGAGCCGAACCATGGCCTATGTGAACTTTGCCGAAATCCAGGGCGGACCGGAGGGCGCAGCCGGCGTTTACGGCGAAGCGCCCGCCGCGCATCGTACCGGCTTCTCCGCGCTCGAATGGCAGGTGATCGCGCTTGCGCAGCGCGACAGCCTTTCGACGCTCCACGCCCCGAGCCGGCTGACGCTGGCGATGGATGCCGTGTTCGGCATGAAGCGGATCAATCCGGAGCTCGCCAATCCGGCGCTGGAAGTGCTGCGCCGCATCTCGGTCCTCGCCTGGCATCGCGGGTTCGCGCTGCCCCAGTCGCAGATCGAGGCATTCTACGCCGCAGGCTATTCCGAAGACCAGCTCGAAACGCTGCTGGGCAGCATCGGTGCCGGCCGCGTCGCCGCCAAGCGAAAGGCATTCTCATGAACATGATCAGCAAGATCGAGGCCCCTGAAGGGGCAACACCATTCAGCGTCGGCGCGCGCTTCCGGAAGCTGAGCCGCTGGCAAAAGGGCGGGTTGCTCGCCACGCCCGTGGCGCTGCTGGTGGCGGGGGTGACGCTCGCCAAGAACGATGCGCCCGCAGCCGCTGCCCCGCCGCCGCCGACCGTGACGGTTGCCCAGCCGCTCGCCGGCCAGGTCAATGAATGGGACGATTATGTCGGCCGCTTCGAAGCCAGCCGATCGGTGGAGGTGCGTCCGCGCGTTTCCGGTGCGGTGACGGCGGTCCACTTCACGGATGGCGCGGTGGTAGCGAAGGGCCAGCTGCTCTTCACGATCGATTCGCGCCCCTTCGCGGCGGCGCTTGCCGAAGCCCGCGCGGGGCTGGCCTCTGCACAGAGCGAGCTGGCGCTGGCCAATGCCGATCTGGGCCGCGCCAACCGTCTGCTCGATGTGGAAGCGGTGTCGAAGAGCGATGTCGACCGGCTGCAGGCACGCGTTCGCGCGGCGAGTGCGGCGGTTGCCGCTGCGCAGGCGCGCGTCCGCGCTCGCGCGCTCGACATGGAATTCACCCAGGTCCGCGCGCCGATTGCCGGGCAGATCTCGGACCGCCGTGTCGATGCCGGCAATCTCGTCGCCGCCGGCGAAGGCGCGGGCAGCACGCTGCTGACGACGATCAACGCGCTCGATCCGATCTACTTCACCTTTGACGGTTCAGAGGCGCTGTTCCTGAAGAACAAGCGGGCGAAGCAGGCGGGCGCGACCGCATCGCCGGTAGAGGTCCGCCTTCAGGACGAGACCGATTATCGCTGGAAGGGGGCGCTCGACTTCACCGACAACACGCTCGATCCGCGATCGGGAACGATGCGCGGCCGCGCCGTGCTGCGTAATCCGGGGCTGTTCCTCACCCCCGGCATGTTTGGCAATATGCGGTTGTCGAGCGGCGGCACCGAAAGCGCGCTGATGGTGCCCGATGCGGCAATCCAGACCGATCAGGCGCGCAAGCTGCTGCTGGTCGTCGGGCCGGACGGAACGGTCGCGCCGAAGGAAGTGGTGCTGGGGCCCGTCGTCAATGGCCTCCGCATCGTCCGTAGCGGCATCACCGCGCAGGATCGCGTGATCATCAGCGGCACGCAGATGGCGATGCCGGGCGCCAAGGTGCAGACCAAGGCCGGAAAGATCGTCCCCGTCGAAGCGCCGCCCGCACCCGTAACCAGGGCACCGACGACCGGCGAAGCCACGCTGGCGCGCTGAACCAAGCTTGTGCCGGGCGGGAGCCCCTAACCCGCCCGGCGCATCCAGTTTCCCAGGATTCCTCACACGGAGAAGGTCCATGCGCCTCTCGCGGTTCTTCATCACGCGCCCGATCTTCGCGGCCGTAATCGCGATCGTCATCACGATCGTCGGCGGGCTTGCCTATCTGGGCCTTCCCGTTTCGCAATATCCCAACATCGTGCCGCCCACGGTGACGGTCACCGCCGCCTATCCGGGCGCGTCGGCCGAGACGGTCGCTGAGACCGTCGCCGCGCCGATCGAACAGGAAATCAACGGCGCGGACGGCATGCTCTATCAATCGTCGCAATCGACCGGCGACGGGCGGGTGACGATCACCGTCACGTTCAAGCCGGGCACCGATCTGGATGCGGCGCAGGTGCTGGTGCAGAACCGCGTGGCCATCGCGGTGCCGCGCCTGCCGCAGGAGGTACAGCGGCTCGGCATCGTTACCAAGAAGACGAGCCCCGACTTCCTGATGGTCGTCAACCTTGTCTCCCCCGACAAGTCGCTCGATCGCACCTATCTCTCCAACTATGCGCTGACCCGGGTGAAGGATCGCCTCGCGCGGATCGACGGCGTGGGCGATGTGCAATTGTTCGGCGCGCGCGATTATTCGATGCGGGTCTGGATCGATCCGGGCCGGGCGGCGGCGCTGAACCTGACCGCAGGCGATGTCGTCGCGGCGTTACGCGCGCAGAACGTGCAGGTCGCGGCCGGTACGCTCGGCCAGCCGCCTTATAATCAGGGCAACGCGTTCCAGCTCAACATCGAGACGCAGGGCCGGCTGACCGAGCCACAGCAGTTCGCGAACGTCGTGATCCGCACCGACCCCGATGGTCGCCAGGTGCGCGTGTCCGATGTGGCGCGCGTCGAGCTGGGTGCGGCGGACTATTCCACCAACACCTACCTTTCGGGCGAACCGACCGTGCTGCTCGGCGTCTTCCAGCGCCCGGGCTCGAACGCGCTCGCCGCCGCACAGGCGATCGAGACGGAGATGCAGACGCTTCAGAAGACCTTCCCCAAGGGGCTGGCTTATGAGGTGATCTACAACCCCACCGAGTTCATCGCGCAATCGATCGACGAGGTGATGAAGACGCTGGCCGAGGCGATCGTGCTCGTCGTGCTGGTGATCATCGTCTTCCTCCAGCGCTGGCGCGCTGCGATCATTCCGGTGGTCGCGATTCCGGTGTCGCTGATCGGCACCTTCGCGGTGCTGCTCGCGGTCGGCTATTCGCTCAACAATCTCTCGCTGTTCGGACTGGTGCTCGCGATCGGCATCGTCGTCGACGACGCGATCGTCGTGGTCGAGAATGTCGAGCGCAATCTGGCCAAAGGCATGACGCCGCTGCAATCGGCCTTCACCTCCATGGACGAGGTGGCCGGGGCGCTGGTGGCGATCGTCGCGGTGCTGTGCGCCGTGTTCATCCCGACCCTGTTCATGAACGGCATCTCGGGGGCGTTCTACCAACAGTTCGCCGCGACGATCTCGACCGCGACGGTGATCTCGTTGATCGTGTCGCTGACGCTTTCTCCGGCGCTGGCCGCACTGCTGCTCAAGGGACATGCCGAGGACAGGCCGATCACCAACCGCTTCATGCTCACCCTTCGCCGCGCGGGCGACTGGTTCAACCGCGGCTTCGAGCGGATGAGCGCGGGCTATAGCCGCCTGACGCGGGCGCTGGTGACGCGGCCTAGAAGGGTGATGGTCACCTATGCGGGCCTGATCGCGGCAACCTTTGGAATTCTCTGGGCGACGCCCACCGGCTTCATCCCGCAACAGGATCAGGGCTATTTCCTGACCGTGATCCAGCTGCCGCCGGGCTCCTCGGTGGAGCGCACCGATGCGGTGATGCGCAAGGTCGCCGATCGGATCCTGCCGCTGGAGGGCGTGAAGGGCGCGGTGATGCTTGCCGGGTTTGACGGCCCCTCGCAGACGCTCGCTCCCAATGCGGCGGCGGCCTATATCCCGCTCAAGGACTTCAAGGACCGCAAGGGAATCCACGTCAACCAGATCATGGCCGAGGCGCAGAAGGCGACCGCGGACATTACCGAGGCGCGGCTGATGATCGTGCCGCCGCCAGTGATCCAGGGGATCGGCGCGGCCGGCGGCTTCCGGATGATGATCCAGGATCGCGGCGGGCATGGCTATGAGGCGCTGGCGCAGCAGGCCTATGGCCTGATCGGCAAGGCCAATCAGGCGCCCGGGCTGGCCGGAGCCTATACCTTCTTCGACACGGCAACGCCGCGCGTCTTCGCCGATATCGACCGGCGCAAGGCCGATATGCTGGGCGTGCCGCCGGAGAGGGTGTTCGAAGCGCTCAACGTCTATCTGGGCTCCGCCTTCGTCAACGACTTCAACCTGCTGGGGCGCACCTATCGCGTGACCGCACAGGCTGACGCCCCGTTCCGCGCGACCGAGGCGGATATCGCCAACCTCAAGACGCGGTCGAACTCCGGCGCGATGGTGCCGATCGGATCGGTCGCGACCTTCGAGGACAAGACCGGACCCTATCGCGTGGTGCGCTACAACATGTTCCCCGCGGTCGAAGTGGACGGCAATACCGCGCCGGGCTTCTCGTCGACGCAATCGCTGCGCACGATGGAGAAACTGGCGAGCGAGACGCTGCCCGCCGATTACGGCACCGAATGGACCGACATTGCCTTCCAGCAGGAGCTGGCCGGCAACACGGCGGCGATCGTCTTCGCGCTAGCTGTGGTCTTCGTCTTCCTTGTGCTCGCCGCGCAATATGAGAGCGTAACGCTGCCGCTGTCGATCATCATGATCGTGCCGATGTGTTTGCTCGCGGCAATGGCGGGCGTGAACCTGCGGGGGATGGACAATAATGTCCTGACGCAGATCGGGCTGGTCGTGCTGATCGCGCTGGCGGCGAAGAATGCGATCCTCGTGGTCGAGTTCGCGCGGCAGGCAGAGGCCGAGGGCGGCCTCTCGCCGATCGAGGCGGCGGTGCGCGCGGCGGGTGATCGTCTGCGGCCGATCCTGATGACTTCGTTCGCCTTCGTGCTCGGCGCGGTGCCGCTGCTGATGGCGAGCGGGGCAGGGGCCGAGCTCCGCCAGGCGCTGGGCACCGCCGTGTTCTTCGGAATGCTGGGCGTCACCGGCTTCGGCCTGATCTTCACCCCGACTTTCTACGTCGTGTGCCGCGCGCTGGGCGATCGTCTCGCCCGGCTGCGGCCGCAGAGCCGGAGCGGCACAGCGCCGCTCCAGCCCGCCGAATAAGGAGCAATTCCATGCATCGCTTCCTGCTGCTTTCCGCATCCGCCCTGGCGCTTTCCGCCTGCGCGGTGGGGCCGGATCACCTGGCGCCGCTGCCTCCCGCCGCCGCGAACGGCCCGTTCGTCTCGGCCCAGGATCCGGCGGTCGCCACGCCTGCGCCGGTGCAGGGCGATTGGTGGCGGCTCTATGACGATCCGGTGCTCGACGGGCTTGTCGCCGACGCGCTGACCGCCAACACCGATATCCGGGTGGCGGTGGCGCGGATCGCGCGTGCACGTGCAGCGCTCCGCGAAGTGCGTGCAGACCGCGCGCCCAAGCTGGGGGCAGGGGCATCGGCCGACTATGGTCGCTTGCCCGCCGGCCAGCGCGCGCCCGGTGCGCCGCCTGAGGATTGGCAGGTCGATGTGGGACTCGACGTCGCGTACGAAGTCGATCTGTTCGGGCGCGCTGCACGCGGTGTCGAAGCAGCGCGGGGAGATCTCGCAGCGAGCGAGGCCGATGCCGATGCGGTGCGCGTGGCGATTGCTGCGGAGACGGCGCGCGCCTATTTCGACGCCGCTTCCGCCGCCGAGCGGCTGGAGGTGGCGGAGCGCATTGTCGCCCTGCTCGACAAGTCGATCGTGCTAACCGGACGGCGGCAGGAGGTGGGGCTAGCCACGCGATTGGATACCGCGCGCATCGGTGCGCTTCGCAACCAGCGCCAGGCAGAAGTGCCCGCGCTGCGCGCCGAGCGACAGGCGGCGCTGTTCCGTCTCGCGACGCTGACGGGGCGCACTCCGCAGGATCTGCCCGCAGAAGCCGGCCGCCGCACGAGCTCGCTTCGGCTTTCCCAGCCTATTCCGGTGGGCGACGGGGCGGCCTTGCTGGCGCGGCGGCCCGATGTGCGTGCGGCCGAGCGGCGCCTGGCGGCGGCCTCCGCGCGGATCGGCGTGGCGACGGCGGACCTTTATCCGCGCATCACGCTGGGGGGATCGGCGGGATCGAGCGGCGCGGGCTTTGACGACATCTTCGGCGGCGGGCCGCTTCGCTGGCTGGTGGGCGGGCTGCTCAACTGGACGGTGAACCAGGGCCCGGCGCGCGCGCGCATCCAGGCGGCGGAGGCAGATAGCCAGGCCGCGCTCGCAACATTCGACGGCGCGGTGCTTCGCGCGATCGAGGAAACCGAGACGGCGCTTTCCAATTATGCCCGCGCGCTCGATCGGCGGACCGCATTGCAGGCGGCGCGCAACGATGCTGAGGCCGCCGTTACGATCACCCGCGCCCGCCAGCGCGAAGGCCAGATCGATTCGCTGGAGTTGCTCGATGCCGAGCGCACCTTCGCCGATGCCGAAGCCCAGCTCGCCGCAGCCGATGGCGCGATCGGGGCCGCGCAGATCGATCTGTTCCGCGCATTGGGCGGGGGCTGGGGCCGATAAGGGCACGCGCGAGGGAAGGGGGGCTCGCGCGTGCCCTGCGCACTATTTCAAACTTCGCGCCGCAACATCGCCAAGACCGGTTGACAGCCCCACCCGCCGCCCGTAGTGGCCACCGCCTACCCCGTGCCCAGATGGCGGAATTGGTAGACGCACCAGCTTCAGGTGCTGGCGCTCGCAAGGGCGTGGAGGTTCGAGTCCTCTTCTGGGCACCATTTCCCTGTGTCAGGGCATCCCAGCACATCGACAAAAACGGCAGAAATCTGCCACTTTTGCTCGGTTCTGTGCGAAAATGTCCGAGCAGGTTCCAGTCGATCCCAGGGCCATATTGGGCCACGAACGGGGCCTAAAATGGCCCCGGAAAAACGATGGCCCGGTGGGCCATTTCGACCGGAAAAATGGGCGCCATCCGAACAGAACCGATCGAATCGGGAGTTTGGGTTATGGCTTTGAAAGATCTGGAAATACGCGCCCTTCAGCCGAAGGAACGCATCTACAAAAAGGCCGACGAGCGCGGGCTCTATATCGAGGTGCATCCGAGCGGCTCGAAGCTCTGGCGCTTCAAGTACGGCTATCTTGGCAAGGACAAGCGCCTGGCATTCGGCCGCTACCCGGAGGTCACTCTCGCGGAGGCAAGACAGAAGCGCGACGAGGCCCGGCAGAAGCTGCGTGATGGCATCGACCCGCTTGCAGAACGCAAGCGCGAGAAGCTCATGGCCCACTATAAAGCGGCGAATACCTTCGGCGATGTGGCCCAGGAATATATCGAAAAGATGATCGCCGAGGGGCGAGCCGATACGGCGACGGCGAAGGCCGGGTGGCTGCTCGAGCAGCTTCGGCCGCTTTGCAGCCAGCCAATCGCGGACCTCAAGCCGATCGACGTCTTAGCAGCGCTGAAGCGGCTCGAAGCTAAGGGGAAGCTCGAGACGGCCCGGCGCTGTCGATCATTCGCCGGTCGCGTGTTTCGCTATGGCGTGGCGACTGGCCGGGCAGAGGCGATCCAATCTCACTCCTGCGTGGCGCGTTGATCACCCCGAAGACGACGCACCGCGCTGCGATCCTCGATCCCGCGGCGTTCGGGAACTGTTGCGCGCAATCGACGCCTATCCTGGCCATCGGATCACCCGGCTCGCGGCGCAGATATCGCCACATGTGATGGCCCGACCGGGTGAACTAAGGCAGGCGGTATGGCCCGAGATCGACTTCGACAATTCGGTCTGGCGCATCCCGGCTACGAGGATGAAAATGCGGCGACCGCATTCGGTCCCGCTGTATAGGCAGGTGAAGGCTTATTTGTCGGAGCTCCACGAACTGACCGGTCCCGACGGCTATATCTTCCCGGCGTTTCACACCTCTCGACGGCCGCTTAGCGAGAACACGGTCAACCAGGCGTTTCGCCGCATGGGCTATGCGGCCGGGGAGGTTACCGCGCATGGCCTGCGGACCACCGCATCTACCCTGCTCAACGAAAGCGGAAAGTGGAACCCGGACGCGATCGAGCGCTCGCTGGCGCACGCGGACAAGGATGCAGTTCGCGGCACATATAATCGCGGCGCCTATTGGCACGAGCGTGTCGCGATGCACCAATGGTGGAGCGATTATCTCGATGAGCTACGCGACGGGCCGGCAGGAGGACATATTGCTGTCGCTCCGACCCCTTGCCGAGACAGCATCCGGAGCATCGCCGCGAGATCGTCCCGAAAAAAAGAGCGAGAGGGTTAGATAACCCAGGATAGTGACAACGTAGTAAGGGCGTCGGGGACCGGCGCCCTTTCCAATCTGCAATTCTGCATACCGCCACGGCTCGATTGTCTGCGCGCACGCGGTCGGCGAAGGGGCCTTCACCGCTTGAAGCAATGCTTGCGGTGCCATTCTAGGAAATGTGGATGGGGCCGCTCGATCAGGCGATCTGGCTGGAGAGCGTAACCGCCTTTGTTGATGACGCCGCGTATGCTGTCGGGGTCGTTGGCTTGGCGCGAGATCAAGATCTCCAGATCGTCGCCAAGGCTGATCAAGCCCCGGTCGAACATCCAATGCGCAATACCGGAAAGCGCCAATCCGTTGCTGACGATATCAGGGCCGTTCGCTTCGACCGGTTTAATGTGGGCGGCCTCGACCTCGGCGCGTCCGCCGCCGTTGATCAGCTTGAGACCGGTGATCGCGCACCGTTGATCGTAAGCACGCAGGACGGTGCGTCGGAAGATCCGGTCCCTGACTAGCCGGGAGGTCAGCACCGGAACGCGGATACGGTCTTGTTCGAAGATGAAAGGCACCGGCTGCTCCCGCAGTCTGTCGCCCTCTGCAATTGCGTCGGTTCGCGGCAGCAGCGGCGCGTCGTCACTCAGCCCAATGTTGATGATGCGATTAAAATCCGCTGCGGAGATCGGGCGCACGGCAGATTGCGCGCGCCCGGAAATACGTCCCTCTTCGTTCAGCACGCCAGTTTCAATCGGCCCTTGCGGCCCAGCAAAGGGCACGGGATTGGCGAAATCGAGGTAGGAGCCCGGTTCGATCAGCGCGAGATACATACCGGATGTTGAAGGGTCAGGGGTGATGCGCTCCACCTTAGCGACCGCGAAATAGCCCCGCGTGCCGGGGACCTTGCGTGGCTCGTAGTAAATGATCCAGTCGCCCTCGGTTGGCTGGGCGCGGCTCAGATACTGCGCAGGAAATTGATACCGCTCGGCGGGGCTATCATCATAGATTGAGTCGGATCGGTGGATGAAAACGCCGAAAGCCATTGGTTGAGAATAGACACTTCGGCGTCCGACGCTAGCGGTCGCCCGACGGGAGCAGGACGCCGAAGTGCGAGCACCATTAGCCTATCTGCTGCTCTCTGAGGCGTTGCACCAACGCGTGCAGGCGGGCGACAGGAACGAGTGTCGTGCGGCCGAGCTTGATGACCTCAATGTCTCCTGATGTGATCAACTCATACACCCTCGACCGACTAATCCCGAGCAATCTCGTCGCCTCGGGAATGCGCACCGTTATGGGTTCGAGGGATGATCGATTGTGTGCATCGAAAGAATTGTCGGTCGCCTCTTTGCCATAAGCGGTCCGATCCAAGCGTAGTGTCGTAGCAATCATTCCAAGCCTCCTATTTGGCCAGAGCACGACGACGGATGGGCGGGTCTACCCCCCGTAAAAAATCAAGCTGGACGGAAAGGGGGCTGGCGGGAGTGCTACCGGCCCGCTTCGACGGAGTAGAACATCGGATTGTGCAGCCAGGCATTGATGGCGGATCCCCGCCAGCCCGCGCAGCGGGTGCTGATCTGCACGTTCTTCGGGAAGGTGCCGTTCTGAATCTTCCGATACATGGTTGAGCGGCTAAGGCCGGTGCGTTCGAGAACGGTCTTGATCCGGAGGATACGGTCAGGAGTGTCGGTCAGCATTGATATCACCTGCATCGCTTGCCTTGAGTGGTCCTCCCCCCGAGACATGTTGGACAGGCTGCACGAAGTCGTGGGCGGGGACGTAGAAGGCTTGGCAACCGCCGATGCGGGAATTGGATCCCGCTCGCGGCGATGACGGCTTCGGCGACCGGTACGATCTCGCGTTCGGGCAGCGGGGTGGGATCGGCGGCGAGGCCGGGGCGCCGCAGGAGCCGTTCGCTGTCCGAAGCCGGCCGGGCGCTCTTCGCTGCTTCGCGCGCGCGCCGGACTTCCGCCAATGACGCCGACCGACTGCGCAAATATCTGGCGAAGTTCGGGCTCGAATGGGCGCAACTCACTAAGGCCTGAAGCCAACGCCCCAAGCACCGCGCACAGCCCTACGGGCGCCATCCTCGGCAAGGTTCACGCCCTGAATGCCCAATTTGGACGTCGTGGCTTCATCAACGTAACAATCTGGCCTGTCCACAGCGAAGCTAAGGTTATTCGCGGCTATGGCGAGGAGATCGACGAGATCGAGCCGCGCCTGAAAACGCCGCGCTCACCGCGCACCGCCCGTGCCGCTCTGATCGCGAGCCCCGCGCCGTCCGACGGCGTGATCCACAGGCCGTGGGCGGCGAACTCGGGATTAATGCGCCACCTCACGACTTAGGTGAGCCACCACAGAATAGCGATGCGAGGCGAGCACGCCATCGCCGGCCAAGGGTTGAAAAGCCGGAACCCATCTGTTAGAGGATTTCCTTAGATAGAATGACGTTCCGATCAACGGAATTTTGTAGAGCAAGTTAGGAGTACGTCGCGGTAGCCGCCTAGGGCCTTTCGTGAGGAAAGATGGCGCAGCGGGTGGTGCGAATTGAAACGAGAAAATGAATGTTGGGAGGAGAGGGTTATGACTATTCGGCTGAACGGATCGGGTTCGACTATCGCCATAATGTTGGCCGCCTCGTCTCTCGGGATCGCGCCCGCGTTTGCGCAGGAAGCCGCGGGGGACCGGGTAACCGTACAGAAAACCGAGGAGGGCGAGACACCCGCTGAGGAAATCGTCGTCACGGGCACCGCGATTCGCGGCGTCGCTCCAATTGGATCGAACCTCGTCACGCTGGACCAGGAAGCTATTGCAAAAACGGGCGCAACCAACCTGAGCGAGCTGATCAACACCGTGCCGGCAATAACCACGGCGGGCGCGGAAGGGATCGGTGAGAACGTATTTTCCTATTTCTCGCCGCAAATCCACAGCCTGTCGGGGAGCGCGAGCAACACGACTCTGGTTGTGATTGACGGTATGCGCGTCCCCGGCGCCGGCATACGCTATGGCCAATCGGATCCCAACATCCTTCCGGTCAGCGCGATCCAGCGGGTCGAGGTGCTGGCGGACGGAGCGTCGTCCATCTATGGCTCCGATGCTGTCGCGGGTGTGGTGAACTACATCACCCGGCCATCGTACAGCGGAGCCAAATTAACCGCCCGAGTTCGGCTCGCGGACAAGTGGCACAGCATCGACGTCAACGGCATCGTGGGAACGAAATGGGCCACCGGCGGCATCTATTTCGCGGTCCAGCATATGTATGCCTCTCCGCTGTGGAAGAAGGATCGGGAAATCCTGGCCATGGGCGATTACCGTCCGCTCGGCGGCCGCAATACCAACACGTTCAACTGCATGCCGGCCACGATTCGTACGACCGCGACCGGGACGACGCGGGCCTATCTGTCACCCTCGGCGACGACACCCACAGAACTGATTACGGAAAACGCGCCTTGCAACAATTCGATCTATGCGGGTGCGCTTGGAAGCATGGAGCGCACCAATGGGTTGATACGCTTAAACCAGTCCTTCGGTGACCGGCTGACGGTGACTGCCACCGCCAATTACAATGTGCAGGAGAACAGTTACGACTTCGGTCCCGCGAACGTCAACAACGTGACTGTCTTCGGTCCCGGGTCGACTCGCGTCACCCAGCGCAATCCATTCTATGTGGCGCCGGCAGGCGAGCCCAATGTGACGCAGCAGATCGTATCCTTTGCCGCGATCAAACCCGACAATTATTACGGCACGCAAGACCTAGAGAACGAATCAGTGTATCTCTACGGTAACGCCGAATACAAGCTGTCCGATAGCTGGAGTGTAACACTCAGCAATGCGTACGGGGATAGCACCAGCTTCACGCGCGAAAGGGATACGATCTGCACCGCCTGCGTACGGCGGGCGCTGAACGGCACCACGGCCGCGAACGGTAGTGTCAGTGCCGCTAATCCAGCCATCCCGTTGACGACGGAGAACGCACTGGACGTCTGGCAGCCCAATGCCGGCAGGACCTCGGCTGCGGTTCTGAATAGCCTCTACGTCAACCAAGGCTACACCCGGCATATCAACAGATTCAACCAGACAAAGCTGGAGGCGCAAGGCGTGCTGTTCGCACTGCCGGCCGGCGACGTGCGTCTTGCGTTTGGCGGCGAATATTATTGGGCCGAACAGAGAGTCCTGGATGTCGATGCGGCCGGAGAAGTTGCCTTCAACCTCGACCGGAATGTCCTCTCGGGCTATGCCGAGGTTGCGGTTCCGCTCGTCTCGGAGGCCATGGGAATACCGCTCGTGCGGCGGCTCGACCTGAGCCTCTCGGCTCGATATGACCGATTCAGCGACGTCAGAGACACCACCAATCCCAAGATCGCGGCCACTTGGGAGGTGGCCAAGGGGCTGAGGCTGCGCGGTAACTATGCAACCGCGTTTGTCGCGCCGCCTATGGCTACGATCGGGATTCCGGAACTCGGCTATCGGCGGAGAGCAGTCGGAGTGACGAACTCCCAGGCCTTCTACGTTCCGGTTGAAATTTATCCGGCTGTTAAGCTGTTGCCCGGTTGCGCGACTGCGGTCGTCGTGTGCCAGATCGGCACTTCCGTTAATCCGGGCCTGACCCGCGACTATGGCATCGGGCCTGACGCCGAGCCGCAGACGGGTAACAGCTGGTCCATCGGCGTCGACTTCGCGCCGGCGCAGGTCCCCGGCCTTCGAACATCGGTGACATTCTGGAGCAATAAGTTCTTCGGCGGCGTAAACCGGCTTGAGGTCACGCAACAGTTTTATTCCACCACGATGCGGGACCGCCTGACAATCTGCCCAACAGGTTGCACGACGACCCAAATAAACGAGTTTGGCAATGTCGCCAATGGCGGCTCGATCGACGTGACGCCGCCGGCCGTAACCTATTTCATGATCAACAACGATATGGCCAATGTGCTCAACCTGTTCGTCCAGGGAATCGATGCCGACCTCAAATATCAATTTAGAACCAAGAATATCGGCAAATTCACGTTCGGCGCCACGGGCACATATTATACGCGCTTTGACCAGAATACCGGCGGCGAGCCGTTCAGTATTCTCAACACCTCGGGCTTCAACTCCGGCTTCCCCTCGATCCAGACTCGCTTACGGTTCCAGCTTGGCTGGGATCTGGGCGGGCTTTCGGTCGACGGGTTCGTGACTCATACCGGCTCCTACAGGAACTGGGACAATGATGCCGTTACGCCGCTGATCCTCGATGCGAACAACCGGCCCATCGGGGGAGGCGACGTGGTCGAATCGGATACGAGGCTGGATCTGAACGTCGCATACCGGCTGAAATTCGGTAAGACCGCTGACGCCAGGCTGTTCCTGAACGTCAACAACGTGTTCGATAAGGCTCCGCCATTCTATAGCGGCACACTGGGCCGGACGCATGGCATCAACCGTTATGTATCGAACCCGTACGGACGGACCGTGTCGCTGGGCTTCAGTGCGGAATTCTAAGTCTGAACTGTAGACATGCCGGGCTAGCCCTCACCGCTACGCGCGGTGAGGGATCTCCCATTGGATTGGCGTGCAGGCGGACGACAGCCACGAGAAGGAGGTCATCATGCATAGCAGACGAACCGTCCTGCACCGTGCCGCTGCTGCGAGCCTCGGCGGGGTATTATTCGGCGGTGTCTCCTGGTCGCGTGCGAGCACCGCCGAAACCCGCACCGTCAGAGCGTTGCTGCCTTCGGCGAGCCATGACACGCTGGCGGTTAAAGTGCTGCTCGACACGCCGCCGTCCGCAGCGCCGGTGCTGACGATCGACGGGCGACGGGTCACGGCGCAACAAATGGATGTGGACGGCTATTCCTGGGGCTTCGTTCAGAGAGGCCTCAAAGGCGGCACCACGCACGAGCTGACCCTGACCGATGAATATGGTGCCGCGCTGCGCGCACCGTGGCGGCTCAAGACGCTGCCCGACTTGGACGACCGGCCCGAGCGGTTCCGGATTCTGTTCTTCACCTGTGCGGGTGGCGACGAGGCCAAGAGCGCGCTGGCGGTGAACGTGCGGCGCGCGCTGTTCGATCGTGCGTTGAGCTTCTCGCCCGATCTGGCGGTGGCGAATGGCGATCACATCTACTGGGACCTCGACACCGCACTGAAAATCCGCGGAAGTGCCCGGAGCCGGGCGCGCAACGAAGAAATCTATCGCAGGATCGCGTGGATCGACCAGGATCTGAGATTCGATTCCGAGACCAACCGCCGTTCGCTCAACACGGTGATCGGACGGCAGATCGCGTCGATTTATGAGGACCGGTTCGCCTCGGTGCCGCTGGTCTTCATCAGCGACGACCACGACTATTTTGAAAACGACAATGGTGGCACGTGGGGGTACACCTTCCCGCCGCGTGCCTTCACCCTCAATCTGCAACGCCGCGCATCGGCAATCGCCTATCCCTTCGCCCTGGGTCGTCCGCAATTGCCCGGTGGGGCCTTGACATCCGAAACGGTCGAGACGGTCAGAATTGGAAAGCTCGCCGAGCTGGCATTGTTCGATTGTCGCCGCGGATTGGATACCAGGACCGCTAACGGCATGCTGTTTCCGGACGTCGAACGATTCCTGATTGAACGGCTGCGCCGATCGGAGGCCCGTCATTACATTCACGTCCCGTCGGTCCCGTTCGGCTGGACTGCGGGCAAGCTTGGCGATTGGTACGAGGACCCACCGCCAGCAGGCACTAGGGACAGCGACAAGGAATTCTGGCGGACGAGCTGGTTCGACCAGCACCAGCGGCTGATCAAGGCGCTGACCGAACAGCGGGAGCGCCCTGCGATTACCATATCCGGCGATATCCACGCGAGTGGCGCCAAGCATTTCACGCGCAGCGGCAACATCGATCTTACGGCCAATCCGCTCGAGGCGGTCCTTGCGGGCACGATCGGCACGGCCACCGGCTGGCCTAGCCACGGACGCGGAATGTTTCCGAGCACTCCGGGCAAACTGATGGGCACCGACACGGCGGAAACCCAGGAGAAAAACGGCTTCACACTATTCGATGTCACGCCGGGCCACATCGAGGTGCGTCAGTTCAACTGGCGTCCGCCCGAGCCGATCGAAGTGATCGCCTCGCTCAAGCCTTATGCCACCTTCCGGATGGAGCGTCGCGCATGACGACGATGATTAGTCGGGCGGCGCTCGCCTCCCTCGGCATCACCACCGCCAGCATCGACTTCACCAACGAAGCGCGAGGCGCCCGAAGTGTGAGATCGACCCGGTCAAGAAAGGAAACGCGATGCGCTATCTGATTGCCGCTACCCTCGTGACAATCGCCGCCCCCGCCGTGGCACAGGAGGTGAAGGTGGAAACCGTGACCTTCCCCAGCCGCGACGGAAAGACCCAAGTTAAGGGCTATTTGTTCAAGCCGGCCAAAGCCCGTGCCAAACTCCCCGCTGTCGTGATGATGCACGGTGGCGCCGGCGCATACGCGTCATCGGCGAAGGGCAAGTATGACGCCTCCACATTGTCCAGCCGCCACAAGGCGTGGGCCATGCTGTTGGCGCGCAACGGCTATGCTGCCCTCATGGTCGATGATTTCGGCTCGATCGGCTTCCCCGCTGGGTTCGCCGGCACGTCTGCCGGTCGCCCTGCCGCCATCGACCCTGTCGATTTCCGCCCGCTGCATGCCTATGGCGCGCTCGATTTCCTCCGGTCGCGTGCCGACGTCATCGCAAATCGCGTCGCGCTGTTCGGCTGGTCTCACGGCGCGATCACCACACTCGCCGGGATGGCCGACGACAAGCCCGGCGACATGCGCACACTCGGCTTTACGGTGGGGGTCGCAATCTACCCCGGCTGCGTCCTCAACAAGCGGTTCGAGAAGGACGGTTACAAGCCCTATAACCCCGTCCGCGTGTTCATGGGCACGGCGGACGAGAAGGTCTCGCCCAAGGTTTGCGAAACCTTGGTCGAACGCAGCAGGGCGGCGGGCAACGACATCGCGATCCGCATGTTCGAAGGTGCCACCCACAGCTACGACACCCCCGCCCAATCCCGGCAATCGATCACAGCCAACGCGGCGGCGAAGGCCGCGACCGAGGCCGATGTGCTGCGGTTTCTGGCAGCGAAGTTGAAGGATCAATAGCGAGTCCCCCGATGGGGAAGGTGGCATCGCACAACGCGGGAGGGAATGGCGTGAATTATATCGGAACCTTGTTGTTGGGTCGTCCATTGCGGTGGTTGACCCTCCTCGCCTTAGCCTTTGGCACACCGCTGGCGGCACAGCCCACCGTCACTGCGCGCGATGCCGGGGGGATCTACGACCCGGTTACGATCGACGTGGAAGGACCTGAGCTCGATCAGGCAGCCGGTCCCAACCCCTTCGCTGACTACAGGCTCGATGTCACGTTTAGTCGTTCCGGTCGCGAATACTCGGTGCCGGGCTATTTCGCGGCGTGCGCCGAGGCTGCCGATCGCGGTTGCACGAACGGGAAGCTGTGGCGCGCGCATTTTGTGCCCATGGAAGCGGGCGAATGGACCTATCGGGTCAGCTTCCGGACCGGCAAAGATGTTGTGGCAAACGACGAGCGTGGCGAAGCCGTTGTTGGGATTGATGGGACGACCGGCGGTTTCGCGGTATCCGCCACGCCCCGAAACAATGTCCGTGCCCGCGGGCTGCTGCAATATCGCGGAGAGCAATATTATCGCTGGTCCGGCACTGGCCGCCCATTCTTCAAGCTCGGGGTGGATTCACCGGAAAACATGCTGGCTTACGTCGATTTCGATCGCACGCCGAACGCGAGGGGTATGCGGCACGACTGGCAGCCTCACGTTCGGGATTATGACGTCCGGGCCAAGTCGTTCACCTGGGGCAACGAACGCGGCAAGGGATTGCTGGGCCGCTTCGCCTATCTGCAAGGGGCCGGGGTCAACAGTGTCAGCATGCTCTTGTTCAACGTCGGCGGCGACGATCAGAATGTCATTCCTCAGGTCATGCGCGTGTCCGTGGACAGCTATGCAAAACTCTCGACCGCCGATCAGTGGGCTAAGGGCGTGGAGCACGACCGCTACGACGTTGTGAAGCTGGCCCAGTGGCAGCGTGCGCTTTCGTATGCCGACGAGCTTGGACTCCAGGTGCATTTCAAGATGCAGGAGGTCGAGAACAACTTTTTCATGGACGGCGGCAAGCTGGGCCGCGAGCGGAAGATCTACATCAGGGAGATGGTCGCACGCTTCAATCATTTCCTCGCCGTGTCCTGGAACATGGGCGAGGAGAATACGCAGGAGCCGGATGTTGTTCGGGCGCAGGCGAAGTACATCGATTCCCTCGATCCCTATGACCACCCGCTCGTTATGGCGACCTATCCGCGCCAGAAAGAGCGCTTCCGGCCTCACCTCTCCAGCGGATCGTCCATGAACGGACTGGCGATGCAGGGGGCAACAATAGACTTTTCCGACATGCGTCCCGATATCGTGAAATGGACCAACGCCTCCATCAAGGCGGGGCGCCGCGTCGTGATCGGCTATGACGAATCCGGCACGGCGGGCCCGGGTGCGCCCATCGATGCCGGATTCGACCTGGACACACTGCCTACCAAGGGCGTCCTGTCGTTCAGTCCGGGCGACATCCCCCCCGGCCAGCCGGGCGCGGAGCCGATGTTGTCCAAAGATGCACTGGCGGGAGCACCGCCGAAGTTTCAGCCCGAAATTGCCCCGACGCGGGAGACCTACCGCCGGCACTCCATCTGGAATGCGCTGCTCGCCGGGGCGGCGGGGATGGAAATGTACTATGGCTGGACGAATAAGTGCCACGACCTGGGATGCGAGAACGACCGCACGCGCGCGCTGAAGTTCAGCGATGGCAGAAACGCAATCGCGTTCTTCAACGAACATGTCGGTGAGCGTGCCCTCGGGATGGTTGCGGATGACGATCTGACCATCACCAGGACGGAATATGTCTTCGCCGATCACGGCAAGACCTACATCGTCTATACCCGCGCCGGCACGCCCGCTGCTCTGTCGCTGCTCGGCGAAAGCGGGCGCTACAGCGTCGATTGGTACGACGCCGTCGCGGGCGGCCCGTTGCGCAAGGGCAGCGTGAAGGAGATCTCCGGCGGACCCGCTTCGCTGGAATCGGGGGCCAGCCGGTCCGTCCGCAATTCGCGCTTCGCCCCGCTCGGGACGCCGCCGTCCGGCGGATCCGACGATTGGGTCGCGCTGGTTCGCAGGATTGCCGATTAGACTCTTGGGTGAGGCGAGCGCGCGCTCGCCTCACCGCAATCTGATGTGACACATTTGGTGCCTGGGCCGGCACGAAAGCCGGGGTCAGCGGCCTTGTTCACATCCACTGGGTAAATGTCCGCTGGTCAGGCGATGCGGGGCAACCGGTCCAAAAGCTTGTCGAGCGTGAGTGGGTAATCGCGTACCCGCACGCCGCACGCGTTGTAGATCGCATTGGCAACCGCAGCAGCCACACCGGTGATGGCGAGCTCGCCTAGCCCCTTCGCCTTCATCGGGTTGGCCATCTCGTCCGCCTCATCAAGAAAGAGGACTTCCTGTTCCTGAATGTCGGCATGCACCGGCACCTCGTAACTGGCGAGATCGTGGTTCACGAAGAAGCCGAACCGCTTATCGACGACCATCTCTTCCATCAGAGCCGCGCCCACGCCCATCGTCATCGCGCCGATCATCTGGCTGCGCGCCGATATCGGGTTGAGGATCCGTCCCGCCGCGCACACCGCAAGCATACGCCGCACCCGAACCTCGCCTGTGTAAGCATGAACCGCAGCCTCCACGAAGTGGGCACCAAACGTGGAGAGATGTACACTTCTGCTCATGTCGCCATATTCGATGGCGTCCTCGCCGGTGAGTGCGCCACCCCTAGCCACGTCGGCGAGACTTACCCGGCGCCGGTCGGCAACGACATGCCCGCTCTCGAACACGGCTCGATCGGGCTCCATGTTCAGCTGTCGGGCCACGGCTTCACGCAGCTTCACGCACGCCGCGTACACGCCAGAGGTCGAGTTCGACGCACCGAACTGCCCGCCGGACCCTGCCGCCGCCGGGAAGTGCGAGTCCCCGAGCCGCACCTCCACCATGTCGAGCGGCACGCCCATCATCTCCGCGGCGGTCTGTGCGATGATAGTATAGCTGCCCGTGCCGATGTCGGTCATGTCGGTCTCGACCAGGATGCGGCCCGACGGTTCCAGCCGCACGCGTGCGGCCGACTTCATCGCCGGGCTGTTGTGGAAGGCCGAGGATACACCGAGACCGACCCACCAGCTGCCATCGCGCCGCTGGGCGGGTCGCATCGGGCGCCGGCTCCACCCGAACTTCGCCGCACCGTCGCGGAGACAGCGCACCAGCTGGCGCTCGGAGAAGCGCTTGTCCGGCTTCTCGGGATCCACCTGCGTGTCGTTGCGAATACGGAACTCGACCGGATCGAGCCCCAGCTTCTCGGCCATCTCGTCCATGGCGATCTCGAGCGCCATCATGCCAGGCGCCGCTCCGGGTGCGCGCATTGAGTTGCCCTCGGGCAGGTCGAGTACCGCCTGGCGCATCGACGTGAGCCGATTGAGTCCTGCATAGAGAAGGCGCGTCTGTGCGGTGGCTGTTACCGGCCTTCCACCCTCCAGATTGCCCGAAAGGCTCTCATGGGCGATCGCGCCGATCCGCCCCTCTCGGTCGCAGCCGAGCCGAATGCGCTGGATCGTCGCTGCACGGTGCACCGTGTTGTTCATCGTCTGCGGACGGGTGATCGCGACCTTCACCGGACGCCCGACCGCACGCGCGCCCAGCGCCGCGAGCACGACGTCGGCTCGGATGCGGAGCTTCGCTCCGAATCCCCCGCCCACATAGGGCGATAGCACGCGGATTTTCTCCTGCGGGATCAGGAAGGTATGCGAGAGGTCTTGCACCGCCCAGGCGACCATCTGGGTGGATGTCCAAACGGTAAGCTCGTCGCCAGACCATGCCGCGATGGAGGCGTGTGGCTCCATCATCTGGTGGCTCTGGTCTGGGGTCGAGTAGGTGGCGTCCAGCTTGACCGGGGCGGCGGCGAACGCCGCCTCGAAATCCCCGGTGCGCAGAGCTGCTGCTGCGCTTCCCTCGCCGCTGCTCCCGCCCACCAAAGGCGCCGTATCCTTCTGCGCCGCCAGGTCGTAGCGGCCCTGAACACGGGCATAGTCGACACGGATCAGCGTCGCGGCCGCCCGTGCCTGCTCGAAGGTTTCCGCTACGATCAGGGCGATTGCCTGGTCGTAGTGCTGGATCTCGGGGCCGGCGAGCAGCCTGGCGGTGTTGTGCCGCGACGTCGCGAACGGTCCGGCATTGGCGGCGGTGACGATCTTAAGCACGCCCGGCGCCCGCTCGGCATCGGCCGTATCGATGCGCTTGATCCGGCCCTTGGCGATCGCGGATCCCAGCATATAGCCATAGGCCTGGTTCGCCACGACGTCGTGCCGCTCGTAAGCATACGGCGCAGCGCCCGTGGTCTTCACGGGACCGTCGATCCGGCTGGTGGTGCGGCCAACCACCTTCATGCGGTCGATCGGGTTGGGGCCGGATGGCGCGTCGAACTTCATGCTGCGCTCGCTTTGGTCATAACCGCGGCGAGCGTGCGCTCGACCAGCGGAACCTTGAATGCGTTGTCCTCGGTCGGTCGCGCGCCCGCCATCAGCCTGGCGGCAACGGTGCCGGACCCCTGCGGGATGGCGGCATCGGCCGCGGGAACGCGCCAGGGCTTCGGGGCGACGCCGCCAACGGCAACGCGCCCGGTTCCGCCCCGCTGTAGGACAGCGGCAACGGAGATGAGCGCGAAGGCGTAGGACGCCCGATCGCGCACCTTTTGGTATATATGCCGGCCGCCGAGCGGACGCGGCAGGGTGACCGAAGTGATCAGCTCGCCGGGTTTCAGCTCGGTCTCGATGTGGGGCGTGTCGCCCCATAGCCGGTGAAAATCGGCGATCGGAATCGCACGGGTTGCGCCCTGCGGATCGACCGTCTCGATGGTCGCATCGAGCACGCGAAGAGCTACGGCCATGTCGCCAGGATATGTCGCGATGCAAGCGTCGGACGTGCCGATCACGCCGAGCTGGCGCGAGAAGCCACCGATCGCCGCGCACCCGGAACCGGGCTGCCGCTTGTTGCACGGCTGGTTGGGGTCATAGAAATAGGGGCAGCGGGTCCGCTGGAGCAGGTTGCCAGCAGTCGTTGCCCTGTTGCGGAGCTGACCGGATGCGCCAGAGACGATTGCGCGTGCGAGCACCGCATAGTCGCGGCGGACACGAGGGTCCGAAGCCAGCGCGGTGTTTGTCACGAGCGCACCGACCCGCATGCCTCCCTCCGGCGTCTTTTCGATCCGGTCCAGCCCAAGATCTTGCAGGTCGACCAGATGCGTCGGGATCTCGATCTGCAACTTCATCAGGTCGAGCAGGTTCGTGCCGCCAGCGAGGAACTTGGCGCCCGGCGTGCCGGCGACGGCTGCGGCAGCCTCCGACGGCGACTTGGCCCGCTCGTAGGTGAAAGCCTTCATGTGCGTGCACCAGCGACTTCCGCCATTGCCTCGACAATGTTGGAATAGGCGCCGCACCGGCAGATGTTGCCGCTCATGCGCTCGCGCAGCTCAGCGTCGCTCGGGTCTGGCCGGGCCGCGATATCGACCTGCGCATGGCTCGGAACGCCGCGCTTGATCTCGTCCAGCACCGCTACTGCCGAGCAGATCTGCCCAGGGGTGCAGTAACCGCACTGGTAGCTATCGTGTTTGATGAAGGCGGCCTGCATCGGATGCAGCTGTTCGATCGTGCCCAGCCCCTCGATCGTGGTCACCGCGTCGCCGCTATGCTGGACCGCCAGGCTGAGGCAGGCGTTTATCCGCTCGCCGTTCACCAGGACGGTGCAGGCACCGCACTGGCCATGGTCGCATCCCTTCTTCGTGCCGGTGAGCTTCAAATGCTCGCGTAACGCATCGAGGAGCGTCGTGCGGGTATCCAGGTCCAGATCGTAACGCGTTCCATTGACCTCGAACGAGACCGGCATCGTGGCGGGGTTCGGCCGCAGCGGCGTCGCTTGAGTACCAGCACTCGGCACTGCGGTGGCCGCCGCCGCCGCGGCGCTGCCGACGAGCAGTCCCCGCCGCGAGAGTTCCAGCTTCCTGTCGTCGTCCATGTACAACCATCCCTGCGGCGCTGAGCTGCGTGTCCCGGAGATGAGAACCCAAGAGCGCGATGCGACGTTTGCCCGGTGATATGCCTGTTCTACGCTGAACTGGTGGAAGCTTCGGGTCCGGACCGCCTGGACCGTATGAACATCCAAAGCATCGCTGCGGTGAGGTTCAGCGCAACGGCGGTGAGGAAGAACGGGGTCACTGAATTGAAGGCGCTGTACAAGTAGGGAAAGGCAAGTCCGGTTGCGAAGGCACCGAATGCACCGACCATGTTCATCTGACCGGTGACCGTTCCCGCCCTTTCACCGCCAACATCGATGCAGAATGCCCAGGATGGCGGGAGGGTCATGTCGGCACCGAACACGGTAAGGCTTAGAAAAGCCACTGCCACTATTGCCGTTTCGGCATTGAGGCTTCCGACAAGCCCGATCGCCGCCAGGACGAAACCAGTGATAGCCACATAACGCAGCGATGCGATGCTGCCTGTCCTTCGTACCGCGAAATCGGATCCCACTCCGCCCAGCCAGTTGCCTGCCGCGCCGGCCGCCAGAGGGATGGCGGTCATGACGCCGGTTTCGACCGTGGTCAGACCGTAGGTCTTCTGCAGATATGGGAACAGCCAGGACAGCGCGAAGAAGAAGGTGAAACACGACGCGAAATACTGCGTGACGACGAGCCACAGGCCGCCCTGATGCGACGCGGACCCGTGCCTGCTCGGATCGGCGTGCGGCGTGGCAAGTGTTCGCCCCGCGACGATCTGCTGGACTTCCGCTTCGGGCATTCCGAAATGGTCTTCAGGCCGATCCCTGAACAGCACGTACCAAGCGAAGACCCATAACAGGCCGGCTGCGCCCATGATGACAAAGGTTTGCCGCCACCCAAAGGTCGAAAGCATCCAGGCGAGGCCGGGAAGCGCCAGCGCAGCGCCGACGCGCGTACCCGATAGGTTGATGCCGTTGGCAATGCCGCGTTCGGCGGTGGGAAGCCAGCTGTACACAGCCTTGGCACAGGCCGGCATCGCGCCGGCTTCCGCCGCGCCGAACAAAAAGCGGAACACCAGCAGGGAGAGAAAGCCCCAGGCTGCCCCGGTCAGCGCGGTGAACCCGGACCAGAGGACGACGATCGCAGCCAGCGTCTTGCGCGGCCCGATGCGATCGGCAAGCTGGCCGGAGGGTACCTGAAACAATGCGTAACCGAGCGCGAACGCGGAGATCACCCAGCCGAACTGGGTGTCGCTCAGTTGGAGGTCGCCCGTGATCTGCTCCTTCGCGGCGGAGATCACGACGCGGTCCACGTACAGCAGCATGGTGAGGAGGAACGTCCCCACCAACAGGAAATGTCGCCGTCCCATAGTTCAGATACCCCCTACCCTTCGAGCATTGTGGCTGTTCCGGTCGAAGCTCTCTGTCGGAGCCATGGGCCGGCGTCGGACTGCTTATGCGCAGGACTCAGGCCGTCTCCGGGTCCGCGAGTTCGCCGCCGAGAAAACCCTTGTCGTCGAGTGCCATCACCAGGCCCACCAAAGCGGCGATGTAGCTATATTGGCGCAACCCCATGCAGAGGCCGGTCGCGGTGTGCGTGAAGGTCGAGATCAACTTGCCGCTGGCCAGACCGCGCGGGGTTCCCGGTGCGCCGGAGATGTTCGCGAAATGCACCTCGATGGCCGGTTTGGTCGTATCCTCAAGCGCGTGACGGACGGCCTCGCCCATCGTCGTCAGACCCGCCGGGTTGATGATATAGCCGTCGACCCGATTGGCCGATCCGTGGATATATTCAAGAATCTCGCCCATGTGGTTGGACGAGAAGGTCTCGACCTCCACGCCGATATCCGAACCCGCGGACACGACAAAGGCCTTGAGGTCGTCCAGCGACCGGATCGTCCCGTAAACCTGTTTGCTGCGGGCGCCCAGGCTGGACATGTTCGGCCCGTCGATCAGGGCGATCCGGTGGCGGCGGGAACCGGTTCGGTTCAGGGTGAATGGGTGGGTTGTCATCTTGGTCCTCTCGCTTTTATCGTTTTGAATTAGTCTGTTAGCTGCGTAACGTCCGCAATGAGGCCAGGCCGCCATCCACCACGACGAACGATCCGGTGACGGAGCTACATGCGGGGTTGATCAGGAAGGACACGGCGTGCGCGACCTCGGTCGGATCGACCATCTTTGCCGTAGGTTGTCGCTGCTCATATTCGCGGCGCTGCGCGGCAGGGTCGCTCGCCGCGTCGATCAGCGCGTGCATGAAGGGCGTTTCGACGGTGCCGGGGACGACGCCGTTCACGCGAATGCCTTCGTGTACCAGGTCGGCCGCGATACTAAGCGTCATGCTGTGAATCGCACCTTTGGACGCCGAATAGGCTGCGCGTTGGGTGATGCCGGACGTGGCCGAGCATGACGAGATGTTGACGATCGCGGGCGAGCGCGAGGTTCGCAGCAGCGGCAATGCACAGACGGTGGCGCGCCGGTACCCCATCAGGTTCACGTTCAGCAGCTCGAGCCATTGTTCGTCGCTGCCATCTTCGACGCCGCCAACGAACGCGACACCGGCGTTGTTCACCAGCGCGTCGAGACCTCCCGCAGCCTGCCCGATCTTCTCGAACGCCTGGCGAACGCTGTCCGACGAGCGGAGGTCGGTGTGGATAAAGGCTTCCGCGCCGCCCGCCGATCCCTGTTTCAGGTCGAGATTGAAAACCGTGGCGCCCTGAACATTCAGCAGGGTGCAGATCGCATGCCCGATTCCGGCGCTGCCGCCCGTCACCGCGACGCGCAGGCCGCGCGGCAGAGATCCGGACGACGCGGTGGCTGTGACGCTCATTGCTGGGGCACCTTCCAATATTGCATGAGCTGCCGCGCGAGCCGATCCGGATCGGTCAGCGGCAGCATGTGCCCGCCACGCGGCAGCACTTCGAGCTGAAGCCCGTCACGCGCCTTCGCGCCTCCGGCAAGTACGCCGTCGAACGACGAGACCGGGACCGAGGCATCGTCGGCGGCAGCGATGCAGAGCGTCGGCGGCAGCTCCGTAGCTTCCAGCGGGAGGCGTCCGAACCCTGCTAGCGACCGCCAGCCATCAGCATATCCTGTGGCGGAAACCGCCGAGATCGCGTCGCGCCCATAGGCGAATGCGCTGTGGTAGGCGGGTAGGTCTTCAAGGCCGGCGAACCACCGTTTCAGCGATTGTTCGACGGTGTCCGCCATGCCACCAGCTTCGATCTGTCGTGCCCGTTCGGCAAAGCTCGGCATGGATTCGAGCGGGGTGGCAACGAGCGTGAGGCTTTGCACGTCACTGCGCAGGGACACTGCCGCAAGCGTGGCGACAACACCGCCAAGGGCGTGGCCCAGCAGGTGAACCGGCCGGTCGACCCAGCGGATCATGGCCAGCGCATCGTCGACCAGCGCCTGAAGCGTGAAGCCCGTGTCGCCTGCACGGCTGCCATGGCCGCAATGGTCATAGGAAATGACGTCCAGCGATCCGCCAAGCGCATCGCGAAGCGGATCGAATGCGCGCCGGTCCAGACCCAGCGCGTGCAGGAGCAATATGGCCTGTCCCTCAGGCGTTCCCGACCTGCGCACGATCATGCTTCGCCCGCCCACAAGGATGGTGCCGTCCTTGTACCGGCTCATGCGCGCGCCCCCGCTGGCACGATGTCTGCGCCTTCAACGGCGACCCAATGCGCCTCGAGCAATCGAGCGGCATCGGGTGCCATGGTCAGGGGAAAGAGGTGCCCGCCCGTCAGCAGCGTCTCGAGTCCGGCACCCGCCCCGGTCGCGTTGCCATTGATCGCATCCACGATCCCCGACATCACCGAGGGCGGCGTCGACAGGTCGTCCGCAGAGGCGATGCACAGAGTTGCCGGCGGAGAATCCAGACTGGAGAAATCGCCGAAAGCGGCGAGTGCCAGCCAGGTCGATGCGATGGCGTCGGCGGGCAGGGAGGTCAGCGAGCGCGATGCATAGTCGATATGCGGCTGCCAGTGCGGCGGCGGCGCATCGCCGAACCAGCGGGCGAGGGTGGCTTCCCTGAACGCTTCGACACCGTTGAGGCGGGTAGCATCGGCGCGATCGGCATAGAGTTTTCCTCCCGCCGAAGGCGTGGCAAGAAGCGCGAGCGACGCGATATCATGGCCATCCCCGCGAAGCCGCTGGCAGGCGAGTGCCGCGACCGCGCCGCCGAACGAATGTCCCAACAGATGGACCGGGCCGTCCGCTACCTGCCGGATACGCTCTGCGGCGTGGGTGACATGATCCTCAAGGCGATCGCTCGCACGATCGCGCATCGTTCCATGGCCCAGAAGATCGACCGCAATCAGGGGCCGATCGTCCGACAGGCTTCCCCGAAGCGGCTCGAACGAATGGCCGTCGAGGCCAAGCGCGTGGAACGCGATCACAGGGATCGCTGGCCGCGCCCGGCCATTCATGCCGAGCCATTCCCCAGCACACCGTCGGCCAGCAGGTCGTCCGCGACGGATCGCGGTATATCCAGCCACGCCGACAAGACGGAAACATTGTCCTGGCCGAGGGTGGGCGGATAGGTCGGCTCCGGGCCCCTGCCACTGGCGAACTTGATGGGATTGCCCACCACCTCGATCCGCTTCCCCTTGGGCGTTTGCATCTCGACGATCATGCCGCGATTTGCGGCACGCGCATCGTCAAGGGCCTCCGGAACGCGCTTGATCAGCGCGGCGGGGACGTCGTTGCTCTGGAGGTTGTCGACATGCTCGACTGCATCCTTTTCAAGGAATGCCGCCTCCAGCAACTCCCACAGTTCCACACGATTCTTCAGTCGGTCGGAGGCGGTCGCGAAACGCGCATCACCCGCCAACTCTGACAGATCGAGCGATCTGCACAGCCCCTGCCACATCTTTTCGGTGTTCGCCGTCACGACCAGTTCGCGGCCATCCCGGGCCTTGAACGTTCGATAGGTCGGGATCGAATCGTGCCCCGCGCCCTGAGGGCCCGGATCCGTTCCTGCGACAAGCGAATAGGTACCTTGATACGAGAGCATCGCGAGCTGGCAATCGAGCATTGCGACATCGATAATCTCAGCGCGTTCCGTAGAATTTCGGCGATGCAGGGCTGCGCAAATGGCGATGCAGGCATAGAGACCCGCCACCGTGTCACCAGCCGGGATGCCAAGCCTGACCGCGGGTCGGCCCGGCTCCCCGGTAATGCTCATCACGCCCGACAGCGCCTGCACGATCATGTCGTAGGCGGGCTTTGTGCTGTCCGGCCCGGCCTGACCGAAGCCGCTGATCGACGCCCAAATCAACCGCGGATGGCTGGCCGCGATCGTCTCGATGTCCAGTCCGATCTTGCGCGCGACGCCGGGCCGGAAGTTCTCGACCACGACATCTGCTTTCGCGACGAGATCCAGCAGCAACTGCCGCCCGCGATCCTTCTTCAAGTCGAGCGAGACGCTTTGCTTGTTTCGGTTGATCCCGAGAAAGTACAGGCTTTCCCCGTCCAGGAAATGAGGGGGGATGTGTCGGCTGGAATCGCCGTCGGGCGATTCGACCTTGATCACCTCGGCACCAAGGTCCGCAAGAATCTGCGTGCAAAAAGGTCCGGAAAGAAATGTGGTGAGATCGAGGACGCGTACACCATGTAGCGGCTGGCCGGGCGAACTCATCTGGCCGCTCCGAGAAACCGCGAGATCTCGTCGCTCTTTTCCATGATATCCTTAACGATGGCATCGATACTGGCGTGGGGCATGCGCTCCTGTGGAGAGGTCATGCAGAGGCAGCCGAAAACGCCTTTTGCGTCGAAGACCGGAGCGGCGACGCCTCGCGCACCGCGCAGTTTTTGCCCTTCGCTGATCGCGTATCCCCGCTCGCGCACTTCGCGTAGTTCCGCCATTCTCGCACGCAAGGACGGCGGCTTCTCTCCCGACACCGACGGGGCGGCCTCGCGAAGCAGGATTTGCTCGATTTCATTCTCCGGCAAGAATGCGAGGATCGCCTTGCCAGACGCTCCCCAATATAACGACAGCGGCCGGTGAAGATCGATCTGGTAGGTCAGCATCTGGCTACCGTCAGCACGGTAGACAAAGTTCATCGCCCGATCAGCGGCGACATACCGTCCAAGCAGAACCGTCTCATTATACTTTGCGGCCAGTGCATCCACGATGGGCTGGGCGATAGTGACCTGGGACATGCCCTGGATCACGCGCGCCGAGATCCGGTAGAAGCGCGGCCCGATGCGATAGATGCCGCTGCCCGACGCGGCTACAAACCCTTCAGCGGCGAGCGCGTTGAGCAGCCGGTGGGCGGTAGATGGCGGCACCTTCAGATCGGCGCTGACCTGCTTGACCGTTACCGGGCCCGGCGCGTCGGCCAAGTGCGCCAACAGGTAGAGGGCGCGGCTGATGCTGCTCGTGCCCGGTCCTTCGTCGCTGTTCCCCGTCATATTCTGTCCAGTGCATTCAAGATGTGGATGGCACATGCGCCATGATCGAGGCGAGCTATGCCACCGCCGGTGACGTGCGTCATGCCGACGCGCGCATTCGGCACCTGTCGTGCGCCCGCCTGACCCGTCAGTTGCCAGTAGAGTTCGACAATTTGCGCGACACCGCTGCAGCCAACAGGATGCCCTTTCGAAAGCAGCCCGCCGCTGGGATTGACGACGACGGCGCCGCCGAAACTGCTCTGGCCCGAGGTCAGAAAGGATGCGGATTCACCGGCTTCGCAGAGCCCTAGCGCTTCATAATATACAAGCTCTGCTATCGAGAATGCGTCGTGGAGTTCGACGACATCCAGGTCCTGCGGCCCAATTCCCGCCTGCTCGAAGGCATCGCTCGCGGAGTGCCGGGTAATCTCCGGTTGCAACATGTTGCGGAAGCCCGATGTCGGCGTTCCGGAGTGGAGCACAGATCCGCTAATTTCCACCGTCGGCAACGCTAGCCGCTTGCGAATGTCGTTGTTCACCACGATGACCGCGGCCGCGCCGTCGCCAGTCGGGCAGCATTGCAGCAGTGTAAGCGGGTCGGAAATCATCCGAGACGCGAGAACCTCTTCGACGCTGGTCGGTTTGCGCAGCTGTGCGAAAGGATTCATCGCGCCATGGCGCCGCGCCTTTACGCTAACCTGCGCCAGCACGTCGGTCGACACGCCCCGTTCGTACAGGTATCGCCGGGCCCGCATCGCATACAAAGCGGGCATGACCATGCCGCTCTGCACTTCGATATCTTCCGCGACCAGCGGCAAGGTGCCCCCACCGAACTGGGTGAGCTTATCGACCCCGATTACGAGCGCCGCAGCATGTTCCCCGCTGCACACGCTCTTCCAGGCGAGATGCAAGGCGCTGGCACCGCCCGAACACGCATTGTCGATGTTGAAGATCGGAACGCCGCCGATCCCCACCTCCTTGACGATGCGTTGGCCCGTAAGCATTCCGCCGAAGGCATGACCGCAATACACGGCGTCGATTTCGCTCGCTTCGAGACCAGCGTCTCGCATTGCCTTGCGGACCGGCGGCACCGCCAATCCGCCGTAGCTTGAATTACGATGTTTCCCCATCGGGATCATCGCGCCGCTCACGATGAAGGCGCGGCTCACTGGCCTTCCCCCGCGACAGGCTCGACGAACCATTCGGAACCCTCGCTGGCAAGGCGAACGGCACAGTCACAGCCCAATGCGTGATGGGAGCCCCGCACCTTTGCCAAGACACGGACATCTCCGGGAAAATCTACATAGCCGATCGTGTACGGCACGGACTGCGAAGAGGACACATGGACTGTCGAGAAGCTGTAAAGGACGCCTTCAGGACCGACCTCGGCGTGCTGTGCGCCAGCCGTGTGGGGAAAACTGCGCCGCCCTTGCGCAGTGATCGCGCAGAGCAAGAATGTCGCGCCATCACGCACGACAAAGGTGGGCAGATCGGACCCATCCAAATCTGGAATCGGATGTCCCTCGCTGGGTACGCTCTCACCAGGGGGACACTGATCGGTGTTCATATAATTCCATTCAATGGAAAGGCTTTCCAACAGAAGAAATAAATAGCAGCGCCGTCGCGCCAGTTCAACCCTGAAGATGACGGTGGATTTGAAACCTGGGGGCAAAAGGAATCGATGCGCGGCCGCCCATTCTCGTTCGCGCTAGTTCCCGGGTCGGCTCTGCTCGGGTTTGAGCATTTGTGATCGAGGCTGCGTGTGCCCAATGCCTACCCAGGCCCGATCACTGGCGCCCGGCTAAACCAGCGCCAGCTTTTTGCGGCTCGCCTGAAAGCTGACCGTCAGTTCCCGGCCCAAAAGGCCGATTTCCAAACTCCGTTGAAAGGCAGATCCGGACCACGAGCCATCGACGCGACCTATTTGAAGGCGCACCGCACGGCATCGACTGGCACCGCGTCGCCACCCGCTACGACCGCTGCCACCGTTATCTTCTGGCTCTGATCAGTGAGTTCTGACCCCAGGCAAGCGCCGCTTCCTGCTACCCAGCGCCCAATTCCGCGCCTTCGAAGCGCCGGATTACTTAGCCGGAAGCTTCCAGCATCTCGGTTGGCAGGGTGAAGTTGAAGGTCACTCCGGCCTGGTCGTTCGGAGAGATCCATATCCTGCCCGCATGCGCCTCGATGATCGACTGGCAGATCTTCAGGCCGATGCCCATTCCGTCGCTCTTGGTAGTGGTAAAGGGCTGGAAGAGCCGCTTCATCACCTCGCCGTCTATGCCCGGCCCGGTGTCCGAAACCGATATTAGCGCCGAGCGGCGATCATCGAGCCGCGTTGCGATCGTCAGCACCCGCTGCTGGCTGCGGCGCATCGCCTCCATCGCGTTGCGGCACAGGTTCACGATAACCTGTTGGATCTGGACCTTGTTGAGCAACATCGGCGGAAGCCCTGGGGCAAGATCGACCTCGAGCCGGGTGCTCGAATAGGCGGTGCCCACCGTGCCGAGCGCGATGGCTTCCTCGACAACCTTGTTCAGGTCCTCGACCGTGCGGTTCGTCTCGCGCTTCTCGATGAAATCACGGAGGTTCCGGATGATATCGCCCGCGCGCGCCAATTGGCGCGATGCGTTTTCCACCATCTCCGCTGCGGCATGGTCCATGTCCTCGACGTTCAAGCGACGGCGCGCGACTTCCAGGAAGTTCATGCCCGCGGTCAGGGGCTGGTTTAATTCGTGCGCCAGCGTCGCCGCCATCATGCCCATCGCGTTCCACCGCGATACGTGCGCCAGCTCGCTCTGCAACTGGCTTACCGCGATCTCGTTGCGCCGCCGCTCGACCAGCACGGCCTGCATCGCATCCAGCTCGCGCGCTGCGCGAGCCTCCACGGCTTCGAGTTCCTTCTGCGCCAATTGCTCCCGGATCAGGCGCGCTTGGTCTTCAAATTGCTTGCGGCGGAGTTGCGCCAGCACGCGCGATCGCAGGATGTCGAAGTCGCTGGACTTGCAGATATAATCGTCGGCGCCGGCGTCCAGACCCCGCACCATCGATTCCCGGTCTTCCATCGCAGTCAGCATGATCACCGGGGTGCCGCGCAGCAGCGGAACCGATTTGATCTGCCTGCATGTGTCGTGGCCGTCCATGCCGGGCATCATCAGGTCCAGCAAAATGCAATCCACGGGCTGCTCTACCAGCAGTTCGAGCGCCTCTTCGCCGGAGCGCGCAAGCGCAACATCATATCCCTCGGCGCGCAGCTCGCTGGCGAGATGCTGGAGATAGGTTTCGCTGTCGTCGACGGCGAGAATCTTCTTGGGGCCAAGCAGGCTGGGACTGGCAAGCTCGCCGGCGTCCAGCCGTTCGGCGCTGCGCAGCACGGCTCCGAGCCTTGCCAGCAGGATTTCGATCTCGTCGCTCTTGCGAACGAACGCATCGGCCCCCGCGTCGAGCGCGCGGACCTCCGCCGCCAGATCGGTCGATGCGGTCAGCAGGATGCACGGGATGCGGCGCAGCGCCGCATCCAGCCGCACGCGCCGGATCACCGATGGGCCGTCAATGTCTGGCAGCACGCCATCCACCACCATTGCCGTGGGCCGCGCGGCGGCGGCGAGCCGCAGGCCGTCTTCGCCCGAACTGGCCGTCAGCACATGATAGGCTGCATCCTCAAGCGCCTGCTTCAGCTGCTCGCGATAGGTGGGGCTGTCGTCGATCACCAGGATGGTCTGGCCGACCAGTGTCTCGTCGGTCTGGGCGCGGCGCAGCAATTCGCCCGCGCGCGCGACGACATAGCTCAGGTCATAGGGTTTGCCGACATATTCGTCGGCCCCCGTCCTCAGCCCGCGCAGCCGGTCCTGCACCTCGGTCTCGCTCGACAGCAGCATGACTGCGACGGCGTTCGTCCCGGGGGCTGCCTTGATCTCGGCAAGAAACTCGACCCCGTCGCCGTCAGGCAAGCGCACGTCGAGTACGATCAGGCCAAACTCCTCGCGCGAAAGCACCTCCCGGGCTTCGCCGAGCGTGGAGCAGGCTTTGACGGTGAGGTTGGCTTCCTCGAACGCTTCCTTGAGGTTCATGCGAACCGTGAAGCTGTCGTCGACGATCAGGACCCGGGTGTTCATCTGCGCAACTTTCCCGGCGCCAGCGCGATCAGCGCCCGTCCGATCTCGGCCAAGGGAAGGATGCGTTCGGCGGCGCCGATCTGCGCCGCTTCGCGCGGCATGCCATACACCACCGAACTTGCTTCATCCTGCGCGATGGTGCGGCCCCCGGCGCGCCGGATGTCCAGAAGCCCGGACGCGCCGTCGCGCCCCATTCCCGTCAGCAGGCATCCGATCGCGGCGCTGCCATATTCGCGCGCAACCGATTCAAACAGCACATCCACCGATGGGCGGCACGAATAGCGCTCCGCCGCCGAGCTCAGCCGCAGCACGCCGTCTTCTATCAGCATGTGGCGATCGGGCGGCGCCATCACGATACGGTGCTGCGATCCCAGCCTTTCGCCGTCGCGGGCATAGGCCACGGGGTGCTGCGTTTGCGCATCGAGCCAGTCGGCGAACAGGGTTCCGAACGGTTCGCCGATGTGCAGCACCAGCAATATCGGCAGGGGATAGTCTGCGGGCAGCGCGCGAAGGATCTCGACGACGGCACCCGGACCGCCGGTCGATGCGCCGATGGCGACGACATCGCTGCCTCGCGCGGCCTTTCTCGGAGCGGCCGCGGCCGTCGGCCTGGGGCTGCGATTTGCGTCCCCCAACGCGCCGATCCGCAGGCGCGGATGCGTGATCACCTTGATGCGCGAAACCAGCTTCACCGCCGCTACGAACCGCGCCTCCCATTTGCCGTCTTCCTCGTCACCCAACGGCTTGTCGAGCACGTCGACGGCGCCTGCGGCCAGCGCGTCATAGGTGCGGAACAGCTCGCCGCGATTGGTCGAAGCGGAAACCACCAGGATCGGCGTGGGGAAATGCGCCATGACATATTCGGTCACCGCGACGCCGGTCATCAGCGGCAGCATCATGTCGACCGTCATCACGTCGGGCCGCAGATCCTGGCACAGCTCGATCGCGCGCTTGCCGTCTTCGGCGGTGCCGACGACTTCGATTTGCGGGTCGCTTGACAGCACTTCGACCAGCCGTTCGCGGACGGTCAGCGAATCCTCGACGATCAGGACGCGGATCTTCGCCATCGCTACTTCACCAGCCCGCGGATCATCTCGAGAACCCTGCGCTGATCGAATTCGCTTTTGACGACATAGCCGTGTGCGCCGGCATCCGTGCCGCGCTGGCGGTCCTCGGGCGAGTTGCGCGAGGTGACCAGGATCGCCGGGACCGCGCTCAGCTTCGGATCGGCGCGCGTCGCTTCCACGAACGCAAAGCCATCCATGCCGGGCATCTCGACATCCACCATGAACAGAGAATAGCGTCTTTTCCGTGCCTTACCCAGCGCTTCTTCGGCCGAATTGGCCGTCTCTACCTCATATCCCGCAGATTCGAGGATGCTCTGCTCGAGCATGCGCGTCGTCAGCGAATCGTCGATGACCAGAATGGGCGCGAGCCGACGCCGTTTGCCCGCATTTTCCACGGGCTTGCTGCGCAGCGCTGCCGCGACGGCCGCCTCGGCTTCGATGACCGGCCGGGGCACGCCGTTGGGATCGAGATAGACGCCCGCCACCACGGGTTCTGCATGCGCGAGCGCCGGCGCGGGGCGCACCACGATGCCGGCGGTGCCCTTCAGACCGTGCACGCCGATCGCCGCGCGCTGCGATTCATTGCCGATCACCACCGCGGTGGTCATTTCGCTCGTGTTCGCCCCGAGCCGGTGCGCCGGGTCGAGGATCTCTGGCAGGGCGATGAACGGGATGACTGTGTCCTCGTCGACGATCGATGCTCCATCTGCGGTGAGCGACACCGCGCCCGGGGCGAGCCATACGGTGCGGCGCGTGGCCGTTATCGGGATTGCAGCGGTCAGCCCCTCGGCTTCGACGAGCAGAGCATCCATTGCCGCGAGCGAGACGGGCACCAGCAGTTCGATCGTGGAGCCGCTCCCCCTCGCGGTTCGCGCCGCAACGCTACCCTTCAAAAGCGTGGTGACCTCCCGGACGACGCCCAGACCCACGCCCCGGCCCGAGGCCTCGGTTACTCCCTGCGCGGTCGAAAGGCCGCCATCGAACAGCAAATCCAGAAGCTGGGCCTCGCCGGCGGCGTCCGCGCCAGGGGGCAGCGCGCCGCGCGCTTCGGCCGCCCGGCGAAGCGCATCGAGATCGATGCCGCCGCCATCGTCGCTGCACAAGAATGCGATCCGGTTGCCCCGGCGGACGACCTCGATCTCGATGCGTCCCGCTTCGGGCTTGCCCGCCATGATGCGTTCCGCCGGAGCCTCGATGCCGTGGGCGATCGCGTTGCGGACGAGCTGCACCAGCGCGCGGTGGACAAGCCCCAGGACCTTGCCGTCGAGCCGCACGTCGCCTCCCCGGAAACTAAGCTCGGCCTTTTTGCCAAGCGCCTGCGCGGAGTCGCGCACCGCGCGTTCGAGCGCGCCGAATGCCGTGTGGCACGCGATCAAATGAAGCCGGTCGGCAGCGTCGCGCGCGGTGCGCAGCTCGCGCTCGGCCTGGTCGGTGGTCGACTTGAGGCGCTGCTCGAGCTCGGCGAGCAGGCGGGGCAGGTCCTCCACGATCTGTCGGTGCCGCGCATCCGGCACGAGCATCGCGCGCGAAGCGTCCCGCCCGTCCCCGGCGAGCGCGCGGGACATGTCGCGCGCCTGTTCTACCAGCAGCGCGGCGTCACGAAATCCGTGCAATTGCACGGTCGCCTCCGATATGCCGCGGGTCAGCGCATCCAGTTCGTCGGGGTCGGCGCTTAGCCCTCCCAGATATTCGTCGCTGGCGGCGGGCGCTGCGTTCTTCGGCGCGGCGGCGGGGCTGGCCGGGGCAGGGGTTAGCGCTTCCACCTCGGCCGCAATCGCATCGACATGCGCTAGGATTGCGTCGATCGCCGCGCGGGAGGGACGCTTCTGCCCCTCAAGAGCCGCGAGCGAATCTTCCAGCGCATGCGTCAGGTCGGCGATTACGCGCTGCCTGACGACGCTGGCGGCACCCTTGAGCGTATGCGCGAGCCGCATGAGCCGCGCGACCGCCTCGGGCGTGATCTGCCGCTCGATCTCCAGCGCGCCGCGGCCCAGCTCTTCCGAGATTTCCCGGGCCTCGACGCGGAAGAACCGCAACGGATCTTTTGGGGGTGTCACGCCCGCGAGCCGGCCTGGATCAGCTGCGCCAGATCGCGCGAGAGATTTGCCAGTTCGGATGCGGTCTGGAGTATCTGAGCCGCGCTGGCCTCGGTCTCCTTGGTCGCCTGGGCCACGTTCGACGTGGCGATGTTCACCTGTTCCACAGCGCTTGTCTGCTGCTTGGTGGAAAGCTCGATCTCCTTGGCTGCGTCGGTCGTGGTCGAGACCATCCCCGATATCTGCTTGAACGCGGCGGCGACATTCTCGAACTCCTGCGCGCCGGCATCCACCGCCTTGGAGCCGCTTTCGGTGGCCATCACGGTGGTGTTCACCGCGGTGCGTACATCATCGATCAGGACTCGGATTTCCTTGGTCGATCCGGCGACGCGGTCGGAAAGCTTGCGGATCTCGTCGGCCACCACGCCAAAGCGCTTGCCCGCCTCGCCTGCGCCCGCCGCTTCGATCGTCGCGTTCACCGCCAGGATGTTGGTCTGCTCCGCGAGTTCGGAAACAATGTCGAGGATCGAGCCGATCTGCTGCGATTTCCTGCCCAGATCGAGCATGTGGCTCACGATCTGGTCGACCTGGCGGCGGATGCCGGAGATCGATGCATTCGCGCTGTCGACGGTCTGCTCGCCGGCCTGGGCGGCGGTGTCGGTATCCTCGGCCACCTGCGCCACGCGCTGCGCGCTCTCCGCGATCTGCCGCGATGTCGCGATCAGCTCGCGGATTGTCGTCGCGATCTCGCTCATCGCGCTCGATTGCTCCTTCGCGCCCGTCGCCTGCTGGTTTGCGGCCGCCTGAAGTTCCGCCGAAGAGCTCTCGATCAGTCCCACCGCGCCTCCGATGCGCCGCTTCAGCCGGGCAATCGTCAACCACCCGGTCAGCGCGACCAGCGCCACCCCGATCAACCCGCCCCACAGAATGAAGGCCTTTACCCAGAACGCACTTTCCTCGGCGTTGCGCGCGCGCTCCTGGAGAACGCTGTTTTCCTCCGCGTCGATGCTCCCGGTGATGGCGCGGATCCGGTCCATCAGCTCCTTGCCGGTTTCTGTGGCGACCAGTCGCTGGCTGGCTTCGCTGCCCTGCGTCCGCCTGATCTCCACCACCTGCTGCGCATCTGCGATGCGCTTCTCGATCAGCGGCGCCAGTTCGGCCAGTTGGCGCTGGTGCCCCGGATTTTCGGTCGTAAGGTTGCGTAGCGTCGTGAGGGTATTGCGGGCCTCGCGTGATCCGGCCTCATAGGGAACGAGATATTCGTCCTTGCCGACGAGTGCGAAGCCGCGCGCTCCGGTCTCGACGTCGGTGAGTTGCGCGACGAGTTTCAGCAGATTGCGGCGCACCTGCTGCGCGTGATCGACCAGCGCCTCCTTCTCGAGCGTGGTCGCAGTACTCGTGTAGCCGACAATGGCCACGAACAAGAGCACCAGCCCGATAAGCCCGTAGCCCGCCGCCAGAATCCGGCCGAACGTCCAGTTCTTCGCCATGACTATTTCTCCCCTCCGGCATCGCTCGTCTGCGAGCTGCTTTCGATGTCTTCGATCAATGAGCGCAGGCTGATGACCGGTCGCTTCTGCTTTCCGGTCAGGCTGGCGCTGATATGGCGGCGGCGCGCGCTTTGCTGCGCCTGCGCGATCCACTCCGCAGGTTCGCGCAAATGTCCTTCAAACGCCTCGAAGGCGAAGGCCAGCGCGCGCATATGCCGGGCAATTGCGATCCACCGTGGGCGGTCGCCCCCGCCGTCGCCGAGAAGTTCGCTCAGCCCATAGACCGGGACAATGTCTCCGCTCAGATTGGCGACGCCCAGCAATTCCTGCCGCGCGCTCGGCAGCGGCGTAATCTGCTTGTCGCTGACCAGCGCGGCGACGTCTGCAAGCGCGATCGCATAATGCTTGCCGCCGGCTCGAATCGCCAGCAGGTCGACTGGGGGCGCTTCCTCTGCGCCTGGCGTTGCGGCGAAGCTGCGATCGAATGCCTCGCGCAGTTTGGCGGCAAGGTCGCTCATGCTGCACCTCCGCATGCCGCCAGCTCGGTGCGGCATAATGTCATCAGCGCACTGCGGCTGAACCCGCCGCCGAACAGGCCGACCTGATCACCCACGTTGCGATCGAGCAGCGCCAGCGCCTGGCGCAATTGGTCCCGGGCGGTGCGGCTGTCGCCTGCGCGGCGCGAGAGCAGACCGAGATGGAGCCGCGGCATGGCAAAGTCTGGGTCTAGCCGGGCCGCAGCGCGATTGTGCTGGACGGCGCCCTGGCTGTCGCTGGCGCTCTCGCGGCACAGCGCTTTCAGATAATGCGCGCCCGCGCACCCCGGATCGAGCCAGAGCAGTTCCTCGCACGTCCGCTCCGCCGCAGGCAGATCGCCGACATGGGTCTCTATTACGGCCTTGAGAAGCAGCATCCCAGGCTCGCGCGCCAGCGGAACGGGAAGCGCGCTCAGCAATTCCCGCGCTTCCGCATAGCGTTCGCGGCGGAGCAGATCGATTGCCGCCTCGCGCGCTGCGTCACTCCGGTGACTTTCCGGCGCCGCTTGGCTTTCGCTGCGCGGCCGCCGGGTCCTAGCGGTAATCGTTTCGATCCTGCGCGAGGCGTTGTGGATCGCTCCGAACCATGAACGATCTTCGACCGGAGCGGCGTCCATAAAGCTTGGCGGCGATGCTGGAACCGCGCCGGCCTGTTTCGGCAAAGGCGCGGCCGGTTCGCGCCGGTAATAGAAGGTGCCGTGTGATTGGCAGAGGCTGAACTCGCTCGAAAGCCCGCGCAGGGTTTCCGCATGCCCCAGGAACAGGAAGCCCCCCGGCGCAAGGCTGCGCGCAAGGCGCGCGACCACGCTGCGCGCAACCTCGACCGAGAAATACATCAAGACGTTGCGGCAGAAGATGATGTCGAACGCGCGAGGATGCCAGAACAATGGATCGTCCGCGGTCAGATTGCGCTCTTCAAAACTGACCCGCTCGCGAATGGTGCGGTCGAGCAGGAAGCTGCCGCCGCTCTCTTTGAAAAGGCGTGCACGCAGCGGCGACGGCGTCTGCCGAAGCGACCATGGCGAATAGCGCGCCGTCCTCGCCTTTTTCAGGGCGCGCGAGCTGATGTCGATGCCGAGGATGGGCACATCCCAGCCTGCGAGCGCGGGGTGCTCCTGAACGCAGGCGGCAAGCGTGTAGGCTTCCTCTCCAGAGGAGCAGCCCGCAGACAGGAGCCGCAGCCGCCGTACATCCGATCGCGCCGCGATCCGATCCGGAAGCGCCACCTGCGCAAAAGCGTCGATCTGATCGGGATTGCGGAAGAAAGATGTCTCGGTGATGGTCAGTTCTTGCGCGAGGATCCGCAATTCGTTCTTCGATCGCTCCGGCTTCCGGATCATTTCCAGATAGCCGCGAACGGATAATCCGGTTTCGTGCACGCGGGCGCGAAGCAGGTCCGCCAGCGGTGCGCGCTTGTCCGCGGCAAAATCGAGTCCCACCGATTGGAGGATTATCTCCGCGAAAGCGCTCAATTCGGCGGGTCCGGGCGGCGCGCTCATTTCTGTGCCCCGCCTTGCAGCGCTTGCAGCGCACGCTCGGTTACGGATCGGGCCAGTCTCAGCACCGATAGAAGCTCGGAATCGAGCGACGCGAGCATATCTACAATGCCGCCGCCAGCCTCTCCCAGCAAAGGCGGGAGCCGCCGGAACGAAGCAGGCGAAAGCGCACGGCTGCCGAGCACCGCCTCCACCGCCAAGGCGACGGGGGCCTGGCTGGTGCGGAGCGTGATGTATCGGGTGAAGGCCGGTTGCCCATCCTGTCCCATCAGCGCCCCCGCATCGATCACTGGCGTGGGCGTGCCGCGGATCATCGAGGTCCCCAAAACAAACGCCGGCGCGGCGGGGATCGATTCCACGGCGAGCGGGCGCATGGTTTCGCCGACATGGTCGATCGGCAACGCGCAGAGCCGGTCGCGCACCTTGAAAAGCAATACGGAGCTCGGCAATTCCCCCCTCACGCGCTTATTCCCCTAATGGCTGCGCTGCGCATCGGCTTTCGCCGCCATGTGGCCGCCCTGATCAACGCGCCCCATCTGTGCAGCTTGAGCCGGAAATTGGGCGATACCTCTCCTCCAGGACCACGCCTTCCGCTCCAATTCGATTGAGCCCAGGCCGGGCGTCAAAGCAGCGCGCTGCGTGCGGATTGCCAACAATGTCCACCGCCAGTTCCTCTCCGGATCACGGCTTCGCGTGTGTATTGGCCACGCTAGGCTTGGAAGATTTCTCCAGAATATCTCTCAGTCCTGGATCAGACCCGCCGCGAACGCGACGCGCAGGACCTCGGGCAAGCTGCGCACACCCAACTTGTCCATCAGATTGGCACGGTAAATCTCGACCGTGCGGGGGCTGATGCCCAAATCGTATCCGATCACCTTGTTTGCCTTTCCCTCGATCAGTCCGGCGAGCACGTCCCTCTCGCGCGGGGAAAGCTTGGCGATCTCCTTCTTCGCCGCGCCGATGCGCGCTGCCATACTTCCGTCGCTCTCCAGCCGAAGGAATGCGTCCGCCACGCGCTGCATCAAGGTTTCGACGTCGAACGGCTTCTCGACGAAATCAAAAGCGCCGGCTTTCATCGCTTCTACGGCAACGTCGACATTGCCCTGGCCCGTCAGCACGACGGTCACGAATTTTCCCATGGCGCGGGTAGCATTGAGCACGTCGATCCCGCTTGCCCCCGGCATATGGATGTCAAGCAATAACACTGCGGGTTCAAGCGAGTCCGCCTCCCGCAAAAGCACATCTCCCGATGCATAGGCGCGGATCACCAGATCAGATTGCGAAGAAAATAGGTCTCTCAGGGAAGATCTTACTGCTTCATCATCATCTATGATGCAGATCGTTCTACCCATCGCATTCCTCATCTGCACAATTGCGCAGCCTTGAACAAAGAATACAGTCAGGCGCAGCAAGTTATTTGAAACAGATGTCCAATTTAGATTGTTAGTATCGGTATCGCAACGACTTTGTGTTTGCAGGCGGACGTTTCGGGCGCGCGGGCGTGCACGGCCTGCGGGGGCAGGCGCGTCGATGGGAGCAAGCGTGCCTGATCAGCGGGTCGGATGGTACGCGGGGGCCGCTTTATGCGGTAACGATGCCCGATGCCTCGCCAAGCGAAATGGTCGCAAAGCCGGGGCGGATGCAACGCCCGCGCAGGATGATCTCGTCGCCCGGTTCCAGGAAGGTGCGGACCTCGCCATTCGGTAGCATGACGGGTTCGCGGCCGCCCTTCGTCATTTCGAGCAGGCTGCCATGCCCGTCGGGTGCGGGGCTGGAAACGGTGCCGGTTCCGAACAGGTCCCCCGGGCGCAACGGGCATCCGTTGGAGGCGTGGTGGGCGAGCATCTGCGCGGGCGTCCAGTACAGGTCGAGCGTCGACGCCCGCGTCAGCAGGTGCGCCGCAAGCCCGCCTTCGCGCATCGCTGCCGTGGCGATCAGCACTTCGAGCTGGATGTCGAACGCGCCGCTCGCCTGATCCTGCGCATTCTGGAGATAGGGGAGCGGTTCCGGGTCCTCAGCGTCGCGCGGGTGCTGCGCGGTGCGGAAGGGGGCCAGCGCTTCGGCGGTCACCAGAAAGGGCGATACCGTGGTCAGGAAATTCTTGCCAAGGAAAGGGCCGAGCGGCTGCGTTTCCCACGCCTGAATATCGCGGGCGGACCAGTCGTTGAGCAGCCCGAAGCCGACCACTTCCTCACCTGCGCGTTCGATCGGGATCGTCTCTCCAGGCGCGTTCCCGCCACCGATCCAGATGGCCAGTTCCAGTTCGAAATCCAGCCGGGTGCTGGGTCCGAAATCCGGCACCGTCGCGCCATGCGCCGCACGCTGCCCCGCCGGGCGTACCACCGGCGCGCCGGAAGGCAAGACCGAGGAGGCGCGACCGTGATAGGCGATCGGTACATGCTTGTAATTCGGGAGTAGGGGATTGTCCGGGCGGAACATCCTGCCGGCATTGCGCGCGTGATGGATGCCCGCGAAAAAGTCCGTATAGTCGCCCACCTCGGCGGGCAGATGGAATTGCGCGTCCTTTCGCTCCACCAGCAGCCGTTCCGCTCCCACCGGTTCGGATCCGCTCAGCACCGTTGAGAGGGTCGCGCGCAGCCTTCGCCGCTTCGCCACAGGCAGCGCGCAATAGCCGTTGAGGCTCGCTGCCGCTGCGATCGTGACCAGCTCCGTCTCTTCCGCATCGAGCAGCCCGGAAGCCGCGAGTGCCGCGTGGTCGAGCACATAATCGCCGATCACCGTTCCGCCGCGCGGCACCCCGTCCCCAGTCGAAAAAGCGCACAGGGGCAGATTCTGCACCGGATAGTCTGCATGTCCGTCAGCGCCCGGAACCCAGGTCCGCAGATCGGCCCGGTGCGTCGCGTCGATATGCGTCATGGGCGGAAGGTTCCTGATTGGCGCGCGCCGCGTTTCGGGCGACGGTCGAGCCCGTGTTGATGCAGGAAGGCCGACAGCAGATCGGCGACCGCGACGTTGTTGAGATCTGCAAAGGGGATATGCGTGTTGCCGCGTAGCCCCTTGTCCGGCAGGTGGAGGATCTCGGCCTTGCCGCCGCGAGCGTTGATCGTCCGGACGAACGCTTGGGACGCGGCGTAGGAGCGATGCCAGTTTCCGGCCTTGCCGATATTGTCGCCCCACACCAGCTGGATCGGGATCCGGGTCAACCGGTCGAACTCCGGCGCGGAGACGTAGACCGGGCCGTACGGGCCGGGCTCGATCTTCGGCTGCCCCTCGTCGAGCAGAACGAAGCCGGGATTCTCGTAAGCGACGATCGCGGCGACATTGTCCGATTTGATCGCGGTCAGCATCGCCCTCAGGCCGCCCGCGGAATTGGTGACGAGTACCGACGGACCGATCCGGTCCAGCGCTTTCGCGGCAGCTGCGGCTTCGATCTCGGCATTCTGCACGGTATCGAACTCGTCATAGCGCGCGCGCCGCGCCTGGTTCCACGCTTCCGGATCACCGGCGGGGAACTGGAGTCCGGGAAACCACTCCATCGGACGCGGGCCGAACCGCCACGCGACGAACCCGGCCTCATCGCGCCCCGGCATCGCCTGATAGGTGTAATCCTCGCACCCATAGTTCGCACGGCCGACGCGCGGGCCGTCCCAGACATAGGTGGCGAAGCCCCGGCGCAGGAAGATGCTCTGGAACCCCTCACCCCCGTCCCAGCGCCGTTGCCACACCGCCGCGCTGGAGCTGTGCCACAGGAACAACGGCAGCGCGCGGGCCTTTACCGGGATCTGATATTCGACATGCCCATGATCGCAGGACTGCGACTTTTCCGCGTCACCGATGATCCGGCCGCCTGCCTCGAACGAGCCCTGGCGGGCGAGCACCAGCGCCGCGCGAGCATCGGACCGCGGCGGTTCCTTTGCCGATTGAGCCGCAACGCTCCCGGCGATGACGAGCCCGCCGCAAACGACCGGGAGCAACACAGAAATCCGCATTCTCGATCCTCACGCGCACCGAAGATCGAAGCGGCCTTGCCGGACAGGCCCGCCGCTCGCTTCCTTGTTAAGAGCGGGCGATATCAGCCCGGGAATTAGGGGTCTGTCCCTCGCCGAGGATACAGGCCCGGTCGGCTCAGTGCATCACGAGGTGCGCGAGCTGGAATGCGCTGCAGATTTCGAGCCGCTGGAATGCGCGCTTGCGATAGGTCTGCACCGATCCGATCCCGATATTGAGGCACAATGCCGTCGCCTCCGACGTCATGCCGACCACCGTGCGGGCGCAAACCTGGCGCTCGCGCGGGCTCAGCTCGGGGAATTGCGTGGCGAAGCGCTCCTCGATTTCCTCGACGCCCAGGATGTGCGGGCGCTGCGGCGCGGGATCGAGTTCCGCCTGGCGCGCCACGACCGGGAGCAGCAACTGGCTAAGGCTCGCGAAAGCAGTCAGCTCGTCATCGCTGAACGAAGGAGCCGGCGCGCGCCGCGCGATGTTCATGACCAGCCAGCGATCGGCCAGCCTCTGGACGAACGAAAGCCGCTCCACCACCGCGGCCTCGTCATAAAAGGGGCGGCGATATTCGGTCTCGTCAATATCCTCGGGGCCGACGCGCAGCACCACGGTCGCGCCGTCCTCGCTCGCCGCCTCGATCGCGCGCGCGATCGGATCGCGCCGGAAATAGCGCTGGAGATAATCGTCCATCCGGTTTGCCAGGCCGCCTTCGATGCAATGCGCGATCAGGTGCGGCGGCTTGAACGGGTCGGCGCGCTCGGAGACGTAGAAGCGGTCGATCGGCGCGATCGTATTGATCGCCCGCCCAATCAGGTCCTGCGAGTTCTGCGAGCCGAACGCACCGATCACATCGCGATACGCGCTCATGACCGCCCCCGTCAGCGGCGCATGTTCAACCTGGCTAAGCCGCACCTGTCCCCTCCCGTTCGTCCCTATCGGAATCTGCTGCACTTATAATCCGATACGGGCGATTAAGAAAGGCCGCACCCTGTATCTCACTCGGGAGACAGACGTCCCAAGGCGGGCTGATATACCCCTTCATCAACTGAGTGACTGAGGAATTCGGGTGATGGAAGTTAAGAAGAAAGTGATTGTCGTTGCAGCGATTAATGGCGGCATGCAGCGCGATCGCGAAGGCGCGAAAGTACCGATTACGCCTGCTGAAATCGCCGAGGATGCCTATCAGGTCTGGAAGGCCGGTGCGTCGGTCGTGCACGTCCATGCCCGCGATGCGGAGGGCAAGAATTCGGGCGACAAGAAGATCTATGCCGAGATCATCGAGCGCATCCGCGACAAATGCGACATCCTGATCCAGACGACCAACGGAATCGGCATTCGCTATGACAAGGCGACCGGCCAGTATATCTGGCCAAAGGACGAGGAGCGGCTGGGCCTGCTCGAGCTGGAGCCGCGCCAGGATCTGTTCGGGATCGCCTGCGCATCGGGCGACTTCTTCAATCCGGAGGGCGGCTATATGGTCGAGACGCCCTATGTGAACTCGCTCGAACTGGTCAGCCAGACGATGAAGAGCGTGCTTGCGATGGGATCGGTCTGCGAATGGGAAGTGCCGCACGCTGCGGTGCTGCATCGCATGCTGCGCGTGGCAAAGACCGGCGCGTTCGATCCGCTGCAGTCCAATCTGTGGATCCTGCACGGCTCGGGCTTCGGCAACAGCCCGCCGCTCGCGCCGCACATCATCTTCTCGGTCCAGGAAGGGCGCCGCCTCTATCCCAACTCGCTGTGGGGCACTACGGCTACCGGCAAGGACCAGTTCTGGGTCTGCAATCTGGGCCTTTCGATGAACTGCGATTCGGTGCGCGTCGGGTTTGAGGACAATATCTATCTGCCCAATGGCAATGCCGCGAAAACCAATGCGGATCTGGTCGATGCGATCGTGAACATCGCCGCGATCTGGGGCCGCGAGCCGGCAACCGCCGCCGAAGCGCGCGAAATCTTCCAGTTGAAGGATCGCGGCACGGCAGACGCGGTCCAGCAACGTGTGGCTGCTACCTGAGAATCGATATGGCGAACGAAGCAGGTAGCGAAACCGTCGCCGATATCGGCCGGCTCATCGATGAACGCCCATGGGGCCGGTATCAGACCTGGGTCGTGATACTGGTCGCCCTGGCGGTGGTGATGGATGGGCTCGACAATCGCCTGCTTCCATTGGCCATCCCGCCGCTGATCAAGGAATGGGGGGTCACGCGCGACGCGTTCGCGATGGCCACCTCGGTCGGGCTGGCCGGCATGGTGATCGGCACCATGGTCGGCGGCATGCTCGGTGATCGCTTTGGCCGCCGGCCAACGATCACCGGCAGCGTCCTCGTCTTCGGCGTCGCGACGCTTGCGAACGCCTTCGTCAACGACATCACGTCGATGATCGCGATGCGGCTGATCGCCGGTCTCGGCATGGGCGCGCTGATGCCCGCCGCCGCCGCGATGTTCGCCGAATTCGCTCCCGCGCACCGCCGCTCCCTGGTGGTGACGCTAGGCATTGTGTGCATCCCGCTGGGGGGCACGTTTTCCGGCGTGCTGGGGGCGGTGCTGTTGCCGGTCTGGGGCTGGCGATCGCTGTTCGTGGTCGGCGGCGCGGCCGCGATCATCATCGGGCTGATCCAGCTCTTCACCCTGCCCGAATCCCCGCGCTATCTGGCGCGCGATCCGAAGTCGCGTGGCGCGCTGATCCGGCTTCTTCGGCGCATCGGCCATTCGATCGCAGACGATCAACAGATCGTCGATGCCAGTGAAGCCCGTGCAGAGGGGGCGCGGAAGACGACGGTCACACAATTGTTCGGCAAGGAATATATTCGCGACACGATCGGCCTCTGGGCCGCGTTCTTCGCGATCTTCATGTGCCTCTACATGGAATCGCAGTGGATGCCGACGATCCTGTCGGACGCGGGCTATAGCGTGCAGGTTTCCAGCATCGCCTCGTCCAGCCTGGCCTTTGGCGGCATGTTCGCCAGCGTGCTCGGGGTTGCGGCGATCACCTGGTTCGGCTCGCGAAAGGGGCTGATGGGGATGGCGGCGGCGGGCGTTCTCGTCACGCTCGGGCTCACCCAATACCCCACCGATCCGGCGCAGAGCGCGGTGCCGCTGCTGATCCTGCTGACGATCACCGGCTTCCTGGTCGGCGGGCTCCAGATCATGATCTATTCGGTGGCGACGCACGTCTATCCCACCTCGCTTCGCGCAGGCGGGATCGGCTGGTCGGTCGGGTTCGGGCGGCTGGGTTCGGTGATCAGCCCCTTCATCGCGACGGCTGCGCTCGCGGCCGGCGGATGGGAGACGTTCTTCATCCTGCTCGCGATCGGGCTGACAGTGACGTTCCTGTCGCTCGGCATCATCCGCCGCCACGTGCCCCCGCCCGCGCGCTGAACCCGCGCGCGAGACATCCTTTCAGCCTGATCTGGACATCCTGAATCGTCATCCCCGCGAAAGCGGGGACCCAGGGTTTCTCGGCGATACCCTCGCCTGGCTCTGGGTCCCCGCTTTCGCGGGGATGACGGTAAGGTGTCGAATCGGCCTCCTGAAAACGGGCTTGGCCTTAGCGCTTCAGCGCCAGCGCCTCTTCATAGATGCTGCGATCGATGAACTTGGCGAGCTCCTCGCGCGAGCGCGCCGGGCGCTTCTGCAACGCGGCGATCCAGATTTCCTCATCCACCATCACGTCGAGCATGTCGTCCGGGAACGAAGCCGTGAAGGCATGGTGCTTCCAGGACCGGGCCACCTCTTCGAGCGTATAGCCGCCTGCACTCGCGACCAGCTGCTGCGCGCGGCCGGGATCGCGGTTCATCTCGGCGGTCGTGTCGATCAGCGCGCGCACGAACTCGACGATGCGCCGGCGCTTGTCCGGATCCGAAAGCGCCGTCTGGGTGGTATTGAGGTTGAACAGCTCGCGATAGACGCCGGTGCCTGCGAACTGGATCCCGTCCTCGCCCAGCATCCGCACCGCATTCTCGCTGTGCGGTTCCCAGATCGAGATCGCATCGATCTCGCCACCGCGCAGCGCGTCGACCAGCGCGCGATAGGGCATGATATCGCGCACCTCTACATCGCTGAGCGTCAGGCCCTCGCGCTTGAGCATCAGGTGCAGGAAATAGCCGGAGGAGGAGAGGGTAGAGGTCCCGATCCTTTTGCCCTTCAGGTCCGCGATACTCGCGATGCCCGCCGATTTGCGGCCGACGATCCGGTAGAGTCCATCCGCGACGGTCAGGATGATGCGAAGATCCGATGCCTGATCGGCGGGCACGCGCAGCACCTGCGTCTCGGCATTGGTGCCCAGATCGGGCTTGTTCTCCGGCCGGATCAGCGTGGCGATACCGCCCTGCTGCACCTTTGTGCCCGCAGGATAGAGCCGCTCGACGGTCAGGTGCACCGGCCCCACCTCGACTACGCCCAGCGCGCCATGCACCACCAGCGGGGCCGCTGGCCGAACTGCGGCCTCGCGCGTGTTCTGGCAGCCGGATAACAAGGCTGCCGTGGCGGCAAGAACCCCCAATGGCCTGACGCCGCTTCTGATCCGCATCCACTCTCTCCCGATTTGCAACAGCCCCGGCCGCTTGTGTGCGACCGGGGCTGCCGTTCCTTAGACTATGCCGGATCGAGCCGGCTGGTAATGCATCATCGGCAGTCGCTTAGAACTTGGCCCGGATGCCCACCTTGTACCGCGCACCCAGCGTATCGAAATGCGCGGGGTTGGTCGGGTAGGTAGAACCCGTCGCCTGGCGGCCGCCGCCCGGCGCGATCGACGGCTTCTTGTCGAAGATATTGTCGAAGACGCCGAACACCTCGAAGCCGTCATTCTGGCCGAATGCCCGCATGCGGTAGTTGAGGCCCAGCGTGAAATAGGTCGCTGCGCCGACCCGGTTGGTCGAGATGCTGTTGTCGAGCGTCGGGCTATAGCCTTCGTCCTCCGGCCCGATCTTGGTCGCATCCAGCTTGCCCCGCCCGACATAGCGCGCGCCCAGCGTCGCGTTGAAATCGGAGGTGTCGTAGCTCAGGAACGCGTTCCAGCGCCATTTGGGCGACGGTGCGAACGGCGTGGTGTCACGGCCGTCCGCCGATTGGCCGGCATAGTTGATCGCCGGCACGTCGCTCGTCGGCTGGATCAGCATGTCATATTGAAAGCTGCCCAGCGCGCGGAAGCCCAGCTTGCCGTTCCAGCTGCCCGATATTTCCTCGAGAGGCAGATCATATTGCATCTCGATATCCAGGCCACGCACGGTGAACTGGCCCAGATTGACCAGCCGGTAATCGAGGAAGGTGATGTCCGTGGGGCTGGCGAAGGTGATGCGATCGCAGAACTGGTTCGTCTTCTGGCACATGTCGACCAGCTGCTGCCGGGCAAGCCCCGCAACCGCCTGCTTCACCTTGATCTGATACCAGTCGATGCCGAAGCGGAACCGGGGGATGAAGCCCGGGGTCACGATGAAACCGGCCGTGATCGTATCCGATTCCTCCGGGTTCAGGCTGAAGCTGCCTCCCGCCAGCGTTACCGTCGGATCGTCGCCGCCCGAAGGCGAGCCGGGGATATTGTGGTTGTCGACCAGTCCCTGGGGCGATCCTGCCTGTGCGGGCACCTGGTTCTCGAACAATTCGCGGAAGCCGGCGACGCGAATGTCGCGCGAGCGCGATCCGCGGAAGCGCAGGAAATCGGTGGGCGCGTAAACGATGCCCGCCTTCCAGCTATAGGCGCCGGTGGTCTTGCGCTCGTTCGAGATGATGTTGTGGCTCTTGTTCTGCGTGTAGCGCCCGGCGACGTCGATCTCGAGCGATTTGCCGAGCGGGCCGTTGGTGAAGACCGGGAAGTTGACCTCGCCAAAGCCCTCGATCACCTGGATCTTTCCGGCATAGTTGAGGCCGAAGGTCAGGCCGTAGTCCGAATATTCGGGGATGTCGCGGTGGTCGACGCCGCCGCTCTCGCTGCGGTAATCCACGCCCGCGGCTACGCCGATCCCGCCCGCCGAGCGGCCGTCGAACAGCGATCCGCGAACGTTCACCGATGCGGCATGCTGGCGGAAGGTGAAGTCTTCGTAGATCGGCCGATAGACATAGTTGATCGCCGCCTGAGACAGATTGTTCACGCCGAACAGGTTCATCGGCGCGCATCCGGCGGAGCGGGGGTCGGGCGAGGCCTTCAGCGTTTCCGCGCAGACGATCTGCCCATTTGCGGGGTTCACCACTGCGTCCAGCGCGTAGATGAAGGGCTGGTTGACGCGCACGCGCGACGCCGTCTGGTGGCGGTCGTTCTGGCCATATTGGTAATAGGCTTCCGCAACCCAGCTGCCGCCCAGCTTGAGCGTTCCAGCGACCAGTCCGCGGAAAACATCGGCCTCGACATGGTTTACGTTCTCGATCTGCTCGTCGAGATCCTTGCCGAGGCTGAACGAGGTGCCGTTGAGCAGGGTCCTGAGCGAAGCGGGCAGATAGGCGTTGGTCGGCTTGACGTAGAAGGTCGATCGTCCGCCCAGCGCGGTCGCGACGGCCGATGCGCTGCGATGCGCATAGGTGAGTTCGGTCGTCAGCTTGAACGCTGGTGTGACTTCGAAGCTGCCATAGGCGAAGCCCACATAGCGGGTCGACGGGCTGCGCAGCGGCGAGCTCGAATAGGTTGATTCGCCATCGCCGCCCTGCCGCGCGTCGGTCGCGCCGCTCGATACGAAACGGCCCTGGTCGAAATCGGTAATGGAAAGCCCGTCATCGCTGAAACGCTTGTTACGTGCCGCGAGAGCGGCTGGCGATAGGTTGCGCACCACGCCGCGAACATCGTTGAACGCTTGTTTCGAATTCGGCCCGACAATGTATCGAGGCAGCCCATATCCCGGCGATCCCGGAACATTATACCCCGACAATGTCCCGTTCGGGAGAACGTTCGATGCGTTGTTGAAGATGTCATAGCTTTCGGCGCACCATGCACGGACTTCCGAGCAATTGCCGACGCCTCCCGTGTCCTGATACTCGCCCGCAATGGCGAAATGGCCGCGGCCTTCGGCGAATCCGGTGCCCCAGGCGAGCGAGCCGAACCAACTCTTGCCCTCGCCACGCGTGGTCTGGGCGAAGCTTGCCTCCGCCTTGAGCCCCTTGAGCTTGTGGTTGAGGATGACATTGACGACGCCAGCGATCGCGTCCGAACCATAAGCAGCGGAGGCGCCCCCGGTGACCGTCTCCACCCGCTCGATGATCGCCGAAGGAATGAGGTTGAAATCGACCGCGCCGCCATCCGAGCTGGGGACGAAGCGGCGGGTGTTTACGAGCGCGAGGGTGCGGGTGCCGGATACAGGATTGAGACCGCGCAAGTTGACGAAAGAGGCACCGACGTTTGCACTCGGCGAATAGCCCACATTCGTATCAGAGAGGTTAGATATGTTCTGTGGAATGAGCCGCAGCGTTTCCGCGGCGTTCGACTGACCCAGGTTGCGGATCAGTTCGTCGCCGATGACGGTGCGCGGGGTAGGCGCGTCGAGGCCCGAACGCACAACGCGCGAGCCCGTCACGACGATCTCGGCCTGCGCCGGTTCCGGCTCGGACGCCGTAGGCTGAACATCCTGGGCCATTGCTGCAACCGGCCACAGCGCCACACACGCCACGCTGGCCAATAGCGATGCCGACAAACTCCGCTTCATAAGCTCTCCTCCGCTTTTCTGTTCTTGGCCGACGTTAACAGGCTGCCCTCCGTCGATCTGTATCCCCGCCGGGATACAGCGAACGTGGCGCGTCGAGGCCGGTTCGGCAGGCAGCGATCGGGGGGCGTGTACCTCGATAGGGAGACAGACATGGTTCGGGGGAGCGCCGTAGCGTGGCGATGTTCGCATGCCCATAAGCTAAGGACTTATATGCCGATCCTGAGCAATCTCCGCGCTGACCGGCATGGCCGTTCCGTCCAGGTGCGACATGCTTTCCCACGGCGCGCGATGCTGCGCCTGGCCGCAGCTTCATGCCTGCTCGCGATCGGTGGCTGCGTCGCGCCGGAGCGCCCGTCCGCCATCCCCCTGTACGACACGCATGCGCATTTCTTCTCGCCCGATACGGCGCGCTACCCGCAGGACACGCGTGGTGCGCGCGAAGGCGAGGAGCAATTGCGCGCGCGGATCGCAGCGCATCCCAACACCCCCGAAACCGTATTGCCGGTGTGGCAGGCACATGGCGTGGCAGGCGGCGTGGCCGTGCAATATAACGAGGCGTACAAGCGCGATAACCGCTTCGTATTGGATAGCGGCGACCGTTTCCCGGACAAGATCGCCGTGGTCGTCATCCTCGATCCCCTGGCCCCCGAGAGTGGGGCGGAGCTGCGGCGGCTGGCGCACGAGCGCGGCGTCACGGGGGTACGCATAACCGGGCGCCCGGATGCCGACGGCAATTACATTTGGCTCGACGCGCCAACCACGCAGGAGATGTGGCGGGTGGCGGACGAACTGAGGCTGGCCGTGGTGATCATGACCCTGCCTGCCGAGGTCATGCCCGGGCCGCTGGCGCAGATTGCTGCCCTTGCGGCGCGCTTCCCGAACGCGCGCGTGGTGCTCGATCACATCGGGTGGGCGAAGCCCGGTGCGGACCTGGATGCGCTACGCGCCGCCGTCGGTGCCCGGAGCAACGTGTATTTCAAGCTGACCACGGTGAATCTCGAGCTGCTTGAGCGCGCGGGGGATGATCCGGCTGCTTATGTGCGCCGCGTGGTCGACCTGTTCGGTGCGGACCGGGTGATGTGGGGTTCCGATTTCGGCAGGAGCGCGCTGACATTCGAGGCGATGGTGCACCGGCTCGCGGAAGCGACGGAGCAGCTGACTCCGCTCGAAAAGCGCAAGTTGATGCACGATACCGGATACCGCATCTTTCGCAGGAAATAAGCGGCGCGGCCGCAACAGGGGGAGAAGATCTATGGGCGGCATCTCAAGGCGGTCGGTTCTCATCGCGAGCGCGGCGGCTCCGGCGCTGGCCGGTGTCGCGCAGGCGAAAGCACAGGCCCAGGCTTCGCCCCCCGCGTTCCAGACGCTGAAATATGAGGCGCAGGGGCCGATCTGCGTCATCACCCTGAACCGGCCCGACAGCGACAATATGATCGACGACCAGAACCGGCGCGAGCTGGCGGTGGCGTGGGAAGCGTTCCGCGCCGATGAGGCGCTTCAGGTCGCCATCTTCACCGGAGCGGGCGATACGGTGTTCTGCGGCGGTGCCGATCTGGCGAGCTTCCGCGGCGGTCCGCAGCCAAAATATGTGAAGCGCGACGAAGGCATCCGGACCTATACGGCCAAGCAGAACAGGTGCTGGAAGCCGGTGATCGCCGCGATCAACGGCTTTGTGTCGGGGCCGGGCCTGCATTTCCTGGTCGACGCCGATATCTGCATCTCGGTGCCGGAAGCGACCTTCTCCGACATGCACATGCACCGCACCGGCGCGGTGCCGATCATCGAGCCGATCGAGATGGCCCGCAAAATTCCGCAGGAAGCCGTGGCGCGCATGTTCCTGCTGGGGCCGCATGAGCCGATCACGGCGCAGCGTGCGCTCGATCTGGGCCTCATCTCCGAAATTGTCCCGCGCGCGCGGCTGATGGCGCGCGCGACCGAACTGGCGCGTCAGATCTGCCAGGCCGATCTGCGCCTGACCATGGCTTTCATTGAATCCTTCTACAAGGCGCGCGAGCTGGGGGTCAGCGAGGCGATCAATCGCGGGCTGATCATCCGCCAGGCAACCGGCTATCAGGACGCCCCGTACAAGGGCCGGCCGGTACGCGATCTGGCGAAGCTCGGAAGCAAGCTATGAGACCGTTTCCGTCCATCGGCTGCTAACTCCGACATTTGCGAGCGGTTCGCGCTTGCGGGATGTGCCGGGTTGGAGAAATATGTGTCGATGGCTCTGACCCCATCGACAATCCGGAAGCCGGGCGACGCGGTGAGCGCGCGCGACATTGGCGAGTGGCTGCGCGACCGCATCCGGCGCGGGCGCTTCGTTCCCGGGCAGCGCCTGATCGAAGCCGACATCATTCGCGAGACCGGGGCGTCGCGAAGCCGGGTGCGCGAGGCGATCCAGCGGCTCGAAAGCGAGGGGCTGCTTGTCATCGAGGAGTTTCGCGGCGCTTCGGTCAAGCGTTTCAGCATCGAGGAATTGCGCCAGATCTACCGCGCGCGCATGGCGCTGGAAGGCATGGCCGCGCATGATTTCGCGTTGCTGGGCGGGCAGGATCAGAAGCAGGCCCTGATGGCGATCCAGGAACAGCTCAACACCTGCGAGAACACCGCCGATCATGAGCGCTTTGCCGCGCTGAACGACGAGTGGCACCGCCTGATCATTGAGGGCGGACGCAACGATTATATCGGCACCTTCGTGCAGCGGTTGCGGGTGCCGCTGTACCGGCTTCTGTTCGCCACCTTCTATAGTTCCGAACGGCTCGACCTGGCCAATGCCGGTCACCGCAAGATCACCATCGCCATCGTCAATGGCGATGCGCAGGAGGCGGAGCGGCTGATGCGAGAGCATATCGAGGAGGGGCTGGGCGCGCTCTCCGGCATCGATATCGAATTTCATTCCTGAGGCTTGCCCGGCGGCAAGCGCGCTGGCCCCGTGAAAAGCGAAACGCCGCCCCCGCACCTGCGGGGACGGCGTTGCACGGCCCAGCCCGCCCGAGCGGGGCCGCGACGGATTACCAGGTCTTGCGGACCGCGACGGAGAGCAGCCGCCCGATCGGATTGGTGACGGTGGCGTCATAGCCGCCGCTGCCATTGCCCGATGGCGCGAGATTTACGTAGGGTGGGTTCCGATCGAACAGGTTGCGCGCCTCAAGCGACAGCGTGAAGCCGTTCTTGAAGAAGTTGCGCTCGGTCCGGTCGCCGACCGTGTAGTTCACCGCGATATCGAAGGTGTCGTACGCGCTGATATCCTCGTTCGGCGTGATCAGCGTGTTCCGGTAGCCGCCGACATGGTTCCACTGCACGCGCACCGACGCGGGATCGAGATCCCAGGTGAGCGATGCACGCGATTTGAACGTGAGCGGATTGAAGATGGTGTTGCGGAAATCCTTGAGCGGCGCGGTGGGGCTGACGGCAACCCTGTAATCGGTCAGATAGGTACCGTTGGCGTTGAACGTGAAGGCACCCGCAGACCCGGCATCGAGCCGGTACATCAGCTCCAGATCGATGCCGCGCGTCACCGATTTGCCGAGGTTCAGGTTACGCCCGTCGACGTAGAGGGTGATATTGGCCGGGGGAGCGCCGACAAAGCCGATGCCGGCAGCGGACAGCGCCGCCACCTGCGCCGCTGCCGCCGCGCCGCGATAGATGATGTTGAGCCCGGCAAAATCGCTCTCGCGGCCAAGGATCGTGAGATCGGAGAGATAGGCGGTCGCTTGGCCTTCATACAGAACGTCGAAATAGGTGAGGCTCGCGCGGAAATTGGAGCCGTGGCGATAATCGGCGCCGAGCGTCCACGTCTTTGCGTTTTCGGGCTTCAGATCGGGATTGGCGCCAGAACGCGCGATGCCGGTCACCAGTGTGGAGCCCAGGGTCGGATCGACATAGTTCTGGACATACAGCCCGTTGCTGTTGCCGAATATCTGCGAGAAGATCGGCGCGCGGAACGACGTGCCATAGCTGCCGCGGAATTCGAGGCCGCGAACCGGCGACCAGACGATTCCGAACTTCGGATTGGTGGTCTCGCCCACATCCGAATAGCGATCGTGGCGAACGGCGGCGTTGAACTGGAGCTTTTCCAGCCCCGGCATGGCGTTGCCATCGCCGAACAGCGGCAGATAGAGTTCGCCATAGAAGGAATCCACGCCGCGGCGGAAGGTGCGGTAGGTCAGCGGCGTGGTCGGCGCGCCGCGGGCGATGCCCAGATCGGAGCGGATCTTCTGGCCTTCATAGCCCACCGCCAGCCGCACCTTGTTTCCGCCAATATCGAATAGCGGGCCATCGAGGCTGACCTGATAGGTTTGCAGCTTGTTATAGGTCGGAGCCAGGAAGATCTGGTCCGAGATAGCCGCGAGCACCGCTGCCGAGGTGCGATGGAGCCCGAACGGATCGAATGCGGTGGCGGGGTTGCTGCTCGCCAGCGCGGCGTTCAGCGCGCCATTGTTGATGCCGCGCACGCTGTCCGACCGGTCCAACGTCTTGCCGTAGCTGTAATAGGCCTGAAGTTCCCACGCATAAGGCAGCTTGGCGCGCGCGCCGCCGGTGAGCTGCCACGTGCGCGTGAAGCCATAGGTGTTGTCGTTCGGCAGATCCCCGACGAAATTGTAGCGGATCGTCTCCGACGCCGGCGTGGTGCCGGGCGGCGAGACGAAGAAGGCGTTGGTGCTAGGCACCGTAAGAGTCGCGGTCGCGTAGGGCGCCTTGCGATAGAAATTGCGCTTGGACCAGAAACCGTCGGCAAGCAGCGTGAGCCAGGGCGTGACTTCCTGGCTGAACGTGCCGGTGAAGCTGTCATAATCGGTTTGCGGGAAGAGATCCTGGCCCTGATTGGAATCGCACAGATTCTGGGTGCCGGCGACGAGCGCGCTGCGGTTCGTGGCGGTCACGCCCCCCTGCGGGATCGCGTAATTGGTGCCGGCGAGCACGATCGTACCCGGGTCGCACTGGTTCACGCGATAGTCGCGGCCGCCGAACGGGCGCTGATCGTTGACGAAGAAATCGCGGTCCGCACCGGCAAGGTTGGAGCGATAGACATGCTCATAGGCCAGCATCACCTGGCCCGTGTCCCACGTCTTTCCGCCCGCGATGCCGAGCAGCGATTCATGGAAATTGTCCGCCTTGCCTACGCGCGCAACCGCCTCGATCCCATCGAGCGAGCGGCGCGGGATCAGGTTCACCACGCCCGCCACGGCATCCGAGCCGTAGATCGCCGAGGCGCCATCGGCGACGACCTCGACGCGCTCCAGCCCCAGCGTCGGGATGATCGAGGGATCCACAGAGCGCGTGTTGCCCACCACGCGGTGGCCATTGACCAGCACCAGCGTCGCATAGGGGCCGATGCCGCGCAGATTGACGCTGTTGCCATAGGTGATGTTGCTGCTGCCGCCCGACTGGCCACGCGAATTTTCCGAAACGCCGAGGTCGAAGACCTGGGGAAGTTCGCGCAGCATGCGATCGGTGGTCACCGCGCCGCTGGAATTGATTTCCTCGCGCCCCAAAGAGAGGAGCGGGGAGCCGACCGGCGCGACACCGCGGATGCGGCTGCCGGTGACGGTGATCTCGTCTTCGCTCGCGGCCGCGCCCTCTGCGGCGGCCGGTTCATCGGCGGTCTGCGCGAATGCGGGCGCGGACGCCATCAATGCGATCGCGGCAGTGCCGATCGCCAGCGTGGCGCGGCGCGCCGGGCGCAGCATCGGGGCATTGGGTGCATCATATTTCATCAGACTAAACCTCCCCTGCTCAGGCCCGCTCATTCATCGAGACAGGCTCTCTTGCTCTTTTCGGGCGCGTGCGAAGGGCGCCCTTATTCCGTCATCCGGGTGTGCCACCGTGTCCGGAATACGTGGCCCCGCAACTATTGTTGACAATTTTATCAGCAATATTACGCGGATTCGCAAGTAGAATTTGTCGGTGTAATTATGTGCCGGTCAGGAGGGGTGTGGGCATGAAGCAGGTTTGCCAGGGGATATTGGGCGCAGCCTTGCTCGGCCTTGTCAGCCCGCCTGCCCTTGCGCAGACGGCGGAGAGGCCGACCGGCGCGGGTTATTCCGGCACGGTGCGCAGCTCCTTCTACGTGCCAATGCGGGACGGCACGCGGATCGCGATGAACGTCTATCGCCCGGCGATCGACGGCAGGGCGGTCGAGCGGCGGCTTCCGGTCATCTTCGCCTTCACGCCCTATCGCGCGCGCTACCGCGACGAGAAGGGCGCGATCGTCGAGGTGGCGGATTCGGCGGAGCTGGGCCTGCGCGACATGACCGCGCACGGCTATGTGGTGGCGGTGGCGGACATTCGCGGGAAGGGTGCCTCGTTCGGACGCCGCCGGGGGATGCAGGACAAGACCGAAGCGCAGGACGGCCATGACCTGGTGGAGTGGCTGGCCGCCCAGCCATGGTCCGATGGCAAGATCGGGATGACCGGCTGCTCCTATCTGGGCGGGACGGTGATCAAGACCGCGACCACCGCGCCCCCGCATCTGCGCGCGGTGTTCGCGGGCGCGAGCGACTTCGACAAATATGCCTTTGTCCGCACCGGCGGCATCACGGGCCAGTTCAACACGCGGCCCGATGAGCCGCTGTCGGTCGATCTCGCCAGCGTGCCGGTGGATGCCGATGGCGACGGCGCGCTCCTACGCGAGGCGGTGGCGGAGCATGCGGGCAACGACCCGATGGCGCTGCTGTGGAACACCATGCCGTTTCGCGACAGCGTGTCGAAATATACCGGCACCAGGTTCTGGGAAGAGGCGAGCCCCTACACCTATTTCGAGACGCTCAAGCGGTCGGGCATCGCTTTCTATTACTGGAGCAACTGGCAGGACGAGCCGACGGGGCAGGTGATCCTGGCTGCGGTCAATCTGGGCGGGCGGGCGATGATCGGGCCGGGCAGCCACTGTGTGCCGCCGCCGGGCGTGGACATGGGGCAGGTGCAACGACATTTCTTCGACCGGCATCTGAAGGGGATCGACACCGGGATCGATAAGGAACCGCGCTTCCGCTGGTGGGTGCAGGATGCGGAGGGCGATCCCTGGCGCGCGGCGAACCACTATCCGGGGGCCGGCCTGAAGCGACAGTTCCTCTATCCCGCACCGGGAAAGAGCGGCACGATCGGATCGGCGAACGACGGAATGCTGGCGGGCAAACCGGCGCGCGGCGTCGACAGCTTTGCGGTCGATTATGATGTAGCGACCAAGGAATATTTCCCCTTCTGGCCTGCGGTGCTCGATGAGAAGGGCCTGACCTACACCTCGCCGCCGCTGGCGGAGGATGTGACCGTGACCGGCTATCCCACGGTGGGCCTGACCGTGTCGAGCGACCAGGCGAGCGGGAACGTCTTCGTCTATCTCGAAGAGGTCGCACCAGACGGAAAGGCGCAGAATATCGCCTTTGGCAGGCTGGCGCTCGCGCACCGCAAGCTCTCGCCCGCGCCCTATGACAATCTGGGCCTGCCCTGGCATTCGAGCCGCAGCGCCGATGTGCTTCCCGTGAAGCCGGGGACATCCTATCCGCTGCAGATCGCGCTTTCGCCCACGGCCAAGCGCTTTCGAGAAGGCTATCGCATCCGGCTCTCGATCCGGGGAGCCGATCCGCGCCAGCGCAATATCGCGGAGATACGCCGCGATCCGCCCGAGCGGCTTTCGGTGACGCTGGGGAAGGGGACGCGGGTGGAAATCCCGGCGGAAGGGCCGATCCGCTTCAAGGCGGCGAAGTAGAAGCGAGGGTCGCGATCAGCGGCCGTCGAGCCCGTCCATCGAATAGCGCGTGTCGTCGAACGCCAGATCGACGAGCGCGCGCATCGCTGCTTCCGCCGCATCGGCATCGCCCGCCACAATCGCGTCGCAGACGCGCGCATGATCGGGCACGGGATCGCGCGGAAGCGCCTTGGTCCGCTGCTTGAACTGGGTCGTCCAGTTCACCGCCGCACCGATGCTGGCGCTGAGCGTGATCAGCGCGCTGTTGTGCGTGCTTTCGAGCAAGGCATCATGGAATTCGCGGTCTGCCGCGCGCCCGGCATCGGTGGCGAGCGTGTGCCTGCGCATCAGCGCGAGCGCGGCGCGCATCGCGGCAATGTCGCTCTTCGTGCGCCGGGTCGCGGCAAGCCGCGCGGCCGCCGGCTCGACGATCGCGCGTAATTCGAACAGGTCGCGGATGAAGCCGAGGTCAGGCTCGCCCGAAAACGCCCAGGCCAGAATATCGGGATCGAGCAGGTTCCAGCGGCTGCGCGGCAAGACCCGCGTGCCCGCCTTGGTCCGGCTTTCAACCAGCCCCTTGGCCGCCAGCACCTGCACGGCTTCGCGATAGGCGCTGCGCGAGACGTCGAGCGCCTCCGCATTGGCCACCTCACCTGTCAGCCGCTCGCCGGGCTGGATCGCCCCGCTGACGATCGCTCTGCCCAGATGGTGCGCCACCGCCCCCCGAAGCCTTCTGCCCGTGCTGCGTTCCGTGCGAAGCTCACTGCGCTCCACCGTGTCGAGGGGGGATCCCTCACTGCTCAAAATGCCTGCCCCAATCGTTGAGCCAACGTGATTAGGACGGGGAGATTGGTGTAGCAATGTCCGAAAGCCATATTCCCTTATCAATTTTGTCCGACTAATCACCGGCAACGGATCGGAGAGGGGTATCATGATCAGGTTGCTACAGCATCGATCGGACGGCGGCGCGCGGCGGCTGATCGCGGCTGACGGGGAGCGTGCCTGGTTCGTCGCGGGTTTCAGCGATGTGCGGGGGCTGGCGAGCGAGGCGATAGAGCGCGGGCAGACTTTGGCGGCGATTGTCGCTGGCGCGGGTGAAGACGGCGCGGTCGATATCGCCGCGGAACTGGCCGCCGGCCGCCTGCTTGCGCCGATCGATCATCCCGACAGCGCGCGCCTGCTGATGACCGGCACCGGCCTCACCCATCTTGGTTCCGCCGAAGGGCGCGACAAGATGCACAAGGCCGCCGCAGCGGGCGAAGCGCTGACCGATTCGATGCGCATGTTTCTGGAAGGTGTGGAGGGCGGAAAGCCCGCCCCGGGGGAAACCGGCCAGCAGCCCGAATGGTTCTACAAGGGCGATGGCACCCACCTGACCGGCCCCGGCGCTGCGCTGTCTATGCCCGCCTTTGCGCAGGATGGCGGCGAAGAGCCCGAGATCGCGGGCATCTATATGATCGGCCCGGATGGGACGCCGTTCCGGCTGGGCTTCTGCCTCGCCAACGAATTCAGCGATCACGTGACCGAGCGGCACAATTATCTGTGGCTTGCCCATTCCAAGCTGCGCCAGGCTGCGCTCGGGCCGGAACTGCTGGTCGGCGATCTCCCTTCGGAAGTGCGCGGCACCAGCCGGATCCGGCGCAATGGCGCGGTGCTCTGGGAAAAGCCATTCCTCTCTGGCGAGGCGAACATGTCGCACAGCATCGCCAATCTGGAGCATCACCATTTCAAATATCCGCTGTTCCGGCGGCCCGGCGACATCCACGTCCATTTCTTCGGAACCGCAACGCTCTCGTTCAGTGACGGCGTGCAAACCGAGCCGGGGGACGTTTTCGAGATCGAAGCCGCCCCCTTCGCGCTGCCGCTGCGCAACACGCTGGTCCGCGCCGAGCAGAAGCCGGTATCGGTGCGCGCGCTATGAGCGACGCAAGAATCCGCATCGCGATCGTCGGCCTGGGCAAGATCGCGCGCGATCAGCATGTGCCGGCATTGCTGGCGAACGAGGCGTTCGATCTGGTCGCGACGGTCAGCTTGGACGGCGCGGCGATGGAGGGCGTGGCCGCGTACCGCACGCTCGAGGAACTGCTCGCCACTGGTCTGCCGGTCGATGCCGTTGCGCTTTGCACACCCCCGCAGATTCGCCCCGTGCTGGCCGGAGAGGCGCTGCGGCATGGGCTGCACGTGCTGCTGGAAAAGCCGCCCGCCGCCACGCTTTCGCAGGCCGCGCAGCTGGAGGTGCTGGCATCGGCTTCGGGCAAGACCGTGTTTGCGGCGTGGCATTCGCGCTTTGCCGCAGGCGTGGAGCCCGCGCGTGCATGGCTGGCGTCGCGCAAGGTGCTGCGCGCCGCGATACGCTGGCGCGAGGATGTGCGCGTCTGGCATCCCGGGCAGGACTGGATCTGGGAGCCGGGCGGGATGGGGGTGTTCGATCCCGGCATCAACGCGCTTTCGATCATCACCCGGATCCTGCCCGAGCCGCTTTTCCTGCGCGATTCCGAGCTCGAGCTGCCCTCCAATCGCGAGGCACCCATTGCTGCGCGGCTGACACTGCGAACGGGAGGCGGCGCGCCGGTCGATGTGGATTTCGACTTTCGCCAGACGGGCGCGCAGACCTGGGACATCGAGGTGGAGACCGATGACGGCGTGCTTCTGCTGCGACGGGGCGGGGCCGAACTGATCCTGCCATCGGGCACAACGCGTGGCGACGACAGGGAATATCCCGCGCTCTACACCCGCTTTGCCGGGCTGGTTCGTGCTGGTAAAAGCGAGCTGGACAGCGATCCGCTGCGGCTGGTGGCGGATGCGTTTCTCCGCGGCCGCTGGAAGATCACCGACCCCTTCCACGATTGAGCAAGTGGCGAGCGGTTTCCCGCTCGCCACGCTCCCTTTATTCGTCGATCGACAGCATCGTCACCGAGTGCGGCGGCAGTTCGATTTCGACATTGCCGTTCGCCACGCGTGCCTTGATGGCGCGCGGCTTCACCGCATCGGGCGCATCGAAGGTGTTGATCGAATTGACCTTGGGCGCGGTAAGCACGGTGCCCGATGCACCCTTCGCACGGATGCCGGCGATGGCTCCGTGGATAGATGCCGGGCGCTTCGGATCGAGATTGACCGCTGCCAGCCAGAGCTTCCCGTCCTTGGCCCTTAGGGCAACGGCATCGACACGCGGCAGAATGATATCGCCCTGGCGATATTCGCCGGCGTCGAACGTCACCGGCAGCAGGGTCGCGTCCTGGAACGGCAGATACATCTGGTGGATGTGATAGGTTGGCGTCAGCACCATCTTTGGCCCGTCGGTCAGGATCAGCGCCTGGAGCACATTGACCATCTGGGCGATGTTCGCGCCGCGCACCCGGTCCGCGTGGCGGGCGAAGATGTTGAAGTTGAGCGCGGCGACGACTGCGTCGCGCATCGAATTCTGCTGCTGGAGGAAGCCATCGGGCGAGCCGGGCAGCTTGGCGAGCCAGACGCCCCATTCATCGACGATCAGCGGGACTTTCTTTTCCGGATCATATTTGTCCATGATCGCCGAGTGCAGCTTGATCCGCGCATCCATCTTCAGCGTGGACTGGATGATCTCGGCATATTCCTTCTCGCCGAAATTGACCGAGTCATAAGCGGGCGGCCATTTCACCACGGTATAGCTGTGGAGCGAGAGCCCTTCCATGCTCCAGCTCCAGTCGCGTTCCTTCCACGCCTTCATCACGCCTTCGGTGTAGCTGGTATCGTCGTCGCTCGGCCCCACCGCGACGCGCAGCATCTGATCGGGATTGGGGGTCGGGCTGCTCGGATTGGCCGGGTTGAAATAGGCCTGTTGCGTGGGATTATAGTTGCGCGTGAAGCGGGCATAGCGCTTCAGCTCATCGGCATAATATTCGGGGCGCATATTGCCGCCGCAGCCCCAATTCTCGTTGCCGATGCCGAGGAACTTGACCTTCCACGGCTCCTTGCGGCCATTGGCGGCGCGCTCCTGGCCTGCGGTGTTGCGGGTGTCCGCCGTCATATAGGCCAGCCAGTCCGCCGCCTCCTTGTAGCTGCCCGAGCCGACATTGATCGACACATAGGCGTCCGATCCGATCTGCTCGACAAAGTCGAAGAATTCATGGGTGCCGAACGCGTTGTTCTCGATCGCGTCGCCCCAATTGGAATTGACGGTGACGCGGCGCTTGGCGGGATCGCCGATGCCGTCGCGCCAATGATATTCGTCCGCGAAGCAGCCGCCGGGCCAGCGCACATTGGGAACCCTGATCGCCTTGAGCGCGGCGACGACATCGCTGCGGATGCCGCGCACGTTCGGGATTTTCGAATCCTGGCCGACCCAGACGCCGCCATAGATGCCGGTGCCGAGATGTTCGGCGAACTGGCCGAAGATCTGGCGATCGATGGTTGGCCCGGGCTTGTCGGCCTGGATCGTGACCTTGGTCACCTGCGCGGATGCCGGGGTGGCCATCAGGGCGAGCGCAGCCCCCGCCAGAAACAATCCCTTCATCATCCTCTCCCCTTCAGTGATTGTCGCGCGGAAGGCCGCGCGTCTGTGCGATCCGCTGAAATTGCTGCGATCCTTCGAGGATCGCGCCGCTATCGACCTGGCCGACCAGCGCGCGCTGGATTTCCTGCCAGGGGGTCTGCGAGGGCGGATACGCATAGCCCCCGCCCGCTTCGAGCGCCCCGCGCCGCTGCGCCATCTCCTCGCCGGACAGCAGCACATTGGCGGTGCCCGCCTTCAGATCCACGCGGACACGATCGCCGTCGCGAAGCAGCGCGAGGCCGCCCATCGCGGCAGCCTCGGGCGATGCGTTCAGGATCGACGGGCTGCCGCTGGTGCCGGACTGGCGACCGTCGCCGATGCACGGCAGGCTGTGGATGCCCTGGGCAATCAGATAAGCGGGCGGGCGCATGTTCACGACCTCCGCCGCGCCGGGATAGCCGATCGGCCCGGCACCGCGCATTACGAGCAGGGTTTGCGGCGTGATGCCAAGCGCGGGATCATCGATGCGCTTGTGATAGTCTTCGGGTCCGTCGAACACGATCACCGGACCTTCGAATGCGTCGGGATCGTGCGGGTTGGAGAGATAGCGCTCGCGGAATTCCGGCTGGATCACGCTGGTCTTCATGATTGCGGCGTCGAACAAATTGCCGCTGAGCACGATGAAGCCGGCCGCTTCGCGAAGAGGCTTGTCGAACGGACGGATGACCTGCTCATCCTCGATGGCGACGCCCCGGCAATTCTCGCCGATGGTGCGGCCGTTCACGGTGCGCGCGCCTTCGTGGATCAGGCCCTGGCCGATCAGTTGGGATACGACGGCGGGCACGCCGCCGGCGCGGTAATAATCCTCACCCAGATATTCGCCGGCAGGCTGCAGATTGACGAGCAGCGGCACGTCCGCGCCCAGATCCTGCCATGCCTGGAGCGGCAGATCGACTCCGATCAGCCGGGCGATCGCGGCGATATGGATCGGCGCGTTGGTCGATCCGCCGATCGCGGAATTGACGCGGATCGCATTGTCGAACGCTTCGCGGGTGAGGATGTCGGAGGGCTTGAGGTCTTCGGCCACCATCTCGACGATCCGCTTGCCCGTTCGCCACGCCACTTCCTGCCGGTCGCGATAGGGCGCGGGGATCGCCGCGCTGCCCGGAAGCGACATGCCCAGCGCCTCGGTGAGGCTGTTCATCGTCGTGGCGGTGCCCATCGTGTTGCAATAACCGGTGGACGGCGCGGAAGAGGCGACGAGGCGGATGAACTCGGCATGGTCGATCTCGCCCGCCGCGAGCATCTCGCGCGCCTTCCACACGATCGTGCCCGATCCGGTGCGCTCGCCCTTGTGCCAGCCATTGAGCATCGGGCCGACGGAGAGCGCGATGGCAGGAATGTTGACCGTGGCGGCGGCCATCAGGCAGGCGGGCGTCGTCTTGTCGCAGCCGATCGTGAGCACGACGCCGTCGATCGGATAGCCGTACAGCACCTCGACCAGCCCGAGATAGGCAAGGTTGCGATCGAGCCCGGCGGTGGGACGCTTGCCGGTTTCCTGGATCGGATGGACCGGAAATTCGATCGCGATGCCGCCCGCATCGCGGATGCCCTCGCGCACGCGCTCCGCCAGCACGAGATGGTGGCGGTTGCACGGGCTGAGGTCCGAGCCGGTCTGCGCGATGCCGATGATCGGCTTGCCCGACTGCAACTCCTCCAGGCTCAGCCCGAAGTTCAGGTAACGCTCCAGATAGAGCGCGGTCATGTCGATATTGTCGGGATTATCGAACCAGGCGCGCGAGCGGAGTTTGGGTTGGTCGGTCATGTTGGCGGGTACGGTCAGCGGCTGACGGAGAGGCGGTAGATCATGGTGTGGCGATACGGCTTGCCGGGATCGACGCGCGCCGATGCGAAGCCGGGCTGGTTGGGCGCATCGGGGAATTTCTGCGGCTCGAGCGCGATGCCGTCGCCCATCCGGTAAATCCGCCCGCTGCGGCCGGCGACGGTGCCGTCGAGGAAGTTGCCGGAATAGAATTGCACGCCGGGCTCGGTGCTCAGCACTTCCAGCACGCGTCCTGAGGCCGGATCTTCAAGCCGTGCCGCAAGGGCGGGGGCAGGGGTCTGCCCCTTGTCGAGCGCGAAATTGTGATCGTAGCCGCGCCCGACGACGATCTGCGGATCCCGCCCGTCGCGCAGGCCCTCCGCGATCAGGCGCGGGGCGGTGAAGTCGAAGACGGTGCCCGCGACCGGCTTCAGCTCGCCCGTCGGGATCAGCTTGTCATCGACGGGGGTATAGGTCCGCGCCGGGATCGTCAGAAGCTGGCGCGAGGTTCCTTCGGGCGCGCCGTCACCCGCCATGTTGAACAGCGCGTGATTGGTCATGTTGACGATCGTCGGCTTGTCCGCCTTTGCCTTGAAATCGATCGTCAGATTGCCCGCTTCGTCGAGCGAATAGGTGACGGTGACGTCAAGCGTGCCGGGATAGCCCTGATCGCCGTCCGGGCTGGTGAGGCCCAGTACGACGCTGGCGATGGGGCCGCTGCTGACCGACAGGATCTTCCAATTGCGCTTGTCGAAGCCCTGGACGCCGCCGTGCAGCGAATTGGCCTTGTCGTTCTGGGTAAGCTGATAGCTCTTGCCGTCGAGCGAGAATTTCCCGCCCGCGATGCGATTGGCATAGCGGCCCACGGTCACGCCGAAATAATTGGGCTTGGTCTCATATTCTGCCGCGCTGTCGAAGCCGAGCGTCACCTCCGCGCGGTTGCCCTTGCGATCCGGCGCCACCAACGACTGAAGCGTCGCGCCATAGGTGATGACGCGGGCTTCGACACCCTGCGTGTTCTTGAGCGTGACCGATTCGATCGCGGTGCCATCCTTCAGCTGACCCGCCTGCGCACGCACCGCATCGGCTGCCAGCGCTGGCGTGGCGGCCGCACACAACAAGGCTGCAAACAAAACGGTCTTCATGGCGAACCTCCCCAGCCGCGTCTCAGGATTGACGCTGTTCGCGCATAAATATACTCCGACAAAAAAACGGCAAGCAATTTGCCGAACAGGAGGGGGATTATGGCGCTGGCACCCACGAGCCATATTGCGCGGCCGCATGCCGGAGCGGTGCAGACCTATCGGCCTGCGCTGACGCTGCTCGCCACGCTGTTCTTCATGTGGGGGTTCATCACCGTCATCAACAACACGCTGCTGCCGCACCTGCGCAGCGTGTTCGAGCTGAACTACACCCAGACCACGCTGATCGAGAGCGTGTGGTTCATCGCATATTTCGTAGCCTCGATCCCCTCCGGGATGCTGATCCGCCGGATCGGCTACAAGAAGTCGATCGTGACGGGCCTGCTGGTGATGGCGGCGGGTTCGCTGCTGATGGTCCCGGCGGCGAAGATCCCTTCTTATGAGGTCGTGCTGGCGGCATTGTTCATCGTCGCCAGCGGCATCACGCTGCTCCAGGTCGCGGCCAATCCCTATGTCGCGGTCGTCGGCCCGGCGGAGACGAGCTCGTCGCGGCTCAATCTGGTGCAGGCGTTCAACTCGCTCGGCACCACGCTGGCACCCTTGTTTGGCGGCTATCTGATCCTTGGCCGTTCCAAGGGGGGCACTTCCGAGGCTGGCGTGACCCTCACCGCGGCGGAGCGCTATGCCGACGCGCAATCGGTGATCCTGCCCTACATCATCGTAGCCGTGGTGCTGGTGCTGCTGGCGATCGTCATCGCGCGCTTTCCGCTGCCCGCCATGGGCCAGGCGACCCAGCGCGCCAGCCGCGAGGCGCGCCGGGGCCTGTCGCTGTGGAGCCACCGCAATCTCGTATTCGGCGTGCCGGCAATCTTCATCTACCTGATCGCCGAGATCGGCGTGTCGAACCTCTTCATCAATTTCGTCAGCCAGCCCGATATCGGCAATATCACGCATCAGGAGGCGTCCAATTACCTGTTCCTGCTATGGGGCGGGATGATGGTTGGGCGCTTTCTGGGCAGCCTGGTGATGCAGAAGGTGGACGCGGCGAAGGTGCTTGCGACCTTCTCGATCGGCGCGTTCGTGGTGATGATCGTCGCCACTTTCGCGCATGGCCCGATGGCGATGTGGGCGCTGATCCTCGTCGGCTTCTTCCATTCGATCATGTTCCCGACGATCTTCACGCTGGCGATCAAGGGGCTGGGGCCGCTGACCGAAGAAGGATCGGGCCTGCTGATCATGGCGATCGCGGGTGGCGCTCTCGTCATCGTCCAGGGCTGGCTGGCCGACGAATACGGGCTGCAATGGTCGTTCCTGCTGACCGCGGCCTGCGAACTCTACGTCCTCTTCTACGCTTTGTGGGGATCGAAGCCCACCGGCGAGCAACTCGAAGTGCAGGTGGCGGAATGAAGAATGCGATGCGACGCCTGGCCCTGATCGCGGCATTGCCGGTGCTGGCGCTTGCGCAGCCCGCGCTGGCGCAGGGCAGTGCGCCCGGCTCCAACCCGATCATCCGTGACAAGTTCACCGCCGATCCCGCGCCGCTCGTCGTCGGTGACAGGCTCTACCTCTATGTCGGGCATGACGAAGCGCAGCGCGACGAGATGTTCAACATGAAGGAGTGGCTCGTCTATTCGACCACCGACATGCGGAACTGGACCGATCACGGCCCGATCATGAAGGCGACCGACTTCAAATGGGCCAAGAAGGATGCCTGGGCGAGCCAGGTGATCCAGAAGAACGGCAAATTCTGGTTCTACACCGCCGTCGAGCATGACGACACCCACCCGGGCAAGGCGATAGGCGTGGCGGTGTCCGACAGCCCGACCGGACCTTTTGTGGATGCAAAGGGTTCGGCGCTCGTCACCAACCAGATGACGCCCAAGGGCACGCACAGCTGGGAGGATATCGATCCCACCGTGTTCACCGATGATGACGGCACCACCTGGATCGCATGGGGTAACCGGCAGGCCTATATCGCCAAGCTGAAGCCCAACATGACCGAGATTGACGGCCCGATCACCGAGATCACGCCGCCGCATTTCGAGGAGGGCCCGTGGCTGCACAAGCGCGGCAGCCTCTATTACCTGACCTATGCGTCGCTGGACCGGAAGACGCACCGTGATGAGCGGGTATCGTATTCCACCGCGCCGTCGATCACCGGCCCCTGGACCTATCGCGGCGAGCTGACGGATTCGGGCAAATACAGCTTCACCATCCATCCCGGCATCGTCGAGTATAAGGGCGAGTGGTACATCTTCCTCCACAACGCCTCGCTGACCGTCGGCGACCAGAATGGAGCGATCGGCCGCCGCGCGGTGACCGTCGAATATCTGCGGTTCAATCCGGACGGGACGATGAAGCGCGTCGTCCAGACCGACGCGGGCGTCACCGCGCCGCCGCCCCCCAAATGAGCGATCCAGCGAACGAAAACCGGGAGAGAGACATGGCAGGCTTGACGAAAGGAACCGGCGCGATGCGCCTTGCGCGGCGGGCGGCCACCACGGCCATGCTCGCACTGTGCATCGCCGCAGCACCGGCGCTTGCCCAGAACGACAAGATGACGCCGATCGCGACCCCGGCCCAGCCGACCGCGATCACGCTCGACACCGGCCCGCTGCCCGACGCCAAGGCACCCGAAGCATGGCACAGCCAATATGGCAGCGTCTTCGCCCGCAACGTTACCGTCGCCACGCTCACCCCGTTCCTGCCCGATCCCGCCAGGGCCAATGGCACGGCAGTGATCATCGCGCCCGGCGGCGGCTTCCGAACGCTGTCGATGGAGAATGAAGGCTGGAACGTCGCCAAGGCGCTCGCCGCCAAGGGCGTTGCAGCGTTCGTGCTGAAGTACCGGCTCAATCCGACGCCCGCCGATATGGCCGGCTTCGAGGAATCGATGCGTCAGATGTTCAGCGGCACCGCCGCGCGTCCGCCGCGCGCGTCGATCGAGGATGCGAGCAAGGCACTGGCGCCGCAGATCGCCGATGCCCGCGCCGCCTTTGCACTGATCCGCCGCCGCGCGAATGAGTGGCGCGTGGATCCGCAGCGCATCGGCATGGTCGGCTTCTCCGCCGGCGCGATGCTGACCATGTCCACCGCGATCTGGGGCGAAGACGCGAAGCCCGCCTTTATCGGCAATGTCTATGGCCCGCTGGCTGCGATGACTCCGCCCGCCGACGCTCCGCCGCTCTTCGTCGCGCTGGCCGCCGATGATCCGTTCTTCGCCAATTCGGGATATGGGCTGATCGACGCCTGGCGCGCCGCCAAGCGCCCGGTGGAGTTCCATCTCTACGAACAGGGCGGGCATGGTTTCGGCATGTACCAGAAGGAGACGACGAGCACCGGCTGGTTCGAAGCCTTTGCAAGCTGGATGAAAATGCACGGTTTTATAAAGCCTTAACCCGCAGAAAGGCGCGGTCTGCACGGATGAATCGGGGCTCCCCCGCGCGATCCTCGCGCGGGGCGGAGGCTCGGTACACGATATACTTATATCCCCCATAACGACTGAATGTTGGCGCGGCGTGGACCCGCCACGGTAGTCCTTTCCCATAAGAGGCGCCTTGCGCCATATCGGGGAGAGGAAGATGAACCGGATCAGATTGGCTGCCTTGTGCGGCTCGGCGTTGATGACGCTGACCTGGAGCGCCGTGGGCCAGGCCCAGGACGCACCTGCGACGGAGGTCGTCGAGGTTCCTGCAGCCGATGATCTGGGCGGCGAGATAGTCGTCACCGGCAGCCGCCTGCGCGGCACCGCGCCGGTTGGTTCCGCAGTTACCGCTCTCGGCCGCGAAGATGTCGAGCTTGCCGGTGCAGTCACCACCGAGCGGCTTATCCAGCAACTGCCGGCCGTGTTCGACCTGGGCGTCAGCGAGAATTCGCGTGGCCAGAGCGGCGGCAGCGGCAACATCACCTATGGCAACACGGTCAACCTGCGCGGCATCGGCCCTTATGCGACGTTGATCCTGGTCGATGGCCACCGCGCGGTGAACAACAGCCGCGCGTTCGAGCCGTCGGTCATCCCGACGCTGGGCCTTGAGCGCGTCGAAGTCGTCGCGGACGGCGCATCGGCGATTTACGGTTCGGACGCGATTGCGGGCGTGGTCAACCTGATCCCGCGCCGCTCGCTGAACGGCGTCGAGGCGACTGCGCGCTACGGCGCCGGCGCCAATTTCAGCGAAAGCCAGTTCGGCATCGCGGCGGGCAAGGTCTGGGACAGCGGCCAGGTCATGGTGGCGTATGAGCGCGTTTATCGCTCGGCGCTGAACGGCGAGCATCGCGACTTCTTCACATCGGATCAGCGCCCCTTCGGCGGCAACAATTATCTGGTGACACGCTGCGCGCCCGGCACGCTGCGCGCGGGCGGCGTTTCCTATGCCATGCCCGGCCAGCTGACCCAGGCGAACGCCGGATCGCTGGTGGCAGGCACCACCAACACCTGCGACGATCTGATCGGGCAGGATCTGTTCCCGGAACAGCGCTACAATTCGGTCAACGGCACCTTGACCCAGGAGCTGACGCCCTGGCTGACCTTCTTCGCGGACGGCTTCTACAGCAAGCGCGAATATAAGCGTTATCCGGCCTATTTCAGCTCGACGCTGACCGTGCCGCAGACCAACGCCTTCTTCGTGCGTCCCACGGGCTTTGCGGGGACGAGCTACACGATCGACTATAACTTCATCAACGATCTCCCGCGTGACGTCTCGCTCGGCTCGGCGACCAACTGGCAGATCACGCCCGGCCTGCGCGTCAAGCTGCCGGGCGACTGGCAGCTCGAAGGCCTCATCACCTATGGCAAGGGCAACGATCAGTCGGATCAGGTACGTGGCCTCAACGCGACCGCGCTGAATGCCGCGCTGGCCAGCAACAATCCGGCCACCGCGTTCGATCCCTATGGTCTCGGCCGCACGTCGGCGGCGACTTTGCTGGCGATCAGCAACTTCGTGACGCTCTCGCCGACGCTCAACAAGTTCGTCGGCTATGAAGCGCGGCTCAACGGTTCGCTCTTCAGCCTGCCGGGCGGCGATGTGAAGCTGGCCGCCGGCTATGAAGGCCAGGAGATCAACACCGAGCTGGGATCGGCCCGCGGTGCGGCCGGAACGCCCATCGTATTCCGTCATTTCGAGCGCCGGGTGGATTCGGCTTATGCCGAGCTTCTGGTTCCGGTGTTCAGCTCGGCGAACGCGGTTCCCGGCTTCGAGACGCTGACGCTGAACGCGGCGGTTCGCTACGACCGCTACAGCGACGTCGGTGAGACGACCAATCCCAAGTTCGGCGTGAACTGGTCGCCGGTAAGCGGCCTGATGCTGCGCGGCAGCTATGGCACTTCGTTCCGCGCGCCGCTGATCTCGCAGATCTATGGCAATTCGAACAACCTGTTCGGCCAGAGCTACCAGAATCCGTCGGGCGGCGCGCCGCTCACCGGCTTTGCTTATTCGGGTCCGAACCTGAACCTGGCGCCGGAAGAAGCCACGACCTGGTCGGTCGGCGGCGACTGGGACGTGACCAACACCCTGCGGATCGGCGCGACCTATTGGAACGTGAAATACATCAACCAGGTCGACAGCTACCTGGCCGATCTCGCGATCCTGACGCGTGAATCGCAGTTTGCGGGCACCGGGCTCATCCTGCGCGGTACTGCGGCGCGCGATCGCGTGCTCCAGCTGCTTTCGCAGGGCGTCGTGCTCGCGCGCGGCACCTTCCCGGGCGGCGATCCGAACAACGTGACGCTCTATGTCGACGGCCGGAACAACAATCTCGGCCAGTCGAACACGTCGGGCATCGATTTCACCGTTAACTGGCGCGTGCCGACGGCGAATATCGGTACGTTCACGCTGAACGGCAGCGGCACCTATCTGACCAACTACAAGACCGCCGTGTCGCCTGCCGGCACGCCGATTGATCGTCGCAACACGATCTTCAACCCGCTGAAGTTCAAGGCGCGGGCCAGCGTGAGCTGGGAGATCGATGCGATGCTGGCGCAGGTGACCGTCACGCATGTGAACAGCTATCTGAACACGGCGATCACGCCGAACCAGACGGTCTCGAGCTTCACGCCGGTCGATCTCGTGCTTGCCTTCAACCTGGGCAAGATGGGCGCGCCGCGGACGCTTTCGGGCATCACGCTGGGCATCGAAGTGCGCAACGCTTTCGACGCCGGTCCTCCTTATGTGAACCTCACGCCCAGCTCGAACGGCAGCGGTGGCTATGACGCCTCGGCCGCCAGCCCGATCGGACGCGTGATGGCAGCTTCGATCCGCGCGAAATTCTGAGCCTCAACCTGAGCGCCGCAGTCCCCCGGGACCGCGGCGCTCTTTTTATGTGGTGAGGCGCGGTCCGTGTGGCCCGGCGCGACGGACGACACGAAAACGCCGCAGCCCCCTGGGGGACTGCGGCGTCCTTTTTTTGGAGCTTTCTAGCGGTTCCGGCGCGCGGCGGCGGCGGTGGTGGCCGGCCCTTCGAGGAACGCGTGGACGCGGCGGTCCAGATCGGCCTCTGCGGCGGGATCGCGGACATAATTGTCCATATCGAGTTCGAGAACCGCGATCCCCGCCTCGCGCAATGCGCGGAGCACCAGCGGATCGGCATCGGACAAGGCCATCGCGCCATCGACCTGGTGCAGCAGCGCTTCCTTGACGTTCCATGCGCCGGCCCAGGTGGGCATGCGAAGTTCGTCGCCCATGGTCACGAACCGCGCGGCGAGCGCGCGCAGTGGATCGCGGCCGCGATCGAAGCGGCGGATATAGCCATCGGCGGCGAGGCTCAGATACATCGAGCAGACGAACACCGCGCCGTGGCTTTCCTCCCAGCGCTGGTAAAAGCCCATGTCTCCCCAGACGCCGCGTCCGACGAACATCAGCCGGATGCGTTCCTCCGGGCAGGCGGCATCGCCATCCGCGACGCGCCGGGCGACTTCGGCATGGAAATCGCGCGCGGCGTCCCGGCCCCATTCGGTTCCGCGATGCCATTGCGGCACCATGGTTGCCGGCATCTGATCGACCACGCTGATCGGCGCGGGAACGGTGCGCGCGATCAGGTTGCGGGTCTCGCGGTAATGGTCCTCCTGTTCGTTGACGAGATCCATCACCTCGGCAAGGCGCGCGGGATCGAAATTCCGCCCCGTCATCCGCTCGAGCTCGGCGATCGAAAGGCGCAGTTCGGCTTCGAACAGGTCCAGCCGTTCGGCCTCGATGAAATGATCCCAATCCTCGGCCAGCCCGTCCCACCAATCGACGGGGATGTCCCAGCGGCAATCGACGCTGCGCTGGAAGCGCTGGACGGGGGCACCGGTGACATCCGACCAAGCCTCGAACAGGCGCGATGCGGTCTCCGAATGGAGCACCGTCTCCAGAATGTCCGGACGCGGCAGGCCGCCCCAGGGCGCGAGTTCGGCGTCGTTGTCGAGCGCGGCGGCGACGCCCTGCGAGCTATAGGCATCTGCCGTAGTGGGAAGCCCGGCATCGGCGAGCAGCTTCAGATAGCGCGCGCTCTGCTGCTTGGCCGCGACGATCGCGGCCCACCATTGATTGACCACGAACGGGATGTCGAGCGCGCGCAGCGTTTCCTGCGGCGCATTGGCATCGACCGCGGCAAAGGTATCGCCCGAGGCGGCCTGGGCGCGGACCTGCGCGAACCATTCGCGCTGATATTTGCCGAAGCGGCCGATGACCTCGAGCGACTTGCGGCTGCGCTGGGCCTCGGGGGCGCGGGCGGGCCGGGGCGCGGACGTATCGGCGGGGGCAGGGGCAGGCGCTTCCGGCTCCCGGGGCGGATGGACCGCGAACGCGACACCATCCGGGGTCGCGCGGCGGATCGCCTCGGCTTCCCACAAGGCGCTGTGGCTGGCGTTACCCTGATAATGGACCACGCCATCGGGGCGCAGCGCCGTGATCCGGGCGCTCAGCCGCTCGGCGCGTTCGTTGCTGGAGGCAAAGGGGCCTGCGGTCGGCGAAAGCGTCCAGCGGGTGAAATCGGTGAGCGGCGCCAGCCGGGTTTCGCCCCAGCCATGATCCTCGCCGGTCACCACGCCGTGCTGGGCCTCGATCGCTTCGATGACGTCCAGCGTCTCGATCTCGCTTCCGCTGAGCAGGATGCGCCTGGCCGTGTGCGGTGCGCGCGCCTCCACCTCGCGCTGGATCGCGGGCAGCAGGTCGAGCAGCTCGGCGGGCGAAAGCGTGGCGGCGGCGGCGAAGAGCGCGTGCGCCTCGCTGCCCGTAAGCCGGGGCCGCAGCGCATTGATCCGGCGCAGCGCCGCGCGGATCTCCTCGCCCTGCGCGATCGCGGCATGGAAATCGGGTGCCGCGCCAAAGCCCGCCAGCCAGGCCTTAGCCTGCTCCAGCCGCACGGCGTTGTAGTGATGCGTGGGCTCGCGATCGATCACCAGCAGATCGAGGAACGCGACGGGCGGCAATTGCATCGCGCCGCACCGGTTCAGCTCGCGCAGCGTCGCGAAGATCTGGGGCTGATCGGCATCGGCATGCGAGATCAGCAGCGCGTCGCCCAGCGGGATCGCCGCGACCGCCGCGAGCAAGGCGTGGCTGCGCTCGCCGATATGGCTGCGCCGCACCAGCGCATCGATCGGTGCCGGATCATGGTCGCCCGGCACCAGCCGCACGGGGGCGAGGCCGTATGCATCGATCAGCTCGCGCGGAATATCCCAACCCAGCGTCCACACGACGCGCCTGCCGGCGGCGCGATGCGCATCCGCAATCGCTCCGGGGTTGCGCGCCGCTTCAAAAACCCGGTCGAACGCGCTCATGCGATCACGCCGTCGCGGACCAGTTCGGCGAGCTTCGCTTCGTCATAGCCCAGCAGTTCGCGATAGACCGATTCATTATGCTCGCCGATCGCAACCGGGAGCATCTCGTCGAAGCCGGTATGCGCCGCGGAGAAGCGGATCGGAATCCCGGCGGTGCGCAGCTCCTCGGCGGAAGGATAGGATGGGTGCGAGACCGCGTTGGTCTCGCCGCGCGCAACGACGCGGGGATCGACCAGCGCGTCTTCGGGATGGCGGACCTCGGCGACGGGTACGTCCTCCGCCTCCAGCTTGGCGACGACCTCGGCCACCGGCAAGGTGCGCGACCAGGCGTTGATCCGGGCCTCCAGCGCCTGCGCATTGGCGACGCGGGAATCGCGGGTGGCAAAGGCGGGATCCTGCAACAGCTCCGGCTGGCCCATCGCGCGGAACAGGCCGGCGGCCAGCTTCTGGTGCACCGCAACCACGGCGACATAGCCATCGGCGCACTCGAACACGCCGAAGGGCGAGAGGCGCTGCACGGTCAGGCCGGTGCGCGCGGGCATGTCCACCGCGCGCATCGCCGCCCAATTCTCGATCGCGACGAACGAGGTGAGCGCGCCGAGCATCGACACATCGACATGCTGGCCCACGCCCGTGCGGTGGCGTTGCTCCAGCGCGGATAGGATGCCGATCACGGTGAAGACCGGCGCCAGCATATCGGCCATCGGGATGCCGATGCGCACCGGCGGATGATCATGCTCGCCGCTGGTGTACATCGCGCCCGACAGCGCCTGGATGACGATGTCCATCGCCTTGCCGTCATGCACATCGGCGCCAAAGCCGGAGAGCGAGGCATAGATGATGCGCGGGTTTACCTCGCGCGCGGCCTGATAGCCGACGCCCAGCCGATCGGCGGTGCCCGCCGTGAAGTTCTCGACGACGATGTCGGCGGTCCGCACCAGATCGGCGAAGATCTCCTTCGCCTTCGGATTCTTGAGATTGAGCGACACGCCGCGCTTGCCGCGCGCGCGCGTCAGGTGCGAGATCGAGATATCGTCTTCATGGCGGCGCTCGATCACCACCCCGTCGCGCCCGACATAGGGGCTGTTCTCGCGGGCAAGGTCTCCGCCCTTCGGATCCTCGACCTTGATCACTTCGGCGCCCAGCCCGGCGAGCAGAAGAGTGGCGTAAGGGCCGGCAAGCGCACGGGTAAGGTCGATTACGCGCAGCCCCTCAAGCGGACGGGGATTGTTCGGATCGGTCATTGGAAGCCCAGTTCTTTCATGATGTCGTCATTGTCGGCGCCCGCGATCCGCGCCGCGCGGGGCGGTACGGGCGGGGTGTCGGATAGGTGGATCGGCGAACCGATCTGGCGGACGGGGCCGCCCGGCGTATCGAGCGTCAGCGCCATGCCGCGCTCGATATTGTGCGGATCGGCCAGCGCTTCCTCGATCGAGCTGACCGGCGCGAATTGCGTGTCCGCTTCCGCCAGCAGGGCGAGCCAGTGCGCCAGAGGCTGCTTGGCGAACTCGGCTTCCAGATCGGCGCGAATTCCGGCGCGTGCGGTCTTGTCGTTCTGCAGCGGCCCATATTCGGGGCGGCCCATCGCGACGCAGAAGCGCTGCCAGTAACGCGGCTCCATATCGGTGGTGACCAGGAAACGATCGTCGGCGGTGCGATAGATTCCGATATCGGCGCGGTGCCGTCCGCGCGGCGGCGCTTTGGACAGGTCGGGATTGCGCGAGATCACATTGACGACCAGCGCCATCGAGGAATCGGACATGGCGATATCCACCGCCTGGCCGCGCCCCGTGGTGGCGCGTGCGATCAGCGCGGCGAGTATGCCGATCACCGCGTTCGATCCGGTAAGCAGATCGGCGGCGGGGATGCCCGCAAATCCGGGCGCGTCCGGATCTTCGCCCACGCGTGACAGGGCGCCGGCCACGGCGAGCGCGATCGGATCATGGCCGGGCTTGTCGCGATAGGGCCCGGTCTGCCCGCACAGGGTGACAGAGGCATAGACAAGGCGCGGATTGATCGCGGCCATCGCGTCAAAGCCATAGCCCATGCCCGCGAGCACGCCGGGCCGGTAATCCTCGACCAGCACATCGGCGCGGCGGACAAGCTCTTCGAGCACAGGCCGCGATGCGTCTGCGCCGGGATCGATGAGCAGGCTGCGCTTGCCGCGTGCGAACACGTCCTGGGCGCGGATTCGGGCGCGTTCCTCGTCGGAAAGCTTGTCCCATCCGAACACCTGCGCCTGCTTGGCCAATTCGCGCGGATGCTCGATGCGGATTACCTCCGCGCCCAGATCGGCGAGCAGCCAGGTGCAATAGGGGCCGGGGAGGAATTTGGAGAAATCCACCACGCGGATGCCGGCGAGGGGGCCGTTCAGCTTCTGGCTCATGGCGCGACCTCCCGGAAGAGCGGCCCGGGCATTTTGACCGTGCGTCCTTCGACCTCCGCCTCTTCCCACAGTCCGCGCGCGGCGAGATGGTCGCTGGCGAGCACGTCCGATACTTCGCTGATCGCGCTCAGGCCCATGCCATATTGGTTCGAAAGCCGGGTCAGCGTCGCGCGGTCCCTGGTCGCGAGCCATGCCTCGACAACGGCTTCCCAGCGATGGAGCACGTCCTGCGGCATGTCCGCCACCAGGATCGAATCCCAATCCACATCGGCCAGCTCACCGGCCATATTGTCTTCGGCCATGCGCGCGACGGTGGCGCGCATCATCGGCTGGTTGTCGACCAGCGCCCAGGTGACCCAGCCATCCTTCGCCGCCCACACCTGCCGCACGCCGGATTTGCCGCGGATCAGCAAATTGCCCGTGCGCGTGCCGACCTTGCCGACCCGATCCCAGGTGAGCGGCTCGCGGTAATTGGCGAGCACGGCGGAGCGATAGGCCGAGACCCAGGCTTGCTGGCCCCGTCCATCCGCTGCGCGCGCGTTGAGCGCGGTCAGCGCCGCGATCGCGCCCTGGATGCCGGCGAGCGCCCATGCCTGGCGTCCGGGCAGGGTGAGCGGTGGCCTGCCGGGATCGCCGACGATCGTCATCAGCCCCGATCGCGCCATGATGGTGAGATCGGTGGCGGGGCGGGCTTGGTTGGCGCGGCCCTTGTCAAAGGGGAGGATGGCCACGTCGATCAGGCGCGGATTGCGCGCGGACAAGGCTTCCGGCGTCAGTTCCGGGGCGCAGGCCTCGGGGCCACGGAAGACGATATGGGCGTTGTCGATCAGATCGAGCAGCGAGCCGCTGGCGATCTGCTTGCCGAACTGGTCCATCGCCAGTTCCGAAGCGTCGCGGTCGCCCGCCCCCGCCGTGACAACCGTCGCGCCCATGCGGGCTAGCAGCGCGCCCGCATAGGCGCCCAGATCGCGGGTAAGATCGACGACCTTGATATGGCTCAGCATCATGCGAGTACGCCTTCTGCGGCCAGCGCCGCGATTTCGTCGGCGGGGATGCCCAGGAAGCCCTCGAACACCTCGCGGTTATGCTCGCCCAGATTGGGCGGCGGTCCGACCTTGATTTCGGAGCGGGAGAAGGAAGCGGGCGGCGCGGGCATCTCGCAGCTTCCGATCACCGAATGATCGACGCGCACATAATGGCCGCCTTCGGCCAGTTCGGGATCGGTGAAGACGTCGCGTCCGTCGAATACAGCTTCGGCAGGGATGCCGGCGGCGGAAATGCGGTTTGCCACGGCGTGCTTGTCCTGCGTCGCGGTCCATGCCGCCAGGTCGGCGCCGCCGGTCAGCGCGTCGAGCGCCTTCGCATCGGCTTCGTCGCGTATGGCGATTGCGACCCATTGGTCATGGCCGCGCGTGGGGTACACGCCCTGCTGGATCGAGGGGGAAGCGTTGCCGCGCTTCGGGCCGGGGGCCAGCTGCTCCTGCACCAGCACATCGCTCAGCACATGCACCAGCGGCTCGACCTGCGACACGTCGATATGGCGGCCCTGGCCAGTGACCCGGCGATGCTCGAGCGCGGCGAGCACGCCCATGGTGGCGAACATCGGCGCGATCACGTCGCCATAGGCGAAGGGCGGCATGTGCGGCGGCGTATCGGGCCAACCGGAAAGCGCCGCGAGACCGGAAAGTGCCGCCGCGCTGTTCCCATAGCCGCGCAGGTCGGACATTGGCCCGGTGCGCCCGGCGACGCTGACCGAAAGCATGATGATCTCTGGCCGCTCCTTGGCGAGCGTGGCGTAATCGAGGCCCAGCCGCTCCATGAAGCCCTTGCCGAAATTCTCGACCACGACATCGGCCCAGTCGACCAGCTTTTTCGCGATCTCCACGCCGCGCGGATCGCCCAGATTGATCGTGACGCCGAGCTTGCTGGTGTTGGTGATCGCGAAGAACAGCGATCCGTTCGGGTTGCGCTTGCCGTCCTTGAAGGGCGGGCTCATCCGCCCGAGGTCGAGGCGCTTGGCGCTTTCGACCTTCACCACCGTCGCGCCGTGATCGGCCAGGTCCTTGGTCGCGCGCGGGCCCGCGCCCACCCAGCTGAAATCGGCGATCTTAACGCCTGCCAGTGCCTGACTCATTTGGGTACTCCACATCCGGCGGGTACGCCCCGCTCGATCAGTTGCGCGGCGCGCTGGGCGATCGCATTGCCGTCGACGCCGAATGCTTCGAGGTGGCGGCTGATGCGGAAGGCGTTGGCGCGGTAGAGCGCGTCGAAGCGCTCCTGCTCGCCGGGGGCGATGGCAATCTCCTCGATCCCGGCTTCGCGCGCATAAGCGTGGCCGGAGATCAATGCGGCTTCGAGCTCACGCACCATCGCGTCCTCCCAGATCTTCTCGCCGCGCGTGAAGATGGCCTGATATTCCGGGCTGAGCTGGTTCCACGCGATCAGCGACATCGCCCGGCCAGGATAGGCGCCGCGCGGGATCTTGAGCGTCGAGAAATATTTGCCGACATCGGCGAGGTGGACAGCGCGCAGCGCGTCCGCCGGGGCGACGACGCCGTCGATCACGCCCTTCGCCATCGCCGGATAGACTTCGGCCATCGACATGTTGATCGGGTCGGCGCCCAGCGCGCGCAGCACGTCGGCGGTATCGGCCTGGGCGCGCAGGCGGAGTCCCTTCAGGTCGGCGAGCGTGCGGATCGGCTTGTCGCGGGTGAGGATGCCGGGGAAATTGCCGCCCTGCACCGCGAGGATGCGAACGCCCTTCACTTCGCCGTTGATCGCCGGGAATTCTTCCGCGAGGCAGCGATAGACCGCCACCTGCTGCTGAATGTCGCCAATCCCGCTGTAGAAGCTCGGCTGGATGCGCTGGACGTGTGCACTGCGCGCATACATCGGCGTTATCATGCCGATGTCGGACACGCCGTGTCGGATCTCCAGCATGTTCTCGTTCGACGAGAGCAGATGCCCACCCCAATGCGGATGAATGCGAACCTTGCCGCCCGTTTGTTCCTCGATCCACTTCATCCAGACGATATCCGCCCGGCTAAACGGATGCGTAGCACTATAAGGGCTAGCATAGGTCAGCGCCGTTACGTTGGGGTCGGGCCGGCCGCAGGCTGCGAGTGCGAGCAGGACGGCGATTGCGAACAGTTTCTTCATCGCTGGTTATCCCTGCAGAGACGGAAGCCACAGCACGGTGATCGGGAACGCGATCAGCATGGCGAGGTGAAAGAAATCGCTGACGAGGAAGGGGATCACGCCGCGGAAGATCGATCCCAGCGAGATGTCCTTCGCCTGGGCGTGGATCACATAGACGTTGAACCCCAGCGGCGGATGGACGAACCCGATCTCCATCGTGCGCACGAGGAAGATGCCGAACCAGATCGGGCTGAGACCGAGGCTGTGGACCACCGGTAGCAGGATCGGGGTCATCAGCAGCATCAGCGCGAGGCCATCGAGGAACGAGCCGAGCAGCAGCAGCATGACTGCCATCACGATGATCGCCATGGTCGGCGACGCGCCGACCGAATGGACGAGATCGATCATGTGATCGGGGATGCCGGTCACGCTCACAAAGGTGCTGAAGACGATCGCGCCGATCACGATCGTGTAGATCATGCCGGTGGTGCGCAGCGTTTCGAACAACGCGTTGCTGAGCGCGGGCAGCGTGAACTTGCGCCGCACGGCCAGGATGACGAGCCCGCCGACACAGCCCACGGATGCCGCTTCAGTGGGGGTGAACCAGCCCAGTATGAGCCCGCCGACCACGAAGAGCACGAGCAGCGAGATATCGGTGATCCGCAGCGCCGCGGCACCGCGCTCGCGCCAGGTCGCGCGCGGGCCGGGGGGCGCCAGTTCGGGCTTCCAGCGGACCATGATCAGCACGGCGGCGATGTAGAACAGCGCCTGGGTGATGCCGGGGATGACCGCCGCGGCGAAGATCTTGCCGATCGACTGTTCGGCGATGATGCCGAACACGATCAGCGCGCCGCTGGGCGGGATGAGCGAGCCGAGCGTGCCGCCTGCGGCCAGCGCACCCGCCGCGAAGCCCGGATGATAGCCCTGACGCCGCATCTCCGGGAGCGCGACCGCACTGACCGTCGCGACGGTGGCGAGGCTCGATCCGCTGATCGCGCCAAAGCCCGCGCAGCCGCCGATCGAGGCGACGCCGAGGCCACCGCGCTTATGCCCGATCAGCTTGGCGGCGAGCCCGAAGAAATCGCCGCTGGCCCCCGCGGCGAAACAGAGCTGCGCCATCAGCATGAACAGCGGCAATACGCCGAGCTCGTAGCGGGTGACGGTGTCGAATGCGATCACGCCGACTTTGATCAGCGCCGCTTCGGGCGTGAGCAGCAAGGCGAGGCCCAGCGTACCCACCAATGCGAGCGACGCGCCGATCGGAATCCCGGCCATCAGGATCACGAGCAGGATTATGAAGGCAAGCAGGCCGATGGCCTCTGGCAGCAGGGTCATTTACGAAGGCCCTTCACGAAAGCGACGGCGAAATGGAGCGCGGCGAGGGTGCACGCGGTGATCCAGATCATCCGGAACGGCGCGAGGCGGATCGCGAGCAGCTCGGTCATTTCCGTCGTCGGCCACAGATCGAACGCAACCCAGATCGAGCCGAAGGCGAGCAGGCCAAAAGTGATCGCCAGCGCCACGCGCCCTATCTGGGCGAGCATCGACTTGGTCCGGCCCGATGCGCGGCCAACGATCAGATCGACCGTGGCGTGGCGATTCATCAGGCTGACCATCAGGATCGCCGAGGACAGCGCCACGACGAGCGCGACCTGGAATATCTCGATCGAGCCGACCACCGCGAAGCCCGTATGGCGGCCAAGCACCGCGAGCGCGTCGGTTGCCATCGCTCCGATCAGCCCCACCGAGCCCGTGAATATCAGGAATCGCTGCGCGCGGCTCAGCGATTCCGGTGCTTCGTCGGTGTTATCCATTACCCCTCCGTGACGGGTTTAAGGCGCGCTGCGCCGCCCATGTTCCGGTGTTCATCGAATGCTCCGTTCGCGCGGAGCCAAAATGGTTGCGGCAAGGCCGGCCGCGAAGATCGCGATGGCCAGCGGCGTCAGCGAAGCCGAGCCGATGGCGATCATCATCGCGGTCACGCCCGCGCTGACGATCATCTGGATGGCGCCGGCCAGGCTGGTCGCGGTGCCCGCAATCCCTTCCTCGGCGTGCATCGCGCCGGCCGCGCCGGTGGGCGAGACAATCCCGCACCCCAGCCCGACCATCAGCATCGGCGCGATCAGCGCCACGGGCCCATTGCCGCCTAGCAGCGCCGTCGCGAGCATCGCAGCGCCGCCGCTCGCGACTAGGATGAGGCCGATGCGAAAGGCGTCCTGTCCTCGCATCAGGCGAACCAGGAAGGTGCCCACGATCGCCATTCCCGCGACGAACACATAGCAAAGCCCCGCTTGTGCGGGTGTCAGATGATATTGCCCGATCAGCAGGAATGGCGATCCGGACAGGAACATGAACAGCGCGCTGGTAGCCAGCGAATTTCCCGCGACATAGCCGCGGAAGCGGGCGTTGCGCGCCAGCCGGGCATAGGAGCGCAGCAGGTGCGGCGGCTGGCCGGGAGGCGACCGGCGCGGCACCAGCCAGGCTGCGGCCACGCCCATGGCAAGGCCGCTCAGCGCCAGCACGACGAACACCGATCGCCAGCCCGCCAGCGACACCAGCGCGCCACCGATCGTGGGCGCGATGGTGGGCGACAAGAGCACGGCGCTTGTGAGCGCGGCGAGATTGGCTGGCGTGTCTTCCCGCGCGGAAAGATCCGAAATCATGGCCCGCGCCGAGATCAGACATGCCGCAGCCCCCGCCGCTTCGATCAGCCGGGCAAGCAGCAGCATCTCCACAGTCTGCGCCGCCGCCGCAAATGCCGAGGCGGTCACGAAGATCGCGATGCCCGCTAGCAGCACCGGGCGCCGCCCGATCGCATCGGAGATCGGGCCTGCCGCCAATTGCCCGCCGCCCAGCCCGAGCAGGTACAGGCTGATCGTCAACTGCACGGTGCCCGGATTGGAAGCCATCTCGCCCGCGATCGAGGGCAATGCGGGCACGAACATATGGATGGCGAGCGAGCCGAGCGCGCTCACGCCGGCAAGCAGCAGGATCAGGCGTCGATCGAGCGTTGCGGCCATGCGCGGTCAGGACAGGATAAGCGGGAATGGCTCGGAACCCACGGCATCGCCCGGCCTGGCAGGGGCGCGTTTGCGCAATGACCCAAGCTTCTCTCCGCGCAGGAAATTGCCGGGCCGATCGCTCACACCGCGCAGGAGGACCGCCCCGTCATGCTCGAATCGCGTGACGGGATCTTCATCGACGATGGGTCGATCCACCAAATCGGGTTGCGTAGCCATCACCTCTCCTGTCTGGAGGGGTACCGCGCCCGATCCGGCCCGCGCCAACAGTCAGTTGTTATGGTGGGTATAAGCATATAGTGTATCTTTCTCGGCGCCATAACGGAACAGCGACAGGGGCAAGGCGTGGAGACGAGACGTCTCGAATATTTCATACGGATCGCAGATGCGGGAAGCATCAATCGCGCCGCCGCCGCACTGGGCATCGCGCAGCCCGCGCTGAGCCAGCAGCTTGCCATCCTGGAGAGCGAGCTCAAGCTTGAGCTGTTCACCCGTTCGCATAGCGGCGTTTCGCTGACCGAGGCCGGCCGGCGGCTCTATCCCCGCGCCCAGATCCTACTGCGCTATTTCGACGCGCTCACCACGGGTGACACCGAGGGGCAGGCGATCTCCTTCGTCACCGTCGGGCTGCCGCCAACGCTCGTGATGCCGGTCGGCATGCCGTTGATCGAACGCGTCCTGGTGGAGCATCCCCGCATCCGCATCCATCTGGTGGAGTCATCGGCGACCGAGCTGGCGAGCAATCTTGCCGCAGGTCTGCTGGACATGGCCGTGATCCCCTCCGCCCCGACCGGGCCAGACATCATCGCCGATCCGATCATTCAGGAAGACATTGTGATCGTCACGGCGGCGAATGCGCCCCCGCCGCCCACCAATCCTGCCGAGCTTGCCGCGATGCCATGGTTCGTCACGCGTGACGCGAATATCCTGCGGGGCGTGCTGTTCACCTGGCTGCTGCAGGTGGAGCCGAAGATAATGGCCGAAGTGAACGCGCTGCCGGTGGTGCTTGCGCTTGTCGCGAAAGGGCATGGCATGGCGCTTTTGCCCCGGTCCGCCGTCGCGGCCGGCGTGGCGGAAGGGCTTCTGGCGGCGTGGCCGACAGGGACGGAGCCGATGCGGCGCACGCTGAATTTTTCCCGGCGCACCGATGTTCCGGCCGGTCCGTCCTTCACCGCCGTCGAAAACCTGATCCGCGAGTTGGTGAAGGAAACCTTCGGCTCCATCAGTTGATCATATCCAGGGCGGCGCTTGGCGCTGCTGCGCAGAAAGGGCTCTCGAATTAGCCATGGCACGTAATGCTCTCTCCTTCGGCGCTTTGTCGTCGCTTGTCGGCTATCGCTTGCGCCGGGCCTCCGGTGCCTTTGCGCTGGATTTTCATGACGCGATGAAGGGCACGGGGATGCGCCAGGTGCTGGTCGGCATCCTAGCGATCGTGGAGGCCAATCCCCGCGTGAATCAGGGCGCGGTCGGCGTGGCGCTGGGTATCAAGCGCGCCAACATGGTCTCGCTGATCAACGAGCTGGTGGATGCGGGTCTGGTGGAGCGCGAAGTCTCAGCGGATGATCGCCGCGCATTTTCGCTCACGCTTACCGGTGCCGGTGAGACAATGCGCAAGAATTGCATCGCGCGCATCCAGGAACATGAAGACCGGATGCTCGCCGCGCTGGATGCGGAGGAGCGTGCGACGCTGCTCAGGCTGCTCGGCCGGATCGAAGCCAAAGCCTAGCGGGGGGTCGTTGGCAGCGCATCAGGCGAGACCGAGCAGCCTCGCCGCATTGCCCTTCAATATCGCTTCGCGCAGCTCGGGCTTGAACCCGGCTTCGTCATAGGCCGCGATCCACCTGTCGGGCGGGATCAGCGGGAAATCCGATCCGAACAGGAATTTGTGGCCCAATTGGGTGTTGGCATACTTCACGATCTGCGCCGGGAAATATTTGGGGCTCCAGCCAGAAAGGTCGATGAATACGTTGGGCTTGTGCAGCGCCATCGACAGCGATTCATCGGTCCAGGGCCAGCCAGGATGCGCCAGGATGATCTTGATGTTGGGGAAGCGCACGGCAACTTCGTCCACCAGGATCGGCTGACCATATTTCAGCCGGATGCCGCCGCCGCCGGGCATGCCGGTGCCCATGCCGGAGTGCCCGGTGTGGAAGATGGCGGGCAGGCCATAATGGTCGATGACTTCGTATAGCGGCCAGGCCATCGGATCGGCGGGGTCGAAATTCTGAAGCGGCGGGTGGAACTTGAAACCCTTCACCCTATGCTTCTCGATCAGGTCGCGCGCTTCGATCGCGCCGCGCTTCCCCTTGTGGGGATCGATCGAGGCGAAGGCGAGCATGATGTCGCTGTTCGCCGCGGCTGCTTCGGCAATCTCTTCGTTGCGGATGCGCTGGATGCCGGTGCCGGCTTCCATATCGACCGTGAACATGACGAAGCCGATCTGGCGCTCGCGATAATGCGCGATCGTTTCGGGGATCGTCGGGCGGCGGCGGTCCGCCTTGAAATATTTGGTGCTTGCGTCGAGGAATTCGCCGAAGATCGGGTCCTCATGATCGTGGCACGAGACCTCGGCATGGACGTGGATGTCGATCGCCTTGAGCTTCGATACGTCCATGGCGTTCGCTCCTTATCCGTCGGCGAGGATCAGCGCGTCGAGCGCGACGACGCCCTGGCCCTTGGGATAGACCACGACCGGATTGAGGTCGATCTCGCGGATCGCGGGCGTGCCGGCGAGGACGCTGCCCAGCCCGACGACCAGATCGGCCGCCGCCTCGACATCGAGCGCGGGCGAGCCGCGATAGCCATCGAGCAACGCGCCCTGCTTCAGGCTGCGCAGCGCTGCGATCACCGCGTCGCGCGGCAGGTCATGCGGCAGCAGGCGAACGTCGTGGAGCAGCTCGGCGGTGACCCCGCCAAAGCCGACGAGGATCACCGGACCCCATTCGGGATCGTTCTTCGCACCGACGATCAGCTCCAGCCCGCGTGCGCCCATCGCCTCGATCAGCCCGCCATCGAGCTTGATCGACGAATCATAGGCCGCGACATTGGCGTAGAGCCTGTCCCAGGCTGCGGTGAGCGCGGCATCGTCGGCGATGTTGAGGATCACGCCGCCGGCGTCGCTCTTGTGGCTGAGCGCGGCTGCCTGCGCCTTGAGGACCACCGGATAGCCGACGCTGGCCGCAACGCGGAGCGCTTCCTCGACATTGGCTGCGAAGCCGCCTTGGGGGAAGGGGATCCCGGCGGGCGCGAGCAGCTCCTTCGCGCGATATTCGGGGACGACGCCCACCGGCAGATCGAGCGCGCGCGCCGCGGCACCGCTTGCCGCGAAGTCGCGCTCGGCAAGCCGTGACAACTGGCGCAGCGCGCGGAAGGCGCGGTCGGCCGAGGGGAAATAGGGGACGCCGATCGCGCGCAGCCCGGCGATATAGTCGGGCGAGAAGGGCGCACCTTCGTCGAGTCCGGCGAAGATCACCGGCTTGTTCGGCGTGATCTGCTTCACCGCATCGATGATGAACGGGAATTTGCGCGACGCGGTCGCTTCGTCGGTCTGGATGATGCCGACCACCACGGCGGCGAAATCGTCATCCTCCAGCAGCGGCTGGAGCGTGCGGCGATAAAGATCGGGATCGACCAGCGCCTGCGCGGTCAGGTCCATCGGGTTCGAAACCGGGATGAAATCAGGCATGCCGGCGCGCAGCTTCGCTTCGGTTGCCGCGCCCACCACGGGCAGCTCAAGCCCGATCTGCTCGGCCAGATCGAGCACCAGCGCCTTGAAGCAGCCGCTCTCGGTCAGCACGCCCACGCCGCCCAGACCCACCGGCTTGGCGCGGTGCGCGATCTCGATCACGTCGGCCAGTTCCTCAAGGCTGTCGACCAGCACCACGCCGGCGCGCTCGACCTTGGCCTTCATCAATTGCCAGTCGCCCGCCATCGCGCCGGTATGCGTCGCGGCGCTTTCGCGCGCGGCGCTCGATTTGCCGGGGTGGAGCAGAACGATCGTCTTGCCCGCCGCGCGCGCCTGTTCGGCCAGCGCGAGGAAACGCGCGGGCTTGCGGAACTGCTCGACGATCATGCCGATCGTCTTGGTGTGCGGGGCATGGATCAGGTGCTCGACATAGTCCTCGGCGCCGCTCGCGGCTTCGTTGCCGGTCGAGACAGAGATCGAGATGCCGAGATCCTTGGCCATCAGCGTGGTGCCCAGCACCACAGCCATCGCGCCCGACTGGCTGACGATGCCGACGCCGGGCTTGTCGCCCAGCTTGAGTGCGGGCGTCTCGACAAAGGTCAGCGCGACGCCGTCGACATAATTGACCAGACCCAGGCAGTTCGGCCCCTCGATCACCATGCCGCTCTCGGCGGCAATGCGTGCGACTTCGGCCTGTGCGGCCAGACCTTCTTCGCCGCCCTCGGCAAAGCCCGCGGCGAAGATCACCGCGGAGCCTACGCCGCGCGCCGCCAGTTCACGTACCGCGCCCAGCACGGCCGGGCCCGGGATCGCCAGCACTGCCGCATCCACGCCCTCGGGCAGCTCGCCGATCGACTTGAGGCATGGCCGGCCATCGATCTCGTCGCGCTTGGGGTTGATGAGGTGGATCTCGCCGGTGAAGCCGTGCCGCTCGAGGTTGCGCAGCACCGAATTGCCGAGCGCACCCGGCGTGGGCGACGCGCCGACGATCGCGACGGAGCGGGGAGCGAGAAGGCGGGAAAGATCGGGCATCTGGACATCCGTCTGGGTGTCCCAAATCCTCCCCCGGAGGGGGAGGGGGACCAGCGAAGCTGGTGGAGGGGTATTCTCCACGAGCGAAACGTCATGTTGCGTGGAGACCTACCCCTCCACCACCGCTTCGCGGCGGTCCCCCTCCCCCTTCCGGGGGAGGAATGATTGCCGCCGCGCGCTGGGTCAGGCCTTCACCCGGTCCTTGTCATAGGCGCCAAGACCGGGCTTGTAGCTCTTTTCGTCGATGAACTGGCGAATGCCTTCCTTGCGACCGTCATTGTCGTAAGAGTTCGCCGCCTCCTGCGCGCGAACCAGATAGTCCTCGGCGTCGTCATAACTCATCACCCCAACGCGCTTCATCGCATCCTTGGTCGCCTTGAGCGCCACCGGGTTCTTCTTGAGCAGCTCGTTGGCGACTTCGATCACGCGGCCCTTGAGCTTCTCCAGCGGATGCGCTTCGTTGACCAGGCCCCAATCGGCGGCGGTCTTGCCGTCGATATTCTCGCCCATCATCGCATGGTACATCGCCTTGCGGAACGGCATCAGCTCCTGCGCCACCTTGGTCGCGCCGCCGCCGGGCAGGATGCCCCAGTTGATTTCCGAAAGACCGAACTTGGCCTCTTCCGCCGCGAAGGCGAGGTCACAGGCGAAGAGCGGGCCATAGCCGCCGCCGAAGCACCAGCCATTGACCATGGCGATGGTCGGCTTCTGATACCAGCGCAGGCGACGCCACCAGCCATAGCTTTCGCGCTGCGCCTTGCGGGTGCCGCGCAGGCCATCGGCCTCGGTGTCGCGGAAATATTCCTTGAGGTCCATGCCGGCGGTCCAGGCCTGGCCTTCGCCGCTGAGCACCAGCACGCCAACGGCGGGATCAAACTCGAGCAGGTCGAGCACTTCCATCATGTCGCGATTGAGCGTGGGGCTCATCGCGTTGCGCTTGTCGGGGCGGTTGAAACGCACCCACGCGATGCCGTCCTCGACGTCATAGGCGACGACGCCGTTGCTGCTGGTGTTGGTCATGGTCTTCCTCAAATCTATCGTCACCCCGGCGAAAGCCGGGATCTCATGCAATCAGGGCGTGCGGCTGGCCGCACGAGACCCCGGCTTTCGCCGGGGTGAGGGGCGTCATCAGATCGGATAATGGCCGGGCAGGGTCTCGACCGTCACCCAGCGCAGCTCGGTGAAGGCATCGATGCCGGCCTTGCCACCGAAGCGGCCATAGCCCGACGCCTTGGTGCCGCCGAAGGGCATCTGCGCTTCGTCGTGCACGGTCGGGCCATTCACGTGGCAGATGCCGGACTTGATTTGCTTGGCGACGCGCAGGCCGCGCGCGGTATCCTTGGTGAACACCGCCGCCGACAGACCATATTCGGTGTCGTTGGCTAGTTCGATCGCGTGTGCTTCGTCGCGTGCGCGGATGATGCCGACGACCGGGCCGAAGCTTTCGTCGCGGAAGATGCGCATATCGGTGGTGACCTTGTCGATCACGGTGGCGGGCATCAGCACGCCATTGCTCTCGCCGCCAGCGATGCGCTGCGCACCCTTGGCCAGTGCGTCCTCGACCAGGCCCGCAACGGTGTCGACAGTCTTCTGATCGACCACCGCGCCCAGTTGAGTCTTGCCCTCTGCCGGGTCGCCCACCGCAAGCGTCTTGGCCTTGGCGGCGAACTTCTCGGCGAACGCATCGGCGACGCTTTCGACCACGATGATCCGCTCGGTCGACATGCAGATCTGGCCCGAGTTCATGAAGGCGCCAAACGCCGCTGCCTTGACTGCTTCGTCCAGGTCCGCATCGTCGAGGACGATAAAGGGAGCCTTGCCGCCCAGCTCGAGCAGCACGGGCTTCAGGTGCTCGGCAGCGCGCTTGGCGATGATCTTGCCAACATGGGTCGAGCCGGTGAAGTTGATCCGGCGGACATGCGGGTTGTCGATCAGCGCGCCGACGATTTCGCCAGCATCGGCAGGCGCGTTCGAGATCAGGTGAACGGTGCCCTCGGGCAGCACTTCCTGGAAAGCTTCGATGATCAGCGCATGGGTGCGCGGGCAGGCTTCGCTGGCCTTCAGGATCACGGTGTTGCCGCAAGCAAGCGGCATCGCGATTGCGCGCACGCCCAGAATGATCGGCGCGTTCCAGGGAGCGATGCCCACCATCACGCCAACCGGCTCGCGCAGGGCCATGGCGATGCAGCCCGGCTTGTCCGACGGGATCACTTCGCCGCCGATCTGCGTGGTCATTGCCGCTGCTTCGCGGACGATGCCGGCGGCGAGCATCAGGTTGAACCCGGCCCAAGGCGGGGTGGCACCGATCTCGTTCACCATCGCGGCGATGAACTGATCCTTGCGGGCTTCCAGCGCGTCGGCCGCCTTGAACAGGATCGCGCGGCGGGCATTTGGGCCCAGCGCGGACCAGGCGGGAAATGCGGCGGCTGCGGCGTCGCAGGCGGCATCGACATCGGCGATCGTGGCTGCCGCGGTGGTCGTGGCGACATCGCCCGTCACCGGATTGCGGCGTTCGAAAGTGCGGGCGGCGTTGTCAAGCAAAGTGGTCATGTAACCCTCTCCTCCAATTGTTATGCCAGATAGCTTAATCGAAATCCGTTCGCAAGCTTATTTCAGACGAATATCCTTCAGATTGCAGCAGGTTTGATGCGGGCACGCCGGGGCCGAGATCGAGAATTCGGGCGGCGGCTCCAGCCGCTTGCGGCGCATCGAGCGGCATGGCGGCGCGCCCGGCGCAGAGGATGAACTTCTCGACCAACGCCGCATCCGGCAGCGGATTTCCCGGATGGCCCGCCGCTTGCGGCACGGCGTACTCCAGCCGCTCTCCGGAGCGCAGGAACAGCGTCAGCGATCCGCTGGCGGCATGCTCGCGGCCCCACTCGGGGTTGCGGCGTTCCACCACGCGCCGGGCGAGCGCCCGCACATCACCGTCCGCTCGCGCCATATCCCCGAACGAATCGAGCGAGACCGCGCCATGGATCAGCGCGTGGGCCGTGGTGAAGGGAATCGAGAATTTCGCCTGGATCGCGTTCTCCGGCGCGGCTTTTGCGGCGTGCGGGCGAATCAGCATCTCCTGAACCGGACCGATCTCCGCCTCGGCGCGCTCAATCTCACGCCAGTCCACGCTCTGCCGGAGCGTGAGCGCCGCCTCGATATAGGCATGCGTTCCCCGACAGCAGGGCCAGGGCTTGAAGCTCACCTCGTCCCCCAGGAAGCGCGTGCCGAGATCACCGGTAAGCGCCTCGGTCGGCCCGCCGCCGGCATAGACCGCGAAGAAGCCCGCGCGCCCTTCCAGCGGCTCGGCGAAGGCGTGTGCGCCCGCCTGCGCCAGCAGCGCGGCCTCCACTGCTCCCCGCGCCGCAAAGCCTTCGCGCACGCCTCGCAAAGGCGAAATGGGGTCATATTTGATTTCACCGGGGAAGCTCGCTGAGAGCATCGCCAGCCCCATCGCGTCGCGGATGCCGTCTGCGCCCAGCCCGATCAGCTTGGCACAGGCGGCGGCGGAGGCGACCAGCCCGACAAGCGCGGGCGGATACCAGCCGCCCTCCTCGAACGTACCCTTTGGCGCGATCGACAGGCGGCATGCGAGATCGCTGCCCGCAGCCATCGCGGCCAGGAAATGGCCGCCATCTATACCCGAATCGGCGTCCGCCAGCGCAAGCAGGGCCGGAACCAGCGCCGCATTTGGGTGCGCCGCGCCCCGATCATAGGCGTCGCCAAAATCCATCGCATGCGCCAGCGCGCCATTTGCGAAGGCGGCGGCGATGGGATGAGCGCGCCTGTCCGTGCCGATGATTCGCGCGGGCCCCGCGCCCTGGGCAAGCGCGAGCCGGCGATAGGGCATGGCCTCAGCAGCAAGCCCGCTTGCTGCCAGCGTGACGCCCAGTGCATCGAGGAGCGCGCGCCGAGTTGCATGGCGCGTGCCTTCACGCAGCGCGTCGTAGCGCACATCCGCGATATGCGCCGCGATCCGCCCCGACAGGCCCGATTCTGTTTTGTCGCAAAACATTCTTTGCAACCGCTTTCATCGGAACTATCCTCGACGCAAGTAGAAAATGGGAGAGAGAATTGCTGCGCTTCGGACTGGCCCTGCCATGCATGCTCGCCGCAGCGGTTTCGCTCCCGGCGGCCACACCATTGGCTGCGCAGCAAAATCCGGCCGCCCGGACGCTGTCGGGCACCTTGCCCAGCGGCGCCAAATGGGTGGCGGAAATCCCCGCCAACTGGAACGGCACGCTGCTGCTGTGGAGCCGCGGCTATTCCCCCAATGCCGGATCGCCCGAGGCCGCAGGGGGGGGGATGAACCAGCAATTGCTCGCTGCCGGTTATGCCATTGCGGGCTCGGATTATGGTGCGGGCGGCTGGGCGCTGGCCGAAGCCGTGCCGGCTCAGCGCGCGACCATCGCCGCTTTCGCTGCGGCCCATTCCAAGCCGAAGCGTGTGATAGCATGGGGCTATTCCATGGGCGGGCTCGTCAGCACCGCGTTGGCCGAGCAGCAGAAGCCCGCGATCCAAGGCGCGTTGGCAATGTGCGCATCGATCGGTGGCGCGGTAGGCATGATGAACATGGCGCTCGACGGCGCTTATGCCTTCCGCACGCTGGTTGCGCCCGATGCGGGGATCCGGCTGGTCGATGTCGATGACGATCGCGCCAATGCAAAGCGCGTCAGTGATGCGCTTGCGGCAGCCATGAAGACTCCTGAGGGGCGCGCACGCATTGCGCTTGCCGGGGTGCTTGGCGGTATCCCCGGCTGGACGAGTCGCGACAAGCCCGAGCCAGATGCAAGCGATTACGAAGGGCAGGCGGAAGAGATCGGCCGAAGCTTTGCAATGGGCATCTTCCTGCCGCGCACCGATCAGGAACGGCGCACCGGCGGCGCATTTTCGTGGAACACCGGCGTGGATTACCGCAAGCAACTCGCGCTCTCAGGCCGCCGCGATATGGTCGCAGCGCTGTACCGCAAGGCGGGCGTCGATCTCGATGCCGACTTGGCGCGCCTGAATGGGGGCGAGCGCATCATGGCCAAGCCGGAAGCGGTCAAATATATGGTCCGCAATTACACGCCAAACGCGCAGCCCCGCGTGCCGCTGCTCGCGGTGCAGATGATCGGCGACGGCCTGACCTCACCCTCGCTCCAGCGCGGCTATGCAGAGGCTGCAATGGGCCGCGACGTGAAGAGCGTTTATGTGCGCGGTGCGGGCCATTGCACCTTCACGCCCGAGGCCGTGATGGCATCGATACGCTTCCTCGACGACCGGCTGGCGCGCGGCAAATGGGGTGCCGCGCCTGCCGACTTCGTGCCCCATACGCCCCCACCCATGCTGCGGCCTTTCGTGCGGGGCAGGGAGGGGCGATAGTCGCGGCGGCGACTGGGTCGGATCAATCGATGATCACGTCCTGACCCTCCGCGCGAAGTCTGGCGAGATCGCTGCGCCGTTGATCAATCACTGCGGCGTCGTGGCCGGTCCACCCGACGACCTCGCCCAGCACCCGCACGGGCTGTTGGGTGCGATAGGATAGAGTCGGATTCCCCGGAAAGCGCTTGTCTGTGACGTTCGGGTCATCGAAGGCGTCGCCGGTCGGCTCGACGAGATAGATACGAGGCGCGCCGTCACCAACCGCCAGTTCAGCGCCCCAGGCCGCCGTATCGAGCGTCGCGGTGAAATATACCCAGTTGAGCGGCCGTTCCTCTCTGTAGTTGGAAGCACGGCCGGTGACGAGCAGGTCGCCGGGGCTGAGATCAGCGCGCGTTCCGTGGAGAAACGATTGGCGGAATACGGTTGGGGCTGCGGACATGTGGGTGGCCTTTCTCGATGCGAATCAAGGGCCGGCCTTATGGTGCAGGGGCCTAGGCTTGCCGCAAGTCCCCCTGCGAGGTACATGATTCAAGCGGGACGAAACGGACCGCTATCCCTCTTCCCCCGCAATTTCTTCATCGATACCAGCCAGTACCGGCTTGTTGCATGGCGGCTGGCCCGCGAGCGACGCGGGCCTTGCGCCGCTAGTCGATCCGCTTCTTCTCGATTGTCCACGCCTTGTCGGTGCACAGCCCGCAATCCGCGCCCTTGAAGGTCTTTGCCGCCTTCGCGTCGCCACGCAGCTGCCAGTCGAGCCAGCGCACCGAGACCTGCGCAACCACGCCGCCATTAGGCTCGCGGAAGGTGCCGCCATGCCCGACATTCAGATCGGCAAGCATCACCGGCACATGCTCGATCCTGCGCACATCGTCGGTGCCGTTGGGATAGGCCACGTCGCCCGGGCCGCCTAGCACATAGAGCACCGGGGTGTGCAGCGTCTTGAGCAACGATTTGTCCACGGTCATCCCGGCGATCGGATTGGTGCCGTCCGTGAAGATGCCGCTATTGTGCACGATCACCGCGCCGATCCGCGGGTCGCCCGCGAGTTGAAGCGCCTGGAGGCCGCCGCAGCTATGCCCGGCGACCGCGACCATCTTCGGATCGATCCGCCCCTGATAGGGACTGCCCGGGCGGCCATTCTCGGCGAGCGCCCAGTCAATGCCGACGCGAACGTCGTCCCAGGTGGTTTCGACGGCGAGCTTCCTGGGTTCGGCGGTACGCGGCTGGGGTCGCTGGGCGGCGCCGGGGCCGCTCAGGATCTTGCCGGGTGCAATGACGAGATAGCCATGCGAGGCGATTTCGGCGAGATGAAAGCGCGCGCCGGCGCCGTCATCGCTGCACCCGCCATTGCCCCAGACGAGCACGCCCAGCTTGCGGTTGCCCAGCGCGTCGAGGTTGGCCGGGCGATAGACGACATGATTTACCAGCCCGGGATCGACCTGCTTGATCGCCGGATAGGCACCGGTGCCGGGCGTGTCGGGCAGCGCATTGGCTGCGGCGCGCGCGGCGGCCTCGCCGGAGGGTGGGGCCTGCGGCGCCTGCTGGGCCACTGCATTCGTTGCTACCAGCGCGAGCAAGGCAAATCCGTAGCGCATTCCACTCTCCCGAACATTGTTATGCAGAAGAGCTATTCAATCGCGTCGGGCAAATGCAAGCGATTTCACGCGCTTTCGCGTGCGATCACCCTGAATCCCACGTCGATCTTGGTCTCGGTGGTCTCGCCCGCCGCCCGTGCGCGCAGCACGCGCAGCACCTCGCGCGCGATTCGTCCGCCATCGATATCGACGGAGGTGATTGTCGGCCGCATGTCGCCCGCCATTCGCAGATTGCCAAAGCCCGTGACGGCTAGCTGATCGGGCACGCGGATGCCTGCCGCCTGGGCTTCGATGATCAGCCCCTGCGCGATCCAGTCCGATCCGCAGACCACCACATCGGGCCGCTCGGGCAGATCGGCAAGCGCGCGATAGCTGAGGCGTCCCTGGCCGAAATGGCTCGGCACATTGACTTCCAGCCGCGTTGGATCGACGCCGCCATCGCGCACCCAGCGATCGGTGAAGCCCATTGCGCGGCGTTCGGAGCGGCTGGAGCGCGGCACCACCAGATGGGGCCGCCGATAGCCGCGTCCGCGCAGGAATCGCGCCATCTCCTCGCCCGCAGCGCGGTGCGAAAAGCCGATCGCTACATCGATCGGCTCCTCAGGCAGACCCCAGGTTTCGATGACGGTGACGGGATTGGCGCGCAGCCTTTCGCGCATCTCCGCATTGGTGACGATGCCGGTCAGGATGATCGCATCCACCCGCCTTGCCAGCGCCATGTTGATCTCGGCTTCGAGCCTTCCATTGTCGGGACCGGTCAGCGCCAGGACGACGCTGTTGCCGTCGCTGGCCAGCCCGTCGATCATCGATTCGACGGTGTCGTTGAAGATCGAAGCGGCGATGTCCGGCACGAGCGCCGCGATCAGCCTTGTGCGGCTCCCCGCCAGCGCGCCGGCGGCCATGTTTGGGACATAGCTGGTCGCCGCGATCGCCGCGCGGATGCGCTCGGCGGTCGCTTTCGCGACCACCTCCGGATTGTTGAGAAATCGCGAAACGGTAGCAGCGGATACGCCTGCCTGAGCGGCGACATCGTCCAATCGGGGTGCGCGGGGTGCCATGACCCTCCTTTACGCAATATGCCACCGCTTATGCAAAAACTGCGCTTGCAAGCGCTTTCATTGCACGGTAGCGATATTGTTATGTCGCATGACTTCGATCCCTTGCTGCCCGAGACTTTCGATAGCGCGAGCGCCGATTATGCCAGGCTGCGCGCCGAATGTCCGGTCGCGCACAGCGATGCCTGGGGCGGTTTCTGGGCGCTGATGAAGCATGAGGACGTCGCCGCAGCCGCCAGCGACTGGAAGACCTTCATCACGTCGAAGCAGAATGTGATCCCCAAGGTGGCATTCACCGGCCGCCGTCCGCCGCTGCACCTCGATCCGCCCGAACACACCCCCTATCGCCGTGCGCTCGCCCCGCTTTTCACTGACCGTCGCATCGCCCGCCTGGAGCCGGTCGTTCGCAAGATTTGCCGCGATCTGCTGGAGAAGATGGTCGCCCAAGGCGGGGGAGACGCCGTCGCCGATTATTCCGCGCACATGCCCATCGCTACCTTCGCGCACTGGATGAACCTGTCCGAAGATGCGGTGGCCGAGCTCACCCGGGTGGGGCAGCGCTACAATATCGCGGTGCAGTCCGCAGATATGGACGCAACCAAGGAATCGAGTCTCGTCCTCTACGACATGGCCCGCCAGATCGTCGCCGATCGCCGCGCCAATACGATGCCGGAGGATGAGGACGCAACGAGCGCGCTGCTTGCCGTGCGCGTCGATGGCGAGCCGCTGCCCGAGGAGCTGATCGTCGGCACCATCCGGCAGGTGCTGGTCGTCGGCATCATCGCGCCCGGCGTGCTGATCGGCTCGATCGCTGTCCATCTCGGCCGCGATCGTGCGCTGCAGTCGCAGTTGCGCGCCGATCTGTCGCTGATCCCGGCGGCGGTCGATGAATTCCTGCGCCTCTATACCCCGTATCGCGGCTTTGCGCGCACTGCCGTGGAAGACGTCACCATTCGCGGGCGCTGCATCCATGCAGGTGAGCCGATCGCCTTGGTCTATGCCTCCGCCAATCGCGATGCGGATGTTTTCGACGATCCCGAGACATTCAGGCTCAATCGCCCCAACATGAAAGATTCGCTCGCGTTCGGCCGGGGTCCGCACACCTGCATCGGCGCAGGGCTGGCCCGGCTGGAACTGATTGTCGCCGTCGAGGAACTGCTGGCCGCCGCTCCCGGCTTTACGCTGAGCGGCGAACCCAAGCCCACCCGCTTCCCCGAGATCGGCGCGCTCACCGCACCGATCGCGTTCGAAGGTGCTGCGGCATGAGCCATGTCTTCCTCGCAGTCGGCGATCTCGCGATGGACCGCGACAATTACGACGAGAGCTTCGCCGACACGCGCGACGTGCTCGCCGCTGCCGACATCACCTTCGGCCAGATCGAGACGAGCTTTGCCGAAAAGGGCGTGCGCCTACCTCAGGCGCGCCATGCCGTGCTCGCTCGCCCGGATGGCGCTGCGGCGCTTGGCCGCGCGGGATTCGATATCGTCTCGCTCGCGGGCAATCATGTGCTCGATTGGGGAAATGACGCGTTCTTCGAGACCGAGGCGAATTTGCACGCCGCCGGTGTGAAGACCGTCGGCGCGGGCGCGAACATCGCCGAGGCGCGCAAGCCGGTCTTCTTCACGCTGGGCGATAGGACGAAGGTGGCGGTGCTCGCATATTGCAGCATCCTGCCGCACTCATATTGGGCCGATGAGCGCCGCCCGGGCTGCACGCCGATGCGCGCGCATACCATCTACGAGCAGATCGAGCACGATCAGCCCGGCACGCCCGCGCGCATCCACACCTATCCGCATCGCGAAGATCTGGCCGCGATGGAGGCCGACATTCGCGCCGCAAAGGCCGAGGCGGACGTGGTCATCGTATCCCAGCATTGGGGCATCCATTTCGTCCGCGCCTCGATCGCCGATTATCAGCGCGACGTGGCGCGCGCCGCGATTGCCGCCGGTGCCGACGCCATATTGGGCGGCCATGCGCATATCCTGAAGGGGTGTGAGGTGATGGACGGCAAGCCCGTCTTCTACTCGCTGTGCAACTTTGCGACCGATCTCAGGATGGACCCGGTCCATGCCGCGTCGAAAAGCTTCAACGAGATCCGCGTGCTTGCCGAGGAATGGGAGCCGGATTTCGAGAGCCTCTACAATTTCCCCAAGGCATCACGGCTTTCCATGGTCGCCCGGCTGGATATTGCGGATGGCAGAATCGTCCGCTCGGGCTTCCTGCCGCTCTACATCGATCGCGATGCCGTGCCGCGCTTCATGGCGCCGGGCAGCGAACGGCATGCCGAAGTCGTCGATTACATGGCGGCCGTAACAGAAGAAGCGGGGCTCAACGCCCGCTACCGCGTGGAGAGTGACATGGTCGTCCTGGAGCAAGCCGCATGAGCGCGGGCAAGGCGACCGGGGGCTTCCCGCTGGAAGGCTATGTCTTCCTCTATCTGATCGCCTATCTGCCCAACGTCATCATCACCAAGCTGGTGACCACCACGGTGCATCCGGGGCTGGGCCGGCCGCTCACGGGCCTCGAGACACTGCCCGCCTCACTGATCATCAGCACCGTGCTGACCTATCTCTTCATCTGGTGGTCGGGCTGGCACAAGGACGCGCACGGGGTGATGGTGCTTGGCCGCCGCATCCCCGTGCCGACCAAATATACCTTTTATTCGGGGCTCGGCACCGGGCTGGTGCTGTTCACCGTACCGCTCTCCTTCACCTTCGAAGGCGTCAGCATCCCCTTCATCCAGCTCTTGATGCGCGGGGACATCCTGCTCATCGCGCCGATCGTCGACCTGATCTTTGGCCGCCGCGTGCGCTGGTGGAGCTGGACGGCGCTGGTGATGGTGCTGGTCGCCATGGTGATCACGCTCAAGGACCGGGGCGGGCTTTATCTGCCGCCGCTCGCGATCCTCACGGTCATTCTCTACACCGTCGGCTACTTCGTCCGCCTCATCGTCATGACGAAGATCTCGAAGAGCGGCGACCCGGCGTCGGTCCGCCAGTATTTCGTCGAGGAGAAGGTCTTCGCGCTGCCATTTTCGGTGGCGGTGCTTGCCGCGATCTCGGCATCGGGCTTCGGCTCGCAGTCCGGGGCGCTCGGCTGGGGCTTCCTGTCGGTATGGACTGACCCGGTAATCCTGCCGCTGCTCGGCATCGGCGTCACGCTGACGATCGTCTCGGTATTTGCCATTATCATCCTGCTTGATCCGCGGGAGAATGCGTACTGCGTACCCCTCGAACGGGCCGCCAGCCTGGTCGCGGGTGTGGGGGGAGCCTTGCTGCTCGCCTGGATCTGGGGGCTGCCCGCGCCGCGCCCCGCCGAGCTCGTCGGAGCCGGAATACTGATCGGCGCCATTGTTCTGCTTTCGCTAGCGCCGCGGCTGTCGCGGCCGGTCGAATCCGCAAGAGCGGAGACGGCCTGACATCAATTGCGCCGAACCGCGAAATCAAGCGGGAGGCGGGAAATGGGAGAGAGACGAAATGACCAACACTGCCAATCGCAATCGGCTGCTGGCGCACGCAGCCCTTGGCGCGCTCGCGCTGAGCATCGCCGCCCCGGCGGCCGCGCAGGACCTGCCCGAGACGAGCACGTCGGCTAGCCAGGCCCAGCCGGGCGATGAGATCACCGTCACCGGCAGTCGCATTCGCGGCATCGAACCGGTCGGCTCGAACGTGATCGGAATCGATTCCGCGCAGATCCTGGAGGAGCCGGTCGTTTCCACCAACGATTTGCTGCGCCGTGTTCCCCAGGTCGTCTCGCTTGGTGCGAATCGCGCCGGCGGTTCGGCGCAAAACGGCGCGGCCAACGCCACGCGTGGCGCGGGCATCAACCTGCGCGGCCTTTCGACCAACGCCACGCTGCTGCTGTATGACGGCAAGCGCTTCCCGCCGATGGGCACGCAGGGCCAATTCACCGATCCCTCGGTGATCCCCTCGCTCATGCTCGGCCGCGTCGAAGTCGTCGCGGACGGCGCTTCGGCAATCTACGGATCGGATGCGATCGCGGGCGTGGTCAACCTCATTCCGCGCCGCAATTTCTCCGGTTTCGAAGTGCGCGGGCGCTACGGGATGACCGATGGCGACTATAAGGAGTATCAGGTCGCGGGGCTTGCCGGGCACAAATGGAACGGCGGCTACATCACTGTCGCCGGCGAATATTCGAAGAACACCCCGCTTTATGGCCGCGAGCTGGATTTCTTCCAGAACGACAATCGGCCGCGCGGCGGACGCGATCTGCGGGGCACCAACTGCAATCCCGGCACGATCACGATCAGCGGTACGACCTATGCAATCCCCAGTGGAGGCGTGACGACCGCCAATGCGGGTGCGCTGACTGCGGGCACGGTGAACCGCTGCTTCTATGACGGCGCGACCGAAGTGATCCCCGATCAGGAGCGCGTGAGCTTCGTCGGCAATATCAGCCAGGAAATCGGTGATGTCGCCCGCGTCTTTGCCGATGGCTATTGGTCGCGCCGCACCGGCACCATCCCGCTGCTGGCCAACGTCAACGCCACGGTGCCGAGCACCAATCCCTTCTATGTCGCGCCGGCCGGGGTCACCCCGCCGCTTTGCGCCGCAAGCGTGGGCGCGCCTGCCGGTGCGCGCTGCGTCACCGTGTCCTATTCGCTCTTCCCGCAGATCGGCGTGATCTCTCGCCCTTATCGCGCGACGAGCTGGAACGGCATCGGCGGCGTGGAATTCAGGCCCTTCGGTGATTTCCGCGCGACCATCTATTATTCGCACGGCGAAGCCGAGGAAATCGATGAGCGCCGCCGCAATGGCGTGAACGGAGGCTTGCTTCAGGCTGCGCTGAACGACACCAATCCGGCGACTGCGCTCAATGTGTTCGGTGGTGCGAACAACCCTGCCACGATCGCGACGATCACCGACAACCAGTTCGTCATCATCGGGCGCACCAAGCTCGATGTCGTCAACGCGCAATTGGATGGATCGCTGTTCGAGATGGCGGGCGGCAATGTCCGCATCGCCGTCGGCGCGGAGCACCGCACCGAATATACCTATACCGATCTGATCACCGGTCGCGCGGCCGCGCCGGTCAGCGTCAATGACGATGGCAGCCGCAACGTCGATGCGCTGTTCGGCGAATTGTTCGTGCCGATCGTCGGCGCGGGCAATGCGTCGCCGGGGCTTGAGCGCCTGAACCTCAGCCTTGCGCTGCGGTACGAGAAATACAGCGATTTCGGCAGCACCACGAACCCCAAGATCGGCCTCACCTACAAGCCGGTCGATGGGCTCACGCTCAAGGGCACCTATGGCACCTCGTTCCGTGCGCCGACCTTTACTGAGGTTTCCACGATTGGTGGCGGTGCCGGCCTGTACTTCGATACGCTGCCCGGACCGGGCGGCGGCAACATCCAGGGCATCGGCATCGCGGGCGGCAATCCGAATCTGAAGCCAGAGACGGCCAAGACCTGGTCGTTCGGCGTCGAGGCCGCGCCCAGCTCGGTTCCCGGTCTGGTCGCATCGCTCAATTATTTCCGGATCGACTACACCAATCAGATCCAGGCGTTGCGCGGCACGGCCGGGCTGCTCACCAGCCCGTTATACACCAACTTCCGCAACCTGAGCCCGACGGCGGCGCAAATCTCTGCGCTGGTCAGTTCGGGCCTGCCGATCAACGCCGCGATCAATCAGTCGCTGGTTACGTTCATCGCCGATGGCCGCCGCCAGAATCTGGGCACCTCGCTGATGCGCGGCCTCGATTTCGCGGCAAGCTACCGGTGGAACTGGGGTGGAGTCGAACTCGATGCCGGCGTCCAGGGCACCTATCTCCTCGATTATCAGTTCGAGCCGGTGCCGGGTGCGGGCTTCACCAAGGTTGTCGACACGTTCGGCTTCACCCAGCGGTTCCGCAGCCAGGCGGATATTGGGGCGCGGATCGGCGGGCTGAAGAGCCGGCTGACCTGGAACCACCTGGGCGGCTATAACAACACCACCGTCAACCCGATCCAGAAGATCCGCAATTACGACACGGTCGATTTGCTCATCGGCTATGATTTCGGCGAACGGTTCAACCTGTCGTTCGATGTGCGTAACCTGTTCAACGAAAAGCCGCCCTTCGTCGATACTGCCGGCGGCTATGATCCCCAGTCGGCCAATCCGATCCCGCGTGTCTTCGCGCTTACCGGGTCGGTGAAGTTCTGATGCTTACCGCGCTCGTCACTGGCTGTGCTGCATTGGCGGGCGCGCATTCGGGGGGAGTCACGGTCGTCCAGGCGACGATGGTGGCTCCCGCGCCGGATTGGACTCCGGTGACGACAAGCTTCTACCGGCCCCAGCCGGTGCGCGTGCCACTCTGCCGGGTCGAAGGAAATATCGAAGGCAATATCGGCTTCGAGCTCTGGCTCCCCGCCAATTGGAACGGGCGCTTGCTGGGGGCGGGCGTCGGCGGCGATGCCGGCGTGTTCAACTATAGCGACATGAGCCGCCGCGTGGAGCAGGGCTTCGCCACGGTCACTACCGATAGCGGCCACAAGCAGAGCGAAGCGCGCTGGATGTCCAACACCAAGGCGCGTGTCGATTATGAGCATCGCGCCAGCCACCTGACCGCGCAGGCGGCAAAGGCGCTCGCGCAGAAATTCTACGGCCGCCCGGTCGACAAGAGCTATTATCTCGGCTGCTCCGGCGGCGGGCGCCAGGCGCTCAAAGAGATGCAGAATTATCCCGGCGATTATGACGGCGTGATCGCCGGTGCACCGGGCCCGTATATGCCGCTGCAATCGGTTCGTATGATGTGGGGGGCGTTGCTGCAAAAGCACGATCCCGCCGGCGCGCTCAGCGATGAGGATTGGGCGCTTTATGAGCGCAAGGCGATTGCCACCTGCGACAGGAAGGACGGTGTTGCCGACGGCATCATCGAAAATCCGCTACGCTGCACGTTCAGGATCAAGACGCTGGCGTGCAAGCCGGGCCAGACATCGGATTGCCTCTCCAAGCCCAAGCTCGCCATGCTCGATCGCATTGTGCGGCCGATGCCCGATGAACGGGGCAATGCGATGGATTGGGGGCTGTATCCGGGCGTCCGCACGCGTCCCGGCCCGCCCTCGCCGCTGCTCCGTGCGATGTGGGCGGACGGCGTGTACAACGATCCCAACTGGAACGAAGACAGCTTCCGCCGCAGCGCCGATCTTGCGGCTGCGAACCGGCTGATGCCCGAGCTGCGTGCCGACAAGATTGCGATCCAGCCATTCCTGAAATCGGGCGGGAAGGCGATCCTCTACCAGGGCTGGGCCGATCCCTCGACCAATGCCGGGCCGACCATCGGCTATTTTGCCAGCCTCTCACATGCCTATCCGAACGTGGATCAATCGGTCAGGCTGTTCATGGTGCCCGGCATGTATCATTGCGCGCGCGGTCCCGGTGCGGACAGCTTCGGCGGATCGGGGCATCCCGTGGTCTCCGAAGATCCGGAGCGCGACGTGCTCTGGGCGCTGGTCCGCTGGGTCGAGCAGGGCAAGGCACCCGAGCGCCTGATCGCGACCAAGCTGGAGGGCGACAGGCCGCGCTTCACCCGCGCGTTATGCCCGTTCCCCCAGGCCGCGCGCTATGACGGCGGCCCGCAGGACGACGCGGCCTCCTATAGCTGCAAGACCGATCCCGCGCTGGTGCGCGAACTCAGCCGCAAAGTGCCGCGCTAACTGGCGTGCGTCAGTCGGTCGCAGCCGGCTGACGCCGCAGGCCGAACAGGGCGATGGCGGCGACAGCCGAGCCAAGGCTCATCAGGACCGCAACGCTATCCAGCATATAGCCAGCCGCGAAGAGGAGGCCTGCCAGTGCGGGTGCCAGCGCCGATCCGCCGCGGCCGACCCCGATGACGAAGCCCGTGGCGGTTGCGCGCAGGCGGGTGGGGAAGGTGCGGGCGAGCAAGGCGTATAGCCCAACCACCCCGGCATTGGTGCAGAAGCCCGCCGCCGCGGCGACCATCGAGAGGCCGTGCAGGTCGGTCTGCGCCCGGCCGAAAGCGATGACGAGCGCCACCGAAGCCAGCATCGCCCCGATCGTGAGCGGCAGCAGTCGCACGCGCGCGGTGAGCAGGCCCAGCAGCAGCGAACCCGTCGCGCCGCCCACGCTCGCCCATACCAGCACACCGGCGGCGGCGGCGGGCGCAAAGCCCATGTCGACCACGATCTTCGGGATCCATTTCAGAATGAAGTAGAAGGTCATGATGTGCAGCAGATAGGCGAGCGTCAGCAGGATCGTCGCGCGCGCCATCGTGGGCGCGAACAGCTCGGTCGCCGCCGCCTTGCGCGTGCGCACCTCGGGATCCGGGAGCGAATCAACAGGGGCGTGGCCCATGCGGGCAAGCACCGCGTTGACCCGTTCCAGCGCATTGGCCGGGCGCTTGTGCATTAGGAACGAGATCGATTCCGGGGCGAAGAACAATACGATCGGGATGAAGGCGACGGTCGCGACCGCCCCGAAGATGAAGACCGATTCCCACCCATAATGTTGCAGCAGCACGGCCGAGATCGATCCGCCGATGATCGTGCCGACCGGATAGCCGGCCGCCATCAGCACCACCGCCAGCGCGCGCCTCTTGCCATTGGCGGCCTCGGCCACCGCGGCGTTGGTCGCCGCCAGCATACCGCCGATGCCCAGCCCGGTGAGCACGCGCCACCCCGACAGGGTGACGACATCATGCGAGGTTGCGGCGCCCAGCATCCCTGCGGTCATCACAACCAGGCACCCCAGGATCGTCGCCCGGCGGCCCGCGCGATCGGCGACTCCACCCAGCACCAGCGAGCCCAGCGCCATGCCGATCAGTTCCATCGACAGCACGAGGCCCAATGCCGCGCGGTCGATGCCCCATGCCTTGGCGATGCCGGGCGAGGCGAAGCTGATCGAGAGCACGTCGAATCCGTCGAGCGCGTTGAGGCCGACCATCACCGCAACCACGCCCCATTGGAAGCGGGACATTGGGGATCGATCAATCAGTGCCCGGGGATCTTCGCTCGCCATTTTCGCCTCTCCGCAATTTGCCGATAAATGCGCGACTTTGTTATGCAGGGCAACAATCTAACGATAGATTCTGCGCAACATCTCTGTAAGCGTAGCCAATTCCGGGCCGGTGAAGCGCTCTTTCAGCCAGCGCTCATGCTCGCCGATTGCCGCCTGCGCGTCGCGCAGCAGTGCCCGTCCCTCAGCGGTCAGCGCCAGCGCAACGCGGCGCGCGTCGGATGCGCTCTTGGTCCGCTCCAGCAGCTCGCGCTTCTCCAGCGCATGGACGATCGCCATCGTCGTTGCCCGGTCCATGTCGAGCGTACGCGCCAGATCGGTCTGCGCGATGCCGGGATGATCGCTCGCCAGCCACAGCACGGAGACCTGCTTCTGCGTCAGCCCCAGATCGGCGAATCGCTCGGTGAAATGCCGCTGCACCGCGCCGTGCGCGCGCCGGATGTGAAGGCCCAGAATGTCATTCAGGCCGCCCAGGGCGCTGGAGTCAGCCGGCAATCCCGCTCTCCGCCGCGATCGCCTTGCTGATGATCGCGCGTGCCCGCACGGTGCCCACGTCGATCGAATAGCCGCGCAGCTTCATGTCGGGGTTCGCGTCGATCGAGCGCTGCTGCGCTTCCAGCACTTCCACGTCCTCATCGAACACCTGCCCCTGCTGCGCCTTGAACCGCGCGGTGAACCCGGCATCGTCGATATCGAAGTTGCGCGCCATTCCCCAGAAATAATGCGTGGCGGTTTCGCTCTCCGGAGTCATCGCATCGACCACGAAGCCGCGCACGCCCTGATCGTGATGCTCGGGCGTCGCCCCCGCCTCGACGGGCGCCACGCCGACATCGATCAGCACATTGCTGGGGGCGAGGAAGTGGCAGATCTGCCAGCGATCGACCGGCCCATCGGCCTTGAGCGCGTCGCGCCAGAAGGGCGGCGGATCGATACCCGCCATCCAGCGGCGCACCCGGACCTCGTCACCATCCACTTCGGTCTCGATCGGGGTCTCGTTGATCTCGGGCTGGCCGATCGAGCCCTGATGGACATAGGTTTCGTGGCTGAGGTCCATGAGATTGTCGATCATCAGCCGGTAGTCGCAGCGAACATGGTTGTAGCCGCCGTCAAAGGTCCATCCCGGCGCGCTGCACGGCCAGAAATCGGGGATCAGCGCCGGATCGGCCTTGGCCGCGTCGCCCACCCATATCCAGATGAACCGGTGCCGCTCGATCACCGGATAAAGCTGCGCGCAGATCGCTTTGGGCACGCGCTCGCTCTTGATCGGCATCTCGGTCGCGCAGCCATCGGGACTCAGCAGCAGCCCGTGATAGCGGCAGCGGATCGAATCGCCTTCCTTATATCCCATCGAAAGCGGCAGCAGCCGGTGCGGGCAGGCGTCGCGCATCGCGACCACGCTTCGATCCAGCTTGCGGTAGAGCATGATCGGCTCGCCGCAGATAGTTCGCGCCAGCGGGGTGCGATCCACTTCGCTGTCCCAAGCGGCAACGTACCAGCGATTGGGAATCCAGGTCATCATCCTCTCCTTCGCGCTTGCGGCGGTGTTTCAAGGATTGTATGCAACACGTACAAATCGAGTCAAGTTTGTATGTGTTACGTACAATTATTGTGCAGGAGAGGATTTCGATGACCAAGCCCCCGTTCCGCGCCGATCATGTTGGCAGCTTCCTGCGCCCCAAGGCGCTGATCGATGCGCGCGCCGCGTTCAAGGAAGGCCGCATCGACAAGGCCGAGCTGCGCGCGGTCGAGGATGAAGCGATCCGCGGCGTGGTCGCGATGCAGGAAGGGCTGGGACTCAAGGGCATCACCGACGGCGAATTCCGCCGCACCTATTTCCACACCGATTTCCTGCTCCAGCTCGACGGTGTCGAGGAGACCGGCGGCACCCAGGTCAAGTTCCACAATCACGGCGGCACCGATCTGGAATATGCCCCGCCCGTGATGAGCATCACCGGCAAGGTTCAGCACGCTAAGGACATTCAGCGCGCCGATTTCGAGTTCCTCGCCTCTGTCACCAGCCAGACGCCGAAGGTCACGATCCCGTCGCCGACGATGCTGCACTTCCGCGGCGGCCGCGATGCGATCAATGCCGATGCCTATCCCGACCTCGACCAATTCTATCAGGACCTGTCGGCCGCCTATCGTGCCGAGATCGCCAGCCTCGCCGATGCCGGCTGCCGCTATCTCCAGCTCGACGATACGAACCTCGCTTATCTGTGCGACGACACGCAGCGCGAGAACGCCCGCAAGCGCGGGATGGACCCCGATGAGCTGCCGCGCCTCTATGCGCGCATCATCAACGATTCGATCCGCGACAAGCCGGCCGACATGACCGTGTGCGTCCATCTGTGCCGCGGCAATTTCCGCTCGTCCTGGGCCGCCGAAGGCGGGTACGAGCCGGTCGCTGAGACGCTCTTCAACGAGCTGAAGGTCGACGGCTACTTCCTCGAATATGACGATCCCCGCTCGGGCGACTTCGCGCCGCTGCGCCACGTGCCCAAGGGCAAGACCGTGGTGCTCGGCCTCGTCACCACCAAGCTCGCCGACATGGAGAGCGCGGACGACGTGAAGGCTCGGATCGACGAAGCCGCCAAGTTCATGCCGCTCGATCAGATGGCGCTGTCGCCGCAGTGCGGTTTCTCGTCGACCGTCCATGGCAACGATATCGCGATGGAGCAGCAGTCGGCGAAGATGCAGCTCGTGATCGACGTCGCCAGGGACGTCTGGGGCGAGCTCTAAGGGCTTGAATCCTCCCCCGCTTTCGGGCGGGGGATGGAAGCCGCCCTGCGGTGGAGAGCCGACATTCCGCACGTCCACACCCTTCACCCCGGGCTTGCCCCGGGATCCACCTGGCAGCACTCGGTGGACAAGAGGCTCCAGCCTGCACACCCGAGGCTTCGTGGACCCCGGAACAAGTCGGGAGTGACGAAGATTCAAGGTCCGCAAAGGAGTCGAGAACCGACCGTCCCCCTCAACCGCACGCCCTGCCCCCTGGAGACCC
>NZ_BCTZ01000018.1 GCF_001591025.1 Sphingomonas soli NBRC 100801
GTGCGGCGGGGGAGTGGCGGTGGAGGGAGATCCCAGCTTTCGCTGGGATGACGGTTTTAACGCGCTCGCCGTCGCCCCGGCGGAAGTTGGGGCCGCGTGCGGCGGGGGAGTGGCGGTGGAGGGAGATCCCAGCTTTCGCTGGGATGACGGTTTGGAGGCAACGGTTACTCGGCCGCCACGGGTGCTCCGAAATCGAAATGCGCCTGGGCGACCGGGGCGAAGCTCTTGCGATGGTGGGGGGTGGGGCCGAGCGTGCGTAGCGCTTCCTGATGGGCGCGTGCGCCATAGCCCTTGTTGCTCGCCCAGCCATAGCCGGGGTGGAGCGCGTCCAGCTCGATCATCATGGTGTCGCGGCGATGCTTGGCGACGATCGAGGCGGCGGCGATCGACAGGCAGAGCGCGTCGCCCCCGATCACCCATTGACTGTTATGCTGCCATTTGGGGCAGCGATTGCCATCGACCAGCACCATGGCGGGCGCAAAGCCCAGCGCATCGACCGCGCGGTGCATCGCCAGCATCGATGCCCAGAGGATATTGAGCGAATCGATTTCCTCGACGCTGGCGATGCCGATGCCGACCTGCGCACAGGCGAGCAATTCGGCGCACAGCCGCTCGCGCTTGGCGGCGGTGAGCGCCTTGGAATCGTCGATCCCATCGGGCACGCATTTGGGATCGAGGACGACGGCGGCGGCGACGACGGGGCCGGCCAGCGGGCCGCGCCCGGCTTCATCGACGCCCGCGACGGGCCCCTTGTGAAGCCGCTGATATTTCCGTTCGAACTTGAGGTCAGGCATCGCGATCAATCATTTTCCAGCCGCCATGGCGGGTAGCGGCGCATCTCGCCGGCCTGATAAAGCCGGACCGAATTGCCCGCCGGATCGCGCAGCCGCGCTTCGCGCCAGCCCCAGCTTTCGTCCTTCGGCTCGGCTTCGAACGCCACGCCCTGTTGCTGGAGATAGGCGACGGTGACGTCGAGATCGCCGCATTCGAAATAGACGACCGCGCCGGTATATTCGGGATCGGTGGCGACCGAGAAGGTTGCGCCGCCCTCGGTCTCGAAACGGGCATAACGCGGGCTGGCGCGGACGATCTGGCGCAGGCCGAGCAGGCGATAGAATTTCTCCGACGCGGCAAGATCGGCTGCGGGCACGGTGACCTGGTTCAGCATCGGCTCGAAAAAGCTCATATTGGTATCGAGCCGCACCGATTGCTGGCCCATCGGGCCATGACCCCGGCCCAGCCCCGGCGCTTCGCGCATCGCGATCCGCACGAAGCGGCGGGCGCGGCGGACCGCCTCGGGCAGATCCCATTCCTGCGCGAGGCCGCAGGCGATCGCAGAGGAAAGCGTGCAGCCGGTGCCGTGATTGCTGGTGCTTTCGATGCGCGGATTGGTCCAGTCGATCTCGGGCGGGTCCTCGGGATCGGAGGAGTAGAGCCGGTCGGTGACCTGATCGCCCTCGGCATGGCCGCCCTTCACCAGCACCGCGCAGCCATGCGTCTTGACCAGCGCGCGGGCATCGCCGCCCAAAGCCGCGAGTTCCGGGAGGTTGGGCGTGACCACGGTGGCGACCGCCATCAGCCGCTCGAACGCGGCGATCGTCGCTTCATCGGCCAGCTCCGCGCCCGAGCTGGCGACCATGACGGGATCGAACACCACCGGCACGCCGGGCAGCTCAGCGAGCTTTTCCGCCACGGCAAGCGCGGTGCGCGCCGAGCCGATCATGCCGATCTTGACCGCGTCCACGCCGATATCGCGGACCACTGCGTCGATCTGCTCGATCACCATCTTGGTCGGGATCGGATGGACGGCGGTGACGCCCAAAGTGTTCTGCGCGGTGATCGCGGTGATCGCGGTCATGGCATGGCCGCCGAGCATGGTGACGGTCTTGATATCGGCCTGGATCCCGGCGCCGCCGCCCGAATCCGATCCGGCGATGATGAGGATGCGCGGCGTCATCTCAACCCTTGAACCGCGGCTCGGTCGAGGCGGGATGCCGCGCCAGCGCGGCACCGGTGCGGGTGGGCCGGTCCATCAGTTCGCCGCCGCAATTGGGGCAGGTCTCATCGAGCGCATCGGCGCACAGCGCGCAAAAGGTGCATTCGAACGAGCAGATGAACGCGCCGGGCTGATCGGCGCGAAGCACCGTGCCGCAACGTTCGCAATCGGGGCGCATTTCGAGCATCAGGCGGCGGCCTTGCTGACCGCATCGCACACGCGATCGACCACGGCCTCCACCTGTCCGGCATCGTCGCCCTCGGCCATGACGCGGATCACCGGCTCGGTGCCGGAGGGGCGGATGACGAGGCGGCCGCTGCCCGAAAGCTCGGCTTCGGCGGCGGCGATGCAATCCTTGACGGCGGCGTCTTCGAGCGGCTTGCCGCCCTTGAAGCGGACATTCTTGAGGATCTGAGGCAGCGGATCGAAGCGGTGGAGCACTTCGCTGGCCGGCGCGCGGGCGCGGACGATCTCGGCGAGGATCTGGAGCGCGGCGACCAGGCCGTCGCCGGTGGTGGCATAGTCGCTGAGGATGATGTGGCCCGATTGCTCGCCGCCGACATTATAGCCCGAGGCGCGCATATGCTCGAGGACATAGCGGTCGCCGACCTTGGTGCGGACCATGCCGAGCCCCTGTGCGGCGAGATGGCGCTCAAGCCCGAGATTGGACATGACCGTGGTGACGAGGCCGCCGCCCGCGAGCCTGCCCTGGCGCGCCCAGCCGCCGGCGATCGTCGCCATGAGCTGGTCGCCGTCGACCACCCGGCCGTTCTCGTCGACCACGATCAGCCGGTCGGCATCGCCATCCAGCGCGATGCCGAGATGCGCGCCGGAGGCAACGACGGTCTCACACAGCGTTTGCGGCGCGGTGGAGCCGACGCCGTCATTGATGTTCTTGCCATTGGGCGTGACGCCGATCGCGACGACTTCGGCACCCAGCTCCCACAAAGCGGAGGGCGCGACCTGATAGGCGGCACCGTTGGCGCAATCGACGACGATCTTAAGCCCGTCGAGCGTCAATTCCTCGGGAAAGGTCATCTTGGCGGCGTGGATATAGCGGCCGCGGGCATCCTCGACGCGGCGGGCGCGGCCGATATGCTCGGATGCGGCGAGCGGCACGTCGCCGTCGATCAAGGCTTCGATCGCCAGCTCATCGGCATCGGAAAGCTTGTAGCCATCGGGGCCGAACAATTTGATGCCGTTGTCGCGATAGGGATTGTGGCTGGCCGAGATCATCACGCCCATATCGGCGCGCATCGACTGGGTGAGCATGGCGACGGCAGGGGTGGGCATCGGGCCGACCAGCACCACATCCATGCCGACCGCGGTGAACCCCGCGACCATCGCGTTTTCGAGCATATAGCCCGACAGGCGGGTATCCTTGCCGATCACCACGCGGTGCCGGTGATCGCCGCGCAGGAAGTGTGCGCCGGCCGCCATGCCGACCTTCATCGCCATCGCCGCAGTCATCGGATGCGCGTTGGTCGCGCCCCTGATTCCATCCGTTCCGAAATATTTTCTTGCCATGCCCCGCCTTCTGAAGGCCATTGTCGCGTTCAACCCGGGCAGCAATAGCGCTGCGAACGGCAAAGGGCGAGCACCGGTGATACTCAATCTTCTCAAGGCGATCATTCGGGCGACGCTGGGCAGCGCCAGCAAGCCGCAGCCGACGCGCATCCTGATCGCGCTGATCGGCGGGCTGATCATCGGCGTGGCCGCCGCCAGTGCGATGCCGGGCGGCGCGCTGATCGCCGCAGACGGAATCCAGCCGATCGGCACGATCTGGCTGCACGCCCTGCAGATGACGATCGTGCCGCTCGTCACCTCGCTGCTGATCACCGGCATCGCCGCCACCGCCGAGCGGGCCAAGGCGAGCAAATTGGCGACGCGGGCGTTCGTCACCTTCCTGGTCCTGCTCTGGGTCTCCTCCGCGCTGGGCGGGGCGCTGACGCTCGGCTTCCTCAACCTCTGGCCGCTATTGCCGGATTCGGCGGAGGCGCTGCGCGGGGCGCTGGCGCAGCAGGCGCCCGAGACCGGCACGATCCCGCCCTTCATCGACTTCGTCGTCGCGATGGTGCCGAGCAATCCGGTCACTTCGGCGGCGGAGGGCGCATTCCTGCCGCTGATCCTGTTCACCACGGTCTTCGCCTTCGCGATCACGCGACTGCCCGAAGAGGAGCGCAAGCGCCTGACCGGCTTTTTCGAAGCCATTGCGAACGCGATGCTGGTGGTGATCAACTGGGTGCTGTGGCTGGGGCCGATCGGCGTGGGCGCGCTGGCCTATGTCGTCGGCGCGCGCGCGGGCACCTCTGCGTTCGGCGCGCTGCTCCATTATGTGCTGATCGTCTCCAGCGTCGGGATCGTATTGTGGATCCTCGCAGTCCCCTTCGGCGCGATCGCGGGCAGGGTTTCGCCGCTGCGCTTCCTCCGCGCGGTGGGGCCGAGCCAGGCCGTGGCGATGTCGACGCAAAGCTCGCTCGCGACGCTCCCCGCGATGCTGCGCGCCACCGAGAAGCTCGACGTGCCGGTGGCGCATTCGGGCGTGACGCTGCCGATCGGCGTGGCGATATTCCGCTGGACGGGCCCCGCGATGAACTTCGCGGTGGCGATCTATGTGGCGCACTGGTTCGGCGTGGAACTGGGGCCGGGCGCGCTGGCGGCAGGGTTCGCCGCGGCGGCGATCACGACCATGGGCGCGGTGGGCCTGCCGGGCACGGTGAGCTTCGTCAGCTCGATCGCGCCGATCGCGATCGCGATGGGCGTGCCGGTGGTGCCGCTGGGGCTGCTCGTCGCGGTGGAGACGATCCCCGACATCTTCCGCACGCTGGGCAATGTCGCGATGAACATCGCCGCGACGCGCGCGATCTCGCTGCGCGCGGGCGACCATGATCCGGGGCTCAGCGAGAGCGACGAACTGTTGAAGGGGTAGGCCGGGCGCGCTGGCCGGGGTGCTTTCGCACCCGCGCGCCTTACTTCATCAGGACGAGTTCCTCGGCCATCGAGGGATGCAGCGCGACGGTCTGGTCGAACTGGTCCTTGGTCAGCCCGGCTTTCACCGCGATCGCCGCGGCCTGGAGGATTTCGGGGGAGTCGGGGCCGATCATGTGGAGGCCGACCACGCGGCCCGTCGTGCCGTCGCAGACCATCTTGTAGAGCGCGCGTTCATTGCGGTTCGCCAGCACGTTCTTCATCGCGCGGAAATCCGAGGTGTAGACCGAGACCGAGCCGAGCTTGTTGCGCGCCTGGCTCTCGGTCAGGCCGACGCCTGCCATGGGCGGGTGGCTGAACACCGCGCTGGGGATGCAATCATAATCGACCCGATGCGGCTTGTTGCCGAAGATCGTGTCGGCAAAGGCCTGCCCCTCGCGGATCGCGACGGGAGTGAGCTGGACGCGGTTGGTGACGTCGCCCACCGCATAGATCGAATCGACCGAGGACTTGTTGTCGGCATCGACCTTGACCGCGCCGTGCTGGTCCAGCTCGACCCCGGCTTCGGCGAGGCCCAGGCCATCTGTGTTGGGCACGCGGCCCGTGGCGAACAGGACGATATCGGCGATCAGCGGGTCATGGCCCTTGGTCATCACCGTAAACGTGCCGTCGTCATTCTTGTCGATGCTCTCAAACCCGCAATTGAAGCGGAACTCGACGCCCTTCGTCATCGAGATCTGGAGCAGCCGGTCGCGGATCGATTCGTCATAGCCGCGCAGGATCACGTCGCTGCGGTTGATCAGCGTGACCTTCGATCCCAACTCGTTGAAGATCCCGGCAAATTCATTGGCGATATAACCGCCGCCCGCGATCACGACGCGCCTGGGCAGCTTTTCGAGGTGGAAGACCTCGTTCGAGGTGATGCCATGCTCGCTGCCCGGAAATTCGGGGCTGTGCGGATGCGCGCCGACCGCGATCAGGATATATCTGGCGGTGATCTTGCGGCCCGAGGCGAGCGTGACTTCATGCGCGCCCGAGACGGTGGCGCGTTCCAGGATCACGTCGACATTATTGTTGCTGAGGGTCTGCCCATAGAGGCCGTTGAGGCGATCGACCTCGCCCAGCACATTGTCGCGCAAGGTCGCCCAGTCGAACTCCACCTCGGGCACGTTCCATCCGAAGCGCTGCGCGTCCTTCAGATCCTCGGCGAAATGCGCGCCATAGACGAGCAGCTTCTTGGGCACGCAGCCGCGAATGACGCAGGTGCCGCCCACGCGATATTCCTCGGCGACCGCGACCCGCGCGCCATGGGCCGCCGCGATGCGCGAGGCCCGCACCCCGCCCGAGCCGGCACCAATGACGAAGAGGTCGTAGTCGTAATCGCTCATGTTCAATTCCCGGATCGCCGTCGCCGCGCGACGCTTATTTGAATGCTCTGGCGATCAGATCGGTAGTCGAGGCGTCAAAATCCAGTCCGCCCTGATCCGCCGCCTTGGCCATCTGCTTGCCGAGCTCGACGCCGAACTGATCGAACGGATTGATGCCGAGCAGTACGGCATTCACGAAGGTGCGGTGCTCGTAAAATGCGATCAGCGCGCCCAGCGTGCGCGGATCGAGCCGATCGAGCAGCAATGTGGAGGAGGGGCGATCGCCGGAATAGGCGCGGGCGGGATCATCGGCATGCTTGCCGGCCATCAGCGCCGCACCTTGCGCGAACATGTTGAGCAGAAGCTGGCGGTGATGATCCTCCGCCAGCCCATCGCCCGGCTCGATCACGCCGACGAATTCGACCGGCACCAGATGCGTGCCCTGGTGGAGCAACTGGAACACCGCGTGCTGCGCATCGGTGCCGACTCCGCCCCAGGTGATCGGCGCGGTGGGATAGGTGACGGGTTCGCCACCGGCGGTCACGCTCTTGCCGTTCGATTCCATCTCCAGCTGCTGGAGATAGGAGGGCAGCAGGCGCAGCCGCTCGTCATAGGCGAAGGTGGCGCGCGTCTCGCAGCCGCGCGCCTGGGTGTAATAAAGGTCTGCGAAGGCAGCGAGCACGGGGGCGTTCTTCGCGATCGGAGCCAGCCGGAAATGGCGGTCCATCTCCGCTGCGCCCTCCAGCAGTTCCTCGAACGCGTCCCAGCCGAGCGCCAGCGCCGCCGGAAAGCCGATCGACGACCAGAGCGAATAACGCCCGCCCACGCTTTCGGAGAATGGCAGGATGCGGGTTTCGTCCACGCCCCATTCGATCGCCTTGTCGGGCGCCGCCGTGAGCGCGATCACCTGGCCATAGGGATCCTCGACGCCTGCCTGCTGCATCCATTCCAGCGCGCTTTGCGCGTTGAGCATGGTTTCGGTGGTGGTGAAGGTCTTGGACGCGATGGCGAGCAATGTCGTTCGGGGATCGAAGCGCTCCATCGCTTCCTCGATCGCGACGCCATCGACATTGGAGACGATGGCGACTTCGTAACGATCCGAATCGCGGCCGAGCGCATCGACGAGCAGATCGGGGCCGAGCGCCGATCCGCCGATGCCGACATGCAGGATCGAGCGGATCGGGCCAAATGCCTCCGCTTCGATCGCGTCGATCACGGCGCGCATCCGCTCGCGATAGGCGCGGGCGAGCGCGACACTGTCCGGCGCGCCCTCGCCGCGCTCGGCGCTATGCTCGGCGGCGCGGCCTTCGGTGACGTTGACGGCCTCGCCCGCGAACAGCGCGTCGCGCTTCGCCGCCAGCCCCATCGCATCGGCGAGCGCGGAGAAGACGGCCAGCGCCTCTTTCGTCAGGTGCGTCTTCGACCAGTCGAACCGGATTCCCGCCACGTCGGCCGAGAGCGCGGCGACTCGATCCCCGTCCTGCCTGAACAATGCGGGAAGCGGGGTGCGCGGCAGCGCGCGGATCGCGGACCAATCGGGCAAGGCCATGTTCATCTCCTGTCTCCCATGCCCTATCGTCCCAAACCTGCGCCTGCCAGCAGGATTCACCCGCTTGACCTCGCCGCCCAGCCCAAGCAGAGCAAAGCCCATGGAAACCACGCCCTCCGACGAAGCCGTCCCTGCCGGCCAGAACAACCCGGCCCAGGCCACGACTGCCGATCCCAAATCGGAATGGCGCGATCTGGGAATATTCCTGGTCAAGCTGGCCGCGATCGTCTTCTTCGTGCGCAGCTTCATCTTTTCGCCCTTCGTCATCCCAAGCGAATCGATGATGCCGCGGCTGCTGGTCGGCGACTATCTGTTCATCACCAAGTGGAACTATGGCTATTCGCGGCATTCGCTACCGTGGAGCCTGCCGCTGATTCCGGGGCACCTGTTCGCCAGCACCCCGACGCGCGGCGACGTGGTGGTCTTCAAGGCGCCGCCGACCGACAATACCGACTGGATCAAGCGCGTGATCGGCCTGCCCGGCGATAGCGTGCAGATGGTGGGCGGCCAGCTGATCGTGAACGGCAAGGCGGTGCCCAAGCAGAAGGTCGCCGATTTCGTGCTGCCGATCACGCCCAATTTCACCAAATGCCAGATGCAGTTCCAGACGGTGGAAGCCGGCCAGCCGGTGTGCCGTATCCCGCGCTTCCGCGAGACGCTGGACAATGGCAAGACCTATGACGTGCTCGATCAGGGCCTGCGCGATCAGGACGATACGGTGGTGTTCCACGTGCCCGCCGGCCATGTGTTCCTGATGGGCGACAATCGCGACAATTCGACCGACAGCCGCTTCCCCCATGCGGAAGGCGGGATCGAATTCGTGCCGCTGGAGAATCTGGAGGGCAAGGCAGTGGTCAGCTTCTGGTCGACCGATGGCAGCGCCAACTGGTTCCTGCCCTGGACCTGGTTCACCGCCGCGCGCTGGAGCCGCATTGGGGAAGGCTTTTGAGCGCGCGTTCGCCGAGTAGCGGTGCCAGCCCGCTCCCCCTCCCGACCTCCCACAGAGTATCCTGAAATGGGTGGCCGGGAGGGGGAGCGGGCCGGCACCGTCTTGCCGACGCAGACTCTCGGGGGGTGGATCAAAACAACCTTTGGCGAGAAGCCGGTTGACCTCACCGCGTTCGAGCGCGCGCTGACGCATGGCAGCCAGGCGGCGGCGAATTACGAGCGGCTGGAATTCCTGGGCGACCGGGTGCTGGGGCTGGTCATCGCCGAATGGCTGTATGAGCGCTTCGGCAGCGAGGCCGAAGGTGCGCTTTCGCGGCGGCTGAACGCGCTGGTGACCGGGGCGATGTGCGCCGGCGTGGCGCGCGAAGTGGGCGTTGCGCCCTATCTCCGGCTGGGCAAGCAGGCGCGCGACGATGGCGCGGCGGACAGCGACAATGTGCTGGGCGACGTGATGGAGGCGCTGATCGGCGCGCTCTATCTGCAATCGGGGCTCGCCCCGGTGCGCGCGTTCATTCGCAAGGCCTGGGCCAGCCGGATCGAGGAGCATGCCCAGGCACCGCAGCATCCCAAATCGGCGCTGCAGGAATGGGCGGCGGCCAATAATCGCAAGCCGCCCGAATATGAGATCACCGATCGATCGGGGCCGAATCACGCGCCCAAGTTCGTGGTGACGGTGCGCATCCCCAAGCTGGCCGAGGCGAGCGCGCCCGGCACCAGCAAGGGCGCCGCAGAGACGGCCGCAGCGGCCGCGCTTCTGGAGAAACTGAGGAAATGACCCAGCATTGCGGCGTAGTCGCCATTGTGGGTGCCCCGAATGCGGGCAAGTCGACGCTCGTCAACGCGCTGGTCGGCCAGAAGGTGGCGATCGTCAGCCCCAAGGCGCAGACGACGCGCGCCAAGCTGCTCGGCATCGCGATCGAAGGCGAGGCGCAGCTGCTGCTGGTCGATACGCCCGGCATCTTCACGCCCGAGCGGCGGCTGGATCGCGCGATGGTCGCCGCTGCATGGGAGGGGGCCGAGGGCGCGGACCTGATCGCGTTGGTGGTCGACGCCAAGGGCGGGATCGGGCCGAAGGTGCAGACCGTGATCGACAGCCTGGCCGGGCGCAAGGAGCGCAAGATCCTGGTGCTCAACAAGGTGGACGTGGCGGACAAGCCGCGTCTGCTGGGCCACGCGGCCAAGCTGAACGAGACTGGGCTGTTCGACGAAACCTATTTCATCAGCGCCAGCACCGGCGACGGCGTGGCGGAGCTGAAGGCGGAACTGGCCAGGGCGATGCCCGAAAGCGCGTGGCATTTCCCCGAGGATCAGGTGAGCGACGCGACCGAGCGGATGATCGCCGCCGAGGTGACCCGCGAGCAGCTCTATCTCCAGCTTCATGCCGAGCTGCCCTATGCCAGCGCGGTCGAGACCGAGAAATATTCGGAACGCGCCGATGGGTCGGTGGAGATCCACCAGCAGATCATGGTCGAGCGCCCCACCCAGCGGGCGATCGTGCTGGGCAAGGGGGGCGCGCGCCTCAAGGAAATCGGCAGCCGCGCGCGCGCCGAACTGAGCCGGATCATGGGCGTACCGGTCCATCTCTATCTTCACGTGAAAGTAAGGCCGGAGTGGCAGGAAGACCGCTCGCTTTACCGTGAGATAGGGTTGGACTGGGTGGAATGAGCGAAAAGCTGAAGGTCGCGATCGTACAGGATAGCCCGGCGCCGCTCGCCGTGGCGCAGGGCATGGAAAAGGTGGTCGCCAAGACGCGCGAGGCGATCGAGATGGGCGCGCGCGTGATTGCGTTCGGCGAGGCGTTTCTGGGCGGCTATCCCGCCTGGCTCGATCATGTGCCGGCGGTTTCGCTCTGGGATCATCCGGGCACCAAGGAGCTGCATGCCCTGCTCCTCGCCCAGGCAATCCGCGGCGACGATCCGCGCTTCGCCCAGTTGCAATGGGCGGTGGATATCGCCGGCGTCGCGGTTTCGACGGGTGGCTATGAGCGCATCCGCAACAGCCTTTATTCCACGCAATTCCTGTTCCGGCCCAAGGCGCCGGTGCTGCGCCACCGCAAATTGATGCTGTCACCGTCGGAGCGGCTGTTCCTCGGCTCGGGCGACGGATCCACGCTGGAGGTGCATCAGGCTCCGTGGGGCGGGCTGGGCCAGCTGGCTTCGGACGAGCATTGGATGCCCCTCGCCCGCGCGGCGATGCACCATGCGGGCGAAGCGGTGCATGTCGCCGCCTGGCCGACGGTGCACGACATCTCGATGCTCGCCTCGGCGCATTATGCCTATGAAGGGCGCACCTTCGTGCTTGCGGCGGGAACGGTGCAGGACAAGGCCGAGATGATCGCGGGCTATGAAGCGGCGGGCGGTGACGGATCGGCGCGCAAGCTGCTGGACCGGCTGCCCGAGGGCCAGCTCCAGCATGGCCGCAGCGCGATCATCGCGCCCGATGGCGTGGTGCTGGCGCAGGCGGGCGAGGGTGCCGAGATATTGCTGGCCGAGATCGATCTGGGCGAAATCCCGCGCGGGCTGGCGACGATGGATGCCGATGGCCAGCACGCCCGGCCCGACGTGTTCGAACTGCGCATCGATCGCCGCACGCGCACGGGTATCGTCGATGTGCGCGAGGACGATTCGGGGTCAAAGGCCGCCTAGCATTTCCTCCACCCATCGGGGCACCAGAGTGCCCGCCGGGCCCAGCCGGCTCTCGCCGAACCATCCGCTTCCCTCCGACGGATCGAGGTTGAGCTCCAGCGTCTCCGCGCCGTGATAGCGCGCGGTCTGGACGAAACCGGCGGCGGGATAGACCGCGCCGGAGGTGCCGATCGAGACGAAGAGGTCGGCCGCGCCCAGCGCGCGCTCGATCGCCTCCATCCGGTATGGCATCTCGCCGAAGAAGACGATGTCGGGGCGGAGCGCCGGTTCGCCGCAATCGGGGCATTCGCTCTCCGGCGGCAGCGCGCTTTCCCAGGCGTGGCGGATGCCGCACAAGGCGCAAAGGGCCGATTTCAGCTCGCCATGCATGTGGATCAGCCGCATCGCTCCGGCGCGTTCGTGCAGATCATCGACATTCTGCGTGACGATCAGCAATTCGCCCGGCCATTCCGCGTCGACCCGCGCCAGCGCCCGATGCGCTGCATTGGGCGCGACATCCGCCAGCTTCGCGCGGCGTTCGTCATAGAAACGATGCACCAGCTCGGGATCGCGGTGCAGCGCCTGCGGCGTACAGACATCCTCCACCCGGTGCCCCTCCCACAGCCCGCCGGGTCCGCGAAAGGTGGCGATGCCGCTCTCCGCAGAAAGCCCCGCGCCGGTGAGGATGACGGTGTTTCGGATGTCGCGCATGCCGGACTATCTACCCTTGCCGAACGCGCTGTGCCACAGACGCGGCCATGACGAGCATCGGTATCTATGGCAGCCTTGGCCGCATGGGGCAGGCGATTATCGAGGTCGCGCCCTCGTTGGGCGCGCGCGTGGCAGGCGGGGCGGACGCGCAGGACGATCCCGCGCCGATCGCTGCCAAGGCGGATGTGCTGGTCGACTTTTCGGCCGCCAGCGCGCTCGACGCGCATCTGGCGGCAGCGCGCGCCGCGGGAACGCCGATCGTGATCGGCACCACGGGCTTGAGCGCGAAGCAGCACGAAGCGATCGACGCAGCGGCGCAGGAAATTGCGGTGCTCCAGACCGGCAACACCTCGGTTGGTGTCAATCTGCTCGCGCGGCTGGTGCGCGATGCGGCGGCGCGGCTGGGCGGCGACTGGGATGTCGAGATCGTCGAGATGCACCATCACCACAAGGCCGATGCGCCTTCGGGCACCGCGCTGATGCTGGGCGAAGCGGCGGCATCCGGCATGGGCACCACGCTGGGGGAAGCGCGGGTTACGGATCGTGCGGGGCTGGTTGGTGCGCGCGCGGAAGGCACGATCGGCATGGCCAGCCTTCGCGGCGGATCGGTGGTGGGAGACCACACAGTGATCTTCGCGGGGCAAGGCGAGCGGATCGAGCTGACCCACCGGGCCGACGACCGCGCGATCTTCGCGCGTGGGGCGGTCCGCGCGGCGCTGTGGCTCGCGGGCCAGAAGCCCGGGCGCTACACGATGGACTCGGTGCTTGGGGACGCGGTGCTCGGCGCGTGAAGAAGGCCGATGTCATCGAATTCTTCGCCCGGCTGGCGGAGGATAATCCGCATCCCGAAACCGAGCTCGAATATACCAACCCCTATACTTTGCTCGTCGCCGTCGCGCTTTCGGCGCAGTCGACCGACGTAGGGGTGAACAAGGCGACGCGGCGGCTGTTTGCCGAGGTCGATACGCCCGAGAAGATGGTGGCGCTGGGCGAGGCCGGGCTCAAGGAGCACATCAAGACGATCGGGCTGTTCAACACCAAGGCGAAGAACGTCATCGCCTTGTCCGAAGCGCTGATCCGGGATCATGGCGGCGAGGTCCCGGACGACCGCGAGGCTTTGGAGAAGCTGCCGGGCGTCGGGCGCAAGACCGCCAATGTCGTGCTCAACACCGCGTTCGGCCATGAGACCTTTGCGGTCGACACGCATATCTTCCGCGTCGGCAACCGCACCCGGCTCGCGCCTGGCAAGACCGTGCTGGCGGTCGAGCAGAAGCTGGAGAAGGCGGTACCCCAGCCGTTCCGGCTCCATGCCCATCACTGGCTCATCCTGCACGGCCGCTACACGTGCAAGGCGCGAACGCCGGAATGCTGGCGCTGCATCGTCGCCGATCTGTGCCCCTATAGCCCCAAGACACCAGCGCCCAAAAAGGCGGCATCGCCCGCGCATTGAGGCACTGGCGCGGACTTGCGCGCTTTGCTAGGCGGCATTCCCAGGCACCCGTAGCTCAGCTGGATAGAGCGCTGCCCTCCGAAGGCAGAGGCCACAGGTTCGAATCCTGTCGGGTGCGCCACACCGGTAAAAGCCCGGAAATCCGGCATTTCCTGCTGAGGCCGTTCCCGAACAAAAGTGAGAACTTTAGCTGGCAGCTTCGTCCGTCCCGCAAGCCGGTGGGGATGGCACAGAAGGTCCGACCCCGCAAAGCGCACACAATCGTCCCTTCGGTCGGGGCCGGACGCACTTGATTAAGATAGACCTGCCTTGTCCAGCCCGAACGCCTTGTCCTGCGAGCCAGGCACCGACTGGAACGCGATAGAGGCGCGGTTCCAAGCGTTGATTACCATAACCATGTAGGTGAGATAGACCAACTCATCCTCCGAGAATTGCGCGCGCGCTTCGGCGAAGACGTCGTCTGAAACGCCGTGCGGCGACAGCCGGGTCAGTGCTTCGGTCCACGTCAGCGCAGCGCGCTCACGATCGCTGAACAAGGTCGATTCATGCCAGATCGCGACGTGGTGCATGCGGAGCTCGCGCTCGCCATGGAGCTTCGCCTGTTTGACGTGCATGTCGAGGCAGAAGGCACAGCCATTGAGCTGCGACGCACGCATCTCGACCAAGCTCAAGATGGTCTCCTCAACGCCCCCTTTCTTGAGGGCGAGAGTGAGTTCGGTCAGCTTCTGCGTCAGCGCCGGCACTTGGTGCATATGATCCAGTCGTTCGGTCATAGTCCGTCGATCCAATAAGTTTGAGGTTGTCAGGGCTTGGCTTTCACTGGCAAGCGGAACGGCGCACCGAGCCGATTGAAGGCATTCATCGCTGCAATCGCGATCGTCAGATCGACCAGATCGCGCGGCTCGAACGCGGTCGCTGCGGCGGTATAGGCATCGTCCGAAGCATGGGTTTCACCGACCCGTGTCACCTCTTCTGCCCAGGCAAGAGCAGCGCAATATTGCGGTCCGAACAAATGGGGCACTTCGGCCCAGACCGGTAGAAGTACGACCTTGTCGAGCGGCATCGTCTTGAGCAGGTCGCGGCTATGCAGGTCGATGCAATGAGCACACCCGTTGATCTGTGACACCCGCAGGAACACGAGGTGGATCATCTCTTCCGGCAGATTGGTGCCGGTGATGATGTAATGATGCACGCCGAAAAGGGCCTGCGCACCCTTCGGCGCCACTTCATGCCAAACCAGTCGCTTGATCTCATTCATGTCGTCATTCCTTTGCAGCGGCGTCCAATCGACGCTCGCTTGCTCTGACGAGACTGATCGCGCTGATGTGACATGCAGGAACAATTTTTGGATCTGCCCGCGATCATGTCACACTGGGCCCGGCTGGCTCGTCAGAACTGAGGAGCTAAGGAGGTGACGCAAGATGACGAGGATGGAGCGAGAGCAAGCGGCTGGGCAAACGATCGAACAAAGTCAGCGCTTGGCTGATTTCCAGCGTGAGCGTAAGCGCCTCGTCCGCCTGGGCTATCGAATGCTCGGCTCATTCAGCGAGGCCGAAGATGTCGTGCAGGATGCTTGGTTTAGATGGGAAAAAGTCGAGGCAGGCATCGACTCACCGGAGGCCTATCTGACGCGGATCGTTACGCGCCTTTGCCTCGACCGCCTCAAATCTGCACGCGCACGACGCGAAACCTATGTCGGCCCGTGGTTGCCCGACCCGCTGATGGACTCGGTCGATCCCGATGAACCCATCGCTGATGATATCACGGTCACATTGATGCTCGCGATGGAGCGCCTGTCGCCGCTGGAGCGGGCTGCTTTCCTTCTCCACGACGTTTTTGACATCGCGTTGAGCGACATTGCCGTAACGCTGGGCCGCGAGCCGGCAGCGGTGCGCCAACTCGCCTCACGCGCCCGCAAGCATGTGCAGGCGGCACGACCACGCTTCAGCGTCGAAGCGGCTGAGGCAAACCGGATTACGCGAGCGTTCTTCGTTGCCGCTCGCGACGGCGACACTGCCTCCCTTGCCTCGCTGCTTGCCCAAGATGTCGAAATTCACTCGGACGGGGGCGGCAAGGTCCTGGCCTTTCGCAACGTCATTCGCGGCCTTGATCGCGCGCTGCGCCTGTTCGCTGGACTGCGGCGCAAGAATGCACCAACCGCTCAACTGCTGCGCACTGTGGAGATCGACGGTCTGCCCGGCTACATCAGCGTCGATCGCGACCTCGTGCAGACGACCGCACTCGATATACGGGACGGCAGGATTACGGCAGTCTACATCGTTCGGAACCCCGACAAATTACGGCACCTGACAGGCGACATGATCGCCTAGTATCGACCTACTGACGCGCCGCTGCTGCATGACGCAGAACGGTTGCTCTTGAGATCGCATAAGTCACCTCCGAAACGGCTGAATTTGAGGCGCGAGGCTGTCGTTGTCGTTAGACCTCCCGTGCTACACGACGATCATCCAGTTCTCATCTTCATCATCTCGGGTGCGCCATTCCCGTTCGATGTTGGGCACCGATCGGTGCGGCTGCCTTGATATGGCGCGTTTCCAAGGCATTCAGGGGGATTTGATGAATCAGCCGTTCTCGCGTCGGCTTGGCGACCGTCTGATCGAATTGTTGGATTCAGGCGACTTTCGCAAGCATCGGCTCCAGAAATCGCTATAGGAAGCTCGATGCGTATTCTAGTTCTTGGCGGCGGCGTTATCGGCGTCTCCTCCGCTTATTATCTGGCTCGCGCCGGCCATTCGGTGACCGTCGTCGATCGTCAACCAGGTCCGGCGCTGGAAACCAGCTTCGCCAATGCGGGTGAGATTTCCCCCGGTTACGCTTCCCCCTGGGGCGCACCCGGCATCGTGCCCAAGGCGATCCGCTGGATGCTTATGTCGCATCCGCCGCTCGTGTTGCGACGCGTATTGGATCGCGACGCGATCAGCTGGGTGCTGGCGATGCTCGGCAACTGCACAGAGCGCCGCTACGCGATCAACAAGGAGCGCATGGTTCGCCTCGCGGAGTTCAGCCGCGACAGGTTGATCGATCTGCGCGCGGAGACCGGCATCGAATATGACGGCCGGCAGCAAGGAACGCTGCAACTGTTCCGGACGATGAAGCAGGTTGATGGCGCGGCGAAGGATATTGCCGTGCTGCGCGAAACTGGCGTGCCTTTCGAGGTGCTCGACGTGGCCGGATGCATCGCGGCGGAGCCCGCGCTTGCCGCGACGGCCGAGAAGTTCGTCGGCGGCCTGCGCCTGCCGAACGACGAGACCGGCGATTGCTTCAAGTTCACCAACGCGCTGGCGGCGCTTGCCGAAACACTTGGCGTCGAGTTTCGCTATGGCGAGACGATCTCGCGGATCCAGACCGACGGAGAGGGCGTATCGGGCGTTCACACCGATAAGGGCCTGCTGACCGCCGATGCCTATCTCGTTGCGCTCGGCAGCTATTCGCCCTTGCTGCTGCGGCCGCTGGGGCTGCGCCTGCCGGTCTATCCGGTGAAGGGCTATTCGATCACCGCCCCGATCGTGGATGCGGCGCGCGCGCCCGAATCGACGATCATGGACGAAAGCTACAAGATCGCGATCACGCGCCTGGGCGACCGGATCCGGGTTGGCGGCATGGCGGAGATTTCGGGATTCAGCACCGATCTGCCCAAGGTTCGGCGTGCGGCACTCGAATTCTCGGTCGGCGATCTGTTCCCCGGCGGCGGCGATCTCAAGGCGGCGAGCTTCTGGACCGGGCTTCGCCCCATGACCCCGGACGGAACGCCGGTAATCGGCGCAACCGGGATACCAAATCTGTTCCTCAACACCGGGCACGGCACGCTCGGCTGGACGATGGCATGCGGCTCGGCGCACGTGATCGCCGACCTGATTTCCGGTCGCCCGGCGGCGATCGAGACGAGCGATCTTTCGCTGACCCGTTACCGTTCCTGATCCACCCGCAGAGGAAAGCAAAATGAGCATCAAGCGTATCAACCCCGGCACCCGCATGAGCGATGCCGTGATCCATGGGAACACCGTATATCTTGCCGGTCAGGTCGCGCTGCCGGGTGCCAGCGTCACCGAGCAGACCCGTGCCGTGCTCGCGCAGATCGAAGCGCTGCTCGGTGAAGCGGGCAGCGCCAAGGAGAAGATCCTCAGCGCCACGATCTGGCTGGCCGACATGGCTGACTTCGCCGAAATGAACGCGGTCTGGGATGCATGGGTCGATGGCCGCGATGCGCCCACGCGCGCGACCGGCGAAGCGAAGCTCGCTACGCCCGATTATAAGGTCGAGATCATCATCATCGCCGCTGTCGGCTGAGCGCACAGCGATTGAAACGCAATGCGGGCCTGGATCGCATCAGCGACCCGGGGCCCGCTTAATCGTCATCCCCGCTGTTCGCGCGGGGCAACGGCTGTTTAATCCGGCAGCGATGTGGGACGCACATTGTCACTTCTCGAGTAGGTCGATCGCTTGCGCCAGGTCCGTCACCTCGCCGATCTTCTTGCTGATATCGAACAGGTTCTGACTGTGAATCGCGGGCGAGCGATCTGCGCACGCTTCGTCGATGACGATCGGCACGAAGCCGTGGCACAGCGCGTCGAGCGCGGTTGCCCGAACACAGCCTGATGTCGAAAAGCCGGAAATCAGCAAGGTATCGATCGACATGCCGCGCAGCGTCGAAGCCAATGCGGTTCCGAAAAACGCTGACGGATAGTGTTTGACCAGAACCATCTCGCGGTCGCGGGGGGCAATCTCGGCGGGAAATTCTCCCAGCGGCCCGCCATCGACGAACACCTCCAGTGCAGGCACCTTGCGGTAAAATAATCCGCCTTCGCGCCCGCCGGGGGTGTACCGGACCGTGGTGAATATGACAGGAGCGCCAGCCGCGCGAGCGGCGGCAAGCAACTGCTGGTTGGCGGCGATGGCACCATCTCCATCGAGCCGGAGCGGACTGTCCAGATCGAGATAGGCCCTTACGACGTCGACGATCAGCAATGCGATGTGCGAACCGGCGTTGAGCGTTCCGCCAAAGCCTGCGCGGCGGTAATCCTCATGCGCGTCCAAGTCTAATCTCCCACGATCGCATTGATGTGGTGAAGATCGGCGATTTCGCCGGCGAACGCTTCCGTCGAGCGGTCATGATGCAAGCGCGTCAGCCAGCCCGGTGCATGCGCGACCAGACCATGCAGCATCATCAGGGGATGCAGGGCGACGGAGAAGCCCATCGCTTCGAGCTCCGCGCCATCGTTGCTGGGGGCGGAACCCCCTTCGACCAGATTGACGACCAGCGGCGCGCGCCCTGCGAAGCGCTCCGTGACGGCCCTGGCCTCCGCAATATCACGCGGGCCTTCGACAAAAATCAGGTCTGCGCCTTCCTCCAGGAATGCTTCCGCGCGATCCAGTGCCGCGCCGATGCCATCGACCGCCAAAGCGTCGGTGCGGGCGACGACCAGCATCGCACTACGAGCGTCGAGCGCGGCACGAATCCTGTCACGCGCCTCTTCGATCGGGACCACCGATTTCCCGATCATGTGGCCGCATCGCTTCGGAAAGGTCTGATCCTCGATCTGGATCGCACTCGCGCCGCTGCGCTCGTACTGGCGAACCGTGCGCGCGACATTTTGCGCATCGCCAAAACCGGTATCCCCGTCGACGATCAGCGGCAAAGCGACCCGATCGCGGATCTGCATCACGATGTCGGCGATTTCCGTCGGGCCGACCAAGCCGATATCGGGTCGGCCGAGCCGGGCCATGGAGATCGCGGCACCGCTGATGAATGCAGCCTCGAATCCGGCGCGCTCGATCAGCAGCGCACTGAGCCCATCCCAGCAGCCTGGCAAAGAAAGCAGGCGGTGGCCGGCTCCGGGCGCGAGCAGCGTGCGTAGCCGCTCGACATGCGCGCCCATCTAGCCCAGCTGCCCGGGAATATGATCCTGGTGCACGCCCAGGTACCAATCTGCCAGCTCTTCGCGCGTCGTCCACCAGATACCTGGCAGCGATTGCGCATGGGCGATAAATTCCCTGAGCGCGCGGATCCGGTGTGCACGGCCCGAAACATGGGGGTGCAGCCCGACATTCATGATCCGGCCGGTGGTAGCGCCCTCCTCATAGAGGACGTCGAGTTCCTCGATCAGCGCCTGGGCGAATTGATCCGTCGTGTAGTTCTTGCGGGTGATGAAGGTGAAATCATTGATTTCATTCGAATAGGGTACCGAGACGATCGGGCCGTGCGGCGTCCGGAGCAAGAACGGCTGATCGTCGTTCATGATGTCGCAGTAGAAGCTGCAGCCATATTCGGCGAGGATCTCCGCAGTCTGCAACGTGCCCCGCAACGAGGACGAGAGCCAACCACGCGACTTGCGCCCAACATGCTTCTCGAAAGCGTCGAGCGTGCGAAGCACCACCTCGCGTTCACGCTCGGGGTCCTGGGCAAAGCTGGTCAGCAATTCCCCCTGCTCCCAGTTGTGTGCAAGCAGTTCCCAGCCGCGTTCGAGGACGGCGTCGGTCATCGCCCGGCGGCGTTCGAAGGTCACCGCGTTGGTGGTGCACGAGGCTTTGGCGCCCATCGCATCGAACAAGTCGAGCAAACGCCAGATCCCGACCCGCTGGCCATATTCCCGCCAGGTAAAATTGGGAAAATCCGGCGTATTTCCCGGCAACGTATCCGGAAGGATCGACGGTCCGCCGGCATAATAGGGCTTGTCGGTATCCTTGGTGAGATCCCAGGTTTCGAGGTTGAATGTGAGGATCAGCGCAACGCGCGCGCCGTTCGGGAATTTGAGCGGATTTCGCGCCGGGAGCGGGACATAATCATATTCCATCGTGCGACGTTCCTCAGAATTCGGCGAGAAGCCGGCCGTAGCCATAAACCTTGTCAGAAATTCCCATCGACCTCAGCGCGTGCCAATAGGTCGCGGTGTTAATCGCGATAACGGGCTTTTCGAGCCAGAATTCGGCGATCGCCGCAACCTCGGCAAAGGCGAGGTTGGTGCCGCACTGGATGACCGCATCGACGCCTTCGGAAACCTCGATCGCCGCGCGTTTCAGGGTCTGCTTGGTCTCGTGGGCGATCATCATCGGCGAGGGCGATTGGAGGCCGACCAGATTGACGACCTCGAACCCCTGATCCTCGAAGAACTTGCGGACGTTGGCATCGCCGACCGGCATATAGGGGGTTACGATGCCGATCTTCCTGATGCCGCCATAGCTTTTGATCGCCGCATCGAGCGCCGTCGAACCCATGATCACCGGAATGCCGCCCGTCCTTTCGAGCATGCGCTTGTGCAACCGCTCGGCCCCCTCGGCACCATCCCAGAACGTTTCCGCCGACATGCCCATGATCAGGCAGCCCGGCTCCATCGACATCGAGACATCCACCGCATCGAACGTCGCATCGCGGATAGACTGCAGCATCACCATGAAGCTGTCGTCGTCGGTCACCTTCGTGTCGGGGATTGAAATACGAGAGAAGTGATTGGTCACGCCGTGCGGACGCATATCGTCATATTCGGGCTGGACGCTCGTATTCGTCGATGGCGCGACAACCGCGAACTTCATCCTGTGCCCTAGAGAATCAACCATGATGGCTTCCTGCTGCTTTGCTTGAGACAAGGCCTAGAAGCTTGCGGCGGGCCGTCTCGACCGCTCCCGGCCAAATGATCGCCTGACGAACATTTTGGCAGACGCCCCGATGTCCCCGGTCCGAACCTCCTATCAAGACGCGGAAGCACAGGAGGGAGCCGCCCATGCCAGCCTATATCGTCGGAACAGTCAGAATCTCTGATCCAGAGCGGTTCGCCGAATATCAAAAGGCGATCGTAGGATTGTCCGAGCGATTCGGCGGCGAGACGGTGATGAAGGGTGTCGTGGCGGAGGCGCTCGATGGAGCTGCGGACGTCGGCGAGCGCGTGGTCGTCAGCCGCTATCCGGATGCCGACTCCGCCCGCGCCTACATTGCCTCTGCCGAATACCAGGCCGCGGCGGCGCTGCGCGAGGGGGCTGCCCAAGTCGTCCTGCGGCTCATCGAAGCCTGATTGGGGGAATTGATTTTGCACTCTGCGAGCAAGCGCGCCCAGGTTCTGGTGGTCGGTGCGGGCCCCGTCGGCGCCTTCGCTGCCTATCGCCTCGCGCGGATGGGCATCGATACGATCCTGATCGAAGCGTTACCCAATTGTCCGGAGGATATGCGGGCGTCGACCTTCCATCCGCCTTCGATCGAGATGCTCGATGCGCTGGAGCTTTCCGAAGCGCTGATCGCGGACGGACTGAAGGCTCCCGTCTATCAATATCGTGACCGGCGCTCGGGCCAGACGATCGAGCTCGACATGACCGAGCTGTCCGAGGTGACCCCCCATCCGTACAGACTGCAATGCGAACAATATAAGCTGGCACGCCTAGCCTCTGCGCGCCTCGATGCACATCCGTGCGGGACGGCATTGTTCAGCCACCGCCTCCTGGCATTCGAGCAGGACGACACGGGGGTGACGGTGCAGGTCGAGACGCCGATGGCGGTCGAGCAGATTCGCTGCGACTATATGATCGGGGCCGATGGCGCCAACTCGACCGTGCGCAAATGGACCGGAATTGGCTTTAATGGCTTTACCTGGCCCGAAAGCTTCCTGACGCTCTCGACCGCCTATCCGATCGAACAACACATTAAAGGTTTGGCGAACGTCAACTACGTCGCGGATGCCACCGAATGGTGCGTTCTTTTGCGCGTGCCGACGCTGTGGCGCATGCTTGTGCCGGCACCGGGGGGCACGGGCATCGACTATTTGTCGGACGCCTATAAAAGCGGCGTGTTCGATCGGCTGGTCGGAGACGGCAAGGCGGTAGAGACCTATCACCGTACGCTCTATCGCGTGCATCAGCGCGTCGCCGAGACTTTTCGACAAGGCCGGGTCCTGCTGGCCGGCGATGCCGCGCACCTCAACAACCCCCTGGGCGGATTCGGTATGAACTCCGGTCTGCACGACGCATGGAACCTGACCGGTAAGCTCGAGCAGATTCTGATTGGCGGCGAACCTGCCGATCCATTGCTCGATCGCTTCGATCGCCAACGACGCACGATTTCTCACGAGTTCATCCAGTCGCAGACGATCCAGAATAAGGAGGCGATGGAGAGCACCGACGTCGACGGCCGCTCACTGCAGGAAAGCAAATTGCGCGCGCTGCTCGACGACAAGGAGGCGCGGATGCGGCATTTGTTGGCTCAGGGGATGTTCACCAGCTTGCGGCGGGAGGCGGAGATTGCGTGAGTGGAGCGCGAAGCGGGCCGTGGGCGCGGGGGCGGGAACGCGTGGGTGCTGGCGCGACAGGGGCGAGAGAGCTAAGCTTGCCTTGAGATGAGTGACGAAGTTCCGATCCGTTCGATCAGCCGCGCGCTTCGGGTACTTCAAGTCATCAACCGCGGCCGATCGCTCACGCTGACCCAGATCTCGCGCGGGACATCGCTCCCCTATCCCACCGTTGCCCGGCTGGTGCAGACGTTGCTGCACGAGGGGATGCTCGAACGCGAGCCCGGCCGGAAGCGCTATCGGCCGACCGCCATGGTCCAGACCCTATCGCATGGATTCCAGGGCCATGGCCGGCTGGTCCGCGCCGCCCGCCCGCATATCGTGGAGCTGACCAAGGCGCTGGGCTGGCCGGTCACGCTGGCGGTGCATGTCGGCCACCGCATGGTCGTCCAGGATTCGACCCATGCGCTGACCTCGCTCACCTTCAACCATTATTATCCGGGCTATGCGATGCCGCTGCTCGGCAGCGCCGCCGGCAAGGTCTTTCTGGCGTTCACCGACAGGACCGAACGCGACCTCATCATCGAGACGCTGTCGCGGCTGCCGCCCGAACAGGGGGCCGACAAGCTGACCATCCAGCGCTTCGCCGAACTGCTCGATACGATCCTGCGACAGGGTTATGCGACCGGCGTTCGCAACATCTTCACCGAAAATCCCGGCAAGACATCATCGATCGCGGTTCCGATCATCGTCGACGGCAAGGTGACGGGCACGCTGACCCTGGCGTTCTTCCAGGCGGCGATGGCGCTGCCCGAGGCAGTCCAGCAATATCTCGGCCCGCTATACGAATGCGCGCGCCGGACGATCGAGACGCTGGCGACGATCGAAGACCTGCCCGACCAAGGATAGAATAAAGGCCGCAGCGCGATCGCACTGCGGCCCCAATCTTTTACGCAACGCTACAGACAGTCGTCAGAAGCGCACCGAGAACCGTGCCCCGCCGGTGCGCGGCATCTGGGGCGACAGCGACAGCACATTGGCCGCCGTATAGGTGTCGGTCGAACGCGTGATGTTGATCGGCGTGCGATCGTCGGTGACGTTGTTCATGTAGAGTTCGAACCGATAGGCGCCGTGCTCCACACCGGCCCGCAGGTTGATGCGATGCGAAGGAGCGGTCCAGGCGAGGTTCGCCTCGCTTTCATATTGCCGGCCGACATAGAGGTAGTCGGCACGGAAGAAGCCTTCCCAATCGGGCGCGATAGCCTGCTGGTAGTTCAGGCCCGCATTCGCGGTATGGGCCGGATAACGCGGCAGGCGATTGCCGACCTGGTTGGGGTTGCCCAGGAACGTCTGCGCGACGATGTCACGCGAATAGCGGATATTGGTTTCCGCATAGACATAGCTGGCATCCAGGGTAAGGGCGGGCGTCACCTTCAGCGACCCCTGAACCTCGATCCCATAGACCTTTACCCGCCCGCTCGGCAGCACGACCGTCACCGTCTGCACGGTGGGCGTCGTATAGGCGAAGGTCTGGCTGATATGGCGATCGGTCCAGTCGCCATAATAAGCGGCGGTCAGGAGGCGAAGGCGGCGGTCGAAGAAGTAGCCGCGAAGGCCGACTTCCGCCATCTTCAGCCGCTCTTCCGGAACGCCGATCGGAACCGGTGCCTGCGCCTGCACCTGTGCCTGCGAGGCGGCCGGCAGCTGATAGAGCGAGCCGTTGAAGCCGCCCGGACGGGTGCCGATCGAATAGGACGCGTAGAGCGTCTGATCCGATGCCAGATCATAGCTGAGGATCGCGCGCGGCGTGAACGACTTGAAGGTTTCTTCGAGGCTGAGGCCCGAGAACGGCACCTTCTGAACCACCGTATCCCACTGGTAACGGCCTTCGACGCTGATCTTCAGGCCATCGACGAGGCGATAGTTGAGCGCAGCGAAGACACCGCCGGTACGCGCGCCGTCCAGCGTATCGCGCACCGAATAGGCAAAGCCGGTGTTCGCGAACGCAAGCGTGTTGCGCATGATATCCTGCGTGAAATAATTCGCGCCGATCATCCAGCTGAACCGGTCGCGGGCTGGCGAGCTCACGCGCAGCTCACCCGACCAGCTGTTGAAGTCGCTCTGTCCCATCACGGTGCGCGAGAAGTACGGCACCGATCCTGCCACGGCGGGATAATTGGGGTTCGGCGTGGCGCGGCGGTCGCGGAAGCCGGTGTCGCTGAGGAACGCGAACTGCTGCGAATTGTAGGAGACGTTGCCGCCCAGCGAATAGCCACCGCCGAGATCGTAATCGACGAGTACATTCGCGACGAGAGCCTCACGCTCCAGCCCGAAATCCTGGATGAAGTCGCTCGGCAGCAGCGTGGTCGCGCCGGTAAGGCGCTGGATCACTGCGGTGCCGACATCGACCTGCTGGGTCATCCGGCTGTTCGGCAGGTCGCGAAACGCGCCGCAGAAGAAGTTGTTCGCGGCGGTCGCGGCAGTGGGCGTGCGGCAATTATATTCGTTGGCACCCAGCATGCCGGCGGCAGCCGGACCGTCATGGTCGGTCCAGGCAGACACATAAGCACGCACCTGCAGCGAATCGCTGGGGGTCAGGTTCAGCGCGAGCGAGGCGGACCTGCTCTCCTGTGCGCCGAGGCGGCCGCGATAGCCGAAATTCTTATAGCCGCCGTCGGTGGTGTAATAACGCGCGCTGACACGCGCGGCGAGAACGTCGGGGATCACGCCGCCTTCGAGCGAAGCGCTGGCTTCGAGCGTGTTGAAGGTGCCGTAGCTGATGTCGCCGGTGAAGCGGGTGGGGGCTTCCGGCGCCCGGGTGATGAAGTTGAGCGCGCCCGAGAAGGTCGAGCGGCCGAAATAGGCGCTTTGCGGGCCATTGACGAGTTCGACCTGCGAAACGTCGGTCAGGCCGGGCACGCTGCCGGTGCCGATGGGAACACCGTCGATGAAGATCGATGCCGCCTGACGGCCGGGCAGATCGGAGCCCGGGAAAATGCCGCGAACGACGAAGACCTGGAAGCCGCGATCGTTGCGGTTGGTCGATTGCTTGCCCGATTTGAAATTGGGAAGGAAATCCGAGAGGGCGGCGACATCGCGGATGCCGCGATCGGTCAGGGCGCTGCTGTCGAGCGCCGTAACCGCGACCGGAACCGAGACCAGGCTTTCGCTCTGCTTACGCGCGGTGACGAGGATCTCACCGTCTTCGGACGCATCGGCTGCAGGTGCCTTTTGCTCCGTGCCCTCCGTGGTCTGCGCTTGGGCCATCGGCGCCAAGAAGGTGAACAGGGCTCCACTGAGGAGCAAGGCGACTTTCTGGGTACGCATGCAGTCTTCCCCTTCGCTCATTTTCATATCGGCGGCTATTACCGTTCGCCCATAGGGTGCTGATCGAGAGCGCTCCGGGTCCAGCCATGCCCACGGTTCATCCGCGCTGCGGATAAAATCGGTTCGAAATGGCCTTCACCCCGCGAATTTTATCGCCAGCCGATAAGTTTTCCGCGCCAAGGTCACCGCGCACAAAGTTCCTGTATGAGGAACACTGTTCTGTTATGGTGAACTTTCAAGGGAGCCGATCGATGCGATTCGGACTGTTTTGCAACCAGCAGCGTGCACGCCAGGACGTGGGCGCATCCTGGCGCGAGGATATCGACGAGATCGTGCTCGGCGATAGGCTGGGGTTCGAGCAGGCATGGATCAGCGAGCATACCGGATCGCCCTGGTTGCCCGATGCGCTGCCATCGCCCGACCACATGATCTGCGCCCTGGCGATGCTGACCAAGCAAATCCGGCTGGGACCGGCGATCCGCCGTCTGGCGCTATATCATCCGCTGCAGGTGGCGATCGAAGCCGCAGTCTGCGACCAGCTGACCGGTGGCCGGTACATGTTCGGCTTTGGCCGGGGCGGTCCGGTTTCGGGCTGGGGCCAGCGCGGCACCGCCTGGGAAGAAACGCACGACATGATGGTCGAGGGCATCGACCTGATCATGCGCTGCTTCGACGAGGCGGATCCGTTCGATTTCGAAGGCCGTTTCTATCGCGGGCGTGACATCAGCGTCTATCCGAAGCCGGTGCAGCGGCCCGGACCGCCGATCGCGGTGGCGACGGGCAATCCGACGCTGCTGGCGCTGGCCGCCAAGCGCAAGTTCGACGTGATGACGTCGCAGTTCGCGACGCCGCAGGAAATCCGCAAGCTGGCCGATGCCTTTGCCAGCGTTGGCCCCGATGGCGGCACGCGCGAGCAGGTCACCGCCGTACGCGGCGTCTATATCGGCGAGACCGATGCCAAGGCCGTGGCCGAGGTGAAGTCCGATTGGGAGACCCACCTCGCCTTCAACCGGAAGCACTTCCCGGTGAATTTCAAGAATTGGGTTGGCGAGGGCAGCATTGCCGATGCGCGTTTCGACAATCTCCACCGCGACGGGCTGATGTTCGTCGGTTCGGCGGAGACGGTGGAGGAGCGCATTCGCGAATTCCATCATGCATCGGGCGGCTTTGGCACGCTGCTGCTGGTGACCGGTCGCGATTGGGGCAGTTTCGACCAGCGCGCGGCATCGATGCGGCGCTTTGCCGAGCAGGTCGCGCCAAAGCTGGCGGATATCGGCGCCGTAGCCGATCCGGTACGCGAGGTTGCCCATGGCTGATCTGGCCGGCCGCCGCGCAGTGATCACGGGTGCCGGCCGGGGGATTGGCCGTGCATCGGCATTGCTGCTCGCCGGGGCCGGCGCAGCGATATTCGTTGTCGACGAAGATGGCGCACTGGCGGACGAAACCGTGTCTGCCATCGAAGCGGCGGGCGGGCGGGCGATCGCATGCGTAGCGGATGTCGCGCAGCTCGATGCGCTCGAACGGCTGATCGAGGAGGCCGTGCAGGCCCTTGGCGGCATCGACATATTGGTCAACGCAATGTCTCTGCCGGCGCGCGGCGGCACCGTGCTGGATCATGATGAGGCGGAATGGGAGGCGGTGCATGCCGTCAACCTGCGCGCGCCGAGGGTGCTGATCAAACTGGCGGCACAGCGGATGGTGGACCAGGGAACCGGCGGGCGGATCGTCAGCATTTCCTCAAGCTCCGGAAGCCGCGCGGCGGGGGTGAAGCTGGCTTATGGCGCGTCCAAAGCGGCGCTCAACGCGGTGACCCGCATCGCGGCGGCGCAGCTCGGCAAGCACGACATCAACGTCAATGCTGTTGCGCCGGGGATCACGAAGACTCCGTTGCAGCGCTCGCTTCGCGACGAAAGCACGATGGCGCGCGATGTCGCGTCCGGGACGCTGGAGAATTTCTTCAACCGCGTGTCCGAGCCCGAGGATGTTGCCGCGACCGTGCTGTTCCTGTGCATGCCGGCGAGCCGGCAGATCACCGGGCAGGTGATCCACACCAGCGCTGGAGTGGTGGTGTGACCGCCAGCGCGCAGCTTGCGTCCTGTACGCTTGCCGACAGCGTTACCGCGCTGGCTGCCGATGCTGCGGGCACGATCCTCGTCACCGGATCGCATGGCGGTGTCGTCGCAGCGGCGATGGCGCTGCGAGCTGGTGTTGCGGGCGCGATCTTCAACGATGCGGGCATCGGGCTGCGCCGCGCAGGCGTGGCCGGGCTGGCGCTGTTCGAACAGGCCGGGCTGCCGGCGGCCGCGGTCGATCATCGCAGTTCGCGGATCGGCGAGGCCGAGAGCACGATGCGCGGGCGGATCAGCTGCTGCAATTCGGTGGCGGAGGCTCTCGGCGTCCATTCGGGGATGGCATGCTCGGACGCGGCGTGCCTGATGGCGCGCGGGCAGGGCGGCGGCGCCCGCATCGAGATTCCGGAGGAACGCCGCGAGATCCTAGACCCCGCTGCGCCCGCGCTGATCCTGCTCGATTCGGCATCGATGGTCGAGCCCGGTGATGCCGACGCGATCGTCGTCACCGGATCGCATGGCGGCATGGTCGGCGGCATGACGGGCTATGCGATCAAGGCGCCGGTGCGCGCCGCGATCTTCAACGACGCCGGGTTCGGCATGGGCAATGCCGGGATCGCACGGCTGGCGGCGCTCGACGTGCTCGGCATCGCCGCGGCGACGGTGGACGCCGGGAGCGCCGCGATCGGCGATGCCCGGTCAACCTATCACGAGGGCTGCATTTCCGCGGTCAACCAAAACGCGGCGCAGTTGGGCGCCCTCACCGGCATGGATTGCGGGCAGTTCGTTGCCTGCATCCGCGATGCCGCCAGGAGATCTGAGCGATGAAGATGACGGGGGGCGAGGCTATCGCCCGGATGGTACAGGCGCACGGCACCGAGCTGGCCTTTGGCATGGGCGGGTTTCAGCTGCTGCCATATTATGACGGGGTCCGCCGGCTGGGCGTGCGCCATATCCTGATCAACGACGAGCGCACCGGGGCCTTTGCCGCCGACGCCGCTTCGCGCGTGACCGGGGCGCCGGCGGTGTGCGATGCGACGCTGGGGCCGGGCGCGACCAACCTGGCGACGGCGCTGGCGGAGAGCTTCAACGCAGGCGTGCCGATGGTCGCGCTGACCGGCGACGCGCACCGCGATTATGCCCATCGCAACATGACGCAGGAGACGCGGCAGAACGAGATCCTGGCGCCGGTCGCCAAGGAATTGCTGCGCGTCGAGAAGGTCGAGCGGATACCGGAGATGATGCGCCGGGCCTATTCGGTGGCGACGAGCGGCCGGGGCGGGCCGGTGGTGGTCGACGTGCCGGAGGATGTGGCGCATGGCGAGGCGGAGTTCGCCGAGGCGGATTTCGAAGTCTCGGCGGGCTTCGGGCCGCGGCTGCGTTGTCGCCCGGATCGCCGCGACATCGAGCGCGCGGCGGCGCTGCTGGCCCGCGCCAAGCGGCCGATGATCCTGGCGGGCGGTGGCATCCATCTGTCTGAGGCGACGGCGGCGCTTCGCCTGTTTGCAGAAGCGCGCGGCATCCCGGTGGCGCACACGCTTTCGGGCAAGGGCGCGATCGCGTGCACCGATCCGCTCTCGGTCGGGCTGTTCGGGCGCTACAGCCGCATCGCCAACGACCTGATGGAACAGGCCGATGTGCTGCTCGTCGTCGGCTGCAAGCTCGGCGAGATCGCGACCAAGCGCTACGCGCTGCCGCCCGCGAGTGCGAAGGTGATCCATCTCGATATCCTGCCGGAAGAGATTGAGCGCTGGCGCCGGGTGGACGTCGCATTGTGGGGCGATGCGCGCTCGGGCCTCGAGGATCTGCTCGAGGCGCTGGGTCCGGCGGCCAAGGACGCCGAGTATCACCGCGAGATCGCCGAGCGCACCGCCAAATGGTATGCCGAGGCGCGCGAGCGGCTGGAGAGCGCCGACAGCCCGATCAACGTTGGCCGCGTCGTCGGCGAGCTCAACAAGGGACTGCCCGAAGACGCGATCGTCGTCGCCGATGGCGGCTTTGCCAGCCACTGGGTTGGCCTGCTTTACGATACCAAGCAGGACGGGCGCGGCTTCGTTGCCGGGCGCGGCATGGCCTCGATCGGATACGGCCTGCCGGGCGCGCTCGGCTGCAAGCTGGCGGCACCGGACCGGCCCGTCGTCGGTCTGACCGGCGACGGTGGCTTCAACATGGTTGCCGGTGATCTGGAAACGGCACGCCGCGCGGGCGCGGGCTTCGCGCTGATCGTGCTCAACAACGCTGCTTCCGGTTACATCAAGGCGCTCCAGCACGCCGTGTACGGCGAAGGCAATTACCAATCGAGCGACCTGGGCGAGATCAACTATGCCGATGTTGCGCGCGCATATGGTTGCGAGGGCATCCGCATCGAGAACCCCGACGATCTCGCGGGTGCGGTGAAGCGCATTTCCGAGCCGCGCGACGTGCCGCTGATCCTCGACCTCGTCGTTACGCGCGATCCTGCGCAGATGCTTCCCGGTGTCGATAACCGCACGCTGAAGGTCGAAGCCGGCGACCGCCCCGTTTGATCGAATCATCAGGAGACCTGTCATGACCAAGCTTCCCGAAATCACAAAGACGTTTGCACCCTATGGTGCCGAAGTGCGCGGCGTGGATTTTTCCAAGCCCTCGCCCGAAGTGACGGCAACGCTGAAAACCATGCTCGCCCAGCATCATGTGCTGGTCAGCCGCGGCCATCCGACGCCCAACGATGACGATATCTCGAACTTCTTTGAAGGCTTTGGCGAACTCAGCGAGCGCACCGCCGAAGTGCAGGCGCATTATCGCCGCCTGTCGAAGCTGGTGCCCGAATATCTTGAAAACGGCGCCAACAAGGTGGGCACCCGCTTCATGCTCTCCAATGTGGAAGAGGACGGCAAGAAGCTTGGCGGCCTGGGCAATCGCGAGCTCCAGTGGCACAACGATCAGGCCGATCTGCCCCGGCTGAAGACGATCTCCTGCCTGGAAGCGATCGACTTCGAAGCGGGTGCTGGCAACACCTTCTACTGCGACATGTACGCCGCGCTCGAAACGATGCCCGCGGACTTGCGCAAGCAGCTCGACGGCATTTTCGGCCTGCACGATTCGAAGCGCTACAAGTCGAACGATGGCGCGACCCACGACGAAGCACCGAGCGCTGTGCATCCGGTCGCGCTTGCCCACCCCGAAACCGGTCGCAAGTGCCTGTACGTCAACGAATCGTTCACGTCGGGCATCAAGGGCATGAGCGCGGAGCAGAGCGCAAAGTTGCTCGAGAAGCTCTACGCGTTCGCCTACCGCCCCGAGTTCATCTACGAGCATCAGTGGGAGACCGGCGACATCGTGATCTGGGACAATGTGGGGCTGCAGCACATGCGCAATGCGCTCGATCCGACCAAGCGCCGGACGATGCGCGTGTTCCAGGGCGTTTCGGAAGCGCTGAGCATGCCGGGCGCGCTGGCAGCATGAGCCGCCGCTTCCTCGCCGCCTGCATCCAGGCGCCAGTTCATGTGCCGGCGGGCTGGAGCAGCTTCGAGGGAGTCGTTCAGCGCAATGTCGCTGAAGTCGCACGCGCGGCGGCCGGAGCAATGGATCAGGCCGGCAAGGATTTGCGCCTGATCCTGTTTCCGACCCAGCCGTTCAGCGGCGGATCGTATAACGCGTGGAAGACCTGGGCCGAGCAGCCGCCGATGGAAAAGGTGGCGCTCGATCTGGAGAGTTCCACGCTCGATCCGCTGCGCATGCTGTGTCGACAGGCGCGCTGCTATATCGGCTTCAGCATCTTCGAGCGGACGCGCAAGATGCCGGGCCACTGTTTCCACACCGCGGTATTGCTGGGGCCGGAGGGCGTCGTGCTGCGCGTTCCCAAGACGCAGGGGACCAGCATCGCGGGGGCAACCGTCTTGCGCGACGCGCTGGACAAATATGTCGCAGCATTCGGCGAGAGTGCGATCCTGCCGGTAGCCGAAACCGAGATCGGCTGGATCGGCACCGCCGTCGAACGCGAGCTGCACGCCACCGAGATCGGCCGCCTGCTTACGGCCAAGGGCGCGGAAATCGTGCTGCAACCCACCGCCAATGTGGAGCCGGGCCCCGATGCGCTCGCCTGGCGGGCGGGCTTCGCTTACGCCAATTCGGTCTATCTGCTTTCCGCCAGCCCATCCCGCCGTCTGGCCGAGGACGGCACGCAGCAATGGACGCCGGGTTCGTCGAGCATTGTTGGCCCGGACGGAAAGGTGCTGGGCAGCATCGGCGGGGCGATGGCCGAAGGCAGCGTGATCGCTCCTATCGATCTCGATCAGCTTCGCGAGGTCCGCGAGCGGCAGCGTAACAACACGGTGCTGGCGCCTTCGCTGCGCCCATTGATCTTGCGCCAAACCGGCCGCGAATGACCACTGCCAGCCTATGGATGGTGCAAGCCGGACAGGGGCCGACAGCGCTGTTCGTGCATGGCGGGCTGCTAGACCATCGCATCTTCGCGCCGCAGATGCGCGATCTCGCCGATGTGCGGCGCTGCGTTGCGCTGGACCTGCCCGGCTTTGGACGCTCGCCGGCCAAGGGCGCTCTGGCGCCCGCCGCGCTTGCCGAGGCGGCGATCGAAGCGATGGCGGGGCTGAAGCCGCCCTGGGATCTTGTCGGGCTGAGCCTGGGCGGAAGCGTCGTCGCCGAGATTGCCCGACAGGCGCCGGATCGGGTGCGATCGGTCTGCGCGATCGGCGTGGGCGGCGCAGGCGGAAGGTCCGCTGGCGCTATCGCCGCCGCGCGCGACCGCTTTGCGACGCAGGACCGCACCGAGTTCGCCGCGAGCTTTGCGGATCGCATGGTCAGCGAAGCCGCCGATCCCGGGATACGCGCGCTGATCGCAGAGATGGCGGCGGCCACTCCTGATGCGACCGTCCACGCGCTGTACGATCTGCTCGTCGACTTTCCCCCGTCGCTGCCGCGACTGGAGGCTCTGACATGTCCGGTGCTGTTGCTCGCCGGTAGCGAAGATGGCGGTGCCGCAACGGACGAGATGGTCGCCATCGCTGCGCGCCGGCAGCATATCGCGTTTTCCGTGATCGCGCAGGCTGGTCACGTCGCTACGCTGGAGAAGCCGGCGGCGATCGATGCCGCGTTGCGCGCCTTTTGGAGCTGAGAGGGTAGGGGCATGAGCGATCCCGACGAAATGGCACGCTGGATCGAGGCGAACAGCAATTGGGGGCGGTGGGGCGCCGACGACGAGCTGGGCGCAGTCAATCTGATCACCCCCGAGCGCCAGCGCGCGGGGGCTGCGTGCGTTCGCCAGGGGCGCTCGATATCGCTGTCGCGCGATATCCGCACGGCACCGGCGGTCGACAATCCCCAGCCGGTCCAGCATTTCGTGCGCTGGTTCGACCGTAGCGACGGCAAGGGCGGCGGCGCGGGAGAGTTTATCGGCCTGCACGTTCATGGCCTGCAGATCACGCATATCGACGCGCTTTCGCATGCCTGGGGCGATCGCGGCTTCTGGGGCGGGCGCACGCGGGACGAGGTGCTTTCCCCGCTCGGCTTGAAATGGGGCGCGGTCCATCACTGGAAGCAGGGGCTGGTGACGCGCGGCGTGCTGATCGATGTGGCGGCCCATCGCGGCATGGCGCATATTGGGTTCGACCGGCCCGTTGAGGCGGACGAGCTGGAGGAGGCCGCGCGGATGCAGGGCGTGACGATCGAACCCGGTGATGCGCTGGTGATCCATAGCGGTCGCGATGCGCTGGAGCGCGAGAAGCCCGACTGGAATATCGCCGCAGACCCCCATCCGGGGCTTGGCGCATCGACGCTGCGCTTCTTCCGCGAGCGCGATATTTCGTTGCTGCTATGGGATTTGATGGATTTCCAGCCCTATCCCTTGGGCTGGCCGCTCGTCCCGCATGCCGCCTTGTTCGAGCTGGGCATCCCGCTGGTTGATAATTGCGCGCTGGGCGATCTGGCCTTGGCCTGTGCCGAGAGCGACCAGCGCGATTTTCAGCTGATCGTAGCGCCGCTGGCGTTGCGCGGCGGCACCGGATCGCCCGTCAATCCGCTGGCAATCCTGTGAGCACCGGCGGCATTCAGAGCCTGCAACGGGCAATCGAGATACTCGACTTGCTCGCCGAGTCCGGCAGTCGCGGTGCGCGCCTGTCTGACCTGGCGGCGGCGACGGGGCTCGGAAAGTCGACCGTGCATCGCATGCTCGGCGAACTGATGCGCGGCGGCATGCTCGATCAGGATCCCGCCACCAAATATTACCGGGTTGGATCCAAGCTGATCCGCCTGGGCGAGCGCGCTTCGCGCGGCCGGCAGCTGGGCGACCTCGCCCAGCCGGCGCTCCGCCGGATCGCCGAGCAGACGGGCGATACCGCCTATCTGAGCGTCCGGGTCGGCAATAAATTCGTGTGCATGGGTCGCGAAGTCGGCGGCTATCCGGTCAAGGTGTTGAGCCTTGAGGTGGGGGAGCAGCGACCGCTTGGTCTGGGCGCGGGATCGCTGGCGTTGCTGGCAATGCTCGATCCGCGCGAACGCGATGCGATCATCGCCGCCAACGCCGCAGAGATGCCCGACAACCCGGCTTTGGCCGTGGACGAGATGAACCGCTGCGTCAGCGAGGCGCTCAAGCTGGGCTATGCGCGCACCGAAGGGCGGGTGGTGACCGGAATCGCAGCGATCGCGGTGCCGGTATTCGATGCCTCCGGGACGGTTGCAGGTTCGCTGAGCCTGCAGGCGATCTCCTCGCGGCTCAGCAGCGCGCGGACGCCGGAGCTGGTCGCGTTGCTCGCCCGCGAAGCGCTGTCGCTCTCCAGGGAGATGGGCGCTCCGGCGGACAAGCAGTCCAAGCTGGTGGCGCTGGCCGCGCACGCGCCCCATCCGAGCAACATTGCCGGCAATGCCGCGCTGGTCGAAGGGTTCGCATGACGGACGCGTTGCTGGGCAAGCCCGCATTGCTGATCGTCGATATTCAGAACGGGACGTTGGGCCGCGCTTTCGCGCCGCGATCGGCGGAGGAGTGCATGTCGAAGGGCCTGAAGCTGGCCGAGGCCGTGCGGCGCGCGGGGGGACTCGTCGTGGTCGCGAGCTCAAGCTTTGCGCCTGACCTGAGCGATGCGCCTCCAGGACCGGTTGACCGGCCGATGCCGATCCTGACCAGCGGACTGCCGACGGATTGGGATACGCTTCCCGAGAGCCTGTTGGCGGCAGCCGACATGCTGGTGCCGAGGCCGCATTGGAACGTGTTTCACGGCACCGCGCTCGACACCGGACTGCGCCGCCGGGGCATCCGGGACCTGATAGTGGCAGGGCTGACGACCAATTTCGCCATCGAATCCACCGCGCGCAGCGGATGGGAGCTTGGCTATGCGCAGTGGTTTGCCGAGGATGCGATGACCAGCATCTCGGACGCCGGCCATCGCTTTGCCATGGAGACTACCCTCCCCCGATTGGGAAGGGTTCGCGACACGGGCGCGCTAGAGGCTATGCTGGCCCGGACTGCTCGCCCCTAAGATCGCGTTCCTTCAGGCTGTATCCGAAGATCGTCGCCATGCTGATCAGCGAGGCGATCCCCGGTACCGCGGCGAAGGCGATGTAGATCGCGGTCAGCGCTTCGGCTGACTGGCGCGAGCCATGGCCGCTGGCCGACGAGACATAGCCCGAGGCGGTGAGGAAATAGCCGATCAGCGCCACGCCGACCGCCGCCGAGATCTTGTCGATCAGGCTGATCGCACCGGCGAACGCGCCTTCGCGGCGCAAGCCGGTCTGGACATTGTCGTAGCGCATGATGTCGGTCACCACCGAATAGCCGAGCAGGATCACGCCGCCCATCGCCACGCCGATGATGAACATGCGGATCAGCACCAGGCCGATCCAGTCTTCGGGGGTGGCAAACAGCCAGCTGAGATTGAACAGGCCGTAAGCGGCGAGCGCGGCGATATAGGCGTTGCGCTTGTCGAAGCGCTTGGCGATCCACAGCCACATCGGCATCGAGATGATGTTGCCGACCACCTTGAGGCCGTAGAAGCTGCCCAGCCACAGATCGGACAGCAGCAATACGTGGCGCGAGAAGAAGGCGGTCGAGGAAACCGTCGCCGCTACGGCGATCTGGAACGAGACATGGCTCAGCAGGATGAGCCGGAACGGGCGGTTCTGCCACGCCAGGGCCAATCGCTTTCGCGCGCTCAGCACCGTCCGCTGCGCCGCCGGGGCACCGCTGGCGGGAAGGATCATCGCGGCCGCCAGGCCGACCACGGCGATGATCACGCCGATCGTCACGCCCATCATCGCGTGCCCCTCTGCCGTTGGCCCCCAAAGCGCCAGCAGCCAGGGCGCACCGGTCGCCGCGACGAGAAGGCCAAGCGCACCGCCATAGACCCGGTAGGACATCAGCACGGAACGTTCGTGATAATCGTCGCAGACCTCGGAGCCGATCGCCGTATAGGGGACGACGAACATCGAATATGCGGTGCCGTGGATGAGCAACAGCACCAGCACGATCGCGACAGGATAGCTGCTTGCGAACATCGGCACGCTGAACAGGGCCGCGACGCTGACGGGCAGGATCACCGCGCCGCCCAGCATCCATGGACGGCGACGCCCCCATTTGCCGCTGGTGCGATCGCTGGCGACGCCGATCGCCGGATCGATCAGACCGTCATAGATCTTGACGATGGCGAGCAGCAGCCCCGCGGTTGCGGCGGTCATCGCCAGACTGTCGGTGAGGAAGCGCAGCATCAGGATGGTGACGATCTGGAGGCCGGCGGCCGGGCCGATCGCGCCGAGCAGAAAGCCGATACGCACTCGCCGCGATGTCTTGCCGCCGGATGCGGTCCCAGCCTGGCCCGCGCTTTCCAGATCCGTCTTCAACACATTTGCCTCCGTTCGGGTCAGCTCCTGGCAAACCGCGAGAATGGCGATCGCCCGCTTGGAATGCGCCATGGCGCACCCAGCGACACGCGCCCAGCAACTTTTCTCCGTGGAACGGATAAACGTGCTCCCCGGGTTGAACTGCCCGACCGGCCAGAACAGATTCGGTGCCGGGAAAGGAGAGTTTTGTGAGCTTCGAGATCATCGGCATCCTGCCACACCGGCGCTATTCCGAGGTGTTCGCCGATCCCCTCTCCGCTTTCGATGCGAGCGTATTGAGCGAGGGTGCGCGCGCCCTGGAAGCGGCCGGATTCGAGCGCGTGCTGATCGCCAATTCGGCGACCTATCCGGACAGCATGCCGCTGGCCAGCTGGGTGCTTGCCCAGACCACCAAGCTGAAGGTGATGATCGCCCATCGCCCCGGCTTCATCGTCCCGACCATGGCGGCGCGCATGCTCGCGGCGCTCGATCGCGTGAGCGAAGGTCGCGCCGGCGTCCACATCATCACCGGCACCGATGACAAGGAAATGCAGGCGGACGGCGATTTCCTGACCAAGGACGAGCGCTATGCCCGCAGCCGCGAATATGTCGCGGTGATGAAGCGGATGTGGCGCGAGGAAGCGCCGTTCGATCATGACGGAGCATTCTACCGGTTCAACGGCGCGTTTGCGGCGGTGAAGCCGGCGCGCAAGATCCCGGTATTCTGGGGTGGCCTGTCCGATGCCGCAGTCGATGGCGCGGCGGCGGTTGCCGACATCTTCGCATTCCCCGGATTGCCGCTTCCGAAGATCGAAGAGCTCATCGCCCGCACGCGTTCGGTGCCGCGCGCTCCGCACGATCAGCCGCTCGAATATCTCGTCACGCTGCGCATGATCGTCGGCGCCACCGAACGACAGGCATGGGATACCGTCCAGGATTATCTGCGGATGCTGGCCAAGGAAGCGGCGAACAATGGCAAGCTGGGCGACGGCGGCCAGGAGGAGATCGACGCGTGCGTCGCCGCTGCCACCGAAGGCAGCAGGTTCGGCACATTGTTCAACGGCTTCGGCAAGGTGCCGGTGGGCCGCCCGATGTCCGGATGCGTGGTCGGCACCGTCGATCAACTGCTCGAGACGCTGATGGCGTACCGCCATGCCGGCATCGATCGCTTCATCATGGGCGGATATGGAACCCCTGCAGAATATGCCCGCGAACTGGGCGATGAACTGCTGCCGCGCTTCCGCGCCGCTGTTGCCGCAGATGATCAGAGGCGTGACGCTGGGGCAGCGGCTTGACGTGTGCGACCATGGCACCGCGAGACAATATCGTTGAACTGCCGCCCCAGGCCTCCCGGATCGGCGGGGCCTGGGTAACCGGCAGTGCCTGGATCGACGTGAACGATCCGGCAACCGGCGCGATCATCGGGCGGGTGCCCAATCTGGGCGCGGAGGAGACCGAACGCGCTGTCACCGCCGCGACCGGGGCGATGCCTGCCTGGGCTGCGCGAACTGCGGCCGAGCGTGCCGATATATTGCGCGCCTGGCATGCGCTGGTGCTCTCGAAGCGGACCTGGCTGGCGCGCCTGCTGACGCTTGAGCAGGGCAAGCCGATCGTCGAAGCCGAGGCCGAGATCGACTATGCTGCGGCCTATATCCTGTGGTTCGCCGAAGAGGCGCGCCGGGTCTATGGCGAGATCATACCCGCCCCGACCGGTGACACGCGGATCCTGGTCCTTCGCCAGCCGGTAGGCGTGGTCGGCGCGATCACGCCCTGGAATTTCCCGGCCGCAATGATCACCCGCAAGCTGGCGCCGGCGGTGGCTGCCGGATGCGGCGTCGTGCTCAAGCCGGCGATAGAAACGCCGTTCACCGCGATCGCGCTGATCGACCTGGCCGAACAGGCCGGTATTCCCGCCGGGCTGCTCAATCTTGTAACCGGGGATGCCGAGCCGATCGGGGCGGTGCTGACCACGGATCCGCGCGTCCGCAAGATCAGCTTTACCGGATCGACGGCGGTGGGCGCGCGGCTATTCGCGCAATCCGCCTCGACGATGAAGCGATTGGGCCTGGAACTGGGCGGCAACGCACCGTTCGTCGTATTCGAGGATGCCGATCTCGACGCCGCTGTCACCGGGGCGATCCAGGCCAAGTTCCGCAACGCCGGCCAGACCTGCGTTTGCGCCGATCGCTTCTATATCCAGCAATCGATATACCCCGCATTCATCGAGCGCTTCGCCGCGGCGATGGCGCATCTGCGCTCGGGAAGCGGTTTCGCCCCGGGGGTGACGATCGGCCCGGTCATTCACGAGCGCGCCCTGACACGGCTTGAGAAGCTGATCGAAGAGGCGATGCAATCCGGCGCGCGCCTGCTGTGCGGCGGTACACGAAGCAAGGGTGCCGGGACCTTCCTGGAGCCGACGTTGCTGTGCGATGTGGACCACAGCATGCGGATCGTGTCCGACGAGGTATTCGGCCCCATCGCCGCCGTCATGCCCTTCGCAGACGAGGCGGAAGTGATCGAGCGCTGCAACGCTTCCGAGGCCGGCCTTGCCGCTTATTTCTACGCCCGTGACCATGCCCGCATATGGCGCGTGGCCGAGGCGATCGAGGCCGGAATGATCGGCGTCAACACCGGCCGGATTTCCACAGAGGTCGCGCCCTTTGGCGGGGTCAAGAGCTCGGGGATTGGACGCGAAGGCTCACGGCACGGGATCGAGGCTTTCTGCGAACTCAAATATGTCTGCCTCGATATCGGCAGCGGGGAGAAGGCTGCATGATTGAGGATTCGGCCCAGGTCGCGGGTGAACTGAAGGCGGCAATGCGCAGTTTCGCGAAATCGGTGGTGATCATCACCGCACAGCTGGACGGACAGCGTTATGCGATGGCCGCCAGTGCCGTGGATTGCCTGACGCTCGACCCGCCATCGATGCTGATCTGCGTCAATCGCAGCGCGTCGCTATGGCTGCCGCTGGCAAAGGGCGCCGATTTCGCGATCAACCTGCTTTCGGCCGAGCAGCAGCATCTGGCGGTTCACTGCAGCACCGGGGCGCGCGGCGACGACCGCTTTTCCGAAGGTGCATGGGCATCGAGCGAGGCGGATCCGCCGATCCTCTCCGATGCGCTCGCCAGCATCGTCTGCCGGCAACAGACTTCGACGACCTATGGCACCCACCAATTGTTCATCGGCGCGGTGCGTAGTGTCGCGCGGCAGCGAGATGCCGATCCGCTGGTCCATTCCAACGGTGCCTATCACCGCCTGGCCAGCGCCGCCTGAACTTCGACTGGACTTGTTGCCATGACGCAAAGCGACGCACGCCTGGTCCTCGCCACGCCCGAGGAGCTGGTCGAAGAGGCGCGTAACGGCCGGATGTTCATCCTGGTCGACGACGAGGACCGCGAGAATGAAGGCGATCTCGTCATTCCGGCCCAGATGGCGACGCCGAGTGCGATCAATTTCATGGCGCGTTTTGGCCGCGGGCTGATCTGTCTGGCGCTGACAAAGGCGCGCGTCGAACAGCTTGGCCTGAGCCTGATGAATCAGGATAATGGCTCACGCTTCGAAACCGCATTCACTGTCTCCATCGAAGCACGCGAAGGAGTGACCACGGGCATTTCCGCCGCTGACCGTTCGCGCACCATCGCCGTTGCGACCGACCATGCCCGCGGCGCGGACGACCTTGTCACGCCGGGCCATGTGTTCCCGCTCATCGCCCGCGACGGCGGCGTGCTGGTTCGCGCCGGACATACCGAAGCCGCGGTGGATATTGCCCGCCTCGCAGGCCTCAATCCGTCGGGCGTGATCTGCGAGATCATCAATGACGACGGCACGATGGCACGGATGCCCGACCTGATCGAGTTCGCCGGGCATCACGGCCTAAAGATCGGCACGATCCGCGACCTGATCGCGTTCCGGCGCAGGCACGACCATCTCGTCGAGCGGCTTTCCGAAGTGCCCTTCGAAAGCGAATGGGGCGGGAGCTGGCAAGCGATCAACTTCCGGAACCGGGCGACCGGCAATCGCCATGTCGCACTGGTCAAAGGGCATATCGACCCCGCCACGCCCACCCTTGTCCGCATGCACGTTCTGTCGGCAAATCATGACCTGTTTTCGGGGGTAGGGGGTCGCAACGGCCTGTTGCATCGATCGATGGAGCTTATCGGCGCGGAAGGAGCCGGCGTGGTGGTTGTCCTTGCCGGGGACGCGGCTCCGGGCATTGGCGTTTCCCCGGGAGATCCCCGTGTTCTGAGCCCCGACCAGAGCGAGCGCCAGTTCCGCGCTTATGGCGAAGGTGCGATGATCCTTGCCGATGTGGGGGTGAAGGACATCACCCTTCTGACCAACTGGCCGCAGATGCTGGTCGGCCTGGAAGGATATGGCCTGTCGATTTCGGGCCATCGCGCGCTGTAGAAGCACGCCGGAATAGCCGTCGTCTGCTTTCCGGGGGAGCATGGCGGGTTAATGGATCGGTTTTTCTGCGACTAGGATTGCCCGCTCTACCGCGATCTGTTCGCCGGGCATTGCGCGCGCTGCCCGACTGGAGACCTGGCTCGGGTGCCTGATGCCCTTAGGCAAAGATTAACCATGTGCGGCGAAGGGTGTGGCGATGACCATGCCTGTGCCCGTGCGAAAGGATCCGGCGGGCTGCCCGCTCAAGGCGCGTGCGCAGCGTATCCGGCGGCTCGCCCTCGAAATGGTGACGCGTGCCCGCGCTTCGCACATCGGCAGCGCGCTTTCGATCGCGGATATTGTCGCGGCGCTTTATGGTGAGGTGATGCGGGTTGATCCCGCCGAGCCCGCTTGGGATGCGCGCGACCGGCTGTTGCTGAGCAAGGGGCATGCCTGCGTCATCCTCTATGCGGCGCTCGCCGATGCGGGGTTCTTCCCGCTCAACCGGCTGGAGAGCTATGCGCAGGATGGCTCGGACCTGATGAGCCATATCAGCCACAAGGTGCCCGGCGTCGAATTCTCGACCGGGTCGCTGGGCCACGGCCTGCCCTTTGGCACGGGCAAGGCGCTGGCGGCGAAGAAGCAGGGGCGCGACTGGCGCACCTTCGTCATCCTGGGCGACGGCGAAATGGCGGAGGGTAGCAATTGGGAAGCGATGCTGTTTGCCGCGCATCACCGCCTCGATACGCTTGTCGGCATCATCGACTATAACAAGTTGCAGAGCCTCACGACCGTGGAGCAGACGCTGCGGATCGAGCCGCTGGCGGAGAAGATTGCGGCGTTCGGCTGGGCGGTTCGCGAAGTGGATGGGCATGACGTGCGCGCCATCGCCGATGCGCTTTCCGGCGCGCCGTGGGAACCGGGCAAGCCATCGATGCTGATCGCGTACACGATCAAAGGCAAGGGCGTCTCGTTCATGGAGAACCAGGTCGCGTGGCATTATCGCAACCCGGACGCGGCGCAGCTTGCGCAGGCGATCGCGGAGATCGGCGATGCGTAACGCGTTTATCGAAGAGCTTTGCGCGCTGGCCGGAGCGCATGACCATATCGCGCTGATCGTCGGCGATCTCGGCTATGGCGTGATTGAGCCCTTCGCCGATGCCTTTCCCGATCGCTTCATCAACGCCGGGATCGCCGAGCAGAATATGGCGGGCCTTGCCGCCGGCATGGCGTCCGAAGGCTATCACGTCTTCACTTATTCGATCGCCAATTTCCCCACCTTTCGCTGCGCCGAGCAGATCCGCAATGATGTGGGCTATCACGGCCTGCCGGTGACAACCGTCGCGGTGGGCGGCGGGCTTGCCTATGGCGCGCTCGGCTATTCGCATCATGCCGTGCAGGATTATGCGCTGATGCGGTGCATGCCAGGCATGACCATCGCGGCACCCGGCGATGCCTGGGAAGTGCGCGCGTGCATGCGATGGCTGATTGCCAATCCGGGGCCATCCTATCTGCGCATCGGCAAGGCGGGCGAGCCGGTCTATCACGACGCGCTTCCCGATGTGGCGCCGGGCCGCTGGGTTCCGGTGCGCAAGGGAGAGCATTGGGACGGGCGCGCGCTGATCGCAACCGGCGCGGCGCTGGGCGCGGCGCTCGATCGGGCAGAGGGCGCACCAGTCTACTCGATGCCCCTCTGGGGCATGGCGAGCAAGGCCGCGCAGCCGGAGATGGTGGCGCAGCACGCCCGCGTCGAGACGCTGGAGGATCATCTGATCGATGGCGGCTTTGGCGCGTGGATGATGGAGGCGATGATCGGGCATGGCGATCTTGCCGGGCGGATCGCCCCGGTCGCGCTCGACCCGCGTGTTTGCGGCATGGTCGCGTCGCAGGCGGTGCTCAATCGGGCGGGTGGGCTGGTGCGCTGAACCAGGCGGGCCTTCACGACTTGTTTACCATCTTCGTTGAAACCTTCGCGCCATGAAAGCCATCATCCTGGCCGGCGGCCTCGGCACGCGCCTCTCAGAGGAAACCTCGCTTCGGCCCAAGCCGATGGTAGAGATCGGCGGCATGCCGATCCTGTGGCACATCATGAAGATCTATTCGCACTACGGGGTGAACGACTTCATCATCTGCCTGGGGTACAAGGGCTATATGGTGAAGGAATATTTCGCCAATTACGCGCTGCACATGTCCGACGTGACCTTCGACATGCGCAAGGGATCGATGGAAGTGCATCGCAACGACGCCGAGGAGTGGAAGATCAGCCTGATCAACACCGGCGAGACGACGATGACCGGCGGCCGGCTGCGCAGGGCACTGCCGCATATCGGCAATGACGATTCCTTCTGCCTCACTTATGGCGACGGCGTCAGCGACGTGGATGTCGCCGCGCAGATCGCCTTCCACAAGGCGCATGGCAAGCGCGCGACGGTGACGGCGGTGCGCCCGAGCAGCCGCTTCGGCCAGCTCGATCTGGATGGCGATGATGTCCGCGCCTTTGCCGAAAAGCCGGTGGATGAAGGTGGCTGGATCAATGGCGGCTTCTTCGTGCTTTCGCGCGATATCGGCGATTATCTGGGCAATGACGATGATTGCGTCTGGGAGCGCGGCCCGCTCGAGGCGCTTGCGAGCGAAGGCGAGCTGAAATCCTATTTCCATGACGGCTTCTGGCAGCCGATGGACACGCTGCGCGACCGGCAGATGCTGGAGGGCATGTGGGAAGCCAAGCAGGCGCCCTGGAAAGTCTGGCACTAGGCCGTGATCGACCGCGCGTTCTGGCAAGGCCGGAAGGTGTTCCTGACCGGGCATACCGGCTTCAAGGGCAGCTGGCTGACCTTGATGCTCGAGATGCTCGGCGCGCGGGTGAACGGCTATAGCCTGACGCCGCCGACCGATCCTTCGATGTTCGAGCTGCTGGGACTGGCTTCGGCGGTCGATCACAATGTCGGCGATATCCGCGATATCTGGGCGCTGGAGGCAGCTTTGGCGGCCGGCCGGCCGGAGATCGTGCTCCACCTTGCCGCCCAGCCGCTGGTGCGCGAATCCTATCAAACGCCGGTCGAGACGTTCGAGACCAATGTGATGGGCACGGTGAACCTGCTCGACGCCTGCCGCCGGGTCGGTTCGGTCAAGACGATCGTCGTGATCACCACCGACAAATGCTATGAAAATATCGGAACCGCGCGCGGCTATGCCGAGGGCGACCCGATGGGCGGGCACGATCCCTATTCGAGCAGCAAGGGGTGCGCCGAACTCGCCGTATCCGCCTATCGCGACAGTTTTCTGGCACAGGCAGGGATCGGCGTTGCGTCGGCGCGCGCGGGCAATGTCATCGGCGGCGGCGATTTCGCCGAGGACCGGCTGGTGCCCGACGCGGTACGCGCCTTTGCTTCGGGCAAGCCACTACAGATCCGAAACCCCCTGGCGATCCGCCCATGGCAGCATGTGCTGGAGCCGCTGGTCGGCTATCTGATGCTGGCCGAGCGGCTGCACGGCGATACGGGCTTTGGCGGAGGCTGGAACTTCGGCCCTGCGCTGGGCGACGCCGCGCCGGTCCGCGAAGTCGCGGATCTGTTCGTCGGCCATTGGGGCGAAGGCGCTTGCTGGACGCAGGATCCGGGCGCGCACCCGCATGAGGCAGCAACGCTGATGCTTGATTGCGCCAAGGCGAATGCCGGGCTGGGCTGGAACCCCAAGCTTAGCCTGGACGCGGCATTGGCTCTCAGCGCGGAATGGTATCGCTGTTGGCTCGGCAAAGGCGATTTGCGCGCAATATCTAAAGAGCAAATTAACCAATATCTTTCACGTTGACGCTCGATGAGCGGGGACAAATCCTTGAAGATGCTGGTCACTGGCGCCGGCGGTTTCGTTGGCGCGGCGGTCGTGCGCGCCGCGCAGGCTGCGGGGGTGGCGGTGCATGCAAGCGGGCGGGGCGATGCGCCCGTGCGGCTCGCGGGGTGCGATGCGCCCTATACGCGCACGGATATGTTCGATCGGCACGCGGTGGACGCGCTCTTCGCAGCCGTCCGCCCCGATATCGTCGTGCACACGGCATGGGCGGGCGTTTCGGGAGACGCGCGCGCCGATGACGTGCAGTTCGCCAATATCAACGCCACCTGCCACCTGGCTGCGGCGGCTGTGTGCCATGGCGCGCGCAAGTTCGTCGGACTGGGCAGCCAGGCCGAATATGGCATGTTCCACGGCCCCGTCGCCGAGACGCACGTGCCGAACCCCTCAAGCTTGTATGGTGCGGCCAAGCTCTCCGCCTCGCATCTCGCGCGCCAGCGCTGCGAGGTTGCGGACGTGGAATTCGCGTGGCTCCGGCTCTTCGCTACCTATGGTCCGGGAGACAATCCGAACTGGCTGATTCCCAGCCTGATCGCCGGGATGGCCACGGGCACATCGCCGAAGATGACGCCCGGCACCCAGAAATGGGATTATCTCTATAATGACGATACCGCCGCGGGCGTGCTCGCGGTGGCGCTTGGCGATGCGCGCGGCACATTCAATCTCAGCTCGGGCAGCGCGCTTCCGGTGCGCGATATCGCCGCGATGATCCGCGATCGTATCGCGCCCGATCTGGAGCTGCGCTTCGGCGAGGTCGATTTCGGACCCGGCCAGATCATGCACATGGAGGGCGATATCAGCGCGCTCCGCCATGCGACCGGCTGGTCGCCAAGGATCGATCTCGCAACCGGTCTCGACCGTACCATCGCCGCGATGCGGCCGCTTCTTCAAAAGGCCGCCGCATGACCCGCAAGACCCGCAAGACCATCTCGATCGTCTCGCCCTGCTTCAACGAGGCCGACAATGTCGCGCGCTGCCACGCAACCGTGCGGGCGCTGTTCGATGGGCCGCTCGCCGATTACGATCTGGAGCACATCTTCGCCGACAACGCCTCGACCGATGGCACCCCCGATATTCTGCGCGAGATCGCTGCGACCGATCCGGCGGTGAAGGTGATCCTGAACGCGCGCAATTTCGGGCCGTTTCGCTCTATGTTCAACGCGTTGCGCGCGGCGACCGGGGATGCGGTGGTGGTGTTCCTCGCGGTCGATCTGCAGGATCCGCCCGAGAAGATCGTCGATTTCGTGCGGCTGTGGGAGACCGGCGTCGAAGTGGTCGCGGGTGCGCGCGTCAACCGGCAGGAAAGCCTGGCGCTGCGCATCTGCCGGGGCATCTTCTACCGCATCGTCAACGGGCTTTCGGATATCGATATCCCGGTCAATGTCGGCGAGTTCCAGCTGATCGATCGCAAGGTCTGGCAGGCCGTGGTCGAGCATGACGACCATTATCCCTATGTGCGGGGCATCATCGCATCGGTGGGCTTCAGCCGCGTCATCCTCCCCTACACCTGGGAAGCACGCAAGAGCGGCATTTCGAAGAACAATCTGCCGCGGCTGGTGGATCAGGCGCTGAACGGCATCTTCTCTTTCACCAACGCACCGATGCGCGTGTGCACCTTTGCCGGCTTCGGCCTCGCGGCGCTCTGCATGCTCTACGCGCTCGGCTCGGTGATCGCCTATCTGTTCGATCCGAGCATGGCACCGCGCGGCACCATGACGATGATCGTATCGCTCTTCTTCCTATCCGGCATCCAGATGATCTTCATCGGCATCCTGGGCGAATATGTCACCTCGATCCATTCGCAGGTCCGCCGCGGACCCATGGTGGTCGAGCGCGAGCGGATCAATTTCGACACCCGGGCGCTGCCGAAGAACAGCGAGAACCCGGTGCACAAGCTCCAGAAGAAAGTCGCCAAATCGTGACCCAGCTGCTTGCCGCCGATCCCGAGCGCGATGCCATTGTCGCGGCTGCGCGCGCCTATTTCGAATCGCGCCCCAAGCCGGCATTCGTGCCGGGCGAAACCTATATTCCGCCATCGGGCAAGGTGATGGACGGCAATGACTGCGCCTCGCTGGTCGATGCCTCGCTCGACATGTGGCTGACGGCCGGGCGCTATGCCGAGCAGTTCGAACGCGAACTCGCCGAGCGCTGCGGCCGCCGCTATTCGAAGCTCACCGTATCGGGCTCCGCTGCCAATCTGCTCGCCTTCGCGACGCTCACCAGCTGGAAGCGCGGGCCGAAGGCCATCAAGCCGGGCGACGAAGTCATCACGGTTGCGGCGGGCTTCCCGACGACGATCACGCCGATCGTGCAATATGGCTGCGTGCCCGTTTTCGTCGATGTCGATATCGAGACGCACAATGTCGATGTCGATCTGATCGAAGCCGCGATCACCGGAAAGACCCGCGCGGTGATGATCGCGCATTCGCTGGGCAACCCGTTCGACGTGGTTCGCGTCCGCGAGATTTGCCGCAAATATGATCTGCTGCTCGTCGAGGATTGCTGCGACGCATTCGGCGCGACTGCAAACGGCCAGCTTGTCGGTACGTTCGGCGATATCGCAACGCTCAGCTTCTACCCCGCGCACCACATCACCATGGGGGAGGGTGGCGCGGTGCTGGTGGACAGCCCGCTGCTCGCCAAGGTCTGCGAGAGTTTCCGCGACTGGGGCCGCGATTGCTATTGCGCGCCGGGCAAGGACAATAGCTGCAACAAGCGCTTTGGCTGGCGATTGGGCGATCTGCCCAAGGGCTATGACCACAAATACACCTATAGCCATATCGGCTATAACATGAAGGTCAGCGACATGCAGGCGGCGCTCGGCGTCAGCCAGTTGACCAAGCTCGACCATTTCATCGCGCGCCGCCGCGAGAATTTCGTCGAGCTGGAAAAGCGCCTGCGCGCTGCCGGGCTCGACCGCTATTACCACCTGCCGCAGGCGACACCGGGCACCGATCCGAGCTGGTTCGGCTATCTGATGACCGTGCGCGACGGGGCGGGCTTTGCGCGCAACGACGTGACGCGCGCACTGGAAGAGCGAAAGGTCGGCACGCGGCTGTTGTTCGCCGGCAACATCATCCGCCAGCCGGCATTCCGCGACGTGGCGTACCGCGTCCATGGCGGACTGACCAACACCGACAAATTGATGGAAGACGCATTCTGGGTCGGCGTCTGGCCGGGCATCGACGCCGCGCGGATGGATTATATGGTCGAGACGCTTGCCGATATCACGCAGGCGCTGATCGCCGGACGCGATCCGCTGGCGCTGGTGCGCCCCGCCGCGTGACCGCAGGCCCGCCCCAGGGCGGCATATCCGGCCGCATCCTGACCTCCGCATTGTTCGGGCTGTTTGCGCTCGGCAATGTGCTGGTGCCGGTCTTCCTGGGGAAGACCATGCTCGCCCTTGTGTCGGCGGTGGCGGCATGCGGATTGCTGGTGCTGCTTTGGCGGAGCGACATATTCGGGGCACGCGTTTCGTGGCGCGTACTCGGCGTCAGCTTCGCGGCCGCATTGATCCTGTTGCTGCTCGGCGGTGAGGGGCGGCTGTTCTACGCCAACGAGGATTGGCAGATCCGCGACGCGGTGCTCGCCGATCTCGCGCGAAACCCCTGGCCCTTCGCCTATCAGACCCATGTCGGCGAACAGGTGCTGCGCGCGCCGCTTGGAATGTATCTGCTGCCCGCATTGTTCGGGCCGGGCGCGGAAATTGCGCTGTTGGCCTGCAACACGGTTTTGTTGGGGCTGATGCTTGCTCTGGGCTCACTCCTCTTCCCCGGTGGCCGCGCGCGGTGGATCGCGCTGGCCGTATTCGTTGCGTTCAGCGGGCTCGATCTTCTCGGCAATGTGCTGGCCGGCAGCGCAGGATCGTTCGATCATCTCGAGCGCTGGGCGCCGGGGCTGCAATATTCCTCGGTCCTCACGCTGATCTTCTGGGTGCCGCAACATGCCTTTGCCGGCTGGTTCTGCGCCCTGCTCTATCTGCTGCATCGGCGTGGCGAGGTTTCGCTGGGAACGTTCGCGGCGTCGCTTCCGATCGTGGCGATCTGGTCGCCGCTGGCGATGATCGGCGCGTTGCCGTTGGTGGCCTGGGCGGCCTTGCGAACAATACGCGCGATTGGCTTGCGCGACATTGCCGCCGGGGCGCTGGCATTGGCCGTTTCGCTCCCCGCTTTGGCCTATATCGCGGCGGACGCGCAGCAGGTGTCCTCAGGACTCGCCGTTCCGCCGCTCGCGACGCTCGCGCTTTTCCTCGCGCTCGAAATCGCGCCTTTTGTATGGATCGTCTACCGGCTGCGCGCGACCGGGCGCTTCGGGCTCGACAGTCTGGTGCTGGCGGGGGTGATGCTGGCGCTGATCCCGTTTCTGCATATCGGCGACAATGGCGATTTCGCGATGCGCGCGTCGATCGCGCCTTTGGCCGTCCTCGCCGTGATGGTCGCCGCCAGCCTGATCGATACGGACTGGGCCGCACATCGCCGCGCCGGGATTGCCGCCGTCCTCCTGCTATCGCTCGGGGCGGTGACCGGCGTGGCCGAAGTCGCACGCGCGCTCCGCCATGCGCCCGCGCCGCCGCCCGGTTGCACGCTGCCCGAAGTCTGGACCCGCCAGACCGGCGTGGTGGCCGATATCGCCACCTATCTGGCGCGCATCCACGCCATGCCTTCCGTCCTCCGGCCCCAATCGCCTGTGCTCATTGTCACCCGTGCAACCCCTGTCTGCTGGTCGCATTCGTGGAAGGTGCCGCGCTGATGCAGCCCCGGACCCTCCGCCGTGTCGAATGGGCCGCGCTCGCGCTCGCGCTTCTTGCTGGCGTGGTGCATCGGTTCGTCTTCGCCTGGGGCGCGCCACTTTGGCTGGACGAAGCCTATACCGGCGTGATCGCCGCGCAGCCGGATTTCGCCGGATTGTTCGAATGGTGCCGCCAGGAGCTGAGCGGCCCGGTTTATTACGCATCCATGTGGGCGTGGGAAAAGATCGCGGGCGACAGCAATATCGCGCTGCGGCTGCCCAGCCTGATCGCATCGCTGGGTGCGATCGTTCTTATCGCTTTTTGGGGGCCGGACGATCGCCGCGAGCGCCTGCTCTGGGCGGGGTTCACCGCGATCTGGCTGCCGGGACTATTGTTCGTGGCACAGGCGCGGCCGCAGGCCTTGCTGTTCCTCTTTGCGACCGCGCAGGCCATCGTGTTCCTGCGCGCCATGGAGTTTCGCACGCGCGGCTGGCTGACGCTCTGGGCCCTGCTCGGCGCGCTGATGGTGATGACGCATGTGCATGCGGCGGTGATCGCCGGCATCCAGGGCCTGTGCCTGCTCTGGGCGATCCGCCCGAGGCTGCGCGACGCTGCGCCGGGCCTGGCGATCTTCGCCGTCGCGGGGCTGTGGCTGTCGCTGCAATGGTCGTTCCTGTCCGGCATATTGAAGCCCGGCGCGGCCTGGTATCCGCTCCTCGCGCCCAGCGATCTGCTCCAGCTTTCGGGGCATCTCTTCGCGCAGAATATCGCCGCCCCCGCAGTTGTCGCGATCGTTCTGGTCGTGCTCGGGCTGCAATTTGCCGAGCGGCGCGCGACGGGCACGCCGATGCCGTATGCGCCGCCCGAAGCGATGCTGGCGCTCAGCGCGGTCGCATCGGTGCTGCTGGTCTATGTGATGGGCTATATCCGGCCCTCTTTCGCGCCGCGTTATCTGTTCCCCTATATGCCCGCCTTGCTCTTCGGGCTGACGATCGTGCTCGCGCGCACGCGGCTGTTGCTCGGGCTGCTGCCCAGCATCGTACTTGTCACCTGGGCCGCCACCGCGACGCTGAACGCCGCAGCCTATGCGCGCCCGGAGTTGCGCGCGACGCTCAACCCGCTGGAATTCGAGCGCGGATCGGATTGGCTGATGGCGAACAAGGCGCGCAGCGTGGTATTTCTCTGGGACAATCCGAGCAGCGCGCTCAGCGGCGATGCGCGCCAGGCGGAGGTGGCTGGCTTCTTCTTCCGCCGCGCGCGATATCCGGTGCGGCTGCGCGCGATCTACCTCGATCATGCCGAGCATAGTAGCGAGCGGATCGCCGCCCTGGCCGATGCCGAGGGTGCGTCGATCCTGTGGGTCGGCGGGGAGGAGGTGCCGACGGGCCTTGCCGCGCTGCCGCAGTTCGATTGCCGCATCCATGGCAACGGCAAGAGCAACTCGATCACCTGCGCGCGCCGATAGCCGGCCCTTGCTCCGGCCACCGTGCGAGCCTAGCTCGGCAGGCATGACCGACTCCGCCACCGCGCTCGATTTTGCCGAGCGCCATATCGATGACAGCCTTGAACGGCTGTTCGCACTGATGCGCGTGCCTTCGATCTCGACCGATCCGGCCTATGCCGAGCAATGCCAGCGTGCCGCGCGATTGCTGGCTGACGAGCTGGCGTCGCTGGGCTTTGACGCGCGGGTTGCGCAGACGCCGGGGCACCCGATGGTGGTCGCGCACCATGACGGCGATGGACCGCACGTGCTGTTCTACGGCCATTATGACGTGCAGCCGGTGGACCCTCTCGAATTGTGGAAGCGCGATCCGTTCGATCCGGTGATCGAGGCGCGCGCGGACGGCGCGAAGCAGATCGTCGGGCGCGGCGCATCGGATGACAAGGGCCAGCTGCGCACCTTTGTCGAGGCATGCCGCGCATGGAAGGAAACTGCCGGCGCCTTGCCGTGCAAGGTCACCATCCTGTTCGAAGGCGAAGAGGAATCGGGCTCGACCAGCCTGGAGCCCTTCCTCCACCAACATGCCGAGGAACTGAAGGCCGATTTCGCGCTGATCTGTGACACGCTGATGTGGGATACCGAGACGCCGGGCCTCACCATCGGCTTGCGCGGCATGGTGGCGGGGCAGGTGACGGTACGCGGCCCCTCGCGCGATCTGCATTCGGGACTATATGGCGGGGCTGCACGCAATCCGATCCAGCTGCTGAGCACGATCCTCGCCGATCTGAAGGATGCGGACGGCCGCGTGACGCTGTCCGGCTTCTATGACGGCGTGCCCGAGATCAGCGACACGGTCCGCAAGAGCTGGTATGCGCTTGGCTTCGACGAGAAGGCGTTTCTTGGTGAGATCGGCCTTCGCGTGCCTGCGGGCGAGGAGGGCCGCAGCGTGCTCGAACAGATTTGGGCGCGCCCGACTGCCGAGGTCAACGGCATCTGGGGCGGCTATACGGGCGAAGGCTTCAAGACCGTGATCCCCGCCGAGGCGCACGCCAAGATCAGCTTCCGCCTGGTCGGCACGCAGGATCCGGACAGGATCTGGGCGGCGTTCGAGGAACATGTGCGCGCGCGGCTTCCTGCCGATTGCACGGTCGCGTTCGCGGGGCGGGGGCCGGGCAGTCCCGCCGTCAGCGTCGCGAGTGACAGCGGGCCGCTCGCCGCCACGCGCGCCGCATTGGATGCGGAATGGGGCAAGTCGGCGCTGATCGGCTGCGGCGGAGGCATCCCGGTGGTCACGTCGATCTCGAAGATCCTCGGCATGGATACGGTGATGGTCGGCTTTGCGCTGCCCGACGACAATATCCATTCGCCCAACGAGAAATATGATCTCAAGAGCTTCCACAAGGGCATCCGTTCCTGGGTACGGATTCTGGCCGAGATCGGGGCAATGGCCAAAGCCTGAGCGCTGGAGATCGGGCGCTTTCTGGGTTAGGATAGCCTCCATGAAGCGGGGGCTTTCCATATTTATCGGGTGCGCGGGGCTGCTGGCGGGGTGCGAGTCCAAACCGTCGGCGCCGGCTGCGAATGTGACTGCAAACGTCGCGGCCGATCCGGCCGACGAAGCGCCGCCCGCGCCTGTCGCGACCTCTGCTGCGATTGCCGCTTCGCCGCTGGCGCAATGGCTGGTCGGGAGCTGGTCGGCCGAGGCCAATTGCTCCAGCGATTTCATCGCGCATTACAATGCCGATGGCACGCTGCAATATGGCGAGGATTCCGGAAGCTGGACGCTTACCGGGGATCAGGTGACCGAAACGGTCACCGAGCGCTTCTCGATGGAAAGCGACACGCCCGAGAAGCTGACCAAGCCCGAGACGCGCACCTACAAGGTCGTCCGGATCGACGATGGGCACGGCACCATCCAGTTCGAGGGGCGCAAGGTGGCAATCCAGCGCTGCTGACGCTGCGGTTGACTGGCGCGCCGCCGCGCCCGATAGCGGCGACATGGTTCCCCTTTCGTTCGCCGGACATGATTTCAGGGCGCTGGCCGCGGGCGCGCTGTACTGGCCGGCGCGGCGGGCGTTGCTCGTCGCCGATCTGCATTTCGAGAAAGCGAGCTGGTTCGCTGTCCGCGGCCAGATGCTGCCGCCTTATGATTCGATCGCGACGTTGAGCGACGTCACCGCGCTGGTCGATCGCACGCAGGCGCGCGAGCTTTGGTGCCTGGGCGACAGCTTTCACGATTCGGCGGGCTGCGAGCGGCTGCCCGAGGCGGCGCGGGCCATGCTGACGGCGCTGACGGCGCGGCTCGACTGGCGCTGGATCACCGGCAATCACGACAGCCTGATGGCGGATCATTGCGGCGGCACGATCGAGGAAGAGGCGTTGATCGACGGGCTTGTGCTGCGGCATGAGGCGGATCCCGGCGATCCGCGGCCCGAGCTTTCGGGCCATTTCCATCCCAAGTTGCGGCTGCGGCTGCGCGGGCGGCAGGTGGCGCGGCGCTGCTTCGTCGCGACGGAAACCAAGCTCATCCTGCCCGCATTCGGTGCGCTCACCGGGGGGCTGGACGCGCATCATCCCGAGATCGTCCGTGCGGTGGGCAGCGGCGCGCAGGCGCTGGTGGCGCTCGAAGACCGTTTGCTCCGCTTCCCGATCGCCGCCTAGCGCCGTTCTTCAGTTAGACGGCACCCCGCATCGTCATTCCGGCGAAAGCGGGGACGACGATCCGCCCGTCATCCCAGCGAAAGCTGGGATCTTTCGCAATTAGCCCCCAGCCTCACAGGGCCCCAGCTTTCGCTGGGGCGACGGGCGCCCTGCCATCGGCAATCCTCGAAACCCGCAGGTTGCCCACCACTGGCCGTGGATGACGGCTGTTTCGATCCTGATCGAGTGCCTGCGCCAGTTGGATCAGGAGCAGCGCACCTCGCCCGAGCCGACTGCGTTGGTGGTGCACTTCGCGCCGCCGACCAGCTCGACATCGCCCGATCCGACGATCGATACCGATGCCGCGCCCTTCACGGTACCGTGAAGGCTGCCCGATCCGGCGATCGAGATATCGGCGCTGTTCGCGGTCAGGCCACGTGCGGAAATGTCGCCCGATCCGGCGATCGAGGCCGACAGCTTCTCCGCCGTGCCCTTGACGCTAAGGTCCCCCGATCCGGCGATGGTCAGCGTCGCGGTGCCACCCTTCAGATTCTCGATGTCGAGATCGCCCGAGCCCGTGACCGCCGCCTCGATATTGCCTTCGGCACGATCGGCCGAGAGGTTGCCCGATCCGCTCACCCGGGCGCGCGCCAGCGCCGGCATCACCACATGGACGCGAACGCCATTGTCGTGGCTGAACCAATTGCCGCTGCGATCCTTGCGGCCGATTCGCAGATTGCCGTCCACCACCTGGATATCGAGTTGGTCGAGCACCTTCGGATCGCCTTCGGCGGTGACCGAGAAGGCGCTGCCGATCTTGACATCGACATTGTCCGAACCGCGCAGATCGACGCCGGTAAAGCCGGTCGCGGCATAGGTTCGCGAGGCGCCGGGGCCGCTGGGCGATATGCTTGAGCCTTCCTTCTCCCATTTGGATTGGCAGGCTGCGGTGGTCGCCAGCATCGGCACCAGTGCGATCGTCAACAGGCGCATTATCATCCTCCCATTACGTGTATTGCATCTCCAATACACCTGCGCCGGACAAAAGAAAAGGGGCGGCGAGTTTCCCCGCCGCCCCTTTCGTCGATCCAGGCCGGTGCGGCTTAGGCCGGCACCTTGTCCTTGTTCCAGACCGCAGCTGCGACCTTGAGGATGTCGATGATCTTCACCAGCGCGGCCGGCTCGTCGATCTGCTCCATCGCGGCGAGCTCGCGCGCGAGGCGCGATGCGGCGGCTTCGAAGATTTGACGCTCGGAATAGCTCTGTTCGGGCTGGTCCTCGGCGCGGAACAGATCGCGGACCACTTCGGCGATCGACACCAGGTCGCCCGAATTGATCTTCGCTTCATATTCCTGCGCGCGGCGCGACCACATGGTGCGCTTGATGCGCGGCTTGCCCTTCAGGGTCTCCAGCGCCTCGCGGAGCGTCTTGTCGCTCGAAAGCTTGCGCATGCCGACGCTCTCCGCCTTGTTGGTCGGAACGCGCAGGGTCATTTTCTCTTTTTCGAAGCGGAGCACATACAGCTCAAGCTGCATGCCCGCGATTTCCTGCTTTTGAAGTTCGATCACACGGCCCACGCCGTGCTTGGGGTAAACGACATAATCGCCGACATCGAAGGACAGCGCCTTGGCAGCCATGTGCGTGCAACCTTTCCGTGAAATACAGGCCCCGACGATTGCGGCGTCGGCCCGGGCGCGCTAACGGCCGGGCTGGCGGATCGGGGCAAATGAATAGTTCTCCAGGCAAAGGCCCTTATGCCTTCGTCGAAAGCTATATAGCACGCTCGCAATAAAATTACCACACCCGCAAGGCCACGAAGCCACGGAAAATTACGGTTTTCCGCAGCTTTTTGCTGAATATGCGCCCATCGGGCCTGGATTTTCGAACTTTGGGTGTGCCGACTCGGCTTTAGCTGCCCGAACCGGGCTCCGCCGAGAAATGCTCGATCTTGCCTTCGACGCCTTTCCAGGCATCGGCATCGGCGGGAACGTCGCCCTTCTGCGTCACGTTCGGCCATTCTTCCGAATAGGTCTTGTTGAGTTCCAGCCACTTTTCGAGGCCATTCTCGGTGTCGGGCAGGATTGCTTCGGCCGGGCATTCGGGCTCGCAGACGCCGCAATCGATGCACTCGTTCGGATTGATGACGAGCATGTTCTCGCCCTCATAGAAGCAATCGACGGGGCATACCTCGACGCAGTCCATATACTTGCAGCGGATGCAAGCGTCGGTGACGACATAGGTCATGGCGGAACGGGCCCCTTGGAACGACTGATCGGCCCCCCTGCTATGCCGGTCGATTCCGCGCGTCAATCAATCGAAGCTTCCTGCGAGACATTCTCAGTTATCAGGCTCTGGTAACAGGCGCGCGCTTCGGCGGGCGGGCCGCGCCTGGCGGGCAGGGCCTCGACGCGGATGACGCAGACCTGGCCATAGAGCGGAAAGGCCAGCACCGAACCGATCCGCACCGGCACGGCGGATCGCTCGATCCGGCGGCCATCGAGCCGCAAGGTGCCCTTTTCCGCGATCGCCTGCGCGGCGGAACGCGTCTTGGCGAGCCGCGCGAACCAGAGGAAGCGATCGAGCCGCATCGTCGCGCCCTCAGCCATGCCGCAGGCTCGCGAGAATGGCGAAGGCATTGTCGGCTGGGGGCGGCTTGGGCGCGGCGACGGGGGTGAGCCCTTGCCAGATCCATTGCTGGGCCTCGCCTGCGCGCGCCCGCGCCGTGCGGAAGCCGAGCTGCGCCATCAGCCGGGCAAGCGTTTCCGGCTTGACCCCCATCGACGTGGCGAGCGCGGGATCGGGCACGAAGGGCTTGCGCCCGCCTTTGCCCTTGCTCGTGCGGCTGTCATGCGCGGCGCGGGCGATGCGCTCGACCAGATCGACGCGCACCGCCTGGGCCCCGAGCGGGCGATAGCCGTGCGGCAATTCTGCACCGGGGGCGCTTCGTGGCAACACGGTCGCACCGTCGGACGGCGCATCCTCCAGCCCCATCCATTCGCGGCGCCAGCGCGCGGCGCGCGGCTTGAGCAACGCGGGCGCGAACAGGTCGAGCGTGCCGATCGTCACCCCCATCTTGCGAAGCGCCTTGCGCGCGTCGGGGGGCAGCGCATCGACCAGCCGGGCTGCAGCACGGCGCGGGAGCAACCCGCCCGCCTCCAGCAACAACCCGGCAAGCGCGCGCAGCTCACCGCCCGCTTGCGGATCGCGTGTTGCCGCGTCGAGCGCCACGAAAACCGGGAGGTTGCGCGCAAGCTGCGCCATCATCCAATCGTTCAGCCGGTTCTGCACCGCAGTCCGCGCGGGCGGATCGAGCACGTCGATCGCGCGATCGAGCAGGACGCGGGGGCGCGCGAGATTGGGGCCGTGTTCAACGCTGGCGACAACGGTGCTGTGCCAGGCGATGTTTCCCGGCGAGCGGCGGGAATCTCCCGGTGCGCCAGTCTGGGGAACGAAGGCGAACGCTTCGTCGCTCGCCCCCGCCAGCGCCGCGCCGCGTTTGCGATATTCCCCCGCCAGCCGTTTCTCCGCCGCCGCCAGCAGCATCTTCTTGTCGCCCATCCGCGCATCCGGATCGACGCTGAACCGGAAGCCCTGGAGCCAGCCCAGCACATGCTCCTCGACGCTCACCTCGCCTTCCGGCCCGATCGTCACCGGCAGGTTCGATGCGTCCGCGCCGATCTGGCGGAGCAGGACGGTGGTGCGCTTGTCGACGAATCGCTGCGTCAGGCCGGCGTGGAGCGCATCGGACAATTTCTCCTCGATCGCGCGCGTGCGTTCGGCCCAGTGAGCGGGGTTCTCGAGCCAATCCTGGCGGTGCGCGATATAGGCCCAGCTGCGCGTGGCGGCGATCCGCCCAGCGATCGTCTCGACATCGCCCCCCATATTGTCGAGCCGCTGGATCTCGTCGGCGAACCAGATGTGCGGCACGTGTCCCTTGCCCTCGGACAGATGCCCGAACAGCCGCCCGACGAAGCGCGCATGCGGATCGACGCCGAGCTTGCGGAAATCGGGCAGGCCGCACGCGGCCCAGAGCCGCGCGACCTGGCTCGGATGGCGCACCCGGTCGCGCACCCATTGCTCGTCTGCCAGCCGCTTGAGCACCGCCAGGTCGGTGGCCTGGGGCGCGGCGCGCAGCGCCTCGTGCGAGGGCTTCGCCTCCAGGCTGGCGATCAGATCGTCGATGCTGGCGAAATCGGGCTCGCCCTCGCGCCAATAGAGCTTCTCGAGCGGGCGGACGCGGTGCGCCCCGATCGCCAGCACTTCCTCGGGCGTGAACGCGTTCGGCCCCTCTTCGTGGAGCGCGCCGAAGGTTCCGTCCTTCTGGTGCCGCCCCGCGCGTCCGGCGATCTGCGCCATCTCGGCGATGGTCAGCCGGCGCTGGCGGCGTCCGTCGAACTTGCTGAGGCCGGCGAAGGCGACATGGTGAACGTCCATGTTCAGTCCCATGCCGATCGCATCGGTGGCGACGAGATAGTCGACCTCGCCCGCCTGGAACATCTCGACCTGTGCGTTGCGGGTGCGCGGCGAAAGCGCGCCCATCACCACCGCCGCGCCGCCGCGAAGCCGCCGCAGCGCCTCCGCGACCGCATAGACTTCCTCGGCGCTGAACGCGACGATCGCGCTGCGCCGCGGCAGGCGCGAGAGCTTCTTCGCCCCGGCATAGCTGAGCGTCGAAAAGCGCGGCCGCCCGATGATCTCCGCATCGGGCACCAGCGCCTTGAGCATCGGCTTGAGCGAATCGGAGCCCAGGATCATCGTCTCGGCAAAGCCGCGCGCGCGCAGCAGCCGGTCGGTAAAGACATGGCCGCGCTCGGGATCGGCTCCCAGTTGCGCCTCGTCCAGCCCGACAAAGGCGAACTCGCGATCGCCATTGCCGCCGCCGATCGGCATGCTCTCGGCGGTGCACAGGAACCATTTGGCCTTGGGCGGCAGGATTTTCTCCTCGCCCGTCAGCAGCGCGACATTCGCCTCGCCCTTGATCCGCACGACGCGGTCATAGACCTCGCGGGCGAGCAGTCGCAGCGGGAAGCCCATCATGCCGCTCGCGTGCCCGCACATCCGCTCGACCGCGAGATGCGTCTTGCCGGTATTGGTCGGGCCGAGCACCGCGGTGACCGGGGAACGCGCGAACTGGCTCATATTATCTTCAAGATCGTCGCGACTCGCTGAAACCGCAAGCTTACGGGCTGTACCTTAGGGAAGTTAACCACATTGGTTTCGTTGGCGAAGTTGGTAAATGCCTCCCTTCATCCTTGGCAGCGCACAGCTCATCGCACGTGGGACAGCCAAAGGTGCTGCTTAATTTGACTTTAAGAGATCGCCTACACAGTGATCTTCCCCAGAGCCGGGGGTTGCGGCCTAATTTGCGGACCGATTTTGGGGGGCGTCAGCCTTGTTCGTGCGTAGCGAGAGCGACAGCGAGATGACCGGAGGGGCAGGCGGGCGCGCAAGCGTTGCCGCGCCGCAGGTCTTCACCGCCAAGTTCCGCCGCCGTTTCTCCGACTTCGATGTGATGCCCGATCTCGGCTCGCGCATCGGCTCGCTCACCTGGTATCGCGGCGCGGCCACCTGCATCGGCCTGTGCGCCTTCACCCTGCTGCTGGCACCGGGCTTTGAAAACCCGATCTACGGCACCGTGCCGCCCAAGATGACCGGTGCGCAGTTCGACGCGACCCGCGCGCAATCGATCCGCCCGCTCGGGATGGGCGGCACCACCGGCTACCGCGTCGCCGCGTCGCGCCTGGTCACCCCGCTGACCGACACGCCGGAGCGGCCGATCCTTCAATCCACCGCCAAGCTCGCATCGGGCGAGGCGCTGCTGGGCGTTCTCCAGCGCTCGGGCGTTGGCAAGGGCGACGCAAGCGCGGTCGGCGCGCTGATCACCAAGGCCGTGGCGCTGGGCGAAATCCAGCCGGGCACGATGCTCGATCTGACGCTCGGCCGTCGCGCCGATAAGTCGCAGCCGCGCCCGCTCGAAAAGCTGGAGCTGCGCGCCCGCTTCGACCTCAAGCTCGAAGTCGCCCGCTCGGGCGGCACGCTCAGCCTCAAGGAAATCCCGATCGCAATCGACCGGACTCCGCTGCGCATCCAGGGCACGATCGGCGGCAGCCTGTATCGTTCGGCCCGCGCCGCCGGCGCGCCCGCCAAGGCGGTCGAGACCTATATCAAGACGCTTGCCAGCCGCGTGCCGGTGTCGCGGCTCGGTTCGGGCTGCAAGTTCGATATCATCATCGGCCAGGCGCGCGCCGAGACCGGCGAGGTCCAGCTCGGCAATCTGATGTATGCCGGGGTCAGCGGCTGCGCCAACAACGTCCAGATGCTGCCCTATGAAAGCGGCGGCAAGGTCGAGTGGTATGACAGCTCGGGCAAGGGCAACACCACCGGCATGATGGGCATGCCCGCCAATGGCCGCTTCTCCTCCAGCTTCGGCATGCGCCGTCATCCGATCCTCGGCTATGCGCGGATGCACAAGGGCGTCGATATCGCCGCCCCCTGGGGCTCGCCCGTCTATGCCGCAGCCGATGGCGTGGTGCAGGTCGCCGGGCGCAGCTCTGGTTACGGCAACCTCATCCGGCTCAGCCATGGCGGCGGCAATGGCAGCGGCTATGGCCATCTCAGCCGCATCTATGTCCGCCCGGGCCAGCATGTGCGCAAAGGGCAGCAGATCGGCGCGGTCGGCAACACCGGCATGTCGACCGGTCCGCACCTCCATTACGAATGGTACAAGAACGGCGTCGCCGTGAACCCGCGCTCGATCTCGTTCAGCTCGACCAAGCAGCTGACCGGCGGCGATCTCAGCCAGTTCCGCGCCAAGCTGAACGCGATGCTCGCCGTGCCCGTGGGGCATGGGCTGGAACGGGACGAGGACTGAGCCTCCCGGGATGATTGTCGCGCGGAGCCGGCACGAAGCCGGTGCCGCGCCTTTTCCCAATCTTCAACGATAGCCGGCCGCGAAACTTCTCGCTTGCACTGCCCGCGCGTTTGCGTAATTACTGAACCATATGGTTCAGTATGTAAGCCCCCCTCTCGATCTGTCCTTCGCGGCGCTGGCCGATGCGACCCGCCGGGGGATCATCGATCAGCTCGGGCGCGGAGAGGCGTCGATCACCAGCCTCGCCGAACGGTTCCAGATGACGCTGACCGGCGTGAAGAAGCATGTCCAGGTGCTCGAACGCGCGGGGCTCGTCGTCACGCAAAAGGTTGGGCGGGTGCGAACCTGCAAGCTCGGGGCGCGCGGTCTCGCGGCTGAAGCCGAATGGATCGAGGCGCGGCGAAAGCTCTTCGAAGCGCGCTTCGACGCGCTGGACGAAATCATCAGCGAGATGAAGCAGGAGCAAGGCAATGGATCAGCAGATTAGCGGCACGGCGGGCGCGCAAGCCCGCACCTCGATCGAACGCAAGGGCGATCGCGAACTCGTCGTCACGCGACTCTTCGATGCGCCGCCGACTATGGTGTATCAGGCGTGGAGCCGCGCTGAACTGTTCCAGCGCTGGTGGATGCCAAAGTCGGTGGCGGGGGTGTCGATCGTCGCATGTGACCTGGATATGCGCACCGGCGGCAAATACCGGCTGGAATTCAGTGCCGGCGGTCCTGAGACGATGGCCTTTTACGGCAAATATCTCGAAGTGATCCCGAACGAACGCATCGTCTGGACCAATGACGAAGGCGAGGAGGGCGCGATCACGACCGTCACGTTCGAGGATCGGGGCGGGAAGACGCTGCTTACCTTCCATGAAGCCTATCCCTCGGCGCGGGCGCTCGAGGAAGCCATGCAGGGCTCGGCCGCCGGACTGCCCGAGCAATTGGATCAGCTCGAGGAATTGCTTGCGAGCATGCCACGCTAGCGCCGTAGCTGGCGCGCACCTTGGGCGGCGCGGGGTGCCGGTCGGGTCCGGGCTATTTGCCCTGTGCGCGCCAGCGGCGAATCGTGCGCTCCAGGATCTGCTCCTCGCCGCCCGCATCGCGCCACAGCTCGGAGAAGAGCGGGTCTTCGGAGGCGGGGCGCTTATTCTCTTCAAGATTGTCGAAGAGCAGGCGAACCGGAGTCGAGACGCCTTCGCCCACCGCGATGCACTCGCGGTTGCGCAGCGCCGGGATCGAATCGAGGAAGCCGCGCGCGCCTTCGGGCATTGCGGCCTTGACGAAGGCCTGGTCGCGTTCGTTGTTGAGTCGCATCGACAGGATGGTGCCGCATTGCGAGAGCACGCCTTCGGCAAGATCGGACGGCCGCTGGGTGATCAGGCCCAGCGAGACGCCGTACTTACGGCCTTCCTTGGCGATGCGGCTGAGGATGCGGCCGACCGACGATCCATCGGCATTGCGTTCATTGGGCACGTAGCGATGCGCTTCCTCGCACACCAGCAGCACCGGGCGCTTGGCCTCGCCGCGTGACCAGATCGCGAAATCGAACACCATGCGGCTGAGCACCGCGACCACGACGGAGGTGATTTCGTTGGGCACGCCCGACACGTCGATGATCGAGATCGGCTTGCCGTCGCCCGGCAGGCGGAAGATGCGCGCGATGAACTGCGCCATCGTGTCTGCTACCAGCATGCCGGAGAACATGAAGGCATAGCGCGGATCGGACTTGATCTCGTCGATCTTCGAGCGGAGCCGCAGATAGGGCGCCGTGTCGGTCGCCTTGTCCATCTTGCCCATTTCGAGCTGGATGATCTGGGTCAGGTCGGAGAGCAGATAGGGGATCGGCGCATCGACGGTCAGCTTGCCGATCTCGGCAGCGAGCCGGTTCTTCGACTTGGCCATCAACAGGCACTTGGCGAAGATATCGGCATCGACCTGCCGGTCCGAACCTTGTGTGGTCAGGAAGACCTCGCAATGCTCTTCGAAGTTCATCAGCCAATAGGGCATGGCGAGATTCGATACGTCGTATAGCGCGCCCGTATTCTTGAACGCGCTGGCATATTCGCCGTGCGGATCGATCATCACGATATGGCCCTGGGGGGCGCATTCGCAGATTCGATGAAGGATCAGGGCGGCGGCGGTCGATTTGCCGGTGCCGGTGGAGCCCAGCAGCGCGAAATGCTTGCCGAGCATCGAATCGATATAGAGCGCGGCGCGGATGTCCTTGGTGGGATAGACATTGCCGATCTCGATATGCGCGCGGTCCTCGGCGGCATAAATCTGCTTCAGGTCGGCGGTCGATACCGGGAAGACCGCGCAGCCCGGGGTGGGATAGCGCGTAACGCCGCGGCGGAACTTGTAGAGCTTGCCGGTCAGCCTTTCCTCATCGCCTTCGCCCAGAAAGTCGATCTGCGCGGCGATATGACCGTCTTCCAGCCGGAGCGAGCGGACATTGGCGATCAGCCAGGTTGCGCCGACGCGCATCTTCACCTGCGCGCCGACCTGGCCGGCATTCGCCACCACATTGTCGGCGCTTGAGGAAAGCGCTTCCAGCGCTTCGGGATCGAGCAGAATCTGGCTCGACGACCCGGAGATTTCCATCACCGCGCCGATCGGCTGGAGCGATGCCCGTGCGGGCGCGGCAGCGTCCGAAGAGACAGGCGTCGCACCTTCGAATCCGCGCGCGCCGAATTGGCCTTCCATCGGTCACTCCCATTTGACGGCGGCCATTGTGCCCATGGGAGGTAAAAATACGGTGTGTTTCGTGCGATCAGAATCGCCGCCAGATCGCCCCCGCGCCCCAGCCGAACAATATGGATAGCGCGACGGCGGTAATGCCATAGATCCATGAATGGCGTTCTGCGCTGGTAGCCACGAAGCGCTCGAAGCCCGATTTGCGGATGTCGATCGGGCGGACGGCCGCCGCGAGCACGCGCCCGTCGCGGATCAGGAAGGTCTCGGCGGTGAAGCGGCCAACTGGAACGCGCGCCGGAATCTGGAGCCGCGCGCGGTACAGCACGCCGTCGGTGATCTCCACCGCGCGGGGCGCTTCATAATAAAGGCCGGTGCGAGTCCTGAGATCGACCAGTCCCTTGTCGAACCGGCCCTGCACCTCTGGCGTCGCGCCCGATGCGGGGGAAAGCTGGAGGCTGTCGACGCCCAGTTCGTAGATCGCGCGGGTGCGTTCGTCGACAAGCTCGCGGATCGGCTTGGAAGAGGCGACGGCGAAGAAGCTGGGTGCCGAGCGATACCGCATCCGCCCCGCATTGACCCAGATGCCTGCCACCTTCTCCTTCTCGCGGACGAGCACCGATTGGGTCGGCCCTTTGACGACCACCACGATATCCGCCGGTTTCTCCTTGTCGCCCGGCACGCGCCCCCCGGGATAGAGGATCGCGCCGAACAGCAGGAGCTCGGCACCGGTAAAGGAATAGGCGATCTCGATGTCGCGCTGCGAGACGTCGGGCACCAGCACCGGCTTCTGTCCGGGCTGGCTCTGGCCCATCAGCAGCGGGGCCAGCAGCAGGATGGCCCGGCGCTTCACAGCGTATGCACCGTATAGATCTCGTCGGGTCGCCAGGCGAGGCCGAGCAGCATGCGCAGCGCCACCGCCAGCACGATGATCGCCAGCACCAGCCGCAGATATTCGGGCTTCGCTTTCTGCGCCATCCGCGCGCCGAGCTGTGCGCCGATGACCGATCCGAGCAGCAGCAGTGCGGCGAGGACGATGTCGACCGCCTTGGTGGTGGTCGCGTGCACCATCGTCGCGGCGGCCGTGACGAACAGGATCTGGAACAGCGAGGTGCCGACCACGACCTGCGTGCCCATGCCCAGCAGATAGAGCATCGCCGGTACCAGGATGAAGCCGCCGCCGACGCCGAGCAGCACGGTCAGGATGCCGGTGAAGAAGCCCAGGATCAGCGGTGCGAGCGGCGAGATGTAGAGCCCCGAGCGGTAGAAGCGCCAGCGCAGCGGCAGCATCGCCACCAGCGGGTGATGCCGCCGCCGCCGGGGCTTGGCGCGGGCATGGCCGCGCGCCACGCGGATCGCGCCCACCGATTCGTGCAGCATCAATCCGCCGATCGAACCGAGCATTAAGACGTAAAGAATCGCGATTACAGTATCGATTGAGCCGTTCGCCTGCAGCTGGGTGAATATCCCCGCTCCCACCAAACTCCCCACCACCCCGCCGGCAACAAGCACGAGTCCCATATGCACATCGACACCGTCACGGCGGAAATGCGCGAACACGCCCGAAACGCTCGCGCCGGTCACCTGGCTAGCTGCCGAGGCCGCAGCGACGGTCGGCGGGATGCCGTAGAAGATCAGAAGCGGCGTGGTGAGGAAGCCGCCGCCGACGCCGAACATGCCCGACAGGAGCCCGACACCCAGCCCCAGCGCGACGATAACGAGCGCGTTGACCGAGAGGCTGGCGATGGGGAGGTACAGGTCCATTGGCAGCACGCGATACCGCGTCCCGCGCGGCCGTGCAAAAGCGCGGCGCTAGAAATCTCCGCCCAATGTGAGCGCCAGCCCCGAACCCGGCCTTGCGCGGCCCGCCACGCGCTGGCGCCAGTCCAGGGAGAGACGGAGCCTGCCCAGCGTCAGCGTGGCGGAAGGGCCGATATCGAGCCGCTCGGCACCGCGCTGCACGCCGCCCCATGCGCCGATGCCGAGCGACAAGGGATATGCTGCCGTGCGCGCGACGCGAATGCCGCCATCGGCATAAGGATCGACGCGGCCGCGTGCGACGGCACCCGCCTGAACATAGCCCTCGATACGAAAGCCACGGGCTTCGCGATAAAGCCCCGCCGCTATCCCGGCGCCTATGCCGGATGGCCCTCCGTCGATCGCGACGCGACGCTCCACCGCCAGGCGAATCGGCGCCTGGCCGGGTTGCCATTCCACTCCGGCCGCAGCTTCCCGTCCCTTACCGGCAAGCGGGGCAGAGACGCGCCCGAATATCGCAATGCGCGGCCGGGCCGCCAGGAGATAGGCGACCCGCACACCTGCCTGCCCGCCGCCCAATTGCCCGGCGGGCGCGGCGCCGGTTCCGCTCCCGCCCCGCGCTACGAACCAGCCGCTTGCCGACCAGCGATTGGTGCGAGGGGAGGGCGGGGGCGGAAGCGGCAAGGCGGGCGGAGCCGGCGCTAGCGCGAATTCTTCCAAAGGCTGGAAGCCTGGCAGCGGAATGGGCGGCGCAAATGGGCCGGCGTGCAAAGGTGGCGAGGGGTTCAGCGGCCAGCGGGGCCGGAAGCGGCGGGCGGAGATCCGCCGTGGGGGACGCGCGGGCAGGCCGAGCGCCACGGCCATCGCGGGCAGTTCGGCGGATGGCGTTGCCGCAAGAGGAACGAGCGCACGGATAGCATTGGGCAGCGATCCGGTCTGCGGCCAGAGCAGGGCGATGCGCACGCCGATCCAGCCAACGCAGACCAGCCCGACAAAGCGGAAGGGCCGACCGCGCGCGCTCACACTGCCACGTGCTCGGGATCATCCGGAAACTGGTGATCCGTCTTGTCCCAGCGCGGTGCCGCGCCCGCTAGCATCCGGATATAGGCGATCAGCGCCAGCCGCGCGGCCAGCAACGCGATCAAATTGCCGACAAAGGCGCGCGGCACGGACCAGAACGCTTCTCGCCAGCCATAGCCGCGCCAGACGAATAAGCCCCGGACCCCGAGCCGCCAGCCGAGCAGCGCGAAATTTACCCACAGCAGATCCTGGATGAGCGGCGGAAGGGCCGGCGGCGGATTGTTCGAGATGAAATGCGCGCCCGACGACGTGCCCCAGGCAACCAGTGCGCCATAGGCAATGGCGAGCACCGGCATTGCCAACGTCGCGCGACGGTCGCGCATCCGCATCCAATGATCGCCCAGATTGCCCGCGCGGCTCCAGCCGGTGCGATCCCAACCGGCGAGCGCGATCCCGTTGAGCCAGCGCGCCTTTTGCCGCACGGCTGCAGGGAGCGTGTCTGGGAAATAGGCCCGTACCGCGACAGGGGGACCGCCGGGACGCTCGGCTACGCGGGCCAGTGCGGTCTCACCCCCCATGGATGCGACGGTCAGCCCAAGTTCGTAATCCTCGGTAAGCGAGGTCGCATCGAAAGGAACGCCGCCGCGCGCCTCCGCGATCTGCTTGAGCATGTCCAGGCGTACCGCGCACCCTACGCCGGCAAGCGGCATTCCCGCGCCAAGCGCCTGGCGGACGACGAGCGACTTGGCGTGGGCCTCGGCAAACTCGTCCATGTAGTGCCCGGCAACGAAGCGGGAGCGTGGATGCGGAAGCGGCAGCACGGGGAGCTGGACTGCAACGTAGCGCCGGAGCCACTGGGCATAGACGCGGAGTTCGAGCGGGTGGACGACGTCCTCCGCGTCGTGGAGGGCGACTGCGAAGACCGGCACATTCTCCACCGCCTCGTCGCGCAGCATCGCTCGCCAGAGCGTGTTGAGGCAATCCGCCTTGGTCGTCGGACCGGCCTGCCCGCCGATGACGAGCCGTACCCGCGCATCCAGCGCCGAAACCTGCGCTACCGCGTGGATTGTTTCCGGATCGTTCGGGTAGGTGCCGACATAGAGGAGGTAATTGTCGTGCTCGAACCGGGCGAGCGCCGTGCGGAGCATGTCGCCGATCACTGCGGATTCATCCCAGGCAGGAATGAACACGGCTATCCGGCCCGGCACCGGCGCATCGCCTTGAGAGGGCGTTTCTACGCCCGGCCGCAGCTTCATCTTCAGCCGCCGCGCGACGTAGATCAGGTCCACCGCCAGATCATCGATGCCGCCGACCAGAAACCAGATCGCGGCGAACAAGGTAGATTCGCGCGCAACGGCGTCGATCGCGGCGATCAGCATTTGGCCATTCCCCCGTTTCGGAGGGAAACCTATCCGAAACGGAGTAGCAATGAGGGATGGGTCCAAAACGGATGCGCCAACATTGGTTAATTCGCTGCTGGACTCGTTTCGCGTGCGAGTTAGGGTGGCGCGCTGCTAGAGGGGATAGGCTGCCATGAAGCTCGTTGCTCGGCTCGGGATATTGGCGCTTGTCGCCGCGCCACTGGGAGCGATCGCCGCATTCGGCGACAATAGCCCGCAGGTCGAAATGGCGACGCCGGGTATCGGCAATGGCGCGATCGAGCGCTTCACCGCGCGGTTCAACACGCCGATGGTGCCTTTGGGCGACCCCCGTGCCCCATCCCCCTTCACGGTGGAATGTGCGGTTGGCGGCGAAGGGCGCTGGGTCGATCAGCAGACCTTTGTCTATGAGTTCGCCAATCCGCTTCCCGGTGGGATCACCTGCAAGTTCAAGAACCGTGATAAGTTGAAGAGCGTCGCCGGCTACGATGTGGTCGGGCAATCGGAGTTTACCGTCGATAGCGGCGGGCCGATCGCGCGCGAAGTGCTGCCGAGTCGCTATGGCAGCGAAATCGAGGAGGATCAGGTGTTCCTCGTCTCGGCGAACCTCGCGCCGGATCCTGCGTCGGTTGCTGCCAATGCCTATTGCGCTGTCGACGGCGTGGGCGAGAAAATCCCGGTCGATGTGCTGCCGGGCGATGTCGCGCCAAGGCTATTGGCTGATCTGGGCACCGATCGCTGGGAAGTGCAGAGCTTCTTGACCAATTCGGGGCTGCCGCAAGCGCTGCCCGCCAGTACCGAGGACAGGGGCAAGGCACTCGCCAGCGTCGTCGCCCTGAAATGCCGCCGGCCGCTGCCGCCCGGTCGCGATATCGCCGTCGTCTGGGGCAAAGATATCAAGAGCATGTCCGGTCGCACTGCCGGTACAGATCAACGCTTCGATTTTACCGTGCGCAAGCCGTTTTCGGCGCGTTTCGAGTGCTCGCGGGTCAATCCCCAGGCGGGCTGCAACCCGGTCAAGGACGCATGGGTGCGCTTCTCCGCGCCGATCGCGCGCGCGCAGGCAGAGGCGGTGCGGATCACGCTGCCGGACGGCAAGCAACTGACCCCGATCTTCAACGATGACGACAAGAACAAGGCATTTGTCGGCGATCTGAAGTTCAAGGCGCCACTGCCAGCCGCGCTCACGGCGAAACTCACTCTGCCGGCCGATGTTTCGGACGAAAGCGGGCGCAAGCTTTCCAATGCCGAGCGATTCCCGCTCGATGTGAAGTTCGATGCGCCCCCGCCGCTGGTGAAGTTCGCCGCGAATTTCGGCATCCTGGAGGTCAAGACCGGCGGCGTGCTGCCGGTCACGGTGCGCAACGTCGAGGCGGATCTCGCGGGCAGCCGAATGGACGTCGGCGGGCAGAGCCTGAAGGTGGCCGGGGGCGATGGCGAGATCGCCAAATGGCTCCGCGCGCTTGACGATGCAGCCGAGGACAAGTCCGACGAGGTCAAGAAGGGCGACGAGGTCACCCATATCAATCAGACCGGCGCCAAGCCGTTGCTGACCCCCGCCACGGGCAAGCCCTTCAAGGTGGGATTGCCGGGCAAGGGCAAGGAATTCGAAGTCGTCGGCATTCCGCTCGAAAAGCCGGGCTTCTATATCGTAGAGCTGGCCTCGCCCGCACTGGGCCAGGCGCTGCTCGGCCGCAATGCGCCGCGCTACGTGGCGGCTGGCGCGCTCGTCACCAACATGAGCGTGCACTTCAAATGGGGCCGCGAGCAATCGCTTGTCTGGGTCACCGCGCTCGACACCGGCCAGGGCGTGAGCGCCGATGTGCAGGTGACCGATAGCTGCACGGGGCAGGTGCTCGCCAAGGGGAAGAGCGATGCGTCGGGCCGCCTCACCGTGCCGGCCGGGCTGCCCAAGCCCGAAACCTATGCGAGTTGCGAGAATGGCAACAGCGCGCCGCTGATGATCTCGGCGCGGGCCGGGGACGATTTCAGCTTCACGCTTACCGAATGGGGGCAGGGCATCCGCCCCTATGATTTCGATCTGACCTATGGTTACAGCGATCCGGAAGACGTGTTTCACACCGTCTTCGATCGCGCGCTCGTCCGTCAGGGCGAGACGATCCATATGAAGCATATCGTGCGCAAGCCGATCGGGGCGGGTTTCGCCCTGACGCCCGCGTTCACCGGGAAGCTTCGCCTGTCACACCGCGGGTCGGATACCAATTACGATCTGCCGCTGACGATCGACGCGAATGGCATTGGCGAGACCGAATGGACCGCGCCATCGGGCGCCAAGATGGGCGATTACGACATCCAGGTGCTCGTGAAGGAGGGCGGCGAGGACAAGACGATCTGGACGCAGCAATCGTTCAAGGTCGACGAGTATAAACTGCCGACGATGCGCGCGACCGTGAACGGTCCGAAGGAAGCAGCGGTACGGCCAGCCTCGCTGCCGCTTGATCTGTTCGTCGGATATCTCTCGGGCGGTGGCGCGGCGAACCTGCCGGTCGAGCTGCGCGTCGGATATTACGCGTCCAGCAGCGCACCGGACGGGTATGAAGGCTATAGCTTTGGCGGTCGCGCGATGGCCGAAGGCATCAAGCCGATGGACGGCGAAGGCGAGGACGAGACCGTTCAGCTGCCGCCGACCCAGACGCTGCCGGTCAGCCTGGGCGGCGATGGCAGCGCGCGCACCATTGTGGAAGTGCCGCAGACGCTCGACCAGCTCACCTCGATGGCGGTCGAGATGGATTATCAGGACGCCAACGGCCAGATTCTGACCGCGTCGCGGCGCATCCCGATCTACACGTCCGCCGTCCAGCTTGGCATCAAGACCGATGGCTGGCTGATGAAGCAGGACGATCTGCGCCTGCGCTTCGTTGCGCTCGATACGGCGGGCAAGCCGCTCGCAAACCAGTCGATCTCGGTGGAGCTGTACAGCCGCGAGATATTGACCGCGCGGCGGCGGCTGATCGGCGGCTTCTATGCCTATGACAACCAGATGAAGACGACGCGTCTGGGCGCCACCTGTTCGGCGACGACCGATGCCCAGGGTCTGGCGACCTGCCAGCTCAATCCGGGCGTGTCGGGCGAGGTGTATGCCGTCGCCACCACCAAGGACGCCAGCGGCAATGTCGCGCGCGCCACCCAGTCGGTGTGGCTGGTGGGCGACGAGGATTGGTGGTTCGGCGGCGACAATGGCGACCGGATGGACGTCATCCCCGAACGCCGGGAATATAAGGCTGGCGAGACCGCCAAATTCCAGGTGCGCATGCCCTTCCGCGACGCGACCGCGCTCGTGACGGTCGAGCGCGAGGGCGTGCTTTCGAGCTTCGTCGTCGGGCTGACCGGCAAGGACCCGGTGATCGAGGTCCCGATGCCGGCGGCATATGCACCTGATGTCTATGTCTCGGTGATGGCGGTGCGTGGGCGCGTATCGGGCTGGAGCCAGTGGACCGCCGACCTGGCGAAGAATTGGGGCATGCCCTTCTCGAAGGACGGCACGAGCGAAACCGCTACGGTCGATCTCGCCAAGCCGGCATATCGGCTGGGCATCGCCAAGGTGAAGGTAGGCTGGGAGGGCCATAAGCTCGACGTGGCCGTAAAGGCGGACAAGGCGACCTATGGCGCACGCGGCACTGCTGCCGTGGACCTCACGGTCAAGACGCCTGACGGTAAGCCCGCGGCCAGCGCCGATGTGGCGTTCGCGGCGGTCGATGAGGCGCTGCTCCAGCTCGCCCCCAATGAAAGCTGGGATGTGCTGACGGCGATGATGGGCGATCGCCCGATCTCGGTTCTCACGTCCACCGCGCAGACGCAGGTTGTCGGCAAGCGGCATTACGGCAAGAAGGCTGTCGAGGCAGGCGGTGGTGGCGGCGGCGATCTCTCCGGGCTCAACCGCGAGAATTTCCAGCCGGTGCTGCTGTGGAAGGGTAGGGTGCCGCTCGACGCGAACGGCCATGCCCGGATCGACGTGCCGCTCAACGATGCGCTGACCTCGTTCAAGCTCGTCGCCATCGCCACCGATGGGGCGCAGCTTTTCGGCACCGGGTCCGCCAGCGTGCGGACGGCGCAGGACCTGTCCATCTATGCGGGCGTGCCGCAACTCGTTCGCACGGGGGATACGTTCAGCGGCATGTTCACGCTGCGCAACGGATCCAGCAAGCCGATGAAAGTAACGGCGAATGTCGAGCTCAGCCCGAGGGTGGCGACCGGCAAGGCGCTGACGGTCGAGATCCCGGCGGGCGGAGCCGCGCCGGTTGTGTGGAACCTCACCGCACCGCCCTCTGCAGGCAATCTGACCTGGACGGTTTCCGCGCGTTCGGAAGACGGCAAGGCGACCGACAAGGTGACGGCGGTGCAGGAGATCATTCCCGCCGTGCCGGTCGAGACCTGGGCGGCCAGCATCGCGCGGGTAACCTCGGGCACGAGCTTCTCGATCGCGCCGCCCGTTGGCGCGCTGCCCGGCGTCGGCATGGTCGAGGTCAGTCTGGCGGACACGCTGGCGCCGCCGCTTCAGGGCGTTCGCGATTATATGGCCGCTTATCCCTATGTCTGCCTGGAGCAGCGCACGTCGCGGGCGATCGCGCTGGGCGATGCCGGGATGTGGAACCTGATCGCCGGCGAATTGCCCGCGTATCTCGATAATGATGGCCTGCTGCGATACTTCCCCGGAGACATGCCGGGTTCGGAATCGCTGACCGCCTATATGCTCGCGGTCACCTCGGAAGCGGGGTTGCCGCTGCCCGATGCGCCGCGTGCCAAGATGATCGATGCGCTGAAGAGCGTCCTCGATGGACGGCTGCGGCGTGAAGATTATGGCGATGTCCGTCTCCAGCGGCTGACCGCCTTCAACGCGCTGGCGCGTGCCGGGGCGGCGACTGCGAACATGGTCGGGCAGGTGGGTATCGGCGTGGCGGAAATGCCCACGTCGAGCCTCGCCGATTATGCGGTGGCGATCGGCAAGGTGCCCGGCCTCGCCAACGGCCAGCAACTGCGCCTCGACGCCGAAAGGACGCTGCGCACCCGCCTGGTCTATGAAGGGACGCGCATCGATATCGCCGACAAGGGCAAGATGCCCTGGTGGCTGATGGCATCGGATGACGAGGCGGCGATCAAGGCGCTGCTCGCGACGCTGGGCCGCCCCGGCTGGCAGGACGATACCGCGAAGATGATGGTCGGGCTGGCGTCGCGCCAGCAGCGCGGCCATTGGGACACGACCCCCGCCAACGCCTGGGGCGCGATTGCCGCACGCCGGTTCATGGCGGCCTATCCCGCCGAATCGATTGCCGGGATCACTACCGCGACCTTCGGTACGTCGAGCGTCAGCCGCACCTGGCCTCTGGCCGAACCGCAGCGGCTGTTCACGCTGCCGCTCCCGGCCCAGACCACGCCGCTGGTGTTCAACCAGAGCGGCGGCGCGGGGCCATGGGCGTTCGTCCGCGTCAAGGCGGCGGTGCCGCTGACCCAGCCGCTGATGGCGGGGTACAAGGCGACCAAGAAGGTGGAGGCGGTCAAGCAGGCCGTGGCCGGCGCATGGACGCGCGGCGATATCGTCAAGGTGACGATCAGCGTTGAAGCATCCGCCGAGCGCAACTGGGTGGTGATCAACGATCCGGTGCCCTCGGGTGCGACGATCGTGGGCAATCTGGGCGGCCAGTCCGAGATGCTCGCGGCGCAGGCCGGGACCAGCGGCGGCGTTCCCCCCAGCTATATCGAACGCGGCCGCGATTCGTGGCGGGCTTATTATGGCTGGGTGCCGCGCGGCAGCTTCACCATCTCCTATGTGATGCGGCTCGATGCCGCCGGGCGCTTCAGCCTGCCGGCCACGCGGGTTGAGGCGATGTACGCGCCCGAGATCCGCGCACAGATCCCGAACCAGCCGATGGTGGTCGCGCAGAGGTGAACTGGAAGGAATGGAGCGGACGGTTCCCGCGCGTATCGCGGGCCGTCCGCTGGATCGACGACACGCCCGAGCGGCTGCACGGCTGGTTCGGCCGGGTGCGCGACGCCTATCGCGAACAGGGCTGGCGTGGCGTGTTCACGGCGCGGCGGATGGTGCTGGGCACGGGCTCGGTATTGCTCACCGCGTTCGTCAGCGCCTGGTGGGTGACGCTGCCACCCGCGCTGCCAAGCTATGCCGCGGTGCGCGGGCATTGGAAGGCTTCCGAAGCATGGATGTATGATCGCAACGGGCGGCTGATCGATTCCGCACGCGTCGATTATCAGGCGCGGCGGCTTGCCTGGGTGAAGCTCGACGAAGTCTCGCCCGTGGCGCGCGATGTGCTCGTGGAGGCAGAGGACCGGCGGTTTCGTTCGCACGGCGGGATCGACTGGCTGGCGACCGCCGGTTCGCTGCGCGCGCGGCTTTCGGGCAAGCGGGGACGCGGCGCATCGACGCTGTCGATGCAGGTCGCGGCCTATTTGGCACCCGAATTGTCCGCGCCGGGAAGCCGCGGGCTGATCGACAAGCTTCGCCAGATGCGCGCGGGCGACGCGCTCGACGGCGCATGGAGCAAGGACCAGATCCTGGAGGCCTATCTGAACCTCGCCGGTTTCCGGGGCGAGGCGCAGGGGATCGGCGCGGCGGCGCTGGGCCTGTTCGGCAAGACGCCGGCGGCGCTCAGCCGCGACGATGCGCTGTTGCTGGCGGCGCTCCTGCCCGATCCGCGCGCCGGGGCGGCCAAGGTCGCGGCGCGCGCCTGCGCGCTCAGCCGCGAGCAGGATTGCAGCAGGTTTGCGGGCGCTGCCGCCTCGATGCTGGGGCCGGCGCGCAGCCTGGCGCTCGATCCCGGCCTGGCCCCGCATCTCAGCGCGCGGCTGCTCACGCAACCGGGCGCGAAGGTGAAGACCACGCTCGACATCAATATCCAGCGCGCCGCGATCGCCGCGCTCAAGCGCCAGCTCCAGGGGCTTGGCGGCACCCGCGCGCGCGACGGCGCTGTGGTGGTGGTGGACAATGCGACGGGCGACGTGCTGGCCTATGTCGGCGGGATCGGGGGCGAATCGACCGCGCCCGCCGTCGACGGCGCGTCCGCCTATCGGCAGGCGGGGTCGACGCTCAAGCCGTTCCTATACGCCCAGGCGATCGAGAAGGGTTACCTTACCGCCGCCTCGATCCTCGACGATTCGCCGGTGCAGCTCGACACGGCTTCGGGGCTCTACGTGCCGCAGAATTACGACAAGGCGTTCAAGGGGCCGGTATCCGCGCGCGTCGCGCTGGCGGGCTCGCTCAACGTGCCGGCGGTACGCACCTTGCTGCTCACCGGCGTGGACCCCTTTCGCGATCGGCTGTGGGATATCGGCTATCGCGGGCTGGTCGAGGACGGCCAATATTATGGCTATTCGCTGGCGCTGGGATCGGCCGAGGTCACGCTGATGGAGCAGGTCGCCGCCTTTCGCAGCTTCGCGATGGGCGGGCGCTGGGGTCCGTTGCGGGTTCTGGAGGGCGACGGGCGTGAGGCGCTTCGCCGCGTGACGACCCCGCAGGCCGCATGGATCGTGGCGGATATGCTCGCCGATCCCAATGCGCGCGCGGGCACGTTCGGGATCGATTCGGCGCTGCGCCTTCCCTTCTGGGCGGGAGCGAAGACGGGCACGTCCAAGGCGATGCGCGACAATTGGTGCATCGGCTTCTCGGATCGCTTCACGGTGGGCGTATGGGTCGGCAATCTGGAAGGAGACCCGATGCGCGCGGTTTCCGGCACCAGCGGCGCGGCGCCGGTGTGGCGCGATCTGATGATAATGCTGCATCAGGAAAGCCCGGGCAAGGCGCCGCCACGCCCCTCCGGCATCGAGGAGCGCGGCATCGTCTTCGAGCGCGGCATCGAACAGCCCCGGCGCGAATATTTCATCGCGGGCACCGCGCTTACCCGCGTGGCGGTGGCTCCGGCGGCGGCGCGGCGTCCGCGTATCGTCAATCCGGTGGCGGGCAGCGTCTATGCGCTAGATCCGGACATTCCGCGCGAGAATCAGCGGCTGGCCGTGTCGGTCACCGGCGAGGTGCTCGGCCACCGGCTGGTCCTCGACAAGCAGGATCTGGGATCGGCGGAGTCGCGGCCGTTGATCCTCGCGCCGCGCGGCCAGCATCGGCTGCGGCTGGTCGATCTGGGCGGGCGCACCGTGGATCAAGTGGTGTTCACCGTCCGGTGAGGGAGCCAAATGCGCGGCGGTGCGTTACCCGAGTCGGTCCCTTTACCCTTTCGGGGGCTGAGTAGATTCGGCCGCGTCGGCGTACCACGGCGCGGCCGGACGCGCGCTCAAGACAGCGCTCGATCGATTATTGGCCACCGCCGCCCATGCCGGGCGCGCCGACCGTGCCGATATTGCCGAACAGATCCTGGAAGAAGCCGCGCTTGCGGCCGAGCGTCGGCGTCTTCTTGCCATAGGCATCGACCGAGGCGACCAGCTCGATCCCCGAGCGATCGACCGCGACGACATTACCCTTGGTGTCAAAGCGGATGCGCAGCGTCTGCTGCTCGCGAACCTTGGGATCCTGGAAACCCAGATTGCTGCTGTTGCGCGAGACGTAATACCATTCGCCTTCGTTGAACTGGCTCGTCAGCGTCGGGCGGCCGAGCGTCTGCAGCACCGATTCGCGATTATCGATGCCGGGTTGGATCGCATCGACCAGTTCCTTGTCGATCACATAGCCCTGATGCGTGCGCACCGGAGCGCAGGCCGAGGTGCCGAGAGCTGCTGCCAGCAGGGCGGCGCCAAGCGCACGGACGGGAATCGGCATAACTTCTCCAAAGGCAAACGCTGGGCGCAGCGCATTGCATCGCGCGGCCATAGCCTCAATATGCGCCAAAATGCGGCCAAACAAGGTCGCAGCCCTATTAGCTATGGAACGAACCGGCACATGCGACTGCTCCAGCGTCTCTTCGGAGCCCCAGACCGCGGCACCGCGCCGCAACTCTATGACGCGGTAGTGGCGCTCGGCCGGATGCCGCATTGGTATGAAGAAGGGGCCGTGCCCGACACGATCGACGGGCGCTTCGACATGATCGCGGCGGTCCTCTCGATCGTCATGCTCCGGCTGGAAGGCGATCCGCAGGGAGTGCCGCAGAGCACCGCGCTGGCCGAGTGCTTCATCCAGGACATGGATGGGCAATTGCGCGAGATCGGAATTGGTGACGTGGTGGTCGGCAAGCATCTAGGGCGGATGATGGGGATGCTGGGCGGCCGCCTGGGCGCCTATCGCGACGGCCTTGCGGCCGGATCGATCCGCGATGCTCTGGTGCGCAACGTCTATCGTGGCGCGCCGCCTGCGGATGCCGCGCTCGCCCATGTGGAGCGGGAATTGCTCGCGTTGCGCGAGAAGCTCGCGGCGGCACCGATCGCTGTCTTGGTCGCTGGGGAGCTGCCGGCATGAGCGAGTTCGAACGGCTGCACCGGCTCGATCAGATCGGCGCCGGGGAGAATCGGGTTTCGGTGACCGCAGAGCCCGGCGAGCGGGCGGCGCTGGCGGCGCGCTTCGGGCTGGCGGAGATCGCGTCGTTGAGCGCAGACTATGCGATCCGGCGCGACAGCAGCAGCGTGGTTGCGCGCGGCCACCTCTCGGCGCAGGTGACGCAGCATTGCTCGGTGACGGGAGATCCCTTGCCAGTGGGCGTGGAAGAGGATTTCGCGATCCGTTTTCTGCCCGAGCCCGATACCGAGGCGGCCGATGAGGTCGAGCTGAGCGAGGATGCGTGCGACACGGTGTTCTACACCGGCGGCGCGATCGATCTGGGCGAGGCGGCGGCGGAGACCTTGCTGCTGTCACTCGATCCCTTCCCGCGCGGGCCGAACGCGGCAGCCGCGCTCAAGGAAGCGGGCGTGATCAGCGAGGAAGAGGTTACCCGCGCCAGCGCCTTTTCCACGCTCAAGGACCTGCTCGGCAAGAAGGACTAGGTGGGCCCCGGAGCTTTTTGCCTGCGGCGCTGCCAGCCCAACGCGAACCGCTCTCCGACCGATGTCATATGGCATCTGAGCGCGGCTGCCGAGCTTAACGGCTTCGCCGCTCGGCCTGAGTAAGATACTCGCAGGACTTGCTGGCGGAGCGGGAGGGATTCGAACCCTCGATACGGTTTTGCCGTATACTCACTTTCCAGGCGAGCGCCTTCGACCACTCGGCCACCGCTCCGCATGCTCTGGAAGGGGCTGCCGATATAGTGTGGAAGGGAACTAGGCAAGCGTGGCGCGGCGTGCCAGTTTCCGGGCCATGCTGAAGCCCCTTCTCGCGCTGCTCGCGCTCACCGCCGCTTTCCCCGCCACCGCGCAGACCGCGCCGCAGCCCAGCGATGCGATCCCCGAGGATTGGCGCGACATTCCCGATGACGAGATTATGGTGATCACGTTCAAGGATGGCCGCCAGGTGTTTATCCGGCTCGCGGCGCGGTTCGCGCCCGGCCATGTCTCAAACCTGCGCAAGATCGCGCTGGCGCGCTGGTGGGACGGAACGAGCGTCTATCGGGTGCAGGAAAACTGGGTGACGCAGTGGGGCGGCGACGAGAAGGCACCGCCGCCGGAAATCATTGCGCGCCCGCCCGCCGAGTTCGAGATCGGCCAATTCCAGCCCGCGCAGCGGCTGACCAAGGCTGACGGCTATTCCGCCGCATCGGGGGTCACGGCGGATGGCTGGCCGATCGCGACCGATGGCAAGGTGGCGTGGCTCACCCATTGCTATGGCATGGTCGGCGTTGCGCGCGATCAATTGCCCGATACCGGCGCGGGCACCGAATTGTTCACGCCGATCGGCCAGTCGGCGCGGCGGCTTGACCGCAATTACACCGTGGTTGGCCGGATTATCGAGGGCATGCAGTTCATGTCGGCGATGCCGCGCAGCAGCGCTGCGATGGGCGTCTATGCGACCGAGGCGGAGCGCACGGCGATCGCATCGGTGCGGCTTGCCAGCCAGTTGCCCGGCGACGAGCGCCCGCGCTTCCAGTATCGCGCAACCGACAATGAGCGCTATGCCGCCCTGATCAAGTCGCGCGAGAATCCCGCACCGCCGACGGTAGCGACCGGGCTGGAAGTCTGCGATCTCTCGCCCGGGGTTCGCCGCAAGCAATAAGCAGGCGGCGTCTGGCGGAAAACGAGCCTAGCGGCCGATCCAGTCCGCCACCTGCGCCGCGACCTGATTGGCGGCGATGTTGAGCGCGGTGCCGCTCGAGCGCGCATCGATAGGGGCAGCGGGCGCGCGCGCCTCGAAGCGGCGCTTCTCGAGCACGGTTTCCTTGCCGCGAATCAGCGCGGCATCATAGGTGACAACCGCTTCGCCGCTGTCCGCGTCAATCCCGAAGCGTCGCAGCTCGCCCATCAGATAGGCGCCGGGGTCGAGCTGCGACTGGCGCGACGAAAGCACCAGACGCCCGGTGCGTGACGTGATCGTGTCGCTCAGCACGCGCTGGAAAAGCTGGTTGGGGCGCTCCACCCATTGCGCGTCCTTCACATAGGCGATCGCAGTGCCCCCCGAATGGACCGGGATGCGCGACGCGGAAAGCTCTTGCGGCACCGACGGCACTGAAACCGTGATCGTCGCGGCGACACTCGATTGCTGCGTTTCGCCCACGGGGAGTTCCACCGACGAATGGAGCGTCAGCAGGCTGGCGGGAGGCTTGCTGCCGAACGAGATGCAGCCCGAAAGCGCGCCGGCGAGCAGGGGGACGAGGAACAGGTGCTTCTTCATCGCGGCTCTCACTTCTTCTTGCCGGGTTTGTAATCGGGCAGCTTGGGACTGCCGAGGATGCTGCCCGCGCCGTCCTGATCGATCTTCTCCGCCACCGATGCGAGCGACTGCGACATGATGCGCAGATCCTGGATCAGCTGGCCGACTTCGGGGATGGTCTTTTTAGAGAATGCCTGAACGCCCGGTCGCGCATCGGCGATCGTCGCATCGAGCGTCTCCATGCTCTTCTTGGCCGATTCGATCGTCTTGTTTAGGTTGGCGATCGTCGGCTTGATATTGTCCGAAAGCACGCCGTTGGTGGTCTTGGCCAGATCGCCGATCTGCTCGGCGGCGATGCCTGCCTTCTGGATCGCGATCCGCGTCTCGGCGAGCGTGGCGGCGATTTCCGGTCCGCGGTCGGCCAGCGCGTCGGTCAGCCGGTTGGTGTTCGCGAGGATGCCGGCGATCGATGCCTGGTTCTTGTCGCCCAGCATGTCGGTCAGGCGTTCGGTAAGCGTGGAGAGCCGCTCGAGCAGCTTCGGCGCCGAGTTCAGCAGCGCGCCAAGCCCGCTCGCCTTGGTCGGGATCACCGGCACGCCAAGCGGGCACGCGGCCTCAGGCTTTTGCGCGGGGCAGGCGATGGCGGGCGCGCCCTTGACCGCGCCATCGAGCTGCACGCTGGAGGGGCCGGTGAAACTGCCCTGTATGGTCGCGGTCGTGCCCTCCAGAATGGGCACCGCATCCTTCACGGCGATCCGCACACGCACCAGGCTGGGATCCGGCTGCCAGAATGCGATTTCCTTGACCTGCCCCGAAGGTACGCCGGAAAAGGTCACCTGCGATCCGGCACTGAGCCCGTCCACGGCTTGCTTGAAGAAGATGTCATATTCGCGATCGTCGCCGCCGCTCAGCCGCGCGAGCCAGACAGCGAAAAGCGCCAGCACCGCGATCAGGATCAGCACGACGCTGCCGACAAGCACATGATTTGAACGCGTTTCCATCAGACTTGGTCCTCACGTGCGGCATGCCGGGTCGTACTGGCGACCGCAGCTCTCCCGCGCGGTCCGTTGAAATATTCCTGGATCCAGGGATGATCCAGCGCGAGCAGTTCGGGAATGGTGCCCACCGCGATCACCTTCTTGTCGGCGAGAACTGCGACGCGGTCGCAGATAGCGTAGAGGGTGTCGAGATCGTGGGTGATGAGGAAGACCGTCAGCCCCAGAGTCTTTTGCAAGGATGCGGTAAGATCGTCGAACGCGGCGGCGCCGATCGGATCGAGCCCTGCCGTCGGCTCATCGAGGAACAACAGCTCGGGATCGAGCGCGAGCGCGCGAGCGAGGCCGGCGCGCTTCTTCATACCGCCTGAAAGCTCGGCGGGATATTTGGGGCTGGCATCGGCCGGCAGGCCGGACATCACCACCTTGTAACCGGCAATCTCGTCGAGCAGTTGCTGGTCGAGCTGGGGGTAGAATTCCTTGAGCGGGACCTGGACGTTCTCCGCCACCGTCAGCGTAGAGAAGAGCGCGCCGCCCTGGAACAATATGCCCCAGCGCTTGCGGACATCCATGGCTTCGGTTTCGTCGCGACCGATCGTGGTTTCGCCGAACACTTCGATCTGGCCCTCGACCGGAGTCTGCAATCCGATGATCGAGCGCATCAGCACCGATTTGCCGGTCCCAGAACCGCCGACCACGCCCAATATCTCGCCGCGACGCACGTCCAGATCGAGCCCGTCATGCACCACGGCGTCGCCAAAGGCGTTGCGTAGCCCGCGGACCTTGATGATCGTATCGCTTTTCGGGGGGCGGCTCATTTCCAGCCGATCCCGCTGAAGAACACTGCGAAGAAGGCGTCGAGGACGATCACGAGGAAGATCGCCTGGACCACAGCCGTCGTCGTGCGGTGGCCGACCTGCTCGGCATCGCCTTCCACCTGCATGCCCTGAAAGCATCCCGCCAGCGCGATGATGATCCCGAAGACCGGTGCCTTGATCAGGCATATCCACAGATCGGTCATCGGCACGACTTCGCGGATCTTCATGATGAAGGTAATCGGCGGGATGTCGAGCGCGATCCAGCAAAGCAATCCGCCGCCGATGATCCCGATCAGCGAGGAATAGAAAGCGAGCAGCGGCATCATCAGAACCACCGCAATCGTGCGCGGCAGCACCAGTGCCTCCAGTGGCGACACGCCGATCGTGCGCATCGCATCGACTTCCTCGGTGAGCTTCATTGTGCCGATCTGCGCGGCGAACGCCGAGCCCGAGCGGCCGGCGACCATGATCGCGGTCATGAGCACGCCGAGTTCGCGCAAGGTGATCCGGCCGACCAGATTGATCGTGTAGATTTCCGCGCCGAACTGACGGAGCTGCACCGCGCCTTGCTGAGCGATGACGATCCCGATCAGAAAGCTCATCAGGCCGATGATGCCCAGCGCGGTGACGCCGACGATCTCGAAACGGTGGACGGTGGCGTTGAAGCGGAAGCGCGAGGGATGCGTCGCGACGTTCCAGAAAGCGATCAGCGTGGCACCGAGAAACCCGAGCAGGCCGTAAAGCGTCTTGCCCGCGGTGACCACCGCTTCGCCCACCTCGCCGAGCACGCGCGGGATCAGCCCTGCCTGCGGCCGGGGCTTCTCCACCGGGCATTCGGCGGCGGCCACCTGCTCAAGCAGATGCGCTTCGTCGGGCTGAAGACCGACAATCTCGGCACCATGATCGCGGGCGAATCGGTGCACCAGCCATGCGCCAACCGTATCGATCCGCTCGATCTGATGCAGATCGATCCGGCTGACCGGACCCTGCACTGCCTCCAGCCGCTTCGGCAGATCGCCGATACGCGCGAGCGACAGGTCTCCGGAGAAGCACAGGGCCGCGCCGCCGCCGGAATCGATGCGCTCGAAGGTCGCAGGCTCGTTCATGAACGGCACCTTTCCGCGATTCGCCCTTCTGCGGCAAGGATTTGCTCTGGTGCGGCCTTATGGCCTCGTCCTACATGTCCCAATGCGACACCTCGCGATCTACGACATGGACAAGACGATCACGCGCGATGCGACGTGGACGCGCTTCCTGCTGGCGTCCGCCAGGGGCCGCGCGCCGTGGCGGCTGGCGCTGTATCCGATCGCCGGGCTGGCGGCACTCGGCTACCTGTTGAAGCTCACCGACAGGGCCGGGCTCAAGCGGTTTACCCAGCGTCTGATGCTGGGCGCAGCGCTCTCCGAAGCGGAGATGGAACAGCTTGCCGAAGACTTTGCCGATGCCGAGGCCACGCATGGCGTGCTCCACGGCGCGCGCGAGCGGGTCGCGGCGGATCGCGCGGCGGGCTATACCCTGGTCATGGCCACGGCGTCGCACGGCTATTACGCCGCCGCTATCGCGCGCCGCCTGGATTTCGATGCTGTCGTCGCCACTCGGGCAAAACGCGATGGGCAAGGGCGCATTCTCCCTGATCTCGACGGCGATAACTGTTACGGCCCCGCAAAGCTCCGCATGATTCTGGATTGGATGGACCAGGAGCGGATCGAGCGTACCGGCGCCTATATCCGCGCATATTCGGATCATGTTTCGGACGCGCCGCTGCTCGGCTGGGCGGATGAGGGCTTTGCGGTGAACGCACATGGTCCGCTCAAGGTGCTGGCCGCCGAGAAAGGCTGGCCGATGCTGGACTGGCGCTAGAACGGCGCGCAGCGGGTGCCGTTCAACTGAAAACGATTCTAGAACAAAGTATCCACGGCATGGATCGCGACGCCGACCAGCCCGCCCACCAGCGTTCCGTTGATCCGGATATATTGCAGGTCACGGCCGACGGCGTTTTCGAGCCGCCCGGTCACCGTCTCGGCGTCCCAGCCTTTGATCGTATCGGAGACCAGGCGGACGATTCCATCGCCATAATCCGATGCCGCCCCGACCGCAGTGCGCCGGGCGAAGCGGTTGATCGTGTCGGCCAGCCGCCGGTCGGTCTGCAAGGTCGTACCGAACTGGCGGAGCGCTTCGCCCATCTTGCCCGCCATCGCGCGTTCGGGATCGCGCGCGACGCGCAGCAACGCGGCGCGGCTCATTTCCCACAGCCCGTCGATCCAGCGCTGAAACGCCTGATTCTCGATCAGCTCGCCCTTGAACGCCTCGACCCGCTCGCGCAGTTCGGGCTTGTGCTGAAGGTCGTCCGCCAGCCGGGCAAGGCCCTCTTCCGCCTTGGCGCGGAGCGGGTGATGCGGATCGTCCGCCATTTCGAAGAGAAGCTTGTGCAACCCGTCGATGATCTTGTTGGCCAGCGTCTCGTCGAGCCCGGTCCAGCGCATCACCGAGCCTGAGCGCTGGTGCACCATCTCGCGGATCATATGCTCGTTGGCGGCGAGAATCCGCGCGGCCCAGTGGATCATCCCGTCGAGCAAAGGCAGATGCCGGTCGCTGGCGATCGCCGCGCCGAGCGCCTGACCCGCAAGCGGGGACAATTCGAGCGCGCGCAGCCGGGATGCGATCGCGCCCTTCGCCATGCCGCCCAGCCGCTCCTGATCGAGCGATTCGAGGATGTCGGCGAAAAGGCGGGACGCGCCGCTGCCGATGCGGCCGTTCGCTGCGGGCGGATTGGCCAGCCAGCGCCCGGCCGCGCCCGCCACGTCGAGCTTCTGCATCCGGCGCGCGACCACTGCAGGGGTCAGGAAATTATCGCGGAGGAACTGGGCGAGCGTGCCTGCGATCCGATCCTTGTTGCGCGGGATGATCGCGGTGTGCGGTATCGGCAGCCGCAGCGGATGGCGAAACAAGGCGGTGACCGCGAACCAGTCCGCCAGCCCGCCCACCATCGCCGCCTCGGCAAAGGCGCGGACATAGCCGATGGCGGGGTGCACATCGACCAGCGCGCGGGCGGCGAGAAACAGCGCGGCCATCGCGACCAGCAGTCCGGTCGCGACCCAGCGCATGCGGCGCAGGCCGGGGGCTACTGGCTCGGTGGGGCGGGAAGCGCGCGTGATCACACGCTTCCCAATACACGAAATGGCTTTGGGTTCACTCGGCCGGCTGCGGCACGTCGTCCCCAGGCCTGTGGTCGATCATGCCGCCCTTGCCATCCTGCCCGATCACGCGGCTGCCATCATCGCCCGGACGATAGGTGAGCAGGCGGCGCGACAGGCGCGGCCCAAGCCAGGTTTCCAGGCCGGTCGCCAGGCTGAAGCTCGCCGGCACGATCACCAGCGTGAGCGCGGTCGAGAGGATCAGGCCGCCGATCACGACAATGCCCATCGGCGCGCGCCATGACGCGTCGCCCGAGCCGATCGCCGTGGGGATCATGCCCGCGACCATCGCGACCGTGGTCATCACGATCGGCTGGGCGCGCTTGTGCCCCGCGTCGAGAACGGCGGTGAACTTGTCGACGCCCTTGTTCATCTCCTCGATCGCGAAATCGATCAGCAGGATCGAGTTTTTCGCGACGATGCCGAGCAGCATCAGCATGCCGATATAGACCGGCATCGAGATCGGATGCCCCGTGATCCACAGCGCAATCAGACCGCCGAGCGGTGCGAGGAGCAGCGACCCCATGTTCACCAGCGGCGACATGAAGCGGCGATAGAGCAGCACCAGCACCGCGAAGACGAGCATCGTGCCGGCGAGCACCGCGACGATGAAGTTCTGGATCATCTCCGCCTGCCACTTGGCCTGGCCGACCTTGAGCTCCTGAACTCCCATGGGCAGGTTCTTCATCGTCGGGAGCGCCTTGATCTGCTTGTCCGCCTCACCCGAGACGAATGGCTTGCCCGTCTTGGGATCGACCGCGAGATCAGCGCCGACGACAAGGCGGCGCTGCTGGTTGAGGCGCTGGATGCGCGTCGGGCCTGCGCCGAAGCCGATATCGGCGACCACGCCGAGCGGCACGGAACCGCCGGTCTGCGTCGCCACTGGCAGCGTCTGGAGCGTCGAGAGCTTGGTGCGCGCATCCTCAGCAATCGCCACCCGAATGGGGATCTGGCGATCGGACAGCGAGAATTTTGCGCTGTTCTGCGTGATGTCGCCCAAGGTCGCGATACGGATCGCCTGGCTCAGCGCCTGCGTCGTCACGCCCAGATTTGCGGCGAGATCGAGCCGCGGCTTGATGATGATCTCGGGGCGCTGGAGATCGCCCGAGACACGCGGCGCGACCACGGTGCTGAGCCCGGCCATCTCGGTGACGAGCTGGTTCGCGGTCTTGCTCAGCAGTTCCGGATCCTCGCCGCCCAGCACGATCGAAAGATCGCGGCCGCCCGATCCCCAGCCGCCCTGGGCGCGGAACGTCACGCGGGCGTCGGGGATCGCGGCGAGCCTGCCAGCCAGCGCCTTCTGGAACTGGTCGCTCGTCATGTCGCGCTTTTCCTGGAGCAGCGCGGTGACGCGGCCATTGCCCACGAACGTGCGCGCATAGACGCTGCGCACCTGGGGTTGTTCGCGCAGGATATTGGCGACGTTGGTCACCACCACATCGGTGCGCTCGAGCGAGGTGCCCGGCGCCATCTCGATATTGGCCTGCACGCTGTCCTGATCCTGCGTCGGCTGGAACGTGCTCGGCAGGATCGCGAAGAACATGATCGTCAGGCCAAAGGCTATGCCGCCGCCGACGATCGCCGACCAGCGATGCATCAGCGTCCAGCGCAGCACCTTCATGTAAATGTCCATGATGCGCCCGCCGCCATGTTCGGCATGGCCATGCGCCTTCAGGAAATAGGCCGCGATCATCGGCGTGAGCATGCGCGCGACGGCAAGGCTCATCAGCACGGCGGCGACGACGGTAAGGCCGAAATTCTTGAAGAACTGACCCGACACGCCCGGCATCAGGCCGACGGGCAGGAACACCGCGACGATCGACATGGTGGTGGCGAGCACCGCCAGGCCGATCTCGTCGGCCGCGTCGATCGATGCCTGATAGGCGGATTTGCCCATCCGCATGTGGCGCACGATATTCTCGATCTCCACGATCGCGTCATCGACGAGCACGCCGGCGACCAGGCTGAGCGCAAGCAGCGTCATCTGGTTGAGGGTGAACCCCATCAGATCCATGAACCAGAAGCTGGGGATGGCCGAGAGCGGGATGGCCAGCGCCGAGATAAGCGTCGCGCGCCAGTCGCGCAGGAAGATGAAGACCACGATCACCGCAAGCGCCGCGCCTTCGAACAGTGCTTCCATGGCGGTGTGATATTGCGCCTCGGCATATTTGGCGGTGCTGGCGTCGAGCAGCTCGAAGCGCACCTTGGGATAGCGCTCCTCCAGCCCCTTCAGCTTCTTTTCGATCTCGTGATAGATCGTGACGTCCGAAGCGCCCTGCGCGCGCGTGACGTCGAAGGTCAGCACCTGCTGGCCGTCGAAGCGCGCGAACGAGGTCTGTTCGGCGTAGAGGTCCTTCACCTGCGCTATATCGGCAAGGCGAACAGTGCGTCCGCCGCCCACGGCGATCTGGGTCTGGCCCAGGTCATAGGCGCTCCTGGCGTTGCCGAGCACGCGCACCGATTGCTCGGAACCCGAAATCTGCGCCTTGCCGCCCGCCGCGTTCAGATTGGTCTGGCGCAGCTGCTGGTTGACCTGGCTCGCGGTGATGCCCAGCGACTGCAGCTTGGGCAGATCGAGGATCACGCGGATCTCGCGGTTGACGCCGCCGTTGCGGCTTACGCCCGCCGTGCCCGAAATGCCGAGCAGTTCCTTGGATACGGTATTGTCGACGTACCAGCTCAGCTCCTCCATCGTCATATCGGTGGCGATGGCGGTGAAGCTGGCGACTTCGTTCTGCGAGGCGCTGTCGACGCGGCCCACCTGCGGTTCGAGGATGCCGTCGGGCAGGTCGCCGCGAATCTGCGAGATGGCATCGCGAACGTCGGTGACGGCGCGATCGATCGGCGTGCCGATCGCGAGCTGGATCACGGTCTGCGAATTGCCTTCGCTGGCGAAGCTTTCGATCTGGTCGATGCCCTGAAGGCTACGGACTGCGGCCTCGACCTTCTGGGTCACCTGCGTCTCGAGCTCGGAGGGGGCGGCGCCCGGCTGGCTGACGCTCACCCAGACGACCGGAAAGTCGATGTCCGGGTTGTTGTTCACGTCCATCCGCATGAAGCTGACCAATCCTGCGATCGTCAGGGCGACGAACAGCACGATGGGCGGCACCGGGTTGCGGATGCTCCAGGCGGATATGTTGCGAAAGCTCATCGCGCGTGGTCCTTATTTGGCCTGGAGCTGGGGCTTGACCTTCTGGCCCGGCGTCAGGAAGGCGCCGGCGGTGGCGACAACGCGCTCATTGCCCGTCAGCCCCGATGTGATCGCCACGCCGGTCTCCGTCACTTCGCCGGTCTTGACCGGCACGCGAACGGCCTGGTCCTTGGCGTCGATGACGTAGACGTAATTACCGCCATTATCGCTCTGCACCGCGGACTGGGGCAGCATCACTGCGGTCACCGCGCCTGCGGTGATGCGCGCGCTGGCGAAGCCGCCGGGCCGCAGCGCGGGATCATAGGACAGCGCCACGCGGGCAATGCCCTGGCGGTTCTGCGGGTCGATGACCGGTGAGACCTGCCACACTTCGCCCTTGAACACCTTGGCCGATCCAGTCGGAGTCACTTCCGCCTGAACGCCGGCATGGATCTTCTGCAGGTCCGATTCGGCGAGCTGGGTACGGAGTTCCATCTGTCCGCCCATTGCGAGGCGGAACAGCACGCCGCTGCCCGAGCTGACGATCTGGCCAGGCTCGACGCCGCGGGTGAGCACCAGCCCCGCCGCCGGCGCGCGAATGTCGAGGCGGCGGTTGCGCGCAGCCGTCTCGGCAAACTGTGCGCGCGCTACCCGGACGCGGGCATTGGCCTGGTCGCGAGTCGCGGTCTTGCGATCGATATCGGCCTTGGAAATGAAGCCGCCGCTGACCAGCTTCTGCGCGCGCTCGAGTTCGGACTGGGCCAGCCGGGCATCCGCTTCGGCGACACGCACCGAGGCCGCGAGCGATTCGGCGGTCTGAGACTGAACCGAGCGATCGACGGTGGCGAGCACCTGCCCCGCCGAGACCCAGCTGCCGGGTTCAACCAGAACGCGCGTTACCATCCCGCCTTCGCCCGCGACACCGACCGGCATCTCACGGCGCGCTGCCAGCGTGCCGGTGCCGGTGATGATCGTTGCGACGGTCGATCGGCCGGGGCTGATCACGGTTACGGTGGGAAGCTGCGAACGGCCGTCCTTTCCGGCGGCGCCGGTGGGGCTCGCGGCCTTTTCCGCGCCGCCGCTGCGGCCCATCAGGAAGAAGGCCAGCACGCCCGCGGCCACGATCACGCCCAGCGTGATCCAGATCCAGCGTCGGCTTTTACGCGTGCCTTCGTCCCCGCTAAATTCCAGGCGATCCTGCCGTCCGAACATCTTGGCCTCGTAATTCATGCGTGTCTCGTTGCGGCCCCGGCGCGGGTCCCCCGAATACATGCTGTATTAGATGAATAACTCACCAGCGGCAAGAGCCATTGGCAACTCGGTGTGGCAATGCGCTTTTCGGCCTTTTTCCGCAAGTGTCCGGATCGTTGCCCCGAAGAAACGGGTTGCATTGGGCCTGTCATCGGGCAACCTTTTGCACAGGCTCGCCGCGACGGGCCCAAACAGGAGGAAAATATGCCTGAAGGTATCATTCAGTGGCTGCTGATCGGTCTGGTGGCAGGCGCTCTGGGCAAGCTGATCATGCCGGGCAAGGATCCGGGCGGCATCATCGTTACTATCCTGATCGGTATCGTTGGCGCGCTCGCCGCCTTTTATCTTACGCCGATGCTTGGCATCGTCGTGACCGACGCCAGCTGGAAGGCATATGCGGCGGCAACCGTCGGCTCCGTCGTGCTGCTTGCGCTCTATCGACTGGTGATGGCGAAGCGCGTCTGAGCGGATCGCTCGTTCAGCTTTCATTTGTCCCGCGTCCGGCATGCCGGGCGCGGGACAATTGTTTCTGGAGTGAAGACATGATTCGCACAGCGTGTATCGGTGGCGCCATCCTGGCCGCCAGCGCATTGCCAGCCGCAGCGCAGGAGGTGCGGCTGGCGGCGGTGGACGGAACGGTGCTCGAGGTTTCGGCCGAGGGCGTCAGCACGCGCGTTCCCGATGTGGCGGTGATTCAGGCGGGCGTCGTCACCCAGGCGACCACCGCAGCCGCGGCGATGGCGCAGAACAGCACACGCATGGCCGCGGTGCTTGCAGCGCTGCGCGGGGCGGGCGTGGCCGAGCGAGATATGCAGACCGCGTCGATCTCGCTCAGCCCGCAATATCGCTACGAGAATAATCAGCCGCCGGTCCTCACCGGATACCAGGCGTCGAACCAGGTCTCGATTCGCTTTCGCGACATCGCGAAGAGCGGAGCGATTCTGGATACGCTGGTGAAGCAGGGCGCGAACAATATTTCAGGCCCCAACCTGACCGTCGACAAGCCGGAGGCAGCGCTGGACGAGGCGCGCACCGACGCGATCGCCAGGGCGCGCGCCCGCGCCACGCTTTACGCGAACGCGGCGGGCCTGCGGGTCGATCGCATCCTGACCATTTCGGAAAACGGCGCGATGCCGCCGCCCATGCCCGTGATGGCATTCCGCGCTGGCAAGGCCGAATCCGCAGCCGATACGCAGGTGGTGGCAGGTGAACAGCAACTGAGCGTCACCCTGTCGGTTCGATTCCTGCTCAAATAGGTGAAAAAAAGGGGCCGCCCCGGCGCTGCGGAGCGGCCCCTTTTTTCTAAGGTTTCGTCTTAGCGGACGGTGCCGCGACGGACGAGATTGACAATCGCAAGCAGCACGATCGCGCCAACCAGCGACACCAGGAAGGTGGTAGGCGTGATCACGCCGCTATTGATGTTCGCGCCGAACAGCAGCCCGCCGATAAAGGCGCCAACGATACCGACGATGACGTTCAGGAAGATGCCCTGCTGCCCGTCGGTGCGCATCACGATGCTAGCGAGCCAGCCGACGACGCCGCCGACCACGAGCCATACGATAAGTCCCATAAGTCCCTCCGTTTCTTGAGCTACCCGGCGGGCCGGGCGACTAGGGGACAAATGAGCGACCGCTCATATTGGTTCCGTATCGAATTTGCGCAGCGGTGCGAAACCAGTGCGTCAGATACCAAACGGCCCGCCTTCCGGGAGGGGGAAGGCGGGCCGCTTCGCTCCTTGGGAGAAGCCTCAATATTTTTGTTGGCGCTCGTAGAGCGAGCGGTAATGCTGGATGCGCGTGACGCGCAGGCCGGGCATGCCCGATCGATCGATCGCCCGCTGCCAGCTGGCGAATTCTTCCACGGTAAGACCGTAGCGCTCGCAGACTTCGTCCACGCTGAGCAGGCCGCCATTGACCGCAGCCACTACCTCCGCCTTGCGGCGCACGACCCAGCGCGTCGTCTCCGGCGGGGGCAGCGTGTCGATCGTCAGCGGCTCGCCAAGCGGACCAATGACTTTCGCGGGGCGGATCTTCTGGTTCTCGATCATTGGACCTCTTTTTGGGGCGGGGGGCCCCCATTACTCAAACTGTGTAACGACAATACCAAAAGGGCTTGAACATCCCTTGAAGCGTCAGGGTAAATTTCGTCTTCATCTGCGTTGCCAGCGCGTAAGCGCCAGCGCCGCAGCATGGTGGAATGCGCCGTGGACGGGAGCCAGCAGTGCATCGACCGGCAGCAACGCGCCCAGCCGCGCCTGTGCACGGGCCGTGGGGCTCGCCGCCTGACGCGCCGCAACGCCTACCAGAAGGATGGCAAGGTCGATCGGCATGGCGGTAACCGCCACATCCCGATCCAGCCTGGCAAAACTCAAATCCACAAATACACACCCGAAATCGCTACGTCGGATGTCTGGCTTAGCGCCGAGTGCTAAAGGGTCGGTAAAGGCCGGGAAAACTAGCGCTTAACTTCCAGTCCCGTTATGGGGCGGCGGCAATGACCTCAGCCGATTTCCAGCTCGAAGGGCCGCTTGCGAAGCGGCGGATCGTCGTCGCCATGTCGGGCGGCGTCGATTCGTCGGTGGTGGCCGCGCTCGCCGCGCAGACCGGTGCGGAGACAATCGGGGTGACGCTCCAGCTCTACCACCATGGCGAGGCAGAGGGCCGCGCCGGTTCGTGCTGCGCGGGGCGCGACATCCGCGATGCACGCGCGGTGTGCGACCGGCTTGGCATCGCGCATTATGTCTTCGATCACGAATCGAGCTTCCGCGAGACCGTGATCGACGATTTCGCCGATGAATATATGGCCGGGCGCACGCCGATCCCCTGCGTAAAGTGCAATATGGGGCCGAAATTCACCGATCTGTTCAAGCTCGCGCGCGATCTGGGCGCGGATTGTCTCGCCACCGGCCATTATGTCCGCCGGGTGATAGGCGAGCACGGCGCCGAACTGCACCGCGCGGTCGATCCGGCGCGCGACCAGAGCTATTTCCTGTTCGCCACGACGAGCGACCAGCTCGATTATCTGCGCTTCCCGCTGGGCGGGCTTCCCAAGGCGCGTGTGCGCGAGCTTGCGGCGGAATTCGGACTGAGCGTCTCCGGCAAGCCCGACAGCCAGGATATCTGCTTCGTGCCGGACGGTGACTATGCCTCCTTGGTCAAGAAATTGCGGCCCGAGGCCGATATCGGCGGCGATATCGTCGATGAAGCGGGCAGGGTGCTTGGCCGGCACAAGGGGCTGATCCACTTCACCGTGGGCCAGCGCCGCGGCATCGAGATCGGCGGAACGCCCGAGCCGCTTTACGTGCTGCGGCTCGAGCCCGCGACCCGCCGCCTGATCGTCGGCCCCAAAGCAGCGCTCGCCGTCCGCGCGGCGCGCATCGAGGGGGTGAACTGGATCGGCGAAGGCTTTGAAGGCCAGGTCACCGCCAAGGTCCGCTCGCTGGCAAAGCCTGTTCCGGTGCGGCTCCAAGGGGATCGGGTGGTGTTCGAAACCCCCGAATATGGCGTCGCGCCGGGGCAGGCGGCGGTGCTCTATGCGGGCGACCGGGTACTCGGCGGCGGCTGGATCGCCGAGACCGAGCGCGCGGAGTTGGTAGCGAGCTGACCACCGCCACCTGGCCGTTGCCAGCGCCGATTCTCATGTGTATTAGTATAATAATACACATGAGGAGTTCCTGATGTCGCTATCCGCCGCCCTGGCGCTCTTTCTGGGTCAAGCAACGCCGACGCTGCGTGAAGAGATATCGGCCGCGGACGCCGCGTTGTTCGAGATCTTCTTCGAGCGGTGCGATCCGGTCAGGCTGGCATCGCTGGTGACGCCCGATTTCGAAATGTACCATGATCGCGACGGTGTGGTGGCGACAAATGGTGCGGCATTCGTGGCGATGTACGCCAAGCAGTGCGAGGCGAAAAAAGCATCCGACGCCTGGCGCAGCCGCCGCGCGCTGCTGCCGGAGACACTACGGGTCGAACCGGTGCCCGGCTATGGTGCGATCGAGGAAGGCGAACACCTCTTTTACGAGCGCAAGGGCGATGGCCCGGAAAAGCTGGTCGGCAAGGCGCGCTTCGTCCAGCTATGGAAAAAGAGTCCAGATGATTGGCGGGTCGCCCGCATTCTAAGCTACGCGCATCAGGCGCTCTAGCTACAGCACGAACACACCCTCGATCACGGTAACGCAGGTGCCGCCGAGGATCGCGCGATCACCGTCCAGCTCGCATTCGACGCGCCCGCCGCGCTTGCTCGCCTGAAAGGCGCTGAACCGGTTGCGCCCCAGTCGCGCAGCCCAATAGGGTACCAGCACCGAATGCGCCGATCCCGTCACCGGATCCTCGTCGATCCCGGCGGCGGGCGCGAAGACGCGGCTGACGACGTCGGTGTCCCTGCCGGGCGCGGTGACGATGTTAAGTGTATCGCCGAGCGCGGCGAGCGCGCGGAAATCGGGCCTCAGCGCGAGCACCGCTTCGGCGCTTTCCAGCACGGTCAGATCATAGCCATTGGAATGACGCAGCGTCTCGCCCGCAGTGATGCCCAGCGCCGCGCGCAGCCCGGGCAACTCGGCGGGTTGGGGCGGGTAGGCCGGCAGCGCCATCAGATAGCCATCGCCATGCCGCGCGACTTCCAGCACCCCGGCCTTGCGCGTGCGGAAGCGGACAAGGTCGCGATCCTGCTGCGCGGAAAGGATATAATGGCCGCTCGCCAGCGTCGCATGGCCGCACAAAGCGACTTCGACTGCCGGGGTGAACCAGCGCAGTTCATAGTCCGCCTCCCCGCTCGCATCGGGGATGATGAAGGCGGTTTCGGCCAGGTTATTCTCTTCCGCGATCGCCTGGAGCACCGTGTCGTCGAGCCATGCCTCTAGTGGCATCACGGCGGCCTGGTTCCCGGCGAACGGACGGTCGGCGAACGCGTCGATCTGGGCGAAGGGGAGCTTCATGGTATTTCCTTGAGCAAATCGGCCTCAGCCATCGGGTTGCCGGGTTCGTCGATCTGGCCCTCCGGATCGATATGGATAAGGATCTCGGTGCCGGGAAATTCCGCTGCGAGTTCGGCTTCCAGCCGCTCGACCACGTCATGCGCGGCCAGGATCGTCATCTTCGGGTCCATCGCGACGTGAAACTGCACGAAATCCCGCGCTCCGCTGGTCCGCGTGCGCAGGTCGTGCAGGCTTTTAAGCTCGGGATGCCCCGCCGCCACCTCGACGAACGCCCGGCGCTTTTCCTCGGGCCATTCCTTGTCCATCAACTGGTCGATCGCAGCCTCGCTCGCCCGCCAAGCGCCGAACAACAGCCACAGCGCGATTCCCACGCCGAACACAGCGTCGGCGCCCGTCAGGCCGAGATAGGAATCCAGCACCAGGGCGATGATCACCGAGGCGTTGAGATACAGATCCGACGCATAATGGAGATGATCGGTGCCGATTGCGATCGACTTGGTCCGCCGGATTACCGAGCGCTGATAGGCAGTCAGCGCCAGCGTGACGAGGATCGCAATGGCAGAGACACCGATGCCATATTCGGGGCTCGCGGTCGGCCCGGGATCGCGCAGATTGTCGATCGCCCTCACCAGGATGGCGAGCCCCGAGATCGTGATGACGACAACCTGAAACAGCGCCGCCAGCGCCTCGGCCTTGCCGTGCCCGAAGCGATGCTTGTCGTCGGCGGGCTGCGCCGCCCAATAGACGCCCGCCAGCGTAACCAGCGATGCGACGAGATCGAGCGCGCTGTCGGCCAGGCTCGCGAGCACCGCGACCGATCCGGTGGTCCACGCCGCCCAGCCCTTGAGGCTGCCGAGCAGGACTGCGACCGAGACGCTCGCCAGCGCCGCGCGGTGCGCCAGGTTGCTCACGGGTAGAGCAGCCCTTCACTCCAGCTGTCGCCGTTGCGAGTGAAGACCCGGCGTTCGTGCAGGCGGTGGGCGCGGTCCTGCCAGAATTCGAGGCGGTCCGGAGTGACACGATACCCGCCCCAATGCGGCGGGCGCGGCACGCCGTCGCCCTCGAAGCGTGAGCGCACTTCCTCATAGCGCGCCTCGAAGGTTGCGCGGTCGGCCAGCGGGCGGGACTGGTCCGAAGCCCATGCCCCCAGCTGCGAATCGCGGCTGCGCGAGGCGAAATAGGCGTCGCTCTCGGCGTCGCTGGCCAGGGTCACCGCGCCTTCGATGCGAATCTGGCGGCGCAGCGATTTCCAGTGAAACAGCAATGCGGCCTTGGGCGTCGCCGCCAGTTCCGCAGCCTTGCGCCCCTCGCGGTTGGTGTAAAAGACGAAGCCGCCGGGGCCATGCCCCTTCAGCAGCACCATCCGCACCGAAGGCTGTCCGTCGAGGCCCACCGTCGCAAGCGCCATCGCGTTGGAATCATTGGGTTCGGATGCGCGTGCCTCGGCATACCAGTCGTCGAACAGCGCAAAGGGATCGGTGATCATGCCTCGCCCTTTAGCGAAGGATCGGAACGACTCCCAGCCTCGGGATTTGAATCGGCTTCGCAACGAAGGAACTCGTCATGGCCGCGCGCGCCTATTGGCAGGGACAGATCAGGTTGGCGCTCGTCTCGATCCCGGTCGAGATCTACAGCGCTACCAAATCGGGAGCGCAGATCGCCTTCCACCAGATCCACGAGCCGAGCGGCAAGCGAATCAAATATGAAAAGGTCGCGCCCGGCGTCGGCGCGGTCGAGCCTGACGAGATCGTCAAGGGCTATGAGGTCGAGAAGGGCGAATATGTCCTTCTCGAACAGGACGAGATCGATGCGGTGAAGCTAGAATCGAAGAAGACGCTCGAGCTCACCCAGTTCGTCGATGCCGATGAGATCGACGTGCTTTATTACGAGAAGCCCTATTTCGTCGTGCCGGCTGACGACCTCGCCGAAGAGGCTTTCATCGTGTTGCGCGAGGCTTTGCGCCGCAGCCGCAAGGTGGGGCTGGGCCAGCTCGCCATGCGGGGGCGAGAGTATGTCGTGAGCCTCAAGCCTTGCGGGCGGGGGATGGTGCTGGAGACGTTGCGTTATGCCGATGAGGTCAACAAGGCGCAGGGCTATTTCCGCGATATTCCGGACAGCGAGCCCGATCCCGAACTGCTCGGCCTCGCGCAAAGCCTGATCGAGAAGAAGGTTACCAAGTTTGATCCCAAGGGCTTCCACGATCGCTATGTCGATGCGCTCAAGGATCTGATCGAGCGCAAGAAGAAGGCCAAAGGCAAGAAGATCATCGAGGATAAGGATGATGGCCGCAACGCCCGCGGCTCGAACGTCGTCGATCTGATGGCGGCGCTCAAGAAGTCGCTGGAGAAGGGCGGCAGCGCCCCGGCGAAGAAGCCCGCCGCCAAGGCGGCACCCGCCAAACCCGCTGCGAAAAAGGCCCCGGCGAAGAAGCGTGCCTGAGCTCTTCCTCCGTCATCCCCGCGAAAGCGGGGATCCCGCTTCTTCTTCTCGGGGTGCCCGGAGATAGCGATGGCCAAGCCCGATCCCCTCGCGCGCTACAACGCCAAGCGCGATTTCGCGCTGACCGCCGAGCCGGCGGGCAAGGTGGGGCGCGGGAAGGGCAATCGCTTCATCGTCCAGAAGCACGACGCCTCGCGCCTCCACTGGGACTTCCGCCTGGAGGTGGACGGCGTGCTCAAAAGCTGGGCGGTGACGCGTGGCCCCAGCCTCGATCCCGCCGAGAAGCGGCTCGCGGTGCGCACCGAGGATCACCCGCTCAGCTATGCCGATTTCGAGGGCACGATCCCCAAGGGCCAATATGGCGGCGGCACGGTGATGCTGTGGGACGATGGCGTATGGGAGCCTGTCGCGGGCAAGAGCGCCAAGGATCTGGAGAAGGGCCATCTCCACTTCCGCCTTCACGGCGTCCGCATGCAGGGCGAATGGCTGCTCATCCGCCTCAAGCCGCGCGCCAAGGAAAAGGCCGAGAACTGGCTGCTCCGCAAGATCGACGACGAAGCTGCTGGCGCTACCGACTTTCTCGTCGAGACGGGTCTCACGAGCGTGAAGACCGGCCGGACGATGGCAGAGATTGAGGAGGGGGCGAAACCCAAAAAGGTCCTCCCCCTGCGGGGGAGGATTGCCAAAGTTCCAATCCCCCCAACTCGCCACGCTCGTCGACGCCGTCCCCACCGGGAACAACTGGCTCCACGAGGTCAAGTATGACGGCTATCGCGCCCTGATCGCGCTCGGCGGCAAGGGGCCGAAGATCTACACGCGCTCCGGGCTCGACTGGACCGACAGATTCCCCGGCATCGCCCAGGCCGCCGCCACGCTCCCCGGCCCGGCGCTGCTCGACGGCGAGATCGTCGCCTATAAGCACGGCAAGCCCGATTTTTCGACGCTGCAGGATGCTATCTCGAACGGCGGCGAGGGGCTCACCTTTTTCGCCTTCGATCTGCTGGAGGATCGCAGCGAGGATCTGACCGGCCAGCCGCAGCTTGCCCGCAAGGAGCGCCTCCGCGCCCTGCTCGAAGGTGTCGACGATCGCATCCAGTTCTCCGAGCATATCCAGGGTGCCGGCGAGAAGCTGTTCGAGACGATGTGCCGGGAGGGCTATGAGGGCGTCGTTTCGAAGCGTGCCGATGCGCCCTATCGTGGTGCCCGCACCAGGAGCTGGCTCAAGACCAAGTGCATCCGCCGCCAGGAATTTGTGATCCTCGGCTGGGTGTCCTCCGCCGCGAAGGGGCGGGGCTTCCGCTCGCTGCTGCTCGGGCTCAACGGCCCCGACGGCCTCCGCTATGCCGGCAAGGTCGGCACCGGCTTCAACCAGCGGACGCTCCAGGATCTGCGCGAACGCTTCGACAAGCTCGCGACCGAAAAGCCCGCCGCCGCCGTGCCCCGGCCCGAGGCGCGCGGCGCGCAGTGGATCAAGCCCGTGCTCGTCGCCGAGGTCGCCTTCGCCGAATTTACCGCCGACAAGGTCGTCCGCCACGCCAGCTTCATCGCCCTGCGCGAAGACAAGAAGGCGAAGGATGTGGTCGCCGAAATGCCCGCGCCGCTCCCCGATGCGCCAGAAAGCAAGGTAAAGATCACCAATCCGGACCGGGTGATCTATCCCGAATCCGGCCTCACCAAGGGCGATCTCGCCGCCTATTACGCCGCGGTCGCGCCGATCGCCTTGCGCTGGCTCGCCAACCGCCCGATCAGCCTGGTCCGCTGTCCGCAGGGCCGCGCCAAATATTGCTTCTTCCAGAAGCACGATGCCGGATCGTTTGGCGAGCATGTGAAGCATGTCGACATCCGCGAGAAGGATGGCTCGGTCGAACCCTATCTCTATGTCGACGATGCGGACGGCATCCTCACCTGCGTCCAGATGGGCACGATCGAGTTTCACGGCTGGGGCTCGTCGGTCGCGGACATCGAGAAGCCCGATCGCATGGTCTTCGATCTCGATCCCGATGAGGGGCTCGATTTCGAAGCGGTCAAAAAGGCCACCTTCGACATCAAGGAGCATCTGGCCGATATCGGCCTGACCAGCTGGCCTTTGCTCTCGGGCGGCAAGGGCATGCATGTCGTCGTGCCGCTGGTCCCGCGCGCCGAATGGCCTGAGGTCAAATCCTTTGCTGAGCGCTTTGCGCGGGCGCTGGCCCAGGCCGAGCCCGATCGCTTCACCGCCAATCTCAAAAAGGCCACGCGCAAGGGCAAGATCTTCCTCGATTATTTGCGCAACCAGCGTGGCAGCACCGCCGTGCTCCCTTATGTCGCCCGCGCCCGCGAAGGCGCGCCGGTGGCGGCCCCGGTCACCTGGAGCGAGTTGCGCGAGATCGACACGCCAAAGCGCTGGTCGATCCGCGACGCCGCCGAGCTCATCGAACGCGCAACATCGCGCGCGCTTCAGGGATGGGGAGAAGCAGCGCAGGAGCTGCCCGATCTGTAATTCCCATGTTGCGTGGCAACATCGATTCGCTCAGAGTCCCCGAAAGGGGATTGTCTGTGGCCAGCAGCGCCGCACCATTGTTCGACGCAAGCACCATCGCGGACCGGTGGATCGCCCATTATTGTGCCGCGTCGAGCGGTGGAGACGCCCTGTGCGCCGACAGGGGGGATCGCGCCGCCTGGGTCGCGCTGTTCGAGGAACTGGCCGGGCTTAGCGGCGAGGATCTCGATCATGCGCGTGAGCGTGCGCAGCGCCACGCCGCCGATATCGGCACGGGCTTTCGCATCGCGGGCGAGGGCGAGGACGAAGAGCGCCCCTGGCCGCTCTCCCCGGTGCCCTTGCTCATCCCGGACGCCGAGTGGCGGGGCATCGAAGCTGGAATCGCCCAGCGCGCCGAGCTGATGGAGCGCCTGCTCGCCGATCTCTATGGCGAACAGACGCTGGTGGCAGATGGGCATGTCCCGGCCACGCTGGTTACCGGCAGCCCCTATTTCCTTCGCCCGCTCACGCGGCTCGATCCGCCCGGCGGTCACCATCTCCATTTCGTCGCGTTCGATCTGTGCCGTGGGCCGGAGGGGAATTGGCGCGTGCTCGCCGATCACCTCCGCGCACCCGCGGGTGCGGGCTATGCGCTGGAAAACCGGCTGGCCATGGCGCGCACGATCGCCGGGCTGCCGAACCGCTTGCAGATCGCCCGCCAGGCCCCGTTCTTCGCTGCCTTTCGCGAAGGGCTGGCGGCGTCGTGCCAGCGGGTAGAGCCGCGCATGGCGTTGCTCACACCGGGGCGGCTCAATCCCAGCTATGCCGAGCAGGCGCATCTCGCGCGTTATCTGGGCTTCCTGCTGGTCGAAGGGCCCGATCTCGCGGTGCTCGACGACAAGCTCTATGTCCGCACGATAGCCGGGCTGAAGCGCGTCGATGCGCTGTGGCACCGGCTCGATCCGCGTCTGCTCGATGCGCTGGCGCTTGATTCGCATTCCACGATCGGCGTGCCCGGCGTGGTGGACGCGATGGCGGCGGGCAATGTCGTGATTGCCAACGCGCCCGGCGCGGGGCTGCTCGAAGCGCCTGCATTCCATGCGTTCCTGCCCCGGCTCAGCAAGCTGCTCGGCGAGCCGCTGCTGCTGCCCAACATCGCGACCTGGTGGTGCGGGCAGGATGCTGCGCGCGAATATGTCGAGGCCAATCTTGAGACGCTGGTGATCGCCCCTGCCTTCGGCGCAAAGCCGCTCGGCTTGCCCGATGGGAAGGCGGCGCTCGGATCCAGCATGAAAGGCACGGAGCGCCAGGCGCTGCTCGCCGATCTGGCGCGTCGGCCGCAGGATTATGTGGGGCAGGAAGTCGTTCGGCTTTCAACCATGCCGGTTGTCTCCGAAAACGAGCTTGCGCCGCGGCCTTTCACGTTGCGCGTCTTTGCGGCCCGCGGGGCCGATGGCGGCTGGGTGGTGATGCCGGGCGGCTTTGCCCGGATCGGCGAGCATCCCGATGCCCGCGCCGCAGTGATGGGCGAAGGCGTCTGGTCTGCCGATGTCGTGATCCATGGCGGCGAGGCGGCGGCCCCCGTGTCGCTGCTGCCTGCGCGGGACAGCACCGCGCTGCGCCGCAATCCCGGCACCTTGCCAAGCCGCGTTGCCGACAATCTGTTCTGGCTCGGGCGCTATCTGGAGCGTGGGGAGGCGCTGCTCGGCGTGCTGCGCGTCCTGCTCGGCCATTCGATCAGCGCGGATACCGGCGCGGCGCTCTCCGCCGATACGGTACGGCGGCTGGTCAGTCTCGTCGTCGCAGCGGGCGCTGCGCCCGAGCCCAAGTCGTATAAGCGCGCCGATCTGACCGCGTTGATCCGCACCGCGATGGAGGGTGAGGAGGGCTGGTACAGCGTCCGCCACACCAATGCGCAGGCGCGGCGGATCGGCGAAGTGTCGCGCGAGCGGCTTTCGGCCGATGTGATCCGTCTGCTCGATGCGCCCTTTCCGACGCGCGGCGGCGTGCTCGACAAGGCCGGCAGCCTCCAGCGGCGCTATTCGGCGCTCGCGGGGCTCGCGGCCGAACATATGGGCCGCACCGACGCTTGGCGCTTCCACGATATCGGGCGGCGCATTGAGCGCGCTGCCAATGCGGTGCGCGCCATCCGCGCCTTTGGCGGGCCGGATGCGACGAGCGACGATCTCTCGACCCTGCTCGATCTTGCCGATAGCCAGATCAGCTATCGTCAGCGCTATCTGACCGGCATTGCGCGCATCCCCGTGCTCGATCTGGTCACGCTTGATCCCAGCAACCCGCGCGGCATCGCGTTCCAGGTCGCGGCGATCTCCGGTCATCTCAACAAGTTGCCCGTGCTTTCCGACAGCGGGCTTGCCGAGCCGCAGCAGGAGCAGGCGCGCGCTCTCGCCGCGATCCTGGTCACTGCGAGCGCGGCGCGAATCGATGATTGGACGCTCGGCGATATCGGCGTGCGGCTGACCGAGCTCTCCGACGCCGTGGCGCGCCGCTATTTCCTCCAGGGTGCAGAGCCTTTGCGCGCCGCGGGGATGGTGCTGGCGTGATGCTCTACAATATCCGGCACGTGACGCGCTTCGAATATGCGCGGCCGGTGGGGTTTGCGCGCAACAATCTCCGCCTCCAGCCGATCCACTGGTCTGGGCAGGAGGTCGAGAAATACAGCCTGACGATCGAGCCGCATGGCCGCATCCATCCCGCGCGCGCGGAGGCGGGACTCGCCAATGTGATGCGGCTGGTGGTGGAGGCCCCGGCGCGGTCACTCACCATCACCAGCACCGCGCGGGTCCGTGTCGATCGTCCGATCCCTTTTCCCCGGCCGGATGATCCGACGCTCGCCGATGTGGCCCTGCTTGCCCGTGCCAGCCGGGATGCTTCTCCAGCCAGCCCGGCCAGCTATATATTTCCTTCTCCGCTCATTCCGCTCGATGCCGATATCGCGCGGTGGTGCGCGGAGGATCTGGACCCCGGCCGCGGCGTGCTGGAGGCCGCTTTCGCACTCGCCAGCCGCATCCAGCGCGAATTCGATTTCGATCCCCATGCAACCCTGGTCGATACGCCTCCGCGCGAGGCATTCGAAAAGCGCGGCGGTGTTTGCCAGGATTTCGCGCAGATCATGATCTCGGGGTTGCGCGCCGCCGGTATGCCTGCGGCTTATGTCTCGGGCTATCTGCGCACGCTGCCACCGCCGGGCCAGCCCAGACTGGTCGGCGCGGACGCGACGCATGCCTGGGTGCTCGTCTGGGCCGGGCCGGATCTTGGCTGGGTCGGGGTCGATCCGACCAACGGCATCTGGATGGCCGAGGACCATATCGTGGTGGCGATCGGCCGCGACTATTCGGATATTGCACCGGTCGATGGCGTCGTTCTGGGATCGGGCGCGCAGAACATGCATGTCTCGGTCGATGTCGAGCCGTTGACCGAACCAGTCTCCTGACCCTTGCGTTCAGGCCCCGGCGCGCCGAAATAGCCGCCGGTAAAAGGGATTTAGATGGCCGATCCATACGCAACACTGGGAGTAGCCCGCGGCGCCGATGAGGCGACGATCAAGAAGGCGTACCGCAAGCTCGCCAAGGAGCTGCATCCCGACAAGAACAAGGACAACCCAAAGGCCACCGAGCGTTTCAGCAAGGTGACCCAAGCCTATGACCTGCTGACCGACAAGGACAAGCGCGCGCGCTTCGATCGCGGCGAAATCGATGCCGACGGCAATCCCACCGCGCCCTTCGGCTTTGGCGGCGGCGGCCCCGGCGGGCCGCAGGGCGGCTTCAGCGCCCGCGATTTCGGCGGCGACGGCGGCGGCTTCAGCGACATTTTCGAGGGGCTGTTCGGCGGTGCGCGCGGCGGCGGCGGCGGCGGCAGCGGCTTCGCCAGCGGATTCGGGCGGCGGCCCGCGCCCAAAGGGGCGAACGTCGCATATCGCCTGTCGGTCTCGTTCGAGGATGCGGCCCGGCTCAGCCCGCAGCGCATCACCCTGCGTGACGGCAAGACGATCGATCTCAAGCTTCCCGCGGGTGTCGAGACCGGCACGCAGATGCGCCTCACCGGAAAGGGCGACGAAGGTCCGGGCGGAATGGGTGATGCGATCGTCACAATCGAAATCCAGCCGCACCGCTTCTACACCCGCAGCGGCGACGATATCCGCCTCGACCTGCCGGTGACGCTCAAGGAAGCGGTGCTCGGCGGGCCGGTGCGCGTACCAACGCCCGATGGCGCGGTGATGCTGACGGTTCCCAAGGGCTCGTCCTCGGGGAAGGTATTGCGCCTCTCGGGCCGTGGCTTCCACAAGAAAGGCGGCGGGCGCGGCAATTTGCTGGTCACGCTGATTGTCGATCTGCCGGCTGATGATGCGGATCTGGCCGCCTTCGCCCAGGGCTGGACCGATGAGCGGAACCCGCGCGCGAGAATGGGCGTCTAGCTCGGCGTGACCGATGTCTCTCCGATCGAGCCCATCCCGCCGGGCATCTCGCCCGAATCGCCAGAGGCTCGCAGGAGGGGGTTCGGCGAGCGGCTGGGGGATGTCGGGATAAGCCAGCGCGCGTTGGTGGTGCTCAAGCGCGTCGCGATCGGCACCTATACCGACGGCTTCACCCATGCTGGGAACCTCGCCTATCTGTCGCTGGTCACGCTGTTTCCCTTCTTCATCGTGACGGCGGCGATCGCGCGGCTGATCGGACGCAGCCATGATACGGTGGCGGCGCTCAACGCCTTTCTGCGCACCGTGCCGCCCGATGTCGCTGCGGTGCTGGCTCAGCCGGTGCAGGACGTCCTCGAAGCCCGCTCGGGCAATCTGCTGTGGTTCGGCGCGCTTGTCGGGCTGTGGACCACCGCCGGCTTTATCGAGACGGTGCGCGAGATCCTGCGCCGGGCTTATGGCACGCAATCCTCCACACCCTTTTGGCGCTATCGGCTTGGCGCGATCGGGATGATCGTCGGCGCGGTGGTGCTGGCGATGGCGGCGTTCAGCTTCCAGGTGATCCTGACCGCAGTCGAGCAGTTCCTCACCAGCGTCCTTCCGTTCACCAGGGAGGCGCGGCAGCTCGTATCACTGGGTAAGCTCGCCCCGGCGCTGGCGCTGTTCGGTGCGCTCTATATCCTGTTCTACTCGCTCACCCCGTCCAAATATCGCAAGGCGAAGTGCCGCAAATGGCCCGGCGCGGCGTTTGTAGCGATCTGGTGGACAGGCACCACGGCTTTGCTCCCCTGGGTGTTGTCGCTCGCCGGGGGCTATGACCTCACCTATGGCAGCCTGGCGGGGGTGATGATCGCCCTGATCTTCTTCTTCATCATCGGATTGGGCGTTGTCGTAGGGGCAGAACTCAACGCGGCTCTGGCGGAAGTGCCGCAGGACGGTTTAGAGGAGCCGCAACAGACGGAGGTTTCGGCGTGACCGGATTAATGCAGGGTAAGCGCGGGCTGATCATGGGGCTCGCCAATGATCGCTCGCTCGCATGGGGCATTGCGAAGAAGCTGCGCGAGCACGGCGCGGAACTGGCATTCAGCTATCAGGGCGAGGCGCTGGAGAAGCGCGTGCGCCCGCTGGCGGAGGAACTCGGCAGCGATTTCCTGATCGACTGCGATGTCAGCGATATGGCGGCGCTCGACACCGCGTTCGAGACGTTGGCTGCGCGCTGGCCAACGATCGATTTCGTCGTCCACGCCATCGGCTTCTCGGACAAGAACGAGCTGCGCGGCGGTTACGTCGATACCAGCCTCGACAATTTCCTGCTGACCATGAACATCAGCGTCTATTCGTTCGTCGCGGTCTGCCAGCGCGCGGCGAAGATGATGCCGAACGGCGGCAGCCTGCTGACGCTCAGCTATTACGGCGCCGAAAAGGTGATCCCGCACTATAACGTGATGGGCGTGGCCAAGGCCGCGCTCGAGACCAGCGTCCAATATCTTTCGGTCGATCTCGGCCGCGACAATATCCGCGTCAACGCGATCTCGGCCGGCCCGATCAAGACGCTTGCGGCTTCCGGCATCGGCGATTTCCGCCTGATCCTGAAGTGGAACGAGCTCAACAGCCCGCTCAAGCGCAACGTGACGATCGAGGATGTCGGCGGCTCTGCTCTGTACCTGCTCTCCGATCTGGCAAGCGGCGTCACCGGCGAGACGCATCATGTCGATGCCGGCTATCATGTGATCGGCATGAAGGCAGAGGACGCGCCGGACATCGCACTGGCGTGAGCATCGCGATTCGCGCGGCGACGGGCGGCGATGTCGCTGCAATCGACGCGCTGCTGCGCTCGGCCTTTCCCGATGCCGGTGAAGCCCAGCTCGTCCAGCGGCTGTGCATGGACGGGGATATGGTCCTCACCCTGATCGCCGATGATGAGGATGATGGCGGGCTTGCCGGCATGGTCGCGTTCAGCCGGATGACGGTGGATATCGGCGGCAAGGCGATCGCCGCCGTCGCGCTTGCGCCGCTGGCGACCGATGCGTCGCATCGCGGGCAAGGCGTTGCGGAAGCGCTGGTAAGGGCCGGCATCGCGCACCTCGCCGATGCGGGGGCGATGCTGTGCTTCGTGCTGGGCGATCCGGATTATTATTCGCGCTTCGGTTTCTCTATCGACTGGGCAAGCGGATTTGCGTCGCCTTATGCGGGCGAGTATTTCATGGCGCTGCCATTGCAGGGCGGCGCGATGCCCTGTGGCGTGCGAGGCCAGGCGATCCACGCCGCCGCGTTCGCGCAACTGGGCGGGGAAGCATGAGCTACAACACCTTCGGACGCGTCTTCCGCTTCACCACCTGGGGCGAATCGCACGGGCCCGCATTGGGCGCGATCGTCGATGGCTGCCCTCCGGGGCTGGCGCTCAGCGAAGCCGACATCCAGCCATTCCTCGACAGGCGCCGCCCGGGCACCTCGCGCTTCACCACGCAGCGGCAGGAGCCCGATCAGGTCCGCATCCTCTCGGGCGTGTTCGAAGGCAAGACCACCGGCACGCCGATCGCGCTCCATATCGACAATGTCGACCAGCGCTCGAAGGACTATTCCGAGGTCGCCAAGGCCTATCGCCCTGGCCATGCCGATTACGCCTATGACGCCAAATACGGCTTTCGCGACTATCGCGGCGGGGGGCGCTCCTCGGCGCGCGAAACCGCCGCGCGGGTCGCGGCCGGAGCGGTGGCCCGGCTGGTGATTCCGGAGGTGAAGATCACCGCCTGGGTCGAGGCGATCGGCGGCGACGCGATCGACTATGACAATTTCGACGCGCACGAGATCGAGCGCAATCCGTTCTTCTGTCCCGATGCCGCCGCCGCGATGCGCTGGGAAGCCGCCGTCGATGCCGCGCGCAAGGCAGGGTCCTCGCTCGGTGCGGTGATTGCGTGCGAGGCGGTGGGCGTGCCCGCCGGCTGGGGCGCACCCATCTATGCCAAGCTTGATAGCGAACTGGCCGCCGCCGCCATGTCGATCAACGCGGTGAAGGGTGTGGAGATCGGCGACGGCTTCGGTGCCGCTGCGCTTTCGGGCGAGGAAAATGCCGATGCGATGCGCCCGGGCACCAACCATCCCCAGTTCCTCGCCAACCATGCCGGCGGGATTACTGGCGGCATCTCCACCGGTCAGCCGCTCCGCTTGCGCGTCGCATTCAAGCCGACAAGCTCGATCCTGACGCCCGTGGAGACGATCACCAGCGAAGGCGAAGCAACAGAGATCCGCACCAAGGGCCGCCATGATCCTTGTGTGGGTATCCGCGGCGCGCCGGTGGTGGAGGCGATGATGGCGCTGGTGCTCGCCGACCAGAAGCTCCTGCACCGCGCCCAGACCGGTCGCTGAGTGCGCGCGGCCCGTCGCGCCCGCGGCTCGCTTCGCTGCCCGCCGGTGGGATCGCCGGGATTGGCCGATTCGACCTGAAACATTCCGGACATATGCAAGGCGTCGAACCTTCCCCGGCAACAACCGAAGGAGGATTGCCGAGTATGTTGTTCAAAACTCTGATCCGCGCAACAGCGCTATTCGCGGCCCCCGCGGCCTTCGCGCAGGACGTTCCGGCCGGCGCCCCCGCCGGCACGAACACCCCGGCAACCAACCCCGCTGATCCCGTGGCCAAGCCCGATCCGGCACCCGCGCCTGACGCGACAACCACCACCACCGATCCGGCACCCGCCCCGGAAGGAGCGCCGGAGAGCGGCAAGAAGGACCGGAAGCGGCCTGATCCCCGCTAGCCAAAGCCGGTGCGGCCGGGATCCTGCCGAGGCAAAGGTTCCGGCCGCGTTCCGCTCATGCGCGGCTCAATCCGCGAAGGGATCGCGTACCAGGATCGTGTCGTCGCGCTGCGGGCTGGTCGAAACCAGCGCGACCGGGCACTGGATCAGCTCCTCGATGCGGCGGATATATTTGATCGCCTGCGCGGGCAGCTCGGCCCAGCTTCGCGCGCCCGCCGTGGTTTCCTGCCACCCCGGCATCGTTTCATAGACCGGCTCGACCGCAGCCTGATCGGCGGCGTTGGCGGGATAATAATCGAGCATTTCGCCGCGCAGCCGGTAGCCGGTGCAGATCGCCACTTCGTCCAGCCCGTCGAGCACGTCGATCTTGGTCAGCGCGATTCCGGTGATGCCGGATACCGCCGCCGATTGGCGCAGCAGCACCGCATCGAGCCAGCCGCAGCGGCGCTTGCGCCCGGTGACCGTGCCGAATTCGTGCCCGCGCGTGCCCAGCCGCTCGCCGATCGCATTGTCCTGCTCGGTGGGGAAGGGACCCGATCCCACCCGCGTCGTATAGGCCTTGGCGATGCCCAGCACGAAGCCGACGGCGCTCGGCCCCATGCCGCTGCCCGCCGCCGCCGTGCCCGCCACCGTGTTGGACGAGGTGACGAAGGGATAGGTGCCATGATCGATGTCGAGCAGCACGCCCTGCGCGCCTTCGAACAGGATCCGCCGCCCGCGCGAGCGCGCCTCCGCCAGGTCGCGCCAGACCGGCGCCGCGAACGGCAGGACGAATCCCGCGATATCCTTCAGCTCGGCGACCAGCGCGGCGCGGTCCACCGGCGGTTCGCCAAAGCCCGCCCGCAGCGCGTCATGGTGCGCGCATAGGCGATCGAGTTGCGGCCCGAGATCGTCGAGATGCGCAAGATCGCATACGCGGATCGCGCGGCGGCCCACCTTGTCCTCATAGGCCGGGCCGATCCCGCGCCGGGTCGTGCCGATCTTGCCCGCGCCGCTGGCATCCTCGCGCAGCGCGTCCAGATCGCGGTGAAAGGGCAGGATCAGCGGGCAGGTGTCGGCGATCTTGAGCGTGGCCGGGGTCACATCGACGCCCTGGCCGCGCAATTTCTCCACTTCGGATTTCAGGTGCCACGGATCGAGCACCACGCCATTGCCGATCACGCTGGGCGTGCCGCGCACGATGCCTGAGGGAAGCAGCGAGAGCTTGTAGACATTCTCGCCGACCACCAGCGTATGGCCGGCATTGTGCCCGCCCTGGAAGCGCACGACCATGTCGGCCCGCTCGGCGAGCCAGTCGACGATCTTGCCCTTGCCCTCGTCGCCCCATTGGGCACCGATCACTGCTACATTGGCCATTGGATACGCGACTCCGCCTGCCGGCGGGACCCAAAGCCGCCCTTCGACAGGACTCGGCGGCTGGGCTTTCCAAAGCGCGGGTCTTGCCCGGCGCGGCGCGAATGGCCCGCAAGCGCGCGAAGGTCAAGCGATTCGGCTGGTTACTTGCGCGACGAACATGGCCTATGCTCCGCGAAACCCTTGGGAGAGACGCATGAAACTGGCCAGCCTGAAGCACGGACGCGACGGCAAGCTCGTGGTCGTATCGAACGATCTCGCCTGGTATGCGAGCGCCAGCATGATCGCGCCCACGCTGCAGGCGGCGCTTGACGACTGGGATCGCGTCGAGGGCGATCTGCGCAATCTCGCCACCGATCTCGAGCATGAGACGATCCCGCGCGAGCGCTTTCACGAGCGACTCGCCGCCGCGCCGCTGCCGCGCGCGTTCCAATGGGCGGATGGCTCCGCCTATGTGAACCATGTCGCCCTCGTCCGGCAGGCGCGCAGCGCCGAGATGCCCGATAGCTTCTGGCACGATCCGCTAATGTATCAGGGCGGGTCCGACGGGTTTCTGGGGCCGCGCGATCCGATCCCGCTCGCCGATGAAGGCTGGGGCTGCGATCTTGAGGCTGAAGTGGTGGTCGTCACCGGTGATGTGCCGCTCGGCGCATCGCGAGAGGAAGCGCTGGCGGCGGTCCGGCTGGTCGGGCTTACCAACGATGTGTCGCTTCGCAACCTGATACCGGGCGAGCTCGCCAAGGGCTTCGGCTTCTTCCAGTCCAAGCCCGCCAGCGCCTTTTCGCCGGTGTTCGTCACCCCTGACGCGCTTGGCGACTGGTGGAAGGACGGCAAGCTTCATCGCAAGTTGATGGTGGATCTGAACGGCAAGCCCTTTGGCCGCGCCGAAGCGGGTGAGGACATGACCTTCGATTTCGGCACGCTGATCGCCCATGCCGCGAAGACGCGCAGGCTGGGTGCGGGCACGATCATCGGATCGGGCACCGTGTCGAACCGCGACGCCGATGGCGGGCCGGGCAAGCCGATCGCCGATGGCGGCGTCGGCTATTCGTGCCTGGCCGAGGTCCGCACCGTCGAGACCATCCTGCGCGGCAAGCCCGAGACGCCGTTCCTGAAGGCCGGGGATACCGTGCGCATCTGGGCGGAGGACGACAAGCACCACCCGATCTTCGGTGTGATCGAGCAGACGGTTACGGCGGACTGAGCGATGTGCAACGAACAGGCACGGCGCGTCGCGCTGGGTTTGCTTCGCGACGACTTCCACGATCTTCGCATCCCGATCCATTTCCCGGAGGGGATGCCGAATCTGGCTCCGCTCGACAGCATCCGGATCACGGATCGCAACGCCATTGTCCGCGCCGCGCCCGATGGGGCGGCTGAGATGGTGGTGCGCCGGTGGAGCTGGCCCGGCCCGACGGGGAAGCCGGTCTATAATTTCCGTTCTGAAGGGCGTCGCTTCGCCAATGGCCGTTGCCTGATCATCGCCGACGGATTTTACGAATTCACCGATCCGGATACCGATGCTTCGGGGAAGAAGCCGAAGCGCAAGCGGAAATGGGAATTCACCAAGCGGGGCGAGGATTGGTTCTGCATCGCCGGGCTCTGGCGAAGCGATCCCAGGGTCGGCGAGGCATATACCATGCTCACCACGTCTGCGGGCGAAGACGTGGCGCCGTATCACCATCGTCAGGTCGTGGTTCTGGAACGGCGCGATTTCGCCGAATGGCTGGATCCGGCAGCCACGCCCGAGCATCTGCTCAGGCCCGCGCCGGCAGGGACGTTCGAGGTCTCCGAAGTCCGGACCTAGTGGAAGTCATGCGACTTGATCGGAATGCAGCCATCGTCGTGCCTGCTGCGTCGCGGCGGCCATGCTTGGAGCGCACGCTGCGGGGCCAGTCGGAGGGTGTCGGGCTTGCGATCGCGCGGATCGATCGTCCCGCCATGCGTCGCGCCATCGCCGGGCATGGTCATGCGGGGCAGGTCGAGGTCGCCCACCGCGCGCAGCCAGGGGGTGAAATCCTCGATTTCTTCGGCGACGACATGGATCACGATGCCCTCCTTCTGCACCTTGCCGCGGATCGCCAGCATGGTGGCGGACATCACGGTGCGGCGATGCGCCTCGAAGCGATCCGCCCATAGCACCGCATTGGCGATGCCGGTCTCGTCTTCCAGCGTCACGAACACTACACCCTTCGCGCTGCCGGGCCGCTGGCGAACGAGGATCAGCCCGGCGACCTCGACGCGTGCGCCGTCCTTCATATTCACCAGATCGCCGCATCTGGTGATCCGCCGAGCCGCCAGTCGGGTGCGCAGGAACGACACCGGATGCGCGCGCAGCGAAAGCTGGGTGGCGCGATAATCCTCTACCACTTCGCGGCCCGCGGTGAGCGGCGTCAATTCCACCGGTGCTTCCATCGTCTCGGGCAGGATTCTGCCCGCACGGGCATCGGCCAGCGCGAGCAAGGGGAGCGGCGCCTGCACCAGTCCCTTGATCGCCCACAAGGCCTGTCGCCGGTTGAGCCCCAGCGCATGAAACGCATCGGCGCGCGCCAGCCGTTCGAGCGCGGAAGGCTTCACACCCGAACGGCGCCATACATCCTCGATAGAGGTGAACGGCCCGGCGCTCCGCGCCGCGACGATGCGGGCGGCATCCTTGCTGTCGAGCCCCTGCACGGCATGCATCCCCAGGCGTATCGGCCTGAGCGCGCGCCAATCGGCAGCATCCCCGCAAAACCGCGCGTCGGTGGGCCGCGCATTGTCCGCGCCCGGCACCATCTGCGTGTCCCACACGCTGGCATTGATGCACACCGGCAGCGCCTCGACGCCATGTTCGCGCGCATCGCGGACGAGCTGGGCGGGGGCGTAGAAACCCATGGGCTGCGAATTGAGCAAGGCCGCGCAGAAGATGTCGGGATGATGGCATTTCATCCAGCTCGACGCATAAGCGATCTTCGCGAAGCTGGCGGCGTGGCTCTCGGGGAAGCCGTAATTGCTGAAACCTTCGATCTGCGCGACCAGCCGCTCGGCGAATTCGTCGCTGATTCCGTTGGCGCGCATCCCCTCCAGCAGCTTGGGCCGGAATTCGCCGATGCCGCCAGTCGATTTGAAGGTGGCCATTGCGCGCCGCAACCGATCGGCTTCGCTCGGGGTGAAGCCGGCCCCCTTGATCGCGACCTGCATCGCCTGTTCCTGGAACAGCGGCACGCCCAGCGTCTTCCTGAGCACCTCCTCCAGCGCGGGGGAGGGATAATCGACCAGCGCCGGATTCTGCCGCCGCTTGAGATAGGGATGCACCATATTGCCCTGGATGGGACCGGGGCGGACGATCGCGACCTGGATCGCGATGTCGTAGAAATTGACCGGCCGCATCCGCGGCAGCATCGACATCTGCGCGCGGCTCTCGATCTGGAACACGCCCAGAGTATCGGCCTGCCGGATCATCGCGAAGGTGCGCGGATCGTCCTTCTGCATCAGGGGCGACGCCATCGTCAGATGGATGGCCTTGTGCTCGGCCAGCAGATCGAAGCAGCGGCGCATGCATCCCAGCATGCCGAGGCCGAGGATATCGACCTTCATGAAGCCGAGTTCCTCGATATCGACCTTTTCCCATTCGACGACGCGGCGATCGATCATCGCGGCGGGCTCGACCGGGATCAGATCGTGCAATTTGTCGCGGGTCAGCACGAAGCCGCCGGGGTGCTGCGACAGATGGCGCGGCGTGCCGATCAGCTGCCGCGCGAGATCGAGCGTCAGCGCGAGGCGCGGATCGCTACGATCGAGATTGAGCGCATCCGCGTGCCGGTCGTCGACCTCGTTCGACCAGCCCCAGACCTGGCTCGCCAGCGCCGCGGTGAGATCCTCGGGTAGCCCCAGCACCTTGCCAACTTCTCTCAGCGCCCCGCGCGAACGGAAGCGGCTGACCACCGCCGTCAGCGCGGCATGGGCATGGCCATAGGTCTCGTAGATCCACTGGATGACCTCTTCGCGCCGCTCATGCTCGAAATCGACATCGATATCGGGCGGCTCCTTGCGCTCGATTGAGATGAAGCGTTCGAACAGCAACTGGTGCTCGATCGGGTCGATCGAGGTGATGCCCAGCACGAAGCAGATCACCGAATTGGCCGCGGAGCCCCGCCCCTGGCACAGGATCTGCTGGCTGAGCGCGAACTGGACGATCGAATTGACCGTGAGGAAATAGGGCGCATAGCCCATCTGCTCGACCAGCTTGAGCTCGTGCGTCAGCAGGTCGCGATAGGGCTTGGCCGGCTTGCCGGCGAACTTCTGCTTGAGCCCGTTCCACGCAAGCGCATGCAACGCTTCCTGCGCGGTTCTGCCGCTGAAGACATATTCCTCGGGATATTGGTGCTTCAGCTCGCGGAGCGAGAAGGTGCAGCGCTCGGCAATCGCCATCGAAGCTTTCAGCGCCTCGGGATGATCCCGGAACCGCCGCGCCATATCCCCGGGGGATTTCAGATGCCGGTCGGCATTGCGCTCGCGGCGAAAGCCCAGTTCGTCGATCGTGCATTTCTCGCGGATCGCCGTGACGACGTCCTGCAGCATGCGATTGTCGGGCTCGGCATAGAGCACGTCGCCGGTCGCCAGCGGGGTCAGGCCGTATCGGCGCGCGGCCTGGTTCAGCGCATGCAGCCGCATCGCATCGCCCGGGCGGCGGTGCTGCGTCAGGCAGAGATAGCCGCGGTCGTCGCCGAACACATCCGCCATCCATTGCAGCGAAATCGCATCGCCGGTGTCCGCCAGGCCCGGCACCAGCGCGCCCACCAGCCCCCCGGCATAGGCAGCGACGTCCTCCCAATGGAGGAAGCATTTGCCCTTTTCGCCTTTCTGCGCATTTGCCCGCCCCTTGCCGAGCGTCAGCAGCGAGGTGAGGCGGCCCCATGCGGCGCGATCTTCGGGCCAGACCAGGATCGACGTGCCATCGACCAGATCGAGCCGGCAGCCGGCGATCATCCGGATGGGATAGCCCGCTGCCTCCAATTCTTCCGACGCCTTCAGCCCGCGCACCACGCCCGCCACCGAATTGCGATCGACGATGCCCAGCGCGGGCAGGCCCAATGCGGCCGCCTGCCGGAACAATTCCTCGGGCGAAGACGCTCCGCGCAGGAACGAATAATGCGTCGTCACCTGGAGTTCGGCATAGCCGGTGGCGGGGCTCATCCGAACACGCCGTGGAGATACCAGCTGAGATCGCCGGTCGCCGCGCGTTCGCCATCGCCCTTGCGGAACAGCCAGTAGCGGCAGCCCATATCGTCCTCAACGCGGAAATAATCGCGCACGCTGTGGCGCTCGATGTCGCGCTTCCACCATTCGCCATGCACGCGCTCGGGCCCGTCGGCGCGCACCACGCGGTGCGCCGTGCCGCGCCAGGTGAAGCGGCGCGGGGCATGGTCGGGCAGTTCGGCGACCACATGGTCCAGCCGTTCGGGCCGGCGCAGCAGCCGGGCGGGCTTGGGCCATTCGGGGTGCCAGGGATGGAGCGCGGGGCTGCGATCGAGCTGGCCGACCGCATCGATCCGGCCGCGCGCCGCGCCGCGTGCCGGGGGATCGAGCACCGGCGCGCGCGCCACCGATCGTTCGGGCACGTCGCTTTCCACCGGAGCGTTGCGCCACATCGCCCCGGTGCCGATCCGCGTCGCGAGCGTATCGACCAGCGGCGCGAGATCGGGTGCCGCTTCCTCGTCAAGCCGCTCGACCATCGGCTGGGCGCCCAGCGCATCGGCGCGACGCAGGTGGAGCGCGAGCGAATCGATGCCATAGCCCGGCTCGACATCCTCGATCCGGCGGCTGAGCAGCTTTAGCAGATGCGCGGGGTCGCGGCTCGGCCGGGCGAGCCCTGCGCGGATGCGCTGCGGCACGCCATCGACGCGCGCTGCGACCAGCTCGATCCGCGTCGCGCCCAGGCCCTGCGCGGCCAGCGCATCGGCGAGCCGCGTGACGAGCTCGCTTAGCCAGTGCGCGATCGCCTCGGGCGTCGCGATCGGCTCGGCAAAACGCTGGATCACGGCGATCGGCTCGGGGGGAATGACCGGATGCAGCGGCTCGGGCAGGCGCCCCATCGCCCGCTCCAACTGGGTCACCAGCCCTGCGCCGAAGCGGCGGACCAAGGGCGCGCGCGGCATTTCGGCGAGCTGGCCGATGCGCGTGACGCCCAGCCGGTGAAGCAGCTCCGCCGCGCGCGGATCGATGCGCAGTGCCTCGATCGGCAAGGGCGCGATGGCTTCGCCCTGTGCGCCCGGGGCGCAGATCCCCGCCTCGCCATGATGCGCGAGCGCCCATGCCGCGCCCGGCGTATCGGCAATGGCCACGCGCGAGGCGAAGCCGAACCGCGCCAGCATGCGGCACAGCCGTCGCGCCATCGCCGCTTCGCCGCCATGGAGATGCGCCACGCCGGTCAGGTCGAGGAACAGCGTATCCATGCCTTCGATCGCCACCGTCGGCGTCCAGCGCCGCGCGAGGGCGATGGCGAGGCCGCGCAAGGCGGCCATATCGCCTTCGGGATCGGCGGGTCGGATATCGAGTCCCCGAAATTGCGCGCGCGCCTGGGTAACGGCCATGCCCGGCTGAAGCCCCAGCCCCTGCGCCCCCGGGCATGCCGCCGCGATCTCGATCCGCCCGCCATTGCGGATCGAGGTGACGAGGGGCCTAAAATCCTCCCCCAGCTTGCTGGGGGAGGGGGACCGCCGAGCGAAGCTCGAGGGTGGAGGGGTGCCGCGCGAAGCAGCGGCGATGAGGCTCGCGCCACCGTTACGCGCCTGCGGCGCGGCCCCTCCACCAGCTTCGCTGGTCCCCCTCCCCGAGACGAGCTCGGGGAGGATTTGCTTGGGAACGATCGGATCGCCATCCCGCGCCCAGCGCGCGCCCGGCCGCCAGCCGCCGCCGCGCGGTACCGAGCAGACATGCTGCTGTTCGCGCGCCGCCGCTTCGGTCAGCGGATCGAGCGGGGCCTGCAAGGAAGGGAGGGCGCGCGGCTCAGGCGGCGCGCCGCGCCGCTCTCCCTGCCGCAGCCGATCGATCGGCCAGTTGGGCAGGTAGAGCGCAGCGACCCGTTGCATCGCATGCCTCCAATATCTGGGTGAAACCTTCCCCGCCCTTTTGCCGGGCGAGCTCGACGCGCCAGCGATGCCGCCCCACGCCCTCCACCGGCAGCGGCGTCGAAGGCGCGCAGCCGATCCGCCAGCGTGTCACCGCGGCGGAAGGGGTGGCGATCGGATCCCGGCCTTCGCGGGCATGGCGCTTCATCAGCAGCGCGATCGTCCGTCCGCCCTCGGCGGCCAGTTGCAGCCGCCGCGTCGCGGTCATGTCGGCGCGCTTCGCTTCGCCGATTACCGCGCCCAGCCCGCGATGGCGCAGCGCTTCCTCCATCACCGCCAGCACTTCGGCATCGTCGCGCGCCTCGGCATGGATCAGCCTCTTGTGATCGAGCCCGGCCTGCGACAGCCCCGGCGCAAACAGATCGCGCCGACGCACGACCCAGAGCACCGGGCCCCAGGCGCGCGCGGCGATCCCGGCCATGAACAGGGTGGCGGCGCAATCCTCGGCCATGTCCGGCCCCGCTGCCGCCACCTCGTGGAGCGCATCGAGCCTGAGGCCGCCCGGCGCCAGCCGCGAATCGATCGCGTCGATGCCGAAGGGCAAGACCGGACGGCGGCGGAAACCGCGGTCCTCCAGACCGTTCAGCGTCTCGCGCAATTGCTTCAGGACAGCGGGGTCGGCCACGTGGGACTCTCGATGCTCACGACTCGGGAATGCAGAATGTTCCTATTCTGTTCCAGTAGCTCCGAGAGTCAATCGCCTTTCGTCGCATTGGCCGCGCATGGCGATTTCGGTCAGTACCGCTGACCTTGTTGCGCCATGCTTTGAAATTTTATAACAAGGCCCCAATACGAGTCCCCGCGCGTTATCGCGGGGCATAACGCCCCGGAGAGACCATGGAAGCCGAGCGAGACCGCTCCAATCTGCCGCCGCTGTCGCTGCACGTGCCGGAACCGAAGTTCCGCCCGGGCGACGAGGTGGATTTCAGCACCGTCGATGTGCCCGCCGCCGGCTCCGCCCGCCGGCCCGACACCGCCGATCCCGCCAACAGCTTCCATGAGCTCGCTTATACGCTCGTCCGCGTGCTCGATGATGCGGGCAATGCGGTGGGTCCATGGAACCCCAAGCTCGACGCCGATACGCTGCGCCGGATGCTGCGCTCGATGGCGCTTACCCGCGCGTTCGACGAGCGCATGTTCCGCGCCCAGCGCCAGGGCAAGACCAGCTTCTACATGAAATCGACCGGCGAAGAGGCGGTGTCGGTGGGCGCGGCAATCGCGCTGGCCGCCGATGACATGTGCTTTCCTTCCTATCGCCAGCAGGGGATCCTGCTCACCCGCGGCTGTCCGCTGGTCGATATGATGAACCAGATCTATTCGAACACCGGCGACAAGCTGCAGGGCCGCCAGCTGCCGATCATGTATTCGGAAAAGCGCTTCGGCTTCTTCTCGATCTCGGGAAATCTGGCGACGCAATATCCCCAGGCCGTGGGCTGGGCGATGGCGAGCGCGGCAAAGGGCGACAGCCGTATCGCCGCGACCTGGTGTGGCGAGGGATCGACTGCGGAGGGCGATTTCCACTCGGCGCTGACCTTCGCGACGGTCTATCGCGCCCCGGTCATCTTCAACGTCGTCAACAATCAATGGGCGATTTCGAGCTTTTCCGGTTTCGCCGGGGCGGAATCGACCACCTTCGCGGCGCGCGCGCTCGGCTATGGCATTGCCGGGCTGCGCGTGGACGGCAACGATATCCTCGCTGTCTATGCCGCGATGCAATGGGCCGCCGAGCGCGCGCGGACCAATCAGGGCCCCACGCTGATCGAGCATTTCACCTACCGTGTCGAAGGCCATTCGACCTCGGACGATCCGACCCAGTATCGCTCGGCCGGTGAACCCACCTCCTGGCCGCTCGGCGATCCGATCCAGCGCCTGAAGCAGCACCTTATCGCGCTGGGCGAATGGGACGAGGAGCGCCACGCCGCGCAGGACCTCGCGCTCGCGGAGGAAGTGAAGACCGCGCAGAAGCTGGCCGAAAAGAACGGCATCCTTGGGCACGGCCTGCACCAGGCGTTCGAGACGATGTTCGAGGGGGTGTTCGAGGAGATGCCCTGGCACCTGAAGGAACAATGTCAGCAGATGCTCGACGAACAAAAGGCAGCCGGCCTGTGATCGATTTTCTTCATTCGTCATCCCCGCGAAAGCGGGGATCCAGTGCCCGGCGCACCGCGCTTCGTTGCCCTTCGGTTCCCGCTTTCGCGGGAATGGCGGTGACGCATGGCTGAGCAGACCACCACCCGCATGAACATGATCCAGGCGATCAACTCCGCCATGGACGTGATGATGGCCCGCGATCCCGATGTGATCGTGATGGGCGAGGATGTCGGCTATTTCGGCGGCGTCTTCCGCGCCACCGCCGGGCTTCAGGCCAAATATGGCAAGACCCGCGTGTTCGACACGCCGATCACCGAGATCGGCATCATCGGCGTCGCGGTCGGCATGGGTGCCTATGGCCTCAGGCCGGTGCCCGAGATCCAGTTCGCCGATTATATCTATCCCGCGCTCGATCAGCTCGTCAGCGAAGCCGCGCGGCTGCGCTATCGTTCGGCGGGCGAGTTCATCTCGCCGATCACGGTGCGTTCGCCGTTCGGCGGCGGCATCTTCGGCGGCCAGACGCACAGCCAGTCTCCCGAGGGCATCTTCACCCATGTCTCGGGCGTGAAGACCGTCATCCCGTCGACGCCTTATGATGCCAAGGGGCTGCTGATCGCCTCGATCGAGGATAATGATCCGACGATCTTCTTCGAGCCCAAGCGTATCTATAACGGCCCGTTCCACGGCCATTATGATCGCCCGGCCAAGACCTGGGCCGGGCATCCCGGCGGCGAGGTGCCGGAGGGCTATTACCGCATCGATCTGGGCAAGGCCTCGGTGGTCCGCCCCGGCAATGATGTTACCATCCTCTGCTACGGCGCGATGGTCCATGTCGTGGTCAACACGATCGAGGAGCTTGGCAATGTCGATGCCGAGATCATCGATCTGCGCACCCTCGTGCCGCTCGATATCGAAGCGATCGAAGCCTCGGTGAAGAAGACCGGGCGCTGCCTGATCGTCCATGAAGCGACGCGCACCTCGGGCTTCGGCGCCGAGCTTTCCGCCCTCGTCCAGGAACGCTGCTTCTACCATCTCGAAGCCCCGGTCGAGCGCGTCACCGGCTTCGACACGCCTTATCCGCACAGCCTCGAATGGGCCTATTTCCCCGGTCCCGTCCGCATCGGCACCGCGCTCAAGAAACTCCTGAAGGACTGATCCGCATGGCCCGCTTTACCTTCCGTCTCCCGGATATCGGCGAAGGCATCTCGGAAGCCGAGATCGTCGCCTGGCACGTCAAGGTCGGCGACCGTGTCGAGGAGGACCAGCAGGTCGCCGACATGATGACCGACAAGGCGACGGTGGAGATGGAATCGCCCGTCTCCGGCACGGTCGTCGAGCTGGCCGGCGAAGTCGGCGATCAGGTCGCGATCGGCTCCGCGCTGATCATCGTCGAAACCGACGCCGACGAAGCCGAGACCGCCCCGCCCAGCGAGGAAGTGCTGGAAGCAGAGACGCCCGGCGTTGAACAACAGCCAATCCTCCCCGGCACGGGGAGGGGGACCGCCGACGAAGTCGGTGGTGGAGGGGGCGAGCCGCAAACAGCATCGCCCGTGGAGCCCC
>NZ_BCTZ01000019.1 GCF_001591025.1 Sphingomonas soli NBRC 100801
TTGCCTCCAGCGATACCGTCTGGGGCTGGCCCCCTCCTCCGCTTCGCGGTCCCCCTCCCCCTCCGGGGGAGGATTGCGTGTGGCTACGCATTGGCGCCCTCATAGGCATGGACGATGCGACCGACGATCGGGTGGCGCACGACGTCCTGCGTGGAGAAGCGCACCGTGGAGATGCCTTCGATCCCCTCCAGCTTGCTGACCGCGTCGTTGAGGCCCGAGGCGGCGGGGCCACCGGGCAGATCGGTCTGGTTGGGATCGCCGCAGATCACCATCCGGCTGTTCTGGCCGAAGCGCGTCAGGAACATCTTCATCTGTGCGGGCGTGGTGTTCTGCGCCTCGTCGAGGATGACGAAGGCATCGGCGAGCGTGCGGCCGCGCATGAAGGCGATCGGCGCGATCTCGATCTCGCCCGATGCGATGCGCCGCTCGACCTGTTCGGCGGGAAGGCAATCATAGAGCGCGTCGTAGATCGGGCGGAGATAGGGATCGACCTTCTCCTTCATGTCGCCTGGCAGGAAGCCGAGCCGCTCCCCGGCCTCGACCGCGGGGCGCGAGAGTATCAGGCGCTGGACGCTGCCGGTGATGAGCTGGGCGACGGCCTGCGCCACCGCGAGATAGGTCTTGCCGGTGCCCGCCGGCCCCAATGCGAAGATCATGTCGTTCGACACCAGCTCGCGCATATAATGCGCCTGGGTTAGCGAGCGCGGCACGATCGTCTTCTTGCGGGTGCGGATCATGATGCCGGGGGGGGCATTGCCATTCGCCACCTCGGCCTTGACGATGCCGGTGAACATCGGCTCGCTCGACATGGCGATCACCGCCTCGATCAGCCCGGTATCGATCTCCTCGCCCCGGATCACGCGGCTGTGCAGTTCCTGCAGCACTTCGCGGGCGTGCGCGACCGCCTCTGCCGAGCCTTCGATCTGCACCTTCTGGCCGCGGGCATGGATATAGACGCCGAGCCGCTCTTCGAGTGCGAGGAGGTTGCTGTCGAACTCCCCGAACAATTGCGGCAGGAGCTGGGGCTTGTCGAACGTCACCTCGGTACGGGAGCGATCCCCGGACTGGGCCTGGACAGGCTTGCGGCTCATGCGATCCTTTCGGGTTTGCGGTGCGAAGCGCGCGCGCGGGCCATCTGGGCGTAACCGGAAGCGAAGCGGGTGGTTCCGTGGCGCATGTGCGATGTGCAGATTGGCAGAGCGAATCTCAACAGGACAGCGAATTCGGCGGACGCCGCGCAAAAGCTGTGGAGTGAGGATTTCGGGGCACAGCGATCGGTAGCGCCAATTCCTCCCCCTCCGGGAGGGGGAGGAATGGGAAGCTCAGTCCCGCGTCAGCCAGGCGCGGCGGAAGGCGAGCTGTTCCGGCGTCGGCGTGCCGCCCGCCTTTTCGAGCGTGGTGAGCGAGAAGCGCGGATCGACGACCGGCGTGATCGTCGCGGTGCCCGGCCCGGCGCGCGTCCTGAACGCGATCGAGACCGGCTGGCCGGGCTTCAGCGCCTTGACCGCCGCGCGCCAGTCCGCCGCGTTCGCGACCGCCTTGTTGTCGATCGAGACGATCGTGTCGCCGCGATCGAGCCCGGCGGCATAGATCGGGCTGCCCGGATAGGGGATTTCCTTGAGCGTGACCGAGCCGCTGCTGTCGCCCTCGACATTGTTTGTGCCGATCCATACGGTGTCCGGATTGGCCTGACGCCAGACCAGGCCGGCCTGTGCCAGCAGCGGCGCGAAATCGGTGAGCTCGCTGCGCCGGACATGATCGTCGAAATAATGCTTCGCAAAGGCGCGGTCGCCGGTCAGTTCGGCGAGGCCCGCTTCAAGGTCGGCGGTGGTATAGGGCTTTGCCGGCGCATAATTGCGCTGCGCGGCACCGTTCCGCTTCCACATATGGCGCATATAGGCGTCGAGATCGGTGCCGAAGCTCTGGCGGAGCTTGAGATCGAGCAGCAGCCCGAGCACCGCGCCATAGGGATAATAGGACGTGAAGATCCGCTCATTGACCGGATCGATCGAGGTGGCGGCATCGACATATTGCGCGCGGAGACTCATCTCCTGCGGCGAGCCGTAGCGGCGGCCCGAATTGTTGACGATATGATCGAGCGTTCCGCCGAGCTGCGCGAGGAACGCGTCGAGCGAGGATTCGCCCGCGCGGTGGATCGCCAGCGGCCCGTAATATTGGGTGAAGCCTTCCGCGAACCACAAGGACGGGGTGGGATCGGCCTGGGTGAAATCGAAAGGCTCGAGCTCGGCCGGGCGCAGGCGCTCGACATTCCAGGCATGGATGAATTCATGGCTGAGCGTGCCGAGCTGGGAGAATTTGCCCTCGGCCAGCGAGCGCGGCTGGCTGATGATCGTCGAGTTGCGATGCTCCATGCCGTCACCGCTGATCTGCGGGACATAATCGGCAATGAAGGTGTAGGTGCCGAAATCGAATTCGGGCGCGGTGCCCCAGATGCGGATCTGCTCGGCGACGACCTTCTTGGCCTTTTCGGCAAAGGTGTCGACGTCCGCCGCAGTGTCGGCGCTGTGGACGGCGAGGCGGATCGTCTGGGTCCTGCCGCCCGAATTGACCGTCCATTCGCGCAACTGGAAGTCCGAAAGCTCGGTCGGGCTGTCGAGCAGATATTGGAGGTGCGGCGCCCAGAAGATGGTGTTGCTGCCCGCGACCGGGGCAAGCTGGGTCGCGATCTTCCATTTGGGATCGGCCGCGCGGAAAGTGACGCGGATCGGCCGCTCGTCATAGCCCTTCGCCCAGATCAGCGTGGCCGGCATGTTGAGATGCGCGTGGGTCTGATCGATCTGCGCATAGGTGCCGTCGCCGCGATCGCCGTAGAGCGTGTAGGAGAAGGTGACGCTGCCGTCATGGTTCGCGACGCGCCAGACATTGGGCTCGGTGCGATCGATCGCGAGCGCGCGGCCCGCGCCGTCCCTGGCCGAGACCGCATAGACGTTCTTGGCATATTCATGGACCGCGTACCGGCCAGGCGACGAGCGCGCCATGCTGAACTCGACCGGGCCGGGCTTCAGCTTGCGGTAGGTGACGGCGATGTTCGCTTCGCGGTGCGCGGCATTGTCGAAGCTCAGCTCGTAGGAGACCGGGGCGTCGGGGCCGGGATCGCGCGCCTGCTGGGCATGCGCGGTGGTGGCGAGGAGAAGGCACGAAAGCGTCAGAAATCGGCGCATTAAAACATCCCTTTGCGTTTGGCAGGAATGTGGAGGAGCGGGCGAGGGCTGTCCAGACGTGGTCAGTCGGTTGCGTGGGCCGGGACAAGGTGAATGGGTTGGGATTGACCCGCCCTGCTTATCGTCATCCCCGCGAAAGCGGGGATCCAAAGCGGCAAGCGGGCCGCCTGTAACCCTGGGTCCCCGCTTTCGCGGGGATGACGGCCAAATTGGGGGAGAGACTCAGATCGCGACGCCCGCCAGGGAATTGGGATCGGCGCGCACGATCTCGACCTCGACCAGATCGCCGATCGCGGCATCGGTCATCAGGTGTACCGATTGCAGCCAGGGAGACTTGCCGAGCATCTGGCCGGGAAGCTTGCCCTTGCGCTCGATCAGCACCTGGCAGGTCTTGCCGAGGGTCGCGGCGTTGAACGCGGCCTGATCGCGGTTGAGCGCCGCCTGGAGCCGCTGGAGGCGGTCGTCCATAACTTCGCCGGGGATGAAACCGTCGGTCATATCCGCCGCCGGGGTGCCTGGACGCGGCGAATATTTGAAGCTGAAACACTGCGCGTAGCCGACCGCATCGACCAGGCTTAGCGTCTCGGCGAACTCGGCCTCGGTCTCATGCGGGAAGCCGACGATGAAGTCGCCTGACAGCGCGATATCGGGGCGCGCGGCGCGGACGCGATCGAGGATCTTGAGATAGGAATCGCGCGTGTGGCTGCGGTTCATCGCCTTGAGCACGCGGTCACTGCCGGCCTGCACCGGCAGGTGCAGGAAAGGCATCAGCTTCTCGACCTCGGCATGGGCGCGAATGAGGCCGTCGCGCATGTCGTTGGGATGGCTGGTGGTATAACGGATGCGGGCGAGATCGGGGATCTTGTCGAGCGCGGCGATCAGGCCGTGCAGCCCGGTGCCTGCTTCGTCGTCCCACGCATTGACGTTCTGCCCCAGCAGCGTGATCTCGCGCGCGCCGGCATCGACCAGCGCCTTGGCTTCGTCGACGATCGCATCGAACGGCCGGCTGACTTCGGCACCGCGGGTATAGGGCACGACGCAATAGGTGCAGAATTTGTCGCAGCCTTCCTGGACGGTGAGGAACGCGCCGGGCGCGACCCTTCGGCGGGCGGGCAGCGCGCCGAACTTGCTGGCGAGCGGCATATCGGTGTCGAGCGCGGATTCGCCGCGCGCCGCCTTGCTGACCAGTTCGGGCAGATTGTGATAGGCCTGCGGGCCGACCACCACGTCGACCTTGGCGCGGCGGACGATCTCCTCGCCCTCGGCCTGGGCGACGCAGCCGGCGACGGCGATCATCGGATCGTTGCCGTGTTTGCGCAGGCGGCCGATGTCCGAATAGACCTTTTCGGTCGCCTTTTCGCGGATATGGCAGGTGTTTAGCACGACGAGGTCGGCGGCATTGGCATCGTCGGTTGCGGTCATGCCCTGAGCGGCCATCAGCTCGGCCATGCGCTCGCCGTCATAGACGTTCATCTGGCAGCCGAACGACTTGACGTGGAAGGTCTTGGGTTTGTGCGGGGCGTTCATGATGGCGGGCCTATAGCGGCGAAGCCTCGTTTAGTCAGCGCTATTGAGTCACTGTCATGCTGAACTTGTTTCAGCATCCAAGGCGCAGCAGCATCCGGCGATGCCGAGAGACCGCAACCCGTGCGTCTATATCCTCGCGAGCGCGCCGCGCGGTACGGTCTATATCGGGGTGACGTCCGATCTGCCGGGGCGGCTTTATCAGCACCGGCACGGCGTGACGGAGGGCTTTGCCACGCGCTGCAGGGTGCACCGTCTCGTCTATTTCGAAATGGCTGAAACCATGGATGCGGCGATCGCGCGCGAGAAGCAGCTCAAGCGCTGGCATCGCGACTGGAAGCTCAACCTGATCGAGCGGCAGAATCCGGAATGGAACGATCTGGCGCCGGTGCTCGGGATAGCCGAGAGACTGTAGCCCGGTTGCACGTTGGATGCTGAAACAAGTCCAGCATGACGAAGTGCGGGCGGGTCAGGAGGCGGCGGGGCTGTCTTCGCGGACGGCATAGCGGACGGGGGCGACGTCGAAGCGGAAGGGGCGGAGCGGTTTGCCCAGCGCTTCGAGCAGGGCCTCCTCGATCAGCCGGCGGCTTTCGGCGGCGATGGCCTTGCGGCCGGGGAAATCGGCGGGGAGGAAGGGTTCGAGATAGTGGATGCTCAGCTTGAAGCTGCCCTTGCGCGCGAGGATCCGCTTGGCGTTGGTCAGGCCGCTTTCGTCGCCGATCCAGCCAATTTCTTCGGCGACCGCACCGTAATCGAGAAATACCGGCTGGACCATTACGCCGGGGGGCGGGGGTTCGAGCACACGGAGCATTGGTGTCTTGAAGGGCAGCAGCGACTGGCCATCGGTCGTCGTCCCTTCGGGGAAGATCGTGACCGCCCAATTGTCTTCGAGCGCGAGGCGCAGATCGTTGATCTGTTCGGCAACGCCCAGCCGGTTCTCGCGCTTTACATAGACCGTGCGGTTGAGGTTCGCGAGCCAGCCGACGAGCGGCGCCTTGGCCAGCTCCGCCTTGGCGATGAAGGCCGTTCCACTCGCGCCGCCCAGCGCCAGGATATCGATCCAGCTCAGATGATTGGCGACGTAGAACACGTCGCGGCGCAGCGGCACGCCGATCTTTTCCACGCGCGCGCCGACGATGCGGCCAACATTGCCGAGAAACCAGCGCGGCCAGGGCGATGGCAGGCGCAACAGACGCCAAAGATAGTGCATCGGCACATGCGTGGTGATCAGCAGCACAAGCAGGAAGATCCGGCCCGACAGGCGCAGTCGCTCGCGCAAGTTCAGCGTGATCGGCATGCCGCGAGCGGCATCTTGACGCATGCGGTCGGCGCGATTGTCATTCATGGCACTATTCAAGCGGTGCGGCCCCCGCAAGGCAAGTACTCTTGACGATGCCACGGTGGCGCTGCACCGTCCAAAGCAAATTCGGGGAGGGAATGATGCGGATGCTCTTGGTCGTGCTGGCATTGTTCGGAGCGGGGGCGGCGTTGACGATCGCGTCTCCCGCCAAGGCTCAGGAGCAGAATGCGTGCACGACCGAAGAGCGCGGCGTAGAGCGAACACGGACGCGTCATTATCGCGTCACCACGCAAATCGCCGACTTTCGCAATATCTGTTCTTATCCGATAAAATTCTACTATTGCTTCAGCCCCGCGACCACGCCGTGCACCAACGCCGCGCAATATCTGGTCCGGAACTTGGTGCCGGGCCAGGAGACTCGCGTTCATAACGACACCGGCGTGTCGGCTTATCTGCACGTCAAGCAGTGCCGGGCAAACGAGCAATTGGTGAACGAGCGGAGCATCATCACCGGCGCGACTTGGCTCGAATGCTCAAGCTCGACCGGGGCTCCAGTGGTCGATACCAGCGCGGCATTTACGGGCATGGGCGACACCCCCGATTTTGCACTCCCTGAAGTAAAGATGCGTCCCGGACCTCCCCCGATCGGGCTCAACGATTACCCGGCGGACATGGTCCGGATCGGCGCGGAAGGGCGCACCACCGTGGCGCTCGCCGTCAATGAGGCGGGGCGCGCCACCGGCTGCAAGGTTATCAGGTCCAGCGGGTTTGGTTCGTTCGATCGGGCAACCTGCCGGGCGCTGATGCTGCGGGGGCGCTTCTTCCCCGCGATCGATGCCGCGGGAAATCCGGTGCGCGGTGTCTACAAGGAATTTAACATGGCTTGGGCCAAGGGAGGCTGAACGCGAAGCGTCAGTTCTTCCGGTCCAGAGCGACGCCGTACAATTCCATCCGATGATCGACGAGGCGGAAGCCCAGCCGCTCGGCAATCTGCTTCTGGAGCAGCTCCAATTCCGGATCGACGAATTCGATGACCTTGCCGGTCTCGACGTCGATCAGGTGATCGTGATGGGCTTCGGGTGCGGGCTCGTAGCGTGCTCGGCCGTCGCCGAAATCGTGGCGGTCGAGGATGCCTGCCTCCTCGAACAGGCGCACGGTGCGATAGACCGTGGCGATCGAGATCCCGGGATCAATTGCGGATGCGCGCTCATAGACCTTTTCGACGTCGGGATGGTCCTCGGCATCGGAAAGCACGCGGGCGATCACCTTGCGCTGTTCGGTGATGCGCAGGCCCTTCTCATGGCAAAGGGCTTCCAGGTCGATCTTGCGTGGCATTGCGATGATGTAGCCATATTGGTCAGCAGGGGGAAGGGCGGTTGAACGCAAAACGCCGACCCGGGCTATCGCCCTGGCCGGCGCTTGAAGTCGCTCCCGAGAGGGAGGGGCAGTTACCGCTTGCGGCGCTTGGTGCCCAGGCCGATCTTCTTCGCCAGGGTGCGGCGCTGCTCGGCATAGTTGGGGGCGACCATCGGATAGTCGGCGGGCAGGTTCCACTTGGCGCGATACTGATCAGGGGTCATCTGATAATGCGTCATCAGGTGGCGCTTCAGCATCTTGAGCTTCTTGCCATCTTCCAGGCAGACGATGAAATCGGGCTTTACCGACGAGCGGATCGATACGGCGGGCTCCTGCTTCACTTCCGGCTCGGCGGGCGCGGTGCCCAGAGCGGAAAGCGCGCCATGAACGTTCTGGATCAGTACCGGCAGATCAGAAACAGCAACACTGTTGTTGCTGACATGAGCCGCAACGATGTCAGCCGTGAGCGTGACAAGCGTCTCCTGAATGTCCGACATGGTATCCATTGTTTTCCTTTCGACCGTACGAGGCGGGTACATTCCACCCTTCGCCGGGCCGTATCGGTCCATTTTGGTCATAAGGCAAGCGCTTAACCTTGCTGTGTGCCAAAATTCCCTGAATAGATTGGAATCAATTCAGTTTTCTAGCGTAGGTATGCGCATCAAATAGCTGGCCAGATTTTCCGCGATAGTAATTGGTCCGCTCGCCAACTTTGGCGAAACCTTCACGGTTGTAGAGCTTTGCGGCGCTGTTTCCAGCGCGAACCTCCAGGAAAATCTGCGCAGCGCCGCGGGCGCGCGCCTCTTCTATCACGGCGCGCAGCAGCGCACCGCCAACGCCGCGGCGGCGCGCGCCGGGGCGGGTGGCAAGCAATAGCAATTCGGCTTCGTCCGCGACCAGGCGCGTAAGGGCGAAGCCGATGTCCTTGCCGTCAAGGCTGGCAATGACCATCCAGACGCCCGGGAGCGAAAGCATCCCCATGCATTGCGCGCTGGTCCATGCCTCGCCGAAGCGCGGTTCGAACGCATCCTGCATGATTTGCACGATCTGTGGCAGGTCATGGACCCCGCCTTCGCGCAACTCGCGCTGGTGAAGGACGCCGCTCATGCGAGGCCGCGTTCCGCCAGTGTCTTCGCATCCGGCGCGCGGCCATAGATGGGACTGGCGGGGAGCGCAGCGAAAGCAGGCGGCAGCGAAACAGCGTCGGCCGCATCGGGCCAAGCCTCGGCCAGTGCGGAAGAAGGCGCGATCTGCGCGAGGCGGCGAACGCCGCTGCCGATTGCGGGAAGCCCATCCAGTAATTCGATCGCGGCGGATGGCGTCAGCGATCGAAGCGGCGTGTCCGTGCCGAACGGAGATGCATGGAATATCTGCATAAACACCTCACCGTGCCCCCCTTCGAGCACCACGGCAAGGCGCGCGAGGGCGGGATCGCGGGCAAAGGCTGTGGCCGCGAGCAGGGCGAGCGAAGAATAGCCCTGCACGGGAACGCCGCGTCCGATCCCCAGCCCGATCGCGGCGGCAAGCCCCACCCGCACTCCGGTGAAACTGCCGGGACCCACGTCCACGAGGATTCCGTCCGCCCTGCCTTCGCCCGGCAACGCGGCGATCATCGGTATCAGCCGCTCGGCATGGCCGCGCTCGACGATTTCATGCGCGTTGGCAATCACGCGTCCGCTCTCGATCAGCGCGACCGAGCAGGCGGCAGTCGCCGTTTCGATGACGAGCGTGCGCAACGGTTCAGATGACGCGGTTGAAGCGCTCGAACTCGGGGCGGGGGAGCCGCTCAAAGATGGTGCTGGGGTCGGCATGCCCGATCGTCGAAATGAAGTTGGACCGGACACTGGGCTGGTCCGCGAAAAAGGCTTCGTCAACCTTGGCGTTGTCGAAGCCCGACATCGGGCCGGTATCGAAGCCCAGCGCGCGCGCCGCGATGATGAAATAGGCACCCTGGAGCGACGAATTGCGGAAGGCATGAGTGTAGCGCGTGGCTTCGTCGCCGAACCAGTCCTTGGCGCCAGGTGCGTGCGGGAAGAGCCAGGGAAGCTCTTCGTTGAAATTCAGGTCCATGCCGATGATCACCGCGGCAGGCGCCTTGCGGATCTTCTCGCCATTGGTGCCGCTCGACAGCGCGGCCAGCTTCTCCTTGCCTTCCTGGCTGGTAATCCAGACGAAGCGGGCGGGGTGCTGATTGGCCGAGGTCGGGCCCATCTTGAGGAGGTCGTAGATCGCGCGGATATCGGCTTCGCTTACCGGGTGGTCGGTGTAGCCGTTGGCGGTGCGGGCAGTGCGGAACAGGCGATCGAGCGCCTCATCATCAAGCGGGGTTGCCATTATACGGCCCTTACTTCGGTTACTTCGGGAACATAGTGTTTGAGCAGCTGCTCGATGCCATTTTTGAGGGTCGCGGAGGAGGAGGGGCAGCCCGAGCAGGCGCCCTGCATCTGGAGGTAGACCTTCCCCTGATCGAAGCCGCGATAGACGATATCGCCGCCGTCATTGGCGACGGCCGGACGCACGCGCGTCTCGATCAGCTCCTTGATCTGCGCGACGATCTCCGCATCTTCGGGATTGTCGCCGAAATCCTGATCCTCGGCGGGCACGCTGAACCCGGCCGACGGCGCGCGGAACAAGGGCATGTTCGCACTGAAATGATCGAGCAGGATGCCCAGCACATCGGGCTTCAGGTCGCGCCACTCAACGCCAGGCGCGGCGGTGACCGAGATGAAGTCGCGGCCGAAGAACACGCCGGTCACGTCGCCCAGGCCGAACAGCGCCTCGGCCAGCGGCGAAGCCTCGGCCTCTTCGGGCGTGGCGAAGTCGCGCGTGCCCGAATCCATCACGGCACGGCCCGGCAGGAATTTCAGCGTCGCCGGATTGGGTGTGGGTTCTGTCTCGATCAGCATGAGCGGCATGTGGCGCTTGGGAGCGCGCGGATCAAGCGGCGCGGCGGAAACGAAAGGTTGCCGGGAAAATAGCTGACGGCGACATGCGATCGGGGTGAAGCTGCCGCGGTCCGCTCGCCGTACACCTGCCGGAAAGGTGCGCGCTGGCATGGCGACGTGATCCCCTTTAGATGAGGCCGCATGCCCCCTATCAAGCGCTTGCCGCATTTCGCCCTTCTGGCCCTTGTAACGCTCGCCGCGCCGGTCGCCCTTCAGGCGCAGACCGCGCCGCAGGCTTCGGCGCAGTCGGCCCCCCGGCCGGTCCAGACGGCGGACGATCCCTGGCTCTACAAGGGCAGTGACCTCGTCCACGATCCCGAGTGGAAATTCGGACGGCTCCCCAACGGGGTGCGCTATGCGGTGCGCAAGAATGGCGTGCCCCCGGGCCAGGTATCGGTGCGCGTCAGGGTCGATGCCGGATCGCTGATGGAACAGGATAGCGAGCGCGGCTTCGCGCATCTGCTCGAGCATCTGTCGTTCCGCGGATCGATCCATGTGCCCGATGGCGAATCGAAGCGGATATGGCAGCGTTACGGCGTCACCTTCGGTTCGGATTCGAACGCGACGACGACCTTCACCGCGACAACCTACAAGCTCGATCTGCCCAGCGCGACGAGCGACAAGCTCGACGAGAGCATGAAGATCCTGTCCGGCATGATGACCGGTCCGGCGATCACGCCGGAAGCGCTCACCGCCGAGCGGCCGGTGGTCCTCGCCGAGCAGCGCGAGCAGCCGGGCCCGCAGGTTCGCTTGCAGGACGCGCAGCTCGACCTGATCTTCGCGGGCCAGCCGCTGGCGCAGCGCGCGCCGATCGGCACGGTCGAGACGCTGACCGGCGCGACCGCCGAAGCGGTGAAGGCGTTCCACGACCGCTGGTACCGCCCCGAACGCGCCACCGTGGTGGTGATCGGCGACATGGATCCCGCGATCCTCGAGCAACTCGTAACCAAGCATTTCTCTGCTTGGCAGGGCAACGGTCCTGCCCCGGCGACGCCCGATTTCGGCCAGCCCAGCGCCGGGCACCCCGTGGCGGCGAGCATCGTCGAGCCCGCCATCCCGCCGATGGTGATGATGACGACCGTACGCCCCTGGACGGTCTTTGCCGATACGGTGATCTTCAACCAGAAGCGGATGATCGATCTGGTCGCGATCCGCATCATCAACCGCAGGCTGGAAACGCGCGCGCGCTCGGGCGGCACTTTCCTGGCGGCAGGCGCGGACCTTTCGGATATCGCGCGATCGGCCAACGTGACCACGATGCAGGTATTGCCCGCCGGCGACGATTGGGAAGCGGCGCTGCGCGACGTGCGCGCGGTGATCGCCGATGCGCAGGAAACCCCGCCGACCCAGGCCGAGATCGATCGCGAGCTTGCCGAGATCGACGCCGCGATGAAGCAGCGGATCAATACCGCTCCGGTGGAGGCGGGATCCAAGATCGCCGAGGATCTGATCGAAGCGGTGGACATCAACGAAACCGTGACCACGCCCGAGGGCAGCTACGACATCTTCAAGGGTGCGGTGGACGCGAAATTCTTCACGCCCGAAACCGTGCTCGCGGCTTCCAAGAAGGTGTTTGAAGGCACCGCGACACGCGCGCTGGTCAATATCCACGTGCCCGACGCGAAGGTGCTGACCAAGGTGACTGCGGCGCTTTCCGCCAATGTCGTCGCGGCGGGGAACCGCAAGTTCGTGGGCGATGTCAGCTTCGATGCGCTGCCGAAGCTTGGCGCGCCCGGCGTGGTCGCGCTGCGCCAGACGGTGCTGCCTTCCGCGCAGATCGATCAGGTGACCTATTCCAACGGGGTCAAGCTGCTGATGCGGCAGGATCAGGGCGAGACCGGCAAGGTCTATGTTCGCGTGCGTTTCGGTGGGGGGTTGAAGGCGCTGCCCGCCGATCGCCAGTCCCCGGCATGGGCCGGTGAGCCTGCGCTGATGGCGAGCGGCATCGGCACCTATGGCCAGGAAGAGCTCGACGCGCTGACCGGCCGCCGTCAGATCGGAATGGACTTCTCGATCGCCGACGACGCTTTCGTGCTCAGCGCGCAGACCACCAAGGAGGATCTGGCCGATCAGCTCAAGCTGTTCGCCACCAAGCTCGCCGCGCCCGGCTGGGACCCCAATCCGGTTGTCCGGGCGCGTGCCGGGGTGCTGTCGGGCTATGCCGGCCTGTCTTCATCGCCCGACGCCGTGGTCTCGCGCGATCTGGAATCACTGCTCCATTCGGGCGATCCGCGCTGGGGCACCCCGCCGCGTGCGACGGTCGAGGCGATCACGCCGCAATCCTTCCGCAAGCTGTGGGAGCCGCTGCTCGCCAGCGGGCCGATCGAGATTTCGATCTTTGGCGACATGGATGCGAACGTGACCGTCGATGCCGTCGCGGCCACCTTTGGCGCGCTGGCGCCGCGGCCCGCCGCCGCCAGCGCCGGGCCGCCCGCCAAATTCCCGGCGCATGTCGCGAAGCCGGTAATCCGCACGCATACCGGCAAGCAGGATCAGGCCGCGGCCGTGATCGCCTGGCCCACGGGCGGCGGCAGCGCGGGCATCACCGAGAGCCGCAAGCTCGACGTGCTCGCCGCGATCTTCCGCGACCGGCTGATGGACCAGCTTCGCAGCCAGGCGGGGATCAGCTATTCGCCCGCCGTGGTGAGCGACTGGCCGGTCGGGATGCCGGGCGGCGGCAAGCTGCTCGCGCTGGGCATGGTGCCGCCGGACAAGACCGATTTCTTCTTCAAGCTGTCTCGCGGGATCGCCGCGGATCTGGTCGCCAAGCCCGTGGAGGCGGACGAGCTTGACCGGGCGCTGACGCCGATCAAGCAGCTGCTGATCCGCCAATCGAGCGGCAACATGTTCTGGATGCGCCTCGTCGAGGGCGGCACGCGCGATCCGGCGCGGATCGAAGCGGTGAACACGCTGGCGCAGGACATCGCGATGACCACGCCAGAAGAGCTTCAGAAGCTCGCCGCCAAATATCTGGTGCCGAGCAAGGACTGGACGATGGCTGTGGTGCCGGAGAAGAAGGCGCCCGCGCCGGCAAAGAAGGCGGCGGCCAAGAAGTGATCCATTGACTCTCCGCGGCTGGCGACGGCTAGGGCGTGAGACCATAAACGACCGCTTTCGGCAGTAGGGCTGAACGGCCGACTATGGGTGGAAAGCGGGCACACCCCACGTCGACACCCGTCATCCCGGACTTGTTCCGGGACCCACCTGGCGGCACTCGATGGACAAGAGGCTCCAGCCTAAACACCCGCGGCTTGGTGGGCCCCGGAACAGGTCCGGGGTGACAAGGATTCAGGATCCGCAGTTCCTCCCCCGCGAGGGAAAGGAACGAGGGAGCGGTCTGGCAGCTTTTCAGCTCCAGCCGCGCGAGCTGTCTGGAACGCGCTGACGGTACGTAAGGAAGAAGCGGGACCCCGGGGCAAGCCCGGGGTGACGAAGAGAGGGGAACAGGAGGGTACGGAAGTCTGCAATGGGTCGCTAGCCGACAGGCTGCTTTAAGAAGTCTACGCCTGTTCTGGCATGGGCCCTGCTGACCTCAATACAGCGCGTCCAGCCGCTCCCCATAAGCTTGCTTCAACACATGCCTGCGGATCTTCAGGCTCGGCGTTAGCTGCTCGTTCTCGATCGTGAACGGGCCGTCGGCGATGATGAACTTGCGGACGCGCTCGATTACCGAGAGCTCCTTGTTTACCCGCTCGACCGCCGCGCCCAGGGCCGCCTTGTAATCGGGATCGTGCGCCAGCTCCTTGAAGTCACACTTCGTTCCCGACTTCGCGCACCATTCCTGCGTCCATTCGGGATCGGGCACGATCACCGCGGTCATATAGGGGCGCTTGTCACCCGCGATCATCGCCTGGACGATCTCGGGCTGGAGGGTCAGCATCCCCTCCACCTTTTGCGGCGCGACATTGTCGCCCTTGTCGTTGACGATGATGTCCTTCTTGCGATCGGTGATCTGGATGCGTCCCTTTTCGTCGATCAGGCCGATGTCGCCGGTGTGGAGCCAGCCGTCTTTCAGGACTCGCGCGGTTTCTTCCTCATTGCGCCAGTAACCGTGCATGACGAGCTCGCCGCGCACCAATATCTCCCCGTCTTCCGCGATCCTCACCTCGACGCCGTCCAGCGGCGGGCCGACCGTATCCATCTTGAGGCCCGCGCGCGGTCGGTTGCACGAGATGACCGGCGCGGCCTCGGTCTGCCCATAGCCCTGAAGGAAGGTGAGCCCCAGCGATGCGAAGAAATTGCCGACTTCGGGATTTAGTGGCGCGCCGCCCGAGACCATCGCCTTGATCCGCCCGCCAAACTTCTTGGCCAGCTTTGGCCGCAGCGTCGCGCCCAGGAACAGGTCCATCGGGCGATCATGGAGCGGGATGCTGCCCTTGGCTGCCTTGTTGCCGATGGTGACCGCGCGATCGAGCAGATAGTTGGCGAACTTGCCCTGCTTCTCCACCTGCTTGACGATGCGCGTGCGCAGCACTTCGAACAGACGGGGGACGACGACCATCAGCGTCGGGCGCACCTCCTCGATATTCGAGGCAAGCTTCTCCAGCCCTTCGGAATAATAGATTTCGGCGCCGAGCCCGATCGGGAAGAATTGCCCGCCGGTATGCTCATAGGCATGGCTCAAGGGCAGGAAGCTGAGGAACACTTCGTCGCCCCAGCCGAAATCCTCCGAAATGACCGAACAGCACCCCTCCACATTGTGCAGGATCGCGCCGTGATGCTGCATCACCCCGCGCGGGCTTCCGCCCGTGCCGCTGGTGTAGATGATGCAGGCGGTATCCTCACGCGCGAAGGTGGCGCGCGCGGCGGCTTCGCTGGCGGGCGTATCGTGCTTCGCGATCAGATCGTGCCAGTCGTGAAATTCCAGCGCGCCCTGCTGTCCGATACGCACTTCATCGATGCCGATGATCATCCGGGCAGAGGAAGCGCGGATCGCGGCGGGCAGCAGCGTCTTGGCGAGCTTGGTGGTCGAGACCACGATCGCGCAGGCGCCCGAGTTCTCGATGATGTGCTGGTGATCGCGCTCGGTATTGGTGGTGTAGGTCGGCACGGTGATGCAGCCCGCCGCCATGATCGCGAGATCGGTGATGCAGAATTCGGGACGGTTCTCGCTGACCAGCATGACGCGGTCGCCGCGCTTCAGGCCGAGCGCGGTGAAGGCCGAGGCCAGGCTGGCGACCTGTCGCGCCGCCTCTGCCCAGCTCGTCGGGCGCCAGGCGCCCTCCGACTTGTGCCACAGGAACGGCTTGTCGCCCTTTTCGCGGGCGCGCGCGAAGAACATCGCGACCAGATTTTCAAAGCGTTCGAGCTTTCGCATTGTCATCCCTCTCCCCGATGCGCCGCTTTGGCGGCGTCACCTCATTCCGCAGGGCGGTTGGGCTGCGCGCCCGCCCGCACGATTTCCTTCATCCGTCCATCCTGATGCATCACCGCGCCTTCGCTGCGCGGATCGGCGGCACCGTCCCACTTGCCCTGCACGCGCTCGATCGCGTTGGCCTTGAGCCCCAGCGCGCCCGATTCGACCTTTTCGCCAAGCGCCCTGAGCGCGGGGATCATCGCATCGAGCTGCGTGCCCTTCTCCGCGGTCGCGACCGGCCCGGGCGCATAGAGCAGCCCCAGCGCCACGGCGTCCTGCGCGGACAATTTCCAGTCGATCACGCCGATCAGCGCCTTCGCCACCTGCGCGATGATCGTCGATCCGCCCGCCGCGCCGATCGCGATGCGGACCTTGCCATCCGGCCCATAGACGATCGTCGGCGCCATCGAGCTGCGGGGGCGCTTGCCGCCCTCCACCCGATTGGCGACGAGATAGCCGTCCTTCTCCGGCACGATATCGAAATCGGTGAGCTCGTTGTTGAGCAGGATGCCGTCCATCGACAGGCCCGACCCGAACGAGCTCTCGATCGTGGTGGTCACCTGTGCCACGTTGCCGCTGGCATCCGCCACGCTGAGCGAGGTCGTACCGGGCACTTCGGTGTCGGGCGCGGGCAGGCGGGGCGGCGCGCCGCGCGGCTTGCCGGCGGTGACGCTGGTCATCGTGCCCTTGGGATCGATCAGGGCGGAGCGGCCGGCCAGATACTTCCTGTCCAGCAGGCCCTTGACCGGGACCGACACGTAATCGGGATCGCCGACATACAGATTGCGATCGGCGTAAGCGAGCCGCGAGCTTTCGGCGAACAGGTGCCAGGCGGTGGGCGAATCCTTGCCGAGCGCCGCCAGATCGAAGCGCTCAAGCTGCTTGAGGATCATCAGCACCGCGATACCGCCCGACGAAGGGGGACCCATCGAACAGATCTTGTGGCGGCGATATTTGCCGCAAAGCACCGGACGCTCGCGTGCCTCATAGGCGGCCAGATCGCTGGCGGTCATGTGCGAGGGGTTGCGCGCCGCGCCGTTGACGGTGGCGACGAGCTTCTCGGCCTGGGGCCCGACATAGAAGCTGTCCGGCCCGGACTTGGCGATCCGCTCGAACAGCGCCGCCTGCTCCGGGTTGCGCACATGCGCACCGATTGCCAGCGGCGTTCCTTCGGGCGAGAAGATCGCGCGGACGCCCTGATCGACATGGCTGCCGAAGCGGGTGAGCGCGTTGTTGAGCCGGGGCGAAACCTCGAAGCCGTCGCGCGCTAGCCGGATCGCGGGTTCGAACAGGGCGGCCCAGGGCAGCTTCCCGCCACGGCGATGCGCAGCGGCCATGGCCCGGATCGTGCCCGGCACGCCCACGCTGCGCCCGCCGGGGACCGCCTGGAAAATGCTCAGCGGCTTGCCATCGGCATCGTAGAACCAGCGCGAGGTTGCCGCCGCCGGGGCCTTTTCGCGCCCGTCGATCGTGGTCGTCCGCCGGGCCTTTGCGTCATATTGCACGAAGAATGCGCCGCCGCCGATCCCTGCGCTTTGCGGCTCGACGACGTTGAGCGCCAGCATGGTCGCGATGGCGGCATCGGTGGCGCTTCCGCCCTTGCCGAGGATTTCGACGCCCGCCGCCGCAGCCCGGGGGTCCGCGGCGCTGACGATACCCTGCGCAAAGGCGCTGAGCGGGAGCAGTAGAACGACGAGATACGCGGCCAGCTTCTTCATCGGGCTAGCCGTAGCGGGGTTTGATGGCGCGGCAAAGCCGCTACGTCAGCGAAGCGCGCGGGCGATCTCGCGCGCCAGGCCCGGCCCCTTGAAGACGAGCGCGGAATAAATCTGCACCATCGCCGCGCCCGCATCCACGCGCCGCCTTGCTTCGTCGCCGCTGTCGATCCCCCCCGCCGATATCAGCGGAAGCGCGCCGCCGGACGCCTCGCGCGCCTCGATCAGCTTGGCCATCGCCAGCGCGCGCAGCGGCTTGCCCGAAAGGCCGCCGGCCTCACCCGCATAGCGCGACTCGAGCGGCGGACGCGAGATCGTGGTGTTCGACACGATGAGCGCGTCGATGCGGTTGTCGATAGCGGCGCGGACCGCGCCTTCGATACCCGCACGGTCGAGATCGGGCGCGATCTTGAGGAACAATGGCGTGCCCGCGCGCGCAGCGTCTGCGGCCGCCAGCAGTTCGTCGAGCGCGGGGCGCGATTGCAGATCGCGCAGGCCGGGCGTGTTCGGCGAGCTAACGTTGATCGTGATATAGTCCGCATGCGGCGCGGCCTTGGCGACCCCAAGCGCATAGTCCGCGACGCGATCGTCGCTGTCCTTGTTCGCGCCGACATTGATGCCCAGCACGCCCGCGCGCTTCTTCAGCGCCGCGATGCGGGCAAGTGCCGCGTCCACGCCGCCATTGTTGAAACCCATGCGGTTGATCACCGCTTCGTCTTCGGTAAGCCGGAACAGGCGCGGCTTCGGGTTGCCGGGCTGTGCGCGCGGGGTGAGCGTGCCGACCTCAACCGCACCGAAACCGAGCGCGAACAGCCCGGCGATCGCTTCCGCGTCCTTGTCGAAGCCCGCGGCCAACCCGACCCGATTGGGGAATTTGATTCCGGCGATCGCTACGCCCTGCGAATTTTCGACCACGCCGCCAAACGGCGTGCCCAGCGATCCCCAGAGCGCGAGGCTGCGGACGGCGGCGCGGTGGGCGCGTTCGGGGTCGAGCGCGAATAAGGCGGAGCTGAGGGTACGGGCCATGCCAGCGCCTTTCGCACCCGCATCACCGTCCGTCAAAACGTGGTTGTGAAATCCGCTCCGGGTCGCTTTGGGCAACCGGCTCCACTTTCTTCCCGAACATTTCCCCGAAAAGGTTGACCTGAGAGGGCGAGACGCCCATTTGGCAATCGGATTAAATTGATCTGATTGAGAGTCGTTCGCAATAATGCGCCTGTCCAGCCTGGCCGACTATGCCGTCGTGATGATGTCTGCCGCCGCGAGGCACTGTGGAAGCATTCGCCTCAACGCGACCTTGCTCGCCGATGAGACGGGGCTGCCGCTGCCCACGGTGCAGAAACTGGTGAGCAAGCTTTCCGGCGCGGGCCTGATCGAATCGACGCGCGGCACGGGCGGCGGCTTTCGCCTGTCGCGCCCGCCGGCCGCGATCAGCCTGGCCGATATCGTCGAGGCGATCGAAGGCCCCATCGCGATGACCTCCTGCGTCGATACAGGCAAGCATGATTGCGCCGTCGAAGGGAGCTGCCGCGTGAAGCCGCATATGGGCACCGTCAATGGTGCCGTCCGTGGCGCGCTCGCCGGTGTAACCCTCGCCCAACTTTCCGCGCAGGCGCCTGTGCCGGCCGTGGCGGAGCACGCGTGATGACCACCGAAACCGACACCAAGGCGCGGAATGCCGAGGCACTCGCCGCCGCGAACAAGAAATATGAGTGGGGCTTCAGCTCGGACATCGAGCAGGAGTTCGCGCCCAAGGGGCTGAGCGAGGACACTGTCCGCTTCATCTCGGCCAAGAAGAACGAGCCCGAATGGATGCTCGAATACCGGCTCAAGGCGTTTCGCACCTGGCAGACGATGGAGTTGCCCGAATGGGCCAAGCTGGCGATCCCAGAGATCGATTACCAGGACGCCTATTATTATGCCGAGCCCAAGCAGAAGAAGGCGCTCGGCAGCCTCGACGAGGTCGATCCCGAAATCCTACGCGTCTATGAGAAGCTGGGCATCCCGATCGAGGAGCAGAAGATGCTCGCGGGCGTCGAGGGCGCGCGCAAGGTTGCGGTCGATGCGGTGTTCGACAGCGTCTCGGTCGCGACCACCTTCCGCGCCGAACTCGAAGCGGCAGGCGTCATCTTCCGTTCGATCAGCGAAGCGATCCGCGAATATCCCGATCTCGTCCGCAAATGGCTGGGCAAGGTCGTGCCCGTCCGCGACAATTTCTTCTCGGCGCTGAACGCGGCGGTCTTCTCCGACGGTACGTTCGTTTACGTTCCTGAGGGCGTGCGCTGCCCGATGGAACTCAGCACCTATTTCCGCATCAATGCCGAGAATACCGGCCAGTTCGAGCGGACTTTGATCGTCGCCGACAAGGGCAGCTATGTCTCGTATCTCGAAGGCTGCACAGCGCCGATGCGCGACGAGAACCAGCTCCATGCCGCCGTGGTCGAGCTGGTCGCATTGGACGATGCCGAGATCAAATATTCGACCGTGCAGAACTGGTATCCCGGCGACGAGAACGGCAAGGGCGGCATCTTCAACTTCGTCACCAAGCGCGCATTGTGCGAGGGGAAGAACTCGAAGGTGAGCTGGACCCAGGTCGAGACCGGCAGCGCGATCACCTGGAAATATCCCAGCTGCGTGCTGAAGGGCGATGGATCGGTCGGCGAATTCTATTCGGTCGCGGTCACCAACGGCCATCAGCAGGCCGATACCGGCACCAAGATGCTCCATATCGGCAAGAACACCCGCTCGACGATCGTCTCCAAGGGGATTAGTGCGGGCAAGTCGAACAACACGTATCGGGGCCGCGTGCTGGTCAATGCCGGTGCCGAGAATGTCCGCAACTTCACCCAGTGCGACAGCCTGCTGCTCGGCGATCAGTGCGGCGCACATACCGTGCCGTATATCGAGGTGAAGAACCCCTCGGCGCAGATCGAGCATGAGGCGACGACCAGCAAGATCAGCGAAGACCAGATGTTCTACGCGATGCAGCGCGGGCTCGATTCCGAAGCGGCGGTCGCGCTGATCGTCAACGGCTTCGCGCGCGAAGTGCTCAAGCAGTTGCCGATGGAATTCGCGGTCGAAGCGCAGAAGCTGCTGGGGATCTCGCTTGAGGGGAGCGTGGGATGATCGTCCCCACACTCCTTCTCCTCGCCGCGCAGGACGTGCCCAAGGCTGCTGCCGCCGCGCCGCCGGTGGAGGACGACCAGTATGAAGATATCGTCGTCCAGGCGACCTATGGCACCACGACGATGCTGTTCGACAAGGGCGCGGACAACAAGCTGCGCAATTGCCGGATCATGATCTCCAGCGGCAGCCAGCGGCGCGATACCAATGCCTGTCAGGCGACGCCGGTCTGTTATGCGAAGACTGCCGACCAAGTTACCGATTGCGTCGAACTGACCGCGATCGAGCCCGCGATCGGGGCGGCGCGCAGCAACCTCGGCACCGGCGCGCCCGCGATCTTCGACATGCCCAAGCTGGTCCAGCCCAAGACCGCGCCTGCGCCAGGCACGCTGGGTCCGATCGCCGATCGCACGGAAGAGAATGACAAGCAGCGCGTCAAGCCGCTTCCGCCGCCACCGAGCGCGTCCACCAGCGGCTCGGTGGTGACGATGAAATTCGGTGACGGCACTGCAGCCAAGGAAGAGGCGCGGCCATGATGCGGCTGCGCGTAACACGGAACAGCCGGGCATGTGCCCCGGCCAGGAATTCGGAACCCAAGTGATGCTCAAGATCGACAATCTCCGCGCCGAAGTCGACGGCAAGGAAATCCTGCGCGGGCTCTCGCTCGCGGTGAATGCGGGTGAGATCCACGCGATCATGGGGCCGAACGGCGCGGGCAAGTCGACGCTCGGCTATGTGCTGGGCGGGCGGCCCGGCTATGCGCCGACCGGCGGCAGCGTACGCTTCGATGGTGTGGACCTGCTGGAGCTGGAGCCGCACGAGCGCGCAGCGGCGGGCCTGTTCCTTGGCTTCCAATATCCGGTCGAGATTCCGGGCGTGTCGAACGTCCAGTTCCTGCGCGAGGCGCTCAATGCGCAGCGGCGCGGGCGCGGCGAGGCGGCGCTGTCAGGCGGCGAGTTTTTGAAGCTGGCGCGTGCGCAGGCGGATGCGCTGGGGATGGACCAGGAAATGCTCAAGCGCCCGGTCAATGTCGGTTTCTCCGGCGGCGAGAAGAAGCGCAACGAGATGGTGCAGATGGGCATCATCGGGCCCAAGCTCGCTATCCTCGACGAAACCGATTCGGGGCTCGACATCGATGCGCTCAAGGCGGTTGGCGACGGTATCAACCGGATCATGCGCGCGCCGGACAAGGCCGTGATCCTGATCACCCATTATCAGCGCCTGCTTGATTACGTGCAGCCCGATTTCGTCCATGTGCTGGAGGCTGGCCGCATCACCCGCACCGGTGGCCCCGAACTCGCGCTCCAGCTCGAACGCGAAGGCTATGGGGTGGCGGCGTGACGAGTTCATTTCTTTTCCTCCCTCGCGAAGCGGGGGAGGGGGACCACGAAGTGGAGGAGGGGGCCTCGCTCCAGGCGATGCGTTCGCGGATAAGGCCCCTCCGTCAGCCCCGGATCGGGGCTGCCACCTCCCCCGCTGCGCGAGGGAGGAATTGATGGTCTCCACGCTTGAACTCCCGACCCCGCGCATGGAGGAGTGGCGCTGGGCCGACATGCAGGCGCTGCGTTCCGCCGCCGAGGCGGAACCGCGCGTCACCGGCTTAGACCCGGCAGACCTGTTCCTCGATTTGGACGGCCCGCGCCTCTGCTTCATCGATGGCGCGTTCGAACCCGCACACAGCCGCCCTGGAGCCGTGCAGGTAACGCGGCAGATCGTCAGCAGCACGCACCCTCTCGCCAGCCTGGCGGAGGGCGAGGGCTGGTCGCTCCACATCGAGCCCGAGCATGCGGTGACGGCGATCCAGATCGTCCATCTGGGTTCGGGCGGGGAAAGCCATGTGCCCGCGCGGATCGTGCTCGCCGAGGATGCAGTCGCTTCGCTGGTCGAGACCTATGCCGGCGTGGGCTGGGCGAACCGGCTGACCAGCATTTCGCTCGCGCGCGGCGCGCGGCTGATGCGTTCGGTGCGCCTGTTGCAGGACGAAGGCTTTGTTTCCGTCCGGGACGAGGCAGAGGTGGGCGAGGCTGCGAGCCTGGTTTCGATCTTCCTCGGCGCGGGCGGTATGGGCTCGCGCATCGATGGTGCGCTGACGCTTACGGGCAAGGGCGCGTTTGCCGAAATGGGCGGCGCGCTGCTTACGCGGGGTTCGCAGCGCCAGGAATGCGCGGTCGCGGTGCGGCACGAAGAGACCGACGGCAGCTCGCGCCAGATCTGGCGCGCGGTGGCGGCGGACAAATCGGTCGCGAGCCTCGCCGCCCGGGTCGAAGTCGCGCGCGGCGCGCAGAAAACCGATGGGGAGCAATCGCTGCGCGGCCTGCTGCTCGATCGCACCGCGACGGTGAACCTCAAGCCCGAGCTTGAGATCTTCGCCGATGACGTGAAGTGCGCGCATGGCGCGACGGTGGGCGAGCTCGACAAGAACGCGCTTTTCTATCTGGAGAGCCGCGGCATCGACAAGGCGCGTGCCACCGCGATGCTGACCCGCTCCTTCGTCGCCGATGCGCTGAGCCGGATCGGTGAGGATGCGGTGCGCGAAGCATTCGAGGCGGATGCGGACAAGTGGCTCGGGGGTACTCTGTGAGCCTCACCGAAGGCACCCGCGCGCTCGACGTGATCGCCGATTTCCCGGCGATCCCGGCGGGATGGGCGTATCTCGATACGGCGGCGACGTCGCAGAAGCCGAAGCCGGTGCTCGATGCGATCAACCGGGCCTATGGCGAGACCTATGCCACGGTCCATCGCGGCGTGTACCAGCGCTCGGCCGACATGACGCTCGCCTTCGAGGCTGCCCGCCAGCGCGTGGCGAAGTTCATCGGCGGTCAGGAGTGCGAAATCGTCTTCGTGCGCGGCGCGACCGAGGGGATCAACCTGGTCGCGCAGTGCTGGGCGGGCAACGAGCTCAAGGCGGGCGACCGCATCCTGCTCTCCACGCTCGAGCATCATTCCAATATAGTGCCGTGGCAGATGGTCGCGGAGAAGGTGTGCGCGGAGATCGACGTGGTGCCGCTCACCGCCGATCAGCGCGTGGATCTCGACGCTATGTCGGCGATGCTCACGCCCCGCCACAAAATGGTCGCGCTGGCGCATGTCTCGAACGTGCTCGGCTCGGTGCTCGATGCGAAGCGCGCCGCCGCGCTCGCGCATTCGGTGGGTGCCAAGATCCTGATCGATGGTTGCCAGGCGGTGCCGCGCATGCCCGTCAATGTCGCCGAGTTCGATTGCGACTTCTACGTCTTCTCCGGGCACAAGCTTTACGGGCCCACTGGGATCGGCGTGCTCTGGGGCCGCTATGAATTGCTCGACGCGATGCCGCCCTATCAGGGTGGCGGCTCGATGATCGACCGGGTGAGCTTTGCCGGTACCACCTATGCGCCGCCGCCCGGCCGGTTCGAGGCGGGGACGCCGCACATCACCGGGGTGCTCGGGCTGCATGCGGCGATCGACTATGTCGAAGGCATCGGCCTCGACCGCATCCATGCGCATGAAACGGCTTTGGTGCGTCGGGCGCGCGCTGCGCTGTCGAAGATCAACAGCGTGCAATTGTTCGGGCCGGACGATGCGGCGGGTATCGTCAGCTTCGCGGTGGAGGGGGTGCATCCCCATGACGTCGCCACCATATTGGATGAGGGCAATGTCGCGATCCGCGCGGGGCATCACTGCGCCCAGCCGCTGATGGACGCGTTGGGGGTGCCCGCGACGGCGCGGGCCAGCTTCGGCGTGTATAACGGCGCGGCGGACATTGACGCGCTGGTCAAGGGTATCGAACGAGTGACGAGGATTTTCGGGTGAGCGACAAGTTCGAAATCGAAGAAGTGGATGCGGTGGCTCCGCCGCCCAAGGCGCGCGTGGAAGACGTCGTCCAGACCTTTGAGCGAAAGAAGGATTATCTCGCGGGCTTCCTGGCGCAAAAGCCGCAGGCCGATCCCGCCGGTGCGCCCGGCGGCGAGGTCTATGAGGCGATCATCGCCGCATTGAAGGATATCTACGATCCGGAAATCCCGGTGAACATCTACGATCTCGGGCTGATCTACGGCGTCGAGGTGACCGATGACGGCCATGCTGCCGTGACGATGTCGCTGACCACGCCGCACTGCCCCGTCGCTGAATCCATGCCCGCCGAGGTCGAGCTGCGCGTCGGCTCGGTCCCCGGCGTCGGCCATGCCGAAGTCAATCTCGTCTGGGATCCGCCATGGGATCCGCAGAAGATGAGCGACGACGCCAAGCTTGAACTGGGGATGCTGTGATGGCGGTTCGTGAACGCCCCGCCGCGCTCAACCTGACGCCCAGCGCCGAGGCGCGCATCGCCGAACTTATGGCGAAGGCGCCGGAGGATTCGATCGGCGTGAAGCTCTCGACGCCACGCCGCGGTTGCTCGGGGCTGGCCTATTCGGTGGATTATGTGACCGAAGCCAAGGCGTTTGACGAGAAGATCGAGACGCCGGGCGGCACGCTCTATGTCGATGGCGGCTCGATCCTCTATCTGATCGGCTCGACGATGGATTGGGTGGAAGACGATTTCGCCGCGGGCTTCGTGTTCAACAATCCCAACGCCAAGGGCGCCTGCGGCTGCGGCGAGAGCTTTACCGTTTAATAGGCCTTGCGCCCGCTGATATTGCCCGGCGGGGAATATCGGCACACCAGATATTCGAAGTCGCGGCCGACAGCCGTCGCGCAGCCAACCTGCGTGGTGGTCGACCACACCAGCTGCGTGTAATGCCCGACATCGCCCCAATTGCCCGAGGAGCTGTTCTTCGGCGACGGCGCGTCGACATAATAGCGCTTCTCGGCCACCCAGGCTCCAGCCATCTGCGCATAGCTATAGGCGCCCGGGGTTCCGGCCCATAGATTCTCGCCGAATTCGGTGCGCGCGTGCTCGAACTTGTTGTTCGCCGCCATCCATGCGGCATGCGCCTTCGCACCCTCGGCCAGCGTGTCGCTCCAGGTCAGCGGCGCGACGCGCACCTCGGCGCGGGCGGCATTATGGACGGCGAGCATTTGTGCCTTGAGTTCGGCGTCCCCGCGCGTCTGCGCGAAGGCGGGATGGGCGATGAAAAGCGCGGCGCAGGCCAGAAATCTCAGCATGGCGACTTGTTTATCGTGGCCACGAACCGCCCCAATACCCTATCCTGGTTAGGTCTCACCGGAGCCGACCATGTCCTTCCCGAAACCCTATGCCGCCGATCCTGCCCGCTATGACGGCCGCATGCCGTATCGCCGCTGTGGCGTGAGCGGGCTCGATCTGCCCGCGATCTCGCTCGGCCTCTGGCAGAATTTCGGTGGCGAGGACGTGTTCGAGACCGGGCGTGCGATCCTCCGACGCGCGTTCGATCGCGGCGTCACCCATTTCGATCTCGCCAACAATTACGGCCCGCCGTACGGCTCCGCCGAAGAGAATTTCGGCCGCGTGCTGGCGACTGACTTTGCCTCGCACCGAGACGAGCTGGTGATCTCCACCAAGGCCGGATGGGATATGTGGCCCGGCCCCTACGGCGATGTCGGGGGCTCCCGGAAATACCTCATCGCCTCGTGCGATCAGAGCCTCAAGCGCATGGGGCTCGATTATGTCGATATCTTCTATTCGCACCGCGTCGATCCGAAGACGCCGCTGGAGGAGACGATGGGCGCGCTCGCGCAGCTCCACCGCCAGGGCAAGGCGCTCTATGTCGGCATCTCCAGCTACTCGCCCGAACTGACCCGCAAGGCCGCGGCGATCCTCGCGGAGGAGCGCGTGCCGCTGCTGATCCACCAGCCGAGCTATTCGATGCTCAATCGCTGGGTGGAAGACGAGCTGCTCGATACGCTGGCGGATCTCGGTACCGGCTGCATCGCCTTCTCGCCGCTCGCGCAGGGAATGCTCACCTCCAAATATCTGAATGGCGTGCCGCAGGATGCCCGCGCCGCAAAGGGCGGGTCGCTCGGCCAGCATTTGCTCTCGGAGGAAAATCTGCGCCGCATCGGCGCGCTCGATGCGATCGCCAGGAAGCGCGGCCAGACGCTGGCGCAGATGGCCATCGCCTGGGTGCTGCGCGACCGCCGGGTCACCTCGGCGCTGATCGGCGCGCGCAATGTGCAGCAGCTCGACGATTCGCTCGATGCGGTGAACAACCTCGCATTCTCGGACGCGGAACTCGCCGAAATCGATGCGCATGCAACCGAAGGCGGCCTCGATCTTTGGAAGGTTTCGTCCAACCTAGAGGAAGTGCCCCAGCGATGAGCGTCGCCTTTCGCCGCGAGAGCGACGAGGAACATAAGGAACCGAAGTTCGAACTGCCGCTTCCCCCGGGGCCCAATCTGGTGACGGCGCGGGGACTGGCGCTGATCGAGGCGAAGCAGACTGAGCTGGAATCGGCGGTGGCCGCCGCGACGGATGAAGAGGCGCGCGAAGCGCTCAAGCGCGAGCTGCGCTACTGGCAGACGCGCCGCACCACCGCGCAGATCGCTCCGCCCCCCGAGCCGGGTGTTGCAGGCATTGGCAGCCATGTGACCATCCGCCTCGCGGGCAAGACGCGCACCATCCATATCGTCGGCCATGACGAGGCCGATCCGGCGGCGGACCGCCTCGGCTTCGCGGCACCGCTCGCGCATGCGCTGCTCGGCGCGGAGGAAGGGGAGTTGATCGATTTCAACGGCAGGGCCGAGGCGATCGAGATACTGTCGGTGGCCGTGGAGCCCTGAGACCTTCCCCGCCATCCCGGGCTTGACCGGAAAGGTGACGTCGGTTTCCCGCTATCCTTCGATAATCGTCCGGATCCGCGTCGCCAGCGCTTCCATCGCAAAGGGCTTGGTGATCATCGTCATTCCCGGCTCCAGGAAGCCCGAGGCGAGCGCGGCATTCTCGGCATAGCCGGTCATGAACAGCACCTTGAGCTCGGGACGTACCGCGCGCCCCGCATCGGCCACCTGGCGGCCGTTGAGCCCGGGCAGGCCGATATCGGTGATCAACAGGTCGATCCGCTTCTTGGAGCGCAATATCTCGACGCCCTTCGGGCCGTCCCCGGCCTCGATCGCGCGATAGCCAAGCTCGCTCAGCGTCTCGACGATAAGCCCGCGCACCACCGGCTCGTCCTCCACCACGAGCACCACCTCGCCCGCATCGGTGGCGTGCGCTTCGCTCAGCTGGGGCACCTCCTCATCGCTTTCGGCCTGGCCGCGAAAGCGGGGGAGATAGAGCTTGAAGGTCGTTCCCTTGCCCATCTCGGAATAGATCTTGGCATAGCCGTCCGACTGGCGGGCAAAGCCATAGATCATCGACAGGCCCAGCCCCGTTCCCTGGCCGATCGGCTTGGTGGTGAAGAAGGGTTCGAACGCCTTGGCGATCGTGTCGGCGTCCATGCCGGTGCCCGTGTCGGTCACGCAGATACAGACATATTGGCCGGGCTTCACGTCGCGTTGGCGCGCGGCATAGGCGTCGTCGAGATGGGCGTTGCAGGTTTCGATCGTCAGCTTGCCGCCTTCGGGCATCGCGTCGCGGGCGTTGATGACCAGGTTGAGCAGCGCGTTTTCGAGCTGGTTGGGATCGCACAAGGTCAGCCACAGCCCGCCGGCCAGCACCAGCTCCAGCTCGACGCGCTCGCCGATCGTGCGGCGCAACAGATCCTCCATCGACGCCACCAGCGGATTGGCGCGAACGGGGCGCGGATCAAGCGGCTGGCGGCGCGAGAAGGCGAGCAGGCGGTGCGTGAGGGCGGCGGCGCGATTGGCGGCCGTCGTGGCGCCGGCGAGGAACCGCCCGATCTCGGTGAGCCTGCCCTGTGATACGCGCCGCTCGATGATCTCGAGGCTGCCGGTGATGCCCTGGAGCAGATTGTTGAAATCGTGCGCGATGCCGCCGGTCAGCTGGCCCACTGCCTCCATCTTCTGGGATTGGCGCAGCGCTTCCTCGGTCGTCGCCAGCGCTTCGGCCGCTTCCCGCTCGGCAGTGACGTCGCGGCCGAATCCATAGATGGTTTCGCCCTCCAGCACGCTGGTGAACGCGATCCGCCGCAACTCCCCGTCCTTGGTCCGGAACACGGTATCATGCTCCGGAAGCGCGTGATCATAGGGGAGTTCGGCCAGGCGGCGCGTGGCATTGTCGACATCGCTGGGGTCAATGAAATCGCGGATGTCCCGGCCGATCGTCTCCTGCTCGCTCCAGCCGAGGACACGTTCCCAGGAGGGATTTACCGCAAAGACCTCGCCGGCGAGGTTCACCACCACCTTCACGACCGGTGACAGGTTCCAGATGCGCTCGCGCTCGCGCGCCAGCAGGCGCTCCCGGGTAATATCGCGTCCAATCGCGTGGATGCGCCCTTCGTCGGGCACCGCGGTCCAGGCGAACAGGCGGTACGTCCCGTGTATCGAGCGCCAGCGATTTTCGAAGGCGAGGGTAGATTCGCCACCGGCGAGCTTTTCGATCTCGGCTGCCGTGGCGTCCAGATCATCGGGGTGGATGAAGTCGCTGATCGGCTTGCCGACCAGCTCTGCAGGCGTCCAGCCGAGCATTCGCGTCGCGGTGGGGTTCGCCGCGATCACGATGCCCTGATAGTCGCTCACCATCATCAGGTCTTGAGAGAGCGTCCACATCCGATCGCGGTCGCGCGCGGTTTCGGCCTCGAGGAGCTTCTGGTCGTCGATATCGGTGTTTGACCCGATCCAGCGGAGAATGTGGCCATCTGCGGTGCGGATCGGCAGCGCACGCACCAGATGCCAGCGATACTCGCCATTGCCATTCTCGATGCGAAACTCGGTTTCGTAGCTTTCGCCGGTCTCGATGGAGTGGGCCCAGCGTGCAGCCGCGCCATCCCGGTCGTCGGGATGCACGGTTGCCGCCCAGCCGACACCACGCAATTCCTCTGCGCTGCGCCCGCAATATTCAACTACGCGATCGTTGAACCAGTCGAGCATTCCCGTCGGCGCCGATGTCCATACATGATTGGGCATCGCCTGGGCGAAGGCGCGGAACTCGGCCTCGCTGGCGTTGATGGCGTTCCGCGCCTGCACGCGTTCGGTTGCATCGACGCCATTGACGAAGATGCCGGTGACCATGCCGCTGCCATCGATGATCGGCTGATAAACGAAGTCCACGAAGCGTTCGGGAACGGAGCCGTCCTCTGGCTGGCCCAGGTCGAACCTCGCGCCGGTCAGAACCAGCGCCTTGCCGCTCGAATAGACCTGGTCGAGCATCGCGAGATAACCCTGCGCAACGGCTTCCGGCAGCGCTTCGGCGACGGTCTTTCCGATCACGTCCCGGCCGCCGACTACCCGGGTATAAGCCGGATTGGCCATGACATAGCGGTGTTCCGGTCCTTCCAGTAGCGCCATGAAATTGGGCGCCTGGGCATACATCTGCTCCAGCCGGATCCGCTCGTCGCGCAGCTGCCGGTCCGCCAGCACTTTCTCGGTGGTCTCGACGACGATCGCGATAACGCCCAGCGGCGTGCCTTCCTCATCGATGATCGGCGAATAATCCAGATCCAGCCACACGGGCTCCAACTGGCCATGCCGCTGGAGCTTGAGCTCCTGATCCTTGTACGAAAGCGTCTGGCCCTTGCGAAACACGGTCTCGACGACGTGATCGTTGAAATCGGCCACTTCGGGCCAGGCCTCGCGAACGTCCATTCCCAGCAGGTCCGGATGGCGGCTCCCAGCGAACTCGGAATAGGCGTCGTTGTAGATCATCACGCCCGATTCGCCGAACAGCATGACGATCGGCACGGGCGCACGCAGCGCCATCCCGACCACGGCCTTGATCGGCTGTGGCCAGTTGGCGATCGGGCCCATGCTGGTCTTCGACCAGTCGAACGCCGCGATCAATTCGCTAAGCTGGCCTCCCCCCTTTAGAAAGCCCGAGCCTTCATCATTCATGCAGGCCGATCTCTTGCTGGACGGTCGATTCACCGTAATCGGTTACAACGCGAGATTCGCTATTGCGTTCCCGCAACAACCGCAGCGTTTCATTTGCGGTCTAATTCGAGCAATTCCTTGCGGATATGAATCGATTTTAGCGACATCCGCACTTCGAACAGGAAGTAGATCAGCCCCGCCATCAGCAGCAGCATCGAAACGATGAAGGCGATGGCGACCCACAGCCCGACATGCAGATTCGCGAGCCGCGAGATGAACATCAGTGCGACGACGATCGATATGGCGAGAGCGCTGGCGACGCAGAGGAAGATTGCATTGTTGATCACCGAAATGCGCCTGTCGATGATCCGCAATTCCCAGACGTGGCGATCATGTTCGAGCCCGGTGGAACGCGGGTGAAGTTGCTCGATAACGCGCGCCCGATCGACAATGCGCGCGAGGCGGCCGACCATCACGTTAAGGAACGCCCCGATGCCGGCGAGGAGGAACACCGGCGCAATCGCCGCCTGGATCGTATCGGCTACCGTGGAGAGATAGGGGGCGGGGAGCATGTACGCCTTTATGACGATCGGCGCGCATGCCGTGAAGCCATCTTCGTTACGCAGGCATTTCAGAGTGTGAAGAGGCTTGCATCTGCACCGCTTGGTAACGGATGCGATCTAAAATGACCGCCATGTCGAAGCCGATGCCGCTAGAACAGTTCACGCGCCTGCCGCCTGCGCATGCGGTAGACTGTGTCGACGGACTGGCGGGGGCGATCGACGCCGTCGCGGAGCACGCGGCCGCTTCGCACCGGTTCCTGCGCTACGGCTGGTTCGCTGCTGCGCTCAGGGCATATGGCGGATCGGCGCGGACGCTGCTGGTGGCGCGCGAGAGCGAGCCGGTCGTCGCGTTGCCGTTCGTGGCAAGGGGGCCGGCATGGCTGGGGCTGGCCGAAGTCGCTGGATGCTATTGGCCGTTTCGCAGCTTTCCGGTGCGCGAGGATGCCGGAACGGAGGCGATGGACGCCATGCTCCCGCGGCTCGCCCGCGAAGTGCGCGCGCTCCGGGTCGGGCCGGTCTATGATGGCGATCCCGGGCTCGAATTGCTCAAGGAAGCGGCGCGGGCCCAGGGCTGGGGTGTGCTGGATCGCTTTGTGGCGGATTCGTACCTGCTCGATATGCGGGCCGCCCAGAATGAGGAAGGCGGCTGGCCGCGCAACTCGACGCTGCGCAAGAACCGGTTTCACGAAAAGCATCTCGGCAGCCATGGCGCGCTCGACTGGGCGTTCGTGCACGGCAGCGATTGGGACGATGCCGCGTTCGATGCGCTGGCTGCGGTTGAGGAAAAGAGCTGGATCGCGGCGCGGACCGATGGCTCGGACGCGAAATTCACGCGCGAGGGTCATGGTGCGTTCTGGCGTGCGGCGGCGGCGGATCCTGTCGTCGCCGGCATGATGTGGGCGGCAGTGCTGCGTGTGGATGGCGAACCGGCGGCGTTCTCGTTCGATATCAACGCGGGCGCGCTGAAATATGCGATTGCCAACAGCTATGATCCGGCGTTCGGAAAGCACTCGCCGGGCAAGCTGCTTTACTATCGTAACCTCGTCCGCGCGCTGGCAGACGGCATGGTGCTGGTCGATTGGGGCGCCGGTGACAGCGGCTACAAGCAGGTGATCGGGGCAGACAGGGGCCCGGCGATCCGCGACTGGCTGTTCCTGCGGCCCGGCCTGCCCGCCGCCGCCGCGAAGCTGCTTCGCGGCATGTGGCGACGTAGCGGCCAATAAGCGCGTCAGCCGAAGCGGACGGCATCCTCGATGCAGACGAACCCGACCGCACCGGCAAAGGCGGCGACGGCGGCGAAGACGATGTAGAGGAACATGGCAGGCACTCCTTTGATGTGCCCCCGCGATGCGCCCGCCATGGCTTCTACGCTTTGACCGCGGTCAAAGCCGGCCGCATAATCGGAGCATGGAAGCGACCAACACCTGTGCCGATTGCGCAGTACGCGATTCGGCGCTGTGCGCGAGCCTGAATGACGGCGAGCTGATGGCGCTCAACGCGCTGGGCCGCAGGCGCAAGCTGGCGCGCGGCGAGGTGCTGGCCTGGGCGGGCGACGACAGCCTGATCTGCGGCAATCTGATCTCCGGCGTGCTCAAGCTCACCGCTTCGACCCCCGATGGTCGCGAACAGATCGTGGGGCTGGCCTATCCCGCCGATTTCGTCGGGCGCCCTTATGCCGGGCAGGCCGAGTTCACCGTGACCGCGGTGAGCGAAGCGGAGCTCTGCCTCTTCCCGCGCGCGCCGTTCGAGCGTGTGCTCGAAGACCATGCCCGCATGGAGCGGCTGCTGCTCCAGCGCACCTTCGCCGCGCTCGACGAGGCGCGCGCGCGGATGCTGGCGCTCGCCCGGCTGAGCGCGGCCGAAAAGGTGACCGGCTTCCTGCTCGACATGGCCGATCGCGCCACCGGCTGCCGCGCGATGCCGCCCGGGCCGGTGACGTTCGACCTTCCGCTCACCCGCGGCGAGATGGCCGAAGTGCTGGGGATGACGATCGAGACGGTGAGCCGGCAGCTCACGCGGCTCAAGAGCAAGGGCGCGATCACGCTGGCCGGCGCGCGGGGGATCACCATCCGCGATCGGGAGCTGCTGCGAGGGAGAGACTGATGGGACCGATAATGGCGCTGGCGCTGTTGCTTGCACAGGATACGCCGCTGGGGTGGCTCGAGGGCCAATGGTGCACCGACGCTGACGCCAGGGGACGGGTCACCTGCGAGACCTGGACTGCGGAGAAGGGCCTGCTGATCGGGGTGAGCGAAAGATCGGTATCCGAAGGGCCGGTCCAGGTGCTGGAGCGGATGCGGATCAGCGCCGAGCCCGGGCAGTTGGTGTTTCACGCCGATCCCGTGGGGCAGGAAGGCGGCGATTTCCACGCCATGGGCGCGCAGCCACCGCAATCGGTGCGCTTCGAAAACCCTGCGCACGATTATCCGCAGGTGATCCGCTACTGGCGCGAAGGCGATATGCTGAACGCGGAGATTTCGCTGGCCGACGGCAGCAAGGCGAGGCGCTGGGCGTATCGGCGGAAACCGAAATAGTCGTCATCCCGGCGGTCGCCAGGATAGCGGATATTATTCCGCGCGCTCGGCCAGCACGGTCAGCCCGCGCTCATTGACTTCGGCGAAGCCGCCTTCGACGCGGATCGTCTCGGGGCTCTCGCTCATCGAGTTCTTGTAGATCTCGATGTTGCCGTCGCGGACGGTGCTCATCAGCGGGGCATGGCCCTGGAGCACGCCGAAATCGCCCTCGCTGCCGGGAACGACGACCATGTGGACGTCTTCCGAACGGACGAGCTTTTCCGGGGTGACGAGTTCAAAGTGGAGAGCCATGTTATTCTTCCATCACGAAAATTTGTGCCATGACCATCGGCGAAGGACCTGCATCGGCCTCGACAAGCTGGAGGTAGATGAACTGGTCTTCCACCGGCGCCTTGTACGTTTCGAGCGTGGCGCCGTTCTTTGGCCCGGTATTGGCGGGGTCCGGTTTGAAGTCGAAGCCGGCGAGCGCCATGTTCTTGTGGAGCATGTCCCACGCTGCGGCGCGGCCCGCACCCATCACGATGACCTGGCAGATCGAGTCCTTGATCCCGCCAAAGCCGAGCTCGCCATCAGAGCGCTCGGCGGCGACGATGTTGATCTCGCCGCGCGGATGCTCCCGCGTCTCGACCGCCTCGCTGAAACCGAAACCCTTGAGCACCGGATTGCCGGTGATCGCGAACTGCCCGCTCAGGTATAACGGGCAATAGCCATAAGCGAGATCGGCCGCGACCTCTGCGATCGGCTTGTCCGCATTCTGCGCCGCGGCGGCAGGTGCAAGCACCAGCGCGGCGGCGGTCAGAATGAGGCGGCCGATCACGGGCCTTACGCGTCTTCGGCCAGCTTGGCGGCCTTGGCGATGGCGTCGTCGATGCCGCCGACCATGTAGAAGGCTGCTTCCGGCAGGTGGTCATACTCGCCGTTCACCACCGCCTTGAACGACTTGATGGTGTCTTCGATCTGCACGAACGCGCCGGGGATGCCCGTGAACACTTCGGCGACGTGGAACGGCTGCGAAAGGAAGCGCTGGATCTTGCGGGCGCGCGAGACGGTCAGCTTATCTTCTTCCGAAAGCTCGTCCATGCCGAGGATGGCGATGATGTCCTGCAGCGACTTGTACTTCTGCAGCGTCGCCTGCACGGCGCGGGCGGTCTCGTAATGCTCCTGGCCAACGACGCGCGGCTCGAGCACGCGCGAGGTCGAGTCGAGCGGATCGACTGCCGGGTAGATGCCCAGCTCCGAAATCGCGCGGTTGAGCACGGTCGTCGCGTCCAGGTGGGCGAACGAGGTTGCCGGGGCCGGATCGGTAAGATCGTCCGCGGGAACGTACACGGCCTGCACCGAGGTGATCGAACCCTTGTTGGTCGAGGTGATGCGCTCCTGCAGCGCGCCCATGTCGGTCGACAGGGTCGGCTGATAGCCCACGGCCGAAGGAATACGGCCGAGCAGCGCCGACACTTCCGCGCCCGCCTGGGTGAAGCGGAAGATGTTGTCGACGAAGAACAGCACGTCCTGGCCTTCGACGTCGCGGAAATATTCGGCGATCGTCAGACCCGAGAGCGCGACGCGTGCGCGGGCGCCCGGCGGCTCGTTCATCTGGCCATAGACCAGCGCCACCTTCGAACCTTCCGAGATGGCATTGCCATCGGCGTCCTTGGCGATAACGCCCGCGTCGAGGAACTCGTGATACAGGTCGTTACCCTCGCGGGTGCGCTCGCCGACGCCCGCGAACACCGAAGTGCCGCCATGGCCCTTTGCGATGTTGTTGATCAGTTCCTGAATAAGCACGGTCTTGCCAACGCCGGCGCCGCCGAACAGGCCGATCTTGCCGCCCTTCGCATAGGGCGCGAGAAGGTCGATGACCTTGATGCCGGTGACGAGGATCGAGCTTTCGGTCGACTGGTCGACGAACAGCGGTGCTTCCGCGTGGATCGGCGCGGTCTGCTCGGCATTGACCGGGCCACGCTCGTCGATCGGCTCGCCGATCACGTTGAGGATGCGGCCGAGCGTCTTCGGGCCGACCGGCACGCGGATCTGCGAGCCGGTGTCGGTCACCGACTGGCCACGGGTCAGGCCCTCGGTCGCGTCCATCGCGATCGTGCGGACGGTGTTCTCGCCGAGATGCTGGGCGACCTCGAGCACGAGGCGGTTGCCATTGTTATCGGTCTCGAGCGCCGAGAGGATGGCCGGCAGGACGCCGCCATCGAACGACACGTCGACGACTGCGCCGATGACCTGGCTGATGCGGCCGACATTGTTGGTCGTGGCGGGGGCGGCGCCCGGCGCCGACGCTGCTGCCTTGGGGGCGCGCGGCTTGCGGGCGGGCTTCTCGGTGGTCGGGGCTGCAGTGGCCATTTTAGTCCTACCTTCTTCCTCAAATTCGTCATCCCAGCGAAGGCTGGGATCGCTAGCGGCTCGATACCCCGGCGCACGCCGGGGTGACGGCCCGGTAAATTACAGCGCCTCGGCGCCGGAGATGATTTCCACCAGCTCGGTCGTGATAGCGGCCTGGCGGGTGCGGTTATACTGGATGGTCAGGCGATTGATCAGGTCGCCGGCATTGCGCGTGGCGTTGTCCATCGCGGTCATCTTCGATCCCTGCTCCGACGCAGCATTCTCGCGCATCGCGCGGTAAAGCTGGATCGCGACGTTGCTGGGCAGCAGGTCCGCCAGGATCGATTCCTCGTCGGGCTCATAGGTGACGGCCGCGCCGGACGACGTGACCTCTCCGGTGGCACCGGCAACCGGCGGTGCGACGGGGACGATCTGCTGCGCGGTCGGCTCCTGGGTCAGGACCGACTTGAAGTTCGAATAAAAGAGCGTCGCGACATCGAATTCGCCCGCTTCGAAGCGCGCGATGATGTCGTCGGCATAAGCGCGCGCATCGGCGAAGTTCAGCTTGCCGAGATCGCCCGGCTCAATGCCGTGGATCATGTTGGCGCGAAATTCGCGGTTGAGCACGGCGCGGCCCTTGCGGCCGATCGTGTAGATCTTGACCGTCTTGCCGGCGGCGGTCAGGTCACGCGCATGCTTGCGCGCCAGACGGGCGATGTTGGTGTTGAACGCGCCGGCCAGGCCCTTGTCGCTGGTCGCGACGACGAGCAGATGGACCTGATCCTTGCCCGTGCCGGCGAGCAGCTTCGGGCTCGATTCGCTCACCGTCACCTTGCTGGCGAGGCTTGCGACCACGCTTTCGAGGCGCTGGGCATAGGGACGGCCTGCTTCCGCCGCTTCCTGCGCACGGCGCAACTTCGCGGCGGCGACCATCTTCATCGCCTTGGTGATCTTCTGCGTCGACTTCACCGAGCCGATGCGGATCTTGAGTGCCTTGAGAGAGGCCATTTTCTTCCTTCAACCTCGTCATCCCGGCGAAAGCCGGGATCTCGTGCCACAGGCCGCTCGCTCGTGGCGAGACCCCAGCTTTCGCTGGGGTGACGGCTACTTAAGCAAACGTCTTCGCGAACGCTTCCAGCGCGTCCTTGAGCTTGGCCTTGGCGGCGTCGCCCAGATCCTTGCTGTCGCGGATGTCCTTGAGGATGTCGGCATGCTTCGAGCGCATCTCGGCGAGCATCGCGGCTTCGTAGCGGGTGACATCCTGCACCGGAACATTGTCGATATAGCCGTTGGTGCCGGCGAAGATCGACACCGTCTGCTCTTCGAAGGGCAGCGGCGAGAACTGGGGCTGCTTGAGCAGCTCGGTCAGGCGCGCGCCGCGGTTCAGCAGGCGCTGGGTCGAGGCGTCGAGGTCCGAACCGAACTGCGCGAAGGCCGCCATTTCGCGATACTGCGCCAGCTCGAGCTTGATCGAGCCCGACACCTTCTTCATCGCCTTGGTCTGCGCCGACGAACCCACGCGGCTCACCGACAGACCCACGTTGATCGCCGGACGGATGCCCGCGAAGAACAGGTCGGTTTCGAGGAAGATCTGGCCGTCGGTGATCGAGATCACGTTGGTCGGAATATAGGCCGAAACGTCGCCTGCCTGGGTTTCGATGATCGGCAGCGCGGTCAGCGAGCCATTGCCGTTGGCGTCGTTCATCTTTGCCGAACGCTCGAGCAGGCGGCTGTGGAGATAGAACACGTCGCCCGGATAGGCTTCGCGGCCCGGAGGACGACGCAGCAGCAGCGACATCTGGCGATATGCGACCGCCTGCTTCGAGAGATCGTCATAGACGATCAGCGCGTGCATCGCGTTGTCACGGAAATATTCGCCCATCGCGGTGCCGGTGTAGGGCGCGAGGAACTGCAGCGGGGCGGGATCCGACGCGGTCGCGGCGACCACGATCGAATATTCCATCGCGCCATTCTCTTCGAGCGTCTTCACCAGCTGTGCGACGGTCGAGCGCTTCTGGCCGACGGCGACATAGACGCAGTAGAGCTTCTTCGATTCGTCGTCGCCCGCGTTGACCGTCTTCTGGTTGATGAAGGTGTCGATCGCGACAGCCGACTTGCCGGTCTGACGGTCACCGATGATCAGCTCGCGCTGGCCACGGCCGACGGGAACGAGGGCGTCGATCGCCTTCAGGCCGGTCTGCACGGGCTCGTGGACCGACTTGCGCGGGATGATGCCCGGTGCCTTCACTTCGACGCGGCTGCGCTGATCGGCGACGATCGGGCCCTTGCCGTCGATCGGGTTGCCAAGGCCGTCCACGACGCGGCCGAGCAGGCCCTTGCCGACGGGCACGTCCACGATGGTGCCGGTGCGCTTGACGGTGTCGCCTTCCTTGATCTCGGCGTCGGTGCCGAAGATCACGACGCCGACATTGTCGGCTTCGAGGTTGAGCGCCATGCCCTGGATGCCGTTGGCGAATTCCACCATCTCGCCGGCCTGGACGTTGTCCAGACCGTGGATGCGCGCGATGCCGTCACCGACGCTGAGCACCTGGCCGGTCTCCGAGACCTGGGCCTCGGTGCCGAAATTGGCGATCTGGTCCTTGATGACCTTCGAGATTTCTGCGGCGCGGATGTCCATGTTCAGCCTTTCATCGCATTCGCGAGGGAGTTCAGTCGGGTTTTGATCGACGAATCGATCATCTGGCTGCCGATCTTCACGACCAGACCGCCAAGGAGCGAGGGATCGACCGACAGGTCGACCGAGACGTCACGGCCGATGCGGGCGCGCAACTGGGCCTTGAGCGCAGCGACCTGATCGGCGGTGAGGGGGTGCGCCGAGGTGACCTGCGCCGTGACCTCGCCGCGATGTGCGGCGGCAAGCGCGCCGAATGCGCTGATCACGGCGGACAACTGGCCGAGCCGGCGATTCTCGGCGAGGACGCCGAGGAACTTCGCGGTGATCGAATCGAGCTTGAGGCTCTTGGCCACGCCCGCAACCGCAGCCGCCGCAGCAGCGCGGGCGACCAGCGGGCTGGCGGTCAGCGCCTTGAACTCAGCCGATTCGCCGAGCGCCTGGCGCACGGTGGCGAGGCTGGCCTCCACCTTGGGCAGCGAATTCGATTCGCGCGCCAGTTCGAACAGGGCGGTCGCGTAGCGTCCGCTTAGACTGGCCTGAATACCGCCGGAATTCTCCACGCGATCGAGTTCCTCCTGGAGGGTCTGAATGTCGGCCCATACGAAAAAGGGGCACGCCTTGAGGGCAGCCCCGATGGGTCGCGGCGCGGTTAGCATCGCGTGTGCTGCGATGCAACCCGAGTCGGGCCGGGTATCGTCCTTCTGGACATTACGGTGCCGAAATGTTGATCTGGCGGCTCGGGAAATGGGGGGATCCAATGAACGTGAAGATATGGGGTGCGGCGGCGGTTGCGTTTGTGGCGATGACGGGCGCGGCGCAGGCGGAAGTGCTGCGGGTGACGGGCGAGTTCCCCGCGCGGTTCCGCGAGGCGAGCCTGCTCCACTCGCTTTCGATAAACCGGTTCGATGGGCAGGACGGCATCGCGCTGGCAAATGCGATCGAGCGCGCGATGGGCCGCACGCATTTCGAAATGCTCGGCGGACGCGCCGGGCGCCAACATGCGGATGCCTCTCTTTCCGGCGCCGTCACCACCGATGTCCAGGAAACCCCCTTCCGAAAAAAGGAAAAGCGCTGCACCGAAAAAAACAAGGACGGCAAGTGCATCAAGGAGGAAGAGGTGGAGGTGCGCTGCCGCCGCCGGGCGGTCAGCATTCGCGCCGACCTCAGGATGGTGGACAACGATAGCGGGCGCGTGGTTTATTCGGAGAGCAAGCCGTTCCGCGAGGAATTGAGCTGGTGCGAAGGGCAGAATGCCAGCCGCAGCGTCGAGGATACCGTGACCGCGGGAATCCAGCACATCGCGAACGACGTGCGCTTCGATATCGCGCCAAGCGTCCAGACCTATGACATCCGTGTGCGCGAAAGCACCAAGGGGCTCTCGAAAGAGGCGGCCAAGCGCTTCAAGGATTTGGTCAAGCTGACCAAGCGCGACGCGCGCGGGGCCTGTGCGGGGTGGAACCAGATGCAGGCGGAGGCGCAGGGGCATCCTTCGCTCACGTTCAACCTGGGGCTCTGCGCCGAGCAACGCGGCGACTATGACGGCGCGCTGGCGCTTTACCGGCGGGCTTCGCAGTCAGGAGCGGCGGAAGGCGGGGAAGGCGCGGACCGGGCGCTGCGCCTGATCGCGGGCCGCGATGATGCCCGCGTGCGGGAGCGGCGGAACTAACGACAAAGGCCGGGGAGACGTGCTCCCCGGCCTTTCATGCTTCTCAAACGCGATGTTTAGCGCGGACGGCTTCCACCGGCTCCCGCCGGACGGGCGGGCCGCGCATGATATTTGCCCTTGGGCCGGGCGTAGTTGCGCGGCGCGTCACCACGCGGAGCACCGTCGCGACGGGGCTCGCCCTGTGCGGGGCGGCGGTCGCCGTGCGCCTGGCCATCGCGCCGGGGCTGATCGCCGCGCGCCGGATTGGGGCGGGGACCACGCTGATGCTGCATCGCGCGGCCGTTGCGGCCATTCTGCTCGTCACGGCTGATCGGCATGGGCGAGCGGCTCGACTTGATCTTGGCCGATTCCGCCAGGAAGCCTTCGGGCAGCGGGACCACGGTCACCTTCTGCCGGGTGAGCTTCTCGATATCGCGCAGGTACGGCTTTTCATCATCGGCGCAGAAGCTGAAGGCCAGCCCCGATGCGCCCGCACGCGCGGTGCGGCCGATGCGGTGGACATATTGATCCGGCACGTTGGGCAGCTCGAAGTTGAAGACATGGCTGACGCCCGACACGTCGATGCCGCGCGCGGCGATATCCGTCGCGACGAGGATCTTGACCTTGCCAGACTTGAACTCGCCCAGCGCACGCTCGCGCTGCGGCTGCGACTTGTTGCCATGGATCGCGTTGGACGCGATGCCGCTACCGGCGAGCAGCTTCACGACGCGGTCCGCGCCATGCTTGGTGCGTGTGAAGATCAGCGCGCGATCGATCGTCGGATCGCGCAGCAGGATGGTGAGCAGCGACTGCTTTTCCGCCTGCTGGACGAAGGTGACGCGCTGTTCGACGCGCTCTGCGGTGGTCGCCTCGGGGGTAACCTTAACTTCGACCGGGTTCTTGATGAACTGGCCGGCGAGGTCGCGGATCGTCTTGGGCATGGTGGCCGAGAAGAACAGCGTCTGCCGCTTGGTCGGCAGCTCCTTCACGATGCGCTTGAGCGCGTGGATGAAGCCTAGGTCCATCATCTGGTCGGCTTCGTCGAGCACGAGGATCTCGATGCCGAGCATGATCGCATAATGCTGATCAAGCAGGTCGACGAGACGGCCCGGCGTGGCGACGAGGATGTCGACACCGCGGGCGAGATCGGTCTTGTTCTTGTGAACCGAGGTGCCGCCGAAGCAGGTCATCACGCTAAGGCGCGTGCCCTTCGAATAATTGCGGGCGCTCTCGGCGATCTGGCTGGCGAGCTCACGCGTCGGCGCGAGGACGAGCATGCGGCAGCCGCGCGGCTGGGCGCGCTTGCCCGATGCGACCAGACGATCGATCGAAGGCAGCATGAACGCGGCGGTCTTGCCAGTGCCGGTCTGCGCGATGCCGAGAAGATCGCGGCCTTCGAGCAGCGAGGGGATCGACTTTTCCTGGATCGGGGTGGCTTCGCTATAGCCCTTGGCCGCAAGCGCGGCGAGAACGGTCTCCGAGAGCCCGAGTTCTTTGAATTGCATTGTAAACCTTATGGAATCGGCTGACGCGCACGGCAAAAGAGCGCGCGCGGAAGCGTGGTGTCAAAAATGACGACCCGCGTGATAAGGGAAGCCGGAAAAAATAACCGAGGCAGAGCCGGAGCTGCTCGCTCCATCACGCTGCATGATGCCTCGATGGCGGCGCATATGGCAGGGAAGCTGACATAAGTCAAGGTTGCGGCCGAGGCGAGCGTGGCAAGAACTCGTTAACGAACGGAGCATAGCGTGTCGCGGTTTCCGACACAGGCCACCCTCATATGCTCGTTACCAAGCTCGAGATCCTCGGTGATATCGACCGGCGTGGAGCCATACGCTTCGACGCCGACAGTCCCAGCACGCTGCGCGTGCCCGATGGGAAGCCCATCGACGTGACCGTGGAGGATTTCTCGCGCACGGGCTTTCGCTTCATCTCCGAAGCGGACCTGCCGATCGGCACGTTGGTTTCGCTGGGCCTTTCGGGCGCGGGATCACGCGCTGCGCGAATCGTGCGGCGGCGCGACAATGTCTATGGCTGCGCATTCATGGTGGCGCTGAGCGCCGACGACATGGCCCGCGCGTTCAAGGGGCAGGAAAGCGTGCTGGCGGACCTCTCAGCCCGCCTCGACGCGCGGTTTCAGGCGGCCCGGATGGGCGAGGAGCCCTCGAGCGGGCTGATCGCGCGGCTGCGCGGCTGGCTGCGGCGCTGACTTCGCTGTCGTGGTCAGTCCGAAGGATAGCCGGTAACGCAGCCCATCTCGGGCACGAGCTTTTCCAATGGCCGGCCCTTGGCGAGTTCTTCGGCGAATTGGCTCAGTGCCGCGTTTGCCCGCTGAAGGCTGACTTGCCCGTCCGGTTCGGTATTTCCCTGCGAACCGATTCGGTACCAGATGGCCTCGCCAGCCATTGCCTCCTCTCTGGAACAGAGCGGCGGCGCCTTACTGGCGACAATCCGATAGCGGAGCACGACGCGCGCATTGGTTCCGGGAATCTCGTAGGTCTCTTCCGAGAGCGGGAAGCAGGTCGTGCCACCCCTCATATCCGGATCGATCGGTAGGAGCTTTTCGAACGCCTCCCAGCACTTCTTGTCGCTATAATGCCCGACAGTGGCCCGCGCGCACTTGCATGCCTTGCTCGCGAGGCTTTGCATCGTCGTCGGATCCAGGGTCGGCACGTACTTAAGCACCGCCCAAGCCGGAAATGCGATTGCACCGAGCGCTATGGCGGCCGCGACGCCGGTGAGGATGACACGGCTCATTGCAGCGGCTTGCCGTCTTCGCCCACCGGCACGCGCAGCTGTGCACCCTGATCGATCACGAAGGCGCTGACGATTCGCGCGGTCTCCGGGCCGATGCTTTTCGCCGCATGCGGCACCCCGCGAGGGATCAAATTGCTCTCGCCGGCGCGCTTGACGACGATCTTGTCGCCCATGCGGAACTCGACCGTGCCCGCGACAATATAGGCCATCTCCACGCCGGGATGGACATGCAGCGCTACGCCCTCGCCGGGAGCGTAATTGCCTCCGCGCAGCTGGACCTGCTGGGGAAGCGCATCCGCCGGGATATCGAAGCGGAGATCCGGCGGCGGCGGCAGGCTGTCCTGCGCAGTGGTTGCGGCAAGCAGGAGCGGGGCGAGGAGGATGATGCGCATCGGGGAAGCGTGGCGTGGTTGGCGCGGGGCGGCAATCCCCCTTTCCTCATTCCCGCGAAAGCGGGAGCCCGGAGCCACCCGCTGCGTCGCTTGTGATCCTGGGTCCGCGCTTTCGCGGGGATGCCCGCTATGAGGTCAGGTCGGCGACATATTCCCGCTCGCGATAGTCGAACCAGTCGAAATCGGCCGGGTGGTCGGTGCCGGACATGTCCTGACACGCCATGCCAATAAACGCGCCAGTAAAGTTCGGCGCGCCGGGCTGGGTGGCCTCGTCGGAGAGGATCGAAGCGTCGAACTGCTCGGGGAGCCAACGCCATTCGCCGCCGTCGAGACGATAGGCGAAGCGGAGGCGTTCGTAATCGACCTCGCAGCGCAGTTCGATGCGGCCTTCGGGCAGCGGGATGGGCGTGGTGAAGGCGTCGGCCTGGGGGCTGTCCGGCAGCGCGGACATCACGCGGAGGTGGCGGCCATGCTCCTCGTCATGGCTGACATGGAGATAGTGGAATTTGCTGCCGTTATAATAGGCGACCAGCCCGGCGGATTGCTGGAAGTGGCGGGGAGTGAAATCCATCTGCGTCGTCGCGGTGTAGCAGAAGGCCTGTTGGCGGCGGGCGACGAGCGACTGGGTGAACAGGCTGCCGATCGTCTCGCGGCCGTAGAGGCGGAGAAAGCCGGGGCGCGCGGTGAGGCTGAAGATCGCATCGGGATCGGGCGTACGCAGCCATTGCAGGTCGATCGGCAGATCGGGGCCGTCGAAATCGTCGCGCTGGTGGGTGTCGGCGCGGGGCGGCGCACCGACCACGGGCACGCCCTGTCCATCGAGCGTGTAGAGCCAGCCATCCTCGGCCCAGCGCATCTGCTGGATCGCGGTCTCGCGGCCCATCACGCAGCGGCCGCGATTGGGGAGCGGGCGGCCGCAGAGATAGACCAGCCAGGGCGCGCCGTCGGGCGCCTCGACCAGATCAGCATGGCCGGCGCGCTGGAGCGGGGCATCCGGGCGGGTGCGGCTGGAGAGGATATAGCTGTCGGGGTGGAGATCGTAGGGGCCGGTGAGGCTGCGCGAGCGCGCCATCGTCACGGCATGGTTCCAGCCGGTGCCGCCCTCTGCGGTGACGAGGTAATAATAGCCGTCGCGCTTGTAGAGGTGCGGCGCCTCGGTGAGGCCCAGAGGCGTGCCGGGGAAGATGTTGACGCGCTCGCCGATCAGGCGCTGCTCGGCGGGCGAATATTCCTGCAGGACGATGCCGGCGAAGCGGTTGCGGCCCGGGCGATGGTCCCAGAGCTGGTTGAGGAACCACTTGCGGCCGTCGTCATCGTGGAAGAGCGAGGGATCGAAGCCACTGGAGTTGAGGTGGATCGGATCGGACCAGTGCCCGTCGATGGTTTCGCAGGTGACGAGGTAATTGTGGAAGTCGCGGAGACTCGCGCCCGATGCGCCGCCGACGGTGGTGCGGCCATAGCGCTTCACATCGGTGTAGATCAGGTGGAAGCGTTCGCCGTCATGGCTGAGGCAGGGCGCCCAGACGCCGCAGCCATCGGGATCGCCGCGCATGTCGAGCTGGGAGGCGCGGTTGAGCGGGCGGGCGATCAGCGTCCAGTTCTCGAGGTCGCGGCTGTGGTGGATCTGGACGCCGGGGAACCATTCGAAAGTGGAGGTGGCGATATAATAATCGTCGCCGACCCGGACGATCGAGGGATCGGGATTGAAGCCGGGAAGGATCGGATTGCGGATCATGCGGGGCTCCGGCGCGCGCGGAACTGGATGGCGAGGCCGAGGATGAGCAGCAGAAGCCCGAAGCCGAAGCCGACATAGCCGGCGACCCCCACCGTGCCGATCCCGACATAGGCCAGATAGGCCGCGGTCGCGCCGCCGAGCAGGATCGGGATCCAGCCGCTCTCGCGTTCGACGCCCCCGGGCTTGACCACCAGCGTCCAGAGGATCGCGGCGGCGATCAGGTCCATCACCGCGAGCGCGATGAAGAAGGGGGTATAGCCGATCTGGGTGACCAGCGCGCCGATCAGCAGGGTGAAGATCATCACGCCGAGATTGGCCATGGTGCCCGCCATGCCCGCGACCGTGCCCATCTCGTTCTTGCGGAAGAGATCGGTGGCGAGGGTGATGCAGGTGACCGACAGCGTCTGGTGGGCAAAGGCGCCGATGCTGAGCAGGGCGACCGCGACATAGGGGCTGGTGACCGATCCGACGAAGAGCATGCTCGTCATCAGCACGGCGCCCAATGTGAAGGTCCAGCGGCGTGCGTCGATCAGCGCGATGCCGCGACGCTCGAGCCAGACGACCACGGCGGGCCCGAACAGGCAGCCGAGATCGGCGGCGATGAAGGGCAGGATCACCGCGATCGCCAGCTCCTTGAGGTTCATGCCGCGCACCTCGCTCAGGTACAGCGGCAGCCAGAAGGTCAGCGTCGCCCAGGTCGGGTCCGCGAGGAAGCGCGGGAGGGCGATGCCCCAGAAATTGCGGCGGCCGAGCAGCGAGAGCACCGGCGGCTTGTCGCCCGCGGCCTGGATATGCGCTTCCTGGCCCGACTGGATCAGCGCCAGTTCCTCGGGCGAGAGATCGGGATGCGCCTCGGGCGCGCGATAGTAACGCAGCCAGAGCAGCACCCAGAGGATCGCGAGGCCCGCGGCGATGTAGAAAGCGGCACGCCAGTCCCACCAGACGATCGCGATCGCGACCAGCGGGCCGGCCAGCGCGATGCCTGCCGAGGCACCGAGGTTATAGATGCCGCCGGCAAAGCCGCGCTCCTTGGCGGGGAACCATTCGGAGACGACCTTGAGGCCCAGAGTGTGCGAGGTGCCTTCCGCAAATCCCAGCATGCCGCGCAGAGCCGCCAGCCCCTGCCAGCTCGTCACCCAGCCGTGCGCTGCGATGAGCACGGCCCATGCCGTGGCGAAGATCGCCATGCCCGTGCGCAGCCCGATCCGGTCGAGGATATAGCCGACCACGGGCTGCATCATGATGAAGCCCTGAAACACGCCGGTGACCCAGCTATATTGCTCCTTAGTCATCGGCACATCGGCCTTGAACGCATCGGTCGCGACGGCGACGCCGAGTGTCTGGCGGACGAGATAGTTGATGATCGTGCCGAGCATCACGATCGCGATGATCCACCAGCGGAGCGCGCGGGTGCGTTGCCAGAAGGTCATGACCTCTCCCTCGGGCGTTCGCGCCCGTTAGCGCTAACAGTGACTGCAAGCGGCGCGGAGGGCAAGGGGGCGGATGGTAGGGGGCATCGAACTCCCCTCCTGAACTGGTTGCGCTTGGGGCGGGGGAACATGGCCTCGGACCTATCGGCGCGAGGCGGAGATGGAGGTTTGGTGTTTTGGTCGCAAGGCTCGGGATGTGCCCAGGGGAAGGGAGGTCTATATCCGACTCATGACCCAGCTTTCCCTCTCCGACGACGCTGCTTGGACCGCGTTCGAGGCGCGCGACCGGCATTCCGACGGGCGCTTCATCGTCGCCGTCACCACCACCGGGATCTATTGCAAGCCAAGCTGCCCGGCGCGGCGGCCGAAGCGCGAGCATGTGATCTTCTACTCCGACGCAGAAGCTGCGCGGGCGGCGGGCTACCGAGCCTGCCTGCGGTGCAAGCCCGACGAAGTGGCGCGCGATCGAATCGCGGTGGCAAAGGCAGTGGGGCTGATCGAGGCGGCCGAGGTGATCGTCTCGCTCGAGCAGATCGCGGCGGCGGTCGACTATGCGCCGTATCACTTCCATCGACTATTCAAGCGCGCGACCGGGGTGACACCGGCGGCCTATGCGCGCGGGCTGAAGGCGCGGCGCGCGGCGGTGGCGCTGACAGAAGAAGAAAGCGTGACCGATGCTATCTACGAAGCGGGCTATTCGGCGCCGAGCCGCTTCTACGAGACTGCCAATGCCCGGCTGGGAATGACGCCTAGCGCGTGGAGGCGCGGCGGGGCAGGGGTGACGATCCGCTGGACGATCGCGGATACCAGCCTGGGGCCGCTGCTGATCGCGGCGACCGGCAAGGGGTTGTGCCGCGTCGCCTTCGACGAGGATTCGCTGAGCCTCGCGCGGCGCTTTCCCGCGGCGGAGATCGTGGCGGGCGGCGCAGCGCTGGCCGAACTTGCGGCGCGCGTGGTTTCCGAAGTCGAATCGCCGGGCCGGGATGGGGATCTGCCGGTCGATGTGCAGGGCACGGCGTTTCAGGAAGCAGTGTGGAATGCGCTGCGAGCGATTCCCGCTGGCGAGACGCGCAGCTATGCCCAGCTCGCGGCAGAAGTTGGCAAACCCGGGGCGGTGCGCGCTGCGGGCACCGCATGCGGGGCAAACCAGGTTGCGATCATAATCCCCTGCCACCGGGTTCAGCGGACCGACGGGAGCATGGGCGGCTATGCCTATGGCGTCGATCGCAAACGGGCACTGCGCAGGCGGGAGGGGGTTGACGAGTGAGCGTTCCGGTCCGCGCGGGGAGGGACTATTTTGCGCCAGTGACCGCTGGTGGGGGCCCTTCCGCCTCCGTGCAGCGATAGACGAGCTTTTCGTTATACACCGCCGGCAGTGCCGTGCGGATCGACTGCTGCTGCGTGGCCAGTTCAGCGCGCTTGGCCTGGTCGGACGAGCAGGTCTTTAGCGGAACGCCTTTGCGCAGGCTGCGCGCCTTCGCCATCTGCTCGGACGAGAGCAGATAGCGCGTGTGCGTATAGGTCGCTGTGCCCGGGTCGTAATCGAGCACCGATACGGTCTGCTCTTGATCGGGGACCAGGATGCGCTGCCAGTGCGTGCCCGCCTCTGCATATTGCGTGCGGCCGTTGATGCAGCCGTCTTCGCCCACGTCCAGATCGACCGTGTCGGTGGCCGTGACGGTGACGCGGCTGCGCTCGGGCGCCAATGTGCAGATCATGCGGCCCTGCGTGATCTGGACCGGCGCCGTGCCGGTCGGGGTCTTCGGGACCGGGATCACCTTGGATTCGTCGAAGCCGGGGCGGCTGAAGAACAGGGCGATCGCCCCCAGCATCAGGATGCCGCCGCCCGCGGCCACCCAGATCGCCTCGCGCTGGCGGTCGCGGGAAAGCAACAGCCCGCCGCCGCCAACCGCCAGCGCGCCTAGCACGAGCAATAACGCGGCTCCGGCCATATAATTCTCGCGGGCCGCGTCGCTGCGGGCGCGGGCTTGCGCAATCGCGTCTTCGCGCTCGGCCGCGGTCTTGGCAGCGTTGCTGCGCGACAGCGCCTCTGCTTCGGCGCGCGCCTTTTCCTCCGCGGTGCGCTCCTGCGCCATCTGCTCCTCGACGCTGGTGCACGGCACGCCGACCTGCGCGATCGGCTGCCTGGCTTCGGATAGGAACGCCGCGAGCTCCTTGCCCGAGATCGCGAAGGCGAAGGTGGCGTCACCTTCATCGGCGCGGGTGATCGCCGAATTCACGCCGAGCACGCGGCCGCAGCGATCGAGCAACGGCCCTCCCGAATTGCCACGCGCGATATTGGCGGTGTGGAGCAGCACGCTGGTGCCCTGCAGCGTGCGCATCCCCGCAAAGCCGCCTTGCGAGCGCACCGGCGATTGCGGCTTGATGAAATCGGCTGCGGACCGGGCGGTGGCGATGTCCACATTGCCCGGATAGCCCAGCGCGAACAGCGCTTCACCGTCGGTGGGGGAGCCGGTGTAGAGCGTAAGCGCCGGCAGGCGGACACCGCTGAACTCGATCAGCGCGAGATCGCGATCCTTGTCGATCTTGATGAGCTTGCCCTGGAACGACTTGTCGCCCTCACTGGGCACCACGCCGATCACGACATTGTCGGGGTAACGCGAGGCCAGTTCGACGACGTGCGCGTTGGTGACGATGCGATTGGGCGAGACGGCAAAGCCGCTGCCATGGCCGAAGCCGACCACTTCGTCTCCCACCACCGCAATCGTGACGATGCGCACGACGCCGCGCCCCGATGCTGAAATATCGTCCGCCCGCGCCGGCACGATAATCGCGGCAAACAGGCTCAACAGGGCAAAAAAACGAATCAGCATCGGCGCATACGGCTCCACTCCGCGCCAATCCTCTCACCGAAATCGCCGCCGGGTTCAAGGCGGCGGCGCGTTTGCTATCGGCGGCGCTCGGCCTGTGGCTCGTCATTCTCGTTCTTGTGCGCAGCGCTGGCCAGCGCCTTGCCTGCCCCCGGAAGGTCGCCCTTGTCGATCAGGTCGATCGCGCTCTGCGCCTGTTCGCCGGATTTCGCATTGTGCGGATCGAAGGCGAGCGGACGCAGCACGATCTTGGCCTCTTCGCCCGAGCCATCCTCGATCAACTGCGCGGCTGCGGCGACGCGGATGGTGCGGACATCAGGGGCCACGGCCACCGCGTGATAGAGTGCCTGCTTGGCCGGCTGGTTGAGCGGAATCCCCGAATCGCCGAAGCTGCGGTAGAACAGCATCAGCAATTGCGGGTTGTCGGGGTTCAGCCGCTTGCCATCGGCCAGCACCTTGCGGATCGCGGCCCAGCGCGGAGCGCTCTTGTCCTTCTCCGCTTGGGCGCGCGCGGTCATCGCCATCGCCTTATAGGCATAGCCGCCGGGCAGCTTGGGATCGGTGGCGATGACGCGGTCGGCGGCGGCCTCAGTGGCGGCGAAGTCCTTGGCGTCATAGGCCGCCTTGGCGAGCACGAGCTGAGCGTCGGCATCGTCCGCATAAGGGGCCGCAGCTGCTTTCGCGCGGGCGTAGAGGGCCTGTGCGGCCTTCTCGTCACCCGGACCCTGTGATTCCATGCGGACGTCGATCATCGCCGCTTCGCCGAGCGTCAGCGCGTGCACTGTCACCGGGCCGGACTTTAGATCCGATGCCGGCACGACCACCGCCTTAAGACCCGTGCCGCGGCGATATTTGATGAGGTCGGCGCCCAGCTTGTCCATGCTGCCAAAGACTTGGGCTGCTTCGCTTAGCGATTTGCCGCTGTTGATCGCGGCAATATAGGCGCCGATCTGGTTTTCGCGGCCGGGCGAGAAGGTAAGCAGGTGGGTCAGCAGCCATCCGCCGGTGGTGAAGATGCGCTCGCCGGGCTCCTGGCGCTGCAGGTTGAGCATTTTGATGATCGGCTCGCGGTCCGCCGGGTTCAGCGCTCGCATACGCGCCCCGAGCTCGCGGCCCAGCACGATCGAGCCGTCGGGGCGAAATTCGGTGGTGCCGTGGAATTCGGCCAGTCCCTCCTGGAGCCAGCCGGGGATCGTGACGTTCGGCCATGCGACTGCATAGACATGGTGGGCGTAAGCGTGGAACAGCGGCCGCCGCGTCGCTTCGGGATCGTTGCTGGTGCGCGGCAGGAACGCGACCGATCCGCTTTCGGTGGCGCGGGCGAGATTGCCCATGCGGCTGCCCGCCAGGCGGCTCAGATTGCTCGGCTCGACGACGAACAGCGTCACCTTGTTGGCGGTCCCTGCCGGCGAATCGGGCAGGTTGCGAAAGCTGCGGATGCCCCGGTCGAAGCGCTCGAGCTCCTCGGCGTAATTGCGCAGCCACGCCTCGTCACCTTCGGCGTAAATCACGAAATGATCGCTGACCGCCTTGTGCCACTGTGCGTTGGCGGAAAGTGGGGGAAGCAGAAAAATAATTGCAATCAGTAGTTTACGCACAAGATGCCCCTGAATTCCGAGTCGTTGCGGGGGACGCTAGTATCGGATGCAACCACAGTCACGCAGGACTTTGTCGCAACCTGTAACAAGCAGGCTCGGCCAGATGGGTTTCAGGCTACGAGCGCCTTTTCAGGCCTCGGGTTTTGGCGAGGGTGGGGTTTCTTCCTCGTCTGGTTCCTCGCCGCCCGCCAGTGCCTTGCTGGCGCCTTCCAGATTGCCCTTGTCGATTTCTTCGATCGCGTTGCGAGCCCGTTCCGCCGATTTCTGGCTGTGCGGATTGAAGGCAAGCGGGCGCAGCACCGATTTCGCCTCAACGGCGAGTCCATCGCGTATCAGCTGCATGGCAGCCGTGAACCGGATGCTGCCGACCTGCGGCGCGAGCACCACGGCGCGGTACAGCGCCTGCTTGGCGGGCTGGTTTGGGGCCATCCCCGATTGTGCGAAGCTGCGATAGAACATCATCAGCAATTCGGGATTGTCTGGATCGATGCGCTTGCCCTCTGCGATGACCTTGCGGATCGCGGTCCATCGCGGCGCGCTATTGTCCTTGTCCGCGTTCGCGCGGGCGATCATTGCCATCGCCTTATAGGCATAGGCGCTGCCGAGCTTGGGATCGGCGGCGATGGCGCGATCGGCTGCCGCCTCCGCTTCGACGAAATCCTTTGCGTCATAGGCCGCCTCGGTCAGCACGCGCTGCGCTGCGGCGTCGTTGGGATAGGGAGCCGCCGCCGCCTTGGCGAGTGCATAGACTCCGTCGCGGGTCTTTTCATTGACGCCGCGATCGGATTGGATGCGGATCTGGATCGTCGAAGTCTCCGCTGCGGTCAGCGGACGGACGGTGATCTGCCCGATCTGCAGATCCGCCTTGGGCACCACCACGGCGCGAAGGCCCGTACCCCGGCGGTAGCGGGCCAGGTCAGAGCCGAGCTTTCCGGTGTCGCCAAAGGCTTCTTCAGCCGCATCACCCAGCGACTTCCCCTTGTTGATCGCGGCGATGTAGCTCCCGATCTGATTCTCCCGGCCCGGCGCGAAGGTCAGGAAATGGGTGAGCAGCCAGCCGCCGCTATAATAGACGTCCACGCCCGACGCGCTTTTTGACATCAGCAGCATCTTGCGAATCTGGTCGGTGGTGAGTTCCGACAATTGCCAATAGCGCGTCGCGGGTTCTCGGCCGATCACCAGCGATCCGTCCTTGTTGAACTCGGCCGAGGAATGGAATTCGGCGAGCCCTTCCTGCAGCCAGCCGGGGATCGCCACATTGGCCCAGGCGACCATGTAGAGGTGGTGGGTATATTCGTGAAACAGCGTCTGCCGCATATTGTCCGTGCCGCCCAGCTTGGGCAGGAACGCCCGCGCTCCGCTTTCGCGCGCCAGATAGAAGCCGCCAATTCGGTTGCTGCCGGCAAGCTTGGTGAACTCGCTGGACGACGAGATCACATAGACGGTGACCTTCGTCGCCGGAGCGGTGGGAGAATCGGGAAGGTTACGCAGCCGCCGCGCGCCGCGATCGAAACGCTCAAGCTCCTCGGCGAAGTTGCGGATCCAGTTATAATCGCCTTCGGCGTAGATGACGAAATGGTCGCTCACCGCCTGACGCCACTGCGCGCTGGCGGACAGCGGACACAGCAGAAACGCGAAAAATACCAGAAGCTTGCGCAACGGAGCCCCCTCCATTCGAGTCGTTACCGCAGGCTAGTTGGCCCGGCGTCTCGCGTCACCTTCTGATTTGACGCCAAAACGGTCGTACTGGGACGGTGGTGCACCGGTCACACGAAACTATAGGGATCGACGTCGACCGCGACGCGCACCCTGGCGCTCCAGTTCAGGCCTCCCAGCCATTCGCGGATCATGTCCTGGACGTCGAACGCGCGGCGGGCATGGATGAGCAGCCGGAAGCGGTGCCTGCCGCGCAGCATGGCCAGCGGGGCGGGGGCGGGGCCATAGACGTGCATCTCGTCCCTTTGCGGCGCGCTGCGGCCGATCATCCGCGCGACCTCCTCGGCGGCTGCCTTGTCCTCGGAGGAGACGATGATCGCGGCATAGCGGCCAAAGGGCGGCGCTCCGGCATCGCGCCGCGCCTCCGTCTCCGCAGCATAGAAGCTGTCGGCATCGCCCGAAACCAGCGCCCGCATCACCTGTGCATCGGGGGCGTGCGTCTGGATATAGACGGTGCCCGGCTTCTCGCCGCGGCCCGCGCGTCCGGAGACCTGCATGATCTGCTGGAAGGTCCGCTCGGAGGCGCGAAGATCGCCGCCGTCGAGCCCGAGATCGGCATCGATCACGCCCACCAGCGTCAGATTGGGGAAATGATAGCCCTTGGTCACCAATTGGGTGCCGATGACGATGTCGATCTCGCAATGCTCCATCCGGCTGACGAATTCGGCGGCGCGTGCGGGCGACCAGATCGTGTCCGAGGTGACGACGGCGCTGCGCGCATCGGGGAAGAGCGCGGCGACTTCATCGGCGATGCGCTCGACCCCGGGGCCGCAGGCGACCAGCGTGTCCTCGCTCTGGCACTCGGGGCAGATTTCGGGGGTCTGCTCGGTATGGCCGCAATGGTGGCACGAAAGGCGGCGGATCAGCCGGTGCTCGACCATCCACGCCGTGCAATTGGGGCATTGGAAGCGGTGGCCGCAGTGGCGGCAGAGCGTGAGCGGGGCATAGCCGCGGCGATTGAGGAACAGCAAAGATTGCTCGCCGCGCGCCAACGTTTCCTCCAGCGCCTTGACCAGGCGAGGGCTGAGCCAGCGGCCGCGTTCGGGCGGCTCGGCGATCAGATCGATCGCTTCGATGCGCGGCATCTCTGCGGTGCCGAAGCGGACCGGAAGCTTCAATTCCTCATAGCGGCCCAGCTCGACCTGGTGGCGCGTCTCGATCGCCGGGGTCGCGCTGGCGAGGATGACCGGGCATTCCTCGAAATAGCCGCGCATCACCGCGACGTCGCGGGCGTGATAATGGACGCCGTCTTCCTGCTTGAAGCTCGTCTCATGCGCTTCGTCGACAACGATCAGCCCGAGATTGGGATAAGGCAGGAACAGCGCCGAGCGCGCGCCGACCGTCACCATCGCCTCGCCACTGGCGATCGCCCGCCATGCCCGGCGCCGCTGCGAGGTGCGCAGCCCCGAGTGCCACGCCACGGGCTCGCAGCCGAAGCGCTTGGCGAAGCGGGTGAGGAAAGGCTCGGTGAGCGCGATTTCCGGGAGCAGCACCAGCGTCTGCTTGCCCGAAGCAAGCGCTGCGGCGACGGCCTCGAAATAGACTTCGGTCTTGCCCGAGCCGGTGACGCCGTCGAGCAGGAAGGTCTGGAACTGCTCGGCACCGACGGACTGGCGCAGGATCGAGGCGGCGCCGGCCTGTTCGGGCGAGAGATCGGGCGGGGCGAAGTTCGGATCGGGCAGCGGATAGGGGCTGTCGGTATCGACCACCACGGCCTCGATCGCGCCGACCTTCACCAGCCCGCGGATCACCGCTTCGGAGACGTCGGCGACGGTGGCGAGCTCGCGGACCAGCCCCTGGCGGTCGCCGATGCGCTCCAATGCCTGTTCACGCTGGGGTGTCAGCCGTTCGGGCACCAGCCCCGTCGCGCGATATTCCGTGATCGTCGGCGCGCTCTCGAAGGCTGCCGATGTGCGCAGCGCCATCGCCAGCACCGAAACCGGCGGGCTCAGATAATAATTCGCGGTCCATTCGACGAGTCGTCGGACCGGCGCGGGAATAGGCGGCGAATCGGAGACGCCCAGCAGCGGTCGCAGGCGATTGTCGCCCACCTCCGCATCCGAAGGCATGCGATCGGCTTCCCACACCACGCCCGCAAGCTGGCGCGGTCCCAGCGGTGCAACGACGATCGACCCCGGCTCGACCTGCATCCCCTGGGGGACGCGGTAATCGAGCGGGCCGAGCGCGGAGTTCATGACGAGGACGCGGGCGCGAGTCATTCCCGCCTCATATGGGGATTTGTGGGCGAAGCGGAATCCCGTATCGTCCGTGGGGTCAGGAGATTGCCCGATGTTGATCGCCGCTGCCCTGTTTGTCGCCCAGGCCGCGCTCTGCACGGCGATGGATGCGAAGCTTCCCGCGACGCTTGCCGTGTGGACGACGCCGGGACATGGGTATCCGAGCGACCTGACCAGGCCGGTCGTTCTCCAGAGCATCCGCCCCGAGGAGCTGGGCAAGCCGGTCGATCCGGCGAATCCCCCGGAACCTGCACTGACGGGCGGCGCGGCGCGGATCAGCTTCCGGATCGAGACCGCGGGAATCTATGGCATCGCGCTCGATCAGGGCGGCTGGATCGATGTCGCGCCCAAAGATGGCGAGACGCTCAAATCGGTCAAGCACGGCCATGGGCCGGAATGCTCGACGATTCGCAAGATCGTGCGGTTTGAGCTCGCGCCCGGGGCTTACACGCTGATGCTCACCAAGCTTACCAAGCCTCAGGTCAAGGGTGATGCTCGTCCGCGACTAGTCGTTCTCGCCCACGCTGGCGATGTTGAACGAGAGGGTAAGGGTGGCGGCGTGGTCCATCTGGTCGCGGCGACCGCCGCGGCCGAAGCGATATTGGTTGAGATACCCCACTTCGCCGCGCACCTTGTCTGCGATCGGGATTGAGAGACCCACCGCATTGCGCATCCTCTCATACCCCTCCCGCTGGCCCCAGCCGGTCGTGTTGAGGTTCACGAAATGCTCCTGCGTGGCGAAAAGCTTCAGGCCGTGATCGTTGAGCGACGCATCGAAGCCGAGTCGCGGGCGCACGCGCACGCCCACTCCCCCGCTTTGGCTGTTGAAGCGCTGCTCGACGCGGAGCCGCCCCGAAAAGCCCGACCCCAGCGGCACCAGCACCATCTGGCGCAGCCGTTCTTCATTGGGCTGGGCAACGCCACGGTTCCAATCCTCGACGTGGCGATAGCCGAAGGACAGTTCGACGCCGCTTTTCAGGGTGCGTGTGTAGAGAATTCCGGCCTCGGCATGGGAGAATCCCTCGGCGCGATCGCTGAAGCGGCCGATGCCTTCCAGCGTTAATTTATCGGCCTCGCTGAGTTCCACCGATCCGTTGGTCTGCAGCCAGAGCTGCTCGTCCATCTGCTGGGCGGCGGCGGGCGTGGCGAGGGCAAGCGAAGCGAGCGCGGTGCGAAACATCATCACGCCTTAACAGCATCGCGGGCGAATTGTTGCAAATAACGTAAAGAACAAATATAGAACAATGCGACTCGAATGAGGAGAATATCCGTGCTTCTGAGCGTCCTTGCGCTGGCATTGGCCGCGCCCCCATGCACTTTGCCGCGCGAGCTTGCCGGCTGGTCGCGCACCGGCCAAGGCCTTGACACCCGCCATGCGACGACGCGCGCTCCGCGCGGCGGGCGAGTCGAGACGCAAGTGACGATCCGCAAGGCGGGCACATTCGGCATCGCGATCAACGGTGACGGCTGGATCGACGTAGCGCCCGAGCGTGGCAAGCCGCTGCGCATGGTGGCGGAAAATCGCGGGCCGCGTTGCTCCGGCATCAGCAAGATCGTCCGCTACCGGCTTCAGCCGGGAACGTATCGCGTGACGATCAGCAAGCTGGGCGAGCGGCGGGCGCGGGTGATGCTGGTGCATGGCGCGCGCCCGGATGGGTTTGCCCGGCGGCGGCGAAGCGGCTAGGCGGACGGCAACCAGTTCCCAGGAGTCCGACCATGAAGTTCTTCGCCGATACCGCCGACACCGCCGACATTCGCGACCTGGCCGAAAGCGGCCTGCTCGACGGCGTCACCACCAATCCCTCGCTGATCCACAAGTCGGGCCGCGACTTCCTGGAAGTGGTGCGCGAGATTTGCGGGATCGTCGACGGGCCGGTCTCGGCCGAGGTCGTCGCGCTCGATCATGCGACGATGATGAAGGAAGCCGAAGTGCTTCGGAAGATCGCCGATAATGTCGCGGTAAAGGTGCCGCTGACGATCGACGGGCTCAAGACCTGCAAGGCGCTGACTGGCGACGGCACGATGGTCAACGTCACGCTCTGCTTCTCGGCTAACCAGGCGCTGCTCGCGGCCAAGGCGGGCGCGACCTTCGTATCGCCCTTCGTCGGACGTCACGACGATAACGGCTTCGACGGGATCGACCTGATCGAGGACATCCGCACGATCTACGACAATTATGATTTCGACACCGAGATTCTGGTTGCCAGCGTGCGCCACCCGATCCACGTGCTCCAGGCCGCCAAGATCGGTGCCGACGTGATGACCGCGCCGCCCGCGGTGATCCGCCAGCTCGTCAAGCACGTGCTGACCGACAAGGGCATCGAGGGCTTCATGGCCGATTGGGCAAAGACCGGCCAGAAGATCGGCTAATCGACAAATCCTCTTCCGGAGGGAGAGGGGGACCGCGAAGCGGTGGAGGGGGTTTCTCCACGAGCAATGGCGCAGCGATTGGGGCCACTCCCCCTCCATCAGGTTCGCCGGTCCCCCTCCCCCTCCGGAGGAGGCTCCGCTAGGGTCTGTCTCGTGACCCAGCCGCTGCCCCTTCTCTACGCCCAGCATCTCGCCCGCGACCGGCGGCGCTCGGCGCATACGGTGCGGGCCTATGAAGCGACCGCCGTGCGGCTGATCGGGTTCCTGCAGAGCCATTGGGGTGGCGAGGTCACCCGCGATGGTCTCTCCCGGATCACTGCGGCTGATCTGCGCGCGTTCCTCGCGACGCGGCGCAACGATGGGCTCGGCAATGCCTCCGCCGCGCGCGAGCTATCGGCGGTGCGCGGTTTTCTGAAATTCGCGAGCGGTGACGAGGCAGAGTTGCCGCGCCTGCGCGGGCCGCGCGTCAAGAAAGGCGTGCCGCGCCCGATCGCGCCGCACGAAGCGGTGGCACTGGCGGAATTGGCATCGGAGGAAGCGAGCGAGCCCTGGATCGCGGCGCGCGACTGGGCGGTGCTGCTGCTGCTGTATGGGGCGGGTCTGCGCATCGGTGAAGCCGTGGGGCTGACCGGCGCGGTGCTGCCGCTGGGTGAAACCATGCGGGTGACCGGCAAGCGCGACAAGACGCGGATCGTGCCGCTGCTGCCGCAGGTGCGCGAGGCGATCCAGGCCTATGTGGCCCTCAATCCATGGGGTGTCGCGGCTGACGCGCCACTGTTTCGCGGAGCCAAGGGCGGGCCGCTGCCGCCGGGGGCGATCCGCAAATCCGTGCGCTCGGCGCGGGCGGCCTTGGGGCTTTCGGAGCGGACGACGCCGCACGCGCTGCGCCACAGCTTCGCGACGCACCTGCTCGGCCGGGGTGCCGATCTGCGCGCGCTGCAGGAATTGCTCGGCCATGCCAGCCTGAGCTCCACCCAGATCTACACTGCGGTCGATGCCGCGCACCTTCTTGACGTGTATCGCAATGCCCATCCGCGGGCGTGACGCGCGCTGCGCTCAGGCGCGGCGCTTCCAGGTAAGGACACGCCACAGATATGCGATCGCCAGCAGCACGACGATACCAGTCACGATCGGGGCGATCCAGTGATCGATTGTGTCAAAGCTGGTGCCTAGCCAATATCCCACGCCGACCAGGATCGCGTTCCACACGATGCTGCCGCCGGTCGTGTAGAGAACGAAGGTCCAGAACGGCATCCGCATCAGCCCGGCGGGGATCGAGATTACCGTGCGGCCGATCGGCATGAAGCGGAAGATGAAGACGGTGATCCCGCCCCAGCGCTGGAAGAATTGGTGCATCCTCTCGATGTCGTGCCATTCGAGCGTCAGCCAGCGGCCCCAGCGCTCGACAAAGGGGCGTAGCCGCTCATGGCCATAGCGCCGCCCGATCTCGAACCAGAACAGGTTGCCGATAATGCAGCCAAAGGTGCCGACCGCCACCAGCGCGACAAAGTCGAATCTGCCCTGGGCGGCCGCGATTCCGGCCACGCCCATAATCACTTCGGACGGGACGGGCGGAATCACATTCTCCAGCACCATCAGCAGGAAGATGCCGAAATACCCCCAGGCAAGCCAATCGATCATATGGGTGCGATCAGCCTGCCATCGCCGCGACGCGGCGTTCGATCGCTTGCCAGATCACCGCGCCGGTATCGCTGCCGTTGAACTTGTCGATCGCGACGATGCCGGTGGGGGAGGTCACGTTGATCTCGGTCAGCCACTCGCCGCCGATCACGTCGATGCCGACGAACAGCAGCCCGCGCTTCTTGAGTTCGGGGCCGAGCACGTCGCAGATTTCCTGCTCGCGCGCGGTCAGCTCGGTCTTCGCCGCCGATCCGCCGACCGCGAGGTTCGACCGAATTTCGCCGGCGCCCGGAATGCGATTGATCGCGCCTGCAACTTCGCCATCGACCAGCACGATGCGCTTGTCGCCCTCTGCGACGCTCGGCAGGAACGCCTGGATCATGTGGGGCTCGCGCCAGGCCGTGTTGAACACTTCGATCAGCGCTGAGAGATTGGCGCCGTCGCTGCCCACCTTGAAGATCGCCTTGCCGCCATTGCCATGCAGCGGCTTGATGACGACCTCTTTATGTTCGGCGAGGAATGCGCGCGCCTCATCAAGGCTGCGGGTTACCAATGTCGGCGGCATGAACTGCGGATAATCCAGCACGAAAACCTTTTCCGGAGCGTTGCGCACGCTGGCCGGATCGTTGACCACCAAAGTCCTCTCGGCAATCCGATCCAATAGGTGAGTCGCCGTGATATACCCCAGATCAAACGGCGGATCCTGCCGCATCAGCACGACATCGGCCTGCTCGCCCAGATCGAGGCTGACCGGATCGCCGAAACGGAAGTGATCGCCCTCGACGCGCTGCACGGTCACCGGATGAGCCTTGGCCCAGACACGGCGATCGCGGTAATTGAGGTCTTCTGCGGCGTAATGGAACAGCCTGTGTCCGCGCGCCTGCGCCGAGAGCATCAACGCAAAGGTTGAATCGCCCGCGATGTTGATCGCATCCAGCGGGTCCATCTGCACGGCAACGGTAAGCGGCATTCGCATTTCCTTCTACGTCACCCGAGCGAAAGCTGGGCGCCCCTGCGGCCAGAGTTCCCAGCTTTCGCTGGGGTGACGGTTAGTATCTAGGTGATCTATTGAACTAAGTCACCCTATCCAAGCGTTCTCGATATGGCGAGGGAGTGCGCGGGGGGCAATGAGGATCACGTCGACGCGGATATCGTCGCCCGGCCGGGCATAACGCGGCATGAGGAGCTCGGCGGCACGCGCAACGCGCGAGAGGCGGCGCTCATCGATCGCGAAATCGAGATCCGCCTGAGTGGCACGTGTTTTCACTTCAACAAAGGCAACGAGATTGCCCCTGCGAACGATCAGATCGACCTCACCTGCGGCCGTTCGGACGCGGCGATCGAGAATTTTCCAGCCCTTGAGCCACAGCCACCATGCCGCGCGGCGCTCTCCGTCGCGACCGCTCAGCTCGGCGGCGCGGCGGTCTCTCATTCGCCCTTCATCGCCATTGCGCGGGCGTAGAGTTCGCGGCGATCCAGCCCAAGCTTCTTCGCGACTTCGCCCGCCGCCTTGGATGCGGGCAGCCGGGTGAGCGCCTCCGCGAGGGCGGCGTCCGCATCCTCGACGCTGGCGGGTGGTGCTTCGCCGGGTGGGGCGACGACGATGACGATTTCGCCTTTGGGTGGGGCATCCGCATAACGCTCGGCAAGCTGGGTGAGAGTCCCGGTCACGCACTCCTCGAACCGCTTGGTAATTTCGCGCGCCACCGCTGCCTCGCGGTCGCCCAGTCCTTCGGCCAGCGCGGAGAGGCAGGCGGAGAGGCGGGGCCCCGATTCGTAGAGTAGGAGGGTAGCGCGGACGCTCGCGATCTCGGCGATCGATTCGGCGCGGGCCAGTTGTTTGCTCGGCAGGAAGCCCAGGAAGAAGAAGCGGTCCGTCGGCAAGCCTGCCAGCGTGAGCGCGGCGACCGCGGCGCAGGGGCCGGGGATCGTCGTAACGGCATGGCCGGCGGCGCGGGCATCGCGGACCAGCTTGAATCCAGGATCGGAGATGAGCGGGGTCCCCGCGTCGGAGACAAGCGCCACCACCTCGCTACCCATGCGTGCGATCAGCCCCGGGCGGACGGTGTCGGCGTTGTGGTCGTGATAGGGCGTCATCCGCCCCTTTGCGCCGAGGTGGCGAAAAAGGCCCGCTGTCACGCGGCTGTCCTCGACAGCAACCACATCCGCGTTCAAGAGTATTTGCGATGCCCGCGGAGAAAGGTCGCCGAGATTGCCGATAGGCGTAGCGACGATATAGAGGCCGGGCGAAAGTACAGAGTCCATCGAGGAGAGTCATGGCAGACCGCGCAGCAAATCCGCAACGGAAGCTTTCGGGAGTCATGCGCTTTGTAGCGCTGGCGATGGCGGCGGCGCTCGCCGCGTGCTCCACTGGCCCGCGAATCATCCCCGATGCCGAACGTCCGCCCGTCATCGAAGCGCCGCGGCCGGTGGCGCCGCGTCCGATCGCGCCCGGCCTGCCGCAGGATATCGCTCGGCACCGCGTCGCGTTGCTGGTGCCGCTGACCGGGCCGAACGCCGGCGTAGGCACATCGCTGTCGAACGCCACCCAGCTCGCCATCCTCGATACCAAGAGCGACGTGCTGCGCATCACCACCTATGACACGGCGCCGGGTGCCGCCAATGCTGCAAGCCAGGCGATCGCCGATGGCAACACGCTGATCCTCGGGCCGCTGCTGGCGGACGATGCCCGCGAAGTCGCGCCGATCGCGCGCCGCGCGCGCGTTCCGGTGCTCAGCTTCTCGAACGACGCCAGCGTGGCGGGCAATGGCACCTATCTTCTCGGCTATTCGCCTGCGCAATCGATCGAGCGCGTGGTCGAATACGCCAAGACTTCGGGCATCACTCAGTTTGCAGGACTCATTCCGACGGGGCTTTATGGCGAGCGCGCGTCCACCGCGCTGTTGCGCTCGGTCGAGGGGACGGGTGGCAAGGTGCTTGCGATGGAGACGTTCGATAGCCGGCCCGGGTCGATGACCAATGCTGTCACCAAGCTCGGTCGCGTGCCCTATCAGGCGATCCTGATCGCAGGATCGGGCGGCAGCGCCGTGACGGCCGCGCCAGTGATACGCCGTTCGCCGGGCGGCAAGACCGCGCGTATCCTAGGCACGGAATTGTGGAATACCGATTCCGGAATTGGCGGAAATGCAGTGCTCAACGGGGCCTGGTTCGCCAGCGTGCCGGACAATTATTACCGGCAATATGCCACCAAATATCGCGCCCGCTTTGGTGCTGCGCCTTATCGGATGTCGACGCTTGGCTATGACGCGGTGTTGCTAACCATTCGGATTGCGCGCGATTGGCGGCCGGGGGATGCGTTTCCGGAAGGCAGGCTGATGGAGCGCGAAGGATTTGCCGGGCTCGACGGGGCGTTCCGCTTCGGGGGGGACGGCGTAGCCGAGCGCGCGCTGGAAGTGCAGGAGATCCGCGGCGGACAGACGGTGACGGTCTCGACCGCGCCGCAGAATTTCCGCGGGAATTAAGCCAGCACGATCTCGCGCAGGATCGCCTCCAGCACGGGCATGCCCGATTCTGTGACGATCAGGCGCGAGCCATCCCGCACGATCAGGTCGAGTGGGATGAGCCGCGCGAGAGCCCTCTCGTCGATCGGCGCGTCCGGAATGCGATCCAGGTCCACCCCTTCGGTCAGCCGCAAGCCCATCAGCAGCGCTTCGACGCCGCGGTCATGGCGGGACAGGGCGTCCTCGAGCTGCGTGCCATGGCCGTTGCGCCCAATCGCGGCGATCCAGTTTTCGGGCTTTTTGTGGCGGACCGTCGCCATGCCGGTGCGGCGGCCATGTGCGCCAGGGCCGATCCCCGCATAGTCGCCATAGCGCCAATAGGTCAGGTTGTGCCGGCTTTCCGACCCCCGGCGCGCATGATTCGAGACCTCGTAAGGCGGCAGGCCTGCTGCGGTGGTGATCGCGCGGGTCGCCTCGAACAGATCGGCGGCGGCATCGGGATCGAAAGCGGCCAGTTCGCCCTTGTCGAACAGCGTCGCGAAGCGCGTGCCGGGCTCGATGGTCAGCTGATAAAGCGAGAGATGCTCGGTGCCGAAAGCGAGCGCGCGGGCGAGTTCGGCCTCCCACTGGGCCTGTGTCTGCTCGGGACGCGCATAGATGAGGTCGAAGCTTACCCGCGCGAAGTGCTTCTGCGCGGTCTCTAGCGCCCCCAGCCCCTCGTTTACGTCATGCGCGCGGCCCAGGAAGCGCAGCGCCGCATCGTCCAGCGCCTGCAATCCCAGAGAGACGCGATTCACGCCCGCCGCCGCCAGATCGGCAAACCGCGCGGCCTCCACCGATGAGGGGTTGGCTTCCAGCGTGATCTCGACGCCGGGCTCGAATCCCCAGGCGCGTTCGGCAGCATCGATCACCGCGGCCACCGTTTCGGGCGGCATCAGCGAGGGCGTGCCGCCGCCGAAGAAGATCGAACCCAATTTCCGTCCCGGCAACAGGGCCGCCTCGTGGGCCAGATCGGCGAGCATCGCGGCCCGCCACGCTTCCTGGTCCACACTCTCGCGGACATGACTGTTAAAGTCGCAATAGGGGCATTTGGACACGCAGAACGGCCAGTGCACATAGAGCGCGAGCGGAGGTGTCTCGGTTGCCATGATCGCGTGGGGGCCTGGAGCGGGTAACGGGAATCGAACCCGTGTATTCAGCTTGGAAGGCTGCTGCACTACCATTGTGCTATACCCGCTTAAAGCCATGAACTCAGTGCTTTAGCGTGATCCCTGTCATGATTTTGCGGATGGTATCGCAAAATGCCCGGCAGCGATGCGACTGCCCAGTGCCACAAGCACCCGAAGCTGGTCAACACGGAGCATCCCGCTGCGGGCCGAATTGGGCGGCCGTTGGTGCAAGTTGCGTCCTGGGGCCTTCTCCGCCGGGGCGAAGCGGAAATCCCGACAGCTTTTATTACCATTCTAACAAAGCTTGTAACTGGAGGTTGGTGGCCCGCGCGCTCAGTTTCGCGAGGCAGGTTGAAGCCTGCTTCATCGAAACGAGGGGAATCGCGATGAACACCCGTAATTTCATCAAGGCTATCTGCGTCGTCGCGCTGGCCGGTGTGGCAACGCCCGCGATCGCGCGCGACAAGGACAAGCAGGTCGAACTCACCAAGTGTGAAGTCTCGGCGGGGAGCATCGCGATCACCGAAGGGGACCAGCAGGGCTGGACTCAGTTCAAGCTATCCAGCCCGCGCGGCATGCTGGGCAAGCTGATCGAGGAATCGGGATGCTTCACGCTGCACAATCCGGCGAGCGGCAAACCCGCCGACTTCCTGATGAGCGCGATCGCGGGATCCAAGGAGGAAGTTGACCAATCGGTGAATATGGCGAAGGGCGCGCTGACCGAAGGCCTGGTCCGTTCGGGCGCGGCTGGCCAGATCCTGACGAAGGTGCCGATGGGGGGCGCGGTGTTCCGCGCGCTCGGCGGCCTGGGTGGCAAGAAGAAGACCGTCTTTGCCGGACTTCGCATCATGAGCCCCGCTACGGGACAGACGCTGATCGCCGGAACGGGCGAATCGAAGAAGTCCTTTATCAAGATCGATACCGGCGGCTATGCCGGCGGGGGCGACCTGGGAGGCTATGCCTCCTCCCCAGACGGCAAGATGCTCACCGGCGCATTTATCGAGGCGTATAACGGGCTAGTTGGGCAGCGCGAGGTGCTCGCCGCGTCGCGCCCGGCGCCCGCTGCGGCGGCGGTCGCGAACTATACGGTTGCCGTCGATACCAAGCTCTGGCCGTCGCCTGCGGCAACCGGCGATCCGGTGCGCGCGCTTCGCGCCACCACCACCCTGACGCCCACCGGCGCCCCGCGCCAGGGCCTCTTCGTCGAGGTTACTGACGGATACGGCACAAAGGGATGGGTATCGGTCGAAGACCTGCGCTGACAGCCCGTGCGCAGGGAACGGGGGGCGTCGTCCGGCAGCGGACGGCGCCCCTTTCCCGTTGCGGGGAGGGAACGTCCGGGCATTCCTAACGTGCTTTGTCATGGAGTTGGCATTGCTTGTCATTGGGCAGTTCTGCGGCGTGGCCGCATCCTCTCCGCGCCTGATCCAATGAGGGGATGACGATGCTGCGGGGAAACTGGTGCGCGTTTACCGCAATGCTGCTGGCCTCGGCCGCGCCGGTTGCGACGCCGGCATGGGCGCAGGCCGATCCGGTTGCGGAGGCATCTGCGCTGCAGGCCAAAGGCAGGGCGGAGGAAGCCTATCGCCTGCTCAAGCCGCTGGAAGACCAGCGCGCTGGAGATCCGGCGTTCGACTATGCGCTTGGTGTCGCCGCAATTGACACCAACAGGATCGGCGAAGCGCTGATCGCACTCCAGCGCGTGCTGGCGGTCCAGCCCGGTCATGCCCCCGGCCGGGCTGAACTGGCACGCGCATATGCCATGATGGGCGACGTCGATACCGCACGCGCCGAGTTCAACACGGTGGTCGGTGATCCCAGCATCCCCGACCCCGTTCGCCAGCGCTTCACCGGGCTGGTCCGCCAGTTCGACCGGCAGATGGCCGGAGGGGCGGATGAGATCGGCGGCTTCATCGACGCGGAAGGCGGCTGGGACAGCAACGTCAATGCGGCAACCGATGAGACATCGATCATTCTTCCAGCCTTCGCCTTTCTGGGCGCGGCGCGGCTCACCGGCCCCGCGGTGCAGCGCGGCGAGCCCTTCGCGCAGATCCAGGCTGGAGTCTCCGCATCGACTCCGCTGAGCCGCCAGACGCGGCTGTTCGGGTCGGTGCTTGCGAACTGGCGCGACAATCTGCAGTCACGCTTCGTCGATCAGGGATCGTTCACCGGTTCGGCCGGCCTAGCCCATACGCTGGGCAACCGCGACGTGATCTCGGTGGCGGTGCAAGGGCAGGAGTTCCTGCTGGACCGCAAAAGCTATCGCACCAGCCTGGGCTTCATCGCGCGCTACACCATGGCCATGCCTGGTGAGACGGCGCTTTCGTTCAGCGGCGAATATTTCAGGCTGAACTTCGACAATAATCCGTTCGCCGACGCCGATCGCTATGGCGCCAGCATCACCTATGCCGGTCGCCAGATTTTTGCCGGGCTGGGTGGCGGGCGCGAGGAGACGCTCCGCCCGGCGGCGGATCATCTGAGCCATACCTTCCTCAGCGCGCAGGCAGGCGGCGAATTCGCCGTCACGGAGAAGCTGTCCGTGCTCGGCGGCGTGGGTGCGGAATATCGCAAGCATGACGGCATGGACCCGTTGTTCCTGGCGAGCCGCGAAGATCTCCGCATCGATGCGAGCCTCGGCGTCCGCGTGCGGCTGACCGAGCGGCTGAGCCTGCGCCCGCGGGTCACCTACAGCCGCAACGAGAGCAATCTTGCTCTGTACGATTATGATCGCTGGACCGCTTCGGCGGGCCTGCGGCTCGAATTCTGATGGGAGCCCGCACGATGAAGATGTTCTCCAAGATTGCGATGCTCGCGGCGACAAGCGCGATCGCGTTCCAGCCGATCTCCGTGCTGGCGCTGGCGGATGCGACGCTGCTCTTCTCGACTGCGGCTGGCCCCAAGAGCGGCCCGATGCCGGCAGGGGAGCAGCGGATCGGTGCCGGGCTGGTGCAGATTCGGCTGAACGACGGCACGACGGTGAGCATCATGGGTCCGGCGGTGTTCGAGATGGTCGGCGGGCAGCTCAACGTGCGCAGCGGATCGTTCATTGTCCAGTCTGCGCCGCGCAGCTCTACCACGATCATCGCGGGCAACGGCGTGCGTGTCGATTTCCACCAGAACAGCACCGGCAACTTCCAGATCGACGCCAATGGTGGCGTGCGTGGTTTTGCGGGGCCGGGCGAGATCAGAATTACCAGCGGGGGAGGGGCTGCGCGGACGTTCAGCGTGGGCATGGCGTTCAATGCGGACGGAAATGGCGGCAGCAATCAGATCGTCAGCGCAGGCGCGCAGCCCAGCCCGATCCAGACGTTCAACCAGGGTGTGGGCAATGCCGGCCAGTTCGTGGGCAATCCGGGCATCACCAACCCCGGACTGAGCGGTTTCGCCGGCCTGCCGCTGGGGCAGAACCCCGCAGCGGGCGCGGTGCAGAACGCGCTGAACCCCGGCGCGGCGCTGAGCGCCTTCGGCGCGGTGCCCGGCATCGCTTCGCTGGCGAGTCTGATCACCCGCCTGGTCACCTATACGGGCAACGGCCCGCTGCCGCTCACCGATGCCGAGATACAGGCGCTGATCCGGATGCTGGAAACCTATGGCTTCCCGCCCGGGATCGACGCGGCGATGGGCGCGCAGATCGAGAACTGGCTGCGCATCGCGGGGTATAATGTCGGCCATATTCCGGTGAATTCCGCACCGACGCCGACGCCAACGCCAACCCCCACTCCGGCGCCGGCCCCAACGCCAACTCCGACGCCGACGCCTACGCCTACGCCGACCCCGGCTCCCACGCCGACGCCGACACCCACTCCGACCCCAACTCCTACGCCGACCCCAACTCCTACGCCGACACCCACTCCGACTCCCACTCCGCCACCACCGCCGCCGCCTGGCTATGTGATCGACGGGATCCGCACGCCGGAGAGCAACAAGGATCAGGCGATCGCCTATGCGATCCTTACCGAAACGGGTGGCCAGCAGGACGACACCTCGCCCGTCTATGACGCGAACGGGAAGTTCGTCGGCTGGGACATGAATTATCGTGACGGCACGATCTTTCGCCACGGCTTCGCCGGACGCACCGAAGTGGATGGCGGTGGCGACAGGGGCGTGATCGGCTGGGCGCGGCTTGTGGGCGGCACCAAGGCGCTCGGTCTAGCCCGCGGACCCGAAAGCGGCGACCATTTCGTCTGGGGCGTGCTCCCGACCAATGTGCCGACGACGGGGGTTGCCCTGTATGACCTGATCGGCTCGACCCGGCCCACGATGCGCGACGACAGCGTCGCGGCGGGCGTGTTCACCGGGCAGCTCTCGATCGCCTTCCAGGGCCCGGGCCAAGCGATGGGCCTGATGGGTACCGTCACGATCGGCGGCTATACCTATTCGGTGATCTCGCCCGGCGGACTTGCCAAGCCGTTCCTCAACCTCGCGACCGGCCAGATCGACGTGGCCGATGCCGGCCCGGCTTGCACCCGTGGCGACTGCGTGTTTGTCTATCGCGGCTTCCTGGCCGGACCCGGCGGCAGCCATTACGGGCTGGCCTATACGATCCGCGACACGGCTGCGAACGTGTTCAAATGGGTCGACGGGGTCGCCGTGTTCGGCAATCCGAAAACCGGCGTTCCGCTGCCGATCGAGCCCTTGCTGGAAAATGAGCGCGATGGGCAGGTGGTTATCACTTCGGCCCGGATCCCTTTCACCCCGTCATCGGATGTGCGCGCGGCCATCCTGCCGGACGGTGGACTCGATTATTTCGAGCCGACCCTGATCTCGCGCATTCACCACGGCTCCACGAAGATCATGGAAGCCGGCAAGGTGGGCGATATCATCGCCTGGTCGCGCTGGACCGACGGCACCACCACCAACGCGAAGAATTCAAATAACGGCGCCGATGGGGACACCTTCGCCCTGACGGCCGCGCAGAGCATGCATCTGATCTACGGCACGCGCGCCACCAATCTGCCGACCAGCGGCACCGCGACCTATGACATTGTCGGCGGCACCACCGTGCGCGTGGACAATGTGGCCAACGGGGCCACCGGCACCGTGAGCGGGAGCGCTGCAGTGGCTTTCGGCACGACGCTCAAGGTGGGGCTCGACCTGAGCGTAGCGGTCGGCAGCGCGACCTATGCGCTGAGCACGAATGGCGGAATCACCAATCCGGGGAACAGCCAGCTCTCGGTCGGCGCGGCCATGACCTTTAGCGGAACGATCAATTGCGGCGGTTGCTTCGCTGCCAATTCGGGCAACGTGACGGGGTTTCTCGCCGGAAATGGCGCGAGCCATATGGGGCTGACCTTCGGGATCGCGACGGGACGTCTGTCGACCGACCCCTATGTGCGGGGCGCGATCGCCTTCGAGAAGCGCCCTTAGCCGAGTAGATGCCGGCGCAGCCGCGACCCTGTGCTGGCAATCGAAGGGGAGACGCCGCCTGCGGGAGGAGCAGGCGGCGTCTCCTTGCCGTTACGCCCCGATCAGGACGAACGGCGCCCAGACGGCGGGATGTGCCCCGCCGGGGACCTTGCGATCGGCGATAAGCGCCAGCATTGCCTGCCGCAGCGCCTGTGCGCGATCGAGACCGGATGCCGTGCCGCGCACGGTGGCGACGCTGAGCCGCGAGGCTGCATCATCGCGCACCTGCCAGTGCGACAGGAGAAGCGAACGCGTTCCCGCGTAGAGGAACGCGTGCGCAAGGCCGGTGTAGCTGGGGGCCGACTGCGTCGATCCCGCCGCCGTGTTGCAGGCCGAGAGGATCACCCAATCCGCGTTGAGGCGCAGCGCCGCGATCTCGCTGACCGTGAGAAGCCCGTCCTCCCCGACGCTTTCCTCATTCGGCGGGGTCAGCACGAGTGCAGGCTCTTCCAGCCCGTCCACCTGATTGGCGATCAGGCCATGGGTGGCGAAGGCGATCACCGAATATTGCGACATGTCCATCGTCTTGATCCGGGCCTCACTCGCATCCGCACCGGTCACCAGCGTTGAACGCTCGCCCCCCAGCGCCGCGCGCATCTGCGAAAGCTCCGCCATCGCGCCTGGCAGCGGCGGCAGGCCACGAACTGCGCGAACATCGGCGCGGCCGGAACGGAACAGCCCGGCCAGCTCGATCGGCTTTCCGGGCGTGCCGGTAAGCGCCGGCGCGCCGATGCCGGCGAAGGCGGTGGCGCGGCTGATCGGCGTACCGCCCGCGCCGACGCTCGCCATCGAGACAGTGACGTCCAGGCTCATGTCGCGGATAAGCCAGCGTGCGTCCCGCAGCGCCCGGTCGCCCGTGCCGCGCACCGGCTGGGTGACGAGTGCCGCGAAAGGCAGCGAAGCGAGGGCATCGGTCGCCGCGAGGTGTAGTCGAGTGAGGCCGGTCGCGCCGGAGCGGATTTCGGCGGGGAACAGGGCGGCGTACAGCGCATGGCTTGCCGCGAAATCGAAGGGGGGCAGGGTCGTCTCGCCCGAGTTGAGCGCGGTATCGATCGACTGGCGAACCGCCGTAACGAGCGGGCGGATCGCGCTGCGCGGCTTTGCGCTGACCGCCACCTTCACGCCGTCTCGCCGGATCAGCATCACGCTGGTTCGCGAGCGGGACGGCATGGCGACGAACAGGCCCTCATCCTTGGCGAGCCGCGATTGCAGCGTCGCCAGCGGCACGATCTCCGGGCGGCTCAGCCGCTCGAAGCCGGGGGCGATAACCTCGATCCGCCCGGTCAATTGCGCGCTCTTCGCCTCGGTCTCCGCGATAGAGGCGTCCGAACGGCGCGCGCCTTCCACGTCGCCGCGTGCGAGCAGCCCGGCCTTTTGCCGATTGAGGACGCGCAACGTTCGGCCTGCATCCTGGAGATCGCGGACCAACGCAGCGGCTTCGCTGCTGCGGCCCGCCGCGGTGCGCATCGCCACCTGCTGGCTGGCGAGCACATTCACGTCATAGGAAGCGAGCTGATGATAGCGGAAGGCATCGCCGGGGTGCCCGGCCTGGATCGCGGCTTCGGCGGCGCGGGCGAAAGTCTCGTAATAGCTGTTCGATGCGCCGAGCGCCGGATCCTGGGCGATGGCGAACATCTTGGGCGCCATCTTGTCCGCAGCGGCGGCAACGCGCGCATATCCCTGTTGGCGCAGCCCGTTCGCGATCTCCAGACCGCCTAGATACACGTCTGCGCCGAGCCTGCGCGGGCTCTCCGCATCCTCGCGCTTGGCGAAGATGGCCGCCGTTTCCTGCATCAGCTCAAGCGCGCGCTTGAGCTGGCCGGAGCGTTCGAGATGGATCGCGAGGACGAAGGCCACCTGCGCGCGAATCGCATGATCTGGCGGCATCTTCTTTGCCGCGAACGCATAGCCGTCCTCGGCGATGGCGATCGCCTCCGCCTCGCGCCCGCCTTCGCCAGCATAGTTGGAAGCGGTGATCAGCGCACGCACCGTGTCTGGCGCGCGCTCCTCGCGCTTCTTGGGGATCGAGCGCATCGTGAGTTCGCGCGCTTCGTCGAACCGGCCCAGCCGGGCCATGCTGACGGCCAGGTTGCCGATCGCATCAAGGGTGAGAGGGTTTTCCTCGCCCATACTCGCCGCCAGCTCATCCACCGCCTGGCGCGTGACTTCTATGGCTTCCGCGGAACGCCCTGCGCCGGTGAGCGTCTTGCCGAGCACGCCGCGCACGAAGCCCGCATAGGGATGCTTGGGATGATGGGTGTTGACCAGCTCAACAGCCTTTTGCGCGAACTCGATCGCGGTGAGGACCCGGCCCGAGGATTCGACGATTCCGGCCGCGGTTGCCAGCGTGAGGAAGAGATCGGGATTATCGGGCTTCATCGTCGCGAGCCGCATGCGCGTGCCGAGTTCGATGCTGTCCGCCGCCTCCAGGGGCTGGCCGAACTCATAGAGCGCGTAACCAAGATTGTAATAGTTGATCGCGAGCCGCGTATCGTCTGGCCCGTGCAGCTTGACGCGCATCGCCAGCGCCTTGCGCTGAAGCTCCACGTCACTTGCCGGACGCCCCTGCGCAGTGTGCATCGTCCCGAGATTGGAGAGCGTTTCCGACATCATGTCGCCCTCGCCCAGCCCCGCCGCCGCCAGCAGATCGCGCGCTGCCTCAAGCTCCTTTTGCGCCAGATCGGGCTTGCCGCGATAATAAAGCGTGTCGCCGATCCGGTTGTGCGCGAGGGCGATGGTTTCGGGATCGGGCTTCGGGCGAGCCTGTTGCGTGGCGATCACCTTGCGCCACGCTACCTCCGCCTCGGCGGGCTTTCCGCTGGTGTCGATCGCCTCGGCCGCCTTGCGCGCATCTGCCGCAGGATCCTGTGCGGCGCTCTCAAGCGGCCAGGCGGATACCGCCGAAACCGAACCATAGCCAATGCCGGCCAGCAAACCGATCACCGCAAATGCTACGCCACGCACCCTCATCGTTTTCCCCCACACGAATGACGGGGCATGCGCGACCAACGCCCCATAGGTCATTGGTAGGCCGCTCAGGCATGTCCCGCAACGTTTGCGGAAGTAACAGGCTTTTTCACTGCATCCCGGCCATGCTTTGGGCTAGCGTGCAGGCATGACGGGTCTCGATATTCTCTATGTGGAAGACGATGCGCGGCTGGCCGAAGAGGTCGCGCGGCTGATGGCGGACGATGGGCACCGCCTGTCCTGGACCGATCGCGGCGAGGAAGGGCTGAAGCGTGCGGCAAGCGCCGCGTTCGACGTGGTCATCCTCGACCGGATGCTTCCCGACCTTTCCGGGATCGAAATCGTCCGCCGTCTGCGCGAGGCGGGGGTGGCGGCGCCGGTGCTGATGCTCTCTGCGCTTGGCCGGGCCGAGAACCGGACCGAGGGGCTGGATGCAGGGGTCGACGATTATATGGCCAAGCCGTTCGATCCGCCCGAGCTCAGCGCGCGGGTGCGTGCGCTCCATCGCCGCGCCGCGGGCCTTGCCCACAGCGCGGTGATCCTGTTCGGCGACTTGGAATGCCATGTGAAGGCGCGCACCGCTCATCGCGGCGGGAGGCACATCCCGCTGAGCCCCAAGGAGTTCACGCTTTTCCGCTATTTCATGGAAAATGCCGGTGAAGTAGTCACGCGCGAGATGCTGTTGCGCAATGTCTGGAACCTCTCCTTCGATCCGCAAACCAATGTGATCGACGTCAATGTGGGGCGGTTGCGGCGAAAGCTGGAAGAAGGGTTCGACACGCCGGTGCTCGAGACGATCTGGGGGACGGGGTATCGCTTGGTCGCAGGCTGACCGTGGCTGACGCAGGCCAGCGCTCGCTGACGACGCCGCTGATCCTTGCGGTGGCGGCGATCTCGCTCGCCGCGACGGCGCTGCTGTACGCGGTCACGATGGGGGTGATCCGCAGCGAAACGGAGATCGGGCTGCGCGCGACGGTGGATACCGACGTGGCCGCGCTGGCCGATATCTATGCGACCGGCGGGCGCGAGGAACTGATCGCGCGCATGCGGGACCGGCTGACGATGCGGACCAGCGGGGCAGACCAGCCCCATTATCTACTCGCGGATCAGAGCGGGAGCCCGATCGCCGGCGATATTGCGCGCTGGCCGATGCTGTCGGCGGAGAACAGCCAGGCCGATTTCGTGACGCTGGAGAATGGCGCGCCGGTGTTTGCCCGGGCGACGCAGCTTGCGCCCGATCTGCGGCTGGTGGCGGCGCGCGAATATGGCGGGCGGAGCGCGTTGCTTGCGCATGTCCGCACCGCCTTCCTGATCGCGGGGGCTGGCGTGCTGGCGGCGGCGCTGCTGCTCGGATGGTTTGCGGCGGCGCGGCTGCGGCGGCGCGTGGACGGGCTGAACACCGGGTTGCGGGCGATCGAAGCGGGGAATCTGCAGCACCGGCTCGCCAGCGGGGCGGGGCGCGACGAACTGGCAGAGCTTGCCGCGCATGTCGACGAGCTTGTCGCGCGGCTGGCGGCGGTGGTGCAGGCGCAGCGCAACGTGACCGATCAGGTGGCGCACGAGATTCGCACGCCGCTGATGCATCTGGACACCAACCTGCTGCGTCTGATCGAGCGCAGCGCCGATCCCCTGCTGACCGCGTCGCTGGGCCAGGTGCGGCAGGACGCCCGGCGCATCGCCGAGCTGCTCGATTCGCTGCTGGATATCGCCGCGAGCGAGGCCGGACGGGGCGACCGGCGCGGGTTCGAAACCGTCGACCTCTCCGAAATCGGCGAGAGCATTGCCGACCTCTATGCCGACAGCGCCGCAGATCTGGGCATCGACCTGCGGACCGAGATCGTGCCGCGCGTGACGCTGCCCGGCGATCGCATGCAATTGAGCCGGGTGCTTTCGAACCTGCTCGACAATGCCTTCAAATATGCTGGCGCCAACGCGCAGGTGACGCTGAGCATCGAGCCGGGGCCGCGCATCACGGTGCGCGACACCGGACCGGGCGTTCCCGAAGCATTTCGCGAGCGTATCTTCGATCGCTTCGAGCGCGGTGGCGAAGCTGGCGAGGGGCACGGGCTGGGGCTATCGCTGGTACGCGCGATCGCGGCGCGCCACGGGCTTAGGATATCTTGTCGGGATGCTGATCCCGGCGCTGCGTTCGTCCTGGAACCGGAAGCAAAGCAATGATGCTGCTTCTCGCTCTGCTCGCGCCATGGGCTATGGTGGAAACCCCTACCGACACCGCCTCTGCCGCAGTGGCGCGCGGGATCGCTGCGGAAAGCGCGGGCGACGGACGCGGCATGCTTGCCGCCGCGCGCAGCCTGGAAGCACTTGGTGCCAAACCGCGCGCGGGCGAAGAGGATCTCGCGGCCTATTGGCGCAAGCGGGCATTGGCGCGCGGGGTACGCGACAAGGCGCCACCCGTGCGAGGCCGCGCGCTTGGCCCAGCCTATAGCAAGGGCGTGCTCGCGCCGGGTGCCGTGCTATCCACCGAACAGGTCTTCCTAGCGGGACAGAAAGCGGAGGTTGCGCTGGTCCCGCAGACCGGGCGCAGCCTCACCATCCGCATCGCCGCCGAGGACAAGCAAATCTGCGAGCGCACGACGAATGCGCGCGTGAAGTGCGACTGGGTCCCCACCTTTACCCGGCGCGTTCAGATCCGGGTGGCCAATCAGGGAAGCGCGGCGGCGGTATATTATCTGGTCAGCAACTGACCGGCATCCGGGGGCTTCGGGCGTCGGCAACGTATCGATGCGCGAACGGTGAACACAGGCGGCTGAGCGATTTGCTAAAGCCTCTAGCCGGGCTAAGGCTCCGCACCCACATTCCTCGCGTACTTTCACGCCAGCCAGAGATTCTCATGCGTCACGTCCAATTGCTTATCCTCGGTTCCGGCCCCGCCGGTTACACGGCCGCCGTCTATGCAGCGCGCGCCAATCTGAAGCCGGTGCTGATCGCGGGTATCGCGCATGGCGGCCAGCTGATGACGACGACCGATGTCGATAACTGGCCGGCGGACGCGATGGGGGTGCAGGGGCCGGAGCTGATGCAGCGCTTCCAGCAGCATGCCGAGCGCTTCGGCACCGAGATGATCTATGACCATATCCACACGGCCAAGCTCGACACCCGCCCGTTCACGCTGATCGGCGATGCGGATACCTATACCTGCGACGTGCTGATCATCTGCACGGGCGCTTCGGCGCAATATCTGGGGCTCGAGTCCGAGCAGGCGTTCATGGGCAAGGGCGTTTCGGCCTGCGCGACCTGCGACGGATTCTTCTATCGCAACAAGCCCGTTGCAGTGGTGGGCGGCGGCAACACCGCGCTGGAAGAGGCGCTGTACCTGTCCAACATCGCCAGCCACGTGACGATGGTCCATCGTCGCGACAAGTTCCGTGGCGAGAAGATCCTGCAGGACAAGGTCGCCGAGAAGGTGAAGGCGGGCAAGATCACGGTGCGCTGGAACACCACGCTGGATGAAGTGCTGGGCGATGCCAGCGGCGTGACCGGCGTGCGGCTGAAGAGCGTTGAGACCGGCGCGACCGACGATGTGGAACTGCACGGCGTGTTCATCGCGATCGGGCACAAGCCCAATACCGAGCTGTTCGAAGGGCAGCTCGAGATGGACCATGGCTATATCGTCACGCATGGCGGCCGCGGCCATCAGCAGACGGAGACGAGCGTGACGGGTGTGTTCGCGGCAGGCGACGTGCAGGACCAGATCTATCGCCAGGCCGTGACGAGCGCGGCGACGGGATGCCAGGCGGCGCTCGATGCCGAGCGCTATCTCGACGGCCTGGACCCGATGGCCTGACAAGGCGTGCGCACTGCGATCCTGACGGCGTTCCCGCCCGAATGGGATGCGCTGGCGCACCGCCTTTCCGAACCCGAGACGCTGGCGATCAACGGCACGCCGCTTGTGCTGGGCACGCTGGCCGGCAAGCCGGTGGCGCTGATGCTGAGCGGCATTTCGATGGTGAATGCCGCGATGAACACGCAGGCGCTGATCGAGCGGCATGCCATATGTCGGATCGTGTTTTCCGGAATAGCCGGCGGGATCGACTCCGCACTGCGGCTGGGCGATGTCAGCGTGCCGGAGCGCTGGGGGCAGAATATGGAGTTCGCGTTCGCGCGCGAAATTCCGGGAGGCTTCGCTCCGCCGATTGGTATTCCGGGTGGCACCGATCTGCCCGCCTTCGGTGCGATGTTCCCGCGCGACGTGCTGATCGGCCGGGCGGACGAGCCGGTGACGGAGCGGCGCTGGTTCCCGGCGGATCCCGACCTGCTCGCCATCGCTGCCAGCATCGATGTGCCGCTGGAGCGCTGCCTCCCCGGCGACCCTTCGCACTGCCTGGACCACACGCCGCGCATCGTGCCCGGCGGCACGGGGATGAGCGGATCGTCGTTCGTCGATAACGCTGCCTATCGCGACTATCTTGCGGCGACCTTTGCGGCGACGGTGGTCGATATGGAGAGCGCGGCGGTGGCGCAGGTGGCCTGGGCCAATCGCGTGCCTTTCGTGGCGTATCGCAGCGTATCCGATCTGGCGGGCGGCGATGCCGGGCAGAACCAGATGCTGACCTTCATGGGATTGGCGGCGAGCAACGCGGCGGCGGTGGTGTGCGCGTTCGTTGAAGCGCTGCCGGATTAGCGAATTGCGCGTCGCGATCGCGTGGCTCAGCCGATCTGATCGATCCAGCCGGGCAGTTCGGCAAGCGATGCGATGCAGCGGAAGCGAGGATGCTCGGGCGCGTCGGTGGCTTCGTGCGACCAGACCAGATCATGCGGGACGAACGCTGCCCATGCTCCGGCGGAAAGCGCCGGCAGCACATCCGATCGCATCGAATCGCCTGCCATCACCGCCTGCTCCGGCGATACGCCGTGCGCGGCGAAGATCCGGGTGAAGGTCTCCGGCTTCTTGTCGCTGACGATCTCGATCCCCGAGAAACGATCGCCAAGGCCAGACGCCGCAAGCTTGCTTTCCTGGTGCAGCAGATCGCCCTTGGTGACGAGCACGATGGGCGCGCGCTCGGCCAGCGCCTCCAGTGTCTCCTCGATGCCGGGCAGCAACTCGACCGGATGCGCGAGCAATTGGCGCCCGGCGGCAAGAATTTCGGGGATGGCATCGGGCGGGAGTGCATCGCCACAAATCTCGATCGCGGCTTCGATCATCGAAAGCGTGAAGCCCTTTGCGCCATAGCCATAGACGGGAAGATTGCGCGTCTCGATCGCGTTCAGGCGGTCGCGCACCGCCGGACCTTCGGCAAAGGGCGCGAGCATGCGCTCAAGCGCTTTCTCGGCCAATTCGAAATGGCGCATATTGTGCCAGAGCGTGTCATCGGCATCGAGGCAGATCAATCGTATCGGCATGGTCCGGGTCTTACTCCACGCGACGCCAAAGGCCAGTCGGCTCTCAGGCCGTAGCGGACCAGACGCTGAGCATGATCGCCAGGGGGAAGGCAGCCAGAACGATGGTCAGGAAGTTCCTGAGCATGCGGTTTCTCCGAATAGGGGAGAGGGGCGGCGTCACATGACGCCGCCCCCGCGGGATTCCGAGCGAAAGGCTCAGAAGCGGTAGCCGACGCCGACCAGCGCCTGATGGCGGGACACGTCATTGCCATAGTCGGTGTAGCGATATTCGGCCTTGGCGTAGATCTTGTCGGTGAGCATGTGCTCGACGCCCGCGCCGATGCGCCAGCCATCCTCGTTCGAGCGCACGTCGGTCTTGGTCGTGCCGGTGGTGCCGACGATCGTGGCGCGGGCGCGGTACTGGCTGTTGGTCCAGCCGCCCTTGGCATAGAGGAAGGTCTTGTCGCCGACCTTCGCACCTGCGCGGAGCGACAGGCCAAGATCGCGGCCGGTGGTGATCCGGTAGGCGCCCGCACCCGAGGTGTAGCGATTGTCGCCCGAGACGAGGAAGCCTGCATCTGCCTCTACGCCGACACGGAAGCGCTCGCCCAGCGCCACATCATAGCCGATCGCGCCGCCGACGCGAACGCCGTCTAGCTTGTTCGGGGTGGCGGGCACGCCATCATCCGCGTTGGACGAATCATAGCCGGCATTCACTTCGACGCGGGGGCCGGTGAAGTCTTGGGCAGCAGCCTGTTGTGCGAACGAAAGTGCCGAGACGCTGGCGAGAAGGAAAAGAACGGTACGCATAATCTGTATCCCTGAATCTTCCCGGTCGATGCCGGGGTTGGTCGGCGGCCGAAGTGGCCGTCTGCCGCTGACTTATGCGGCAAAATGCGACAAGGAACGCGCCCCGCGACCGGAGCGACGAAGCTGCGTCGGGACTGTTTCGCAGCCGAGACGAAGCGACAAATCTGTGAAGGGCGGCACGGGCTAAAGCCGAAACGGCCACCCGGACGGAGGGGCCGGGTGGCCGCTATATGGCGCAGTCTTCTAGGGGGCGACTGGCACCGTGCGCCGCCAAGGCCGGGGGGGATGGCTGGGCGGCGTAGGAGCTTTATGCGCTCCTTCGATTCGAATGTCCGCAGCAGTGCGACTAGGGTGCGACGAAGCTGCTCTATCCTCTGTGGAAGGAGAAGAGGAGAGTGGTTCGCAGCGGAACTGAGCCCGGCATCGCCTGCAAACAACTCTACAGCTTCAGCCGGTGCCGCACGTCGCTCCAGTGGCGGGGACCCACGCGCACCACCGCGCCCGATTTCATCTCCAGCGCCATGTGCCGCCCGATCGCGCTGACACGCTGGACAGAGGCCGGGCGCACGAAGGCGGAGCGGTGGACGCGGATCATATGCTGGGGATCGAGCCCCTCCTCCAGCGCGGCCATGGTGACGCGGATCATATGGCTGCGCTCGGGCGTGTGGAGCAGGGCATAGTCCTTCGCGGCTTCGATCCACTCGATCGTGTCCACCGGCACGCGGATCTGGCCGCGCGTCGTGGGGATCCAGAACTCCTCATGATAATCGCCGCGCAACGGGGGTGCGGCTTCTTCCTCCTCGTCTTCGTCCGAATCCGCCCCGTTGCCGCGCGAAACCATGGCGGGCGTGGCGGCGACGGCGGCCAGGCGGCGAAGCACCGAGCGGATGCGCGCCAGAAGCTCGCGTGGCTCGAACGGCTTCATGATGTAATCGTCGGCGCCAAGCTCCAGGCCCACGACGCGATCGATCACGTCGCGCCGCGCGGTGAGCATGACGATGCCGAGATTATCGTATTTGGCGCGAAGCCGCCGCGCGATGCTGAAGCCGTCCTCTTCGGGCATGGTCACGTCGAGCACGACGAGCGCGGGGACGCGGCGCAGCAGCAACGTGTCGAGATCGGCACCACCCCCGGCCTCGCCCACCTCGACGCCCTGCTCGCGCAGATAGGCGGCGATGGGCTCGCGCAGATCCTCTTCATCATCGACCATGATGATATAGGGGGCGGGGGTCAGTTCGGGGGTCACGCTGGTCATGCAAGGTCCATCTGCTGGAGAAACCGATGCACTGCATCGGGCATGAAGGGCTTTTCGAGAACGGGGCGGTCCATCGCTTCCAGAAAGCGCGCGGCGTTGACGCCGAGCGTGTCGCCGGTGGCGAAGGCCATGCGGCTTTCGAGATCGGGGCGTTGGGCCTTCAGCCAGGCATATAGCTGTGGGCCGTCCATGCCGGGCATGCGCAGATCGCTGACGATCAGATCATAGTCGCCCTGGGCCAGCCGCTTCTGCGCTTCGGTACCGCCCACCGCTACATCGCACGCAAAGCCTTCTATCGAGAGGAAGTCGGCGAGCGATTCGGCGATCTCCTGCTCATCGTCGATGACGAGGGCGCGGCGCACGGGGGGCTCGACCGGGGCGGGAGTGGGAGCTTGCAACTCGGGCGCGCCCTGTGCGGGATCGACCGGCAGGGTCAGGCGGAAATGCGCGCCGCGCTTTGACGGAAGCAGTTCGAGCTTGCCGCCATGCGCTTCGGCCAGCCCCTGCGAGAAGGACAGGCCGACGCCGGTACCCTCGCCCTGCGGCTTGGTGGTGTAGAACGGCTCGAAGATGCGCCGGCGGGCATCGTCGGGCACGCCCGGGCCATTGTCGATTACCTCGACGATCACCGTGCCCGCAGTTTCGCCCTGGGCGGTGCGCAGCGTCAGTTTTCGGTCGGCCTGGCCGGTGTCGGCCATCGCCTGCTGTGCGTTGATCAGCAGATTGATGATGATCTGGTGAAGTTGATCCGAGTCCGCGGAGATGGTCGGCAGGGTGGGCGCAAGCTCGCGGGTCGCCGAAATGCCGTCGGTGCGCAGGCCGTACTCGGCAAGGTCATAGGCCGCCATCGCCACCGCGTTCAGATTGACAGGCTCGCGCTCCGGCCGCTTCTGGCGGGCCATGGCCAGGAACGTCTGGACGATCCGGGCGCAACGATCGGCTGCCTTGCGGATCTTCTGCGCGCGCTCGGCCAGCTCGCCGCCCTGCGACTGGCGCTCCATCATCACCGCCTGGGCGACGACGATCGAGAGCGGATTATTGAGCTCATGGCTGACGCCCGCGAGCAGCGAGCCGAGCGCGGAGAGCTTCTCGGCTTGGTAGAGTGTTTCGCGCGAGCGGGCGAGCGCCGCCTCGGCGCGCTTGCGCTCGGTCAGGTCGAGGGTGAAGCCGCCGGTGCGCGCAACGCCCGCGCCGGTGATCGGGAATATCATCGACAGCACATGACCGTCATCGCCCAGAATTTCGCCGATCTCGATTTCTGCGCTCGCGACTTCGCCCGCCAGCGCCAGCGCTTCCAGCCTTTTGACCTCGGCGGCGATGCGGGCCGGGAAGACCTCGTCCGCAGTGGCGCCCTGAACCTCTTCGCGCGTCCGGCCGACACCGCGCGCGAATTCGGGATTGACGCGCACATAGCGCCCGTCGCCATCCTTTAGGTGCATCGCGACAGGCGCATTTTCGAGAAAGGCGGAAAGCTGCGCCTCACTCTCGGCCAGCCGTTCCTCGGAATGTGCGCGCTCGAGTACAGCGAGGGTGCGATCCGCAAGGTCGCGGACCAGATCGACTTCGCCATCGGTCCAGCGGCGCGGGGTGCTGGATTGTACCGACAAGACCCCGACGATCTGCCCCACCCGCATCATGGGCAAAGTTAGCACGGCATGGATGCTGAGACTGTCGAACAGGGGCTTGTTAGTCTCGTCGAAGCGAGGATCGGTGGCGGTATCATCGACTCGCACCGGCAGCCCGCTGGAATGCGCCGCCGCGAGCTTGTTCCCCAGCACCGAGAGCGGATAGCGCTCATGGGTCGCGTTCAGCGCTCCGTCGCTCCATTCCTGAAGGACGCAGAGTTCCTGGCCGTCCCTGCTGGTCTCGGCGAAATTGGTGCGCATCACGCCCAGATGCTCGCCAAGCGCCGCCAGCGTCTCGCCCAGGATCTCGCGGGCATTGGTGCGGGCGCGGATGCGGTCGCTCCATCCGATCAGGAATGCCTGGTTGCGCTCGCGTTCCTGTAGCGCCGCTTCGGCCTGCGCGCGCTCCAGCGTCACCCAGGCGCGCTCGGCGATATCGCGCATCAGCTGCAATTCGCTGGCCTGCCACTGGCGCGGATTGCGGTCATGCACCGAAAGGATCGAACGCATCTGCCCGTCCTGCACGAGCGGCACGCTGATGAAGGCGCGGATGCTGGTTTCGCGATACCGCTTTGCCGCCGCCTCATTGACGCGGGGATCGCCGATCACATCGTCGTAGCAGACGAGGTCACCGCTCACCCATTCCTTGTCAACCGACGCGCTGATGCTGCCCAGCGTCACCTGGCTGCCGAGATTGCTGTTCACGCCGTTGCGCCATTCGCCCCTGACGGTGAAGACGCGGCCCTCGGCATCGCTTTCGGAATAGGTCGCGCGGGTGATCCCCAGATGCTGGCCGAGCCATTCGAGCGTGGTCGCAATAATCGCCTGCGGGCTGGTCTCGCGGCGAACCTTGTCGCTCCACGCGATCAGGAAGGCCTGGTTGCGCTCGCGCTCCTGCAACGCGGTCTGGACCCGGGCACGCTCCAGCGCGACCCAGGCGCGCTCCGCGATGTCGCGCATCAGCTGAATCTCGCCCTCGCGCCAGATGCGGGGGACGTTCTGCTGGATCGATAGCGCCGATCGCATCGCGCCGCCCTGTACCAGCGGGACAGAGACGAAAGCCGAGATCTGCGCGCCAAGATAGCGCTCGGTCGCCTCGGCCTCCAGCCGCTCGTCGCGAACATCGTCGTAGCGGATGATCTCGCCGACCGTCCAATCGCGGTCGACCGCCGCGCCTACGCTTTCCAGGAAGAAGCTGTTGCCGCGAATGGATGACACCGCATCGTCCCGCCATTCGCCATTGACGGTGAAGCGCCGGCCCGTGGTGTCGCATTCCGCATAGGTCGTGCGGGTCGCACCCAGATGCTGGCCGAGCCATTCGAGCGTTACGGCCATGATCGATTCGGGGCTGGCCTCGCCACGAATCCGATCGCTCCAGTCGATCAGGAAAGCCTGGTGCCGCTCGCGTTCCGCCAACTCGGCCTGGGCGCGGGCGCGCTCCAGCGACACCCAGGTTCGCTCCGCAATGTCGCGCAGAAGCTGGATTTCGCTATCGCGCCAGTGCCTCGCCTCGCGGTGCTGGACCGACAATGCCGATCGCACGCGCCCGTTCTCGATCAGGGGCACGCTAACGAATGCCTGGATTTGCGCTGCGAGATAGGAGGGGACGTAGCCAGCCTCGACCCGGGGATCGGTCGCGACATCGTCATATCGGACGATGGCGCCCGCGACCCATTCGCGTTCTACCGTCGCGCCGACATCATCGAGCGAGAAGCTGGTTCCGGCGATGCTCACCACCTGCGGTTCCCGCCATTCGCCCAGGATCGCGAAGGTCCGTCCGCTTTCGTCGCTCTCCGAATAGGTCGCTCGGGTGATGCCCAGATGGCGGCCCAGCCATTCGAGCGTCTGCGCCATGGTCGCCTGCGGGCTGGCCTCGCCGCGGACGCGATCGCTCCAGTCGATGACGAAAGCCTGGTGCCGCTCGCGTTCCTGCAGTGCGGCCTCGGCGCGGGCGCGGGCGAGCGCCGCCCAGACGCGCTCGGCCAATTCCTCCGCCAACTCGATCTCGTCCTCGGTCCAGTGCCGGGGGACGGTATCGAGCAGCGCGATCATTGCGACCGGGCGGCCTTCCTTGATGATCGGGACGTTGATGCTCGCGCAGACACCCATTGCATCCGCCGCGCGCTGGAGAGGATCGTCGGGCGCGCGTTCGAGAAGCCTATTGTCGGTAACGATCCAGCTATCGGCCGAACGATTGCGTTCGGCGAGCTTTTCGAACGCCTCGATCAGGTTCACGCGCGCCGTGGGCATGGGCTGCTTCACCCCATCGACCGCGCGGAAAATATCCAGCGCTGCGGGATCGCCGTCGCGCGTTTCTCCATAAAGGAAGTGCGGGATGCCCATATGCTCGACCAGCAGCCGGGCGAGCGAGGACAGGATCTCCACAGGCTCGGTCTGATCTCGCGACTGATCGTGAAAGGCGCGGAGCACCGCTTGGCGCCGGTCATGGGCACGCCGCTCGCTCAAGTCGATCTGGATGCCGCACCAGCGCGAGATCGCACCTTCGGCGTCGTGAATCGGCACGGCCTTGCTCAGATAGGGGCGATAGGTTCCGTCCCGCCCGCGCATCCGCAAATGCACTGCTGCGGTCTCGCCCTGGCGGCGCATCCGGTCCCATAGTTCGAGCGCGATGGGCAGATCCTCGGGATGGACGACATCACTGGCGTCGCCGCGCTCGGCCGAGGTCCCGTCGAAGATCTCATGCCATTGCCGGTTCGCCCAGATCAGCTGGCCCTTGTCGTCGCCGACCCAGCAAAGCCCGGGAATATTCTCGGCGAGGTGACGGAACTGCTCCTCGCTCTCGCGCAGGGTCAGTGCGTCAAGCGACTCAAGTCCGGCAAATGGCTCGCCTGTCCGGTCGTGCATCTGGTGGATCCCCTCGGGGACGGGTTGTAGCGCGAAGTCGTTACGCTGCTAATAGGCGCTTTGCTGCACCGGTCGCGGGAGCATGCACTTTCGTCGCACCTTCGTCGCACCCGTCGCATCGCGCAACACGCGCCGGCAGAATCGCGCATCCCTAATCCGATGGAAAGCGTACCCGCCGGCTCCGGCACGAGTTTCGCCGGCAGACCCGATGGCGAGCGGCACGACCTGGCGGTCGGCTGCTTTGCTTCGATCTGCCGTGACCGGCTGGCGGACGAGCTGCTGGAATTTTCGCGCATCTGCCCGCAGGTGGATATCGGCGTGCACGAAATGGGGCGCGGGGCGCTGCTGGCGGCGTTGCGCAGCGGCGACTTGTCGTTGGCGGTGCTTCCCGGCGGTGAAGAAGCCGGGACGCGATCGAAGGAAGTGTGGCACGATCGCGTGATGGTCGCGGTTCCGCATGGCCATGCGCTGACCAAAAAGGCGGCCGTGCTCCCCGCCGATCTGCGCGAGTATCCGCTCCTCGTCTCCCGCCAGCAATATGGCAGCGATATGCACCGGTTCCTAGCGCGGATGATCCTGCCCGCCGGGGCGGTGCTCGACACCACGATCGTCGATGTTGGACCAGCTCGGCTGATCGAGCGGGTGGCGGGTGGAGCGGGCGTCACCCTGATCTGCGAGAGCCATGTCGCGCACCTTGCCGCCGATCTTACCGTCTTGCCGGTTTTCGCCAGCGGAGCGCGTTTTCCGGTGCGTGCCTATTGGACCGATGCCGAGCCCGAATGGCCGCTTTCGGCGCTGATCGGCAGCCTGACCCGCCGCTAGGGGACTGGCGTTCGGCGCCAGTTCGGGGCAACAAAGCGGCATGCAAACCGAAACCCAGGCGCCGCTGATCGTGGGGCTTGGCGGCACCGTCGCCGCCGCCAGCTCGTCCGAGCGGATCACCCGCAAGATCCTCGAAGCCTGTGAGGAGCGCGGCGCGCGTACCAGGCTGTTCGCTGGGCCGGAGCTGGATTTCCCGACCTATGGCACCAGCGACGATCGCTGCGACAACGCCCATGCCCTTGTCGCCGCGCTGCGCGAGGCGGGCGGTGTGGTGATCGTGTCGCCGGGCTATCACGGCACGATTTCGGGCATGCTCAAGAACGCGCTCGATTACGTACAGGATATGGCAAAGGACGAGCGGCCGTATCTGGACGGCCGCGCGGTGGGCCTGGCCGCAGTCGCCGCGGGCTGGCAGGCCACGGGGAGCACGCTGGCGACGCTGCGCGCCATCGCACACGCGCTTCGCGGCTGGCCGACGCCGCTGGGGGTAACGATCAACTCGCTCAACCCGGTATTCGATACCGAGGGACATTTCGCCGACCGGGCCGTGCAGGGACAGGTTTCGGCGATGGCGGACCAGCTGGTGGAATTCGCCAGCATGCGCGCGCTTGCCCGCGCGCGGGTCGGCAAATGAGGCTGCGCTCGCTGCTATTCGTGCCGGGCGATCGGCCCGAGCGCTTCGCCAAGGCCGAGGCAAGCGGGGCGGATGCGCTGATCCTCGACCTTGAGGACTCGGTCGCGCCCGAGAAGAAGCCCGAGGCGCGCGCCGCGATCGCCGAATGGCTGGCGCGCGAGCGGGGCACGCCGTGTCTGGTACGGATAAACCCGATCGACAGCGACCATGCGGCATCCGATTTTGCAGTTGCGCGTGCGGCGGACGGGATCATGCTTCCCAAGGCGGAAGGTGCGCCGTCGGTGCGGGCGCTGCTGGCGCTGGGCGATTGCCCGCTGATCCTGCCGATCGCCAGCGAAACGCCCGCCGCGGTGTTCACGCTGGGCAGCTATGGCGAGGTATCCGAGCATCTGATGGGGCTGACATGGGGCGCAGAGGATCTGCCCGCCGCGATCGGCGCTGCCACCTCTCGCGAGGAGGATGGCAGCTATACGGCGCCCTATCAGATGGTCCGCTCGCTCACGCTATTTGGCGCGCATGCTGCTGGCCTCGCGGCGATTGAGACGGTCTATCCGAATATCGCCGATACCGAAGGGCTGGCGGCCTATGTCGCGCGGGGGCGGCGGGACGGCTTTAACGGCATGATGACGATCCACCCGGCGCAGGTGGCGGTGATCAATGCGGGGTTTTCGCCGAGTGAGGCGGAGATCGAGCATGCCCGCGCGGTCGTCGCGGCCTTTGCCGATAATCCCGGCGCGGGGGCACTGAAGCTGGACGGCAAGATGATCGACCGCCCGCATCTGAAGCAGGCCGAGGCGCTGCTGGCGCGCACTGCGCAGGAATAGCGTCTCTACCGCATTGCAGCGCTTCACGAACCTGCTACTAACCCGCCCCCAAATGGCACGTATTGAAACGCCCAAGCGCATCCGGGGGACCCAGGACATATTCGGCGAGGAGCAGCGGCGGTTTGCCGCGGTTCTCGACGCATTCGACCGTGTGCGCCGTCTTTACTGCTTCCAGCGGGTGGAAATCCCCGTCTTCGAAGCGACCGGCGTGTTCGCCCGATCGATGGGCGAGACTTCGGATGTCGTCTCGAAAGAGATGTACACGTTCGAGGACAAGGGCGGCGACCTGATCACGCTGCGCCCGGAGTTCACCGCAGGCATCTGCCGGGCCTTCATCACCGAGGGCTGGCAGCAGCATGCGCCGATGAAGCTGGTCACTTCGGGGCCGGTGTTTCGCTATGAGCGCCCGCAAAAGGGCCGCTTCCGCCAGTTCCACCAGATCGACGCGGAGATCATCGGCGCGGCCGAGCCCGCCGCCGATGTCGAATTGCTGGTGCTGGCCGATCAGCTGCTGCGCGAGCTGGGCATTTCGGACGGGGTTACGCTCCAGCTCAATACGCTGGGCGATGCCGAGACGCGCGATGCGTGGCGGGCGGCTTTGGTGGCGCATTTCGAAAAGCATCGCGGGGAACTGTCCGAAGACAGCGCCACGCGGCTGGAGAAGAACCCGCTGCGCATTCTCGATTCCAAGGATCCGCGCGATCGTCCGATTGCGGATGCGGCGCCGGGGATCGACGAATTCCTGACGCCGGATGCGGCTGCGTTCTTCAAGGCGGTGACCGATGGGCTGGACGCGGCGGGCGTGGCGTGGACGCGCAACGACCGGCTGGTGCGCGGGCTGGATTATTACCGCCACACCGCATTCGAGTTCGTCACCGATCGGCTGGGTGCGCAGGGGACTGTGCTGGCCGGGGGGCGCTATGACGGGCTGATCGGCTCGCTGGGCGGGCCGGAGACGGCGGGCGTGGGCTGGGCGGCTGGCGTCGAGCGGCTGGCGATGCTGATCGACGAGCCGGCGGGCGAGAAGCCCGACGTGATCCTTGCGGTCGAGGATGATCGCGCGCTCGCATTCGGCATCCGGGCTCTGAAGGCGCTTCGTGACAATGGCCTTTCTGCCGAGATGATTGCCACTGGCTCGCCGAAGAAGCGCTATGACAAGGCGGCTAAGGTCAACGCCAAGGTGATCGTCGGCCTCGTCTGGGAGAATGACGCGGCCAAGGCGAATGCCCGCTCGGCTATCGGAGTGGTCGAGCACGCTCGCGTCGAGGCGCTGTTGCAGGCCGTTGCGGGGGCGCGACCATGACCTTTTCCTGTCACCCCGGCCTAGCGCCGGGGTCCCGCTTCTTCGCCTCCGCCAATATTAGCGGGACCCCGGGTCAAGCCCGGGGTGACGAACCGGTCGACGGGGTCGCATGAACATCCCCGCAGACCGCATTGCTGCGATCGAGGCGCGGCGGGATGAGTTGCAGGCGCTGATGGCGACGGGCGACTTGCCCGGCGACAAGTTCGTTGCGGTCTCCAAGGAATATGCCGAGCTGGAGCCGGTCGCCAAGGCGGCGGGCGAGGTGCGGCGGCTGCGCGCCGAGCTGGACGTGCTGGTGGGGATGGAAGCGGAGGGCGATGCCGAGCTGCGCGAGATGGCGCGCGAGGAGATCGAGGCGCTGCGGATGACGATCCCGCATGCGGAGCGGGCGCTGGCGCTGGCGCTGCTGCCGCGCGACGCCGCCGACGAGCGTGCGGCGATGCTCGAAATCCGGGCCGGCACCGGCGGGGACGAAGCGGCGCTCTTCGCGGGCGACCTGTTCCGCATGTACCAGAAATATGCCGAGGCGCAGGGCTGGCGGGTCGAGCTGATCTCCTCCTCCGCATCCGATTCGGGCGGGTTCAAGGAAGCCATCGCCTCGGTCGAGGGCAAGGGCGTGTTCGCCAAATTGAAGTTCGAGAGCGGCGTCCACCGCGTCCAGCGCGTGCCGGCGACCGAGACGCAGGGGCGCATCCATACCTCGGCGGCGACGGTGGCGGTGCTGCCCGAGGCCGAGGAAGTCGATATCAAGATCGACGACAAGGATCTGCGGATCGATATCTACCGATCGTCGGGCCCCGGCGGCCAATCGGTGAACACCACCGACAGCGCCGTGCGCATCGTCCATATCCCGACCGGGCTGACCGTGATCCAGCAGGACGAAAAGTCGCAGCACAAGAACAAGGCCAAGGCGATGAAGGTGCTGCGCACCCGCCTGTATGAGCAGGAGCGCGAGCGGCTGCATGCCGAGCGGGCGGGCGCGCGCAAATCCATGGTGGGATCGGGCGACCGCAGCGAGCGCATCCGCACCTATAATTTCCCGCAGGGCCGCGTGACCGATCACCGGATCAACCTGACGCTGCACCGCTTGCCCGAGATCATGCAGGGCGAGATGGAGGAATTGCTCGGCGCGCTGATCGCGCAGGACGAGGCGGACCGGCTGGCGCAGATCGAAGGCTGACGCGTTGCGGACAAGCGACGCGCGTTTGGCGAAAGGTGACACTAAGGTGACACCAAGACGCCGTTTCTATCCGGGCCGGGACCAGCCCGCGGCGCGGGCGAAAATCCGGGCGAATTTCAAAGAGCGGCGAGGCATGGGCATGCCCCGGCAAGGCGAGCAAAGCCGATGAAATCCTACATTGCAAGCACAGGAATGGCGGCAGCCCTGACGGAGGCGGCGGCGCGCCTTGCCATGGTGAGCGACACGCCCCGGCTCGATAGCGAACTGCTGATGGCGCACGCGCTGGGGGTAGAGCGCGACACGCTGCTGCTCCGGCATATGGGCGAAGCCGCGCCGGAGGAGTTCGCAGCTCTGATCGAGCGGCGCATGGGGCATGAGCCGCTTGCCTATATCACCGGCACGCGCGGATTCTGGAACATCGACCTGGCGGTGGGGCCGGGCGTGCTGATCCCGAGGCCGGACAGCGAGGCGCTGATCGAAGCCGCGCTGGAGCATTTTGGCGATGCCGCCCCCGCGACCATGCTCGATCTGGGGACGGGGCCGGGAACATTGTTGCTGGCGGCGCTGGCCGAATGGCCGGAGGCGAAGGGGCTGGGCGTCGATGCTTCGGAGACGGCGCTGGACTATGCGCGGCGCAATGCAGAGGCGCTGGGGCTGGCCGGGCGGGCCGTGTTCCAGCTGGGCGACTGGGCCGCGGGAATCGACGGGCGTTTCGACCTGATCCTTTGCAACCCGCCTTATATCGGCGAGGACGAAGCGATCGGCGAGGATGTGCGGCGGTTCGAGCCGCATACCGCGCTGTTTGCCGGGGCCGAGGGGCTGGACGATTATCGCCGCATCATCCCCGATCTCCGCCGCCTGATGGCGGAGGGCGGCGCGGCAGTGCTGGAGATCGGCTGGACTCAGGCGGACGCAGTTACGGCGCTGGGCGCGGAGCATGGTTTCACGACGCGGGTGCGAAACGACCTTGGCGACCGTCCCAGAGCGGTGCTGCTTACTTGAATCGGGGTGTGGACAACCCATATTTTTGCTTGGAGTTTAGTGTTGCACCCGCTAAGACAGCGGCGGGGCAGGGTAGCTTTCTCAAACAAGGCGACCGAACGCATGAGCGGTCAAACGCTCAGCTCCACTCCATAGTCACTGAGCTGCTGCAGTCCGGCGGCCATGGCACGCGAATGCGCCAGGCGAGGCGCCTTTGCACAGGTAACTTGCATCCGGGACCCATGATGGACCGACGGACGGCTTAGTAAAGACAGGACAGACAGACCTTGATGAACAATCGTCAGGCTAATAACGGCCGCCGTCGCGGTCGTGGCGGCCAGCAGCGTTCCGGTGGCAATTCCGGTCAGGGCAATGGCAACCGCATCGACAATCGCGCGCGCGGCAACGCTGCCCAGCTGCTCGAGAAATACAAGAACCTGGCCGCCGACGCCCAGCGGCAGGGCGACCGCGTCAACGCCGAATATTATCTGCAGTTCGCCGATCATTATTTCCGCGTGCTGAGCGAGAGCCGCTTGCGCTTCGAAGAGCAGAACCCCCAGGCGCGCCGCCCGCAGGAAGCGAATGACGAGGAGGGCGAGGACTTCGACTACGAAGCCGATGGCAACCGCGCCGGCGACGATCAGCCGCGCGAAGAGCGCCAGCCGCGCGAATATCGCGAACCCCGTGAGGCCCGGGATCGCGGCGACCGCGAAGTGCGTGGCGACCGCGAGGATCGCGAGCCGCGCCGCAACGGCCGCGCGAACGGCAATGGCTATTCCAGCCATCAGCTTGAAGGCGAGCCGGGCACGCAGGAAGATCTGGGCGAAGCACGCGCCGGGCGCGCGCCGCGCCAGGATCGCAGCGAGCGCCAGCCGCGCGCCGAGACGCAGGAGCGCACCGAGCGCCCGCGCCGCGCCGCCCGCCCGCGCCGCGAAGAGCCGGCTGCCGAGAGCGATCAGGGCCTCGACCTGGCGGTGCTCCCGCCCGCGCTCGGTGCCGATCTGGCCGCCGATGCTCCGGCCGAGCCGGAGAAGAAGCCCCGCCGCCGCCGCGTCCGCGCCGATGATGGCGAGGCGACCAGCGCCTGATTTCGACAGGGCCGCGGCCCTTCGTCGTTGAATTGCCGACATCCTCTCCGGCCCCGACCGGGGAGGATGTTGTGCATCTGGGGCTCGGCTTGGCGACAAGGCGATTGGCGAGGAAGTCGAGATCGAGCTGAGAAGGACGTCTAGTCGCGCTTTCGGCAGGGCTAAATGGTTTGACCCTTCGATCGGATAGGCACGTCGGCAAGGAAGAGGAAGCGGGACCCCGGGGCAAGCCCGGTGTGACGAAGGGGCAGGCGATGCGGATCGGACGGTGCCGTCTAACCGGCCTCAGTACCGATCGGCTTCGTCCCCGAGCGGGTCGATCACCTGTTCGTCATGGCCGGCGCCCGAGCTCAGGAACATCAGTCCCATCAGCGCGGCGGTCATCATGATCGTGCAGAAGGTGCCGAGCACGGTGGCGATGGCGACGTGAATGCCCATCCAGCCGAGCGCCCACCACATCGTGCCGACCGCGACCGCGCTGGCGAGCGCCGCCACCCCGGCCATCCACCACAGGATGTGCTTGAATCGCCGCCAGGCGAAGGCGGCGTAGCGCGGATCGTCCGGCATATTCCGATTATCGTCCATGGCTTTGCAATTGCGCCCGAATCGTGGGAGAAACAACCGCCTGAACCCGATTGAAGGAGCACGAAGCGATGACCATCGCGGCAATCCTGGGGGGAAAAGGGCATGAGGTGGTGTCTATCGCCGCCCATCATAGTGTCGCCGAAGCCGTGCAATTGCTGGCGGGCCGGAGGATCGGCGCAGTGCCGGTCATGGACGGCGACGCGGTGCTTGGCATCTTTTCCGAACGTGATGTGATCCACAGCCTGGAGCGGGAGGGCGCGACTGCGCTCGACCGGCGCGTATCGGAGGTGATGACCTCACCCGCGATCACGGTGAGCCCAGAGGAATCGATCCTGGGCGCGCTGGCGCTGATGACGCGGCGGCGGATCCGGCATCTGCCGGTGATCCAGGACGGCAAATGTGTGGGTGTGGTTTCGATCGGCGATCTGGTGAAGCACCGGATCGACCGGATCGAAAGCGAGGCCGAGGCGATGCGGATCTATATCCAGTCGGCCTGATACGGGCCGGGGCGGGGCGACGGACCTCAACCCCCGCGCTTGCGGACCATGTCGATCACCTGATCGAGCGTGGCGCGGGCGAAGATCGCCAGCCATGCGCCATAGACCAATGCGCCGGCGCAGGTGAGCAGCGCCAGCCGGAGCAGCGGGCCCATCGGCGGCAGCATATTGTCCAGCTGCGTGACGGCGACCGCCATCCCGATGGCGGCGAGCGCGGGCGGGGCGATCGCATCGACCAGATCGCGGAAGCGCACGCCGATCACCGGCAGCGTCCGCCAGGTCGAGATGCCGAGATAGAGCGGATAGGCGACGAACCAGGCGGCGACGAGGCCCAACAAGCCCCAATGCACGCCGACCAGAAAGGCGGCGGGCATCAGGATCGCGCCGGCGATGCCGTTCTGCGCGCCGATGCCGGGCCGCCCGCACGCATCGGTCGCGGGGGCGTAGAGCACCTGCAGCGTCATCATCGGCATGGCGAGCGCGAGCCAATGGACGATCGGCGCTGCCTCGATCCATTTGGGGCCGAGCACCACTTCGACCAGCGGCTCCGCCGTCGCGGCGAGCCCCAGATAGAAAGGAAGCGCGGCGACCATGATGATCCGCGCGGATTTGACGAAGGCGCTGGCGACCGCATCCTTGTCGTGCTTCAGCCGGGCATAGGCGGTGAAGGCGACCTCGTTGAGCGGGGGTACGAACTTCGAGACGAAGATCTGCGTGAGGAACAGGCTGGTGGTATAGATGCCCAGCATGTGCGGTTCGAACAGGCGGCCTGCGATGAACACATCGGCCTGGCTCTGGATGAACCAGAAGATCTGGCCGAACGCCATCACCCCGCCATAGCGCGCAATGTCGCTCGCCCCGCGAAAATCGAAGCTGGGCCACATCAGCGAGCGCGCCGCCCAGGTCATGCCGATCGCGCGGGTCCCGAAAAGGACGATGGGGGCGAGCACGAGCGTCCATACGCCGAGCCCGGCATAGGCGCCGGCGAGCGCGGCGAGCGCGCCGAGCAGCCCCGAGACGAAGTTCACCTTCGCCTGCTTCTTGAAGTCCATCTCGCGCGCGAGCATCGCATAGGGAAGCGCGATGAACGGCGTGGATATATATAGCAGCGCCTGCACGCGCAGCAGATCGGCCACGATGGGCTGACGATAATAAGCCGCGGCGACCGGCGCGGCGGCGAACTGCGCGGCGGCGAGCGCGAGATTGAGCAGGATCAGCATGCCGAAGAGCTGGCGCTGCGCATGGAGGCCGGCATTCTCGCGCTGGATCAGCGCGCTGGCCAGACCGTAGCCGTTGAGCATGTTGAGCAGGACGAGCACGACCTGCGTCATCGCGAACAGCCCATAATCGGCAGGCGACAGCACGCGGATGACGAGGAAGGTGGACGCCCAGGTGAGCATCTGCCCGGCGATCTGCGTGCCCGAGCGCCAGATCACGGCGCTGCGCACCTGATCGCGCAGGCGGGGTTCGGGCTCGGAAGGCAGGGCCACAGCGTCACTCATATGCGCGGGCATAGGCGCGCGTGCCTTTATGCGCCGTAAATCACCGAAGCGCGCGACCCCGGGTTTCGGCGGGGTTTCGGGCGGTGATTCGAAGGAAACGCGATTCCCGGGGGTGAATCGGCGGGGCGGGGCGCTTCCGGAGCCCTGCCAGCGCCGAAATATCCCCGATTCGAGGGGTGATTCGCCCGATTCGACGGGGGTTGGCGGCCGAAACCGCCGGAAAACGAACCTTCATAAACGCGACAAAGCACGGTTTTCCGCGGCTTTCCGGCTCTGTTTCGAAAAAAAGACAGAAAGTTACAAATCGCTGTTGACCGAATCAGAAGCCACGCATAGAAGCCACTCCACCGACGCGGTGCTCCTCACCGGAACGCTTCGACGGTCACCAAAAACCAGGCGCCAGACCGCCCCACCAAAAAGGGGGTAAGGTACGGCGTCGGTGTTTTGCGCTCTTTGACATTGTGATTTAGATGAAGGGACATGTGGGCGGCGGCCCCGGGTCCAACGGCTTCAAGGCGTTGGATACTCGGTAAAGCTAAGTCGCTCTTACATGTCTTACACGTTTCCATACGTAATTAGATTTTGTGCAGAGCGGCTCCTTGAAATGAGCGGTTCGGGCAGGGAATTCCACCTCGCTCGTATCGTACATAAACTTGAGAGTTTGATCATGGCTCAGAATGAACGCTGGCGGCATGCCTAACACATGCAAGTCGAACGAAGGCTTCGGCCTTAGTGGCGCACGGGTGCGTAACGCGTGGGAATCTGCCCTTGGGTTTGGAATAACAGTTAGAAATGACTGCTAATACCAAATAATGTCGCAAGACCAAAGATTTATCGCCCAAGGATGAGCCCGCGTAGGATTAGCTAGTTGGTGAGGTAAAAGCTCACCAAGGCGACGATCCTTAGCTGGTCTGAGAGGATGATCAGCCACACTGGGACTGAGACACGGCCCAGACTCCTACGGGAGGCAGCAGTGGGGAATATTGGACAATGGGCGAAAGCCTGATCCAGCAATGCCGCGTGAGTGATGAAGGCCTTAGGGTTGTAAAGCTCTTTTACCCGGGATGATAATGACAGTACCGGGAGAATAAGCTCCGGCTAACTCCGTGCCAGCAGCCGCGGTAATACGGAGGGAGCTAGCGTTATTCGGAATTACTGGGCGTAAAGCGTACGTAGGCGGCTTTGCAAGTTAGAGGTGAAAGCCTGGAGCTCAACTCCAGAACTGCCTTTAAAACTGCATCGCTTGAATCCAGGAGAGGTGAGTGGAATTCCGAGTGTAGAGGTGAAATTCGTAGATATTCGGAAGAACACCAGTGGCGAAGGCGGCTCACTGGACTGGTATTGACGCTGAGGTACGAAAGCGTGGGGAGCAAACAGGATTAGATACCCTGGTAGTCCACGCCGTAAACGATGATAACTAGCTGTCTGGGTACTTGGTACTTAGGTGGCGCAGCTAACGCATTAAGTTATCCGCCTGGGGAGTACGGCCGCAAGGTTAAAACTCAAATGAATTGACGGGGGCCTGCACAAGCGGTGGAGCATGTGGTTTAATTCGAAGCAACGCGCAGAACCTTACCAGCGTTTGACATGCCCGGACGGTTTCCAGAGATGGATTCCTTCCCTTCGGGGACTGGGACACAGGTGCTGCATGGCTGTCGTCAGCTCGTGTCGTGAGATGTTGGGTTAAGTCCCGCAACGAGCGCAACCCTCGCCTTTAGTTACCATCATTCAGTTGGGGACTCTAAAGGAACCGCCGGTGATAAGCCGGAGGAAGGTGGGGATGACGTCAAGTCCTCATGGCCCTTACGCGCTGGGCTACACACGTGCTACAATGGCGACTACAGTGGGCAGCAATTCCGCGAGGATGAGCTAATCTCCAAAAGTCGTCTCAGTTCGGATTGCACTCTGCAACTCGAGTGCATGAAGGCGGAATCGCTAGTAATCGCGGATCAGCATGCCGCGGTGAATACGTTCCCAGGCCTTGTACACACCGCCCGTCACACCATGGGAGTTGGATTCACCCGAAGGCGTTGCGCTAACTCGCAAGAGAGGCAGGCGACCACGGTGGGTTTAGCGACTGGGGTGAAGTCGTAACAAGGTAGCCGTAGGGGAACCTGCGGCTGGATCACCTCCTTTCTAAGGATATCGGCAGAAAGCGCCTTTGGTTTCGACCAGGGGAAGAGCTTCTTCCATTCCAAAGAACATAGCCGCCGTCCTCATGTCCCTTCATCACTGGATACCTTCCCGATCTTCGGGAGGGGTGCCTGAGCTGGCTCACGCCGCCCGCGGCCTTTAAAGGTCAGCTGGGCATGCGATGGGGCCGGTAGCTCAGGTGGTTAGAGCGCACGCCTGATAAGCGTGAGGTCGTAGGTTCAACTCCTACTCGGCCCACCATCGCGTAGCGAAGGAGATGATTTAGCAATGCTAAATCGCATCTGAGCAAGCGCGGCCAGCGCTGCATAGCGCGCCATAAGGCGCAGCTTTGTTGCGGCTGACGGCGTGCGTGCAATGGAACAGCGCCGCGGCAAAGCCGCGTCGTCGGCCGAAGCTTTGCTTCGCCGGCCGTGCTGGTCGATCCGCGAAGTAGCTCCGCTATTTCGTCGTACGACTGGCGCATGGGGCCTTAGCTCAGCTGGGAGAGCGGTTGCTTTGCAAGCATCAGGTCATCGGTTCGATCCCGATAGGCTCCACCATGCGCTGACTGATTATCCAGGGATGAAGCACCGAGATCCGCTCTTAGGAGCGGCCATACGGTCTTACGAGACCGTAGCTTTTTGACATTGTGAATGGGTTTTTAAATCGATGCCGTGATGGCGTTGGTTTTTTGCATCGGATTTTCGGATCCGGTTCGGGGAACTGATGCCTGAACAAACAAGCTGAGATTAAAATTATCCGCACCAAACAAACCACGTGACACTGCTCTGCCGAGTTTCGTGTCGGTTTTCGAACCGATCCAGTGTTGTCGTTGGTGGTGTGGACTCTCAAGCGTGAGGTAAGGGCAATTCGTGGATGCCTTGGCATGTACAGGCGATGAAGGACGTGGCACGCTGCGATAAGCGTCGGGGAGCTGTGAGCAGGCTTTGATCCGACGATTTCCGAATGGGGAAACCCACCTATCCCGATTATTTCTTTCGTGAACTTGTTCACGGCGGGAGTAATTGGGGCGAGGTATCACTTAGCTGAATAAAATAGGCTTCGTGAAGCGAACCCGGCGAACTGAAACATCTCAGTAGCCGGAGGAAAAGACATCAACCGAGATTCCGTTAGTAGTGGCGAGCGAACGCGGACCAGGCCAGTGCCTTCAATTCAAGTAGCAGAACAGTCTGGAAAGGCTGACCGTAGCGGGTGACAGTCCCGTATGCGAAACTGATGTTGAAGGACTTGAGTAGGGCGGGACACGTGTAATCCTGTCTGAACATAGGGGGACCACCCTCTAAGCCTAAATACTCGTACATGACCGATAGCGAACTAGTACCGTGAGGGAAAGGTGAAAAGCACCCCGATGAGGGGAGTGAAACAGTACCTGAAACGGATTGCCTACAAGCAGTGGGAGCCTCTTTATGGGGTGACCGCGTACCTCTTGCATAATGGGTCTGTGACTTAATGTACCAAGCAAGCTTAAGCCGATAGGTGTAGGCGCAGCGAAAGCGAGTCTGAATAGGGCGAATTAGTTTGGTGTATTAGACCCGAAACCCGGCGATCTAGGCATGACCAGGATGAAGGTGAGGTAACACTCACTGGAGGTCCGAACCGATTAACGTTGAAAAGTTACCGGATGAGTTGTGTTTAGGGGTGAAAGGCCAATCAAGCCGGGAAATAGCTGGTTCTCCGCGAAAACTATTGAGGTAGTGCCTCGGATGGACACCCTAGGGGGTAGAGCACTGGATGGATGCGGGGGTCGCGAGATCTACCAATTCTAACCAAACTCCGAATACCTAGGAGTGATATCCGGGAGACAGACGGCGGGTGCTAAGGTCCGTCGTCAAAAGGGAAACAGCCCTGACCTACAGCTAAGGTCCCCAAGTCATCACTAAGTGGGAAAGCATGTGGGAATCCCAAAACAACCAGGAGGTTGGCTTAGAAGCAGCCATCCTTTAAAGAAAGCGTAACAGCTCACTGGTCTAAATAAGGGTTCCTGCGGCGAAGATGTAACGGGGCTAAAGTGATGCACCGAAGCTTAGGATGTGATCGTAAGATCACGTGGTAGCGGAGCGTTCCGTAAGCCTGTGAAGCAGTCTGGTAATGGGCTGTGGAGGTATCGGAAGTGCGAATGCAGACATGAGTAGCGATAAAAAGGGTGAGATGCCCTTTCGCCGAAAGACCAAGGGTTCCTGCGCAAGGCTAATCCGCGCAGGGTGAGCCGGCCCCTAAGACGAGCCCGAAGGGGGTAGTCGATGGGAACCACGTTAATATTCGTGGGCCTGGTGGTGTGTGACGGATCCCGTGTGTTGTATGTCCTTATCGGATTGGACATGCTTCGAAGGGGTCCCAGGAAATAGCCCCACCGTATAGACCGTACCCGAAACCGACACAGGTGGTCAGGTAGAGTATACCAAGGCGCTTGAGAGAAGTGTCCTGAAGGAACTCGGCAAATTGCCTCCGTACCTTCGGAAGAAGGAGGCCCTCATTTTGCGCAAGCAGATTGAGGGGGCACAGGCCAGGGGGTAGCGACTGTTTAGCAAAAACACAGGGCTCTGCTAAGTCGGCTTCAAGACGACGTATAGGGCCTGACGCCTGCCCGGTGCCTGAAGGTTAAGTGGAGGAGTGCAAGCTCCGAAATGAAGCCCAGGTAAACGGCGGCCGTAACTATAACGGTCCTAAGGTAGCGAAATTCCTTGTCGGGTAAGTTCCGACCTGCACGAATGGCGTAACGACTTCCCCACTGTCTCCAGGACATGCTCAGCGAAATTGAATTCTCCGTGAAGATGCGGAGTACCCGCGGTTAGACGGAAAGACCCCGTGCACCTTTACTGCAGCTTCAGAGTGGCATTAGGAAGGAACTGTGTAGAATAGGTGGGAGGCTTTGAAGCACTGGCGCCAGCCGGTGTGGAGCCACAATGTGAAATACCACCCTGTTGTTTTCTGATGTCTAACCTGCATCCATGAAACTGGATGAGGGACCCTCTGTGGCGGGTAGTTTGACTGGGGCGGTCGCCTCCTAAAGAGTAACGGAGGCGCGCGAAGGTTGGCTCAGGCCGGTTGGAAACCGGCTGTTAGAGTGCAATGGCATAAGCCAGCCTGACTGCGAGACTGACAAGTCGAGCAGAGACGAAAGTCGGTCATAGTGATCCGGTGGTCCCTCGTGGAAGGGCCATCGCTCAACGGATAAAAGGTACGCCGGGGATAACAGGCTGATAACCCCCAAGAGCTCATATCGACGGGGTTGTTTGGCACCTCGATGTCGGCTCATCACATCCTGGGGCTGGAGCAGGTCCCAAGGGTTTGGCTGTTCGCCAATTAAAGTGGTACGTGAGCTGGGTTCAGAACGTCGCGAGACAGTTTGGTCCCTATCTGCCGTGGGCGTCGAAATTTGAGAGGAGTTGACCCTAGTACGAGAGGACCGGGTTGAACATACCTCTGGTGTACCAGTCGTCGTGCCAACGGCGCAGCTGGGTAGCTATGTATGGACGGGATAACCGCTGAAAGCATCTAAGCGGGAAGCCTCCCTCGAGATAAGATTTCTTAGGACGGTGAGAGACCATCACCTTGATAGATCGGATGTGGAAGCGTGGTAACATGTGGAGCTAACCGATACTAATTGTCCTATTCGCGCTTGAGAGTCTCACCATCAATGTCAGCATTGGTTCGTCCAAGGCTTGGCTGATTGTGGATAATCATCGCAGCTTGTTTGCCCAAACAGGTGCGCATCGATTTAAAACCCTTACCCGCATTGCACCGGCTTCATTGCTTGGTGACCATAGCGTCTGTGCCCCACCCGATCCCATCTCGAACTCGGCCGTGAAACCAGACAGCGCCGATGGTACTATCGCTTAAGCGATGGAAGAGTAGGTCGTCGCCAGGCATTGAAGCCGGTGCAGCGCGGGAAAGAGGTATAAGCCCATTCACATGTTTTTTGCGGGGCCGCCCGCCAACCTTTGGCGCGGGATGGAGCAGCCCGGTAGCTCGTCAGGCTCATAACCTGAAGGTCGCAGGTTCAAATCCTGCTCCCGCAACCAACGGCCCCGCAGCCCATGCCGCAAGTCAGCCAGTCCTCCGGACTGGCTTTTGTTGCGTCATCTCGTCAGGCTCATAACTTGAAGGTCGCAGGTTCAAATCCTGCTCCCGCAACCAACGCGACATTCTACAAAAGCCGCTGACCCATTGGTCGGCGGCTTTTGTCGTTCTAGCGCTTCCAAATATCTCCTATCTCGACATTTGCGCGAAGCGGGGCGAGCATCGCCCGCAGCGAGGAGGCTGAGATGGCGACCATGTTGTTCCAGGAAACCGACCTGACCGAGCGCGCGGCGCGGCTGGGCATCACCATCGCGCCTTCGACGCCGACGATCGGCGCGGAGATTTCGGGGCTCGACCTTGATGCGCCGCTGAGCGACGCGCAGGCCGAGATCGTCCGCGAGGCGTGGCTGACGCACAAGGTGATCTTCTTCCGCGACCAGGACATCAGCTATGAAAGCCATCTCCGGCTTGGCCGCCTGTTCGGCGAGCTGGAGGGGCATCCGGTGATCCCGCATGTCGAGGGCTATCCGCATGTGCTGATCATCAAGGGCGTTGAGGGCGTTACCCCGACTTCCGAGACGATCGAGCAGTTCAAGGCCTATAACAAATGGCACACTGACGTGACGTTTCGCGAGAAGCCCTCGATCGCGTCGGTGCTGCGCATGCGGCTGATGCCGGCGCTGGGCGGCGACACGATGTGGGCGGACATGGCGGCGGTCTATACCGGGCTGCCCGACGCGGTGAAGGATCGCATCGCCGATCTGGATGCGGAGCATGACATCATCCAGAGCTTTGGCGGGCGCGTGAGCGAGGAGCGCAAGGCGCAGCTCGCGCAGGCCTTCTCGCCGGTGCGCCACCCGGTGGTGCGTACGCATCCCGAAACGGGCGAGAAGATCGTCTATGTGAACCACACCTTCACCTCGCGCATCCTGGGCGTGGAGAAGGAAGAGAGCGATGCGCTGCTCACGCTGATCTATGACCGGGTGAAGGTGCCCGAATATCAGGTGCGCTTCCGCTGGACGCCGAATGCGATCGGGATCTGGGACAATCGCTCGACCCAGCATTATGCGGTGGGCGATTACTGGCCGGCCGAGCGCATCCTTGAGCGGGTGACGGCATCGGGCGACGTGGTGTCGCGCTGAACGCGTTGAAGCGCGGCATGCTGCCAATCTGAGGGCGGAGCGCCAAACCTTCCCAGCCCGCGATGCTGCGATGACGGCGCGCATTATGCTGCGGATATGCTGCACGGTTCGTTGCGCGCGGAATGCCGCCAGTTGCGCGGTAAGATATTGATATGGCGTTGCAATATGAAGGTGTACGGCGCGGGGCGGCGCTTGCCGGAACCGTGATGCCACCGAGAATTGCTGCCCGCCCGGCACTCCCGAAGCGCGTGGGCGATCGTGCTGCGCGGGAAGACGGCCGGGGGCACGGGGCATTGGTGCCTTGCCCTGGAAAGGGCGCGGCGCGGGCTCCGGCCAGAGGGCCGGCCTCGCCCGACAAGCGCGCGGCGGGGCTCACCCATCCGATGGCGGATCCATCCCGCACGCTCGAAAAAGTGATCTGCTCGATGTCCGGGGGTGTCAGGCCAGGTATTTTTCGTTTCTCTGATGAAGTGAAGCGTGGCTATGAAGTGTAGATAGCGCTTCCCGGAGGACTCGTATGGCCACCGACTTCACGCTTAACGGCAAGCCGACGCGTTTCGACGGCGATCCTGAGACTCCTTTATTGTGGGTGCTGCGCGATCATCTGGGGCTGACGGGCACCAAATATGGCTGTGGCGTCGCACAATGCGGCGCATGCACCGTGCATCTCGACGGCAAGAGCCGCAGATCCTGTGTGACCCCGGTCAGCACGGTGGCGGGCAAGAACGTCACCACGATCGAAGGCGTGGAGGGCAAGACCGCCGAGGCGGTGCAAAGCGCATGGGTGGCGATCGACGTGCCGCAATGCGGCTTTTGCCAATCGGGGCAAGTGATGTCGGCGATCGCGCTGCTTGCGCAGAAGAAGCGCGTGACCGACGAGGATATCGATAATGCGATGGCGGGGAATATCTGCCGCTGCGCCACCTATGTGCGGATACGACAAGCGATCCATGACGCCTCCGCGAAGCTGGGAGCATAGCCATGCACGCATTGCTCCCCAGCCGCCGCGCTTTCCTGCAATCCTCCGGGCTGGTGCTCGGGCTCGCGCTGCCGATGCGCGGAGCGGCGAAAGCCGCGGCCACGGCCGTGCCTTTCGCACCGAACGCGTTCGTACGCGTCTCGACTGACAATCTAGTCACCGTGATCATCAAGCATATCGAGATGGGGCAGGGGCCGGCGACGGGCCTGGCCACGATCCTTGCGGACGAGATGGACGCGGACTGGAGCCAGATCCGCGTGGAGTTCGCGCCCGCGAACGACCCGCTCTACAAGAACCTCGCTTTCGGTACGATGGGGACGGGCGGCTCTTCCGCCATGTCGAACAGCTGGATGCAGATGCGCAATGCCGGTGCTTCGGCGCGCGCGATGCTGGCCGAGGCGGGGGCAAGGCGCTGGGGCGTGCCGGTATCGGCGGTGAAGGTATCGAAGGGCGTGGTCTCTTCGGGGACGCACAAAGCGAGCTTTGGCGAGCTGGCGGCGGACGCGGCCGGGCTCAAGCCGCCTGAAAAACCCATTCTCAAGACCCCGGATCAATGGACCCTGATCGGCACCGACCTGACCAAGGTGGACAGCGCGACCAAGACCGATGGCAGCGCGATGTTCACCATGGACATTCGCCGTCCGGGCATGGTGCACACCGCGATCCTGCACCCGCCGGCATTTGGCGGCAAAGCGAGCAAGGTTGTCGACGCCGCAGCGCTGGCAGTCCCCGGCGTGCTCGCGGTCAAGACGTTGCCGCAGGGCGTGGTCGTCTATGCCAAGGATAGCTATTCCGCGATGAAGGGCCGCGCGGCGCTCGACGTGACCTGGGACCTGAGCGCTGCCGAGACGCGGACGAGCGAGCAGCTCTACAATACCTTTGCCGAGGCGGCGTCCCAGCCGGGCAACAAGGTTGAGGCATCGGGCGATGTCGCGGCGGCGCTGAAGGGCGCGGCGAAGACCATCGAGGCGACCTATCTGTTCCCCTATCTCGCGCACGCGCCGATGGAGCCGATGGATGCCGTGATCGAGATGAAGGGCGGCAAGCTCGACGTCTGGATGGGCAGCCAGTTCCAGGTGGGCGAGCTCGGTGCGATCTGCGCCACCCTGGGGGTGAAGCCCGAGGATGCGGCGCTGCACGAGCAATATGCGGGTGGCAGCTTCGGGCGGCGGGTGACGCCGCTGATGGAGTTTGCGGTGGAAGCCGCCAGCGCGTTCAAGGCTTATGGCGGCGCTGCGCCGGTCAAGCATGTCTGGATGCGCGAGAACGATATCCGCGGCGGGCGCTATCGCCCGCTGACCGTGCACAAGGTGCGCGGCGGAATCGATGCGGCGGGCAATGTCGTTGGCTGGGAACAGGTGGCGGCGGCGCAGAGCTTTTTCAAGAACACGCCGATGGAGGCGATGGGCATCCAGAAGGGGATCGACGATTCGATCACCGAGGGGCTGGCGGACGCCTATCATTTCCCGAACAGCTATATCGGGCAGCACATCATGGAAGGCGGGGTGCCCACGCTCTGGTGGCGCTCAGTAGGCAACACCCACACCGCTTATGTGATGGAGACCTTCCTCGACGAACTGCTCGCTTTGGGGGGCAAGGATGCCGTGGCGGGAAGGCGGGCGCTGATGAAGGAAGCACGGCTGAAAGCGGTGTTGAGCAAGGTCGCCGAAATCGCCGATTGGGGCGGGAAGGTTGCCGCCGGCAGGGCGCGCGGCGTGGCTGCGTGGAAGAGCTTCGGCTCCTATGTCGCGCAGATCGCCGAAGTATCGGTGGGGCCGGAAGGCGTGCCCAAGGTCCACAAGGTGTGGTGTGCGGTGGATTGCGGCATTCCGATCAACCCGAATGTGATCCGTGCGCAGATCGAGGGCGGGATCGGCTATGGGCTGGGCCACGCACTCTATTCGGAAGTGGTGCTCGGCGAAGGCGGGGTAGTCCAGCAGGGTAATTTCGACAGCTATCGCAGCCTGAGGATCGGCGAGATGCCCGCGGTGGAAGTGGCGATCATCAAATCCACCGAGAGCCCGACCGGGATTGGCGAACCGGGACTGCCGCCCGCTGCGCCCGCGGTGGCCAATGCTTGGCGCAAGCTGACCGGAAAGACGGTCCGCAGACTTCCCTTCATCCATGGAGACAATGCATGAAGGGCGGGATCATAGCGCTCGGCGCTTCGGCGCTGCTCCTGCCGCTCGCGATTGCGGCAGCACCCGGGGAGAAGGCGGAAGGGCTGAAGCCGGCCAGCGCCTTTGCGGGCATTGCCGACAAGGATGCCCGCGCGGTGGCGATCTTCCAGGAGATGGGCAAGGTCATCCAGCATCCGCGCTGCGTGAACTGCCACCCACGCACCGACCGGCCGCTCTCTGGCGATGCGCAGACGCCGCATATCACGCCGGTGACGCGCGGGCCCGACGGGCATGGCGCTCCGGGGCTGGAATGCGCGACCTGTCACGGCCCGAGCAATGTGGCGTTCGCCAACGGCACGGGCAGCATTCCGGGGCATCCCGATTGGCACCTCGCGCCCAAATCCATGGCCTGGGAGGGCAAGTCGCTTGGGGAGATCTGCGAGCAGATCAAGGACAGGAAGCGCAACGGCGGCAAGTCGCTCGCGCAGATCGCAGAGCATCATGCGAAGGATGGGCTGGTGGGCTGGGGTTGGAATCCGGGGCCCGGGCGCACGCCGGTGCCAGGAACGCAGGCCGAGTTTGGCGAGCTGACGCGCGCGTGGATCGCGGCCGGGGCGAAGTGTCCGGCGGGGTGAGGCGGGAGCGGGTTGCGAACCCGTAACGGCAGCTTCGACACGGGCTAAACGAGCGAGATTGGGTGGGATGCCGATTTCCCCACGTTCACACCCGTCATCCCGGACTTGTTCCGGGATCTACCTGGCAGCACTCGATGGACAAGAGGTTCCAGCGTCAACACCCGCAGACTCGTGGACCCCGGAACATGTCCGGGGGGACGGAGGGAGGGGACGGTACGGTATCGACACCGGGCGGGCGCGCGGATCTGGGTGCGAGAAGTGCTGGCGGATGTAGATGCCGTCGTCCGCCACATCGTCGTTACCGCACGCGGCGAATACCCCTCCACCGCCTTCGGCGGTCCCCCTCCCCCTCCGGGGGAGGAATTGGGAGCGTTCAGCCCTTTACCCAGCCGACTTTGGGGTCGTTGAAGTCCACCACGTCGCGCAGTTCCCAGACATTGGCATAGCCATAGCCGACAAGGTTGATGAAGGTCTGGATGTTGAGCGCCAGAGGAGCAGCCTTGAGCGGCACGGGCGCGCGGCGGTTTGAGAAATTGTTGTTGCAGTAGATCAGGATCGGCCGGTTGCGATCAGGGCCCAGCACTTCGGCAAGCGCTTCTGCGGTGAAATCGGTGAGCGGGAGATTGACCGCGCCGGCGATATGCCCCGCGGCGAACTTATCCGCCGAGCGCGCGTCGAGGATCAGCGCACCTTTTTCCTTCGCCTTGGCCTGGAACGCCTCCATGCTCAGCAACCGCTGGGCGCGGATTGCGCGCACATCGCGGGAGAGCGCGGAGAATGCCGCATAGTCGATCTGGGGATTGGGATCTTCGGGAACGGCGAAGGCGAGTGCGAGCGCAGTGAGCAGGAGCGACATGACCGGGTTCCTTCGATTGGAAGCGCAAGAATATTCCGTCGTGCGGCTGCACCTGCGCTGAACGCGCCGCGAAACAATGTTGCGTGCGGAATCTATACCGCTACACCGGTTCGCCAGACCAAGGGGGATGAAGAATGGCCAGCTTGTTTCGCCTGAAGACGATCGTCGCGGCGCACGAACGCCCGGCGGAGCATCAGCTTCAGCGCACGCTTTCCTGGCCGCACCTTATCGCGCTGGGCGTGGGCGCGATCGTCGGCACGGGCATCCTTACGCTTATCGGCGTGGGCGTGGACCGGGCAGGGCCTGCGGTGATCCTGTCCTTTGCAGTGGCCGGGGCGATCTGTGCCTGCGCGGCGCTGGCCTATGCCGAAATGGCGACGATGATCCCCGCGTCGGGCAGCGCCTATACCTATAGCTATGCCGTGCTGGGCGAGATGATCGCCTGGATCGTCGGGTGGAGCCTGCTCGCGGAATATACGCTTGTGGTGGCGACGGTCGCAGTGGGCTGGTCGGGCTATGCGACGGGGTTCCTCGACGGGCTGGGCATACATCTGCCTGCCGCGCTGACGCATGGGCCGGTGATGGTGGATGGGGCGATCGCCGAATGGGGCGTCAATTTGCCGGCATTGTTCATCGTCGCGGTGGTGACGGGGCTGCTGCTGGTAGGCACCAAGGAAAGCGCCACGCTCAACGCGATCCTGGTGGTGGTGAAACTGATCGCGCTGGCCGTGTTCGTCGCGGTCGCGCTTCCGTATTTCGACGCTGCGAACCTGCAACCCTTCTCGCCCTTCGGCTTTGCCGCGCATCAGGTGGCGGGCGCCGACGGCGTGATGGTCGAACGCGGAGTGATGGCGGCGGCTGCGATCATCTTCTTCGCATTCTATGGCTTCGATGCGATCTCGACCGCAGCGGAAGAAGCAAAGAATCCGGGGCGCGATCTGGCGATCGGCATTGTCGGATCAATGCTGGTGTGCGTCGCGATCTACATGACCGTTGCGATCGCCGCAGTGGGTGCGCTGGCCTATACCCAGTTCGCCGGCAGCCCCGAGCCGCTGGCGCTGATCCTGCGCGGCATCGGCCAGCCGGGCGCCGCGACCTTCCTTGCGGCGAGCGCGGTGATCGCGCTGCCCACCGTCATTCTCGCCTTCCTATATGGCCAGAGCCGCATCTTCTTCGTGATGGCGCGCGACAATATGCTGCCCGGCAGCCTCGCCAAGCTTTCGAAGCGCGGCGCGCCGGTGCGGATCACGCTGTTCACCGCAGCCGTGGTGACCTTCTTCGCGGCGTTCTTCCCGATCGACCAGATCGCGGCACTGGCGAATGCGGGAACGCTGACGGCGTTTGCAGCGGTGGGCCTGTGCCTGCTGGTGATGCGCCACCGCGCGCCCGATGCGGTGCGGCCGTTCCGCACGCCCGCTGCATGGCTGGTGGGGCTGGGGGCGATGTTTGGTTGCCTCTATCTGTTCGTCAGCCTGCCGCACCAGACACAAATCCTGTTCGGGATCTGGAACCTGGTAGGGCTGGCGCTCTATTTCCTCTACTCGCGCCGCAACGTCAGCAAGGCCGGCATCTAGGGTTTGATCCTTCCGGGATAACTTTACCTTCGTCCCCGCGAAACGGTGACTACAGAGCCAAGCAGGGTTTCGCCCGGCAACTCTGGGTCCCTGCTTTCGCGGGGATGACGATTCAAGTGCCGGGATATCAATAAGCTGCGGGCCGACGGACCGGCGGATTTGCTTCATCGAGGTAGTGTGAAGGGCGCGCGGTGATCAGACGCGCCTGCCGCGGCTGTTCGCTTATTCCGAAAAACTCAGCATCCATGCGATGGGTGAATGCGTGTTGCAGTCATACCACACCATGACGCGCAAATGTGTCTGTGGCTTTACAAAATATTTCTACAGGCTCAGGGGTAGCTCCCGGCGCGGGAACGGCGCCGCCAATTTCGCCCCGCAGAGGGTGGCAATTCAGGGAGTCCAGTATGCAGCCGCGTTATCGTCATATTCTCCGTCGCGGCGCTGCGCCGCTCGCTCTGGCCCTGGGCCTGATCGCCAGCCCGGCCTTTGCTCAGACTGCGGCCCCCGCGCAGGACACTACCGCGCCCGCCGCCAGCGAGGACGAAGAGGCCATTGTCGTCACCGGCTCGCTGTTCCGTCGCACCGACACCGAAACGCCGTCGCCCGTCACGGTGCTGACCGCTGATTCGCTCGATAAGGCCGGCATCACCACGGTCGCCGATGCGATTCGCTCGGTTTCGGCCGATAGCGCCGGCTCGATCGGCGTCGGCTTCCAGAGCGGCTTCTCGGCGGGCGGTTCGGCCGTGTCGCTGCGCGGCCTTGGTGTTTCGTCGACGCTGGTGCTGGTCGACGGGCTGCGTTCGACCAACTTCCCGATCAGCGACGATGGCCATAACGCCTATGTCGATCTCAACTCGATCCCGTTCAGCCTGATCGAGCGCGTCGAAGTCCTGAAGGACGGCGCGTCGTCGAGCTATGGCGCGGACGCGATCGGCGGCGTGGTCAACCTGATTCTCAAGAAGCAGTTCGCCGGTGTCGAAGGTCGCGCCCAGGCAGGCGCTTCCGAAAAGGGCGATGCGGGCCATCAGCGGCTGACGCTCACCGCCGGCATCGGCGACTATGATACGCAGGGGTGGAATTTCTACCTCAACGGCGAATTCCAGCAGGACGGCCGCGTCAGCAATCACAGCCGCGGCTTCCCGTACAATAATCGCGACCTCACCTCGATCGGCGGCAACGACAATAACGCGGCGGACAATTCGCTGACGACGGCGACGCCGGACGCGGTGGTCGTGCGCGTCAACCAGTCGAACCTGAACAATCCGCTGACCGGCTCGGCCACCGCGCTCAGCACCCAGTTCCAGACGCTCAGCGCAAGCTGCGCGAACGGCACCTATACGCAGACCAGCGCGACGGTGAACGGCGTTGGCTGCAAGCACAACCTGGAGGACGAGTATTTCCAGCTCGCGCCGCTGCAGCGCAAATGGTCGATCAACGGCCGCGCCAGCGTTCGCATCTCGGACGATATCGAAGCGTATCTGACGGGCAGCTATTCCAACAGCTATGTCAGCATCCTCAACGCGCCGCGCGCGATCCGCAACACGCAGCCTTATGGCGGCGCTCCGTCGCTTGCCTCTAGCAACCCGGGCATCGTCCTGCCGGTGTGGATCTGCCCGTCGGGCGTGAACTGCGCGACGGTGGGCACGCCCGGCCGCACGCTCAACCCGAACAACCCATATGCCGCAGCCTATGCCGCCGATCCGGCGAACGGCGCCGCGCGCATCTATTATCTGTTCGGCGACATCCTGGCGGGAAGCGACCGCACCAACGAAGTCTATCGCTTCGCGGCGGGCCTGCACGGTACGTTCGGCGATGACTGGACCTGGAAGGTCGATGGCGTTTATGCCCGCGACGAGCTCAAGATCGTCCAGCACGGCTATCTGAACATCGCGAACCTGATGAACGCGATCAACACGGGTTCGTACAATTTCGTGAACCCGTCGCTCAACACGGCGGCGGTGCGCAACTTCATCGCGCCGGACAAGACCACGCCGTCTTATTCGCAGATGGTGTCGCTCGACGCGTCGATCACGAAGCGGCTGTTCGACCTGCCGGGCGGCCCGATGATGATCGCGATCGGCGGCCAGTTCCGCGACGAGAAGCTGGAGAACAACAACCAGAACGCCGCGCTGGATACCTATAGCCTGACCACCTCCTCGGCATTCGGCCAGCACACCGTGACGGCCGGCTATTTCGAGATCCAGGCACCGATCCTGACCACGCTCGAGGTCAACGCATCGGGCCGCTACGATCATTATTCGGAAGGGTTCGGCCGCTTTTCGCCCAAGATCGGCGTGAAGTTCACCCCGATCCGCCAGTTCGCAATCCGCGGCACCTATTCGCAGGGCTTCCGAGCACCGACCTTTGCGGAATCGGGCCCGCGCTCTTCCTATGCCGGCTTCGTGACCACGACTCCGCCCGCCAATTTCCAGGCGGCGCATGGCGGCACCACCAACCCGTACAGCCTCGCTTACTCGGTGGGCCGCGGATTTGTCGGCAATCCGAACCTGAAGCCGGAAACCTCGCGCAGCTTCACGGCCGGCGCGATCTTCGAGCCGTTCAAGTGGCTGAGCATGACGATCGACTATTACAATGTGAAGAAGTCGAACCTCATCGCGAACGGGCCGGACGCGGGCCGCGCGATCAGCGCTTATTACACCCAGAGCAACCTGGCCGCCGCGACCGCCGCAGTTGCCGCGATCGGGCCGGGCTATTCGGTCAACACGGTTGACGGCATCGATCCGCTGTTCCCGGCTGCGCTGCCTCGACTGCTGATCATCAACGCGCCGTTCGTGAACGTGAACAACGACCTGACGACCGGTCTGGACTTCTCGGCCACGGTTCGTGCACCGCTGGGCGATGGCGTGCGCCTGACCAGCCGCGTGGAGGCTACGCATGTGATGCTCTACAACCGTCATACCACGACGGGTGTCCAGCGCTTTGCCGGTACGCTTGGGCCGTACGACCTGTCTTCGGGCAACGGCACGCCGAGCTGGCGCGGCAACTGGCAGACCACGCTCGACATGGATGATTTCTCGCTGAGCGCGACGGCCTATTATGTCGGCAAGATCAAGGCGGTGGCGACCGATCAGGGCAATCTGTCCACGTCGTGCACGGCCAGCCTCTACAAGGCGCCGCTGGCGAGCGACCCGAACAGCGAGCGCTTCTGCTATGTGAAGGACTTCGTGACCGTCGACGCCAATGCGACGTGGCGCGTGAACGACGACTTCACCTTCTATGTGAACGTGGGCAACCTGTTCAACGCGAAGGCACCGATCGCGCCGGCATCCTATGCCAGCTCGCCGAACTTCCTGACCACCTGGCATTATGCCGGTCTGATCGGGCGCAAGTTCACGGCAGGCGCTTCGTTCCGCTTCTGATATACACGTACCTCGCAAACTTTGACGGCGGCTCCTCCCGGGGCCGCCGTTTTCTTGTGGGTCGGCGCGAGGGCCGCTAAGCGGGCGCAGGTAATTTCAGGAGGATCGATCCGGTGAAGCGCTTGATGATGGTTGGTGCGGTGGCCCTGCTCTGGAGCACCAGCGCGTGCGCGCAGCGCGGGGCGGATCCGTCGCAGGATCCCGATTGGCCGCTGCGCCAGCAAAAGGCACTTACCGGGCTGAGCGCGAGCGATGGCTGGCAGACCGCGCAGGGGGGCGTGCGCTGGCGGCGGATCAAGGGCGACGGCAGCGGTGCGCACCCGACCGTCGCGGACACGGTGACGCTGCATTATGCGGGCACGCTGACCACCGGCACCGAATTCGACAGTTCGTACAAGCGCGGCGAGCCTGCCACATTCCCGCTGGGTGCGCTGATCGAGGGCTGGCAGATCGCGGTGCCGCTGATGGGCGTGGGCGATGTGTTTGAAATCGCGGTGCCTGCGGATCTCGGTTACGGCCCGGTCACGCGGGGCGAAATTCCAGGCGGTGCGACCCTGTTCTTCAAGATCGAACTGCTGGGGATCGGGGGCTAAAATCGCCTTCCGTTAGGACGGCGCCCGCCCAATCGATCCGCCAGGTCAGGATTTGCAGATAAGCTTCTGGAGGATGAGCCCTTGTTCGTCCTCCAGCGATTGCGGCTGCGTGCCGGGAGGGATGTCTTCGGACGCCACGGTTTGGCCGTCCTTGATCCGGCGCACGTGCCGAATCTCGACCGTCTTGCCGGCGCAATCGGCCGCGCTGTCGACGTAAAGCAGCCCCTCGACATTCGGCATGGAGAAGCGAATGCGGAAGTGCGTGATCGCACCCTCCAGCCGGATGCTGTCCATATCGATCCAGAATTGTGCGCCGGCGTCACCGACTCCCTCGACCGCGCGCCAGTCCTCGGCAGGCGCAGACGAGAGCGCCAGCGCCGCCGAGGCCAGGAACGCGGCAATCACGCTGCCAGGTTCCGCAGAACGTATTGCAGGATGCCGCCGTGGAGGAAATATTCCAGCTCGTTGACGGTATCGATGCGGCAGCGGGTCATGAACGTTTCGACCGTGCCATCCTCGCGGGTGAGCGTCACTTCCACATCCTGGCGCGGGCGGATCTTCGCCACGTCCTTGATCGTGTACATGTCGCTGCCCTTGAGCTTCAGGCTCTCGCGGCTCAGGCCGTCTGCGAACTGGAGCGGGAGGATGCCCATGCCGACCAGGTTCGAACGGTGGATACGCTCGAAGCTTTCGGTGATCACGGCGCGGACGCCGAGAAGGTTGGTGCCCTTCGCCGCCCAGTCGCGCGACGAGCCGGTGCCATATTCCTTGCCGGCGATGATGACGAGCGGGGTGCCGTCCGCCTTGTGGCGCATCGCCGCGTCGTAGATCGGCATGACCTGACCGCCATAGCGGGTCATGCCGCCTTCGATGCCGGGGACCATTTCGTTCTTGATGCGGATGTTGGCGAAAGTGCCGCGGACCATCACTTCATCGTTGCCGCGACGGGCACCGTAGCTGTTGAAATCCTTGCGATTTACCTGGCGCTCCTGGAGGAACGTGCCCGCAGGGCTGTCCGCCTTGATCGATCCGGCCGGCGAAATATGGTCGGTCGTGATCGAATCTCCCAATATTGCCAATGGCTTAGCGTCGATGATGTCGTTGACGGGCGCGGGCGTCATGGTCATGCCGGCGAAGTAGGGCGGGTTGTGGATATAGGTCGAACCCGCGCGCCAGGCGTAAGTATCTGAAACTTCTACGTTAATCTTGCGCCAATGGTCGTCGCCAGCGTAAACGTTGGAATATCTCGCGCGGAACATGCGGTCGTCGATGTTGGCGGCCATCAGGTCTGCGATTTCCTGGTTCGTGGGCCAGATGTCCTTGAGGTACACAGGCCCGTCCGTCCCTTCGCCCAGCGGCGTTTCGTACATGTCCTCGGTCACCGTGCCCTTGAGCGCATAGGCGACCACCAGCGGCGGCGAGGCGAGGAAATTGGCGCGCACGTCCGGCGACACGCGGCCCTCGAAGTTGCGGTTGCCCGACAGCACCGACGCCGCGACGATATCATTGCCGTTGATCGCAGCCGAGATCGGCTCCGCCAGCGGACCCGAATTGCCGATGCAGGTGGTGCAGCCATAGCCGACCAGGTTGAACCCGATCGCGTCGAGATCCTCGCTCAGCCCGGCCTTGTTCAGATAATCGGTCACGACCTGCGAGCCGGGGGCCAGCGAGGTCTTCACCCAGGGCTTGCGCGTCAGGCCGAGCGCGCGCGCCTTGCGCGCCACCAGACCCGCGGCGACCAGCACCGAGGGATTCGACGTGTTGGTGCAGCTCGTGATCGCCGCGATCACCACATCGCCATCGCCGATATCGTGGCTGGCGCCCTCAACCGGCACGCGCGCGGGCTGCTCCTTCTTGTAGACCTTGAGCAGGTCGCCGTTGAACACCTCATCGACGCTGTCGAGGCTAACGCGGTCCTGCGGACGCTTCGGGCCGGCAAGGCTGGGCTTCACGGTCGACATGTCGAGCTCGAGCGTATCGGTGAAGATCGGCTCGGGGCTGCTCTCATCGTGCCACATGCCCTGCGCCCTGGCATAGGCCTCGACCAGCGCGATCGTCTCGTCCGGGCGGCCGGTGAGGCGCAGATAATCCATCGCGCGCTCGTCGATCGGGAAGAAGCCGCAGGTCGCGCCATATTCGGGCGCCATGTTGGCGATCGTCGCACGATCCGCCAGCGTCATCGCGGTCAGGCCGGGCCCATAGAATTCAACGAAGCGGCCGACCACGCCGCGTGCGCGCAGCATCTGGGTGACGGTGAGCACCAGATCGGTGGCGGTGATGCCCTCGGCCAGCTTGCCGGTGAGCTTGAACCCGACGACTTCGGGGATCAGCATCGAAACCGGCTGGCCGAGCATGGCGGCTTCCGCCTCGATCCCGCCCACGCCCCAGCCGAGCACGCCCAGGCCGTTGACCATCGTGGTGTGGCTGTCGGTGCCGACCAGCGTATCGGGATAGGCCACCGTCTCGCCCGACGCGTCCTTCGACGACCAGATCGACTGCGAGATATATTCGAGGTTCACCTGGTGGCAGATGCCGGTGCCGGGGGGGACGACCGAGAAATTGTCGAGCGCCTTCGAACCCCATTTCAGGAACTCATAGCGCTCATTGTTGCGCTCATACTCGATTTCCACGTTCTGCTCGAACGCCTTGGGGCTGCCGAACTCGTCGACCATCACCGAGTGATCGATGACGAGGTGGACGGGCACCTGCGGATTGATCTTCGCCGCATCGCCGCCCAGCGAGGTGATCGCATCGCGCATCGCCGCCAGATCGACGACGCAGGGAACGCCGGTGAAATCCTGCATCAGAACGCGCGCGGGGCGATACTGGATCTCGCGGTTCGAACGGGCATCCTTCTGCCAATCGACGATCGCCTGCGCGTCCTCGCGCGTGACGGTCTTGCCGTCCTCGAAGCGGAGCATGTTTTCGAGGAGCACCTTCATCGAGAAGGGCAGGCGCGAAATGTCGCCGAGCTTCGCTGCGGCCTTGGGCAGCGAATAGAAGCTGTAGGTGTTCGCGCCAACGCTCAGCGTGTCGCGGGTTCCGAGTGCATTGTTGCCGACGGCGGTCATTTGGCGCGGGTCCTTCCCTGTTTGTGCCTCGCAGCGGGGGCGGACGGGGAGGCGGGCCCAGGGAGCCCGCGCGAGCGCGCCGGTACTGCGGATGCGAAGAGTCGGGGGTGCCCTTAGCGCGCGGAGGGGGGGAGGGGAAGGGGAGGGGTTCCAGGGGCTATTGCGTGGTGAGTGGGGAATGTAGGCCGGGTAGAATGCTCTAAATATAGCCGCCCGGACTCCGAAGGGCGGATTTTGGTCGTCGGAGACAGAAAAATGCTCCGAAATAGGTCATCGCAGCCTGCGTGAAGTAACCGTCACTGCCGGACGAACGAGGAGAAAGTAGGCAATGCGCCTGCGAAGGGGTGATCTCCCGACGAACGCCGCAAGCGTTGGGCCGAAGCGATAGTACCATGATATTGCCACCCGCCCCACAGGTCGCTTCAACAGCCATCGGTCTCTAAAATTTCTCAACGCAATGACATCAGGATGTGAGGCATCACCCATTGCCGCTGTAACCACGAAGCAGGCTCCGCCCTGTTTTTTCTCAATTGCGGGCGGCTGATATGCGTCATCGATCTGACGCAGGCTTGCGACCGCTCGATCCATTATGCCGCGTAGCGTTTCCTCGTACTGCGGTGATATGGCGTGCACCCCAGAAACGTTATGAATGTTGTCCCAATACTTATACCCTTCGATATTGTCCTTCGTAAGATGGACAATGTTTTCTAGAACAATCCTATTGCTCGGATCCCAATCGTGTGCTTGTTCAAGGGCTTCCAGCATTTGAGCCGTCTGGTTGATATAGCTAGACCAAGTTTGATCCAGAGCGGCGTACTCTTCCATATGGTTGCGCGACATTGCATACAGCGCCGAAATGATCTTATTTATTTCCTCTACGGCCGTTTGGATTACGGCGTCACGGTTCTCGCCAGCGGTGGCGATCGCATGTTGGAATGCAATCAGGCCCTCCGCGACCCTAAAGGTAGCCAACGAAGACTGCCAGGACGCGGATCGACCCTTGCCGAGCCAAGCCTCGGTAATCGCAGGATCTATTTCCAGTACACGATTGTAGTATTCCAACGCCTCCGCGTTGTTCGCACCAAGTTCTGCCGTTTTTGCCATTCCCAGAAGAGTTTCAACATTTCGCGGATCTCGAATCCCGCTCGTGGTGGTTAGCGTCTCGACGGATCTAGAGGGTGTTCCGCATTCACCGCAAAATTTTTCGGTTCCACGAAGTTGATTTCCGCACTCGGTGCAATGAGCCATAGCCTCGCGATCCCCCGATCAACTCCGCACAAGTTATAATTTTTGATCTCTCATGCAAGTTTACTCTTTGCCAGAGGATCCATTTTTACGAGATCACATCGAATTCGTGTCTGATGTTTATTATAGACGTCGTGCCCTGGTTGCGTGGCTCTTTGGGCATCTTTAGCCGTGCCCCATTGGGCGAATACCCCTCCACCACGCCCTTCGGGCGCGGTTCCCCTCCCCCTCCGGGGGAGGATTTTTTGGGGGCGGGCGGGGCGTGTGGGTGGCTAGGCTTGGCACCCCGTCCTTATGCCGGGGTCCACGGTGTCACGGACATCGCCGTTTAGACCGCTTGCCCATCGCTCGCTGCCTGTCGGATCCCGGCACAGGGCCGGGATGACGGTTGGGGGTGGGGCTGCGGTTTGGCTTTGAACGTCATCGGGTGCGCTTGTGGCGAATACCCCTCCACCACGCCCTTTGGGCGCGGTTCCCCTCCCCCTCCGGGGGAGGATTTT
>NZ_BCTZ01000020.1 GCF_001591025.1 Sphingomonas soli NBRC 100801
AATCGATTTGGCGTGATCCGAAAGCGCTTCGCTGGTGCTGACTGCGGCACCCGCCTGCCCCGATGCGCGCGTCGCAATTTCCGCCGCGGCCTCGACTTCCTGGCGAGCATCCTCGATCGCCCGGATCAGGCCCGCTGCGGTCTGCGCCGCTTCGCGCATCGCGACGGCGGACTGCTCGGCCGCGGCGGCGACTTCGCTCGCCTTGCCCAGCATGCCGCGAGCGGAAGCCGAGGTGTGGACCGCCTGCACCCGCAGCGCATCGCCCTCGCGCGATGCACGCTCGACGGTGGCGCCGATCGAGTCGCGGAAATCGGCGGTGAGCAGGTCGCGCGCGGTCTGCGCGCTATACTCGCGGTACATGTTATAGATCTCGACCGTGATATCGCCTTCAAGCGCGGACAGCCGCATCAGCGTGTCGATCAGCGTGGGCAACCTGGGATCGTCGGTGCCCAGACGGCGCATCAGCACCTCAAGCGCGGCGCGGTCGCTCGCGCTGATCATCGACAGCAGCGCCATCGGCGGCACGCTCTTGGCATAGGCCGCAGCGACCGATCTCTCGATCGACTCGATCCAGGCCGTGCCCGAAGTGTCGAGGAAGCGATTCTTGAGGAAAACCGCGCCCACATCGATCATCTTCTGGGTGTCGTCGGGTGCCCAATTGCTTTCATCGGCGAAGCAGCGCAGCCATTGCTGCCAGTAAGCCTCTGAAACCGCGTGAATCTCCGGCTCCAGAATGTTCCACGCCTCGCGGCTGCTGGCAATCAGCGATCCTTCGAAATCAAAGATTCGCAGCCGCGACCGAACGTCGATGCGGGCGGTCATCGCGCCGGGCGCCGGGCTGGTATTGGAAGCGCTATTCGTCACTGGTGTCCCCTTCGCACGAGCGGCAAACCACTCGATCCGTTGCGGAAAGCTATGCGCCGAACTGGTTAAGACGCGGTTAGCCAAAGCGCGTTGGCGAGCATCCCGGCTTGCATCCATCGAGCGCGTGACTAAGGAAGCGGCAACACGCCCGAAAGGAACGCCGTTTTGGCCGATATCCGAAACCCATCGCGACCCTTGTCGCCGCACCTCACCATCTGGAAGTGGGGGCCTGGAATGGCCGTCTCGATCCTCCACCGCGCCACCGGCAGCGGCATGGCGACTCTGGGAACGATCCTCTTCGTCTGGTGGCTGGTGGCGCTCGCGTCCGGCCCGGCTTCGTATGAAGCGTTCCTGTCGTGGTTCACCGGTTCCTGGGCGCCGCTCGGCTATATCGTCGGCGTAGGGATGAGCTGGGCATTCTTTCAACACATGGCATCGGGCGTGCGCCACCTGTTCCTCGATCAGGGCACGAATTTCGAGCTGAAGGGCAACAAGCGCACCGCAGTCTCGACCTTCATCGTCTCGGCCATCGCCACGGCAGCCTTCTGGATCTGGATTCTGGAGAAGAGCAATGGGTAACGGCACCAGCATCGGTCGCGTGCGCGGGCTCGGCTCAGCGCATGAAGGCACGCATCATTGGTGGCACCAGCGGCTGACCGCAGGATCGAACCTGATCCTCGTCCTCTGGTTCGTGCTGAGCATCGCGCTGCTCCCCGCTTATGATTGGGAGACGATTCACGCATGGGTCTCGCAGACCAGCGTCGCGGTTCCGCTGATCCTGCTCATCGTCTCGACCTTCTATCACTTCCGCCTGGGCCTCCAGGTGGTGATCGAGGACTATCAGCATGACGAGACTCGCATCGTCGCGTTGGTCGCCCTGAATTTCTTCACCCTCGCCGCCTCCGCGACCGCGATCTTCGCGGTGCTCAAGACTGCGTTCACTGCCGGAGCGATCTAATGGCCACGGCCGCTTACAAGATTATCGATCATACCTATGACGCCGTAATCGTCGGCGCGGGCGGCTCCGGCCTGCGCGCCACGATGGGTTGCGCCGAAGCGGGCCTCAAGACCGCGTGCATCACCAAGGTTTTCCCGACCCGGAGCCATACGGTGGCGGCACAGGGCGGTATCGCCGCCTCGCTCGGCAACAACACGCCGGACCATTGGTCGTGGCACATGTACGATACCGTCAAGGGTTCCGACTGGCTCGGCGATCAGGACGCGATCGAGTACATGGTCCGCGAAGCTCCCGCAGCGGTCTATGAGCTCGAGCATGCCGGCGTGCCATTCAGCCGCAACGAGAACGGCACCATCTATCAGCGCCCGTTCGGCGGCCATATGCAGAATATGGGCGAAGGCCCCCCCGTACAGCGCACCTGCGCGGCTGCTGACCGTACCGGCCACGCGATGCTCCACGCTCTCTATCAGCAGAGCCTGAAGTATGACGCGGACTTCTACATCGAGTATTTCGCGCTCGATCTGATCATGGAAAATGGTCAGTGCCGCGGCGTTATCGCGCTGTGCATGGAAGACGGCTCGATCCATCGCTTCCGCAGCCATGCGGTGGTGCTCGCCACCGGCGGCGGCGGCCGCATCTATCAGTCGGCCACCTCGGCGCACACCTGCACCGGCGACGGCAACGGCATGGCCCTGCGCGCAGGGATCGCGCTGCAGGACATGGAGTTCGTTCAGTTCCACCCGACCGGCATCTACGGCGCAGGCGTGCTCATCACCGAAGGTGCACGCGGCGAAGGCGGATACCTGACCAATTCCGAGGGCGAGCGCTTCATGGAGCGCTATGCCCCCTCGGCCAAGGACCTCGCCTCGCGCGACGTCGTCTCGCGCTCGATGGCGATGGAAATCCGCGAAGGCCGCGGCGTGGGCAAGGAGAAGGATCATATCTTCCTTCACCTCAACCATATCGATCCGAAGATCCTGGCAGAGCGCCTGCCCGGCATCACCGAGACCGGCAAGGTCTTTGCCGGCGTCGATCTGACCCGCCAGCCGCTACCGGTGGTTCCAACCGTCCATTACAATATGGGCGGCGTCCCGACCAATTATCACGGCGAAGTCGTCATCAATAAGGATGGCAACCCGGATACGGTTGTCCCCGGCCTGTTCGCGGTTGGCGAAGCGGCCTGCGTTTCGGTGCACGGCGCAAACCGCCTTGGCTCCAACTCGCTGATCGACCTGGTGGTGTTCGGCCGTGCGACGGGCCTGCGCCTGAAGGAGATCCTGAAGCCCGGCACGCCCCACAACGCGTTGCCCGCAAACTCGGAAGAGCTCTCGCTCACGCGTCTCGACTATTTCCGCAACGCCAAGGGCTCCGCGCCGACCGCGCAGATCCGCGCGGACATGCAGAAGACGATGCAGCGCAACTGCGCCGTGTTCCGCGACAGCGCGCTGCTGGCCGAAGGCGTCGAGAAGATCGGCAAGGTCTATCAGAGCTTCCAGGACGTGGGCATCACCGATCGCTCGCTGATCTGGAACACCGATCTGGTAGAGACGCTCGAGCTCGACAATCTGATCAGCCAGGCTGTCGTCACCATGGAATGCGCCGCCAACCGCAAGGAATCGCGCGGCGCTCACATGCACGAAGACTTCCCGGATCGCGACGACGCGACGTGGATGAAGCACACCGTCGCCAACTTCGAAGGCTGGGGCGGCAAGGGCGGCAAGACCCAGATCGATTACCGCCCGGTGCATGATTACACGCTCACCGACGCAATCGAGTATATCAAGCCGAAGAAGCGGGTTTACTGAGGGCGGGCTTGGCCCCGCCGGGGGAGATGGCGTAATGAGATGGGGATTGATCACGTCGTGTCTGGGCGTCGCGATCCCCGCTCTAGCCGTACCTATCGCTTTAATATCGGCTCCTCCAGCCTGCGCCGATTCGTGGATGCCACCGTCCACCCAGACATACTTCTCGCGAAATCAGGCCTGCCGCCTCACCGTCGTTCCGCGCGAGATTGATACCCAGCTCAAATATTTCGAGGACAAGTTGGCCGGCGCGGACAAAGCCGGGCAGCGGCGAGGCGGCATTCAAGCATCAAACGCCACGCTTGAACGCCGCAGTGCCGACGGCAAATGGACGACGGTATGGACGCGCCTGCTCGTTAACGACGTCGCGCCAGCCTCTGCCCTAATCAGCGACGATGGCCGTTACGTCGTCACCTTCGACAATTGGCATTCGATCGGATGGGGAGACGATTCCATCGTCATCTACGATGTCGCGGGAGGCGGTGAGCGCCGGCTTTCGGTGGAGAAGCTGCTGGGCGGACCTTATTTCGAGGCGCTCCCGCATTCGGTCAGTTCCGTGCAATGGAGCAATGACGCGCGCTTTGAAGGCGGGCAATTGGTGATCGATATCCTGGTGCCGAATGGTGAACCATTTGGGACGCACCAAACCGTCAAACTCATCATCGATCCCGAAACCGGAAGAGCATCGCGGCGAAACGCCGCTGCATGGCGAAAGGCGCATGCTGCTGCGGGAAGCGTGAACGAAGCGACACGTCGCTACGAAGCAAAGGTTCGTGCCGACCGCGCTGCGCCGTTGCTCGGCGCAAAGGAAGAGTCCGACTCGCACGACTATCTTCGGGAAGCTTTCTGGCGCGTCGACCCCGACTGGATCAACGCGTACCCCGCCACCAACGTGCTGCGTTCGCCGAGCGCACCCGACTTTGCCGCTTCGGTTCAGTGGGTGAAAGATGCGCTACGTGAGGAGCATGACGTCATCATGTTTGCCGGCATTGATGAAAGCGCACTTCTGACACTGTTAGAGCGTGAGCTTTCCAGCCTTCCGGCCCGATCGCTGGGCACGACCCGAGTGTATGTGGCCGTATCCTCAGCTGCACGTGCGCGCGTGGAGGCTATGTTCGCCGGTAAAGGTGGCAAGCTGATACTGCTCGACCCGGCCAAGGGAATCCCGCAACGTCCAGAACGCTTGCCACGATCCGATGGCTCGCTGCCTTCCATATATGACTTTCGCGAGGACTAAAGGTCCCGCAATTGAACGCCCCCGGCCCTCCCGCGCTTGACACCACCCAAACACGCGCGAGACTGCGTTAACTAATCCGGGGGGCCGTTTTACCATGCGTAGCCTGTTTGCGTTGCTTGCCGCGTCCCTCCTCGCGCTGCCCGCTACCGCGCAGGTCGCGCCCGCGGACAAATCGGCGAAGTGGCCTGGCATCGTCACCGGCTACGGCCCGGTTGAAGGCTTTCCAGCCGGTCCCGAGCTTCAGCGCGGGCGCACCGCAAAATGGATGCTGGAAGACAGCCGTCGCATGAGCAAAGCGCTTGCCGCGCTCGCGCCGCAGCGCAAGGGCGTGGTGGACGCCTATGTGATCTCGGTGGGACTGGACAGTGACCCGGTGTTTGGCCGCGAAGCGCGTGAAGCGGGCAAGGTGCTGGCGCGCCGTTACGATGCAGCGGGGCGTACGCTCGTTCTCGCTGGAAGCGACGGCTCGGGGGCAAGCAATCTGCCCAATGGGAGCCTTACCAGCCTCACCCTCGGCCTCGCCCGCGTCGCCGAATTGATGGACAAGAACCAGGACGTGCTGGTGCTCTACACCACCAGCCACGGCGCGAAGGTCGGCATCGCCTATCATGACGGCAATAATGGCTATGGCATCCTTGCGCCCGAACGGCTCGCCGCCCTGCTGGATGAGCTCGGCATCAAGAATCGCGTGCTGATCCTGTCGGCCTGCTATTCCGGCATCTTCGTGCCCGCTCTGCAAAGCGATACGACTGCGCTCTTCACCGCTGCATCGTCGGATCGCCCCTCCTTTGGATGCCGGGCGGAGAATGACTGGACTTTCTTCGGCGACGCCATGATCAACCGTGCGCTGCGCAAGCCGCTGCCGCTCGACAACGCATCCGCGGAAGCGCGCGCCCTGATCGACGAATGGGAAGGCGGGGCGAGCCTGCCCCCGTCGAACCCGCAGGTCAGCATCGGCGGTAAGGTCTCGACCTGGCTGACCCCGCTGGAGGCCCGCATGCCGAAGCTGGCGACCCAACCCGTGGGCGCACCGGCCACCGACGCACTCAAGGGCGGATAGCGCCGTGGCCGACCGCCAGGAAACGCTGATCGAGCGGCTGATCCCGGGCGACCTGGAGCATCAGATCCCCGCCGCGGTACAAAAGGTCCTCCCGGGCGGTTTTCGCAATCGCCTGGTCCAGCTCTTCCTCGGCGCATTGATTACCTTCGGCTTTGCCTTTGTCGTGCGGCGCATGGTGGAAAAGCGTGAGGCATTGGCGCGAGGCCGACGCGCAGAACCGATTCCTCCGCCAATTTTGGCGGAACCTCCGCAGCTTGCGCCAGTTGCGCAGGCCATGACCGAACCAGTCCCCAGCCTCAGCGCACCCGAGCCCAGCGCCAGCCCTGCCTATTCCAGCGCGCTTTCGGGCCGCGCCACGCGTTATCCTTTGCTCGACAAACCGCACATCAACCTCGGTGGCAGCGTCGATCAGGATATGTACCGCAGCTTCCGCGACCAACTCGCGCGCGCGCCGCACGACGGCCCGCTCGTCGTCGCGATCTCGACGCTGGGCGGCGATCCAGAGATCGCGCGGCTGATGGGCGACGAACTTCGCCTGATGCGCGAATATAGCGGGCGCGAAATGCTGTTCCTGGGCAAGGTAGCAGTCTATTCGGCCGGGGCTACCTTCATGGCCAGCTTCCCCGTGGACAAGCGCTTCCTCACGCGTGGATCGCGGCTGATGCTGCACGAGCGCCAGATGACGGCGACGGTCGAACTGTCCGGTCCGCTCAGGATGCAGGTCGCAAGCCTCAAGGCAAAGTTGCACGAGATCGAGGAATCGGTGCGCATTGAGGAAGAAGGCTTCCGCGCGATCGTCACGGGCTCCCGCGTGCCGTTTGAGGAAGTCTGCAAGCGTGCCCCGGCCAACTGGTATATCGAGGCCGAGGAAGCGCGCTCCCTCGGGCTGGTGCTGGACGTAATCTGAGCCTGAGGGGGCTTTGTAGCGGCTAGGCGGTCGCGCCGCCGTCGATGTCGATCGTCGTACCGGTGATGAAAGACGCATCGTCACTCGCGAGGAAGGATGCGACCGCGGCAACCTCGTCCGGGCGGCCATATCGGCCCAACGGAATATTAGGCAGCATGATCTGTGCGAGATCACCATCGACCGGGTTCATATCGGTGTTGATCGGGCCGGGCTGGATCACGTTCACCAGAATGCCGCGTGGTGCCAGATCGCGCGCCCATCCACGGGCCAATCCCTGTACTGCGGACTTGCTGGCGGCATAGGCGGCCATGCCGGTGAACATGGAAACATCGCCCGCAACGCTGCCGACGATCACGATTCGGCCGCCATCCGGCAGGTGAGGAACGGCGGCGATCGTGCCCGCAGCCACACCATCGACATTCACCGACTGAACGCGATGGAAATCCTCATAACCGCCCTGATCGACAGGGGTGCCGCCGAACACACCTGCATTGTGCACCAATATATCGATCCCGCCCAATTCTGCTGCGGCTTCGTCGACGGCGCGCTTGACCGCATCCGGATCAGCCGCGTCAGCCTGGATCGCCTTCCCCTTCACGCCTTCGGCCTCGATCGCGGCGACACTGGCCGTGGCGGCCTCGCTATTGCCTGCATAGGTTATCACGACATCGGCACCATCCGCCGCCAGCCGCCTTGCGATCGCGGCGCCGATCCCGCGCGAGCCGCCGGTTACCAAAGCGCGCTTTCCTGAGAGTTTCTTGGGCATGGAATCTAAATCTCCCGTTCCCGCCCAATGCGAATCGCGGGCCGCCGGAACAGGCGAGTATCTGGCCCCTGGCATCTATAGTTCAATGGTTCCGAACTATGGAAATGATAAAGCGTTTCTATATGGGGGCCATGGATCGCTTGCTGCACCCGAACCTCAAGGACGTCAGTCTTGCCGCCGCGCTGCACGCGCTCGCGGATCCGCTCCGCCTGGAAATGATCCAGCGACTCAGCGAAACGGATTGCCTCAGTTCGGGGGCCGCTTGCCCGAACGACACGCCCAAAAGCACGATCTCGAATCATTTTGCGGTCTTGCGGGCCGCGGGGCTGGTCGAAACAACCGCCGATGGCCGCGAGCGGCGCAACCGGCTTCGGCGCGCCGATTTCGACGCCCGCTTCCCCGGCTTGCTCGATACTGTGCTCGCCAACCGAAGCTGAGACGCCTTACAGGCTTGCGCTGCGGATGCGAAAGGCATAGCCCGCGCTCGATAACTGGTTGCCACAAGGACCGTTGGTAATGGCCGAATTCGCCCTGCCCAAGAACAGCAAGATCCAGAAGAACGGCAAGGAGCATAAAGCCGGCCCCGGCGCCAAGCGCACCAAGACGTTCAAGATCTATCGCTACGATCCCGATACCGGCGAGAATCCGCGCTACGACAAGTTCGAGATCGATCTCGACGAATGCGGCCCGATGGTCCTCGACGCACTCATCAAGATCAAGTCGGAGGTCGATTCGACGCTAACCTTCCGCCGTTCCTGCCGCGAGGGCATCTGCGGATCCTGCTCGATGAACATGGACGGCCGCAACGGACTCGCGTGCACCACCGCGATCGAGGATATCAAGGGCGACATCCGCATCACGCCGCTGCCGCACATGGACGTGATCAAGGATCTGGTCCCCGATTTCACGCACTTCTACGCGCAGTACAGCTCGATCAAGCCGTGGCTGCAAACCGTCAGCACCACGCCTTCGGGCAAGGAGCGCCTGCAGAGCCCCGAACAGCGCGAAAAGCTCGACGGCCTCTATGAGTGCATCCTGTGCGCCTGCTGCTCGACCTCGTGCCCAAGCTATTGGTGGAACTCCGACAAGTTCCTGGGCCCCGCGATTCTGCTCCAGGCGTATCGCTGGCTCGCCGACAGCCGCGACGAGATGACCGGTGAGCGGCTCGATCAGCTTGAGGATCCCTTCCGCCTCTATCGCTGCCACACGATCATGAACTGCGCGAACGTCTGCCCGAAGGGGCTTAACCCGGCCAAGGCGATCGCCGAGATCAAGAAGATGGAAGCCGGGCGGACGCTTTGAGCGACCACCGGTTCGTATTCGAGGACGATCCCGATCTTCCCGGCTGGAAGCGCTGGTCGCTGACCGATCAGACTCGGTTCAATTCGGTCTTCGGCCCGTTGTCGGTTCTGGTCGAGGATGGCATTGCCCGCGTCCGCTTCTCGCCGCAACATATCCATTCAAACCTGCGCGGCGACGTTCATGGCGGCGCGTTGCTCGCATTCATGGACATGGCTTTGTTCGCTGCGGGCCGCAGCTTCGGCGTGCTGACCGCAGGCACTGCCGCGACGCTCGACCTCTCGGCGCAGTTCATAGCGGGTGCGCCGGTGCCAACCGGGGCGATCGAGGCCCGGATGGAGCTGCTACGCGAGACGCGGCGCTTCCTCTTCATGCGCGGACTGATCGTGCAGGGAGGCGCGACCATCGCCAACTTCTCCGGCACGGTTCGCAAACCGGCGTCATGAGCCGGGTTCTCGAACGCTATCGCGAGTTGGTGGCAGCGAATGAGCTGCGCCCCGACGCCGAACAGGAAGCAGCGGCGCACCGCCTGAACATCCTTGCGTCACAACTCGAAGCGGTGCCGAAAAAGGGCAGCATCCTGTGGCGCGCGCTGGGCCGGACTCCCGAATCTCCGCGCGGCGTCTATCTTTGGGGCGGGGTCGGACGCGGCAAATCCATGCTGATGGACCTGCTGTTCGAATGCGTTGAAATCCGCCGGAAGCGCCGCGTCCATTTCCACGAGTTCATGCTCGAGGTTCACGCCCGCCTCAACGAGGAGCGCAAGAAAAACACCGCCGATCCCGTCATCGCGGTTGCCGCAGCGATGGTCGAGGATATCCGCCTGCTCGCCTTTGACGAGATGGTGGTCAACAACGCTGCAGACGCGATGATTCTGTCGCGCCTGTTCACCGAGATGATGCGTCACGGTCTGACCATCGTCGCCACATCGAACCGGGTGCCTGGCGATCTCTACAAGGACGGGCTCAACCGAGAGCTCTTCCTGCCCTTCATCGCGCTGATCGAAGAGCGGATGGACGTGCTGGCTCTGAACGGACCCGTGGATTACCGGCTCGATCGCCTCGGCAGCATGGACACTTGGCTCGTTCCCAACGGCCCGGAAGCGACGAATCAGCTTTCCGCCGCTTTCTTCCGGCTGACCGATTACCCGCCCGAAGACCGCGCGCATGTTCCGGCGTGCGACCTTCCCGTTCAGGGCGGCCGCGAGATTCATGTGCCGAAATGCCTGAAAGGCGTCGCCGTCTTTTCGTTCAAGCGGCTGTGCGGCGACGCCCGCGGCGCGGCGGACTATCTCGCCATCGCCCGGCGCTTTCACACGGTGATCGTTGTCGGCATTCCCCGCCTCGGCCCCGAGAACCGAAACGAGGCCGCTCGCTTCGTCACGCTGATCGACGCGCTCTATGAGCACAAGGTCAAGCTGCTGGCCGCCGCCGACGCCCAGCCCGAGCACCTCTATGAGAGCGGCGACGGCCGCTTCGAATTTGATCGCACCGTCAGCCGCCTGATGGAAATGCGCTCCGACGAATATCTGGCGGAAGGACATGGCGAACGCTGAGCGGGCAATAGGGCACCAATCCCTTTTATTGCTTTTGCGAATTATTTGCAAATATAGACGGGCACTTGCATCCTTCTGAGGTTGCGGACCGCGCACAATCGGCCTAAGCCGCCCGCGAAAATCGCGGCGGGTGCGTCCGCGCGCGTGCTCTGAGCCAGCAAGGGAGATACCATTGGCCCGCAAGAAGATCGCGCTTATCGGCGCCGGTAACATCGGCGGCACGCTCGCCCATCTCGCAGCACTGAAGGGCCTGGGCGACATCGTCTTGTTTGACGTGGTCGAGGGCATTCCCCAGGGCAAGGCGCTCGACCTGTCGCAGTGCGGCCCGGTCGAAGGCTTTGACGCCAAGATCACCGGCACCAATGATTATGCCGATATTGCAGGCGCGGACGTGATCATCGTCACCGCCGGCGTTGCCCGCAAGCCCGGCATGAGCCGTGACGACCTGCTCGGCATCAACCTGAAGGTGATGAAGGCCGTCGGCGAAGGCATCGCCGCCAACGCACCTGACGCATTCGTGATCTGCATCACCAACCCGCTCGACGCGATGGTCTGGGCGCTGCGCGAATTCTCAGGGCTCCCGCACCAGAAGGTCGTCGGCATGGCCGGCGTGCTCGATTCGGCGCGCTTCAGCCACTTCATCGCAGACGAGTTCAACGTCTCGGTCAAGGATGTGAACACCTTCGTGCTCGGCGGCCACGGCGACACGATGGTCCCCGTCCTCGAATATTCGACGATCTCGGGCATTCCGGTCGCCGACCTTATCGAAATGGGCCTGTCGACCAAGGAGCGCATCGACGCGATCGTGCAGCGCACCCGTTCGGGCGGCGGCGAGATCGTCGGCCTGCTCAAGACCGGCTCGGCATTCTATGCGCCCGCCACCTCGGCGATCGCGATGGCCGAAGCCTATCTCTACGACCAGAAGCGCATCCTCCCGGCAGCCGCGCACCTCACCGGCCAATATGGTGTCGACAACCTCTATGTCGGCGTGCCGGTCCTGTTCGGTGCCGGCGGCGTCGAGAAGGTGATCGAGGTCAAGCTCTCGGACGAAGCCAAGGGCAATCTCCAGGTCTCGGTTGACGCGGTCAAGGAACTGCTCGTGGCCTGCAAGGGTATCGATTCGAGCCTGAATTAAGTGAGATGAAATGAACCACCCCGGCGAAGGCCGGGCCCAGTTGCGGAGCGCCCGCGTTGGAAGATCAAGGCTTCGTCTATATTATGGCAAGCCGGCGAAACGGGACGATCTATATCGGCTCGGCGCATGCTCTTCCGAAGCGCGCATGGGAGCATCGCAACGGCGTCGTCGAAGGAATCAAGAAGAAATACGGCTGCAACCTGCTGGTCTGGTACGAAGCGCATGAAAGCCTCGATGCGGCCAGGCTTCGCGAACGGCAGATGAAGGAATGGAGGCGGGCCTGGAAGATCCGCGAGATCGAAGGCCTCAATCCCGAGTGGAACGATTTGTACAACGCGGTGGCTCGCCCCTGAGCGCATCGCAACTGGGCCCCGGCCTCCGCCGGGGTGGTTGCTAAAGGAACGGGAACGAGAATGAGCATCCTCGTCAACAAGAACACCAAGGTCATCACCCAGGGCATGACCGGCGAGACCGGCAGCTTCCATACCAAGGCGGCGCTCGATTACGGCACGCAGATGGTCGGCGGCGTCACCCCGGGCAAGGGCGGCACCGAGCATCTCGGCCTGCCGGTGTTCGACACCGTTGCCGAAGCCAAGTCGAAGACCGGCGCCGACGCCAGCGTGATCTACGTGCCCCCCCCCTTCGCAGCCGATTCGATCCTCGAGGCGATCGACGCCGAGATCCCGCTGATCGTCGCGATCACCGAAGGCATTCCCGTGCTCGACATGGTCCGCGTGAAGCGCGCGCTTTCGGGCTCCAAGTCGCGCCTGATCGGCCCGAACTGCCCCGGCGTGCTGACCCCGGGCGAGTGCAAGATCGGCATCATGCCGGGCAACATCTTCTCCAAGGGTTCGGTCGGCGTGGTCTCGCGCTCGGGCACGCTCACCTATGAGGCGGTGTTCCAGACGACCAATGCGGGCCTCGGCCAGACCACCGCAGTCGGCATCGGCGGCGATCCGGTCAACGGCACCAACTTCATCGACGTGCTTGAGCTGTTCCTGGCCGACGACGCGACCAAGTCGATCATCATGATCGGCGAAATCGGCGGCGATGCGGAGGAGCAGGCTGCGCAGTTCCTGATTGATGAGGCCAAGCGTGGTCGCAAGAAGCCGATGGCCGGCTTCATCGCAGGCCGCACGGCGCCTCCGGGCCGCCGCATGGGCCATGCCGGTGCGATCGTCTCGGGCGGCAAGGGCGACGCCGAGAGCAAGATCGCAGCGATGGAAGCCGCCGGCATCCGCGTTTCGGCCAGCCCCTCGCTGCTCGGCGAGACGCTGCTGGAAGTTCTGAAGGGTTAACCCCAATTATCTATAGCCGTGGTCCCGGCGAGAGCCGGGATGATACGCGGCAGATACCCCGGCCCTTCTCCGGGGTGACGAAGGAAGAACGTGATGGGCTATGAGGGCCTCGACTTTGACGACATCGCCGGCGGCGTAAGCCCCGCCTTCGTCGAGACGCTGTACAAGCGCTACAAGGCCGATCCGGGCTCCATTGAGGCCGGTTGGCGAACCTGGTTCGAGGGTCTCGAAAATACGGCGCAGGGCCCGAGCTGGAAGCAGGCCAACTGGCCGTTGACGGAAACGGACGCGCTCACGGCCGCGCTCGATCCCACGCAGATGGAGCCTGCGCCGAAGCCCGCAAAGGGCGGCGCGCCCGCACCTGCGGCCAAGGCCGCGGTTTCCGAAGCCGATATCGCAAAGGCGGCCGGCGATTCGATCCGTGCGATGCTGCTGATCCGCACGTATCGCGTGCGCGGGCATCTTGCCGCCAATCTCGATCCGCTGGGCCTGGCCCGGCAGGACCTGCCCGAGGATCTCAAGACCGAGTATCACGGCTTCACCGACGATCAGATCGATACGCCGATCTATTTGGGCGGCGTGCTTGGTCTGCAATGGGGCACTGTCCGCGAGATCGTCGACATCCTTCGCCGCAATTACTGCGGCAATGTCGGCCTCGAATATATGCACATTGCGGACGTCGAGGAGCGCCGCTTCCTCCAGGACCGGATGGAAGGCAAGGACAAGGCGATCACCTTCACCGCCGATGGCAAGAAGGCGATTCTGTCCAAGGTGATCGAGGCGGAGCAGTGGGAACGCTTCTGCGCCAAGAAATATGTCGGCACCAAGCGCTTTGGCCTCGATGGCGGCGAAGCGATGATCCCGGCGATGGAAGCGATCATCAAATATGGCGGCCAGCAGGGCGTCCGCGAGATCGTGTATGGCATGGCCCATCGCGGCCGCCTGAACATGCTCGCCAACGTCATGTCAAAGCCGTTCCGCGTTATCTTCCACGAATTTGGCGGCGGTTCGTCCAACCCCGATGACGTGGCCGGTTCGGGCGACGTGAAATATCACCTCGGCACCAGCACGGACCGCGAGTTTGACGGCGTCAACGTCCATATGTCGCTGGTCGCAAATCCGTCGCACCTCGAAGCCGCCGACCCGGTCGTGCTCGGCAAGGTGCGCGCGCTGCAGACCGTCCGCGGCGATCTGGAGAAGCACGAGCAGGTACTGCCGGTGCTGATCCATGGCGACGCGGCCTTTGCGGGCCAGGGCATCGTCTGGGAATGCCTCGGTTTCTCGGGCATCCGCGGCTATAATACCGGCGGCTGCATCCACTTCGTCATCAATAACCAGATCGGCTTCACCACCAGCCCGCAATTCGCGCGCTCCTCGCCCTATCCGAGCGACGTGGCGAAGGGCGTGATGGCGCCGATCCTGCACGTCAATGGCGACGATCCCGAAGCCGTCACCTTCGCCTGCAAGGTCGCGATCGAATATCGCCAGACCTTCAAGCGCGACATTGTGATCGACATGTGGTGCTATCGCCGCAACGGCCATAACGAAGGCGACGAGCCGAGCTTCACCCAGCCGCTGATGTACGCCAAGATCAAAAACCATCCCGGCGTCAGCGAAGTCTATGCCCAGCGCCTGATCGCGCAGGGTGTGATCGACGATGGCTTTGCCGCCCAGAAGGTCGCCCAGTTCACCGAGCTGCTCGAAGGCGAGTTCGAAGCGGGCAAATCCTATCTGGCAAACAAGGCGGACTGGTTCGCCGGCCGCTGGTCGGGCCTGAGCGCTCCCGGCGACGCCGAAAGCGCCCGCCGCAGCGTCGAGACCGGGATCGAGAAGAAATTGTTCGACAGCCTCGGTCGCACCCTCACCGAGGTTCCGGGCGATCTGGCGATCCACAAGACGCTGGGGCGCGTGCTCGATGCGAAGCGCGAGATGTTCAAGTCGGGCACGAATTTCGACTGGGCGACCGGCGAGGCGCTGGCCTTCGGCTCGCTGCTCTCGGAAGGCTATGGCGTCCGCCTGTCGGGCCAGGATTCGGGCCGCGGCACGTTCAGCCAGCGCCACGCCGTCTGGATCGATCAGATGGACGAGCACAGGTACGTACCGCTCCAGACGATCCCGCACGGCAATTTCGAAGTGCTCGATTCGCCGCTTTCCGAATATGGCGTGCTCGGCTTCGAGTATGGCTATGCCGGCGCCGACCCCAAGACGCTGGTGCTTTGGGAAGCGCAGTTCGGCGATTTCGCCAATGGCGCGCAGATCATGATCGATCAGTTCGTCGCCTCGGGCGAGGCCAAGTGGCTGCGCGCCAACGGGCTCGTGATGCTGCTGCCGCATGGCTATGAAGGCCAGGGGCCCGAACATAGCTCGGCCCGCCCGGAGCGCTTCCTCCAGCTCTGCGCGCAGGACAATATGCAGGTGGTCAACATCACGACCCCGGCGAATTATTTCCACCTTCTGCGTCGCCAGATGCACCGCAATTTCCGTAAACCGCTGGTGCAAATGACGCCGAAGTCGCTGCTCCGCCACAAGATGGCGGTGAGCACGGCTGCGGAGTTCCAAGGCGACAGCCAGTTCCGCCGTATCCTCTCCGATCCCTCGGCCCCCGCCGACAAGGACGTGAAGCGCCTGGTGCTCTGCACCGGCAAGGTCGCCTATGACCTGATCGAGGCGCGCGACGCGGCGGGCGACAAGAACACCGCGATCGTCCGCATCGAGCAGCTCTATCCCTTCCCGGGCGACCCGCTGACGGTCCGCCTCAAGCGCATGACCAATGTGGAAGAAGTGGTCTGGGCGCAGGAGGAACCGAAGAACAATGGCTATTGGTTCTTCGTCGAATCGCTGATCGAACAGTGCCTGATCGATGCCGATGTCGCGCCGAAGCGTCCGCGCTATGCCGGCCGCGCCGCCGCCGCATCGCCCGCAACGGGCCTGATGAAGCGCCACCAGATGGAACAGGCCGCGCTCGTCGCCGACGCGCTCGGCCATAATGTCCGCGAAGAAATCCGCCGTACTCGGAAGGCCTGAAAATGAGCGACGTAACCGTGCCCGTGCTGGGCGAATCGATCACCGAAGCGACGCTGGGCGAATGGCTCAAGCAGCCGGGCGATCCCGTGAAGGCCGATGAGCCGATCGCCTCGCTCGAAACCGACAAGGTTTCGGTCGAGGTCCCCTCCCCCGTCGCGGGCGTGATGGGCGATCATCTGGTCCAGGTCGGCGACACCGTCTCGGTCGGCGCCGTGATCGCTACGGTCACAGAGGGCGCGGCCGCTGCTGCCCCTGCCTCCGCTCCAGCTGCGCCTGCGCCCGCCACGGACGGCACGCAAACCGGCCCGGGCGAACAGGTTCGCGAAGTCGAGGCTGCCGCGCTTTCGCCGTCGGTGCGCCGCGCCGTGCTGGAGCATGGCGTCGATCCCGCGACCGTGCAGGGCACCGGCAAGGACGGCCGCATCACCAAGGAAGACGTGGTCGCCGCCGCCAGCAGCAAGCCGGCTGCCCCCGCGCCGGCACCTGCACCCGCCGCATCGCCCGTCCCCGCCTCCACGGCCGGTGGCCGCAAGGAAGAGCGCGTGCGTATGACGCGCCTGCGCCAGACCATCGCGACCCGCCTCAAGGATGCGCAGAACACCGCCGCGCTCCTCACCACCTTCAACGATGTCGACATGACCGCGGTCATGGAAGCGCGCGCCAAGTACAAGGATCTGTTCGAGAAGAAGCACGGCGTCCGCCTCGGCTTCATGGGCTTCTTCGTGAAGGCCGCCGTAATGGCGCTCAAAGACATCCCCGCCGTCAATGCTAGCATCGAAGGCGACGAGATCGTCTATCACGATTACGCCGATATCTCGGTCGCGGTCTCAGCACCGCAGGGTCTCGTCGTCCCGGTCATCCGCGACGCGCAGGACCTCTCGGTCGCCGGCATCGAAAAGACGATCGGCGATTTCGGCAAGCGCGCCAAGGAAGGCACGCTCAAGATGGACGAGATGAAGGGCGGCACCTTCACCATCTCGAACGGCGGCGTGTTCGGCTCGCTGATGTCGACTCCGATCATCAATCCGCCCCAGTCGGCAGTGCTCGGCCTGCATCGCATCGAGGAACGCCCGGTCGTCCGCGACGGCCAGATCGTGATCCGCCCGATGATGTACCTGGCACTCAGCTACGACCACCGCCTGATCGACGGCCGGGAAGCGGTCACCTTCCTCGTCGCGCTAAAGAACGCGATCGAAGACCCGACCCGTCTGCTGATCGACCTGTGATTTAACCCGTCACCCCAGCGAAAGCTGGGGTCTCGCGCGGCACACGAGCGTTTTCCGCCGCATGAGATGCCAGCTTTTGCTGGCATGACGTTGGAGAAGAAAAATGGCTGAATACGACTTCGACGTCCTGGTGATCGGTGCCGGCCCCGGCGGCTATGTCGCCGCGATCCGCGCGGCGCAGCTCGGGCTCAAGACCGCCTGTGCGGAATCGCGCGAGACGCTGGGCGGCACCTGCCTCAACGTTGGCTGCATCCCGTCCAAGGCGCTGCTCCACGCTTCCGAGCTGTTCGAGGAAGCCGCCAGCGGCAAGCTCGCCAAGCTGGGCGTCAAGACTGCCGGCGTCGAGCTCGATCTCGAAGCGATGCAGGGCCAGCGCAAGGACGCGGTCAAGGGCCTGACCGGCGGCATCGAGTTCCTGTTCAAGAAGAACAAGGTCGAGTGGCTGAAGGGCCGCGCGTCATTCACCGGCAAGGACACCGTCGAAGTCGCCGGCCGCACCGTGCGGGCGAAGAACATCGTCATCGCCACCGGCTCGTCGGTCACCCCGCTGCCGGGCGTCGAGGTCGATAATGACAAGCAGGTGATCGTCGATTCGACCGGCGCGCTCGAGCTCAACAAGGTCCCCGGCCACCTCGTCGTGATCGGCGGCGGCGTGATCGGGCTCGAGCTCGGCTCGGTCTGGCGCCGTGTCGGCGCCAAGGTCACCGTGGTCGAATATCTCGATCAATTGCTCCCCGGCATGGACGGCGACATCCGCAAGGAAGCGAGCCGCCTGTTCAAGAAGCAGGGCATGGAATTGAAGCTCGGCACCAAGGTGACCGGTGCCACCGTCAACGGCGGCAAGGCCACCCTGACGCTCGAGCCCGCCAAGGGCGGTGCTGCGGAAACCCTTGAGGCAGACGCCGTGCTCGTCTCGATCGGCCGCCGTCCCAACACCGATGGCCTCAACCTCGAAGCCGCCGGCCTGACCACCAACCAGCGTGGCCAGATCGAGATCGATCACAGCTTCAAGACCGCCACGCCGGGCATCTGGGCGATCGGCGACGTCGTCCCCGGCCCGATGCTCGCGCACAAGGCCGAGGATGAGGGCATCGCGGTGGCAGAGAACATCGCCGGCCTCACCGGCATCGTGAACCACGATGTCATCCCGAGCGTCGTCTATACCTGGCCAGAAATCGCCGGCGTCGGGCTGACCGAAGAGCAGGCCAGGGAACGCGGCGAGGTCAAGGTCGGCAAGTTCCCGATGGCTGCCAACAGCCGCGCCAAAACCAACCACGAGCCCGATGGCTGGGTGAAGGTGATTGCCGACGCCAAGACCGATCGTGTGCTCGGCGCCTGGATGATCGCCGTGCCCGCCGGCACGATGATCGCGCAGGTCGCACAGGCGATGGAATTCGGCGCGACCAGCGAAGACATCGCCTATACCTGCCACGCGCATCCGACGCACAGCGAGGCGATCAAGGAAGCCTCGATGGCGGTTCTCGGGAAACCCATCCACGTCTAGTTCGTCCCGTCATCCGGGCGAAAGCCCGGATCTCAGGCATTTCGGAGCGGGACGGAGCCGCATGAAGTCCCGGTTTTCGCCGGGATGACGGCTGAGCCGCGATCGTTGCCCGGCTCTTCCATGCGTGTTATGCATATAACACACAGGGAGAGATAACATGCGTCATTTCATCATCGCCATCGCGGCGGTCACGCTCGCCACCCCCGCCTTCGCGCAGGATGTGTCGCGAATGGACACCATCGTCCGCGCCGACGCGGACAAGGGCGAGTTCATGGGTTCCGTGCTCGTCGCGAAGGACGGCAAGATCCTGCTCGACAAGGGGTACGGGTCCGCGAATCTCGAATGGAAGATCCCCAATGACGGCGACACCAAGTTCCGCCTGGGTTCGGTCACCAAGCAATTCACCGCCGTCGCGATCATGCTGCTCGTGGAGCGCGGCAAGGTAACGCTCGATGCGCCGGTGAAGACCTATCTGCCCGACGCGCCCGCCGCGTGGGACAAGGTCACCGTCTTCCATCTGCTCACCCACAGCTCGGGCATCCCCAATCTCACGGCGTTCGACGATTTCCAGAAGACCAAGACGCTTCCCGCCACGCTTCCGTCGCTCATCGCTCGTTTCAGCGGCAAACCGCTCGAATTCGCGCCGGGCGAGAAGATGAGCTATTCGAATTCGGGATATATCCTGCTCACGCAGATCATCGAGCAAGCGGGCGGACAGCCCTATATTGCCTTTGTCGGGGACAATATCCTCAAGCCGCTGGGCATGGCGGATACCGGTTATGACAGCCATGCGCAGGTCCTGCCGCGCCGCGCGTCGGGCTACGCGCCGTCCGCCAAGGGTGTGGTCAACGCCGACTATGTGGATATGTCGGTGCCCCAGGGCGCAGGCGCGCTCTATTCCACCACGCGCGATCTGCTCAAATGGGAACAGGGCCTGTTTGGCGGCAAATTGCTCAAGCCCGAATCGCTCAAGATGCTGACCACACCGTTCAAGAACGATTACGCGCTGGGCGTTTCCGTCGGCACGAAGGATGGGCAGACGCTGATATCGCATGGCGGCGGGATCGAAGGGTTCAATACCTGGCTCGGCTATGATCCGTCATCGAAGCTGACCGTCGTCGTGCTGGGCAATCTCAACGGCGGCGCGCCGACGCGGCTCGGCCAGTCACTGATGACGCTCGCACGCGGCGGCACGGTGACGCTCTCCAGCGAGCGCAAGGCGATCACGCTCGCCCCTGCATCGCTCCAGACCTATGTTGGCACCTATGACGTCAGCCCAAGCTTCGGCTTCGTCACCCGCGTCGAAGGCGGAAAGCTGATTGTCCAGGCGACGCGGCAAGGTCCGCTCGAGCTACATGCCGAAAGCCCGGATCATTTCTTCTTCAAGGAAGTCGACGCCCAGATCGTCTTTACCCGCGACGCTTCGGGCAAGGTCGATGGCGCAGTGCTCCACCAGAACGGTCGAGAGATGAAGGCTCCGAAGACCAAATAGGTCCGCGGATGGGTCGGGCGCGCGTTATCCGGCGCGCACGCGGCGCAATGCGTAGGTGAGCACTGCGGCCGCCACCGGCGCCGCCCAGAGCGCGTTCCAGCTCCAGCGGAACTGGCTGGCGGCGCCCATCACCACGCCGGCGACGAAGCCCAGCCACAGCGTCAGATAAGGCACCCAGCCCCAGCGGTCCTTGTCACCCATCAGCGCATTCGCCGCCTTCTGGCCGACACGCACCAGCGTTCCGCTGAGATAGGTCACTCCGAATGCGGGGGCGCCGTCGCGATTGAACACGCCGTTTTCGCATCCCATCGCCATGGCGAGAAATACCAGCACCAACGGCCCGGGATGGAGCGTCGCGAGCACCGCGGCGACGGTGAGCAGCAGGGTCACCACCACCATGGTGGCCTCGCGGGCATTCGCGGCGTAAGCGCGCGAAACCACGGCGGCGAGCATCACGCCGCAGACGAAGCTCATTATCAGCGCGAGCGCCATGCTCGCTTCATACATGCCGCCGCCGCCCAGCCCGACCCCGAGCCGCGTCGAATTGCCGCTCATAAAGCTTGCGAAGAAGCCGCCCAGGCTGGTGAAGGCGATCGCATCAACGAAGCCTGCAAGCGCGGCCAGGAGGATGGCAATGGCGATGAGCGGCGGCGGTGTGCGATCCATTTCCGCCTTCTAGCGTTTGACGGGGGCACGCCAAAGCCTGAAAAGCAGGCGATGGACCCTATTGCCGCAGCCGAACGTCTCGGACCCATCCTGCCCTGGCTCGACTTGTTCGGCATCGCCGTATTCGCGGCGACGGGTGCGCTCGCGGCGGCCCGGCGCGGGCAGACCCTCGTCACGCTCACCTTCTTCGCGCTGATCACCGGCGTTGGCGGCGGCACGACGCGCGATCTGCTGATCGGCGCGCCGGTATTCTGGGTCCATGATCCCAGCGTCGCGGGGCTTTGCCTGGGTATCGCGCTGGCGATGTGGTTCACCCCGCATCGCTGGTGGACGAGCAACGTGTTCGACTGGCTCGACGCCGCAGGCCTCGCCGCCTATGCCGCATTCGGCGCGGCCAAGGCGCTCAGCTATGGCATTCCGCCGATTCCGGCAGTGCTGATGGGCACGCTGACCGCCTGCGCGGGCGGCATCATCCGCGATTTGCTCGCGGGCGAACCTTCGATCCTGATGCGCCCTGAGCTATATGTGACCGCCGGAGCCTTGGCCGCCGTCCTCCAGGTCGCGCTGACGCTTGCCGGCATGCCGACCTTCATCGCCGGGCTGATCGCGGCCACCGCCGGTTTCTCGCTGCGCGGCGCCGCCATTTACTGGAAGCTCGGCCTGCCAGCGTATCGCACGCCCACCTAGCGGCTTCAGTTCAGCAGCCAGTCGATCGCGCTTTTGCGGTCGTCGAATATGCCGATATCTGGCCGCACCTCGCGCAGGCGCTGCGCCTGCAGCCGCGTCAGCGCGGTGCCGACGACGAACGCAATCTTGCGCGCCCAGATCTGGCGCACCGTGGGGTTCGCGAAGGTCTGCTGCAGCAATTCGATCGTCGCAGGCGGCACCACGGGCACGTCGCTGGTGTCGTAGAGCGTCAGGTGCTGGCCGATATCATCGCCGAAGGAGCGCACCGCTTCGCGCACCTGCTCGCCGAGCCAGCTTGCATCTTCCGGGGTGACAAACCCGCCGATGCGCACCTCGATCAGCTTGTGAGCGCGATCGACGCGGATACTCTGCTCGACTTCCATGCCCCGGCGCTACTGCAATCTGTTTGAGAAATGGTTGCGACATCCGCCCGGGCAGAGTCAGTCGCGCACCACCCCCACATCGCTGAACTTGCGCGGCTCCACCGGCGGCACGCTCGGCTCGTTCAGTTCGGCCTGCCAGATGCCCACGTCGATCCAGCGGCCATGCTTGAACCCCACTTCGCGGTACACGCCCGCACGGCGGAAGCCGACCGATTCGTGCAACTTGATCGATCCTTCGTTGGGCAGCGCGATCGCGCCGATCGCATGAACGAACCCCTGCGCACGCAGCGTATCGATCAGCGCGTCGTAGAGCAGCCGCCCTGCCCCCTGCCCCTGCGCCACATCGGCCATATAGATGGAGGTCTCGCAGACATAGCGGTACGCTGGCCGGTCGCGGAACCGCGTGGCATAGGCATAGCCGATCACCCCGCCGGTCGGATCGCCGTTCGTCGCGACGATCCAGGGATACAGCCCCTCGCTCGCGCCCATTCGCGTGCGCATCGCGCGCGCGTCGGGCGGCTCGGTCTCGAACGAGACGGTCCCCGTCAGCACGTGCGGCGCATAGATCGCCGCGATCGCACCCGCATCTTCCGGCGTCGCCGCCCGTATCGCGATCATCCGGTGATCTTCGCCAGGAGCAGCTCGAACAGGCTGCGGTCCTCGGCCCGGACCGCGACCGGGCCAAGCCCCGCGCATTCCAGGCAGCGCGCCTGCACCGAGCCGCCCCGCGCCATCCGTCGCGCATCACCGAGCGCCTGCATCACCGTCGCGCGTTGACCGGTCGCGATCCGCGCAAAGGCATCCTCGCCGCCCGGCGCATCGGTCCAGTCATTGTCCTTCCGCTCCTCGCGGGTCATGTCGTTGAAGAACTTGACCCAGCCCGAAGGCTCCTTCTCCAGATATACCGGCCGGACCTTGGCAGGATCCAGCTTGGCGCGCCGCGCGGCTTCCTCGATCGCTGCCGCAAGCCCGCCAAACCGGTCCACTAGACCCAATTGGTGCGCGACGCCGCCAATCCAGACGCGCCCCTGCCCGATCTCATCCACCCGTTGCGGCGTCATCTTGCGCGCGCCCGCGACCAGACTGATGAAGCGCTGATAGCCCTGCTCAATCGCCGATTGCAGGATACGATCGGTCACCGCGTTGGTCCCGCCCATCACGTTGGGCTGGCCCGAAAGCGGCGTGGTCTGCACGCCGTCGGTGGTCACGCCGATCTTGGCTAGGCTCTTCTCGAAGGTCGGCAGCACGCCGAATATGCCGATCGAACCGGTGATCGTGTCCGGTTCTGCAAAGATCGTGTCGCCCGCCGTCGATACCCAATAGCCGCCGCTCGCGGCCAGGCTGCCCATCGAGACCACCACCGGTAGCCCCTGCTCCTTGGCCTGGAGCACCGCCTGGCGAATCTGCTCGGAAGCCATTGCCGATCCGCCCGGCGAATCGACGCGCACCACAAGCGCTTTCAGGTTCCTTGTGGCCAACCCCTTCAGCAGCAGCGCGGATACGGTGTCGCCACCCGCCGTTCCCGGCCCGGCCTTGCCATCGACGATCTCCCCCGCAACCGTGATCACGCCGATTTCGTCGCCCCCGCGCGGTACCGGATTGGCCGCGACGAAATCGGCGAACCGGATCGCGTTGAAATTGCCCGCCGGCTTGCCCGATGGCGCGCCGGCGATTTCCGCCACGCGTTTGCCAAAGGCCAGCCGGTCACCCAATTTGTCCACCAGCCCCGCCGCCAGATTGGCCTGCGAGATATCGCCGCGCGCCGCCGCCACGGCTTCGTCGGGCTTGCTCAGGAAGTCCGCCAGCTTTGCCTTGGGCCGCGCCTTCGCAATCGCCGCCTTCCATTGGTCGAAGAGCGATCCGTACAGCGCCTCGTTCGCTTCGCGCGCCTCGGGCGACATGCCGGTCAACATGTAGGGCTCGACCGCCGACTTGAACTTGCCGACCTTGTAGATGTGCGCGTTGACGCCGAGCTTGTCGATCAGGCCCTTGTAGTAAAGGCTGGTGCCGCCCGGTCCGGCAAACAGCGCCCCGCCCATCGGATGCACCCAGATCTCGCTGGCATTGGCCGCGATCGCATAGGCGTCGTCGCTATAGCCGGTGGCATAGGCCAGTACCGGCTTGTTCGCCGCGCGCACCTTGCCCACCGCTTCGGCGACCTCGCTCACCGCAGCCGGATAGCCGCCCAGGAAGCGGTCCATATCGAGCACGACGGCCTTTACCCGGTCATCGGTCCGCGCCACGTCGAGCGCGCGCAGCACGTCGCGCAGGCGCAGTTCCTTCGTCACGCTGCCGGTGCCGCCGATGCCGGCAAAGGGATCGGGCTCGCGTGGCTGCTCGGCCAGCACGCCGTCAAACGCCACGACGAGCGCTCCATCGCGCACGCCTGCGCTGTTAGGCTTGTGCGACAGCGCCGCGAACAGCGCCGTGAAGAACAAGAGCATGAAGACCAGGACGAGGAAGTCCTTGATCCCCACCAGGATATTCCAGGCGCCACGAACCAGCTTCACTTCGGTCTCCTCGTCCCGGCAGAGGCCGGTCCTGCCGTCATAGCGGCCAGTGTCCTGTCCCGGCAATACGGATGCGGGTGCTGCATTTCCCTTTCCGGGCCGAACGTTCTAACCGCGCCGTCATGTCTTCCTCCATCCCGTCCACTGCCGTCACCGCCCCCGCGCCCGCCACCCTGAAGGCCGAGCTGCGCGCGCTGGCCTGGCTCGCCGGGCCGCTGGTCGGCGCGAACCTGCTCCAGATGGCCGTCTCCGCAGTCGATGTGATCTTCGTCGCGCGACTTGGCACGGTCGAGCTTGCCGCCGCGACGCTCGGCGTCTTCCTGTTCAACATCCTGCTCTATTCGCTGATCGGCCTCACCAGCGCCGCTGCACCGATCATCGCCGCCGAGCTCGGCCGCCGCGCCCATGCAGTGCGCGAAGTGCGCCGCAGCTTTCGCATGGCCTTGTGGGTCGCCGCCGCGGGATCGGTCCCGGTCATTCTGATCCTCGCGCATGGCGAGACGTTGCTGCTGCTCGCCGGGCAGAATCCCGAGGTCGCCGACCGCGCGGGAGCCTTCCTCGACATCATCCTGTTCGCGGTCGTGCCCGGCGTGGCGGCGGGCGTGATGCGCACGACCGCTGCGGCGCTCGGCCGGCCCTTCTGGGTCTTTGGCGTCACGGCGGTGGCGCTCGGCGTCGCCGTCCTGACAAACTGGCTGCTGGTCTTCGGCAATTGGGGCTTCCCCGCACTCGGGCTCGAAGGGTCGGCGCTCGCCAGCGTGATCACGATGACGGCGATGATGCTCGCTTACGCGTTGATCCTCGTCACCGATCGCCGCCTGCGGCGTTTCCGCCTGTTCGGTCGCTGGTGGCGCACCGAATGGTCGCGATTCCGCGACATTATCCGGATCGGGACGCCGATCATGTTCACCTGGTTCTTCGAAGGTGCGCTGTTCGGCGGTGCTGCCGTCCTGATGGGGCTGATCGGCGTGGCGGAGGTCGCGGCGCACGCCGTCGCACTCAACATCGCCGCCGTCGCCTTCCAGATCCCCTTCGGCATCGCCCAGGCGGCTACGATCCGCGTCGGCATGGCCTATGGTGCCGCCGATCACGCATGGATCGCGCGCGCCGGGCGCGCCGCCCTGTTCCTCGGCATCGGCGTGATGGCCGTCACCGCCACCGCGATCTGGCTCAGCCCCAGGCTGCTGATTTCGGCCTATATCGATGTGAACGCGCCGGAGAATGCCCGGGTCGTGGCGCTGGCGATGCAATATCTCGTGCTCGCCGCGATCTTCCAGCTTGTAGATGGCGCGCAGGCGGTCGGCGCCGGGATCCTGCGCGGGCTCCAGGATACGCGCGTACCGATGGTCATCGCCGGGCTAGGTTATTGGATCGGCGGCTTCGGCACGGCGATCGCGCTTGGCTTTGGCCTTGGGTGGCAGGGCGTCGGCATCTGGACCGGCCTTGCCGTGGGATTGCTGTGCGTATCGGTGCTGCTGCTCTGGCGCTGGCATTGGCGCGCGCGGCTGGGCATGCTCCCGGATTAAATTTTGTTCCTTGCGCGGTTGACGCTCCCCTGCGGGCTTCACATATGCGGGCTGCTGGCACTCGACTCCGGTGAGTGCCAAACCATCATTTTGAGAGGGAACCACAGCAATGAACTTCCGTCCGTTGCACGACCGCGTGCTGGTACGCCGCGTCGAAGCCGAGCAGAAGACCGCCGGCGGCATCATCATCCCCGACACCGCCCAGGAAAAGCCGCAGGAAGGTGAAGTCGTCGCCGCCGGCGCCGGCGCCAAGAACGACAAGGGCGAGATCACCCCGCTCGACGTCAAGGCCGGGGACCGCATCCTGTTCGGCAAGTGGTCGGGCACCGAGGTCAAGATCAACGGCGAAGACCTGCTGATCATGAAGGAAAGCGACATCCTCGGGATCGTCGGCTGACGATCCCGTCATCCTGACAAAAGTCAGGATCTCAGGCCTCAAGCGCGGCACCGAGCCGCACCAGATCCCGGCTTTCGCCGGGATGACGAATGGAGATTTTAAATGGCAGCCAAAGACGTAAAATTCGGCCGCGACGCGCGTGAGCGCATCCTGCGCGGCGTCGATATCCTCGCCGATGCGGTCAAGGTCACGCTGGGCCCGAAGGGCCGCAACGTCGTGATCGACAAGTCGTTCGGTGCGCCCCGCATCACCAAGGACGGCGTGAGCGTCGCCAAGGAAATCGAGCTCAAGGACAAGTTCGAGAATATGGGCGCGCAGATGGTCCGCGAAGTCGCTTCGAAGACCAACGACGTTGCCGGTGACGGCACCACCACCGCCACCGTGCTGGCCCAGGCGATCGTTCGCGAGGGCATGAAGTCGGTTGCTGCCGGCATGAACCCGATGGATCTGAAGCGCGGCATCGATCTCGCCGTCGCCAAGGTCGTCGAGGACGTGAAGGCCCGTTCGAAGCCGGTTTCGGGTTCGTCGGAAGTCGCACAGGTTGGCATCATCTCGGCCAATGGCGACACCGAAGTCGGCCAGAAGATCGCAGAAGCGATGGAGAAGGTCGGCAAGGAAGGCGTCATCACCGTCGAGGAAGCCAAGGGTCTCGAATTCGAGCTCGACGTGGTTGAGGGCATGCAGTTCGACCGCGGCTATCTGTCGCCCTACTTCATCACCAATCCGGAGAAGATGACGGTCGAGCTCGCCGATCCGTACATCCTGATCCATGAGAAGAAGCTGTCGAACCTGCAGGCGATGCTCCCGATCCTGGAAGCAGTCGTCCAGACCGGCCGTCCGCTCCTGATCATCGCGGAAGACATTGAGGGCGAGGCTCTGGCCACGCTCGTCGTCAACAAGCTGCGCGGCGGCCTCAAGGTCGCGGCGGTCAAGGCTCCCGGCTTCGGCGATCGCCGCAAGGCGATGCTCGAAGACATCGCGATCCTCACCAAGGGCGAAGTCATCTCGGAAGACCTCGGCATCAAGCTCGAGTCCGTCACCCTCGGCATGCTCGGCACGGCCAAGCGCGTCTCGATCGACAAGGATAACACCACCATCGTCGATGGTGCGGGTGAAGCCGATGCGATTCGGGGCCGCACCGATGCGATCCGCCAGCAGATCGAAGTCACCACCAGCGATTATGACCGTGAGAAGCTCCAGGAGCGTCTCGCCAAGCTCGCCGGCGGCGTGGCCGTGATCAAGGTCGGCGGCGCTTCGGAAGTCGAAGTGAAGGAGCGCAAGGACCGCGTCGACGACGCGCTGCACGCAACCCGCGCAGCCGTTGAAGAAGGCATCGTCCCCGGCGGCGGCACGGCTCTGCTGTACGCCACCAAGGCGATCGAGGGCCTGACCGGAGCGAACGAAGATCAGACCCGCGGCGTGGACATCGTCCGCAAGTCGCTGACCGCTCTGGTGCGCCAGATCGCGGCAAACGCTGGCCATGACGGTGCCGTGGTCTCGGGCAAGCTGCTCGACGGCAACGATCCGACGCTCGGCTTCAACGCCGCGACCGACACCTATGAGAACCTGGTCTCGGCCGGCGTGATCGACCCAACCAAGGTCGTCCGCACCGCGCTGCAGAACGCAGCCTCGGTCGCCGGCCTGCTCATCACGACCGAGGCGGCCGTGAGTGAGCTGCCGGAAGACAAGCCCGCAATGCCCATGGGCGGCGGCGGCATGGGCGGCATGGGCGGCATGGATTTCTGATCCGCTAACGGCCTGCGGTTGTCGGGCCGACCGGCGAGTCCCGGCTTTGCCGGGACCGCATCCAGACCGCCCAGCCTCTGGCTGGCAATCAAGGAAGGGCCGGGATTCGTTCCCGGCCCTTTCTACATGCTCAAAATGGCAGATACGCGCTTGACCCGGTGCGGCAATTACCCGAACCTTCCGCCAGCTGGGGGAGACAATGGTGTTTCAGTGGATTACCGGGCGGTTCCGCTGCCTCGCTGGCAAGCATGAGCGCTCTTACCGGCACGTCCGCAAGGATGAGGAAGGAAATTATACCAGCATCTGCGTATATTGCCGTGCCCCGATGCAGCGCCGCGCCAAGCGGGACTGGGTCGTGGCCCCCAGACGCTGAACCTCCCGGTGTATTGGCGTAACAAAACGCTTTCCTTGGCGGCGATCCCGCGACAGATTACCGGCTTCAACCCGCGCTGAGCCTACCGGCGCCTTCCCAGGGGAAGCCGAATGACCGAAGTCACGCGCCGCGAAGCGCTCACCACCGCCGCGCTCCTCACCCTCGCCACCGCAGCGCCCGCCTGGGCCCAGGAAGCGGGCGGCACCGGTCCGATGTGGGACCTCACCGAAATCTTCCCCAACGAAGCGGCATGGGAAGCCGCCCGCCAGGCCGCGCTCGCCGCCATCCCGGGCATCACCCGATATAAGGGCCGGCTGGGCGAGAGCGCCGATGTCCTCGCCGAGGCGATGGTCCTCCAGTCCGATCTCGGCCGCCAGATCGGCCGGATCTACACCTATGCGTCGCTCAAGGGCGACGAGGATGTCCGCGTCGCGACCAATCAGGAAAAGCTCGCCCAGGCGCGCGATCTCTACACCGCGTTCGGCGAGGCATCGTCCTGGGCGACGCCCGAATTGCTGACGCTCGGCAAGGACAAGATCGAGCGCTTCATCGCCGCCAACGCGACGCTCAAGTCGCGCTTTGACTTCGATTTGCGCGACACCATCCGCCAGGCCGAGCATACGCTGACGCCCGAGGGCGAATCGATCCTCGCATCGGTCGGCTCGCCGCTTTCCGGCCCCAGCGAGATCAGCGGCCAGCTCCGCTCGTCCGATATCCCCTGGCCCACCATCAAGCTCTCCACCGGCAAGGAAGTCCGGCTCGACAGCCAGGGCTATACGCTCAACCGGGACGCGCCGAACCGCGACGATCGCAAGGCCGTCTTCGCCGCCTTCTGGCAGGCGCATGGCCAGTTCAAGAACTCGTTCGGCGCAAGCTATGCCGCCAAGCTCAAGAGCGACATCTTCTACGCCAAGGCGCGCAAATATCCGTCCTCGCTTGCGCGTGCCCTGTCAGGCAGCAACGTGCCGGAATCGGTCTATCGCACGCTTGTTGCCGAGACCAACAAGGGACTGCCCCAGCTCCATCGCTATTTCGAGTTGCGTCGCCGGATGCTCGGCCTGCCCGACATTGCCTATTACGACATCTATCCCCCGCTCGTGTCGCTGGACCGGACCTTCACCCTCGATCAGATGCGCACGCTGACGCTGGAGGCGGTCAGGCCGCTCGGCCCCGATTATCAGTCCCGCATCGCCCAGGCGACCGCGGCGAAATGGCAGGATCCCTGGCCCCGTCCCGGCAAGCGCCCCGGCGCCTATATGAGCCCCGGCGCCTATGACGTGCACCCCTATCTGCTGCTCAACCTGTCGAACAAATATGACGGGCTCAGCACCTATGCCCATGAATGGGGCCATGCGCTGCACACGGTGCTGGCCAAGCTGGCCCAGCCCTATGACAAATCGGGCTATCCGATCTTCCTCGCGGAGATCGCCTCGACGATCAATGAACAGCTCCTCGTCGCGCACATGCTCAAGAACGCCAAGACCAAGGAAGAGAAGCTCTTCTATCTCGGCCAGCAGATGGAGAATTATCGCGGCACCTTCTACCGCCAGACGATGTTCGCAGAGTTCGAGCTGATCGCGCATGACAAGGCCGAAGCCGGCGAGGGCATGTCGGGCGCGAAGTTCAACGCGATCTATTTCGATCTGCTCAAGCGCTACCACGGCCCCAGGCTCGGGCTCGAGGCGGATTACGCCAACGAATGGGCGTTCATCCCGCACTTCTACAACAGCTTCTACGTCTATCAGTACGCCACCTGCATCTCGGCAGCGACCTTCTTCACCCAGTCGATCCTCAAGGGCGGCGCGAAGGAGCGCGACAATTTCCTGTCGGTGCTGAAGGCCGGCGGATCGGATTATCCGGTGGATATCCTGAAGCGCGCGGGCCTCGATATGACCAGCCCGGCACCGTATCAGGCGCTGGTCGCGGACTTCAAATCGGTGCTCGATCAGGCCGAGGCGCTGATCGGCTAGCGTTTGATCCATCCGGATCGAATAGCGGTCATCCCCGCGAAAGCGGGGAACCGGAGCCAAGCAGGGTGCCGCCGGGCATGCCGCTTCGGCGTGCGAAAATCCCCTACTTCTCCATCGCAGCCAGGATCGTCTTCACGTCCTGGCTGCGGCCGCGCGGCAGGATCAATATGTCGTCGCCATCCGCCACCACGATCAGGTCGGTAACCCCGACCAGCGCCACGCGCTTCCCGCCCTCGGCCCGCACCATGCAATTGGCGGTGTCGATCGCCACCACGTCGCCGCGCAGCACATTGCCGCCTGCGTCCGGGTCGCTGATCGCGTGCAGCGCATCCCAGCTGCCCACATCGTTCCAGCCCATCTCGACCGGCACGACCGCCACCTGAGGCGCCTTTTCCATCACGGCATAGTCGATCGAGTCGGACGGGCTGGCGGCAAAGGCTTCCGCGGCCGGCCAGATCCGTGCTCCCTCGCTCCTGCCCCTGGCCATCGCATCCTGCGCGGCGGCCAGCATTTCGGGCGCATAGGCGGCCAGCGCTTCCAGATAGCTGTCTGCGCGGAACAGGAAGATACCGCCGTTCCAGGCATGGTCGCCCGACGCCAGCATCGCTTCCGCCGCCTCACGCGGCGGCTTCTCAACGAAGCGATCGACGCGGTGCACGCCCTCTCCGATCGCCTCGCCGATCTTGATATAGCCATAGCCGGTCTCGGGCGCGTCGGGCGCGATGCCGAAGGTTACCAGCCAGCCCTGCTCGACCAAAGGCAGCGCCGCCTGGATCGCGCGGTGGAACGCCGCGACATCGGCGATGACATGGTCTGACGGCATCACCAGCAGCGGGTTCGCACCGCCGCCCGCCGCGATTGCCGCCAGCGCGATGGCCGGCGCGGTATTGCGCCCCATCGGCTCCAGGATCAGCGCCTCGGCCGCCGCCCCGGCTGCAGCCAGCTGCTCATCGACCAGATCGGCATGCGCGGCGTTGGCGACCACGATCGGCTTCGCGAAGCGCTCGCCCGCCGCGCGCTGCGCGGTAAGCTGGAGCATCGTCTGCTCCGCGGTCAGCGCCAGCATCTGCTTGGGCCGTTCGGCGCGCGACATCGGCCACAAGCGCGTACCCGATCCCCCTGACAGGATTACTGGGATGATCGGCTTCGAATCCGGCATGTTGGGCGCTCTCCTATGAAGTTTCAGCAGTGATGGTGTTTCTGCCGGGCGTCAAACACCTGAGTACGCGAAGGGCTTCACAGGACGCAGGAATTTGCGCGAACGGCGTCCTCGAACGCCTTGAGCGCCAGCCTATGGGGGAACGGGCCATGGCTGATTCGGGCGATGCCGGTTGCCGCCACCGCCTTCGCATCCGGAGCCCCGGGAAAGGCCATGAAGTTCACCGGCAGCGGCACAGCGTCGCAGATCCTCTCCAGCAGGCGGAGATCGGCGAGGCCGGGCACGAAGAAGCCGTGCGCACCCGCATCGGCATAGGCCTTGCCCCGCTCGATCGCGGCATCGGCCATCGCATCGTCATGCGTGCCGGGCTTGGCGATCAGGAAGATGTCGGTGCGGGCGTTGACGAAGAAATCGGGCACAAAGGCGGTGATCGCCGCGATGCGCGCGGCCTGATCGCCAATGCTGTGCATCGTGCGGCCCTGCGTGCCGTGCGTCGCGATGATCTGATCCTCGATATTGCAGCCGATCGCGCCCGTATCGGCCAGCGCGGATACATTCGTCGCGGTCTGTTGCGGATCGGTCGAATAGCCGCCTTCGAAATCTATGCTGACCGGCAGCGAGGTCGCGCGGGCCACCCGTGCTGCGTTGGCCAGCACGAGATCGAGAGGCATTTCCTCCGCGTCGCTATAGCCATGCGCCGCCGCGACAGCCGCGCTGCCGGTGGCGATCGCCTTGGCTCCCGCCTGTTCCGCCACCCGGGCGCTGCCTGCATCCCATATGTTCGACAGGATAAGGGGCTCGCCGGGCACATGAAGCGAGGCGAAGGTCTCGAACTTGGTCACGGGCGCTCCTCCTACGCCAATGTCCATATTCGCTCTACACGGTCAATGCACCCGACCCGCGCGATGGCATGGGGAAATAGTGGCCCTTCCGGTCAGTGGACGAAACGCGCCACCACGTCGCGATACGAGCGCGAGACCTTCACCGATGCGCCCGAATCGAGCACCAGGAAACACTCGCCATTGGTGTGCGGCTTTACCTGCTTGACCAGATCGAGATTGACGATGGTCGAGCGATGCACCCGCTGGAATCGCCGCGGATCGAGGCGCTTCTCCAGATCCTTCATCGTCTCGCGCAGGATCAGCGTATTGTCGCCGGTATAGATGCACATGTAGTCGCCGGCGGCGTCGATCCGCTCGATCGTATCGACATCGACGCGGAAGATCTGTCCGCGATCCTTGATGTTGATGAGCTTCTCGAAGCGGTTGGAAGCCATTTCGCCGCCATCGGCAGCCGCCATCTCGTCGGCCGCGTCGGGTGCCACTTCGGCGAGCACTTCCTTCAGCTTCTCGACTTCCTCCACGCCGCGCTTTTCGGTCAGGCGCTGGCGGACCCGATCAAGCGTATCAGCAAGCCGCGCGGGCTCGACCGGCTTCATCAGATAATCCATCGCCTGCGCCTCAAAGGCGCGGATGGCGTGATCGCTATAGGCAGTTACGAACACGAAGAGCGGCGGCTCGACCTCCATCAGCCCCTGAACGACCGAGAAGCCGTCGAAACCGGGCATCTGGATGTCGAGGAAGACAAGGTCGGGCTTATGCGTCTTGATCGCCCGGATGGCCTCGCGGCCGTTCGAGCATTTGTCGATGATCTCCACGTCTTCATGCTCTTGAAGGCGGAGTTCCAGGCCCTGGATGGCCAGTGGTTCGTCGTCGACCAGGATGGTTCGGATGGTCATGCGGCCTCTCGGTTCGGTTCCTCGATCTGGAACGGGATTTCGATCTCAACGCTGAACCCCTGCCCCGGGTTCGAATGCGAATCGAAACGGTGGTCCGCCCCGAAGGACTGCGCCAGCCGTTCCTTTATATTGGCGAGCCCCACGCCAGTTGAAAGGGTCGGCCTCGGCTGGCGTTCGATCAATCCGGGTCCGGTGTCGGATACGCTGATCTGCACCCGTTCTCCGGCGAGCCGAGCCGTGACGGTGATATCGGCGCCCTCTTCCTGCGGCGTCACCGCATATTTGATCGCGTTTTCCACCAAAGGTTGGAGCAGCAGCGAAGGGAGCCGCGCCTTCGCAACGCGCGGGTCGATGTCGAAATGCGGCCGCAGCCGCTCGTCGAAGCGCATCTTCTCGATCTCGAGATAGAGCTGGAGCGTTTCCACCTCCTGCGCGAGCGTGACATGCGCGGTCGGCTCGTTCGCCAGCGTATAGCGCAGGAACGCCGATAGCCGGCTGAGCATGACGTTGGCGCGCTCGGTCTGTTTCAGCAGCACCAGCGTCGAGATCGAATTGAGCGTGTTGAACAGGAAATGCGGATTGAGCTGGTAGCGCAGCATCGCAAGCTGGGCGTGGCTGGCCTGCATCTCCAGCGCCTGCATCTGATCGATCTGCTGCTCGACGATCAGATAGAAATTGATCCCGAAATAGAGCGCCGACCAGCCCGCGAGCACGGTGAAGTTCAGGAACAGCGAAGCGATGACGAGCGGAACGCTGATTCCCGGCTCGGCCAGCTTGATGAAGCTGAAGGTGAACGCATCGAGAACTGCATAGATCACCGTTGCCAGCGCCAGCGTCGCGAGCGTCAGCAGGATGCCGGTGATGCGCGGCATCCGCCGGTAATAGCCGTAGAGCGTCGAGAGCAGGAGCGTCAGGCAATAGCCGACGATCGATTCGATGATCGCGGCGATCACGCCTTCCACGGTGATCCCGCCGGAGATCGACGAGACGGTGCGGAGCAACAGATAACCGCTCCAGCCGATCGCCTGCAGCATCCAGAAGGCCCGCGCCTTGTCCTCGAAGAAGGGACGCGAGAGCAGGCTGGGATCGCGGATCGGGGCCGGCATCAATTGCCGCGCGGAATGGACTGGGTTCGCCACATCGCTCCTCTAACACCGCTGACAAAGCGCAGCAAAGAGGGTTAGGTTCACGCAAAGACAGGAGAGGCCCGATGCAGGACAAGGTCGAAGGTGGGAGCGAACGCGCGCGCTTCACGGCGATGGCGGAGGGCACGCAGGAGGATTGGAACATCATCGGCGGCCAGTTCGCGGGCTTTGCCGGGGGCCTGGCCGATCGGGTGCTCGCCCATTTGAGACTGCTCGACGGCGATTTCGGGGGCTTCCCGATCGATCGTCTCCAGCATTCGCTCCAGACCGCGACGCGTGCGCACCGCGATGGGCGCGGCGAGGATTATGTCGTGATGGCGCTGCTCCACGATATCGGAGATACGCTGGGCAGCTATAATCACCCCGATATCGCCGCCGCGATCCTGCGCCCCTTCGTCAGCGAGGAATTGCACTGGATCTGCGAGAAGCACGGCGCATTCCAGGGCTATTATTTCTTCCACTATCTCGGGCTGGATCGCGACGCGCGGGAGGCATTTCGCGGGCATCCGCATTTCGACGCGTGCCGCGAATTTTGCGAGAAATACGATCAGGCCGCCTTTGATCCGGATTATCGAAGCGAGCCGCTGGAATTCTTCGAGCCGATGGTGCGCCGCATCTTCGCGCGGCCGATCAACTCGATCTACGCCAAGCGCCGCCCCGCCGCCTGAGCAAACGAAAACCGCCGCCCCATCGCTGGGGCGGCGGCTTCGTACTGCCCGAAGGTCGTTGCTTAGAAAGCGACGACGAGCGTGCCGCTGACCGTGCGCGGCGCGCCGATCTGCACGAAGGGCGGGCTGCCCGACTGCACCAGGCCACCGCTGAACCCGCCGACATAGAACTGGTCGAACAGGTTGTAGACGTTGAGCTGGAGATAGGTCTTGTCGTTCAGACCAGCCCATTCCAGGCCGACGCGGGCGTCGAGGTTGACCAGCCAGTAAGCCGGGGTCTTCGCCGGATAGACGACGCGGTTGGTCGCCGACGTGCACACCGTCGGCGTAGCGGCGGCGGGCGCCCCGCTGCAGACCGGAAGGTTGGTGTCGTACACATAGCGCTCACCGGTGCGCTTGGCGGTGAAGCCGATCTCGAAGACATCGAAATTACCGCGCGCCATCACGCCGTAATTGTAGATCGGCGAACCCGATTCACGCTTGCCCGCAGTCGGAGCGAAGGTCGCCGCACCGGTCTGCACATTGTCGCGAATCTCGCTCTTGTTCCACGAACCGAAGGCATACAGCGCGATCTGATCGATCGGCTGGAAGGCGATCGAGCCATCGATGCCGTACTTCTTCACTTCGCCCAGGTTACGATAGACGGTTTCGTTGGCAACCGGATCGTACGCCGAGGCCAGACGGTTGTGGTACTGCGTGTACCAGCCCGAGAGCTGCGCCTGGACCTTGCTGGAACGGTAGCGCAGGCCGCCGTCGAAGCTGTCGGTCGTTTCCGGCTTCGGCTGGGTGCCGGGGGCGCCCGCCGCCAGATAGAGCGAGTTGTACAGCGGATCGGTGCCCGGGACCGAGAGGCCCTGCGCGAAGCTGGCGAACGCGCTGACCTGCGGGGTGATGCGATACACCACGCCGGCATTCGGCAGCACCTTGCTGTAGTTATAGACGCGGCGCTGCGGCAGAGCCCAGGTCGGGTTGAGCGCGGCAATCGTCGGGATCAGCGCCGAGCCGCGGCCCGGGCATTCGACGAAGCCCGAAGCCGAGCTGGTGAAGCAATACTGGTTCAGGTCGCGCTTGTAGAACGGCGCGGCGATGCCGAGGTTGACCGTCAGATCACCGAATTCGCCGCGATATTCGCCCGAAACCTTGTCCAGGATCGCGAACGACTGACGATCGCGCTTCTGCGGAGCAACGCCGTTCGCGCCGAGCAGCGGATTGTTCACCGGGAAAACGTCCGCGGGCTCGCCGTTGATCAGCACCTGACCGACTTCGCCGGTCTGGCGATGGTTGCCATAGTCATGCGTGAAGCTGACACGAACCGTGTGATCGTCGGCGATATCCCAGCGCAGGCCGGCAATCACGCCCCAGCGGCGCGTACGGGTCTGGCTCGGGGCGATCGCGATCACCTGATCGAGAATGTCACCGTCGCCGTTCAGGTCGCGGCCGAAATAGGGCGAACCGCCCCAATATCCGGGCTGGCAGTTGACACCAGCGCCGCTCACCACGGTGGTGCAGTTTGCAGCGCCGCCGGTCGGGTTGACGTCACGGCCCGCTTCGCGCGCGGTGACCGTGCCGCCGCCGTTTGCCTTCACATACTGGAAGCTCGGATCGACGGTGAGGACGAGGCCATCCGCCAGCGTGAAGCGCGAGTTGATGCGGACGTTGCCGGTGTTCGACGGGTTGTAGCGGCGATCAAACTCGGTGCCGCAAGCGTTCGTCGTATCGGCGACGCCGGGACGACCCGCTGCGATCGTGCACGGATAGTTGATCAGATATTCGCGCTCGTCGGCATTTGCCGGGAAACGGTTGCCGGAGAGCGCACCAACCGTGCGGGGGGCAGTGTTGGTCACGCTCTGCGTGGTGTCGTTGCGCAGCGGCAGCGAGCCGAAGAAGTTGTTGCGGTTCTCGTTATAATGGCCCGAGAGCGCGATGAAGTCGCCGCTGCTGCCGATCGGCTGATAGATCTTGCCGTTATACTGCTGCTTCTTGACCTTGCCGTAATTGTTGAACGGGTTCTTGTTCGAAGCGGTCGAGGCCGAGAAGAATGCGCGGGTGCCCCACGAGGTGAACTCGCCGGTTTCGACCTTGCCGAAGATGCGCATGAAATCGAACTGGCCAACCGAGCCCGAGAGCATCGGGCTGAACTGCTTGTCCGGGGTCTTGGTGCGATAGTTGACCGTGCCGCCGACTGCCGAAGCGGTGGGGCTGTCGACGTCGCCCGAACCCAGGTTCACGTTGACCTGCTCGATCAGCTCCGGATCGATCTGCTGGTTCGAATAGATCGCATAGTTGCCCGTGTCGTTCAGCGGAACGCCATCGAAGGTCAGCGAGATGCGATCGCTGGTGAAGCCACGGATCGTGAGCGTGCCGCCCGACGAACCATATGCGTCGTTGTTCTGGAAGCTCACACCCGGCACCGTGTTGATCGTGTCGAGGATGGTCTGGCCCGGGTTCTGGCGCGCGATATATTCCTGCGTCAGCACTGCCTTGGCCTTCGACGAATCAGGCGCTTCGATGCCGGCCACGCCAACCGTGCGAACGCCGGTCACGACGATTTCCGAACCCTCGTCAAAGTCGATCGAGCCGGTCGATTGCGCGAAGGCGCTCGCCGGAATCATCAGCGCGGCAAAAGCCACGCCTGCAAAAAGCTTGGTGCGCATTTGGTAGTCCCCTTAGGTGCCTTGGTGCACGTAATTCACGCGGTGCGGTTCACCGTCGTGCCGCCCATGAAATGCTTTTATGGCAGAGCGATGACAGGTCAATCGGACTCGCTGCGGAAGCTGTTGCTAACCAGCGATTCAAATTTGCTGCGTTGCAAAAAAGCATCACCGGATTATCCCGTAGCCGCAGCCACGATATCGGCCCAATCCCTTTCAGAAATAACGCGAATTCCAAGATCGGCGGCCTTTTTCAGCTTCGATCCGGCCCCCGGCCCCGCAATCACCAGATCGGTCTTCGCGGAAACCGATCCAGCCACCCGCGCGCCGAGCGATTCGGCCTGCGCTTTGGCTTCGTCGCGGCTGAGCGACTCGAGGCTGCCGGTGAAGACAAGCGTCATGCCGGTGACTTCGGATGCAAGCGCCTCCACCACGAAGGGGGGCGGCGCGACTTCGTCGAGCAGATCGCTCCATGCTGCGCGATTGTGCGGCTCGTGGAAGAAGTCGGCCAGCGCATGGCCAACGGCCGCGCCGACATTTTCGACGCCGATATACTCGGCAATGGCCTTGTCGAGCCGCGCCTGGAACTTCTGCGGCTCCTCGCCGATCGCGGGCGACAGGCCGGCGCGCAAGGCGATGATCTCGTCCGCAAGCGTTTGCAGCCCGGGCAAGGTCACATAGCGCTTCAGCAGGTCGCGCGCGGTGACCGCGCCGATGTGCCGGATGCCAAGGCCGAAGAGCAGGCGCGCCGCATCGGGCGTGCGCTTCGCCTCGATCGCCTCCAGCAGGTTATCGACCGATTTCTCCTTCCAGCCCTCGCGCCCCAGCAGCGCCTCGCGATGCGGCGAAAGGCGAAAGATATCGGCGGGCTCGGCAATCCAGCCGAGCTCGAGGAATTCGATCAGGGTCTTTTCGCCCAGCCCCTCGATATCGAGCGCTCCCCGGCTGACGAAATGCTTGAGCCGCTCAAGCCGCTGCGCGGGACAGATCAGCCCGCCGGTGCAGCGAACATCGACTTCGCCTTCTTCGGCCACGGCTTCGGAATCGCAGATCGGGCAGCGTGCAGGGAAATTCCAATCGGGGCGCTCCACCGCACGGGTGAGGTTCTCGACGATCTGCGGAATCACGTCGCCGGCACGCTGCAGGACGACGCGGTCGCCCGGACGAACGCCAAGCCGTGCGATCTCATCGGCATTGTGCAACGTCGCATTGCGCACAACGACGCCGCCTACGGTTACCGGTTCAAGCTTGGCGACAGGCGTAAGCTTGCCGGTGCGCCCGACCTGAATCTCGATATCGTTGAGCGTCGTCTCGGCGCGCTCGGCGGGGAATTTGTGGGCGATCGCCCAGCGCGGCGCGCGGCCGACAAAGCCAAGCCGCGCCTGCCAATCGAGCCGGTCGAGCTTGTAAACCACGCCATCGATATCGAACGGCAGGTCCGCGCGCTGCTTCTCGATGCGGCGATAATGCGCCAGCGCCGGCTCGACCTGAACGCATTCGACGAGCAGCGGCGATACCGGGATGCCCCAGTCCCGGATCGCTTCCATCACGCCGAACTGGGTTTCCGCCGGCAGCGAGGCCACTTCCCCCCAGCCATGCGCCAGGAAACGCAGCGGGCGGGCACGCGCGACTTCGGCGTCCTTCTGGCGAAGTGATCCGGCGGCAGCGTTGCGGGGATTGGCGAACTGGCGCGCCTTTTCCGGATCGGGCGCCTCGGCCAGCAGGCGGGCGTTGAGCGCGGCGAAATCGTCCTTCGCCATATAGACTTCGCCCCGCACCTCGAACAGGTCGGGCGCGCCTTCGGGCAGGGTCCAGGGAATGTCCGCGATCGTGCGCGCGTTGGCGGTCACGTCTTCGCCCACCTGCCCGTCGCCGCGCGTTGCCGCGAGCACGAGGCGGCGATTCTCATAGCGCAGCGAGCAGGAAAGCCCGTCGATCTTCGGCTCGGCTGTAAGCGCCACGCGATCGCTTTCGCCAAGCGACAGGAAGCGGCGAACGCGCAGGACGAACTCGATCACGTCCGAATCGGAAAAGGCGTTGTCCAGGCTGTACATCGGCCGGGCGTGGGGCACCTTGGCCAGGTTTCCGGCGGGCGCGGCGCCGACCAGCCGGGCAGGCGAATCGGCGCGGACAAGATCGGGATAGGCCGCCTCGATCGCCGCGTTGCGGCGCATCAGCGCATCATAGTCGGCGTCCGTGATCTCGGGCGAATCTTCGGTGTGATAGAGCCGGTTATGGCGCGCGATCTCGGCAGCCAGCCGTTCCAGTTCGGCGGCGGCGATCTCGGGCGTTTCGGGCAGAGGCGCGGTCATGGCCCGGGTTAGCGATGGATCGCGCTTGATCGCAAGGGCCGCCTCGCCGACATATCGCAAATGCGCGTCATCCGGGCCGGGCTGGCCATCCTTCTATGGACCATGGTGGCGGCATGCCTGACGATCACAGCCGTCCCGCATTTCCTCGACCGGGTCTATTATCGGGGCCCCGTCACCGGGCATTTCGACGGAGCGCGCTTCTTCAATCCCGATGGCGAAGAAATTCGGCTTCCGACAGGCGGGCCCGCCGGTTTCATCGCTCGGCAGATATTCGGCGACCCGGACAAGCCGGTATGGCCGGATGCTGTGGTGGTGCAGCGATCCAGGCCGCCCGCGCGCGTCTCGGACGGGCGGATGCTCGCCACCTGGGTGGGGCATGCAACCCTGCTGGTGCAGGCAGACGGCGTGAACATATTGACCGATCCCATCTGGAGCGAGCGCGCCGGGCCGCTGGGCATGGGGCCGAAGCGGGTGGCGGAACCGGGGGTGGCATTCGACGATCTGCCGAAGATCGATCTGATCCTGGTGAGCCACAATCATTACGACCATATGGATCTGGCGACGCTCAAGCGGCTGTGGGACCGGGATCGGCCGCAAATCGTGACCTCGCTCGGCAATGATTCGGTGATCGCGGGCGCGGGCATCCCTTCGCGCGCGCTGGATTGGGGCCAGCAAAGCGAAATCCGGCCCGGCGTGACGGTGAACGTGACGCGTAACCACCATTGGGACAGCCGCTGGTTCGCCGATCGAAACCGGGCGCTCTGGTCCAGCTTCGTGGTGCAGATGCCCGGCGGCAATTTCTTCTTCGCGGGCGACACTGGCCTTGGCGACGGCAAATGGCCCGCGGAAGCGGCGGCGCTGGGCCCGGTGCGGCTGGCCGGGATCCCGATCGGCGCGTTCCGCTTCGAAGCCGGTCAGATGGCCAGCGGCAGCCATATCGGGCCGCGCGACGCGGTGAAGGTGTGGGACGGGTTGGGGCGGCCCTTCGCTATCCCGATCCATTGGGGCACGTTCCGGCTGTCACGAGAAGCCTATGCAACCCCGCCCGCAATGCTGCGGGCGGCGCTGGATTGCGCGCGGGCCGATGCCGGGCGCTTCGCCGCCGCGCGGATCGGGCAAAGCGTGGAAGTCCCGGCATTGGCCGAGCCGCCGCCCGCGCCCGATCTCAGGGCGATGGCGGCTTGCGAGGCGGCGGGGCGCTTCGCCGCCTTCCCTTGAGGCGTGCCAAAACGGCAAAGCGCGCGCGAGTCGCTGCGTTGCCAGCAAGATATTGTTAGGCATATATTTCCCGCGCTGGGGCTGGGGAGCTTGACCACGTGAACGATCGCGCCATGCGCGCACCGCGCCGTTATGAAATGTCGATCGACCGCGCCGGGCTTGCGCTCGCCACGGGCAGCATGCTCGCCGGCGGGATCGTGCTCGGGCTGCTGATGCTCGGCGGGAAGCGCGATCCGCTGACGCTGGCCAGCGGATGGATGATCGGCAGCGTTTTCGCCGGGCTTGCGATCACGGCCGTGGGCGGCCCCTTGTGGCTGGTGATGCACGTGGCCGGGCTGCGCAAGCCGCGCCATGCCGCGCTGGTCGGTGCCGTGACGGCGCTGTCGATCTTCGTGGGCGCGCAGACCTATGGCTTCGGGCTGTTCCAGATGCCGCCGATGGATAATGGCGCGTGGTTCTATCGCTGGATGAGCGCGCTCGCCTCCAGCGCGATTCTGGCGCTGATCGCGGCATTTATCGGCCTGGTGATGTGGCGCGTGGCCTATCGGCGCTGCCGGGATTTTTGAGCCCGCCCGCGCACGGCGGTAGCATCCATGGAACCATCTGTTAGGTAAGCGCATCCTCCCGGGAGAGCCTGGATGCGACTTCTACACCTAATGCTTGGAGCCTTGCTGATGCCCCTATCCGCGCACGCGCAGGACAAGCCGAGATGGACGCTGGTGATCCATGGCGGCGCGGGAATCATCGAGAAGGACAAGCTGACGCCGGAGCAGGAAGCGGGCGTGCGCGCGGGGCTCGAGGCGGCGCTGACGGCGGGATCGACGGTGCTCGATCAGGGCGGAGCCGCGCTAGACGCCGTCGAAGCCGCGGTGCGGGTGCTGGAAGACGATCCGCATTTCAACGCCGGGCGCGGCGCGGTGTTCACCTGGGACGGGCGGAACGAGCTTGACGCGGCGATCATGGATGGCGCGACGCGCAAGGCGGGCGCGGTCGCGGGCACGACGATGACGCGCCATCCGGTCGCGCTCGCCCGTAAGGTGATGGAAGAGAGCCCGCACGTGATGCTCTCCGGCCCGGGGGCCGATCAATTCTCCCGCGAGCAGGGGCTGGAGCAGGTCGATAATGGCTGGTTCGCCACGCCCGAGCGGCGGCGGCAGCTCGAAAAGATGAAGGCCAATGACAAGCTGGGCTGGTTCGATGTCGACCTCAAATACGGAACGGTCGGCGCGGTCGCGATGGACGCCAACGGCCATGTCGCCGCCGCCACCTCTACCGGCGGGCTCACCGGAAAACGCTGGGGCCGCATCGGCGATACGCCCCTGATCGGCGCCGGAACCTATGCCGACGACCGTTCCTGCGCCGTTTCAGCCACCGGCGCAGGCGAGTTCTTTATCCGCACAGGCGTAGCCCACGAAATCTGCGCGCGCGTGCGCTTCAAGGGCGAGAGCCTGAAGACTGCAGCCGACGTGGTTATGGCCGAGACGAAGGCGCTTGGCGGCACCGGCGGCGTCATCGTAACGGACCCCGGCGGCGAAATGGCCTGGAGTTTCAACACGCCGGGCATGTATCGCGGCCGCGCATCCTCTAACGGCGAACGCATCGTGGCTTTCTACGGAGACGATAAATGAAGCGCCTGCTGGTCCTTTTTGCTGCGCTGATCGGCTTCGCATCTCCCTCGCACGCTTATTGGGAATGGGGGCACGAGACGGTGGCCGCGATCGCCTATCGCAACGTCACGCCCCAGGTGCGCGCGTCGATCGACCGGCTGCTCCGGAACTCCGCACTGCTGGAGACAGCGGGCTGCCCGGCCAGGACGATTGAGGAAGCAAGCGTCTGGGCGGATTGCATCAAGAAATTCGGCCCGCGCTTCAGCTATGCCTATAACTGGCACTACCAGAACGTGAATATCTGCAAGCCGTTTGACGTGACGGCTAACTGCCCGGATGGCAATTGCGTGTCGGCGCAGATCGATCGGGATGTGAAGCTGCTCAAGGATCATGGCGTGCCGCTACGCGAACGCGTGATGGCTCTGGCGTTCCTGGTCCATTTCGTCGGCGATCTGCACCAGCCGCTGCACGCGGGCGACCATGCCGATCTGGGCGGCAACCGCGCACGTTCGAACTACGGGCTCTATTCCACCGAAAGGCTCAACCTGCACACCATCTGGGACGGCCACCTCGCCGAGCGCGCCATCTCGACCCCGCCCTCAATGGTCCGGCTCTATTCGCGAGAGGAACGCGAAGCGATCTGGGGCGGCACCACCGAGGATTGGAGCCGCGAGAATTGGCAGGTGGCGAAGGACTTTGCCTATGCTAGCGCCTTTGGCGGCGATGCCTGCGCGCCGGATGCGCCCAAGCGGGGGACGCTGACCCCTGAGGCGATCGACAAGCTGGTCCCGTCCGCGCGCCAGCAGATCGTGCATGGCGGGCTAAGGCTTGCCCGCCTGCTCAACGAGGCCCTGGGTTAGCGCGGCGCGGTGACGAAGCCAGCGATGGTTTCCACAACTCCGGGCGCGAGGGGCAGCGACGGATCGACATAAGTTGCCAGATTCGCGGCCCTTTCCTCGCTCGCGACCGCCTTCAGCACGTGATTGACGTTCGGCAGCACCGCCAGCGTCGACCCCTTTGCGGCATCGGCGAGCATTTTCGCGTCCTCAACCGCAACCTGAATGTCGCGGTCGCCCTGCACCACCAGCAACGGCACTTTGAGGCTTGCCGCCAGCTCAGCGGGGCGGTGGGAGAAGAGATCGATGATGAACCCCTGCACCTGCGGGGCGAATAACGCCTTCAACGGGCCCGGTAGCGTGCCAGAATCGACGCGCCTACCGGCCTCGAGCGAATCGATCGCGGAGAGCGCGGCATCCAGGATCGGCGCATTGGCGGGATTGGCGCGCAGCTGTTCGCGCATCACCCCGGCGAGCGGACGCCCCGGCGACGCGACGAGGATTACCCCGCAAATGCCTTCGGAGAGATGCGCGGTGGTCATCGCGACGAGCCCGCCCTCGCTATGTCCGAGCAGCCATACGCATGCCCGCCCCGAGCGCTTGCGCAGCATATCGACCCAGGCGCGGGCATCGTTTGCATAGTCGCTGATCGTGACGGCATTGGGGTCCGTGGCCGCAGCCTTGCTGCCAAACGAGCCGCGCTTGTCGATCCGCAGCGTGGCGATGCCGCGTTCGGCCAGCCCCTCGGCGAGCAATCGATAGGATGCGGCGGCCACACCGAGCGGATTGTTGCCGTCTCGATCGGTCGGCCCGGAACCCGGCAGGATCAGTATCGCAGGCGCAGGCGCGCCCGGATCGAGCAGCGTTCCCGCAAGCGGCCCATCGGGGCCTGGCGCGGTGACTTCGACCGGCGCAACCTTGTCAGACGAGGCCTGAAGCGGCGCGGCGACAGCCGCTGCCAGAAGTGCCAGGCGCATCATTTCTCGTTCTCGCCGTAACCCCAACGCCAACGCCAGCCACCATCGGTCTTGGCCCGGGACAGCCCGATAAAGCCGAGGATCAACGGTATCAGCAGGATGATCCAGATGTCGGAGCGATGCTCGGCGAGCATGGCGATGACGACGGCAAGGGCGACGAAGACCAACGTCGCTGCCCAGCCCTGCCATGTTACCGGAACCGCACCCAAGCCGAACATCTTCGGCGCGAACCAATAGCCCGGCCGGACCCGGTACCGCTCACGAAGCCGAGCCAAACCTTTCATCTCCGCGCTCCCTGACAGCCGATGGCGGCGGAACGCGCCAAGCCATCAAGCGTCAGCATCCTCAATCCAGCCCCACGCTGCGAATTCCTGCGGCCATCGCTGGCGCGATGAGGTGCGAGCTCCATCATGTTTCATCTCCTGCATTCTTGGGCGGACGACCGCGCTTGGCGCGAACCGGATCGCTGAGCTTCACGCCGCGACGCGCCAGCGCCTCACGCAACAGGCATTCCACTTCCGCATTGACGCTGCGCAGGTCGCTCGCCGCCGCGCGCTCGATCGCGGCATAAAGCGCGGTATCGAGACGCAGCGGAAACGCCTTCTTTGGAGGAGCAGCCATCGCGCGCCGCCTATTGGTACAACGAGCCTGCGTTGACGATCGGCTGGGTGTCGCGCTCACCGCACAGCACCACCATCAGGTTCGACACCATCGCCGCGCGGCGTTCGTCGTCGAGCTCGACGACATTCTTGGCGCTGAGTTGGTCGAGCGCCATCTCGACCATGCCGACCGCACCCTCGACGAGCGTCTGGCGCGCAGCGACCACCGCCTGCGCCTGCTGACGGCGAAGCATCGCACCGGCGATCTCCTGCGCATAGGCCAGATGGGTGAAGCCGCATTCGTCGACCGTGATGCCCGCCACGGTCAGCCGGGCGATCAACTCTGCCCGCAATTCGCTGCCGACCTGATCGTGATTTCCGCGCAGCGTGACTTCCTGGTGCTCGAAATCGTCATAGGGATAGCGCGAGCCGATCGTGCGCACCGCAGCTTCGATCTGGACGTTCACGAACGCCTTGTAATCATCGACGTCGAACAGCGCCTGCGCGGTATCTGTGACGCGCCACACGACCTGCGCGGCCATCTCGATCGGGTTTCCGCGCAGATCGTTCACCTTGATCCGCTCGGAAATGATGTTGTTGGCGCGGGCCGAAACCTTCTTCTTCATCATCCACGGCCAGGTCCAGCGCAGACCCGTGGTGCGATCGGTACCCTTATAATCGCCAAACAGGGTGATCACCGCCGCCTGATTGGGCTGCAGCAGATAGAAGCCGCACGAGACGAACAGGAACACGAAGATCGCCGAGGCCAGCCACAAGACGATCACGAGATCGGCCATCCGATCGATCTGGGTGATCGCCGCGACGCCCGCGACGATCGAAAGCAGAAGTATCAGGAGCATCCCATAGCCGCTGCTGGTGGTCGCGGCATGCTCTCGGCTCTGCCTCAGCGCGTGGGTTGCGGAGCGGTCATCGGTCATCATTGCCTCCCAATAATTATGATATCTTATTTATATCGATTCAACGGGCAGTGCAAGAGGCACGAAAAGGCCGCCGGAGCGGGATGCTCCGACGGCCTTCTAACGGGTTTCCGCTCCGTTTCAGGGAGAGGAAATAAGGCTCAGCTGATGACGATCGTCACCGCGCGGCGGTTCTGCGCCCAGCTCGAATCATCCGAGCCGAGGGCAACCGGGCGTTCCTTGCCATAGCTGATCGTGTTGATCTGGCTGGCGGGGATGCCGCGCGCCGCGAGATAGTTCTTCGCAGCGTTCGCGCGGCGATCGCCCAGCGCAAGGTTATACTCGCGGGTGCCGCGCTCGTCGCAATGGCCTTCGATGGTGATCCGCACGCCCGGATGGGCGAGCAGCCAGCGCGCCTGGCTGTCAAGGATCGCGCGCGCTTCGGGATCGATATCATATTGATCGAACGAGAAGTGGATCGTGTTGCTCGACACTTCGCGCTTGAACTGTTCGTTGAGCGCGCTCGACTGCTCCTCGCCCGAGCTATTGTCGATACCGCCGCCACCGCTGTTGTCGGTGATCGGGCCCGGGGGCACATCGGCGATGCGCTTTTTCGTGCAGCCCGCGGTTGCCACCAGCGCCAGGCCCAGCACCACGCTGGTCATCACTTTAGCCATCGTCTTCTCCTCCATTTTCACAAACGATACCCGCTTCGGGGCCAAAAACCACCCATATGCGTAACGATTTACGGGCGGATAGGTCCCCAACTGGGATCGGAACCGTCAAGCGGGGTTGAAATCTTGCGTGCATTGACGCCAGTCAGATCGACCGACCAGAGGTCCGGCCGGCCGGATCCCTGCGCCGAGCGGAAGAACATCAGCACGCGTCCGTTTGGCGACCAGGTGGGGCCTTCGTCGCCCCAGCTATTGGTCAGCAGCTTCTCGCCACCGCCGCTGGGCGACATCACGCCGATGCGAAAAGCACCGCCGCCAAAGCGGGTGAACGCTATCAGATCGCCGCGCGGGCTCCAGACCGGAGTAGCGTAGCGCCCCCCGCCGAAGCTGATCCGGCGCTGATTGCCGCCATCCGCATCCATCACGTAAAGCTGCTGAGTGCCGCCGCGATCGCTTTCGAAGACGATCTTCGAGCCGTCGGGCGAATAGCTGCCACCGGTATCGATGCCGGGTGCGTTGGTCAGGCGCTGCGGTGCGCCGCCGGCTGCGGGCACGCGATAGAGATCGGTATTCCCGGCCACCGACATCGAGAACAGGACGTAGCGCCCATCGGGAGAGAAACGTGGCGCGAAGGTGAGGCTCGCATTGTCGACAAGCGGCCGGGTGGTGCGCTGGCCGATATCGTAGATGCGGATCGAGGGCCGCTTATTCTCATAGCTCATGAACACGATCTGGTTCTGCTTCGGCGAAAGCCGGGGGGTCAGAACGATGGACTGGCCGTTGGTGAGGAACCGGTGGCTCGCGCCATCCTGATCCATGATCGCGATCTGCTTGCGGCGGCGATTCTTGGGACCCTGCTCGGCCACATAGACGAGCTGGCTGTCGAAATAGGGCCCTTCGCCGGTGAGCCGCGTATAGATTGCGTCGGCGCATTTGTGCGCGGCGCGGCGCCAGTCTGCGGGCGCAACGACAAAGCCTTCGCGGATCAGTTCGGCGCGCGAGGCGATGTCATAAAGGTAGCAGCCGACCGTGAGGCTGCCATTGGCGTTTGCCCGCACATACCCCTGGACCAGCGCCTGGGCACCGGTGGCTCCCCAATTGTCATAGGCCGGGGCGGTGACTTCGGAATATGCCACGGGGATCAGTCGATCCTGCGACAGTGGGGTGAACAGGCCCGAATTGCGCAGATCGTTGGTGATGATGTCCGCGAGCTGACGGCCAAGCACGTCGGTCGAGCCCGCTGCCGTGCTCGCCACCGCCGAGGTGGGCATTACGGGAATCGCGATCGGCATGGGCGCGGAGATGCCGCCCACCACGTCGATGACAGGGTCCTCCTCCGCGACCTGCGGCGGTGCCGTGATCGGCGGAGGAGTCTGGGCATATGCCGTCCCGCCAGCGAGGCTGAAGGCGAGGGCAAGGGTTCGAATAATTTTCATCAGCATCCTCATCCAGGCAATTTGTAGCGCAGGCGCACGGTCTTCCAACCACGGGGTACATCGTAGAGTTCTGCGGGCAGGCCGGTGATCGGCGAACAGCCCTTGAACACGGCCCGCGCGAGATCGCGGACACGTGGGACATAACGGCGATTGTCTTCGTCATCGCCATCCACGGCGGTGATCTGCGGGTCGGCCGCCAGCGAGCCATCCCGGTTGAGCTGGAGCGCGACCGTCACACGGATGCGCTCGGCACCCGGACCGGGCGTCACCTGCCGATTGGCGCAGGGCTGAACCTGACGGAGGATCGCAGCAGTGTAGCTCGCGACGTCCGCACCCGTCGCCGAGGCCGGCGGCTTGGTCGAGTTGCTCGTCGTCGGCTTGTTCCCCTGCCCCAGCTCCTTGGCGTAATCGGGCAGGCCGCCGCTCGGCTTGCGCGGCTGGTTCGATGGCGGGGCGGTCGTCTTGTTGGGCGCAGGCTTTTGCGGCGGCTGCGGTTTGGCGACCGGCGTGGGCACGGGCGCGGGCTTGGGAGGTGTCGGCTCAGACTTGGCGACGGGCTCGGGCTCGGGCTCCGGCTCGGGAGGCGCGGTGTCCGGTTCGACCGGCGCGTCGAGCGGAGAGAGCTTGGCCGCCATCTCTTCCTGGCTGATCTCAGGCGCAGTGGTCTCCAACCCGATATCGTCGGAAAGCGAGACTTCGATCGGCGCGGGCTCGATCTTTGGCGCATCGTCCTTTTCGAGAAATGCGGCGGACAGGAAGCCGAGCAGGGCCACATGGCCCAGCACGGCTACAGTCAGCCCGGTTCCCTCGAAACGGTCCATCAGGGGCGGCTGCCCGGGGTTGAGCTGCTCGCATTGGTGAGCAGCGACACGCGGTTGAGGCCGGCGGCATTGAGCTCGCCCATCACGCGCATGACCTTGCCATAAGCGAGCGCCTGATCAGCGCGGAGGAATATCTGGGCGGGCTTGCCATCGGGGCCGGGCGCACGCCCCGCAATTGCCTGAAGCTTGGAGGTGAGCGCGGAATCGCTGACTTCCTCATTGTCGATGAAGACCTTGCCGGTCTCATCGATCGCGATCTGCACCGGCTTCTGCTCCTGCTCGAGCGGCTTTGCGCGGCTCTCGGGCAGGTTCACCGGAACGCCTGCGGTGAGCAAGGGCGCGGTAACCATGAAGATGATCAGCAGCACCAGCATCACGTCGACAAGGGGCGTGACGTTGATATCCGCCATCGGCGAACGCCGTCCCCGGCCCTTGCCCGAAGGGAGGTGCATCGCCACCGCCTCAGGCCTCCATTTCCAGGCGGCGGCTGAGCGTCGCGTGGAAGCCGTCGGCGAAGCGGTTCAGCCGCTGCTCGACGCGGTTGATGCCGTGCGAATAGCGGTTGTACGCGATCAGCGCGGGGATGGCGGCGAACAGGCCGATCGCGGTGGCGAACAACGCCTCGGCGATGCCGGGCGCGACCACGGCGAGCGACGAACTCTGCTCCTTGGCGATATTGGTGAAGCTCCGCATGATCCCCCAGACCGTCCCGAACAGGCCGACGAACGGTGCGGACGATGCCACGGTGGCGAGGAAATTGAGGCGGTCCGCCAGGCGATCAATCTCCTGCGCGATCGTGGCTCCCATCGCGGTGCCAAGCCGCTCACGCGTGCCCTCGCGATCGATCGCCTTGCCTGCGGTCGAGCGCCGCCATTCGGTGACGCCGGCCGAAAAGACGCGGCTGATCGGCTGGTCGCGACCGGCGACGCGCCGGTGAAACTCGTCGATATCGTCGGCTTCGCGATATTCGGCTTCGAACTTGTCGATCGCCTTTTTGACACCGCCGATCTTGAAGCCGAAGCTCAGGATGATCGTCCAGGTCCACAGACTTGCGATCAGCAAGCCCGCCATCACGGCGCGCACCACCCAGTCCGCCTGGAGGAACAGGCCGACGGGGGACATGGTCGCGGGATCGGTGCTCAGGAACTCCACTTTATTCTTTCCCCTTCCAGATCAACGGTTCGAACGCGCCTGCCCAGGATGCGGGCTGGCGGCGCGGCCGTCCGTTCGGTGCGACGAATGCCGCCTCGACGTCTGCTTCCGTCAGTATGTCATTGTGACGCATGACTCGTTGATGAATATCCACTGAAGCGGCGCGAAGACGCACGAGGCGGCTTACCACGGTGAGTTCGTCGCCAAGCCGCGCCGGCGCGCGATAGCGGATCGCAAGATTGCTGATGGCATAGGCTCCCACCCCCGCTTCCTGCACCTGACGCTGATCGATCCCGGCAGCGAGCAGCATATCGGAGCGGGCGCGCTCCATGAACCGCAGATAATTGGCGTGATAAACCACCCCGGTCAGGTCGGTGTCCTCGAAATAGACACGCAGGACGAAATGATGCTCCTGGCCCAGGAAACGGCCGACGGGTGGCAAGGCGTCCATACCCAGGCCCTAACCCACGAGACTCGCGAGCGGAACCCCTGCGGTCAGTCGAACAGCCCTTCCTGCGCGGTGGACGGCGGCTCGATCCCGAGATGCTTCCAGGCCGCGGGATTGAGGCAGCGGCCCCGTGCGGTGCGCGCGATCATCCCGATCTGGATCAGATAGGGCTCGATGACCTCCTCGATCGTGTCGCGCGGTTCGCTCAGCCCCGCTGCGAGCGTCTCCACCCCAACCGGTCCGCCCTTATAGATATCGGCGATCATGCCGAGATAGCGGCGATCCATATTGTCGAGCCCCAGCTTGTCGACCTCCAGCCGGGTGAGCGCCGCGTCGGCCACCTGAGCATGCACCGTCTCCTCCCCCGCCACATTGGCGAAGTCGCGGACGCGTCGCAGCAGCCGCCCGGCGATGCGCGGCGTTCCGCGCGAACGCTTGGCGATCTCATGCGCGCCGTCTGCTGCGACATGGAGATCGAGCAGCGAGGCAGCCCGCGTCACGACGCGCTCCAGCTCGTCCACCGTATAGAATTGCAGGCGGACCGGGATGCCGAAACGATCGCGCAGCGGCTGGGTGAGCAGGCCCTGCCGCGTCGTGGCACCAACCAAGGTGAAGCGCGGCAGATCAATGCGCACACTCCTCGCGGACGGCCCCTCCCCAATCATCAGGTCGAGCGCACGATCCTCCATGGCGGGGTAGAGGACCTCCTCCACCGCGGGATTGAGCCGGTGAATCTCGTCGATGAACAGCACGTCGCCATCTTCGAGATTGGTAAGCAAGGCGGCCAGATCGCCTGGCTTGGCGATCACCGGCCCCGATGTGGCGCGGAAGCCCACCCCCATCTCACGCGCGACGATCTGCGCCAGCGTGGTCTTGCCGAGGCCGGGCGGCCCGAAGAACAGCACATGATCGAGCGCCTCGCCGCGCGAGCGGGCAGCCTGGACGAACACCCGCAGATTCTCGCGCGCAGCCTTTTGGCCGACAAACTCGTCGAGCGACCTGGGCCGCAGCGCGGCATCGACATCCTCGGGCTTGCGCCCGGGAGCGAGAATGCGATTGGCGTCAGTCATGTCCGCGCCCTAGCGGCCGAGCGCCCGCGCTGTCGAGCATACGCAAATCCCCTTACCCGCGCTAACCCGGATGCGGGTTCGCACGGATGGGAGGGGTAAACACCTGCATACCCTGCGCGCGGCAAACAGGGGCCATGAACACGGGCATCCTTTCGCAGCTTTATGAGCATCAGTCCGCTGTGAAAGTGGAGATAGCCGCGGCGCATGCGGTGCTTGCCGCCGATCCGGTCGACCCGCTGGATCTCGTTTCGAGGCGCTGGGCCCTGACCCGGCTGCTTACCGGCTATCAGGGGTTCAAGCACCAGCAGATTTTCGATCCGCTTGCGCGCCACGGCACGCCGGACGATGCCTATGCGGCGCGGCATATGAAGATTCAGTGCGTGGCCATGGGCGAGACCTTCCGCGCCTATCTCGCGCGCTGGACGGAGAGCGGGATCGAAGGCCGCGAGCATGAATATCGCCGGGAGGCCAAGGGCATGATGGCCCTGCTTGAGCGCCACATCCTTCACGAGCGACGCGGTATCGAGGCGCTGCTGGCGCCGGAGACCAAGGCGGCCTGATTTCATTTCGCCGCCTTGCGCAGCGCAAGGCGGACCAGCGCGTCAAGCGTCGCTGCGGCGCCCAGTTCGTCATTGGCCGCAGCAACCGCGCTCGATGCCTCCGCCGGCTTGAATCCGAGATTGAGCAGCGCCGAAACCGCGTCTGCGGCCGCGCCGTCCTTGGGCGCCGCCACACCAGCACCACCAAGCGCTACGCCGCCCGCCTTGTCCTTCAATTCGTTGACAATGCGCTGGGCCAGCTTCGGCCCCACCCCATTGGCCCGCGCGATCATCGCGCTGTCAGCCCGGGCAACGGCAGTCTGCACCTCCTCGGGGCTCAGGATCGAAAGGATCGCCAGCGCGACCTTCGCGCCGACGCCCTGAACCGAGGTCAGCAGGCGGAACCAATCCCGCTCGGCCGCCGAGGCAAAGCCCATCAGTCGCAAGGAATCCTCCGAAACGAGCATCTCGGTATGGATGGTCACGAGATTGTCGATCGGACCAAGCGCATCCAGCGTGCGCGCCGAAGCCCCAACCAGATAACCGACACCGTTCACGTCTATCACCGCGTGATCCACGCCGGTCGCGGCGAGCCTGCCTTTGAGATGCGCGATCATGCGACGGTACATAAGCGGAACAAGCCCGCCGGGCAAAGCGAAATCGGGTCAGTTCTGTGTCGCGCAGGCAGTGCTCCACGGATCGACGATCGGAACGCCGTTGGCCCGCCGGTTTTCCTCCAGGTTGAAATAGACCGCGGGCGCGCCGCTATTGTCCGCGCGCAACTCTCCCACCGCACCCGCATAGAAGCCCGAGGTGAGGCGGATGCGGTTGCCCGACACGGTATAGGCACCGCTCGCATTGCGCGTGCGATACGTGCCCCCCGCCAGCGTGAGCGACACCATCGACGACGGGCGGCTCTGATAGGTCGGCAGATCACCTGCGACATTGCCCCCGACCCGCTCACGATATGCGCACATTAGCTTGGCCGTGGGAACAATACCGGTTGCGGCGGGCTTCGCGGCAGCCTTGCCCCAGCGCAGCGTGCCGCTGAACTCACCGTTGAACGAACGGTCGCGATCGAAATAGCCGCTGATCGTCCCCGGACCGAAGCGGGTGGGGCTGCATTTGCCGCTCAGCTCGAAGCGGTTGCGGCCATTCTCGCCCTTCACGATGCAATTGCCATTCTCGTGAAAGGCGTTCTTGAGCGTGACCGACATCGGTTTGCCGCCGAGCACCATATCGAGCGTACCGGTAAATGCGCCGCCGCTCAGCGTGGCGCTGAGCTTCCACGTGCCGCTATTGCCGTCATGATCGTTGAGCACGCCTTCGCCGGTGACCGGGCCGGCATTGGGATTGAGCTGTGCCGCAGCGGGCGAGGCAAGAACGAACGTTGCAGCGGCAAGGATCAGGCGCATGAATCTCTCCCTTTGCGAGCAGGTTATGGTGCAAAGGTAAGACGTGCAAGATCAGCCCATCCGGCGCGCGCTGGCCAGATGGTGCGCGTGGCAGATCGCGACTGCCAGCGCGTCCGCCGCGTCGGGACCGTCGATCTTCACCCCGGGCAGCAGGCGGGAGACCATCGCATGGACCTGCGCCTTTTCAGCATTGCCGTTGCCGACCACCGATTTCTTGACGAGCCGCGCAGCATATTCGCCGACATCGAGCCCCGCGCGCGCAGCGGCACAGATGACGACGCCGCGCGCCTGTCCGAGCTTGAGCGTCGATTGCGGATTGGCGTTGACGAACACTTCCTCGCACGCCGCGGCCTGTGGATTGTGATCGGCGATCAGCGCGCCGAGCATCGCGTCCAGATGCGCGAGGCGGCGCGGGAGCGGCGCGGCGCTATCGGTCCTGAGCCTGCCATTCGCCAAGTGGCTCAGGCGATTGCCCTCGGCGCGGATCAACCCCCAGCCGGTGGTGCCAAGGCCGGGATCAAGACCGAGGAGAATCAAATTCCCTCTCCCGGCGGGAGAGGGAGGGAGCAGCATAGCTGCGGAAGGGTGAGGACGATGTGGCAAGGGTTGTCGCCCTCACCCTTCCCACTTGCTTCGCAAGCGGGCCCCTTCCCTCTCCCGTCAGGAGAGGGAGCAAGGTTCAACCCAATTTCTCCATCACCTCGTCGGATATCTCGTAATTGCCCCACACCGTCTGGACGTCGTCATCGTCGTCGAGCACGTCGAGCAGCTTGAGCAAGGTCGCGGCGTCGGCTTCATTGACTTCGACCATGGTCTGCGGCTTCCAGGCAAGCTTGGCGCTTTCCGCCTCGCCGAGCACCGGCTCAAGCGCCTTGGCGACTTCGTGGAGGTCGCCCACTGCGGTCCAGATCTCATGGCCGTCCTCGGACGAGGTGACGTCCTCGGCGCCCGCGTCCAGCGCAGCTTCGAAGACCTTGTCGGCGTCGCCGGCCTTGACGGGATAGGTGATCAGGCCGACCCGGTCGAAACCATGGCTGACCGAGCCGGGCGCGCCGAGATTGCCGCCATTCTTGCTCATGCCCGTGCGAACATTGGTGACCGTGCGGTTGCGATTGTCGGTGAGGGTTTCGATGATCAGCGAAACGCCGCCCGGGCCGAAGCCTTCATAGCGGATTTCCTCGTAATTCTCGCCATCCCCGCGGCTGGCCTTGTCGATCGCGCGGGCAATATTGTCCTTGGGCATGGACTGCGCCTTGGCGGCGTTGACCGCTGCGCGCAGACGCGGATTCATGTCGGGATCCGGCAAGCCCATCTTGGCCGCGACGGTGATTTCGCGGCTGAGCTTTGAGAACATGCCCGAGCGCTTCTTATCCTGCGCGCCCTTGCGGTGCATGATGTTCTTGAATTTGGAATGGCCTGCCATGGGTTCCCCTCTCGCCCGCGCTTCTTAGTGGAGCCCGAGCGCGTTGCGATAGGTTTCGAGCAACGCGTCCGCCTCGTCGCGGTGGTGCTTTTCCATCTTACGCAGCCGCACGATGGTGCGCATCGTCTTGACGTCGAAGCCGGTCGACTTGGCCTCGGCATAGACGTCCTTGATGTCGTCGGCGATGCCCTTCTTCTCTTCCTCGAGCCGTTCGATGCGCTCAATGAACAGGCGCAGTTGTTCGGCGGAAACAGAGTCGGACATTTTTGGCTCCTGATGGGATGAAGCGCGGGCGATAGAGAAGCCCGGCGCATGCCTCAAGCCCTATCGGTTCGGCGCGGTCATCGAGGGCGGATCGCTGGCCGGAAAGCTGTCGGCGAGCGCATTGTCCAGCGCTTCATCGTTCCTGCGCAGGCTCTCTTCCATGCGCGCGAGTTGCTCGGAAGTGGCATCTCCCTGATGCTTCGCCTTCCATTCGCTAAAGGGCATGCCGTAGATGATCCGACGCGCCTCTTCCTTCGAGAGGCGTCCATCGGCTTCGGCGACCCAATCCGCGAGGCAGTTCCGGCAGAAGCCGGCAAGGCCCATCAGATCTATATTCTCCGCGTCCTTGCGATGGCGCAGATGGCGGACGAGACGGCGAAACGCCTTCGCTGCGGTGGCATCGTCCAGCATGTCGAGATCGTCCATCTTCGTCTCCGGGTTGATCGGTTTGCATTTGGGGCTAGAGCCGGGCGCATACAACCGCCACAGATGGCCGAGGATGACAGCGATGACAAAGGCCATAAGCCCCCGCTCCCGGAAGGTGCGGATCCTTGCGACCCTCGGCCCGGCCAGTTCCACCCCCGAGATGATCGAGCGACTGTTCGACGCGGGTGCCGACGCGTTTCGCATCAATATGAGCCATGGCGACCAGCAATCGAAAGTCGCGGTGTTCGCGGCGATACGCGGGTTGGAAAAGAAGCTGGGGCGGCCATCGACGATCCTGGCCGATCTTCAGGGACCAAAGCTGCGCGTCGGCAAGTTCGCCGAGGGCAAGGTGATGTTGCAGGCGGGGCACGAATTCGTGCTCGACCGCGATTCCACACCCGGCGACGCTACGCGCGTCGAGCTTCCGCATCGCGAGATTTTCGAAGCGGCGCATCCCGACGCCCGGTTGCTGCTTGATGATGGCAAGCTGGTGCTGCGCGTGATCGGCGTGCAGCCGGACCGGCTAACCACCGTGATCGAAGTGGGCGGCTCGCTTTCGAACAATAAGGGCCTGAACGTTCCCGATATGGTGCTGCCGCTGGCGGCGCTGACCGAAAAGGACCGCAGCGACCTGGCCTTCGCCGTCGAGATGGGGGCCGACTGGATTGCGCTCAGCTTCGTCCAGCGGCCCGAAGACCTGATGGAGGCGCGGCGCCTGATCGGCGGCAGGGCGGCGCTGCTGGCTAAGATCGAGAAGCCGAGCGCAATCGCCCGCCTGGAGGAGATTGTCGAGCAGTGTGACGGCGTGATGGTTGCGCGCGGCGATCTGGGCGTCGAACTTCCGCCACAGACCGTCCCTCCTTTGCAGAAGCGCATCGTCGAGACCGCGCGGCGCATGGGCCGCCCGGTGATCGTCGCGACGCAGATGCTGGAGTCGATGATCGAATCGCCCTCGCCCACCCGCGCCGAAGTCTCCGACGTCGCCACCGCGGTCTATGACGGCGCGGACGCGATCATGCTCTCGGCGGAAAGCGCGGCGGGCAAATGGCCGATCGAATCGGTCGCGATGATGAACTCGATCGCGGATGCGGTGGAGCGCGACCCGACGCATGGCGATCGCGTGCATTTCACGATCACCCGCCCCGACCCCACAACCGCCGACGCGCTCTCCGAAGCCGCGAAGAACATCGCGGCGACGGTATCGGCATCGGCCATCCTGTGCTTCACCACCTCGGGCTCGACCGCGCGGCGGATCGCGCGCGAGCGGCCTTCGGTGCCGATCATGGTGCTCACCCCCAAGGTTGAGACGGCGCGGCGGCTGGGGCTGCTATGGGGCGTCCATGCCGTGCACACGCGCGACGTGGATTCGTTCGAGGAAATGGTCGCCAAGTCCAAGCGGATGGCGATGCGGCATCATATCGCGGCGGCGGGCGACCGGCTGATTCTGTGCGCGGGCGTGCCGTTCCGCACGCCGGGATCGACCAATGTGCTGCACGTGGTCACGCTCGTCGGGGACGAACTGAAGACCTATAAGGGCGATCAGGACGCCTGAAAACGAAACGGCGCCGGACGGGATACCCATCCGGCGCCGCTTTCAGATGGCCTATGGCCTGACGGCTTAGGGGCTGTCGGGCGACTGCCGCGCGATGACCACGGTGCCGACGATCACGCCAACGACCAGAACGCTCGCGAGAACGGGGGGGATCACCGGCACGGCGTCCGACTTGTTCTTCGACGCAGTCGCGGCGCGAAGCGAGAGCTTCGAAGCGTTGCCCGCCGAAGCGACGGCCGGCGCGGCAGCGAGAGCAAGGGTGGCAGCGCCGACAAGGGCGCCTCGAATGAGCTTCATCGAAAATCTCCAAGCAGATAAGGCATCAACGCCCAGCCAAACATCGGCACACCCCACCCTAAGACAGCGTTTTGTTACGGGAATACGAAATTCGCGCACGGGCGCTGCGAACCAAGCGGAATACGAAACGAGCGTTGCCGCAATGCAACATATTCGCACCTAGACCGGCAGGCCGAGCGCCCTGAGGTCGGTGCGGAGCAATTCTGCACCAGTGAAGCGAATCGCGTGAATCCCGAGTCGCGCCGCGCTTTCGACATTGGCCAGATTGTCATCGATGAAGACCGCCTGCGCCGGTTCGAGACCGAAGCGCGAGAGCGCGAGGCGATAGATCGCCGGATCGGGCTTGATCAGCTTCTCGTCACCCGAGACGACGATATCGCGGAACCGACCGAAGATCTGGGAATGCCCCGGCGCCCAGTCGCGCCAGAATTCGCTCGAGAAATTGGTGATGCCAAACAGCGGCACGCCGGCCGCATCGAGCTCGAAGACGATTTCGCGCATGCCGGGAATCGGATCGCCGAGTGTTTCGTTGAAGCGCGGCCCCCATGCGCGAATCAGCGAATCATGCTCGGGAAACTGCGCGATCAGCTCGGCCGACGTCTCAGCGAACGGTCGCCCTGCGTCGTGCTGAAAATGCCATTCATGGGTGACGACATCGCGCAGAAACGCGTCGAGCGCCCGATCGTCGTGGATCAGGCGCTCGTAAAGCCACCGCGGATTCCAGGGGAAAAGGACGTTGCCGACATCGAAAATGACGGCAGACGGGCCTTCCACCCCGAATTAGCCCTGGCGGGCTTTGAACCGGCGATTGGTCTTGTTGATGACGTAGATGCGCCCGCGACGACGAATCACGCGGTTGTCGCGGTGACGTCCCTTGAGCGACTTCAATGAATTCACGATCTTCATGACCGATTCGCTTCTCGAATATTGGTGTCTGGAAAAGAGGGGGTCGCCTAGAGGCCGGTGCCGCCCAAGTCAAGGCGCTGCGGGCGTGGAACCGACTCGGCGCGACTCTTGTTTGATGCAGCAGGAGCCGTTGCGCCCGCGAAACCATGGAGATCCCCGTGACCAAGCCCCTCACCCTCGCCCTGCTCGCTGGTGGCGCCCTGCTTGGCGGTTGCACCGCCACCACGCGCGGAGCCCCGATCGACGTGACGCGCTATCATCTGGGCCAGCCCATGACCGAGCGCACCACCGTGGCGATCGAACCGGCCGGGACCGATCCGGTGAGCCCTGAATATAATCTCTACGCCGATGCCGTCAGAATGGAACTGGAGCGGCTGGGCTATGTGAAGGGCGGTGTGGACATGGCCTCCGGCTATATCGCCGCCGTGGGCTTCCGGCGGACCGCCGCGGGGAGCTACCGTGAGGCCCCGCCCGTTTCGATCGGGCTTGGCGGCGGCAGCTATGGCGGGCGGCGCGGCGGCGTGGGGGTCGGCGGCGGGCTCTCGTTCGGAATCGGCGGCAAGACCCGCAACCTCTATGTCTCCGAACTGTCGGTCCAGCTGCGCCGCCGCAGCGACAACAGCACGATGTGGGAAGGACGCGCGATCACCCAAACCGCCGGAGACCAGCCAGCCGGGACTGCCGCGAGGCTCGCCAGCGCGTTGTTCAAGGGCTTCCCCGGCGAGTCAGGGGTGACTATCACCGTGAAATGAGCATCCAGATCAACGCCGCTTTCGACAGCGGCAATATCCGCGTCGTGAACATCGATGGCGATCGCGCCGATCTCGAGATCGTCACCGATCACCTTTCCGACTTCTTCCAATGGTTTCATTTCCGGGTGAGCGGCGCGGAGGGGCGCACGATCACCTTCCGCATCCTCAACGCCGGCGGATCGGCTTACCCCGATGGCTGGCCAGGCTATGGCGCGCGCGTGTCGAACGACCGCGAGTCATGGCGGCTGGCGGACACCCATTACGCCGATGGCGTGCTGAGCTTCGCCTACAGCTTCGACACCGACATCGCCTGGTTCGCCTATTTCGCGCCCTATTCGATGGAGCGGCATCACGATCTGGTCAGCCGCATCGCGCTGATGCCGGGCGTGACACACCGCGAGATCGGCCAGACACTCGATGGACAGCCGCTCGACGTGCTGACGATGGGCACCGGCCCCAAGCAGGTATGGCTCTATGCCCGCCAGCATCCCGGCGAGAGCATGGCGGAATGGTGGGCCGAAGGCGCGCTTGAATTCCTCACCTCGGGCAACGCCGCCGCGACCGCCCTGCGCGACAAGGCCACGTTCCACGTCGTGCCCAACATGAACCCGGACGGATCGCGCCGGGGGCATCTGCGAACCAACGCGGCGGGGGTGAACCTCAACCGCGAATGGCATGCGCCGTCGATGGAAAAGAGCCCTGAAGTCTATCTCGTGCGCGCCGCGATGGACGAGACCGGCTGCGCCTTCGCGATGGATGTGCATGGCGACGAGGCGATCCCCGCGAACTTCCTGGCGGGCTTCGAAGGCATCCCAAGCTGGACCGACGCGCATGGCGAGAAATTCTACGAATTCGGCCGCAGGCTCGCGGCGCGGACGCCCGATTTCCAGACCGAACTGGGCTATGCGAAGTCCGCGCCGGGCACCGCCAACCTTTCCATGTCGACCAACCAGCTGGCCGAGCGCTTCGGCGCGGTTTCCATGACGCTGGAGATGCCGTTCAAGGATCACGACGCCAATCCCGACCCGGAATCCGCATGGAGTCCGGAGCGGTCGAAGCGGCTGGCGCACGCCTGCCTGGAAACGCTCGCCGGCATGATCGACGAGATCTGAGTGGATATTCGCGAAGGCGGGCTGGACGACCCGCAAGTGATCGACCTGCTCCGGCTGCACGCACAGGGGATGCTCGCCAACTCACCGGCGGAGAGCTGTCATTTCCTCGATCTTTCGGGCCTGAAGACGCCGGACATCCGCTTCTGGTCAGCCTGGGATGGTGAGACGCTGGCCGGGATCGGCGCGCTCAAGCGGCTGGCGGGCGACGAAGGCGAGATCAAGTCGATGCGCACCGCGCCGGGCCTGCTGCGCAGTGGCACCGGTGCGGCGATCCTGTCGCATATCCTCGGTGCCGCGCGCGGCATGGGCCTGAAACGGCTGAGCCTTGAGACCGGCTCGGGCGAGGCGTTCGAGCCCGCGATCGCGCTCTACCGCAAGTTCGGCTTCAGCGATTGCGGCGCGTTTGGCGACTATCCGGCGGACGATCCGTCCAGCCGCTTCATGACGCGGGTGCTGTAAGACGAACCGCTCAGCCGAACAGTTCGGCCAGGAAATTCTCCATCGCCTGCCAGCTGCGGCGGTCTGCCGCCACGTCATAGCCGAAGCCTGGACGCTGACCGACCGGCATCGCGCGATCCGTGAAGGCGTGACCGGCATTGCCATAGACATGGAGCTGCCAGTCGGCACCGGCTTCGGTGAGTTCTGCGGCCAGCGCGGTCACCGTCACGGGGTCGCCTAGCGGGTCGTCCCAGCCGTGACAGATCAGCAGCTTGGGCGCGATTGGCACATTGCTGGGATAATCGGGCCGGTCATAGACGCCGTGGAAGCTGACACCGCCGAGGATCGCGCCGCCCGAGCGGGCAAGATCGAGCACGCACTTGCCGCCGAAGCAGAAGCCGATCGCGGCCAACTTCGCGGCGTCGACCTGGGGATGCGCCGCCAGCGTGGCGAGCGCGCCGTGCAGGCGTTCGCGCATCAAGGCGCGGTCCGCGTTGAGCTGGTTCATATAGAGCGCCGGATCGGGCGATTCGCGGGTGGTGCGCTTGCCCTGCCCATAGATGTCCGCCGCAAGGGCGACATAGCCGAGCGCCGCCAGCGCCTCCGCCTTTTCGAGATCGGCTTCCTTCAACCCCAGCACGTTGGGAAAGAGCAGCACGCCGGGGCGCGGGCCGGACAGGGCGCCGTCCCAAGCGACGATGCTCTCGAAGACGCCGCCGGGGCCGTCATACACCAAAGTTTCGCGCCGAATCGCCATAGGTCATCTTCCTTGTTCCGGCCGCGCAGGGCGCTAAGGACGCATCCGACCGGTTAGAAGGAGTCCACATGCCCACTCTCGTCCTGATCCGCCACGGCCAATCCGCCTGGAACCTTGAGAACCGCTTCACCGGCTGGTGGGACGTTAACCTCACCGATCAGGGCGTCGAGGAAGCCAAGGCCGCCGGCCGGCTGCTCGCCGAAAAGGGCTTCGACTTCGACCAATGCTATACCAGCCTGCAGACCCGCGCGATCAAGACACTCAATCTGGCGCTGGAGGAAATGGGCCGGCTGTGGCTGCCCGTCACCAAGGACTGGGCGCTGAACGAGCGGCATTATGGCGGGCTGACCGGCCTCAACAAGGCCGAGACCGCGAAGATCCATGGCGACGAGCAGGTCCGCATCTGGCGCCGCGCCTTCGACATTCCGCCGCCCGCGCAGGAAGCCGGCAGCGAATTCGATCTGACCAAGGATCGCCGCTATGCCGGGATCGCCATCCCTTCGACCGAGAGCCTGAAGGATACGATCGAGCGCGTGCAGCCTTATTGGGAAAGCAAGATCGCGCCGGATCTGAAGGCTGGCAAGCGCGTGATCGTCTCCGCGCACGGCAATTCGCTGCGCGCGCTGGTCAAGCACCTCTCCGGCATCGCCGATGACGAGATCGTCAATCTGGAGATCCCGACCGGCCAGCCGATCGTCTATGAACTGGACGAAGCGCTGAACGCGACGGATCGCTATTATCTGAGCGAACGCTGAGACCTTAGCTTGTCACCCCGGCCCTGTGCCGGGGTCCACTCCTCCGCCTGGCGAGTTGCCCGAGGCGCCAGCCCATCCACCGTTACACGGTGAACCCGGAGCAAGTCGGGGGTGACGGCGTGGGTGTTGCCTCCCGGAAATCCCCTCACTAACAGGCGGTCTCCGCACCACGGGGCAGATATGACCAACCCACTTGTCGGCATCATCATGGGCAGCACCTCCGATTGGGAGACGATGCGCCATGCTGCAGAAATGCTCGATGCACTGGGCGTGGCGCATGAGACCAAGGTGGTCTCCGCGCATCGCACGCCGAAGCGGCTCTATGATTACGCGACCAGCGCTGCCGATCGCGGTCTGAAGGTGGTGATCGCCGGCGCGGGCGGGGCGGCGCATCTACCCGGCATGGCGGCGTCGATGACGCATCTGCCGGTGCTGGGCGTGCCGGTCGAATCCAAGGCGCTGAAAGGCATGGATAGCCTGCTCTCGATCGCGCAGATGCCGGGCGGCATTCCGGTGGGCACGCTGGCGATCGGCCAGCCCGGCGCGATCAACGCCGGGCTGCTCGCCGCCGCGATCCTTGCCACGGCCGACGAAGCGCTCGCCGAGCGGCTCAAGTATTGGCGCGCCGCGCAGACCGACTCCGTGGCGGACAGCCCCGAATGAGCGCGCTGCCGCCCGGATCGACCATCGGCATATTGGGCGGCGGCCAGCTTGGCCGGATGCTGGCGAGCGCGGCCGCGCAGCTCGGCTATCGCACGCATATCCTCGCCCCCGATGCGGAGAGTGTCGCTGCGCAGACCGCTTCCACCTTCACCCGCGCCGATTATCACAGCCGGATCGTACTCGACGATCTGGCCGCGCATGCCGATGTCGTCACCTACGAGTTCGAGAATATCGCGCTCGCGCCCGTGGAATATCTGAGCACCAGGGTGCCGGTGCGGCCCGGCCCCAGGAGCCTGGAGATCGCGCAGGACCGTGCGCGCGAGAAGACGTTCGTTGGCGAACTGGGCGGGCGGACGGCACCCTGGGCGCTGGTCACCACGCTCGACGAACTGCGTTCGGCAATCGCCCGGATCGGCGCCCCTGCCATCCTCAAGACGCTGCGACTCGGCTACGACGGCAAGGGGCAGGTGCGCATCCATAACGCCGCCGACGCCGAAGCGGCCTGGATAGAGATCGGCGAGCGCCCAGCGATCCTCGAAGGATTTGTGGAATTCACCCACGAATTTTCGATCATCACGGTGCGCGGGCTGGATGGCGCGCTCGCCAGCTATCCGCCGCCGTGGAACGAGCACAAGGATGGCATCCTTGCGCGCTCGACGCTGCCCGCCCCCCACGAGATCGCGGTACATTGGGCGCAGGCGGCCGCCTTGTCCGCGCGCGTTGCAGAGGCGCTCGATCATGTCGGCGTGCTGACGCTCGAATTCTTCGCGACACCGGATGGCCCCGTGTTCAACGAAATGGCCCCGCGCGTGCACAATTCGGGGCATTGGACGATCGAAGGCGCGGAATGCTCGCAATTCGAGAACCATATCCGCGCAATCTGCGGCCTGCCCCTGGGATCGACCGCGCTGACCGGAAGCCGGGTCGAGATGGTCAACCTGATCGGCAATGAAGGCGATGCCTGGGAGGGCTTCCTCGCCGAGCCGGGCACCCATCTGCACCTCTATGGCAAGGGCAACGCCCGCCCGGGCCGCAAGATGGGCCATCTGACGCGGGTGAAACGGGGTTAGCGCCTTGTCCTCCCCCGCCAAAGCGAGGGAGGAAAAGGTGAATTACGCCCGCGTGCCGGTGAGCGGGAATGCGCCGAATGCGCCCGCCGTCACGGTACCGGTCATCGTGTCGCCGTCGACGGTCACATCGCCGGTCAGCGTCATCGGCATCGGCACGGTGATGTCGATCGCGAAGGTCAGGCGGTCGCCATCGACCTTGCCGTCCTTCACTTCGCTATTGCCCATCGCGCCCGAAAAGGCGCCGGTGAAGGTGTCACCGTTCGAATTCACCGTCAGCACCGCCGCCTGATCGCCCATCGGGGTCTTCGCCACGGTGTTCCAGCTGCCGTCCACATTCGCCATTTGGTCTCTCCTTGAAATTGCTGGATCACAACTCGGCACCGCGAGCGGACCTGTCAAGCGGCGCGCCGGGTCGCGCGAGGGACAAAGCCAGCGTTCCGCAGCGTCAAGCAGATAGGATATTTTTGCGCGCTTGCGGGCGTGAAATTTTCGACTAGCGTTCGGGCTTCCTTCGACCTCCCAGTGGAGCTCCTTTCCGATGCGCTCGTTCCTGTTTCTTACCGCGGCTTCGCTTGCTCTCGCATCTCCCGCTTTCGCTCAGAACGCCGGCGAACCGGTTTTCAGCGCGGACGAAGTGCGCGCGACCGTGACCTTCCTGGCGGACGATCTGCTCGAGGGCCGCAACGCGGGAACCCGCGGCTATGATGTGGCGGCGCGCTATGTCGCGACGCGGTTTGCGGCGCTGGGGCTCAAGCCCGGCGGCACTGACGGAAGCTGGTACCAGCAGGTTCCGCTCGCCGAATTTGTGCTCGACACCAGCAAGCCCGCGACGGTTACGATCGGCACCAAGAAATTCTCCAATGGCGCCGAAGCGCTGATCTCGGCGAGCCCGCGCTACGGCACGCAGGAGCAATTGGTGAGCGGCGACGCGGTGTTCGTCGGCTACGGCTTGGAATCGGACTATGCCGGCCTGGATGTGCGCGGCAAATTCGTGGTGACGCTGATCGGCACGCCCAAGGGGATGACCCCCGATCAGGTCAAGGCAGCAGGTGGCAGCGACAAGCCCAAAATCGCGGGCGCGCACGGCGCGATCGGCGCGCTCTACCTCATCACGCCGGACAATCTGAAGGGCCAGTTCCCCTGGCCGCAGGTCATGAGCTATTTCGCCCGCCCGCAGACCAGCTGGCTGAACGCGGACGGCGCGCCTGGGGGCGACGATAACGGCCTGAAGATCGCGGCCTATGTCAACCCCACCGCCGGCGCTGCGCTGTTCGAAGGCGCACCGATGACTGCGGACCAGATCTTCGCCGCAGCCGCGCAGCCCGGGGCAATCAAGGGCTTCGCGCTCACGCAGAAGGTGACGACCGCGCGGACCAGCAAGGTGAAGAGCTACACCAGCCCCAACGTGATCGGGCTGCTGCCGGGCTCAGATCCCAAGCTGGCCGCAGAGCATGTCCTGCTTTCCGCGCATCTCGATCATGATGGCGTGGATCCCAAGCTGACCGGTGACCAGATCTATAACGGCGCGATGGACAATGCGGCGGGCGTCGCGACGATGCTCGAGGCGGCACGCGCCTTCAAGCAGAGCGGCAAGCCGCCCAAGCGCTCGATCCTGTTTGTCGCGCTCACCGCCGAGGAAGACGGCCTGCTCGGCTCCGATTATCTCGCCCGCTATCCCGTGACCGGCGCGGGCAAGGTCGTCGCCAACGTCAATCTCGACATGCCGATCCTGCTCTATGATTTCCAGGACGTCGTGGCGTTCGGCGCGGAGCATTCGACGCTGGGCCCGATCGTGGAAGCCGCTGGCGCGAAGATGGGCGTGACGCTGTCGCCCGATCCGATGCCGCAGGAAAACCTGTTCGTCCGCTCGGACCATTACAGCTTCGTCAAGCAGGGCGTGCCTTCGGTCTTCCTCGTCACCGGCTTCAAGAATGGCGGCGAGAAGATCTTCAAGGATTTCCTCGCGACCAATTACCACAAGGTCTCCGATCAGGTGACGCTGCCCTTCAACTGGGACGCAGGCGCCAAGTTTGCGCGGATGAACTATCTGATCGCGCGCGAAATCGCCGACGGCAAGGCAGCGCCGCTTTGGTATGAGGGCAACACCTATGGCGACCGCTACGCCAAGGACGCCCCAAAGGCGAAGCGCCCCGCCACCGGAATCGGAGCACCCGCGGCTGAAGCCCCAAAGCCCGCCAACTGAGCCTTTCCGCCCCTCCCGCTCAACGGGAGGGGCCTGATTTGCCTAAGGCCGGTAGCTCCGCCCGGCATTCGCCTTGAGCTCTTTCGGATCGAACCACACCGGCTTGAGCTTGTGCTGGACGAAGAGCTGCGCCTGGTCGGTATAGTGCGGCGAATCCGGGCGCGTGCTGGCTGATCCGAAGGGCTGGATCGATTCGGATCGGACCTTGCCCGCTTTGTCCCAGGTGATGAACATCACAAAGCTGTCGCCATGCTTGATCGCGAGGCGTCCGTCCGGAAGCTCGTCATAGCTGGTCGAAGCGCGCAGCGCGTCCGGGCCGCCGTCCAGCGGCAGATCCACCTTGCCCTGCTTGAGCCGGATGAAGTCGCCAAGCGGCACGTCTAGCCGGCCGAAATGCTTCTGGAGGTAGCCCGCCGCCTCCGCGAGCACGGCGCGGGGATCGGGCTTGGGCTTGCGCTCATAATGCCAGCGATTGGGCACGCGCATGATCGAGAAGGCCAGCGAATCCGCTGGGCCCTTCCCATCCCAGTTATAGTCCCAGTGCGACAGCAATTCCCGCGCCTCGGCCAGCAATTTGTCGCCCTTGGGGTCCACAGCCGCCAGTTCCTTGAACCAAGCGTAGAGGAAGCTGTACTGGCTCACGCCACTGTCGAATTTGATGCGGTACATATCCTCGGCGGAGAGCGACCCGTCGGCCCCCAGCAGCTCCAGCGATCGCGTGCCTCGGTTGGTGGTATCGGTCTCGATGCCGAGCAGGGGCGACCAGTCTTCGGGCTTCATCTCCGATCCGGCACCCGCCGCCTGGAAAGGCGAATTATTGGCGTTGATCAGGAAACCCGACGCCGGATTGATGTTCCGCGGAACCATCTCCCACGGCACCGTGCCCGGCTGGTAGTTCGCCGATGTGTCGCCCGCCAGCACCTGGCGATAATCGAAGCCCGGTTTCCGGTTGGGGAAGCTGGCATTGTAGAAATAGGCGATATTGCCGGCCGCATCGCCATAGATGAAATTGGTGCCGGGGATCGCGTGCTGCGCGAGCGCCCGTTGCCATTGCTCGAAATTCTGTGCCCGGTTCAGCCGGTAATATTCCTCGACCATGCCGAGCTGATCCTTGCCGCCATAATTGATGGCGAACGCGCCTTCCTTGTTGATCAGCACCGGCCCCTGCACGGCGCGGTACACGGTCCTCGGCACTGGCAGCACGAAGGGGCCCCAGAGCTTCACCGGCAGCCAGACGCGCTTCGCCTCCAGCTTTCTCCACTGCCCGTCATAGCGATACTGGTCGCCCGCCGGGTTGCGCACGAGCTTGTAGATATCCACCATGTCCGGCCGGTTGACCGTGTTGGTCCACCCCAGATGCTCGTTATGCCCGAGCAGAGGATAGGGCGCGCCGGGGAAGGTCGCGCCCGCGAAGTTCCAGCCCTGCTGCGAATGGACGACCAGTTCGTACCATGCCGCCGCACCGCGCCATCCCTGATGCGAATTGGAGATCAGCCGGGTAAAGCCGTCCGCCGATCGCTTGGGCGCCACCGCGAAGGCGTTCGAGCCGTTCGCCTCCGCATTCGGCCCCAGCGGGGTGACGTTGGGCGCGTCGGGAGCATCGGGCTTGTCGAAGCCCTTCTCGATCGGCAGCGGCTTGTCCCCCGACAGCGCCCCCAGCACCCCCTCCAGCCCGAAGAAGAAGGGCGAGCGAACGACGAAGCCTACCGCGACATCCTGGCCGTTGACCGGAAACAGCTTCGACAGCTTCACCTCTTCCGGATGGCGCTCTGCATAGCGATTGAGGCCGGTGGCATAAGCATCAAGCAGAGCGCGGACGTCCGCCGGCTGCTTCATGTAATCGCGGTCCACCGTCGCGCGCGCGCCGAGCAGATGGACGACGAAATCGGTCTTCGCCCCATCCTGCCCGTTGATCGCGCCCAGCCGGCCGCGCGTCATCGCGATCACTTCCTGGAGCGTCGAGAAATCGTCCTCGGCATGGGCATAAGCGATGCCATAGGAGACATCGGCATCGGTCTTGCCAAAGATGTGCGGCACCCCGAATTTATCGCGGGTGATCGTCGCGTCATATATATGGGCGGGCGGCGGCGCGGCGCGCGCGGCGAACAAAGGCTCCCAGGTGCCGAGCCCGATCGCGGCCACCAGCAAGACCAGCGCCAGCCCGATTCCACCACGCATCAGCCATCGCCGCATCCACGCCCTCCCTCTCCGCTTTTCGCCGACATAGCGCGGCTCAGGGATCGAGTCGCCCAGGATTTGGTGACAAAACGGCACGCCAGCGAGCCGATATGGGAAAATCAACGATCAGAATATTTCAAACACTGCAAAAGCTCGCGGACATCATCTTACCAAACATGTGAACCAATATGGCGTATTTCGGACACACCTTGATTGATACTTGAGACAATCGTAACAAATTCATCGAATGCGTTGATCGCGGATCACGGAGATTCCATGCCGGAACATGCGCAAATCGATCATGCTCCGCGCGCACAGCGCGCGTCCGATCCCGTCGCAGCTTCGAATTTCCTGCATGAGAGCCCCCGCGTCCGGCAGCTTGCCGATTCCGGGCGGATGCTCAACACGGCCCCCGCGGTCGCCGCGCAACGCATGCTCGCCGGGCAGATTTCGCAGCGATCGGCGGTCAACCCCACGCGGCTGCCCGACGCGCTCAAATCCGGGATCGAGAGTCTGTCGGGCCTGGCGATGGACGATGTGCGGGTGCATCGCAATTCAAGCCGCCCGGCGCAGCTTCACGCGCAAGCGTTCGCGCAAGGGGCCGATATCCATCTCGCGCCGGGACAGGATCGCCATCTGGCCCATGAGGCATGGCATGTCGTGCAGCAAAAGCAGGGGCGGGTCCCCGCCACGGCGCAGCTTGCCAGATCGGGCGCGAGTGCAAGCACGGGCAAGGTGGTCCAGTTCGCCGGGCATGTCAGGTTTGCCAACCTCTCGACCGATGCGAGGTATCAGCAGAAGGGGCAGGCGATCATCGATGCCCTGCTCGCGACGCCCAGCATCGTCGCCTATCTCGGCACCCGCGACGCGCTGATAACCCTCGAATATGAACCGCAGCTCGCATCGGTCATCGAGATTGGCGATCAGGTCCAGATCAAGCTTTCGCCCTGGTTCTTCGAGCAGGAAAGCCGGGGCCGCATCGTCGGCATGCTCGCGCACGAATTCGGCGTGCATCCGCTAGCCAGAGCCGCGATGACCGGGCCCGAACTGACAGCGGAGGACACCGCCGTCGGTGCCAACACCGCCTATCCGACCGGCCTGCACGGCCTCAGCATCAATGCGGGCGAGGCCGGACAGCGCGACCATGTCTTCGCTGCGGTCAGTACCGAGCCCCGCTTCGGTCATTACCGCCAGACGGTCCTCGATCTGGCGAAGGCGCTGCACGCACAGGAGCAGGCGGGCCAGAACGGAGTGACGGCGGCACATGTCACCGATCTGATCATGACCTATCTTTCCGATCTGGCGATGATTCTGGCGACCAACGATCATCGCGGGCGCATTCTCCTCAATTCGGATCGGACCGCCGACATCTTCAATCTGGAACTGACCCGCTGGCAGAACGCGCTGAACCTGGGCGACCCGGTTCAAGCCGCGCTTCATGGACTCGCCCCGGGAATCAAGACCGGTGCCGATGTGCGGGGCGAAGTGAAGAGCCTGATGGGCAGCTTCTTGCTGGCACCGTTCCGCAAGAGCACGTCGGACGCCAACTATGCGACCGCCGCTGGCGGTGCGGCGCTGGCCGGCGGGACCCGCATTCAGAACGATGTGATTGCCGACCACGGGCTGGCACCGGTGGGTCCCGACTCCACCCTGTTCGAAGCGATCGACAACGCGGGCGGATTCGGCGATTCGCGAACCATCGTGCGAACTGGCCTTGCCGCCATGGCCGATCCGACCCTCAGCGAACGGTTGATACGGAGGCAGCTTGGTGCTGCAGCCTATAATTCCCAGGTTGACTGGAAAACGCTCAACCTGGTCGGGTGGCAGCTCAATCGGACCATTCGGGTCCTCCAGCCCGACGGCAAGATGACGCAGGTCGACTATGCAGGCCCCACCATCTCGCTAGCCTGGGTGAAGCAACCGACGCCGCATTATAAAATGCTGGTGTAGGATCGGCCGCCGTGGGCAGGACGCGAACGGACAAGGCAAGCGAAAAGGCGGCCTCAAACCTGCTTCTTGCGTACCGACCAGACGAACGAATCGTACCAGAAATGGAGCAGGGAGCAGGCGATGAAGGGCGCGACGAAGAGCGTCGGCTTGCCCGAAACCGCCGCTGCATAGGCTAGCCCAAACAGCGCGCAGCCGAGAGCGAAGAGCAAGGCTGCGCGCAGCGTGGTGCCCTTACCCCGCATCCGGTCGCCTTCCTTGACCCAGACGAGCGCAAAATATTGGACGGCGTGATAGAGGTTGATCGCGGCCAGCGCGACGAGCGGCGGCGAGAAGCCCCAGGCCAGGACCGAGACCGCACCCGTCACCATGATCGTAGCCAGCTTGTGCGCGGGAAGCGTGTAGCCCGCCCGCATCGCCCGGGCATAATCGATCACCGCCCAGCCGATCACCCCGGCATAAGCGAGGGTCGCAGCGAGACGCACACCTTCATGGCTGTTTGCGAGCACGCCAGGCACGCTGGTAAGCGCGCCCAGCATCGTCCCCTCGAACTGCCGGAAATAGACGGTATGGACCGCGAGCGCCGCGCCTGCCCCGAGCGGCCCGACATAGAGCGTCCAGTTGAGCCGCAAATCGGTGGTCCGGAGCACGTTCGGCGCGTTCCCGGCCTTCATGTCGTAGATGCGGGTGAAGCCGAAATTCTGCATCGCCGAATGGTGAACGTCCCAGAACACCGCGACCACGGCCGCCGCGACCAGCACGGTGTGCGACAGGAAGAGCGCTGCGAGCAGCAATATGGGGACGATGGTGAGGCGCAGCCGATAGGCGGCGAACACCTCCGGGTTCATGTAAGCGCGCGGCACGACCGCGATCAGATGCGCCCAGGTCAGGATCGATACGCAGCCGAACAGCGCGATCACTGCCTGGCTGGAGATCGCGGCAGGGGCAAAACTGTCCCATCCCCGCAGCCAGAGCTGGACGAAAAGGAAAGCGGCGAGCGGCGCTCCCCAAAACAGCAGCGCATCGCGCTTTGGCCCCAGGATTGCGCGCGATGGATCGCCGAGCGAACCCGATATCGGCGCGGCAGGCGCGGCGAGCTGGCTGGAAAACTGCGTGGCCACACATTCCCCCGGATGGCGTGTTGGGGAAAGTTCTAAACAGGTAGCGTTAACGGGAGGCTACTGGGAGGGAGACAATCCGCTTACTCCCGAGAACGCCATACATCTCTAGCCTATGCGGGATGACGGTCCTCGAAGATCGCTATACATTCGATCGGGCACCCCCTTGTGTTGCCTAAATGCAACACCATCTCTCGGGCACAGGCTAACAGGGATAGACATGAACCTCGAGAAATTTACTGACCGCGCCAAGGGCTTTCTCCAGTCGGCGCAGACCGTCGCGATCCGCATGAGCCATCAGCGGATTGGATCCGAACATCTGCTGAAAGCACTCCTCGAAGACGAGCAGGGCATGGCCTCCGGGCTGATCGCGGCCGCCGGGGGCGATGCGAAGCGCGCGCTTTCCGAGATCGACGCCGCGCTGGCCAAGGTGCCCGCCGTCTCCGGCAGCGGCGCCCAGCAGACGCCCGGCCTCGATAACGATGCCGTGCGCGTGCTCGACCAGGCCGAGCAGGTCGCGCAAAAGGCGGGCGACAGCTTCGTCACCGTCGAGCGCTTGCTTCTCGCGCTCACGCTGGCGGCGACCACCCCGGCGGGCAAGGCGCTCGCCGCGGCCGGCGTCACCCCGAACAATCTCAACGCCGCGATCGAAAAGCTGCGCAATGGCCGCACCGCCGACACGGCCGGCGCGGAGGATCGCTATGACGCGCTCAAGAAGTTCGCGCGCGATCTCACCGCCGATGCACGCGCGGGCAAGCTCGATCCGGTGATCGGCCGAGACGAGGAAATCCGCCGCACCATCCAGATCCTCGCCCGCCGCACCAAGAACAATCCGGTGCTGATCGGCGAACCCGGCGTCGGCAAAACCGCGATCGCCGAGGGGCTGGCGCTGCGCATCGTCAACGGCGACGTGCCCGATACGCTCAAGGATCGCACGCTGATGGCGCTCGACATGGGCAGCCTGATCGCGGGCGCGAAATATCGCGGCGAGTTCGAGGAGCGGCTCAAGGGCGTGCTCGACGAGGTCAAGGCCGGCGAAGGCGACATCATCCTCTTCATCGACGAGATGCACACGCTGATCGGCGCGGGTAAATCCGAAGGTGCGATGGACGCCGGGAATCTGCTGAAGCCCGCGCTTGCCCGCGGCGAGCTGCACTGCATCGGCGCTACCACGCTCGATGAATATCGCAAATATGTCGAGAAGGACCCCGCGCTCCAGCGGCGGTTCCAGCCGGTGTTCGTCGGCGAGCCGACCGTGGAAGACACGATCTCGATCCTGCGCGGCATCAAGGACAAGTACGAGCTGCACCACGGCGTGCGCATCACCGACGCCGCGATCGTCGCGGCGGCGACGCTGTCCAACCGCTACATCACCGATCGCTCCCTGCCCGACAAGGCGATCGACCTGATGGACGAGGCGGCCAGCCGCATCCGCATGGAAGTGGAATCCAAGCCCGAGGAAATCGAGAATCTCGACCGCCGCATCATCCAGCTCAAGATCGAGCGCGAGGCGCTGAAGAAGGAGAGCGATGCCGCGTCGAAGGACCGTCTCGCCAATCTCGAGTCCGAACTCGCCAATCTCGAGCAGCAGTCGAGCGAGCTGACCGGCCGCTGGCAGGCGGAGAAAGACAAGATCGGCGCCGAGGCCAAGCTGAAGGAGCAGCTCGATGCCGCGCGCGTCGAGCTGGAGCAGGCGCAGCGCTCGGGCGATCTCGGCAAGATGGCCGAGCTCAATTATGGCACCATCCCCGCGCTCACCCGCCAGCTGGAGGAGGCACAGACCACCACCCAGGGCGCGATGTTGCGCGAGGAAGTGACCGCCGAGGATATCGGCAATGTCGTCAGCCGCTGGACCGGCATCCCGATGGAACGGATGATGGAAGGCGAGCGCGAGAAATTGCTCCATATGGAGGAGGCGCTCGGCAAGCGCGTGATCGGCCAGTCCGATGCGGTGAAGGCCGTGGCCACCGCCGTGCGCCGCAGCCGCGCCGGGCTTCAGGATCCGAACCGGCCCCTGGGCTCGTTCCTGTTCCTGGGGCCAACCGGCGTCGGCAAGACCGAGCTGACCAAGGCGCTCGCCGAATTCCTGTTCGATGACGCATCCGCGATGGTCCGCATCGACATGAGCGAGTTCATGGAGAAGCATTCGGTCGCCCGGCTGATCGGCGCCCCTCCCGGCTATGTCGGTTATGAGGAAGGCGGCGTTCTAACCGAAGCGGTTCGCCGTCGCCCCTATCAGGTGATTCTGTTCGACGAGGTCGAGAAGGCGCATGGCGATGTCTTCAACATCCTGCTCCAAGTGCTCGATGACGGTCGCCTGACCGATGGGCAAGGCCGCACGGTCGATTTCGCCAACACGATCATCATCCTGACCTCGAATCTCGGCAGCCAGTATCTCGCCAATCTGGGCGAGGGCGAGAGCACCGAGAGCGTCGAGCCGCAGGTGATGGAGATCGTCCGCGCGCATTTCCGCCCGGAATTCCTCAACCGGCTGGACGAGATCATTCTGTTCCACCGGCTGGCGGCGGATCACATGGCGCCGATCGTCGACATCCAGGTCGCGCGGCTGGGCAAGCTGCTTGCGGATCGCAAGATCCGCGTCGAGCTTTCCGATGCGGCCCGGGCGTGGCTCGGGCGGGTCGGCTATGACCCGGTCTATGGCGCACGGCCTTTGAAGCGCGCGGTCCAGCGCTATTTGCAGGACCCGCTGGCAGACAAGATCCTGCGCGGCGAGGTCCGCGACGGATCGCTGGTGACGGTCGACGAAGGTGACGGCGCGCTCAAGCTCGACGTCGCCTGAAGCAGCAGCCGTTTTGCCAAAACGTGCGGCGGCGGTAGAGGGGAAGGCATGGCGACTTCCCCAAAACCCCTCACCCTCCAGGCGATCGATGCACTTCAGGCGGGCGAGCGGAGACAGGGCGCCCGCCTGCTCGAGACCGAGCTTCGCACCGGGCCCGGCTCGGGCGAGCGGTGGCGCAGCGTGGCGAAGCTCGCGGCACATATCGGCGAGATCGAGATGTCGCTCGCCGCGTCGCAGCGCGTGGCGCGGACGGCGCCGCTCAGTCCGGAGCGCTTGCTGTATTACTGGGGCGAGCTCGCCAGCTATGGCCGCACCCAGATAGCGCTGGACGAGATCGCCCGGCTGCCGGCGGGCGCGCGCAATCATCCCGGCATCCTCCACTTTCTAGGCACGATCGCGGGGCAGCGCGGCGATTTTGCCGGCGCTGAGGATTGCTATCGCCGCGTGCTGGCCACCTCGCCGATGCAGCCCCAGACCTGGTTCGCGCTGGCGATGATCAAGCGCTTCTCGGCGGGCGATCCTGATATTTCCGCGATGGAAAAGCATCGCGCGGCATTCCGTCGGGCCGAACCCGACCTCGCCGCACGCTTCCTCTACGGGCTCGCCAAGGCATATTACGACACCGGCGATCATGATCGCGCCTTCGCTCTTTATGCCGAGGGCGCCGATCTGCGCCGGGGCATCGAGCAGTTCGATCGCGCGGCGCTCAGCGCGCAGGTCGATCAGATCATCGCGACCTTCACCCCCGAGGCACTGGCGAAGCTCACCCCATCTGGCGCGCGGAAGTCGCGAGCGATCTTCGTCAACGGACTGCCGCGCTCGGGTACGACGTTGGTCGAGCAGATCCTTGTCAGCCATTCGCGCGTGACCGAGGGTGGTGAGGTCAATGCGCTGCATCCCGCGCTGATCCCGACGGGCGACTATACGCTGGAGGGCGCACGCCGCTACGATCAGCGGGCGACGAGCGGCGATCCCTGGGGCGAAGTGGCCGAGGATTATCACCGTACCCTGGGCATGTGGTTCGGCGGCGACGGGTTGATCGTGGACAAGACGCTAACCCAGGCGCGGCTGATGGGGCTGCTGCTGCATGCGCTGCCCACCGCGCCGGTCATATGGATGCGGCGCAATCCGGAAGACACGGCGCTTTCCGCCTATCGCAGCTACTTTACCGCCAGCGTGCCGTGGAGCTGGTCCTTCACCGATATCGGGCATTATTACCGCGAAGAGGATCGCCTGTTCGCGCATTGGACGCAGCATTTCGGCGACCGGATTCTCACCGTGTATTATGAGGATCTGGTGCGGGCCCCGAGCGAATGGATCCCCCGCATTCTGGAACGCTGCGGTCTGGCCGACGAGCCGCAGGTTCATCAGCCGCACACCGTCAAGCGCGACGTGCGCACGGCGAGCGTGCAACAAGTCCGCGCGCCGATCTCCGCGGACCGGATTGGCAGCGCCGAGGCCATCAAGCCGTATATGGACGCCTTCCGCGCAGCCTATTTCGACTAGGAACGTTTTCGGCGGGCTGGCCTTGCCCGCCGACTACACTCCCCCAACGGCACGATCTCGCGACGGTGCGTATGTGCGCGCGTCGAATGCGTGTGCGCTCCGGCGTCTGAGACCCGGCGCGGGGGCACAAAAAAAGAGGCGGGCCGAAGCCCGCCTCTCCCTTGGTTCGATACGCTCTGATCAGATCAGAAAGCGATATCCAGACCCAGACGAACGTAGCGCGGCGCCTGATAGGACGTCGGCAGGTTGTAGTTCGGGTTCTTAACGTTGATGTCCAGTTCGCCAATCTCGTTGCGGCCCTGGACCGACTGCGAGTTGAGCAGGTTGAACACGTCTGCACGCAGCGTGACAGTCTGGTCACCGAACTCGACATTGTAGCGAGCCGACAGATCGATCGACGAGAACCAATCGGTCTTGCTGGCCGTGCCGCGCGGCGAGAGCTTGCCACCGCAATAGTGCGATGCTGCGCCATAGGCGTTGCCGAAGTCCGAATATGCCGGCCCCGACGGGTCGAAATAGTTCGGGTTCGGGTTGAAGCCGAAGCAGCTCATCGGACGCTCCGATTCGACGCGAATGTTCGTGCCGACGGTGAAGGCGTCAGTGACGGCCAGAGCACCCTGCAGCTTGAAGCGATGCGTACGATCGTTCGGTAGGCGGCCATAGGCACCCTGCGTGAAGCCCGGCTGGTCGAAGTCCTGCGTGATGCCCGAATCCGACTGCTCGAAGTCCGACTGCACGAAGCCTTCGGAGTTACCCTTGCTCTTCGACCAAGTGTAGCTGCCGTTCAGGCTCCACTTGCCGTCCCACTTGCGGTTGAACGTGAATTCCACCGCGTCATAGGTACGGGTCGCCTTCGGATACTTGAGATCCGCAGCCGAGATGGTGACCGTGCGCCCATCCTTGCCGGCAAGGGCGAAGGTCGCCGACGAACCCGGGTTCAGAAGGACGTACTGGTGGAAACCAGTCCAGGTGTTGGCGCAACCAGCAATACCGTTGGCGGAGCAATAAGCCAGAACCGCAGCGTCAACCGCCACGTCTTCTGCGCTGACGTCCATGTTGCGATGGGTGTAGTTCAGACCCAGCGTGACATCACCGAACTCATGCTCGTAACCAACGATCCACTCGGTCTCGCGGGTCGCCTTGAGCGTCGTCGAGAGGCTCTCAGCGGTCGACTTCACGGTACCGTCGCCGGTCACGTTGCAGTTGTTGCCGCTCGAGAACGGGGTCAGACCCTGCGGGATCATCGTAGGGCACTTCGCGGCGTAAGCAGCGAGGGTGGTGACCTGCGTGAGACCGGTCGGAAGACCGTTCGCGCCGAAGCCGGTGTAGTTGAAGCGCTCACGGACGTAGATTTCCGGGCTCGCCTGACGGAACGCCGTGTTGCTGGCGACCGGCAGGAAGTAGCGGCCGAACGAACCGTAGACACGGCCGGTCTCGCCTTCCCAGAGATCATAGCTGGCCGCAATGCGCGGAGCATAGTTCTCAGGCAGATCGATGTAGGTCGAGCCGCCCGGCTTATCGAGCTTGAAATCGTCGCGGCGCAGACCCAGGTTGACCGTCAGACGATCACCGAGCTTCCACTCGTCCTGAATGTAGAACGCCTTGTTCTGCGCCTTAAATGCGCCACCCGAGTTGAAGTAGTTGACTTCAACCACGTTGCCAGCGCGCAGGATGAGTGCTGCACCAGCACCGCCCAGGTTCGCGTTGAACGCTTCCGGACGCAGCCAGCCTGCAGCCACCAGAGCCGCACCGCCGGTACGGACCGACACGTGCTCGAGCGTGTTGTTCTCAACGTCGAAACCAGCACGGATGTGGTGGTCGCCGAACGCGTTGAAGAACAGATCGACGTCGCCGCGATAGAACTTACGCTCGGTGTTGTACGGGAAACCGCGCGAGCTTGCCGTCTGGCCGGTGTAGAGACCGCCCTGGGGCTGACCGTTGACTGCAGCACCCGAGGCATTCTGGAAGAAGTAGCCCGACGAACCTGCATCGACGCCAAGAACTTCGAAGTTGTCACGGACCCGGCCATAGGCACCCGAAACCGTCAGCCAGTCGGCGAAGGTGCCGGTGTACTGACCCACGAAGTTGAAGCCGCCGGCCTTGTTCTTCACCTGGCTCTTCGAAGCGCCGAGCGACGCAACGCCACCGGCTTCGAGATAGGAGAAGTTGGTCTGCAGCTCGGTCTGGCGCGTATCGAACGCGGTGAACTCGAGGTGATGGCCGTCGATCGGATAGGCATCGACCTTGAACGCATAGAACGGATCGTTCTGGACGCGCTCGGTGCCGGTGCCGGTCGTGCGGCTGTTACGCAGCGTTTCGGAACGGCGGAACTCGGCGAGACCGTAGACGAACAGGCGGTCGCGGATGATCGGGCCGCCGGCTTCGACGATTGCCGAATACGACTTGGTGCGATCGAACGCGCGGTTCGTGACGTTGGTGCAGACGCCAGCGGCGGTGCAGTTCTGCAGGTTCTTCGAGTTCGAACGGAAAGCGTCCGGCTCGTAGTTCAGGTGGATCGCCGCGGTGAAATCGTTGCTGCCCGACTTCGACACAGCGTTGATGATGCCGCCGGTGGCGCGACCGAACTCGGCCGAGTAGCCGCCCGACTTGATGTCGACGGAACGATAGAACTCGAACGGCACGCGAGCCGAACCGAGATAGTTATCGAAGTTCGTCGTGTTCAGACCGTTGATGTAATAGGCGTTCTCAGCGACCGACGAACCGCCGATCGAAGCGAGGTTGCCGAAGCCGTCATCGCCCAGCGAGGTGCCGGGAGCGAGCAGGACGACCGAGGTGAGGTCGCGGTTGATCGGGTTCGTCTTGACGAACTGATCGAGGTCGACGGTCAGGCCGGTGGTCGAGCCGCCGGTCTTCGAAGCAGCGGCAGCGCCGGTGACGACGATTTCCTCGGCGCCGAGGGCGATATCGAGCGAGGACGTCTGCGACGCGGTAACCGTGACGCCTTCAGCGCGGTAGCCGGGAACGCCATCGGCCGAGACGGCGACGTCGTACGCACCGGGAGCCAGACCAGCGAAGCGGAAAGCGCCGCTCGACGAGGTGGTGGCGGTGCGGGTGAAGCCCCGGCTCTTCGACGTGATGGTCACGGTGGCGCCGGCAACGGCCTCACCGGTTTCGTTCGTCACGGTACCGGACATGGCGCCCGACACATAGTCCTGCGCAGCGGCCGGAGCTGCGAACGCGACAGCGCCGACGCTGGCGCCGATCAGCGCCAGAGCCTGCATCGCCGTACCTGCGCGCAGCTTCAAGATGTGATTGCTCTTCATAAGTTCCCTCGCTTTTCCGAGGCGCATGGACTGCGCCTCGGGTGTCTCCCCGCTTCACGGGACGCACGCCGGGCGCACGTCGGGCAAAGCTTGGTTACGCTCGATGAAGATGGAGTGCGGCGCTGTAAAGCCTGCGTTCAGATTGCTGCGCCCGCTTTTGGGGCACCTGTATCTAAAATGACACAATACTGCGCATTTTGTTGCGCAAACGCCGCTCAAGATGTTCGTTTATGTTGCAGCGCGAGAGCAAGATGTAGCGCTATTCTGCGACCGGCATGGGTCCCGCAAGCAAAAGCGGGTCGATGCGGGAATCGCGCCACTTCAGACTCCAGTGAAGGTGCGGACCGGTCGCCCGCCCTGTCATGCCCACGGCTCCGATCGGTTGCCCGCGCCTTACATGTTCCCCTACGCGCACGTTGATCTTGGACAGGTGCATGAAGGCGCTATTGAGCCCCGCGCCATGATCCACCATCAGCAGATTGCCCTCCAACGTGAAGGGCTTGGCGGCGGCCAGGACAACGACGCCGTCTGCTGGTGCCAGCACGACGGTACCGGTGGGCCGCGCGATATCTATTCCCGAATGATAGGAACCCGGCTCGCCCGCATAAATGCGCTGCGACCCGAACAAGGTGGAGATGCGCCCGACGACCGGCCACAGCATCGCCTGGCGCCATCCGGTCGAATCGCTCTGCATCCGGCGCGCCGCATTGATCTGGGCCAATTCGCCCGGGCGGACCCGCTCGAATTCGGGGCGCGGTACCGGATATTTGGGGAGCGTGTTGAGCCGCGAAATATCCCAGGCGCGGGGCGCGATGGTGAGCTGCTTTCGCACCTGCTGGCCATTGCCCAGCGTCGCCACCAGCGTAGCCGACGGCCCGGCGTCGCGATCGAAAGCGATCAGGAAGCGGCGGTCCAGAGCGATCGGCACTGAAGCGCCGTCCAGCGTGAGCAGCGTAGCCCCCTTCGGCGCGACGCCGATCACTGCGCCGCCCTGGATCATCTGGCCTTCAAAGGCGAAGCGCGATGCCGGATCGGCTTGCGGCGCCTGAGGCAGTGCGCCCGTAGCATAAGCATCCGCCGCACCGGCCCTGGGAAGATCGACGCAGGTTCCGAGCAGCACCCATAGAGCGGCAGCGGCGGGCAGGCGTGCGGCGAGACTCATCAGGGGTGCATCACGCGCGCAGCGATCTCAGCCCCCGCATAGGGCTCCTGCCGCGCCACGCTCCAATAGCGCAGCGCCTCGATCTGGATCCGCTCGCCGGTTCCGGCGCAGACGACATGGTCGCCGGGCACCAGCACGCGAAAGCCGTTCGCCATATAATGAAGCCGCGCAGGGCGGCTGTTCGCCATCAGCATTCCACTCTCCCGACCGTCACAACAGGCTTGGTTGCTCGGGTTTGCCGGCTGCATAGGGTTTGCCACCCGGCCGCTCAACCTTTGCATCTACTGCACCGTCGATGAACCGCAGCGTTACAGCCCCCGCCGCGCGCGCGGCATCGGCGGTGCCTATCACCTTGCCCGTGGCCCGCGCCTCCACCCAGGCATAGCCGCGCTCAAGCGGCCGATTGGGGTGGACAAGGTCGAGATGCCGCCCAGCCCCAGTGAGCTTATGGCGCGCAGCTTCGAGCCGCTGAGACAGCATCGCCGGGCGAAGCGCGCCGGTGGAGCGATCGAGCTGACCGCGTGCCATCGTCACGCGCCGCTCCAGCGCGCGATCCAGCCGCCCCCCCAGATCATCCATCCTCTGGCGCTGCGGACCGAGCAGGGCATCGCGACGCGGAAGCACGCGGACCAGGGCCGCAAGCCGTTCCCTGCCGCGATCATGATAACGTCGCGCACAGCGTTCGGCGCGCAGCGCCAGGCTGGCGATCGTGTTGGCCACCTCCGCGCGCACCGGCACCGCCATTTCGGCGGCGGCGGTGGGCGTCGGCGCGCGCAAGTCTGCGGCGAAATCCGAAAGGCTGGTGTCGGTCTCATGCCCCACAGCCGAGATCAGCGGGATCGAGCAGGCCGCGATCGCGCGGACAACCGCCTCTTCGTTGAACGCCCACAGATCCTCGATCGAACCGCCGCCGCGAGCGACGATGATCAGGTCGGGCCGTTTGACCGCGCCGTCAGCGGGCAACGCATCGAAGCCGCGGATCGCCGCCGCGACTTCGGCCGCCGCGCCATCGCCCTGCACCTTGACGGGCCAGACGATGACATGGGTGGGGAAACGATCCTCGAGCCGGTGCAGGATGTCGCGGATCACCGCGCCGGTGGGCGAAGTCACCACCCCGATCGTGCGGGGCATATAAGGCAGCGGCTTCTTGCGGCTGCGATCGAACAGGCCCTCCGCCGCCAGGCTCGCCTTCAATTTCTCGAACAGCGCCATCAGCGCGCCTTCGCCCGCCAATTCCATCCGCTCGATCACGATCTGGTATTTGGAGCGCCCCGGATAGGTGGTGAGCTTGCCGGTCGCGACGACCTCCAGCCCGTCCTGCGGGTTGAACGGGATTTGCGAGGCCTCGCCGCGCCAGATCACCCCGTCGATCACCGCATCGGCATCTTTCAGGCAAAGATAGGCATGCCCGGAAGCCGCGCGCTTCCACCCCGAAATCTCGCCGCGCAGGCGGACATGGCCGAACTCGCCTTCGACCATGCGCTTGAGCTTCGACGAAAGCTCGCTGACGCTCATCGCGCTTGCGTTGTCCCCGGGCACCTCCTCGGGTACCAGCCGCCCAAGTCTATTTTCAGAAACGCTTTCTTCGAAAAAGGGGTCGGGCATGAACGTCCTGTTGCTTGGGTCTGGTGGCCGTGAACATGCGCTCGCGTGGAAGCTGGCGCAATCACCGGCACTCGAAAAGCTATGGGCCGCGCCCGGAAATCCGGGGATAGCCGAGTTTGCCGAACTGGCCGACATCGCCGTGAGCGACCATCGCTCAATCATCGATTTCTGCCTGCGCCATTCGATAAACTTCGTGGTGATCGGACCCGAAGCGCCGCTCGTCGCCGGGCTGGGTGACAATCTGCGCACGATGGGAATCTTGGTGTTCGGACCGAACAAGGCCGCCGCACAACTTGAGGGCTCGAAGAGCTTCACCAAGGATCTGTGCGCGCGCGAGAACATCCCTACCGCCGCTTTCGCCAAGGCCGAATCGCGCGATGGCGCTCTCGCCGCGCTGGACGATTTCGGCATTCCAGTAGTGATCAAGGCCGATGGCCTGGCGGCCGGCAAGGGCGTGACGGTCGCCATGACGCGCGAAGAGGCCGAGGAAGCGATCCTCGCGATCTTCTCAGATGCGGGCGCGAGCGTGGTGATCGAGGAATTCCTGGAGGGCGAAGAAGCCAGCCTGTTCCTGCTGACCGACGGCACGACGATCCTGCCGTTCGGATCGGCGCAGGATCACAAGCGCGTCGGCGACGGCGATGTCGGGCCGAACACCGGCGGCATGGGCGCCTATAGTCCCGCGCGCGTCCTCACCCCCGAACTCGAGGCACGCGCGATCGAGACGATCGTGCGCCCCACGATCGAGGCGATGGCGCGGATGGGCGCGCCCTATTCCGGGATACTCTATGCCGGGTTGATGCTGACCGCCGACGGCCCCAAGCTGATCGAATATAATGCGCGCTTCGGCGATCCCGAATGCCAGGTGCTGATGCTGCGGCTAGAGGAAGATCTGCTCGAGCTGATGGCCGCGACCGCGAAGGGCGAACTTGCCGGTCGCGCCGCGCCGCACTTCTCGAACGACACCGCGCTCACCGTGGTGATGGCCGCAAGGGGCTATCCGGGCACGCCGGAAAGCGGCGGCGCGATCTGCGGCATCGCCGCAGCCGAGGTAGGCGGCGCGCTCGTGTTCCAGGCAGGCACGCGGATGGAGGGCGACGCTTTGATCGCGAACGGCGGGCGCGTGCTCAACGTTACCGCATCGGGCAAGAATGTCCGCGAGGCCCAGGCTGCGGCATACCAAGCGGTGGACGCGATCGACTTCCCCACGGGTTTTTTCCGCCGCGACATCGGCTGGCGCGAAGTGGTGCGCGAAGCCCCGTAAAACGCGCCGTGCCCGCCCGCTCTGTTTCGCTGTCCGGACGTGCTTGGCCCCAAAATGATACAAGATATCATCTCGTTCATCGGGCAGTCATACACACGCCGTGAACATGCGAGAACAATTAGGGGAGAGTAATGATGTCGCGTTCCAGCTTGCTGCTTGGTTGTTCCGCCCTGCTCCTTACATCGGCTGCGCCACCGCCCCTGCCTGCCGCCGCCTCGCCGGGCGCAAGCCAGGATCGCCGTTCGCCGGTGCGCTGCACGCCCCGCGAGCGCGAAGAGCGCTCCAGTCGGCAGTGGCGCAACCGGCCCGCGCCCACGGCGATGCCGATGCCGATGGCACCACCCTCCCCACCGCCCCCTCCGCCTCCTCCGATAGCGATGGCGGCCCCCGCCATCATGCCAAGCCAGGCCATGCGGAGCACCGGCACTGCCGCGGCCAGGGCCACGCCCGAATATGGCTCGCGCGAGAATACCGAGCGCTATGACGGCAAGGCAGTCGCCTCGATTCTCTCGGTCGCCGACCAGCCCGTCTCCACCTTCTCGGTCGATGTCGATACCGGGGCCTACGCCAATGTACGGCGGATGCTCACCCAGGGACTGAACGTGGCTGAGGACGCGGTCAGGACCGAGGAAATGATCAATTATTTCCGCTACGATTATCCGCGCCCGGCGGATCGCGCGGTGCCCTTCAGCGTCACCACGGATGTTTCGACCACACCGTGGAACCCGGGCACACGGCTGATGCGGATCGGGCTGCGCGGCTATGACGTGGACGCACGCGGGCGCCCGCCCGCCAACCTCGTCTTCCTCGTCGACGTGTCGGGATCGATGGACGAGGACGACAAGCTCCCGCTGGTCAAGAAATCGCTGTCCATGCTCGCCGATCGGCTAGGCCCGAAGGATCGCGTCTCGATCATCGCCTATTCGGGCATGGTCCAGACCGTGCTCGAGCCGACGAACAACACGAATTACATCCGCCAGGCGCTCGACTGCCTCTACGCCGAGGGCTCGACCGCAGGCGGCACTGCGATGAAATCGGCCTACGCCCTCGCCCGCGCCAACTATATCGAAGGCGGGATAAACCGCATCGTGATGGCCACCGATGGCGACTTCAACGTCGGCGTGAGCGACAACAAGGCGCTGATCGATATGGTCAAGCGCGAGCGCGACAGCGGCATCACGCTCACCACGCTCGGCTTTGGCGCTGGCAATTACAACGAAGCGATGATGGAGCAGGTCGCCGACGCCGGAAACGGCAATTACGCCTATATCGACAGCGCGATGGAAGCGCAGAAGGTGCTGGAGGACGAGCTTTCCGCGACACTGCTGACCATCGCCAAGGACGTGAAGGTCCAGGTGGAATTCAACCCCGCTCAGGTGAAGCAATATCGCCTGATCGGATATGAAAACCGCGCGCTGGCCGAGGAAGATTTCACCAACGATTCGGTCGATGCAGGCGACATGGGCGCAGGGCATCAGGTGACCGCACTGTATGAAATCGTGCCGGCGGGCAGCGCGGGCTGGCTGCCCGAGCGGCGCTATGAAGGCAACCGCCCCGCGACGCCCGCGAACACCGGCGGCGAGCTGGCATTCGTGAAGCTGCGCTACAAGCTTCCGGGCGAGAGCGCGTCGCGGCTGATCGAGCGCCCGGTTCCCGCCGCGCTGATCCACAGCGCCCGCGCGCCGCAGGGCGACATGGCCTTCGTCACCGCGGTGGCGGCGTTCGGCCAGAAACTGCGCGGCGACAAATATCTGGGCGGATTCGGCTATCGCGAGATCGGCGCGCTGGCCCCGGCGTCGAACGATTATTGGCGCAGCGAATTCACGCGGCTGGTCCGCCTGGCCGAATCGGGACAGCCAAGGCGCGCGGCGCGCGATTAGCGCCCGCGATTAGGGTGTTGCTCGCCGCAGCCCGGCGCTATGCAGTTGTACGGAATCAACTGCCTGGCGTCGGGAGGCGCATATGAACGACCAGATCCAGCAGCTTTTGGCCAATGCCCCGCCCTGGGCGCGCGAACCCGCCGTACAGATCGGCGCGGGCGTGGTGGTGGCGCTGCTGCTGCTCTGGCTGCTCAGCCGGTTGTTCCGGAGCCGCCCCCAGGCCGAAGAGATCGTCGAGCCGGTCTATCAGGAGGAGGTCCCGGTCACCCGGCCGATCTCGCCGCCGCCAGTCTCCCCTCCGCCGCCGCCGATTGCCGAAGAGCCGGTCATCGTGCCGCAACCGCTGCCGCCGGTGATCCATGTCGCGCCCGAGCCTGAGCCCCAGCCGCAAGCCATGGTGGAGCCTGCGCCGGAGCCAGAGCCGGTGGTGGAACCCGAACCCGCTCCGGCACCCGAACCAGCCCCGGAACCCGAACCGGCCCCTGCGCCTGAACCCGTCGCGCCCTACGCGCCGCAGGAAGTTCCCGCGCCTGCGCCGATCGCCGACGAGCCGATCGCAGCCGCCGCGCCGTTCGACGCTTCACCCGCCAGCATCGCGGCGGACGAGCCCCAAGAACAGACCCCCGCGCCCGCCCCCGAACCCCAGCCCGCAGCAACAGCACCGGCCGCCGCCGACGAGCTTACCCGGATGAAGGGGGTCGGCCCCCGGCTCGCGGACCGGCTCAACAGCGTTGGGGTGACCAGCTTTGCCCAGATCGCGGCGCTGACGCCGGAGGACGCGGACGCGCTCGACGCCAAGCTCGGCGATTTCCAGGGCCGCATCCACCGCGACCGCTGGATCGAGCAGGCCGGCTATCTGGCGCAGGGCGACATTGTCGGCTTCGAAGCGGTGTTCGGGAAGCTTTAGCCCTCGCGCTTGGCGATCTGGCTCACCAGCAGCTTGTCGATCTTGCGGCCGTCGAGATCGACGATCTCGAAATTCCAGCCCTGCTCGGTGAACTGCTCACCCTCGGCCGGCAGATGCTTGAGCACCGCGAGCGCGAGGCCCGCCACGGTCGCGTAATCGCGGTCCTCGGGCAGATCCATGCCGAGCCGTTCGGCCAGCGCATCCGCAGGCATAGCGCCGGAGACGAGCAACGAGCCATCCTCGCGCACCACAACATGGGGATTGTCGCCCGGATCGCTGTACGACACGAAATCGCCGGCGATCGCCGCGAGCAGATTGGCCGGCGTGACGATGCCTTCGAAATGGCCATATTCGTCATGGACCAGGCCCATCGGCACTTCGGCGCGGCGCAGCGCGCCCAGCGCGTCCATCGCATCGACCTGATCGGGGAGCACCGGCGCGGTGCGCATCAGCCTGCGCAGATTGAGATCTTCGCTGCGGAACAGCGCACCCGCAATATCGCGCGCCTGGACCACGCCGATCACCGAATCGACCGATCCTTCCGCCACCGGCAGGCGGGTATGCGGCGTGGCGAGCAGTGCCTCGCGGATGCCGTCGGGATCGAGATCGACATCGAGCCAATCGACTTCGGTGCGCGGCGTCATCACTTCGCGCACGGGGCGATCGGCAAGACGGACCACGCCCGAAATGATCGAGCGCTCATGCTCCTCGATCACGCCCGATTTGCTGGCCTCGGCGACGATCAGGTGGAGTTCCTCCGCCGTGACGCGGTTCTCCGATTCGCGCTTCAGCCCGACAAGGCGGAAGATCAGCGCGCTCGATTGATCGAGCAGCCACACGACCGGTGCGGTGATCCGGCTGAGCCAGAGCATCGGAATGGCCATCACTGCGGCGATCGGCTCGGGCGAGCGCAGCGCGAACTGCTTGGGCACCAGCTCGCCGATGATCAGCGAGGCATAGGTGGTGATCGCGATCACCAGGCCGAACCCCAGCGTCTGCGCCGTCTCGGGCGACAGACCCAGCCATTCGAGCCGGTGCGCGACCGGCATGCCCAGGCTCGATCCCGAATATGCGCCCGCGACGATGCCGATCAGAGTGATGCCGATCTGGACGGTCGAAAGGAATTTGCCCGGGTCCGAGGCGAGCAGGATGGCGGCCTTCGCGCCGCGCTTGCCCACGCGCGCCAGCGCCTCCATCCGGGCCGGGCGCGCCGAGACGATGGCAAGTTCGGACATGGCGAAAACGCCGTTCACAGCGATCAGCACGAGGATGATCGCAACATCGATCCAGGGAAAGGGGGCGTTCATGGTGTGCCCCCCTCATATCCGCAGTGCCCCGGCCAGTACAACCGCCCGCAGCTGCTCCGCCGAAACGACGGGCCCTGGGAGGTGGACGCGCGGCCTGGTTGCGCAGGTTTCACGCGAATCGTGAAACTTCGTAATCGGCGAGCGCAATTTTACTAGCGGAGCCGCGCGATAGTAATCGGTGATCCGGGACGTGAGCCGTTAAACGAGCCGTCGGGCAATGGGGCGGAACGTCTCAATCTGGGTGTTTACCTGCCGTCCGCTGGACTGAGGCGCACGACCAGCGGTTGTGCGGTCGCTGCCACGTCGAAGTGCGCCTCCATACAACTGGTGACCCAATGTCGTAACTCGGGAGCCTGAGCGAGGTTTTCAAACTCGCCGCCCATCATCGCGATGTAGTCTGGCGACGCATGAGACTCGCTCTTGACCCATCCCAGAAACGGGCTCTCGGTACCAACCTCAGAAATTGTCGAGGTGCTAGGCGCTCCTGTGGGGAATGGGTCTCCTCTGACTGCGAAGCAGACGACCACTGGCCAGCTTATCTGATAAATGCTGTCGTTTGACGAAGGGACAATCTCGCTAGAGGTAAAGCCCAAGTCGAAAGGATCAGCCTCCGGACCTAGCCTGCTCCGCTCTTGCAGTATGATTTGGAGGCTCCGGTCATCCAATACCTCGTGCGATACTAAGAACGCCGGATGTGAGATCGTCGGTAGCTCCATGTATTGTCAGTACGTGCGGGCGGCACCGTGTTCAATGTCCGCTAGTGGGTCGCTAGCCGACCGACCGCTTTCAGGCTCGCGCCCTTCACGTGAGGAAGCGTCGGCAGGTAGAAAGCTGGCAGCGAATATTGCCCCGTTTCCCCCGTCACCCCGGGCTTGCCCCGGGGTCCCGCTATTTCTTGCGGGCTATCGCTCGGGCGAGATGCGCCAGCCGGGCAAGCGCTGACGGTGTGCAAGAAGCGGGACCCCGGGGCAAGCCCGGGGTGACAAGGGGATGCCTGGCTGGAAGGACAAGATGTGCGGGTTTGCCGCATTGCTGCGCACGAGGTGCTGGCGGATGTGGGTGCGGTCGTGCGCCACATCATCGATGCGGTACGCGGCGACTACCCCTCCACCGCCTTCGGCGGTCCCCCTCCCCCTCCGGGGGAGGAATAGGGAGTGAGATCGACGGTCGCTACTGGCAGTCAGCCGTCTGGCGGCGGCGACGAGATACCCCCTAGTCGCGGCGCTCGCGGAAGAAAGCGCGGAGCATCTCCCCCGCCTCTTCCTCTCCGATGCCCGGATAGATTTCGGGGCGGTGATGGCAGGTCGGCTGCGTAAAGAAGCGTGGGCCGTGCTCGACCGCGCCGCCCTTGGGATCGGAGGCGCCGTAATAGAGGCGGGCGATGCGGGCATGGGCGATCGCCCCGGCGCACATCGCGCAGGGCTCGAGCGTGACCCACAGGTCGCAATCCTCGAGCCGGTCGCGCCCCAATAAAGCGGCGGCCTCACGGATCGCGCGGATTTCGGCATGGGCGGTGGGATCGTGGAGCTTGCGCGGCGCATTGGCGGCGGTGGCGATAACCTCGCCGTTGCGCAGGATCACCGCCCCCACCGGCACCTCCCCTGCATCGGCGGCGGCGCGGGCCGCATCGAGCGCGCGGCGCATGGGGGCAGGAAGCGGGAACATGCGTGCTGGGTAGCGATGTACGTTCGCGCCGTCACCCCGCGGCGGCGACGCGCGAACGCATTCGTGACCCCGGCACGCCCAGTCCGCAGGCTATCAGGAATCGCGCCCCAGGCCGCGATGCGAGCCCGGGGCTGCGGGCTGGTTATTTCGCGGCGGGCGTCGCGCCAGCGTCCGGAGCCTTCTTCACTTCGATGGTGGGCAAGGTCACCGTGGTGTTCTTCAGCTCAACCGTCGGCACGGCGACCGTCGCATTGGTGCTTCCGATCCCGACCGAGCCGGTTTCCGCCTTGATCTCGGGCAGCTTGCCGCCCTTCATGTCGAATGCGACGCTCGGCAGCGCGCCCGGCGCCGACTGCGTGATCTTGAGCATGCCCAGCGACATCATCACCACCACCGCAATCGCGATCAGACCGATCAGCACCAACAATCCACGCATCGTCATTCTCCCCTGAATTTGAATCGCTTGCGTAATTAACGTTTATCAACCACGTGGGTTGCGTTCGTACAAGGCTTTCCTTGGGCGAATCAGTTGACGCACCGTCCCATTGCGGGTATCGGCGCGGCCTTTCCGGCACACTGCCACGAACCAGGATTAAAGCGATGTCGCGCATTTGCGAGCTGACCGGCAAGGGCCGGCTGGTGGGGAACAACGTTTCCCACGCCAACAACAAGACCAAGCGTACCTTCCTGCCCAACCTGCAGAACGTCACGCTGATCTCGGACGCGCTGGGCAAGAGCGTGCGTCTGCGCGTCTCGACGCACGGCCTGCGTTCGGTCGAGCATAATGGCGGCCTCGACAACTGGCTGCTCAAGACCAGCGACGAAGATCTCTCGCTGCGCGCCCGCCGCCTGAAGCGCGATGTGCGCAAGGCATCGGCCGAGAAGACCGCCGCCTAAACTTTCCTTTTGAGGAAAAAGCGTCAGCCCGTTCTCCCCCGCGGAGAGCGGGTTTTTCGCGTTCCTGCGCGCGTCGTGCGGGATTACAGCTCCAGCCTGAACTTGAGCAGCAGCGAGCGTTCCCAGAATTGCAGATTGTCGTCGGACGCGATCCAGACAATCGTCGCGCCTGCTTCCTGCGTGACCGCGAGCGCTTCGAAATTGTCGTGGAGCAGCGGCGCGGCGAAATGCGCGATCTCTCGGCCCTGGACTGCTGCACCGGGGCGGATCGAGCGCGGATCGACCAAAGTAAGCTTGGCGGTGAACAGCGCGCGAAGCGAAAAGTGCCGGTTGAGAACCAGCAGCCGCCCATCTGGCAGCTCGGCCATGTCGCTGGGATCGAAGCCGGGCGGAGGAATATAGGTGAAGCGAAAGCCGCGATCGGGCGCTTCGGTGGGGTCGCCCGTGAACATCAGGCCGATGCGGCCGGTCTGGGCCAGCGGCCCTTTCGGGCGCGATGTCTCGCTGATCACGATGAACCGGCCACTGCGGAGGCGCACCATGGATTCGGCGCCGCCATTGGGGGACCAGTCGCGCATCGCGGGCGGGCGCACCGAGCGTTCGGCGCGCGTCAGCGTCGCATCGTAGCGCCAGATCGCATTGTCGCGCTCGAAGCCCAGCCATATCCGGCCCGTTGCGGGATCATGGGCCAGCGACTCCACGTCGCGCTCCTTCTTCAGATAGCCGGTGCCCGGGCCTGCCGCGACGTCGCCGAACTGCGCCTCCGACAAGCGGAAGTCCGCATCCAGCCGGAAGCGGACGACATTGCCCGAATCGCTGACGAGCAGGAAACGGTCGCCCGACACGTGCATCGCCGAAAAGCCGCCGAACACCCGGTCGGGACTGCGCAGATGCACCCCGCCCAGATAGGTGAGCGCACCGGCGCGCCGTGCGGCGGGGTCGCGCGAATCGAGCTGCACGGGCGTCGCCGTGATCCGCGGATCCGCGCCGAGCCGCTCGCGCTGATTTTCCTCGGATGGCCCGGCGAGAACGCAAAACAGCAGGGAAAATAGCAAGGCGAGACGACGCATCCTGCCCTCATAGCCATTCGCGCGGGCGGGGCCAGCCGGATGGCGCGAGGATTAACCGCCGCTAACCAAGCCGTTCAGCAAGCCGTCAATGGAACCCTGCTAGGCAGCAAGTGTTGTTCGCGTAACGTTTCCCTCGCGTAGCGTATCGAGGGATGGGGGCCGGTTCCATGCGAGCCGGCCCCCTTCGTATCGTCAACCGGCGCTCTTCGCCCCGGTGTTGACCCCCATCGACTGGAGATATTTCTTCACGTTGCGCGCCGCCTGGCGCAGGCGCTGCTCGTTCTCGACCATGGCGATGCGGACAAAGCCTTCGCCATTCTCGCCATAGCCAACGCCGGGTGCGACCGCGACCTTGGCATGGCTGAGCAACTGCTTCGAAAACTCCAGGCTGCCGAGATGCGCGAGCGCGGGCGGCAGCGGTGCCCAGGCGAACATCGACGCGGGCGGGGCGGGAATGTCCCAGCCGGCGCGGCCGAAGCTCTCGACCAGCACGTCGCGGCGCTTGTGGTAAAGCTCGCGGTTGCGCTCCACGATATCCTGCGGGCCGTTGAGCGCGGCGCAGGCTGCGGCCTGGATCGGGGTGAAGGCGCCGTAATCGAGATAGGATTTCACCCGCGTCATCGCGGCGATCAGCGTCTTGTTGCCGACCGCGAAGCCCATCCGCCAGCCGGCCATGGAATAGGTTTTGGAAAGCGAGGTGAACTCGATCGCCACATCCTTCGCGCCCGGCACCTGGAGGATCGAGACGGTAGGCTTGCCGTCGAAATACAGCTCCGAATAGGCAAGATCGGAGATGATCCAGACCTGATTCTCCTTCGCCCAGGCGACGAGCCGCTCGTAAAAGCTGATGTCCACCGTCTCGGCGGTGGGGTTCGACGGATAATTGACCACGAGGATCGAGGGCCGCGGCACCGTGAAGGCAATCGCACGCTCCAGGCTCTCGAAATAATGCTCGTCCGGCGTGGTCGGCACCGCCCGGATCGTCGCACCCGCGAGGATGAAGCCGAAAGTGTGGATCGGATAGCTCGGATTGGGCGCAAGCACGACATCGCCGGGCGCGGTGATCGCGGTGGCGAGGCTGGCGAGACCCTCCTTCGAACCCATCGTCACGACGACCTCGGTCTCGGGATCGACATCGACCCCGAAGCGGCGGCCGTAATAATTGGCCTGGGCACGGCGCAGGCCCGGAATCCCCTTCGACTGCGAATAGCCATGCGCATTGGGCTTTTGCGCCACCTCGACCAGCTTTTCGATCACGTGCGGCGGCGGCGGCAGATCGGGGTTGCCCATGCCGAGATCGATAATGTCCTCTCCCGCCGCTCGCGCCGCCGCCCGCATCGCATTGACTTCGGCGATGACATAGGGTGGCAGGCGCTTCATGCGGTAGAATTCTTCGGACATAACCTCGTCTCGTGAATTGAAAGGGCGGCACGTCTGTGTACCGTGCTACGGCTGATAGGGCATAAGCGGCGCGCGTGGAAAGCAGTTACGCTTTGCAGCGCCGAGGAGTGGATTGATGCCGGATACGCCGACCCCAAGCCTCGAAGATCTCCAGCACTGGACCTGGGTGCTGGGCAAGGCGCAGCAGATGATGCTGGAGCAGGGGCTGGACGTGATGGACCAGGCACCGGCCAATCCGGCGTTCGGGGCGATGCTCGATCCTACCGCAGCCCTTCGCGCCACCGCCGATTTCTGGGCGGACACGATGCAATTGTGGCAGCGCTTCCTCGACCCCGCCCACGCCACGCCGTTTGAGGAAACGCCCGAGCAGGCGCGCGACAAGCGCTTCAAGGCGCCGCAATGGCGCGAGGAACCGGTGTTCGACTTCCTCCGCCAGAGCTATTTCGTGATCGCCGATCATCTGCTGAAGGGCGTGGACGCGCTGGACGGCGTGGAGCCGCGCCAGAAGGAGCAGATCCGCTTCGCGACCAAGGGCTTTATCGACGCGATCAGCCCGACCAACTTTCCCGCGACCAATCCGCTGGTGCTGGAGAAGATCGTCGAGACCAAGGGAGAGAGCCTGCTCAAGGGGCTCCAGCACATGCTGGCCGATATCCAGAAGGGCCAGATGACCCAGACTGCCGAAGGCGCGTTCGAGCTGGGGCGCAACCTGGCAATGACCCCGGGCAAGGTCGTCAAGCGCACGCCGCTCTACGAGCTGATCCAATATGCCCCGGTGACCGAACAGGTTTACAAGACCCCGCTGATCATCTTCCCGCCCTGGATCAACCGCTTCTACATCCTCGATCTGACGCCCGAGAAGAGCTTTATCGCCTGGGCGGTGAGCCAGGGGCTGACCGTGTTCGTCGTATCGTGGAAGTCCGCCGACGCGAGCATGAAGGATGTGCGCTGGGACGATTATGTCGAGCATGGCCAGATCGACGCTATCGATACGGTGCGCGATCTGCTGCGCGTCGATAGCGTGCATGCCATCGGCTATTGCGTGGCGGGGACGACGCTGGCGGCGACTCTGGCGGTGCTCTCGGCACGGGGCGAGCAGGGCAAGGTCGCCAGCGCCACCTTCTTCACGGCCCAGGTCGACTTCTCCGAAGCGGGCGACCTATCCATGTTCGTCGATGACGATCAGCTGGCGTTGATCCAGTCGCTGGGCGGAGAGGGATTCCTCGACGGGCGCTATATGGCGACGACGTTCAACCTGCTGCGCGGCCGCGACCTGATCTGGAGCTACGTCACCAATAATTACCTGTTGGGCCAGGACTATGCGCCCTTCGATCTGCTCCACTGGAATTCGGACGTGACCAACCTGCCCGCAGGCTGGCACCTGGACTATCTGCGCGACCTCTACCGCGACAACAAGCTGGTCCAGGCGGGCGCGCTGGCGATCGGCGGCACGCCGCTGGACCTCTCCAGGGTGACCGTGCCGACCTATGTGCAGGCGGGGCGCGAAGATCATATCGCACCCGCCGCCAGCGTCTGGAAGATTACGCACCACTTCAAGGGGCCGATCCGGTTCGTGCTCGCGGGATCCGGGCACATCGCGGGTGTGGTGAACCCGCCCAGTGCCGGCAAATATCAATATTGGACCACTGATGCGCGCGTCGAGACGCTCGCCGAGTTCGTCGCAGGCGCACAAGAGACCAAGGGCAGCTGGTGGCCCGACTGGATCGACTGGATTGACAGCCTGGACGCCGCCAAGGTGCCGGCAAAGGGCGCGCGGATACCGGGAAAAGGCAAGCTCAAGCCGCTGGCGGAAGCGCCGGGCACCTATGTCCGGGCGCGCTGAAAGGCCCGTTTCCCTAGCGTAGATTGCACATTTGTTGCACTGCACAAAAATCTCTTGCATTGCAGCAGGGGCACGCATATATGCCGCATTGCAGCAATGAAGCAGGGAACCGTCTGATGGCTAGCAAGGGACCGAAGAACGGCACGGTGAAGACCGCCGCTTCCAAGCCCGCCGCGCGCCGCAAGCCGACCGCGCCCAAGGCGATTGTTGCTGCACCCGTGGCTGAGAAGCCCGTCCAGGCCGCGCCCGTCGAGCCCGTGATCGCGACCCCCGTCGCAGAAGCGGTCGCCGAAACGCTCCCCGAGACGGTCCCGGTCGTGGAAGCAGCACCGCAGGAAGTCATCGAAACCGTCACCGAAACCACCGAGAGTGTCGAAGCTGTGATCGAGCCCGTTCTGGAGGCCATCGCCGAAATCGCCGCTCCGGTAACCGAGAAAGTCGAAACCATGATCGAGACCAACACCGCCAAGGCGCAGGCCCTGTTCGCCGACTTCAACGATCGCACCAAGGCTGCCGTCGAAAAGTCGACCAAGCTGATCGAGGAAGCCAATGACTTCGCCAAGGGCAATGTCGAGGCGATCGTCGAATCGGGCAAGATCGCGGCCAAGGGCCTCGAGACGCTGGGCCAGGACGCCGCGGACTATGGCCGCAAGTCGTTCGAGAGCACGACCGCCGCGCTCAAGACCTTCGCCACCGTGAAGTCGCCGGCCGAACTGTTCAAGCTCCAGAGCGATTTCTTCCGCACCGCGTTCGATTCGTACGTCGCCGAAGCGTCGAAGAACACCGAAGCCTTTATCAAGCTGGCGGGCGACACCGTGCAGCCGCTGTCGAGCCGCTTCGCGGTCGCAGCCGAGAAGGTGAAGGCGGCGGCATAAGCCACCCGCGTTCATAGCAAGGTAGAAAGGGCGGTCATCCGGAAGGATGGCCGCCCTTTTCCTTTGCGAACCGCGCCCTTGCCCTTCCCCCCGCAAAATCATATTTTTGGGCGCGATGCAGCACATCTCCGATTTCCAGATCCGCATGACCGAAGACGGTGATGACGATCGCAGCGACGATCCTTCGGTCGGCCTCGCGACGCGCACCCGCACGCGCACCAAGCAACCGACGCCCTATCGGGTGCTGATGCTCAACGACGATTACACGCCAATGGAATTCGTCGTGCTGGTGCTCCAGCGCTTCTTCAAGATGGATATGGAGGCCGCCACCCGCGTGATGCTGGCGGTCCATCAGCGCGGCGTGGGCGTGTGCGGCGTGTTCAGCTACGAGGTCGCCGAGACCAAGGTGAGCCAGGTGATCGATTTCGCCCGGCAGAACCAGCATCCGCTGCAATGCACGATGGAAAAGGCCTGAGAGCGGGCCCAGCTACGGATTTCCTCGTAGCTGAAACATATTTGCGTTCCTGCTAGCCACGCTAATCCCCGCATCCCACCCCCCCTCGGGGTCTCAGGAAAAGTCGGCCGGATTGCGCAGATCCTCCCTCCGCGCAATCCGGCCGCACCCCCTCAATGCTGCCTGGGCAGCCAGTTGAGGCTCAGCCCCTCATAGCGATTGACGTAATTGGCCGCGCGGCCCAGCGCGCGCTCGTCGAGCAGGGTGACGCGGCCGCCCTCTCGCGCGATCATCTTTTCCTCCTCCAACTGGCGCAGCATCCGGTTGACGTGCACCGCGGTGAGGCCGGTCGCGTCGCCCACTTCTTCCTGTGTCAGCCCGAGGACGAAGACATTGCTGATGCTCTTGTCCGTCGCGCGCAGCCGGTTGCGAAGATCGAGCAGCAGCGATGCGATGCGCGCCTTGGCCGAAGTGCGGCCGAGCGCGGCCAGCCGATCGGTCAGCGCAACCCGTTCGATCTGCGAATAAACCAGCACCATCGCGGCAAGGCGCGGATGGCCGGTCATCATTTCGGACAGGGCCGCGCGATCGAATGGGCTCACCACGCAATCGGAGAGCGCCGCAAGCGTTTCCGGCGCTTCGCGATACACGGCCGAGGAAATGGCGAGCATGTCGCCGGGAAACAGGAAGCGCAGAATCTGCCGGCTGCCATCGTCGAGCAGCACATAGCTCATCATCAATCCGCTGCGGAGGATGAAGAGCTCGTTGCAGACTTCGTTCTCACGCTGAAGCACCGCCCCGCGGCGCACCGGCCGCTGGCGTTCCTCCAGTTTCTCGAGCGCACGACGTTCGACTTCCGTCAGATCGATCAGCTCACTCAATACTTCGGCAAAACAACTACCGGACACGCGCCGCTTCTCCCCCACGGCACGTTGTGAAGCAGTGCTTTTGAATCAATGCATTAACGTCGATCAAGCGGCGCAAATTGCACCGCGCTTGCGCACGTCCCGCGAGCGGCTAGAAGCCACACCATGGACCGCATTATCATCCGGGGCGGAAACCGCCTTTCAGGGCAGATCCCGATCTCCGGCGCGAAGAACGCCGCGCTTACGCTCATGCCCTGCGCGCTCCTTACCGATGAGCCGCTGACGCTGCGCAATCTGCCGCGCCTCGCCGATGTCGACAGCTTCGGGCACCTGCTGAACGAGCTGGGCGCATCCACCGCGATCGAAGGCACGCGCCCCAGCGATTTCGGCCGGGTGATGACGATGCGCGCGGGCAATCTAAGCTCCACGATCGCGCCCTATGATATCGTCCGCAAGATGCGCGCCTCGATCCTGGTGCTCGGGCCGCTGCTCGGCCGTGCGGGCGAGGCGACGGTCTCGCTGCCCGGCGGCTGCGCGATCGGCAACCGCCCGATCGACCTGCACCTGAAGGCGCTGGAAGCGATCGGCGCCGAGATCGAGGTGGCGGCGGGCTATGTGAAGGCCAGTGCGCCGAAGGGCGGCAGGCTGACCGGCGGACGCTATCGCTTCCCGGTGGTATCGGTGGGCGCGACCGAGAATGTGCTGATGGCCGCCGTGCTCGCCAACGGCACGACGATCATCGAGAATGCGGCGCGCGAGCCCGAGATCGTCGATCTGTGCAACCTGCTGGTCGCGATGGGCGCGACGATCCACGGCATCGGCAGCGACCGGCTCGAGATCGAAGGCTGCGAGCGCCTGCACGGCGCGACCTATGGCGTGATGCCCGATCGTATCGAGGCGGGCAGCTATGCCTGCGCCGCGGCGATCACCGGCGGCGATGTCGAGCTGACCGGTGCCTGCGCGGAAGACATGCGCGCTACTCTCGATGCGCTGGTCGAAGCCGGCGTCACGGTCGAGGAAAAGAAGAGCGGCATCCGCATCGCCGCCAATGGCCCGCTCAGGCCGCTTACGCTCAGCACCGCACCCTTCCCCGGCTTCGCGACCGACATGCAGGCGCAGTTCATGGCGATGCAGTGCCTGACCGAGGGCACCAGCGTATTCACCGAGACCATTTTCGAAAACCGCTACATGCATGTGCCGGAGCTGGCGCGGATGGGTGCGCATATCGAAGTGCATGGCCGCATCGCAATGGTCCGCGGCGTCGAGAAGCTGACCGGCGCGCCGGTGATGGCGACCGATCTGCGCGCGTCGATGAGCCTGATCATCGCGGGGCTGATGGCCAAAGGCGAGACGCAGGTGAACCGCGTCTATCACCTCGATCGCGGCTATGAGCGGCTTGAGGAAAAGCTCCAGGCCGTAGGCGCCGATATCGAGCGCGTCGGCGACGGCTGAACGGCCCGTCGCACTTTCGTCGCACGGGCCGATGTGCCCCCATGCGCCTTCGTGTATTGCCGCAGTAATACAGGGAGGACGGGTCCATGAAGAAGCTTGTGTTCGCGGCATTGCTCGCCGCATCGCCTGCGGTCGCGCAAACCGCGCCTCCGGCTCCGCCCGCGCCCGTCTGGGACGCGGCGCCCTGGCTGGCCGACCTCGCACAATATCGCGACGCCCTGCTGACCAAATATGCCAATCTCGAATGGCTGACCGAGGAGCGCGGCCTGCCGATCGATCGCGCGCTCGATCAGGCGAAGGCGGCGATGGCGCGGGCCGGCAGCGATGCCGAAGCGCGTCGGCTGCTCGATCGGATGACCGCCCAGATCGGCGACGGGCATGTGAAGCTACGCTGGCCCGCCGGCGCGGCCGCTTCGGGACCCGCCGGGCCAAAGCCCGCCAATTGCGGAGCGCTCGGCTATAATGGCCGCTCGGCGCGCGCGGGCACGGCAGCCGCGCTCCCGGGATATCGCAAGCTCGAAGGCGCTCCCTTCCCCGCCGGGCTGGTCGAAAATGGCGGCACCAGGATCGGCGTGATGCGGATCGGGGTTTTCGATCCGCACGGATATCCGGCTTTATGCGAAGCGGCGTTCGCTGCGATCACCCTGCCCGCAGGCGCAGGCTGCGACGATTCGTGCGAGGATCAGGTGCTCACCCGCTCCTATCGCGCGATGACCTCCGGGCTGGCGGACACGCTGAAGCGGCTCAAGGCCGAAGGCGCGCAGGTGCTGCTGCTCGATATCTCCGACAATGGCGGCGGCTCGGAATGGGCCGAGGCGGCGGCGCGGATGCTGAGCGCCCGCACGCTGAGTTCGGCGAAGACCGGCTTCGTGCGCGGGGCGCATTGGGCGAAGATCTGGAGCGGCACCGCCGAACGGCTGCGCGGGCATGCTGCGAAGGCCAAGGGTGCCGAGCGCGCGCAACTTCTTGCTTGGGCCGCCGAGGCCGAAGCCGCCGCGCGCGAGGCGTCCAAGCCGTGCGATCCCGCCACCGGCTGCACGCGCATCGCCCGCGCAGGGACCGCGACCGGGCTGGTGGGCAGCGCTCCCGCAGGCGCCTTCGATGGCAAGCCCTGGGCCAATGACGTCTTCACCATCGCCCAGCATCCCTATGTGCAGGGCGCATGGGATGGGCCGGTGATCCTGCTAGTCGATAACGAAACCTGGTCGGCAGCCGAGGAAGTCGCGGCGATGCTGGCGGACAATAAGGCGGCGCTGGTGATGGGCGCGCGCACCGGCGGCGCGGGCTGCGGCTATAGCTGGGGCGGCACCCCTACCAAGCTCGCTTATTCGGGTGCGACGCTCGAAGTGCCGGATTGCGTCCGTTACCGCGCCGATGGCTCGAACGAAGTGCGCGGGGTGATCCCCGAGGTGCTCACCGGCGTGCGCGCCAATGACGGGCCGAAGCTGCGCGCCGAACTGACCGCCGCCAAGCTGGGCGAAGCGATCGCCCGGGCGCAGGCGCTATACGCGGCTCAGCGATAGGGGCTCATCGAAAAGGGCCGCGCGGCTTTGCCCGTGGCCCATTTCCGGTTGGGCTTCGCCTGCATCGTGAAGCGCAGTTCGCCGCCCGCCGCGACCTCGTCATGCCGAATGTACGAGCGCGGCAGCGGCCTACCGTTCAGCGTCACCGCGCCGATATAGGGGTTCGCGTCGGATAGCCCCTCCGCCACCACCGAAAAGCGCTTGCCGTTCGGCAGATTGAGCACTGCCTTGTCGAGGAACGGGCGGCCGATCGCATATTCGTTGGAGCCCGGCGCGACGGGGTAGAATCCCAGCGTGGTGAAGACGAACCAGGCCGACATCTGCCCCAGATCATCATTGCCCGATAAGCCCTGGGGCGTCGGCTGATACTGGCTCTCGACGATCTGCTTCAGCCGCTCCTGCGTGCGCCATGGCTGGCCGGCATAATTGTAGAGATAGGCGACGTGGTGGCTCGGCTCGTTGCCATGGATGTACTGGCCGATCAGCCCGGCGATGTCCTCGGCATGGCTGTAGTCGATCTTCGAATTGTCGAAATCGAACATCGCGTCGAGCTTCTTCACCGCCGCCGCATCGCCGCCCAGCATCGCGAACATGCCCGCCTGATCCTGCGGCACGAACCAGGAATATTGCCAGGCATTGCCCTCGGTATAATCCGATCCATAGTTGATCGCGGTGGGATCGAACGGGGTACGGAAGCTGCCGTCCGCCTTGCGCGCGCGCAGGAAGCCGCTGGCCTTGTCGAAACTGTTGCGCCAGTTGCCCGCTCGCTTCTCGAACGCGGCGGCGACATCGCCCTTCCCCATCGCCGCCGCCATGCGCGCGATGGTCCAGTCGTCATAGGCATATTCGACCGTCTTGGATGCCGCTTCCGGCTCCTTGTCGATCGGCACATAGCCAAGCTTCATATAGTGATCGAGCCCGCCATAGGGTCCGTAGCTTGCGCTCGCGACCATCGCGTCGAGCGCCGCTTTCTCGTCAAACCCGCGCAGCCCCTTCAGATACGCATCGGCGATCACCGGCACGGCGTGATAGCCGATCATCGTCCAGGTTTCGCGGCCATGATATTGCCAGACCGGCAGGATGCCGAACGGGCTGACTCGCTGGCTGGCGAGGAGCGACTGGACGAAATCCAGATTGCGGCGGTCGGGCTGAGTCAGCAGCAGCAGCGGATGTTCGGCGCGGAACGTGTCCCACAGCGAAAAGGTCGAGTGGAAGGTGAAGTCCTTGCCCTGGTGCACCTGATCGTCGGGTCCACGGTAGCGCCCATCGGCATCGGCGAATACGCTGGGCGCAATCATCGAATGATACAGCGCCGTCGCCGTCATCTTCTTCATCGGCGCGGGCGCATCAATCTCGATCGCCGACAGCACCTTGGTCCAGGCGTCTCGCGATTTGGCGCGGATCGCATCGAAATCGCCGGCTTCGCTATCCAGATTGGCGATCGCGCCATCCTCATCGACGCTCGAAATCGCGACCTTCAGCTCCAGCGGCTTGCCGAGCTGGCCGAAATCGAGCGTGGCGACCAGCGACCGGCCCGCAAGCTGCGCGGCATTTTCGGCACCCCGGCTCGGCCCCTGGAAACCGCGATACGGCACCTTGCCCTCGCGATCGAGAAAGGCATGCGCCTTGAGCGGCGCATTGGGCCGGATCGCGAAATAGAGCTTGCGCGCGGGCGCCCATCCGCGCGTCTCGCGCATGCCGGTGATCGTCCCGTCGCTGCGGACCCGGACCGAAGACCAGAGGATCTTGCCCGGATAATCATATAGCGAACTGCGCAGATCGAGCACGACGCGCGCCGGCCCGGACTGGAACGCATAACGCTGGACGCCCACGCGCGTGCTGGCCGTCAGCTCCGCGCGCACGCCGGGCTTGTCGAGCGTCACCGCATAATAGCCGGGCTGGGCCTGTTCGGTCGCATGGCTGAACGGCGAGCGATAGGCATCCGGCTCCAGCGCGGTATCGGCGCCGATCGCCATGATCAGGAAATCGCCCAGATCCGAATGCCCCGCACCCGAAAAATGGGTCATCGAGAAGCCCTGGATCGTCGTGTCTTCGTAGCGATAGCCCGCCGCATGGCTGTAGCACTTGCGGATCTCGCAGGTCGCGTCGGTATCCGGGCTAAGCTGGATCATCCCGAACGGCGCGACCGCGCCCGGAAAGGTATGCCCCTCCCCGCCCGTCCCGATAAAGGGATCGACCGCCTCGTAATTGGTCTGGGCGGCAAGCGGGCTGGCGGCGAGCGCCAGGAGCGCGAGGGCGGTGCGGAATGATCTCATCATGTGCGCAGATAGAGCATGAGTTCTAGCGCTTGAGCAAATCCCGCGCCGCGAGAACCAGTGCGATATAGTTCGCGCTCATATCCACGACATATTCGTTCTCGCCCCAGAAGAAGGGCCAGGTCTCGCTATTCTCGGGAAAATCGGGCTTGAGGATCAGCGCGCCGGGCACGACCCCGCCCGCGATGAACGAGAAATCGGCGCGGTTGGCACCATAAGCGACTTCCTTCGAAACCGTGCCCACGCCCGATACGAACGAAATATCCGATCCCGGATGCGTGCCGTGGAGATAATCGAGCGCACGGAACACCGCCTTGCCGTCGCTGATCGCCGGAAAGGCCTTGTGGATCGCATAATCGACAAGCCCGGTGTGGATCACCGCGCCATTGCCGGCCCAGCCGCCCTCGGTGATGGGGACGCCATAGGGGTTCTTCACCTCCGGCCGCGCCTGCCACGCGCGCGCAGCCGCCTCCACCGCGGCGCGATAGCCCGCCGGCATATCGGGGAGCGCGGCAATCGCCGTTTGCGCATAGAAGCCGAAGCGCTTCGAAACCTCGGGCCACAGCGCTTCGATCCGCCCCGCATATTTCGCGTCGCGCGTGGCGCGCAGCAGCTCGACCGCGGCGGTGAATTCCTCGCCCGGCAGCCAGCCGCCGGTTGTGTTGCCGTGGCTGAAAGTGTTTGGCGCGTGGCTCTGCTCCTCTGCCCACACGCCTTCCGCCAGCTTGAGCGCCTTTGCCGCCAGCGCGTCGTCATGCCCCTTCAGCGCGCGGCTCGCCGCCGCCAGCGCCGCCGCCGAGCCAAGGTTAAGCGCGGAGGATCTGCTCGTGAATACCCAGCGATCGTCGGGCGTGCCGCTCTTGCCGTCCTTGCGCTCGCCGCGCTTTAGCGCGGGATCATAGACCAGCCCGTCCGTCTTGGACGCGGCATCGCCCAGATGGGTATATTGCGCGACATCGGGCTCGACGACGCCGTGCACGGCATAGCCGACCGCGTCATACATGGATGCGAGATAGAGCACGCCATGCCTGATCTGCTGGATCACATCGGGCGCGCCATCGGGCACGTGCATCTCGACGTGGCGCAGATCCCAGTCGATCAGCGTCTGATCGCGTCCAGGCCGGTGCCGCTCCCACACATCGACGAGGCCGCGGATCACCGCATATTGGGTCTGGGTCCGGATATCGAAATCGCCCGCATCGAGCCAGCCGCCCACGTTCAGGCCGGGAATATGCTCGCCCGGCGCGAACTTGGTGTCGGTCGTCGGCCCCTGCCGGTAGAGATCGATATGCTCGTGATCGAGCGGCGCCTGCCGGGCATCGTCACGGTGGCTGTCGCCGTGCCAGACGCGATAGGCTTCATTGACCGCCATGTGATCCATCTGGACCGGCAGATAGACGTCGAGGCTCGGGTGCCAGGCCTTGTCATAGACGTCCGCCGCGATGCGGAACGGCGCGGTGCGCCTGCCCGCATATTCGAGCATGTAGATGCCGGGTTCGAGCACCTTGCTGAAATCGAAGCTGCGATAGCGGTAGCGCAGATATTTGCCCCATTCGGGCGCTGGGCCGGCCAGCGCCTCGATCGTCTCGCCCTTGGCCGTCACGCGCAGCAGCCGGGCGGTCTCCGCGCCGGGATCCTTCGCGTCGAGTTCGATCACTGCGCGCTTCGCCTGTTCGGGCGCGTAGCCGAGCTGCGAATGGCCGATCACCGGCGCGCGCTTCCAGCCCGGCACGCTGTTTGGCGTGACGGTCCATTCGATCACCCGCCCGGTCTTGCCCGCGGGGATCAGGGTGCGCGCGACGAACCAGCCATTCTGCGCCTGGTCTCTCCCGTCATAAAGCTGCACGCCGGCGCTGGACGTGATCGTCACGCGGCGCGCCGGGTCTTCGGGAGCGAGCACCAGCGTCTTGCCGCCCGCGAAGGGAAGCGGCTCGGCGCCCGGCCCGATATCGCGTCCGCTCGCGGCGTTGCGCGCGCCGCCCGCCACCATGTCGCTCGACGGGTGGAGCGGAAATACCCCGCTCGCGCCATCCGCCATCCAGCTCTTGCGGAAATAAGCGGAAGGCAGGAACTCCAGGTTCAGCCCCGCCTTGCCCGCCAGCGCGGCCGGCAGCGGTGCATCGAGCACCACCGCAAGCACCACCGACGCGCCCCTGGGCTCGGCAATGATCCGGTAGCGGAACTGATGCTCGGGATATTCGAGCGCGGCTTCGAGCGCGCCGGTTTCCGGATTCACGCTGCGCACACTCATCCGCCCGATCGGATCCCACTGCCCCGGCGTCGCGGAAAGGCGGACATCGCCGTTGGTGGCGATGCGCTCGCCCTGCTGGATGATCTCCACGCCGCTGATCTTCGAATCGGCGAACAGCCCGTCATACCAGTTGGAAAACACCAGCAGATTGACGCCGTCCGCTTCGAAATAGCCCGCATCGCCCAATCGCATCTCCTGCGCCGCGGCGGGCAGGGCCGCCCCGGCAAGCAGGCATGCGCAGATCATTCGAAAGGCCTGGGCTTTCACATCACTCTCCATCGTGGCAGGCTGAATCCCGCACTTTGCGTTAGCGCTAACACAAAGCCCGGGGGCGGGCAAAACGGGGGTGGCGAATGACGGGGACCTTGGCCGATCGTCGCGGAGCATGGGCATTCGCGCTGGGCTGCGTCGCGGTCACGATCGGCGTACTGATGCACCTCCCGATGTTCTGGATGGCGCGCGACATGCATTTCATGCTCGCCGGCATGGCGATGGGCTGGGACATGGTGGTGGGCATGGCGCTCATCATCGGCGGCTGCGTGATCGCGGCCTATGGCCTGTTGCCGCGCGATCTGGCCGCGCAGCGCGCCGCGAGCGCTGGCATCACCGTCGCCGCGCCGGAAGATGCCACGCTCGGGCGCGCGCATTGGGGTCTGATGACCGTGCTGGTCGTCGCGCTGATCATCGATACGATGAAGCCCGCCGCCCTGGGCTTCACGATCGACGGGATGAAGCACGAATATATGGTCGATCAGTCGGTCGCCTCGCTCGTCCCCTTCTTCGCGCTGGTGGGCACGGTGACCGGATCCGTGCTGTGGGGCGTGCTTGCCGATATCTATGGGCGCAAGGCGACGATCCTGCTTTCGGCGGTGATGTTCGTCGGCACCTCGATCTGCGGAGCAATGCCGTCGCTCGGCTGGAATATCGTGATGTGCTTCATGATGGGCGCCGCCGCCGGGGGCATGCTGCCGGTGACCTATGCGCTGCTCGCGGAGATGATGCCCAGCAAGCATCGCGGCTGGAGCCTGGTGCTGGTGGGCGGGCTGGGCGCGGGCGGCGGATATCTGGCCGCCAGTGCTGCGGCGACCTGGCTGGTGCCGCTGCTGAGCTGGCGCATCCTGTGGCTGCTCAACCTGCCCACCGGGCTGGCACTCGTCCTGCTGGGCCGGTTCATTCCGGAAAGCGCCAAATTCCTCCTCGCGCACGGCCGCTCGCTCGAGGCGCAAAAGGTGATGGCCAGGTTCGGCGCGGTGGTGAAGACCGCCGCCCCGCCCGCCAGGGCGCAGTCGAGCCACGGCGCGCTCAAGGGCTTTCATCTCTATGGCAAGCTCACGGCGTTGTCGCTCACCGCGCTCACCTGGGGGTTCGTCAATTTCGGGCTGCTGCTCTGGCTTCCGGCGCATCTGCGCGATCAGGGCTATTCGCTTGCCGTCGCCAACGGGCTGCTCGCAAAATCGGCGCTGATCGCCATCCCGATGGCCTTTGCCTGCGCGCTGATCTACTCGCTTTGGAGCACCAAATGGTCGCTGGTATCGGCGATCGGCATCCTCGCTTTGGGGCTGCTGGGCGTGCTCAGGCTCGAACTGTTCGGCGGCGGCGATCCCGTGCTGCCGTTCGCGCTGCTGATCGTCGGGCTGAACGGGATCATCGCGATCGTGCTGCCTTATACGGCGGAGAGTTTTCCCCTGCGCGTGCGCGGCCGGGCGACTGGCTGGGTGGCGGCATGCACCAAAGGCGGCGGAGTGATCGCGCAGGGGCTTTCGATCACCAAGCTGGTGCCGCCGATCGGGATCGTCGCGGGTGCGGTGATCGTGCCCGTGGCCGCCGCGCTGATCCTGATCGCATGGTTCGGACGCGAGACGCGCGGCGGCGACCTGCGCCTGCTCGACGGCGAAGCGGAAGCCCGAGATTCGACCTGATCCATATTAGCCGACCGGACCAAACCGGAACCTCTCGCCCGCCTGTCGGGTTGGTCTTTCCTGAACAGGAGAGAGCGACCAATGGCCACTCGAGCCCCCAATTTTTCGAATGACCGCGAATCACAGTTTCTGACCGACAGTTTCCAGCGCGGTCTCGCCCACTGGAATCGCGAACGTCTCCAGCCCGGCTTCCCCGACGACTGGCAGCATCGCTTCGAGCGCGACGTGAAGATGCAGCGGCTGGAAGGCGGTTTCCTTGAGGAACTGCGCGCCGAGGTGATCGACGAGGCCGCGCGTGTGCCCACCGACGCGGACGGCTTCATCCACTGGTTCGAGGGGCTGAAGGCGCACGGCCCCGGCCAGGGCGATCCACTCTTCCCGTGGCTCGCGCAGGAGGCGGACAAGGACCAGCTTCGATGGTTCTTCGAACAGGAAGCCGCCGGAGAGGCGGGGTTCGACGATCTGGTCGCGATGACGCAGGTGAAGCTGCCGGTGGAACCCAAGCTGGAGCTTGCCCGCAACTATTGGGACGAGATGGGCCATGGCGCCGCCAAGGGCATGCATGGGCCGATGCTAGATGCGCTGGTCGAGACGCTGAAGGTGCGTCCGGTGATCGAGAATACGGTGTGGCAGAGCCTGGCCCTGGCCAATGCGATGACCGCGATGGCGGTGAACCGCCGCTATGCCTGGCATTCGGTGGGCGCGCTGGGCGTGGTCGAGCTGACCGCGCCGGGCCGTTCGCAGCAAGTCGCCGACGGCCTCCTCCGCGTCGGCCTCAGCCCCAAGGAAGCGCGCTATTTCTCGGTGCACGCGGTGCTCGACGTGAAGCACAGCATCGAATGGAACCGGAACGCCATCCGCCCGGCGGTCGAGCAGGATCCGCGCACCGCCACCGCGATGGCGGAGGGCGCGCTGATCCGCCTGAAATGCGGCGCGCGCTGCTTCGATGCGTATCGCGCGCATCTCTGGGGCTGAGCAACCAGCGCTGCGGTAGCCGCTTCTCGCGGGGGCCGAAGCGGGTTAGCCTCGGGCCATGAAGAGCCTGCTCGCGCTGCCGCTGCTGCTCATCGCCTTCCCGGATCGCATGCCGATCCCGGCGCACGCACCGGGCCGGGTGAGCACCGATGGCCGGTTCGGCTGGCCCGGCGTCTATTTCGAAGGGCGCTTCAAGGGCGCGGACGTAACTGTTCGGGTCGAGACCGGCGGCGAGCCGGTGCGCGTTCTGGTCGATGGCGCGGTGCGCGCGACGCTGGCGGAGGCCAAGCCGAGCGAATTCAGTGTGACCGGCCTCGCGCCCGGCGAGCATATCGTGCGGCTGGAAAAGGTGACCGAGAGCCAGTCGGGCGGCCCGCGCTTCCTGGGCTTTTCGACCAAGGGCAATGCGATGCCCGCCCGGCCCCGCGCGCGGCAGATCGAGTTCATCGGCGATTCGCACAGCGTCGGCTATGGCAACACCTCGCCCACGCGCGAGTGCGACGCCGACAGGGTACGCGCGACGACGGACACGCAATTGGCGTTCGGCCCGCTCGCCGCGCGGGCGCTGAATGCCGATTACCGGGTGATCGCTTATTCGGGCTACGGGATCGTGCGCAATTATTCGGGCAGGATGCCGGGTGAAAATCTGCCCTTTCTCTATCCCCGCGCGGTGCCCGGGGATGCGGCTGCCGCTGCACCAGACCCGGCATGGCGGCCGCGCGTGATCGTCATCAATCTCGGCACCAACGATTTCTCGACCGCGCTCAAGCCGGGCGAGGCATGGCCAGACGAAGGGGCGCTGCACGCGGATTACCGCGCGAAATATGCGGACTTCATCCGCGCGCTGAAGCACGTCCAGCCGCAAGCCCGGTTCGTGCTGATGGCCCCCGATCGCTTCGCCGCCGATGTGGCTGCCGTCGCGAAGGTCACCGGCGCCAGCCTGCTCAACGTACCGGCGCTCGAGCTGACGGGGTGCAATTGGCACCCGTCGCTCAAGGATCACCGCGCAATGGCGGACTTGGTGGAAAAGGCCGCCGCACCGCTCTTCTAGATCGAGGTCCGGATCCATTGAT
>NZ_BCTZ01000021.1 GCF_001591025.1 Sphingomonas soli NBRC 100801
GTCACCCCGGACTTGTTCCGGGGTCCACGAAGCCGCGGGTGTCGACGCTGGAACCTCTCGTCCATCGAGCGCCGCCAGGCGGGTCCCGGGTCAAGCCCGGGGTGACAAGGGAGCGGCCGTTGCCGGTTCCCCCACCCAATCCCCGCCAACCTGCCCCCAAAATCCCGCCGTCCACGCGGCTCGCTTGCGGCGGGGCGGGGCTAGCGGCTAAGCCCGCGCCGATGGAGAGCCGATCGCTTGTGGCAGCATTGCGCCGCGTGCCCGCCGCATGGGAGGCGGCGGCAGCCGTCGCCGTCCTGATCGCGCTTGGTCCGCTCCTCACCATCGCGGGCGCGAAGCTCCTCCTGCGCCCCGAACGCGCGGAGATCGCGCGCCTGCAGGCCGATCTCGCCCCGCGCATCGCCGCCGAACAGGCGGCACAAGCCGCGCATGTCGAGATGGCCGCCGCCGTCAGCCGCCCCCCGATGGGCAACACGCTGGAGGCTTTGGCCCGCGCGCTGCCCGCCGATGCCACGCTGCTGCGCGCCGAGCGCACCGCCCGGGGCGCGCTCGACGTCGAAGTCACCACGATCGATCCCGACAGGCTGCGCGTCGCCATCCGCCGCGCGCCCGAACTTGTCGGCCTGCGCGACAACGGCCAGCGTCAGGGCGATGGCGCGATGATCGTCTCGCTGCATCAGGAAGTGCAGTGAAGCTCCCGCCGATCGCCATCGGGGCTGGCGCGGGCCTGCTCGTCGCGGCCTTGCTCGCGCCCGCCACGGGGGACGCCATCGGCAAGCTGGGGGCCGCGCGCGCCGAGCATGCGCGTCTTGCCGCCATCGCCGCCGATCCTGCCGTCGCGTCCCCCTTGGTCGCGCCGGGCCTCGAAATCCGCGCCGCCGACATCGCCGCCGCCCGGGGCGCGATGATGCAGCGCGTGCAGACCCTCGCAAAGGCGGGCGGCGTGCTCGTCGAGGAAACCAGCGCCGCGCCTGCCGCGCCGGGGATCGCCGTATTGCGCATCCGCGTGTCGGGTGCCGAGAAAGCCGTGGTGGCGTTCGCCGATACGCTGGAGCGCGCAAAGCCGCTGACGCGCCTGCGCCGCTGGCGTCTCGATCCCGCCCCCGGTGGCATCCGCCTCACGGGCGATCTGGTGGCGGCATGGCGATAGGGGGGCGCACCGATCTGATCGCATTCGCGGCCGCAGGCGCGGTTGCCGTCGTGATGCCGCTCGCGCTGCTGATGCCGGGCAGGGCGGTGCCGCTCCCCGAGCGCGCGCCCGCACCGGTCCCGATCTCCGTAACGGTCCCGCCGCCGCTCGCCTCGGTCTATGCGCGCCCCTTGTTCGGTGCAGCTCAGCCCGATGAGAGCGCGGTGCCCGCAAATGCGCCGGAATTGATCGGCATCGTTGGCCGCCTCGGCGAAGACGCGGTTGCGCTGGTGCGCAGCGGCGGGGCCTCGCGTACGCTCCGCATCGGCGACAGCGTCGATGGCTGGAAGCTCGAAAGCCTTTCGATCGACGCGGCATTCTTCACCCGCGGCGCCGAGCGGGCGCGGGTGCCGCTGCCCGCCGGATAAAGCTTGCAATGTAGGATTTCGTCTGCTTGGCTCGGCCGGTCGGCATTGCCGCCAGCTCTTTGAAATCGCAGGAAAACATTGGGGGCATTGGCCGACGGTGAGGCGCTCTTGGTGTCACTTTAGTGTCACCTTCCGCGCTCCGCTCGCTCAGTAGATCCCGTCGATCTCCACCGTCAGCCGCGGCGTCGGTGGGGTCAGCAACAGGCTCTTTCGCTTGTTGTTCGCGATCTCGTCCGATCGCAGCCGGGCATAGCGGTCCTTCGCCGCAGCCGCCGCATCGCGCCCGTCGCGCAGGATCGTCGGCTTGAGGAAGATGAACAAGGTCCGCTTCTGCCGCGCCTCGCGCCGGCTCTTGAAGAGTTCGCCCACGATCGGGATGTCGCCCAGGATCGGCACCTGCCGCCGCACGTCCATATAATCGTCGCTGATCAGCCCGCCGAGCACGATCGTCTCGCCATTGTCGGCCAGCACGGTGGTGTTGATCGCCCGGCGATTGGTGATCAGGTCGGATGCGCCCGTCACGTTGGCGGTGGCGATCGACGAGGCTTCCTGGTTCACCTGGAGCCGGATCGTATCGCCCGCATTGACGCGCGGCAGGATGCGCAGCGTGATGCCTACATCCTTCCGCTCGATCGTCGTATAGGGTGTCGCCGAGCCGGTGTTGGTCAGGATCGATCCCGTGACGAAGGGCACGTTCTGCCCCACCACGATCTCGCCCACGACATTGTCGAGCGTCGTGATCTGCGGCGTGGAAAGCAGGTTGGCCTTGCTCGACACGCCCAGCGCCTGGACGAGGATCGAGAAGTCGTCGCCGATCGCCAGATTGCCCGTAAAGCCCTCGCCCAGCAACGCGGCGGCGGGAACGCCCAGCGCACCCAGGATCGTGCCGAGCGACGGCATGCCCGTCTGCGTCGAGAAGGAGGTGCCCGCGCCCTTCACTTGGTCGAGCACCGCGCCGCTCGTGCCCAGCTGCACCGCCAGCGCCTCGGCATCGTCGCCGGTGATCTCCGCGATCGCCGCTTCGATCAGCACCTGCGGGCGGCGAACGTCCAGATCGGTGATGAGCTGCTCGATCGACGCAATCGCCTGCGGCTTGCCGCGCACCACCACCGCGTTGAGTTCGGGCGCGGGCTGCACCGTCAGCTCGGGCGTGGCGAAGCCCTGCGGCGTCGCCTGCGCGTTGTTCTCCATCGCCGGCATGCCGGGCGCAGCGCCGGGCACCGTGCCGCTCGCGCCGCTGGTGAGCGACGAAAGCGCCTGCGCGGCATTGTTGCGCGAGAGCGCGCCCGGCAACTTGCCCGAAAGGCTGCGGGCGATCGGGTTGTCGACGCTTTCGCCCTGGCCCAGGATACCGCGGAGCACTTCGGTCACCGCTTCCGCATCGGCGTAATTGAGCCGGAACATGCGGGTGATCGGCGCCGCGCCGCCCGGTGCGTCCAGCGACAGCGCAATCTTGCGCGCCTCCGCGACCGCTGCGGGCGTTCCGCGAACGATGATCGTGTTGCTGCGAATATCGGCTGCCACCTTGGCTCCGCCATCGCCCAGCACTGCGGTGAGCGATTCCGCCACCGCCGCTGCGTCGCCATTCTTGAGCGCGATCGTCGCGAAGGTCGCGCCGCTGCCGCCGTCGAGCTGGCGGGCGATGCCCTCCACCCGCGCGACATTGTCGGCATAGTCGGTGATTACCACCGCATTCGGGCTCGTCAGCGGCTCGACGCTGCCAAAGGTCGCCACCAGCGGCCGCACCACGCGGGCCACGTCGGCCGCCGGCACGTTCTGCAGCCGCACCATCCGCGTCACCAGCTGCTGCCCGCCCACGCCGCGCCCCGGCACGCCGCCGTCGCGCACGGCATTGGCGGCAGGCACGATGCGCCACGCCCGACCAGAGCGCACCGCCGCGAAGCCATTGGCGCGCAGCACCGATTGGAACAGCTCCCACACGCCTGCCGGAGACAGCGGCGTCGCCGAAGTGACCGTAACCACGCCCTTCACCGCGGGATCGAGGATCAGCGTCCGCCCGGTGATCCGCGATATCTGGTCAGCAACATCGGCGATCTCCACGCCGCGCATATTGACCACGACATCGGCAGCCGCTGGGGCAGACGCGGTATCCTGCGCCATCGCCACGCTGTCGAGCATGGTACCGGCGAGCGCGAGGGTGGCAAGGGCGGTGCGAATCTTCACGGGAGCCTTATTAGCGTAGCGGAACGGTAAGCGTGAGCGGCTTGCCGTTGCGCAGGATCTGGATCTGGGCGGAGCCGCTCGCCTGGGCTGCGGCGAACGCGCCATTGGCGGCGGAAGGATCGGTGAGCGCGGTACCGTTGACCGACTGGATGACGTCGCCCGGCTGCATCCCCGGCGGCCCATTGGCCCCGATCCGGTAGCCGCCGGTGACCGGCGTGGCGTCTAGCCGGGCAAGCATGTCCGCCGGATTGGGCGCGGCGGGAGGAGCGATGGCGTTGCCCTGCGCTGGCGCCACGCCCGGCACCAGCGGCGCTGGTCCCTTCGCGACGGCAGCGGCGCGCTGTTCCGGCGAGAGCGCCGGATCCGGGAAGGCCAGGAATTCGCTGCGTCCGCCATTGGACAGGATCACCCGGTCGCGATGAATGGCCGTGATCGTGCCGCCTCCCGCCGCATCGCCTACGCGGAAGGGCGTCGCGGCCGCGCCGCTCACCGAGATGTACGCGACCGACGCCTCTGCCGGTCGCGCGGCGAACACGCCCTTGAGCTCGAGCGGCAGGCTTGTCGCCATGCCGGCATCGCCACCCACCGCCTTGCCGAACGGTGCGAGCGCGAGGGCAGGGGCGATATCCGGGGCCACTATGGAGGCGCTGCTACCCTGCGGCACCATTACTGCCCCCGTCTCGGCATGGCCGGCAATCCGCCACGTCAGCCCGGCGAGCGCCACCGCGACCGACACGACGGTCAGTCCGGTCAGCAGGTCGAGCCCGGTGCGCGCCTGACGCGGCGTGAGGGTGAAGTTCCCGATCATCGCTTCCGTCCGTCCACGAACCCGTCGAGCGATGCAAGCGTGGCGTTGTCCCGCATGGATGTGACCGCGATGCGCACGCGCACGATTTCAGGGTCGGCGGTGCCCTGCCGGTTGACCGCGACCTGCCATTTCTCGTCCAGCATCGCGACCTGGTCTGCGCCGGCAATGCCTGCCTCAAGCTCGGCGAGCCGGTTTTCCGCCACCCACATCGCGGCTGCGCGCCGCTCCAGCCCCCGCGTCGAATCGATATGCGATTCCACCGCGCGCATCAGCCCGACCGTTGCGATGGCGAGCACCGCGAGTGCCACCAGCGCCTCGATCAGCGAGAAGCCTTCGTCCTTCATGTCGCGGGTGCCGGAACCGCGTGGGCGGTCAGCCCATCGAACGTCACCACCCAGCGCTGCGTGCCGCTCTCTATCGTGGCCGCCATGGGCCGGCTTGCGCCGTCGATCCCCAGCACGACGGGCGGCTTGACGCTCAGCGTGACGACGATGCCTGACGGCAATTGGTGATAGCCCAGCGTATCGTCGGTGCGCGGGATCAGCTTGCCGTCCGCGCCGAATGTCGCGAAGCCATAGCCATGCTCCTCTGCGGTAAATGCGATCATCCGGTCGCCGAGCATCGCGTCGTCCGAAGCCGCCTGGATTCGCGTCGCCAGCCTGCGCGCCTCGGTTTCCACGCTAGGTGCGCGGGTCACGCTGCCGATGCCAAGGGTCACGGCACCTGCCGTCACCCCGATGATCACCAAGACGATCAGCATTTCGATCAGCGTGAAGCCGCCCTCGCCGTGATCGCGCTGCCGCATTCGATCAGCCTTTGGCTTCCACGTCCGCATCCACGCCTTCGCCGCCGGCCTTGGCATCCTTGCCCAGCGAACGGATCGTGAAGCTGCTTCCGTCCGAGTTATATTCATACGGCTTGCCCCAGCCATCGGCTGCGGGGGCGGAGAGATAGCCGCCCTGCGGGAAGCTTACCGGCACCGGAGGAGTAGTGGTCTTCTCAGTGAGCGCCTTCAGACCCTGCTCGGTGGTGGGGTAACTGCCATTGTCTAGGCGATACATTTTGAGCGCGCCCTGGATCGTCGACATGTTGGTCTTGGTCGCCGTGGCCTTGGCCTCGTCGGGCCGCCCCATCACGTTAACCGCGACGAGTCCTGCCAGGATCGCCACGATGATCAGCACGATCATCACTTCCAGAAGCGTGAAACCCGCTTCGCCGTTCGGAACATTGCGGCGCTCCCGCACCACGCCGTCATTGATTTGTCTCGAAATCATGCGCATCCCCGCCTCATGCGTCCTGCCCATGAAGCAAATGTGACAGCCGGATCGAGCGCAATGGGTGCGCCGGACCTAGAGGCGCCGCGCGCCGGGGGTATTTGGACGCTGGCGGGCGACCGGCTGATCATAGTGGATGCCAGCGGCCCGGCAACCATTCTCGTCCCCACCGAGCAGGTCCGGCTCCTGGAAGTCGATCTGCCGCTCGCGAGTCACGCCAAGCGCCTGGCCGCCGTGGCTTTCGCGATCGAGGATCGGATCGCCGAACCGGTAGAGAGCGTCCATATTGCGCTGGGCCAGGAAGTGGGGCCGAAGCGCTATCTGGTCGGCGTGGTCAGCCATGCGGTAATGGCGCGCTGGGTTGCCATGGCCGACGCGGCAGGGCTTGGGCATGCCGCCATCGTTCCCGATGTTCTTACGGTGCCCGCGAGTGCCGCGGATGCTTGGAACGCGCATTTCGCCGATGGCAGGGTGCTGGTGCGAACCGGCTATGGCGGATTTGCTGCACCGGCGGCGCTATTCCGGAGCGCCTATGAAAATGCGCCGAACAAGAGCGACTTTGAAGTTGTCGTCACTGGTGACCCGCCTGCGGGCGCACTGCCCGACGGCTGGAAAGCCGACGGAGCCGCATATTCCGACGAACCGGTGCGTGAGATACTCGCCAAGCCGACGCTCGATTTGCGCCAGGGCCTTTACGCCCGGACCGGTGCGAGCCCGTCGAGCCTCTGGCGCCGCCTTGGCTGGATCGTGGCGCTGGGCGCTGCGGCGCATATCGTGATCGCGACTGCCGATACGCTGATGCTCCGCTCGATCGCCGATCGCCGCGCCGCTGACACCCGCGCTCTGGTCGCGACCATGGCAACGGGCGTCGCCATCGGTGATGATCTGGTCGGAGATGTCACCACTCTGCTTCCTGCAGCGGCCAGCGCGAAGGCCGACGCCTTTCTCCCGCTGGCCAGCCGGGTGTCGGCTGCGCTCGCACCGCTTGCCGGATCGCTTGGCGTGCGGTCGATGACTTTTCAGGCAAATACGCTGACCATGGATGCGGACGGCAGCGAACCCGGACTGGCCACGCGCATCGACGCTGCGCTCAAGGCTGCAAGCGTCGATGCGACCGTCACCACCGCGTCCGATGGCAGCATCCGCATCACGGCGAGGGGCGCATGAAGGATCTGCTCGCCCGCTTCGGCATCTGGTGGAGCGCGCTGTCCCACCGCGAACGCATCCTCACCGGCACGATGGCCGCGCTAATCGCGGCGGTGGTACTGGTCTATGGCGTGATCAAGCCGCTGCAAGCCGCGCGCGCCGATGCGATCGCCGATATTCACACCTATGAAACGCTCAATGCCCGCATCCTCGCGGCGGGCACGCTCACGCGTACGCCCGTTGCCCGTCGGCAGGGAGAGCCGCTGAAGGTGGCAAGCGACGCTGCTGCGTCCCTGGGATTGGCCGCAACGCCCGAAGCGACCGCAGGCGGTGTGCGCGTGGTGGTCGCGGATGCCAGCTACGACAATCTGATGGCGTGGCTGGCTGATCTCGCCGCGACGAGCGATCTGCGCGCCACACGCGCCACCATCCAGCGCGGCAATGCGCCCGGCCGCGTCTCCGCAGTGGTGGATTTCGGCGCATGAACGAAACCCTCGCCTTGATCCCCGAACCGTTGCCTGCCCTGCCGTACAGCTTCGCGCGGCGTAATGGCGTGCTACTGCGCGCCGGGGCAGATGGGCCTGAATGCGTCCACCGCGCGGGCGTTGCGCTCGATGCATTGCTCGAAGTCCAGCGCATCGCTCCGGACGCCGCCTTTATTGCGCTGGCGGACGAAGCCTTCGATGCAGCGCTCAGCACCGCTTATGGCGGCGCGGGCGCGGCGGCTGATATCGACATGGGCGAACTCGATCTGGCCGCGCTGGCCGATAGTGCTGCTGCCGTCGACGATCTTCTCGACACCCGCGACGATGCGCCCGTCATCCGCCTGATCAACGCGCTTCTCCTCGAAGCTGTGAAGGAAGGCGCATCCGACGTGCATATCGAGACGCAGGAAAAGCGCCTCGTCGTGCGGTACCGCATCGATGGTGTCTTGCGCGACCGGATCGAGCCGCCGCGCGCGCTTGCGCCCTTGCTGGTCAGCCGCATCAAGGTGATGGCCAAGCTCGATATCGCCGAGCGTCGCGTGCCGCAGGACGGTCGCGTGACGCTCCGGATCGGCGGGCATGACGTCGATGCGCGCGTCTCGACGATCCCGACCCAGCATGGGGAACGCGTGGTGATGCGCCTGCTGGAGAAGGGCTCGCTTCGTCTTGACCTTGAGGCACTGGGCATGAGCGACCGCGACCGCCAGGTCTTCCATGCTCTGCTTGAGCGTCCGCACGGCATGCTTCTTGTCACCGGGCCCACCGGATCGGGCAAGACGACCACACTCTATGCCGCGCTCAACACGCTGAATGACCGCAAGCGCAATATCATGACGGTGGAAGATCCCATCGAATATGAACTTGCCGGGATCGGCCAGACCCAGGTCAATCCGCGTACAGATCTGACCTTCGCGCGCGGCCTCCGGGCGATCCTGCGCCAGGACCCCGACGTCATCATGGTTGGCGAGATCCGCGATCAGGAGACTGCACAAGTGGCGGTCCGCTCGTCGATGACCGGCCATTTCGTCCTTTCGACGTTGCATACCAACAGTGCGGTCGGATCGGTCACGCGGCTGATCGACATGGGGGTCGAGCGCTACCTTCTCGCGCCGATGGTCGTCGGGCTTGTCGCGCAGCGGCTGGTGCGCAAGCTTTGCCCCACGTGCCGGCAGGAGGATATAGCCTCCGATGCAGATGCAGTTCTGCTTGGGGGCGCCATCGCGGCAGGCGACGCCGTCTGGCGCGCGCGCGGCTGCGCCGAGTGCCATCATGACGGCTATCGCGGCCGAGCAGGGCTTTACGAAGTCGTCGCGGTCGATGAACAATTTCAGAAGCTGATCCATGACGGGGCCTCTGAGGCCGAACTGGAAAGCCATGCGCGTAAGCATAGCCCCGGCCTCCTCCAGGATGGGGTGGCGAAGATTCGCGCCGGGCTGACCACGGTTGACGAGGTCGCCCGGGTCGTCCGTGATGAAGCCTGATGCCCGCTTATTCCTATAGCGCGGCTGACAAGGCCGGTGGTTCGAGAAAGGGCGTGATCGAAGCGCCGTCCCCGGGTGCCGCACGCTCGGCGCTTCGCGATCAGGGCCTGTTGCCCCTTTCGGTCGAACTTGCCGGAGAGCGCGGCAAGGGCTTTTCGCTCCCCAGCTTCCGCCGCGGAGCGCTCTCGGCCAAGGCGCTGGCCACGATCACTCGCCAGATCGCCACGCTTGTCGGTTCGGATATTTCAATTGAGGAAGCGCTGCGTCTCGTCGCCCTTCAGTCCGAACAAGCGTCTGTCAGCGCCTTGCTGCTGGCGGTGCGCGCAAGCATCCTTGACGGGCGCAGCTTCGCAGCTGCTCTGGCGGCGCAGCCCCGGGCGTTCCCTGAATTCTATCGGGCCTCGGTCGCCGCTGGCGAAGCGTCGGGAAAATTGCCGGACGTGCTCAATCACCTCGCCGAATTCGTCGAGAACCGGCAGGCGAATGGCCAGAAGCTCCAGCTCGCCTTGCTCTATCCCGCGCTCCTCGCAGTCGTTTCGATCGGGATGATGGCGCTGCTGATGGTTTATGTTGTGCCCGATATCGTGCGAGTGTTCATTTCGCGCGGGGCCGATCTGCCGCTGCTCACGCGCATGCTGATCGCGATCAGCTGGTTCGTGCAGAGCTACGGCCTGTACGTGCTGGTCCTGCTCGCGGCACTGGGCCTACTCCTTCTGCGTTGGGCCAGGGTGCCGGCGAACCGGTTGCGGATGGATCGCTTCTTTTCCGAGCGCCGCCCGTTTCGCCGCTTCAGCCGGCAATTGAGCGCCGCGCGGTTCGCCGGCAGCCTGGCGACGCTGGTTGGCAGCGCCGTGCCGTTGGTGGAGGCGCTGCACGCGGCAGCAGCGGTCACGCCCAATCGGTGGGTTCGGGAAAAGGCCGTGGGCGTTGCGACGCGCGTCCGCGAAGGCGTGAGCCTGCGCGCCGCCATGCAGGAGGCGGGCGTTTTCCCGACGATGCTCGTCGCGATCGTCGCCTCGGGCGAATCCTCGGGGAAGCTTGCCCCCGCGCTCAGCCGCGCCGCGACCGAGCTGGAGCGCGAGCTGGATGCCCTTGTCTCCGCGCTGGTTGCCCTCGCCGAGCCTTTGGTGTTGCTGGTGATGGGCGGGCTGGTGCTGATGATGGTCCTCGCGATCCTGCTGCCCATCATCAACCTCAACAATCTTGTGACGCTTTAAGCCGTCACATCTGGCCCTTGATGCGAACGCCGGCGGGAAGGCCGGTGAAGGGCAGGGTCGCAGAGCCATCGGGGGTCAGCCCGATGTCCAGCGTGCCGTCTTCGGCCAGCGTGGCATCCATCAATAGCTTGCGGCGCTGGGTCATCGGCGCGAGCCGGATCCGGCTGCCATTGCCGATATGCTCGGCTGTGAGGATCAGGGCGGGCACCGCGCTGGCCGGGCCCCTGGCCTTGGGGCGGCAGGCGCCGGGATCGCTGGCAAGCGTGCCATCAATCACCTGGCTCCCGCCTCCGATCGCGACGCGCTTCAACTCCACCTGCATCGCCATGTCGCAAGTGAAGGGGAGGCCGGGCTGGAGCGCGCGCAGCAGGCTGGCATTTGCCGAGCCGCTGACATTGTCGAGCACCGTCCGCCCGCCCGGATGGATCAGTATCCTGCCCGTCAGATCGGTATCCGGCCCGCTGCCCTTGAAATCGGCGGCAAAGGCGAGGCTGGTCAGCGAACGCAGCGGGGCCATCCGCCACTCTATCCTGGTTCCGCCTGCCACGCCGAACTCGCCATTCCACACCGTACCCGTCACGCCTGTGCGCCATGGCGCGCTTTTCACGATCACGCTGGCAGGCATGGTCGCCAGTATGGCCAGCACATAGGCGGCTATGCCCAGCACCACGAAAACGATAATACGGCGCCGTGCCCAAGTTCCTCGAATCATCGCTGGCTCGCCGAGAATTGCTGTCAGGGCTGGCCGCATCGGTCGCGCTTCCTTCATTAACTCTTGCAGCAGAGAAAGCGGACAAGCGTCCGATCGCTCTGCTCCTGCCGCTCACGGGGCCGCGAGCGCGATTGGCGTCTAGCATGCGCCAGGCTGCCTTGCTCGCGGAAAACAGCCAGTTCGTGATCAGTTTCGATACCGGCGGCACCGCTGCCGGGGCTGCGGCTGCCGCTGCCAAGGCGCTCAAGGCGAAGGCAGCCATGATCCTGGGACCGCTCACCGCGGAGGAAGTGCCTGCCGTCTCCTCGACTGTCGCTGGCCGCGTGCCCGTCGTCTCGTTCAGTAACGATTCGGTGCTTCGTGCACCAAACACGTGGATATTCGGGATCACCGCCAGCCAGGTGACCTCTGCGATCCTGCGTTACGCGCGATCTCGCGGGGTGCGGTCGGTCGCGGTGATTGATGATGGCACGGCGTGGAGCGCCGCCGCGCTCCTCGCCGCCGGGCGGATGGAGAGCGAACTGGGAATCTCGATCCACGTGATGCCCCACGATCAGCCGCTTGCCGACCCGGCGCCGGATGCCGTGCTCCTGCCGGGCAGCGGTGAGGCGATGCTCACGGCAGCGCGGCGGATCAAGGGAAGCGGGGTGCAGTTGCTGGCCACACTGCAAGGCCTGGATCATCGACCTCAGGCGCTTGAGGCGCTGGACGGTGCGTGGATCGCGAGCCCCGATCCGGGCGCTTTCGGCACGTTCGCTGCGGAGTTCGAGGCACGCAACGGTGGCGCGGCTGGGGCCATCACCGCGCTTGCTTATGACGCCGCCGGGATAGCCAACGCGCTTCGCAAGGCGGGCAAGCTGGGCAGCGAGGGGCTGCTCGATAACAAAGGATTCAACTGTGTGACCGGCCCGGTTCGCTTCCGCACCGATGGCTCGGTCGCGCGCGACTTCGCAATCCTGGTGGCGCGGGGGCAGGGCTATGAACCGGCGGCGGTGAGCTCGGGTTCGTGAGCCAGCGCCGCGGGGAGGCGGGGTTCACGCTTCTCGAGCTGATGATCTCCCTGGGCTTGTTCGCGCTAATCGCGGTGGCGGGGCTGGCGCTCGTCGACGGCATCATCAAGGTGCAGAACCGCACCGAGGGGCGCTCGGATCGGCTCGCCGATCTCCAGCGCGCGATGATCGTGATCTCCACCGATCTCGATCAGATAGCCCCTGGGACAATGTCCGGCGCGGGGCAGGACCTTTCGTTCAGCCGCGCCGCGCCTGCGGTCGGCGGCGTTGCCGTGCCCGTTCGCTACTCGATCGCGAATGGCAATCTCGTCCGGCAGATCGGCCCGCAGCCGCAGGAGGTGCTGACCGGCATCGCGACCCTGCGCTGGCGCTTCTGGGACGGGGTCTGGGTGAACACCTGGCCGGTGGACGACAAGACTCGCGAGCGCTGGCCCCGCGCGGTGGAGGTCGAGATGGCTGTGGCGGGCCCCGGCGGCGCGCCCGGCACGCTTCGGCGGGTGGTCACCCTGCCAGCCCGGGCCTTGGAGCAAGGCAAGTGACCGGATGCGAGCGCGAAGAGGGAATGATCCTCGTCAACGTGCTGATGTTCGTCGCGATCGCGGCGGGGCTCGTGCTGCTGATGATAAACCGTGAGGAATTAGCACTCGACCGGGGTCTGCGCACGCGCGAGGCCGCGCGCGCGCTCGCGGTGGTGCGCGGAGGCGAGCTTTCTGCGCTGGTCGCCCTGCGCCGCGATGCCGAGATCGCGCCTGAGGCAGACCATGCCGCCGAGCCTTGGGGCAAGCTTTCCGAACGAAACGCTCCGATCGAGGGCGGCAGCTTCTCGCTGGCGATCGCGGATGCCGAAGGCCGCTTCAACATCAATGCCCTTCGCCAGGGGGAGGCATCGGCGGTCGTGATGTTCCAGAATATCGGCACAGAAGCAGGGCTTTCGCCGGAACAGATCCTGGCTGCCGCTGAATATGTCCGCCGCGAGGGGCCGATTACCGATCTGCGGCCATTGCGGCTGGCCGGGATCGATCCGGAAATCGTCAGCCGGCTCGAACGGCTGGTCACCGCGCTGCCGGGCACGACGACGATCAACCTGAACGCCGCGGATCAGCAAATGCTCGCCATCCTCCTCCACAACCCGCTTGCCGCTGCACGGCTGGCCGAAGTGCGGGCGCAGCGTGGCTATCTGACGATCAAGGATCTGTCCGATCAGCAGCTCACCATGCCCTGGGGCGCTTCGTTCCGTTCGAACAGTTTCTGGGTGCGCACCCGTGCGACGATCGGCGGCACCAGTCAGCAGGGTGCGACTCTGATCCAGCGGCGTTCCGGCGCGGATGGAAAGGTTGAGGTGGTGCCGGTAGAGCGTTGGCGCGGCGCCGCCGTCCCTCCGGGAGCGCCCGACCTGCGCTGAACAGGCGCGGACGGAGCGCTACAGCAATATCCGGAACAGCGCGCCCCCGCCGGGCGCATCCGTGACGCCGATCGCCCCGCCATGCGCGACTACGATCTGGCGCGCGAGGTTCAGCCCCACGCCGGTTCCCGTTGCGCGCGTGGTGAAGAAGGGGAGGAACACGTCCTGGCGCAGTTGTTCGGGAACGCCGGGACCATGATCTTCCACCTCGATCGCAACGCCCTCCGGTGTGGCGAGTAGCCGCAGGACGAGGCGCGGCGATTCGGTTTCTGCCATCGCTTGCGCCGCGTTGTGCATCAAATTGATCAGCACCTGGGCGAGCAGATCGGGATCGGCATCGAGGACAAGCGCCGGGGGCTCGATCTTCACCTCCAGCGGGATCACGGGCGCTTCCGCGGCAAAGATGCGGGCGAGCTCGTCCGCCCAGGGCGCGGCGGTAAAGCGCTGGCGCTTGATCTCGGGCGTGCGGGCGACTTCGCGATAGGCCTCGATAAAATGGCCCAAGCCCTTGGCACGCCTGGCCAGCGTCGTCACCGCGGCGCGCGCATCGCCGATGCGCGGATCGGCGGCAAGGTCGGGGTCGGCGAGGAGATCTGCGGCTGTCGCCGCGAGCGACGTAACCGGTGTCAGCGAATTCAGTATCTCATGCGTCAGCACGCGGACGAGATCGGTTTGCGCCGCCATCTCGGCGGCGTCGAGCGTGCCCTGGATCGGCTGGAGCCCAAGCGCCCGGGTGCGCTGGCCGAGCCGCTCGAGCGCCGCAGTGCGGACCAGCACGCGCTGCGAGCGGCCGCCCAGGTTCAGCAGCAGCAATTCCTCGCCCGGTTTGCTGTCTGCGAGTCGGCGGGCGAACGTCGCGCCATAATGCGCGAAGTCCTCGGGGCGAGCGCCTTGTTCGCCCTTGAAGAGCCGCCGGGCCGCCTTGTTGGCAAGCGTCACCCGATCGTCTGCGTCCACCGTGAGCACCGCGACGGGGATGTCGTCGACCAGCGCGTCCAGATAGCGCAGTTCCCCCGCTGCGCGGTCCTGCTCCGCGCGGAAGCGGCCAAGCACATCGTTCAGCGACGCCGCCAGCTCGCCAAATCCGGCGCCGCCCTTTCCGTCGAACCGTACAGCGGTGTCCCCGAACTTCACTGCTTCGAGGAAGCGGGCGAGCGTTCGGTTGGTTCGCGTCACGTGGCGCCACAATCCGGCGAACATGGCGACCGCCAGCACCATCGAGACGAGACGCGCAGCGCCCAGGCCCGGCGTGGCAAAGGCCGCCACGCAGGCCAGCAGCGCAACGCCCAGCAGCGCGATCCAGGCGGTCAGCCCGATGGTAAAGCGCTGGTCAAAGCCCATGCTTTTCCATTCGCCGGTAAAGCGCCGCGCGCGAGAGCCCCAGTTCATTGGCCGCGAGTGAGATGTTGTAGCCGTGCTTCTTCAGCGCCTCTTCCACAAGCCGCCGCTCGACACGCTCCAGGTTCAGATCGTCGCCCGCACCGGGCGCGACCACGGCACCGGGCGCGATACGGGGTGCGGTGGGCGAAAGCGCGAAATCGTCGGGCTGGAGTTCGCCGTCGCGCGCAAGGATCACCGCGCGCTCCAGCGCGTGGCGCAATGCGCGGACGTTGCCTGGCCAATCGTGGCGAAGTAGGGCCGCGCGTGCTGCCGCGCCCAGGACGGGCACCTCGCGGCCATAGCGTCGCGCATAATGGTCCAGGTAATGATCGATAAGCTGGGGCAGGTCTTCTGGGCGATCACGCAACGGGGGTAGATCGATCTCCACCGTGTTCAGGCGAAACAGCAAATCCTGCCGGAAATGATTCTCGTCGCGAAGTTTTTCGGTCGGCAAATTGGTCGCCGCGATGACGCGGATGTCGATCGGTATCGGCTTGTTGGCACCGACGGGGGTGATCTGCCGTTGTTCCAGCGCAGTCAGCAATTTTGGCTGTAAGCGCAAGGGAAGGTTGCCAATTTCGTCTAGAAACAGCGTCCCGCCATCGGCTGCTTGTAGCCGCCCCACGCGATCCGTGCGCGCGTCCGTGAACGCACCTTTGACGTGGCCGAAAAGCTCGCTGTCGATCAAATCCTCGGAGATCGCGCCTAGATCCACCGTGAGCATGACCTTGTCCGCGCGGAGCGACTGGCGGTGCAGCTCGCGGGCGACGAGTTCCTTTCCGGTTCCGTTCTCGCCCAGCACCAGCACGTTGGCGTCGGTTGGCGCGGCGCGCGAGATCAGCGAATGCACGCGGGTCATCACCGGGGATGTGCCCAGCAGCGGCGACCCGGCGGGCGCCGCAGCGGCCGCGGCGGGGGCTATGGTCATCGCGCGACGCGAACGGCGCAGCGATGCGGCATTGCGCACGGTGGCGAGCAGGCGCTCGTTCGACCAGGGCTTGGATACGAAATCGGTCGCGCCGCGCTTCATCGCCGCAACGGCGACCTGCACCCCGGCATGCGCGGTGATCATTACCACCACCATTTCCGGATCGATCGCGAGGAACTTGTCGAGCCATGCCAGACCTTCCGCCGCGTCGGTTGCGCCGCGTGCGAAATTGGCGTCGAGCAGCACCGTGTCGGGCGGGCGCGCCGAGATCGCAGGAAGCGCTTCCTCGGGTGTATTCGCGATCGCCACGTCCTTGAACAGGCGGCGCAGCAGCAGCCGCGACGCCATCAGGATATCGTCGTCGTCATCGATGATGACGCAAAAGTCGAACTGAGGTCCCTCACCCATATGCCCATTCCCGTACAGCGACTGTGCGGAATCGGACAATCAATTTGCGTGCCAAGCGTGGGCCCCACGCAAAAATGGTCCGTCCCCCCGGGCGGACCTGAATTGGCACGGCTCCTGCTTTTTCTGACGCATGGATAGGCCGTCGAGAAAATTGTCAGCGATCGTGCTGCTTGCGCTTGCGTTCACCGCCGTCTCGCCCAGGCCGCAGGTGAACCTGCAACTGAGCGTCGGCGAGGGGGGCCATGCGCTGATCAGCCTGGGCTTCGCGTCGATCAAGCTGGCGTTCGATTTTGGACAGAAGTGTTCGAATTCGGACAATTGCGGCGGGCCGAGACTGTGACGGGCGCGCCCCCAGCCGTCCCGACGGGCTTGGCATGGCGGTTGCTACGTCGATGAGCATGGGTGTCACTCGGATGCAGAAGAATATGGGGGACCGTCCGGTTACGGGGAGCGGGATGGATCAGGTCGTCGAGACGCGAAAGCTCTCGATGCGGACCAAAGCGATCATCGGCGGCGCGCTCGCGCTCGCGGCGGCGTTGGGTTTCTGGTGGTTCGCGCCGTCGGGAACCAGCCAGACCGTGGGGGCGAAGGATGTAACGGTATCGACCGTGACCAAGGGGACCTTCGACGATTTCATTCCGCTGCGCGCCCGCGTGACGCCCTTGCTCACCGTCTATATCGACGCAGTCGAGGGCGGGCGGGTCGAGAAGATGCTGGTCGAGGACGGTGCGAGCGTCGCGGCCGGCCAGCCGATTGCGGTGCTTTCCAACGCCGAGCTCCAGCTTTCGACGCTCGCGCGTCAGACGGAGGTGGAGCAGCAGATCAACAATATGCGCAGCCAGGAACTGGCGCTGGCGCAGACCCGGCTCGCCAATGAGCGTGCGGTGCTGGAGGCTGGGCTGGCGATGGAAAGGGCACGCCGTCAATATGAGCGCGAAAAGCCTCTCGCCGCCAAGGGTTTCGTCCCCGCCAAGCAGTTTGCCGACACGCGCGACCAATATGAATATGAGCAGCGGCGCTATGCCGTGCTCAAGCGCACGCAATCGACCGATGCGAAGCTTCAGGGCAGCCAGCTCGCGCAGCAACAGGCTGCGGCCAAATCGATGATGTCCGGGCTGGCGATCGCGCGCTCCAATCTCGATGCGCTCCAGCTTCGCGCGCCTGTCGCGGGCCAGCTTTCGGGCTTCTCGGTGCAGGTCGGCCAGTCGCTCCAGCGCGGCGAGCGCGTGGGGCAAATCGACAGCCCGGGCCGCAACAAGATGATCGCCGGCGTCGATGAATTCTATCTCGGCCGCGTCCAGCTCCAGCAAAAGGCGAGCCTGGATTTCGGCGGCAAGCGCTACGAAGCGCGCGTCACCAAAATCTATCCGCAGGTGCAGAACGGCCAGTTCCAGATTGACCTGCAGTTCATCGGCGAAGAGCCGCGAAACATCCAGCGCGGCCAGACGATGCAGGCGCGGCTCGTGCTGGGCGATCCGGCGCCCGCTCTGCTCGTGCCCAACGGCGCCTTTTATAACGAGACGGGTGGGGAGTGGATCTTCGTGGTGACCCCCGATGGCCGCACCGCCGTGAAGCGCAACGTCCGCCTCGGCCGCCGCAATTCCGATTTCATCGAAGTGCTTGAGGGTCTGGAGGCGGGCGAGAAAGTGCTGACCTCCCCCTATACCGGCTTCACCGACAAGACGCGCCTGGACCTGAGCAGGTGACAGACAAGAAAGGGAATCCCATGCTGACGATGCGCGAACTCTCCAAGGTCTATCGCACCGATACGGTGCAGACGACCGCGCTGGATGCGATCGACCTGGATATCGCGGAGGGCGAATTCGTCGCGATCATGGGGCCTTCGGGCTGCGGCAAATCGACCCTGCTCAACATGATCGGAATGCTCGATAGCCCGTCCAGTGGCTCCTATGTGTTCAACGGCCAGGAAGTTGCCGGGCTCTCCGAGAGCAAGCTGGCCGACGTTCGAAAGGAGAATATCGGCTTCATCTTCCAGAGCTTCAATCTGGTCGATGAGCTGAGCGTCCGCGACAATGTCGAGCTGGCGTTGCTCTACCACAATGTCTCCGCCGCCGAGCGCAAGAGCCGGGTGGAAGAGGTGATGGACAAGGTGGGTATCGCGCACCGTGCGCGGCACCGGCCGAGCCAGCTTTCGGGCGGCCAGCAGCAGCGCGTCGCTGTGGCCCGCGCGCTAGTCGCCAGCCCCAGGCTGATCCTGGCCGACGAACCCACCGGCAACCTCGACACGCATCACGGCGAAGAGGTTATGAAGATGCTCCAGCAGCTTAACGGCGAGGGATCGACCATCGTGATGGTCACGCACTCGCCCGCACACGCCGATTATGCCGGCCGTGTGGTCAGCATGCTCGATGGGCGCATCCTGCAGGAACGCCGCCGCGCCGCTTGAGGCCGATTGAAGCCAAGGTTCAGGGAGGACCACCCAAATGTGGCGCAATTATCTCACCGTCGGCCTTCGGGCCCTCGCGAAGAACAAGGTCTATGCCTTCATAAACATCTTCGGGCTGTCGCTCGGCATCGCCGCGTGCCTGCTGATCCTGCTCTATGTCCGCTACGAGCGCAGCTATGACGAGTGGATGCCCGAGAGCAGCCAGGTCTATCAGTTTCAATCGACCTTCCAGAGCAAGACGAGCTCCGATCACTTCGAGAACCAGGGTTCGCCCTATGTGATCAAGGCGGCGCTGCTAAAGGACTTCCCGCAGATAGAGGCTGCGACCTATATCGGCGGCGGTAACCGCCTCACCGTGCTCAAGGACGGCCGCGCCTACACGCCTGAGGATGCGGTGCTCACCGACAGCGACTTTTTCGCGACGGTTCCCTTGCCTTTCCTTCATGGCGATGCGTCGGCGCTCTCGAAACCCGGCACAGCAGTACTCAGCGAATCCCAGGCGAACAGCCTGTTCGGGAGCACCAATATCCTTGGCCAGACGCTCACCGTGCTGACCATGGGGGTGAAGAGCGACTATCGCATCACGGGAGTGATGAAGGATCTCCCCAAGAATTCGCACATGGATATCGATCTGCTCGTCCGTGCCGATTTCCCCAGCCTCTACGCGCAGGGCAATCTTGAGCGCTTCCTCACCTCATGGGGATGGACCGGCGGCTGGGTGTATGTGAAGTTCAAGCCCGGCACCGATGTGCAGGCGCTCAACGCCCAGTTGGCGGCCTGGGAAAAGCGCAATATCCCGGATGAGAAGAATGGCGACCGCGTCACCAATGCTGGGGACGAGCGCGACTATGAATTCGTCAACGTGCGCGATGTCCATCTGGGCAAGGCGCAAGGGTCCGCGATGACTCCGGGCAACGATGCGACATCGATCGCGACTTTCGCCATCGTCGCGCTGCTGATCCTGGGCATGGCCTGCGTGAACTTCACCAATCTGGCAACGGCGCGCGCCAGCCAGCGGGCGCGTGAAGTGGCCTTGCGCAAGGTGTTGGGTGCCACGCGCCGCCAGCTTGTCGTGCAGTTCCTGGGTGAATCGGTACTGCTGGCCGCGATATCCACGCTCGTCGCGCTGGCGCTGACCGAGATCGCGCTGCCCTGGTTCAAGCAGTTCCTGGATGCGGACCTCGATCTCCACTATTTCGGCAGCCATGGGGTGATCCTGCCGGTGCTGGCGCTCGTATTGCTGGTGGGTGCGGCGGGGGGCGTCTATCCGGCGCTCTATCTCTCGCGCTTCGAGCCCGCGCGCGTGCTCAAGGCGAACAAGTCTGCGTCGGATGCGGAAGGGAGCGGGCGGCTGCGCAGCGTCCTGGTCGTTGTTCAGTTCGCGGTCTCGATCGGCCTAATGGCCTGCACGGCGATCGTCTATGGCCAGACGGTCTATGCCCGCACGCTCGATCCCGGCTATCAGCGCGAAGGGCTGATCCAGGTGGCTGGCGTGTCTTCGGAAGCGTTCCGGGGCCGCGAGGATGCGCTGCTTCAGCAGATCCGGGCGGTCCCCGGTGTCGAGAATGTCGGCACGACCGGCATCGGTGTGAACACTGGCAATACCTCGACAACATTGGTGACCGTGTCGGGCCGCACCGAGCCTACGGACATCGGCTATTATGCCGTCGATCCCGGCTATTTCGCGACGATGGGCATCCGAACCGTGGCTGGCCGCACCTTCGATCGCAATCGTCCTGCCGACGACATGACCACGCCGATCCCGGAAGACCCCGCTGCGGAGCGCGCGCTGGCGGCACGCGGGGCCAATGTCGTGATCAATGAAGCGGGTGTGAAGCGCCTCGGCTTCGCCAGCGCGCAGGAGGCGATCGGCAAGACGCTCCGCTCGGGCGTCAGGGAGGAATATGGCGGGTCGATGACCCTCACCATCGTGGGCGTGGTCGCCGATTCGCGCTTCCGTACCGTCAACACGCCTATCGAGCCGATCATCTTCGCGTGGGATCGCAACGCGGCATATTGGCTCGTCGCGCGCTTCAAGGGCGATGGCGCAGCCGTGCGCACCGGAATCGAGAAGGTGTGGCGCAGCTTTGCCCCCGATGCGGCGTTCGACGGGCAGTTCAGCGATGCGATCATGGAGCGCAGCTATCGCCGGATGGACGCGCGGGCGCAGATGTTCGGCCTGTTCGCGGTCCTGGCGGTGGTCGTCGGCTGCCTCGGGCTATTCGGCCTCGCTGCCTTCACCGCCGAGCGGCGGACCAAGGAGATCGGCATCCGCAAGGTGCTCGGTGCACGGACCGGCGATATCGTGCGGCTGCTGATCTGGCAGTTCGCGCGGCCCGTGGTGATCGCGAACGTGATCGCCTGGCCGATCGCCTGGTGGGTGATGCGTGATTGGCTCAACCAGTTCGATGCCCGAATGGCGCTCACCCCCGTACCCTTCCTGCTGGCGGGGCTTGCGGCGCTGGTCATCGCGATCGTCACCATCGGCGCACACGCCTTCCGCGTGGCGCGCACCAATCCGGTATATGCCTTGCGTTACGAGTAGGCGCGTCGCGTATGGCATTGCCGGGCGGGCGGGGAGCTGCTCCCCGCCCGCTTATGCACGCAATAATCTTTCAGATTGCTCAAAATGGGTAGGGTGCCGCTTGGCTGCATGAAGTCGAATATGCAGATTGCCCTTCCATGGGGGACGCCACGAAAATCCTTGTATCACAAAGTTATAGCGATAGCTCCAGCGCCCCCGGCTACAGGGGCTATCTGGGTGCCCTGGGCTGCGCCTAAACTATGTCTGCGCGTATGCCGCATCCCCCCCTGCGCATGGTCACGCGCTTTCTTGCGGAAATGCAGACAACGATCGTGGCCGAGGGGATCCGCGCATTCGACGGGAATCTCGACCGCTTCACGATTTTCACGCTGATCGTCCGGCAGGGGCAGCTTAGGCAGTTCGGCCCGGGCGACGCGGTGGAACCGGAAGAAAGCGAGGAGACCGGTGCGATCTCGGTTTCGTCGTTGTCCGATTCGCTGTCCAAGCCGTTCGAGACCGTCCGCCGTCACGTCAATGCGATGATCGCTGCCGGAATCTGCGTGCGTACGCCAAAGGGCGTTTCGGCCACGCATGATGCGCTGGGTTCGCCCCGGCTGGCGGGCGTGACGCGCACGGGGCACGACGCATTCGTACGCCTCGTCGAGGATCTTGCTGCCATTGGCTTCGAGATGCCGCAGCAGCGCCGCGAGCCGGCCTATCATCCGGGCGTGGGAATACGCGCGGCAGCAGACATGCTGCTGACGGTGATGGACGCCAACAGGGGCGTCGACCGCGAATGGGTGAACCTCGTGCTCTATTCGAGTGTGCTGTGCGCCAATGCGCGGCGATTTACGCACGATCCTCCGCTTGCCCGCCATCATGCGGATTATGCTGCGCCGATCCCGGACCGGCTGCGCGAGCCGGTGCGCCCGGCGGTGCTTGCCCGCACCCTGGGTCTTGCACCTGCCACAGTACAGCGCAGGCTGAAGCCGCTGATCGAGGATGGGCGGCTGATCCGCGCGCAACGGGGATTGCTGGTGTCAGAGGCTTGGCTGAACTCGCCGGTCGCGGTGGCCACCGGCACGGCCAACTATCACAATGTGCGGCGCATTCTGGGCTGGGTCGCGGCGCTGGGTTTCCCGTTCGACGATCCGGCCAGCGCCTATCTCAACGGCCGCCCGCGATCCGCACGCTTCGAGTGAACGGCTTCGCCGGCATTCGGGGTATGGGGGAAATCGCTGCAATGGTCGGGGCGATAGGATTCGAACCTACGACCCCTGGACCCCGAGACCAGTGCGCTACCAGACTGCGCCACGCCCCGACACATTGCAGGGGGCTGCGCCTAGCGGGGCAGCGCGTGACGATCAAGTCAAAAAGCGCGTCTCACCGCGCACCGAGCATCGCTTCGACGCTGGTGAATTTCTCGCGCGGGGCCCCCGCGCGTGCGGCGGCGATCTCTGCGGTGTCGATCTTCTGCCAATCTCGAAAGGTAACCAGGTCCACGCCGCGCGACTGCAGCAGTGAATCGAGCCCCGCGCGCCCCTGCTTGCCTGCGCCTTCGCCGATATCAGCGGCGATCTTTTCGGCGATGGCGAAGCCGTCGGGGCGATTGGTGCCGATCGTTCCCGTGGGACCCCGGCGCGCCCAGCCGACAGCGTAGAGCCCGGGCATCACCCGGCCTTCGTCATTGGCGAAGCGGCCTGCACGATCGTCATAGGGAATGCCGGGGATTGGGGGCGTGCGATAGCCAATGCAGCTGACCACCAGGCCGGCAGGGATGGCATAGGTTTCGCCGGTGCCGCGCGCCGACCCGTCCGCATCCAGTGCGGTTCGCTCGACGATAACGCGTTCGACCTTGCCGTCGCCTTCGATCGCGACCGGCATTGCGAAGAAGTCGAAGATGATGCGGATCGGCTTGTCGGCGGAGTGCGCCGCGAAATTGCGCAGGTGCGTGACCGATTTGCGCTGGCCGGGGTCGAGCGCGGCATCGTCTTCCACCGGCGGCAGATCGGCGTAATCGACTACCGGGACTGCGCGCTCCAGCTCGCCCAGCTCGCCCAGTTCCTTTGGCGTCATCGCGATCTGATGCGGCCCGCGACGCCCCAGGATCGTGATCGACGGTACCGTGGCGCCGCGCAGGGCGTCGAGCGCGTGGTTGACGATATCGGATCCGGCGAACTCCGACTCGGTCTTGGCAAGCACGCGGGCCACATCGAGCGCGACATTGCCGTTGCCGATGACCACCGCGCCCCCGTTCAGCGCCGGGGCGAGCGCGGCGTGATCCGGATGGCCGTTATACCAGCCGACGAACGCGGCCGATCCGGTGACGCCGGGCAGGTCCGCCCCGGGGAGATCCAGCGGGCGATCGTTCGGCGCGCCGGTGGCGAGCACCACGGCATCGTACAGACCCAGCAATTCCTCGATCGACGCATCCTTGCCCAGCGTGACATTGCCCGCGAAGCGCACATTGTCGGTCAGCGCCGTCGCCTCGTAGCGGCGGGATACTCCCTTGATCGACTGGTGATCGGGGGCGACGCCGGTGCGGATCAGCCCAAAGGGGACCGGGAGGCGATCGATGATGTCGATCCGCACTTCATCACCAAAGCTCTTCTGGCAGGCTTCGGCAGTATAATAGCCAGCCGGCCCGGAGCCGATGATGGCGATATGGCGCATATGGGCAATCCCCCCGCTTTTGTACGAGCCTAGCGGCACTCGCGAGGAGAGCAAGCACGACCCGCTCTGCGCGGCGATCTCTCTAGGGGCGAGGGGGAGCGCCCGGACAGCGGTGCCGATGCGGATGGCCATTAGAGCGCAATCCGCGGATCGTTCAGCGGTTCTCGGGCGGCGTCCTGCAAGGGGGGCGCCGCCCGGTCAGCCGTCAATAATCGCCGGGGGGAAGGCCGCCGAGCTGCTGGACCATTTTGATATAGGCGTCGAGATAGGCGAGCACGATCACCTGTCCGATCTCGGTGTTCTGGTAGCCACCGCCGCCAGCGGCGGCGAGACCGCCCCACCAGCCCGCGCCGCCGCCGGCGCCGAAGCCTACATCCGTCTTGCGGGCATAGCCCTCGGTCACCTGTTCCTCAGTGCTGCGCGTGTCGACAACCGAGAGGGTTACGTTGGCTTCCTTCTTCTTGATGCTGATCGCACCGCCGATTGCCGCGCCGACGCGACCGCCCAGCATGCCGCCGACAAGGCCGCCAAAGCCGCCGCCGCCCGAATTGCTGTTCGAGCTGACGATATCGGGTTCGAGGAGATAATCCGCGGCGCGAACCTGGCCGCCGCCCATGTTCGATCCCGCACGCAGTTCGCCGTTGTCGGCCATTGCGCGCTCCATTGCGCGGCTCGTCATCGCGCGCCCGCGATTGACCAGCGTGAAGCAGCCCGATTGCTGGACGAACACTTTCAGGATCGCCTCGGGGCTGCCCAGATTGAGTTCACGCCACCACTGATTCTCCGGCGGCACCATGCCGATGGTGCCGAGCGGCTTCACGCATTTGGGGATGTCGCGCGTGCCACGCTCCTGTGCCTTGCGGCCCGACGATGCGCCCTTGGTATTGCCCTTCTTGTCCTGCTTGCCCGAGGACATCGAGGTTTGCGCCTGGGCGGCGTCGGCTGCAGCGAGCGACAGCCCGGCGGTTGCGAGCGCCGTGGCGAGAATCAATTTGCGCATGCTGGTTTTCCCCTCTCATCAATACCGTCGCTGGCCGCGCCCGTGCTTGCTCCCCGGGATGCCAATGACCGGGACACAGGCTAGCAACGTGACGGGTGCATAACAACACGAACGTGTAGGTTCGTCGCATCGCCGTCGCATCGGCTGGAGGGGGCAGGATGGGGCTCGGGGGCGGGCCGCGAAATCCCCCGTTCCGGGTAGCCCGGCGGCCTTGCCGCATGCGCTCGCCAATGCGAGGGACCCCCTTCGCATCCTGCCGCCACCCTGCTAACGCCCGCCGATCATGGCGACCGAACTTTCCCGAATCCGCAACTTTTCGATCATTGCGCATATCGATCACGGCAAATCGACCCTGGCCGACCGGCTGATCCAGCGTACCGGCGGGCTCACCGAGCGCGAGATGTCGTCGCAGGTGCTCGACAATATGGACATCGAAAAGGAGCGCGGCATCACCATCAAGGCGCAGACCGTGCGCCTGGAGTGGAAGGGCCATATCCTCAACCTGATGGACACGCCGGGGCATGTCGACTTCGCCTACGAAGTCTCGCGCTCGCTTGCAGCGTGCGAAGGCGCGCTGCTGGTGGTGGATGCGGCGCAGGGCGTGGAGGCCCAGACGCTCGCCAACGTCTATCAGTCGATCGAGCATGATCACGAGATCATCTCGGTGATCAACAAGATCGACCTGCCCAGCGCCGAGCCGGAGAAGGTGAAGGCAGAGATCGAGGAGATCATCGGGCTCGATGCATCGAATGCGGTGCTGGCCAGCGCCAAGTCCGGCATCGGCATCGACGAGATCCTCGACGCCATCGTCGAGCGCATTCCCGCGCCCAAGGGCGATCCCGATGCCCCCTTGAAGGCCATGCTCGTCGATAGCTGGTACGATCCGTATCTGGGCGTGGTGATCCTCGTCCGCGTGATCGACGGGATGATCCGCAAGGGCCAGCAGATCAAGTTCATGGCGGCGGGCACCACCCATCTGATCGACCGGGTCGGCGCCTTCACCCCCAAGATCGAGCAGCTGCCCGATCTCGGCCCGGGCGAAATCGGCTTCATCACCGCGCAGATCAAGGAAGTCGCCCAGGCGCGCGTCGGCGATACGCTGACCGACGCCAAGCGGCCGGCGGCCGAGCCGCTGCCCGGCTTCAAGGAAGTTCAGCCGGTGGTGTTCTGCGGGCTCTTCCCGGTCGACGCGGCGGACTTTGAAAAGCTGCGCGAGAGCATCTCGAAGCTGCGGCTCAACGATGCTTCGTTCAGCTTCGAGATGGAAACCTCGGCGGCGCTCGGCTTCGGCTTCCGCTGCGGGTTCCTCGGCCTGCTCCACCTTGAGATCATCCAGGAGCGCCTGACCCGCGAATATGATCTCGATCTGATCACCACCGCGCCCAGCGTGGTGTACAAGATCAAGCTGACCCATGACGGCGGCGAGATCGAGCTGCACAACCCGGCCGACATGCCCGAGCCGAACAAGATCGAGAGCATTTCCGAGCCGTGGATCAACGCCGTGATCTATGTGCCCGACGAATATCTGGGCAGCATCCTAAAGCTCTGCCAGGATCGCCGCGGCATCCAGAAGAACCTCACCTATGTCGGCGGACGCGCGCAGGTGACCTATGAACTGCCGCTCAACGAAGTCGTGTTCGATTTCTACGATCGGCTCAAGTCGCTGTCGAAGGGTTATGCCAGTTTCGATTACGAGCAGATCGGCCACCGTGAAGGAGATCTGGTGAAGATGGGCATTCTGGTGAACGAAGAGCCGGTCGACGCGCTGAGCATGATCGTCCACCGCGCCACCGCCGAAGTCCGCGGTCGCGGAATGGTCGAGCGGCTCAAGGAACTGATCCCACGCCACCTCTTCAAGATCCCGATCCAGGCCGCGATCGGCGGCAAGGTGATCGCGCGCGAGACGATCAGCGCGATGCGCAAGGACGTCACCGCGAAATGCTATGGCGGCGACGCCAGCCGCAAGAAGAAGCTTCTGGAAAAGCAGAAGAAGGGCAAGGCGAAGATGCGGGAATATGGCTCGGTCAGCATCCCGCAGGAGGCGTTCATCGCCGCGCTGCGCATGGGCGAGGAATAAGCGGATCGGGTTCCCTTGCGCAGGTCTGTCCGCGTCCGGGAACCCCGGCGGGGCCATGCCGTTCTTTGCGCTCGCGAAACATTCTTTTCGCCATGGGTCAATCGAACGGGAAGGGACCGGATGTCAGGTGATCTGCGGCGATGAAGATACGGAAGCTCGCTATCGTCATTGCCGTGGCGCTGGCCCTGATCATGGTCGTCGCAGCGCTGCTCTGGCCTCGCCCCGCCACGGTCGAAACGCTGGAGACCGCTCGTGGACCATCCGTCCGGATGCTCGCGGTCAACGGTACGATCCGGCCGCGCCTCTCGGTTGAGGTTCAGGCTCCAGTCCCCGGCACGCTGACCGCGCTTCCCTTCAACGTCGGCGATCGAGTGACGGCGGGTACGTTGCTCGCGCGCGTCGATGATGCGCCGCAGCGGGCCGCGATCGCAGAAGCGGAAGCGGCGGTCGCGGCGCAGGAGGCGGTCCTGGCCCAGGCGCGCCGGGATCTCGCCCGCTACAGCGCGCTTGGCGAGTTCGTCACGCGCCAGCGCCGTGAGGAAGCACGCCTTGCCGTCGATCAGGGCGCATTGGAACTCAAGCGCCGCCGCGCGACGGTGGTGCAATCCCGCGAAGTGCAGCAGCGTTACGAATTGCGCGCGCCCTTTGCCGGCGTGATCCTCGAACGGCCGGTCGATCCCGGGCAGACGATCGGAGTCAGCACCATCCTCTATCGCCTCGCCGATCTTGCGGCGCCCGAAGTCACGGCGAAAGTGGATGAGATCTACGCGGTCGAGCTTCGGGCGGGGGGTGAAGCGCTGGTCAGCCTGCCCGGACGCGCACAGCCGCTGCGCGCCACCATCTCGCATGTCGAGCCGCGCGTCGATCCGGCGACCGGGGCACGCGAAGTTCGCCTCCAGATCGCCGATGCGCTCGCCGCCGCGCCTTCCGGACTCACCGTGTCGGTCAATCTGGTCGTGGCGCGGGAGCAGGCGTCGATCAGCATTCCGCGCAGCGCGATCCTGCAGGCGGACAGCAATCCCCGCGTGCGGACCGTCGATGCGGAGGGGGTTGTTGCCGAGCGGCGCGTACGCTTCCTCGATTGGCCCGCGGCAACGGTGACGGTGACGGAGGGACTCGAGCCCGGCATGCGCATTCTCGCTGATCCGCAGGCGGCGGCCCCCGGCGCGCGCGTGCGCCTGCGCCGCTAACCGGCATGCGCTACGCGGCAAAGATCGCCATTCGCCATTTGCTGTCGAGCTGGGGGCAGACATTGCTGCTGGCGATCGGCGTGGCGCTGGGCGTGGCGGTGTTCATTTTCATGAGCGCCCTGATCGGCGGGCTTGCGACATTGCTGACCCAGCGGACCGTGGGCAGCATCCCGCATGTGACGCTGGAGATGCGCGATCGCGATCCTCGGATATTGGCGGACGCGGAATCTGTGCAGGTGGTTGTGCAGAAGGACCTCAGCCGGCGCGAACAGATTGCGATCTGGCAGCCCTTTATCCCGATCATCGCGGGGACGCGCGGCGTGACCGGCGTGTCTGCCCAGATACGCGGCAGCGCGTTCATCGAACGCGGGCAGGCCGTCGCGCCGGTGGGCGTCACCGGGGTCACGCCGGGCAATCTTTCGGTAATCGCCAATATCGGCGCGGCGATTGTCGAGGGTAGCGGGGATCTGCCGGTCGATGGCATTCTGATCGGGCGGATCCTGGCGGATGATCTGGGCGTGCGGACGGGGCAGGTTCTGCGGCTGGTTTCGGATCGTGGCCGGGAGCGGAACTTCCGGATCGGGGGCATCTTCTCGCTCGGCATCGCCAGTGCGGACCGGCAGGCAGTGTATATGAACTTCACCGCGGCGCGGGCGCTGTTCGACCTGCCCAGCGGCATTTCGCGCATCGAGGTCAAGGTCGCCCCGGTGAATGACGCATCCCGCGTGGCCGATACGTTGCGCCGGGCGACGGGGCTGAAGGTCACGCCCTGGACCGAGGAGAATGCGCAACTGTTCGAAGCGCTCGATGCACAGGGCCGCACGGGCACGATCATCAAGATTTTCGCGCTGATCACCATCATCGTCGGCATCGCCAGCGCCATGCTGCTCTCGATCGTGCGGCGGCGGGCGGAGATTGGCATCCTGCGCGCGATGGGTGCGGGCAAGCGGCTGGTAACGACGATATTCGTGCTGGAGGGAACGCTGATCGGCGCGACCGGCGCGGTGGGCGGCGCGGTGATCGCATGGGCGGCGCTCGCGCCGTTCCCGCCGGTGAGCGAGGTGGCGCAGGGCGGTCTTCCGATCGACCGGGGCCAGGGCCAGTTCCTCCTCGCGATCCTGCTGACCACGCTGGCGGCGGCGCTTGCATCGATCCTCCCTGCGCGCCGCGCTGCGGGCGTCGATCCTGTCGAGGCGATCGGGCAATGAGCGAACCCCTGCTGTCCGTTCGTGATCTCGAAAAGTCCTTTGGGGAAGGGGAGGCGCGCGCCACGGTGCTGCGCGGCATCGATCTCGATCTGCAGCGTGGCGAACTGACGGCGCTGCTGGGGCCGTCGGGTTCGGGCAAGAGCACCTTGCTGACGATCCTCGGGACGCTGCTCCGCCCAACCAGCGGCAGCTACACGATGCTCGGAACCGATCTGACGGCGGCGAGCGAGGCGGAGCGTACGCGCTTCCGCCGCGAGAATATCGGCTTCGTCTTCCAGTTCCATCACCTGCTGCCCGATCTCTCGGCTCTGGAGAATGTGATGATGCCGTCCGCCGCGCAGGCGGGGCGCGAGACTGCCGCGATGCGCACGCGGGCTGCCGAGCTGCTCGATGCCGTGGGTCTCGCTGATCGCCGGAAATACCGCCCGGCCGCCATGTCTGGCGGGCAGCGCCAGCGTGTCGCTGTTGCCCGCGCGCTGATGAACCGCCCCGCGCTCGTGCTGGCCGACGAGCCGACGGGAAACCTTGATCGCCAATCGGCCGATGACGTGATGGCGCTGATCGATCGCATCAATGCGGAAACCGAGACATGTTTCCTGATCTCCACGCATGACGAGCATATCTCCGCGCGCTGCCGTCGGCGGATCGAGCTTCTCGATGGGCGGCTGGCCCGTGCGGAACCGACGCCCGCCTGACCGCGTTCCACAACGGTAATGACTCCTGCTCAAGCACTTATTGCCCTTGGGCCGTTTCCGCTTATGCTCCGGCTTATGGGTGTTGATTGGCTTGATGCTGCCATACCGGGCGAGCGCTGCGCTTGAGTGTGCGCGCAGCGCTCCGTTCGGCGACGGAGCAAAATCACGAGCGGGTCGACGCTGCTTTCTCGCAATATGATCTGTCCAGCCGCGAGGGCTATCGGCGCTTTCTGCTCCGCCAGGCGGCTGCCCATCTGCCGGTCGAGCGGGCGCTGGATGATGCGGCGGGGGATGTGATCGAGGATTGGGCGATACGTCGGCGGGCGGACGCGATCCGAGCCGATCTGGCTGATCTCGGGTGCCAGGATATCGCCGAAGCTCCGTTTGACGGCTTCACTTCACAGGCCGGCTTGTTGGGCGGGGTCTATGTGCTGGAGGGTTCCCGGCTCGGCGGGCAGATCCTCCGCAAGCAGGTAAGCGAAGCGCTGCCCACGCGGTTTCTGGCGCAGGGATCGTCTTTGGCATGGCGTGCGTTCATCGCCGTTCTGGAGGCGAAACTAACGTCGAAGGAGGAGATTGCTGAGGCGATTGCAGGCGCAAGAGCGGTCTTCGCATGTTTCGAAGCGGCCGCGCGCCGTGACGTGGAGAGCTACTGAGTGCCGTCCGTGAACGAACCCGTCGACCTTACCAATTGCGACCGCGAGCCCATCCATCTGCTCGGTGCCATCCAGCCGATTGGCTTTCTGCTGACCGTGTCCGAACAGTGGGTGGTCGAGCGGGCTTCTGCGAATCTGGCTGAGTTTCTGGGCGTTGCGCCGGAGGAGGCGATCGGCAAGCCGCTCGACATGCTGTTCGGCGGGCAGGCGGTGCACCATTTCCGCAATCGTATCGCGATGCTGCGGGGTGACGACGCGGTCGAGCGTGTATTCGGCTGTTCCCTCCGCGACGATCTCGCTGCCTTCGACGTCGCGTTGCACGTCTCTGGCGGGGAGATCGTTATCGAGGCCGAGCCGGCGTCCGACGAGCACGGCGATGCGACGAACACGGTCCGCGCGATGATAGCCCGGCTGGATCTGACCGACACGCTCGAAAAGTTCCTCAACGAGGGCGCCCGGATGATCCGCGGGCTGACCGGCTTCGACCGCGTCATGGTCTATCGCTTCGATCAGGACGGCTCGGGCGAGGTTGCAGCGGAAGCGTGCCGGTCCGGTATCGGCCGGTTCAGGGGGCTGCACTATCCCGCTACTGACATTCCCGCGCAGGCGCGCACGCTCTACAAGCGCAATTTGCTGCGCGTCATCGCCGATATCGATGCCGATCCGGTTCCTATCGTCTCGGCCGCGCATCGCCGGGGGCAGACGCTCGATCTTTCGCTTTCGATCCTGCGTTCGGTCTCGCGTATCCATGTCGAATATCTGAAGAACATGGGCGTGGGTGCATCGATGTCGATCTCGATCATCGTCGATGACGAGCTTTGGGGCCTGTTCGCCTGCCATCATTATGCGCCGCTTTCGCCGAGTTTCGAGCGCCGGTCGGTGTGCGAATTGTTCGCGCAGATGTTCGCGATGCGGCTGGAGAGCCGGCTGCGCAAGGAACTGATGGAGTTCGAACGGCGCGCACGCGACATATCGGATCAGTTGCTGGGCGCGGTCGCGTCGGACGAGACTTTGCTCAACGATCCCGACTGGCTGGGCGATATATTGACCAGCGCGATCCCTGCGGACGGCGTGGGCGTGTGGATCAATGGCAGCCTCGCCCTGTCGGGCAAGACGCCGCCCGCGCACGGTTTCCGCGAGATCATCGCGCAGCTGCACGACACCGACACCGGGCACGTGTTCACAACCGACCAGATTTCGCGGGTCGTGCCCTCGGCGGCGGACTATGCATCGACTGCGGCGGGGATGCTGGCGATCCCCCTTTCGCGCACCGCGCGCGATTATGTCGTGCTGTTTCGCGCCGAATTGATCCACTCTGTGCGCTGGGGCGGCGATCCCCACAAGCCGGTTGTATATGGTCCCAACGGCCCCCGCCTCACCCCCCGTGAGAGCTTCGCTGAATGGAAGGAACTGGTTGAGGGCAAGGCGCGGCCATTCAGCCCCTCCGAGTTGCGCGTGGCGGAAACGCTGCGCGCCACCCTGATCGAAGTGGTCCTGCGCCTTGCCGAAGAGGCGACCGTCCAGCGCCAGCAGGCCCATGCACGGCAGGAGTTGCTGATCGCGGAGCTGAACCACCGTGTGCGCAATATCCTGGGCGTGATCCGGGGGCTGATCCGCCAGTCCAAGCCGCATGATGACAGCCTTGAGGGTTTCGTGAAACTGGTCGACGGGCGCATCCATGCACTGGCGCGCGCGCACAACCAGATCACCGACGATCATTGGGGCCCTGCGCCGATCCAGGCGCTCATCGATGCGGAGGCGGCGGCCTTCCTCGCAGATGGTGTGGGACGCATCCAGATCTCCGGGGATTTCGTGCTGCTGAACCCTCAAGCCTACTCAACCATGGCGCTGGTGATCCACGAACTGGTCACTAACTCGGCGAAATATGGCAGTCTCTCGGTCGCTAGTGGCCGGGTGGATATTGGCTGGGCGCGCAACGCTGCGGGCGACCTGGAGGTCGATTGGCGCGAACAACAAGGGCCGGAAGTCAAGGTGCCGACGCGCAAGGGATTTGGCACCACGATCATTGGGCGATCGGTGCCGTATGATCTGGGGGGCGAGGCCGATATCGCCTTCCATCCGGATGGCGTCCACGCGCATTTTCGCATCCCCGCGCGCCATGTGAGCGAGGCCGGGCAGGGTCGCATGCCCGTGATCAAATATCCGCGCCCGGCACTCGGTCATCCCTCAGCCCCCCCCGAACAGGTGCTCCGCGGTCACAGGGTCCTGCTGGTCGAGGACAGCCTGATCATCGCGCTCGATGCCGAAGACGTGCTGGCGCGGCTGGGCGCAGAGGATATCGCCACCGCATCGACACTGGATGGCGGACTCGACGCGGTCGAGAGTTTCAACCCCAGCGTGGCGATGCTCGATATCAATCTAGGTGACAGGACCAGCTATGCGGTCGCGGACCGGCTGGACGAACTGCGGATTCCGTTCCTGTTCGCCTCAGGGTATGGCGAGCAGGCGCAACTGCCCGAGAAGCATGCCCATCGGACGATCGTGCAAAAACCCTACACACTCGAGAATGTGGCAAGGGCGCTCGATTCCCTGTTGACGGCTACGCCAGGCTAGAATTTCCGCAGCAGCGGCACGCTCCTCGATGCGGGCAAGTCCAGCAGCGTTTCCCATAAGGCTATCCGCGCGCCGCACACACGCTCTGGCGTGCCCTTGCCCGCCAGCGCCTGAGCAAGGTCAGTTGGAGTGAGCTTGGCGCGCCGGATCACCTCGGCGCTAATTGCGGCGGGCATGACGAAATCGGTCTGGGAGCCGGCTTGCCGCTGGGCATTGGGCAATATGCGGGCGGCAAGGGCGATCTCACGCTGGGCGAGGTCCGCCGGCATCAGGCTCGCGTCAAACTCCTTCCCAGAAGCGAATGCGGCGCAATCCTCCACGCTCAGCCCTCGCAAGGCGCGCGCATTCTCGAGCATCAGGCGGTGATATGCGAGCAGATCCTCTGCGGAGGCTGTCGACATGTTGGCGCGGTAGTGCTCCTTCAAGACCGCGCTCACCTCGGCGGCGAAACTCTCCGGGGTGCCGTCTTCACGCGCGTTGTTCCACACGCTCTCGAGCAATCGGAGGAGCGAGGGATTGCGCTCGATATCGGCGATTGAGAGTTGCTCGCCGAATATTTCTTCCAGCGCGCGGTCAATATCTACGCGCTGGTTCGTCAGCGGTTCTGGCGTCACCACCACCACCGGTTGGGGCGGCGGGCGCGTGGCCCGCCCGTAGACGAGATAGAGGATGCACGCTGACAGAAGCAGGGCGAGCCCCAAGAGTAACCAGCGCGTGCCGCAGCTTACCGGCGGTTCCCATAATGCGATCCGCTGCGGGTCCAGCCTGGCCGCGAGCACGGGATGGTCGCGGCGGAGCAACGTGAGCAACTTGCGGACCTCATTATCGCGGACCAGGCCGCGCGAGGGATGCGCATCGACGGATCGGTTCAATTCACGCCATGCGGCGTGCAGCGGATGCCCCGGCTCGCTTATCTCCGCAACGAACGGGGCGGAAGGGTCGCCCACCAGCGCCGCCCGCAACTCGGACATGCGTGCGTCGATAGGGGCAAGGCGTGCCTGATCCTCGGCGGAGAAGAGCGGCAGCACTTCCACCCCCGGGTACCAGTATCGATCGGTTATGTCGGTCCGCTGGCGGACAAGCTCGATATATTCGGCGGCGAGTGCGTTGTCCGCGTCGGGGGCAATCACGTTGCGGCGATAGGTGCTCGGGTCATAGACCTTCTCGGGATCGGGCAGGAACAGAATTCGCTCTGGATCGCCCAGTTGCGGGGTTACGTCGAGCAGGCTGCCGTCAGGGTGGCGCCACACCGCATGATGCTCGGCTTCGAACCAGCGGCCCGGCCATCGCCAGATCGCCCAGCCATAGGCCGCTTCCCCGCCCTGCATCCCCGCCTGCCGCACCGAATTGTCGAAGCAATATGCTACCTTGGCGTGCGGCTGAGGATCGACGGGCACATAAATGGGCGCGTGCGGAGAGATGGCGGCGCAAAAGGCGAGCGTCGCCGCGTCGATTTCCGCGGGCGGGCCGAGGATGACGGGCGGGGGCGTCTGCTGAGTCGGCTCTTGCATGGTCGGCACTGTGATAGAGGGGGCTGGCGAGCAGCGATAGCGGCGTCCATGAATGGAGCGGGTGCCGCTGTCCGTTGCCTTGCCCTTCGTCGACAAACCGCGTCATATCCCCCGGCGGACGTGTTCGATTCCGCGCGGGAGAATTGTGACGTGAATCTGATTCCGGACGTTGCCCTTGCCGAGAATACCAGTCAGCGCCTGCCTTGCGTGGTGGTGCTGGATGGCTCGACCTCGATGGGCAATGGCAATGCGATCGGCGCGCTCAACGAAGGGCTTAAGCTTCTCGAGAGCGATTTGAAGGCGGATGACGTCGCGCGCCAGAGGGTGCGCATCCTGGTGCTGCGTGTCGGAGCGCCGCACGATGTAGAGGTTGTGGCTGACTGGGTCGATGCGATCGAGTTCGAAGCGCCGGAGATCGAAGCGAACGGCACCACGCCGCTAGGCGCGGGCGTGCGCCGCGCGCTCGATGAGGTCGAGGCGGAGAAAGCGCGCTATCGCGATCATGGCATCCCCTATAACCGGCCTTGGCTTTTCGTGCTGACGGATGGCGAGCCCACGGATCCAGATTGGGAAAGCGCCGCCGAAGAATGCCGCGTGGCTGAGCAGAACGGGCGGGTTTCAGTGTTCTGCGTCGGCGTGGGGCAGGCGAACATGGAGAAGCTGAGCCGGTTCAGTCCGCGCCAGCCGCTGGCGCTGAAGGGCCTGGCATTTCGCGAATTCTTCCTGTGGCTCAGCCGCAGCGCGCGCGCAGGATCGCAATCGGCGCCTTCCGAAAATATCCAGATGGCTGCGCCCAGCGATTGGGCGGTGGTTCCCGGCAGGGGTTGAGCCGCGTGGCTGAAGCTTCGGCATGGCGTATCGCCGGGGCTTCGGTCACGGGGGCGTACCATGCGCTGCGCGGTGAAGATTGCCAAGACAACCATCGGCTCGAAGTGACCCCGGGTGGTGTGCTGATCGCGATCGTTTCTGACGGCGCGGGATCGGCGGCGCATGGCGGGGAGGGCGCGGCGATCCTGTGTGAGCAGGTGAGGCGCGCGCTTGTGAAGGCGCTTGGCAAGTGCAAGCCCAGCCCCTCGCGCGCACTGCTGCGGCGGGGTGTGCGGGCGGTGCGCGCGGGGATTGAGGCTGCACGGGCACATGTTGCCGATGCGCCTTCCGATTATCACGCGACGCTTGTTGGCGCGGTGGTGTTGTCCGGCCAGGGCGGGCTGTTCTTCCACATAGGCGACGGCGCGGCGCTTGCGCTGGAGAGCGGCGGTAGGCGCTGGGCGCTGTCCGCGCCGCGTAACGGCGAATATTCGCACGAAACCTTTTTCTTCACCGAGACCGACTGGCGCAAGCGGCTTCGCTTCACACTGGTCGCGCCCGAGTTCGACACGATTTTCGTGATGACCGATGGTGTCACCGACATTGGTTTGCAGAATATGCGCTCAGGGCCGGAGCCGTTCCTGCCCTTTTTCGAACCGATCGGCCGGTTTCTGGCGGGCGCGGGGCGATCTGAGGGCGAGCAGGCGCTGGCGGCCACGCTCGATACCGAAGCTGTGCGCGAGCGCTCGGGCGATGACAAGACTCTGGTTTGGGCGCAGGCGCGGTGAGGGTATATCTCGGGCGCGGAGCGGACCGCAGGGCACTGCGCCTTGGCAGAGTGCTGGGTGAAGGAGCATCGGGCAAGGTTTGTGCCATAGAGGGCGGTTTCGCCGCCAAATTGTATCACGCGCCGTCGGAAGCGGGGCGCTACGAAGCGAAAATCGAAGCAATGCTCGCCCGGCCGCCCGACCTTCCCGTAGCCGAGCATCGCGGGGCGAAATATCCGCAGATCGCCTGGCCGCTGGCCAAACTGCATGATGACGCCGGCAGCTTCATCGGCTTCCTGATGCCCGAGGTGGATTTCGCGCGTTCGACCAGCCTGGTGAACCTGCTCCAGAAGAACAGTCGCAAGGTCGAGAGGATCAGCGAGTATTATGGATATCGCGTGCTGGTCGCGCGTAACCTCGCGTCGGTTTTTACCGAGCTGCACCGCGCCGGACATCATATGATCGACCTGAAGCCGGCCAATTTGCGCTTTTATCCGGCCGTGAGCTGGATGGCAGTCGTCGATGCGGATGGCTTCAGCGTCGCGGGCGCCAACGGGCGCATTGGGGCGCTCCAATTGAGCGATGAGTATATCGCGCCCGAAAGCTGGAAGCGGAAGCCATCCGAGCTCGGGGTGGAGCAGGATCTGTTCGCGCTGGCTGCTGTCACCTTTCAGCTGCTAAATAATGGCGTGCACCCATTTGCCGGGACAGTGACCGGCAGCGCGGCGACCGATTTGCAGACGCGGATTGTGGAGGGGCTCTACCCCTACGCGATCGCGCCGCGTGCGGGTTTGACGCCCAGTACGGCGAGCGTTCATCGCATGTTCCTGCGGAAGACGCGCGAGATGTTCGATTCCGCTTTCCTGACACGGCGGCGGCCAAGTGCGGAACAATGGCGCGACCATCTCGACGAGCTGATGGAGCAACTCGCCCCCTGCAGCGTGCGACCCGCCGAGCATGTCCATTTTGGGGCTGGCTGTGGTTTCTGCGGGCATGAGGCGCGGGTTCAGGCGGTGCGCGCAAGGCCGCGCCGCGAGACGCCGGTGCGGGTACAGGCAGTGCAGATGGTGGTGCCACCTCCGCCGCCGATGCGATATGTCTATCGGCCTGTGCGCATTCCCCGGCCGCCGAAGCGCCGTACCGCCACGGGCTTCACCATCCGCAGCTCGATGCTGGCGGGGGCGATCGCTGGGCTGGTTATAGGCTCTGACCGGCTGATGGAAGAGATGGCCACGCGCCACGCCCATGCGAGCGCGCTGGCTGCCGAGCTTCCCGGCTTTAACGGCCCGGTTACAGCGTTCGCCGAACCGCGCAACTATCTGATCGTCCCCCGCAGCGATGGCCAGCCTGTCTATCTTCGCGATGGCCCGGGGGGGCAATATGCCGCGCTCGATCCCCTTTTCTTGGGAGACGAACTTACTGGTACCCCTAGCCTAGTGACGGATGGTGCAGAACGATGGATTCTGGTCTCCCGAAGCAACGGTAGGCCAGGGTTCGTATCTACAGCAGCACTGATCCCAAAGGCTGATGTCATCGCCCCTCTCCTCTGCCCGGCTGGCAAAACGTGCGCCGACGCGGGGGTGGGGAGGGGGGAGGGGATGGTGGGGTGGCGGTATCGCGAACTACTTGGTCGGAGTGGGGGTGAGGGACGAAGGGTGCTGGAGGCGGGGCAGCGGGCGTGGCAGGCGGAGCGGCGGGCGTGCAACGAGCGCCA
>NZ_BCTZ01000022.1 GCF_001591025.1 Sphingomonas soli NBRC 100801
AGTGTCATCGCTCCGGCACCCAGCAGCAGCTCCCGGCGGGCGTGCAACGAGCGCCAGGAGCCGGTTCCCTGCCATATCGAGGCAATCACGCGGCGTATGAACGCGCTCGACGCATTCGCGTTCGAGAGCCGCTCATGATCGCCCGCCGGGAGCTGCTGCTGGGTGCCGGAGCGATGACACTCGCGGGCAACAACCCCGCACCGCGCGGCGGCCCCCTGATCCTGGCGGCGGCGAGCCTCAAGGAATCGTTGGAAGCAGCCGCCCGGAGCTGGGCCGCCAAAGGCCATGCCCGCCCGCTATGCTCCTTCGCCGCCTCGCCTGCGCTGGCCCGCCAGATCATCGCAGGCGCAGCGGCGGACCTGTTCCTCTCCGCCGACGAAGCCTGGATGGACGAAGTGGAAAGGCGCCGGCTGATCGCACCCGGCACCCGCGCACCCCTGCTCGGCAACCGGCTGGTGGTCGTCGCCCCCGCTGACGCACCACTCGCCCGTCCAGAAGACGAGTTCCGCGCCCTTCGCACCCGGCGCGTGGCGATCGCCGACCCGGCATCGGTGCCTGCTGGCAGATACGCAAAGGCGGCGCTGGAGCGGAGCGGGCAATGGCCGACGGTCTCCCCCAATCTGGTGCGTGCTGAGAATGTCCGCGCCGCGCTGGCGCTGGTCGAGCGCGGCGCAGTCGCGCGCGGGATCGTCTATGCGACCGACGCGGGCGCATCGCGCAAGGTGCGGATCGCCGCGATCTTCAAGGCTGATAGCCACCCGCCGATCCGCTACCCGATCGCGCGCCTCAAAGCCTCGACCAGCCCGGATGCCGAGCCGCTGCGCCGCTTCCTGATCAGCCGCGAGGGCAAGGCGGTGTTCGCGCGCTTCGGCTTCATCCCGCTGTGATGCTCACGCCCGAGGAATGGGGGATCGTGGCGCTGTCGCTCAAGGTGGGCGGCGTCGCGGTGCTGCTATGCCTGCCGATCGCGTTCGCGCTGGCCTATCTGCTCGCGCGGGTGCGGTTTCCGGGCAAGGTGCTGGTGGATGGGCTTATCCATCTCCCGCTGGTGGTGCCGCCCGTCGTCACCGGCTGGCTGCTGCTGATCGCGTTCGCGCCGCACGGGCCGATCGGTGGCTGGTTGGAAAGCTGGTTCGGCGTGAGCGTGCTGTTTCGCTGGACCGGCGCTGCGATCGCGGCGGGGGTGATGGCGCTGCCGCTGATGGTGCGCGCGATGCGGCTGTCGATCGAGGGGGTGGACCAGAGGCTGGAGCAAGCCGGGCGCACGCTGGGCGCGAGCCGCTGGAGGGTGTTCCGCACGATCACGCTGCCGCTGAGCCTGCCCGGCGTGATCGCGGGCGCCGTGCTGGGGTTCGCGCGCGGGCTGGGCGAGTTTGGCGCGACGATCACCTTCGTATCGAACGTGCCGGGGGAGACGGAGACGCTGCCGCTAGCAATCTATGCCGCGCTCCAATCGCCGGGAGGCGAGGCGATGGTGCTGCGGCTGGCCGCGATATCGGTGCTGCTCTCGCTCTCCGCGCTGATCGCCTCCGAACTGATCGCGCGCCGCGCGGGAAGGGGGCTGCATGTCCTTTGACATCAGCGTGACCAAGCGGATCGGCGACGCCGGGATATCCTGCCGCATCGAAGCGGGGGAGGGGCTGACGGTGCTGTTCGGCCCTTCGGGCGCGGGGAAGACCAGCGTGCTCAATATGGTCGCCGGGCTGATCGCGCCCGATCAGGGGCATATTCGGGTGAGCGGGGAGGCATTGTACGACGCGGCCACAGGATTGGACGTGCCCGCCGACCAACGCCGCGCGGGCTATGTGTTTCAGGAGCCGCGCCTGTTTCCGCACATGCGCGTGCGCGCCAACCTGCTCTATGGCCGCAGGGAGAGCGGGCTGGACGTGGACGACACGATCGCATTGCTCGGCATCGCGCACCTGCTCGACCGCTGGCCGCGCACGCTTTCGGGCGGCGAGGCGCGGCGCGTGGCGATCGGGCGGGCGCTGCTTTCCGATCCGGCATTCCTGCTGCTCGACGAACCGCTATCCTCGCTCGACCGCGCCCGGCGCGAGGAGATCATGCGACTGATCGAGCGGCTGCGCGACGAACTCGGCCTGCCGATCCTGATGGTGACGCATGACCGTGAGGAAGCCGCGCGGCTGAGCACGCGGATCGTGGAGATGTAGGGGTCGCGCCATCGGGATTGGATGGGCGGCATCCCCGCGAGCGGGGGCTGAGCAAGGAAGGGTGTGGCTCGGTAACCTTGGGTCCCCGCTTTCGCGGGGATGATGGTGAGAGGATGCCCCGCTTCTCTTCTTGCCGTGCAGGGCGCGCGCCACCGGCCAGCAACCAGAACAGCGGGACCCGGGGCACGCCCGGGGTGACGGGGGAGATATCGCACCGCCGCCCACCGTGTTGGCCCGGGCTTGAGCCAGGGGGGGCGCTTCTCTCCTTCAACGCGCTCCGCGACTAAAGATCTCAGGATCTGGCTTCGCTCCGGGCAGCGCCGTTGCAAATCGTCGCGTGCGGCTCGACAAGGCGGGATGGATTTCGACGCACTACTCAACCATTATTTCGGCACGTCAGACCCCGAGGCGATCGACGATGCAGCCTTTGCCGAGGGCAGGCACCGGCTGGAGATCGATTTCCGCACCGAGCGTGACGCGGGGCGTAAATTCGCGCTCTGGGCGCTGATGGACGCGCTGGGTTTTGCGCCGCTGCCCGCGGAGGCATTCGAGAAAGACCCGGCGGCGCGGCGCGCGGCGGAGGATTATCTCGACGCGATGGGGAAGCTGGCGGGCGAGTGAGGGGCATTCGCGCCAACGTGGAGTGACTACCCGGAGAAGTAAGGAGCGGGACCCCGGGCGAGCACGGGGTGACGGGGTGTGGTGGGGCTTTTTCACCCGGGGCTTGTTGCGGGATCTGCCCGTCGGCGCGCGGTGGGCGAGGGGCTCAGGCGGGAGTGCGGGTGGCTTGGTGGGGCCCGGCACGGAGGCCGGGGTGACGGGGGCTGCTTAGTTTCTGGTCTCACCGGGCTTGACCCGGGGTCCCGCTGTTTCTGATTTTGGTCGGCGGATGTGTGGTTGGTCGGGTTGGGCGTTGTGCTCCGGAGCGATCAGGGTGGGCGGTGCAGTGCGAAGCGGGACCCCGGGTCGAGCCCGGGGTGAAGAAGAGGAGAGCGGGGTGGGGAGGAGGCGCTTGCCCCAAAGAAAAAGCCGCCGTCCGGGTGCCCGGGCGGCGGCTTTTCTGTTTCAGCGCGTGAGCGGCTGAACTTGCGGATCACTCCGCGTCGTTCAGATACTCGCCGGCGTCCGCGTCGGTGCCGTGGCCCGAGGGAACCACTGCGGCGAGCGCGTCGTCGCCGGTGCCGGCTGCGTCGCGGGCCGAGCGGGCCAGCTCTGCTTCGTGCTCCTGCGCCGCCGATTCAGGCGCCACGATGGCGGCCTGCATCGCACGCTGGGCAACCCGGAGGGCGGCGTCGCGCGAGTTGGCGGTGACGCGCAGGCGGTTCATGCCGGCGCCGGTGCCGGCCGGGATGAGACGGCCGACGATCACGTTCTCCTTGAGGCCGATCAGCGTGTCCTGCTTGCCCTGGACCGCAGCCTCGGTGAGGACGCGGGTGGTTTCCTGGAACGACGCCGCCGAGATGAAGCTGCTGGTCTGTAGCGACGCCTTGGTGATGCCGAGCAGGATCGGCTTGCCCTGTGCCGGAGCCTGGCCCTTGGGCAGCTTGGCATTGACCTCGTCCATCTCCTTGCGATCGAGCTGTTCGCCGACCAGGAGCGTGGTATCGCCGGACTCGGTGATCTCGACCTTTTGCAGCATCTGGCGAACGATCACCTCGATGTGCTTGTCGTTGATCTTCACGCCCTGAAGTCGATAGACTTCTTGGATTTCCGACACGAGATATTCCGCCAGCGGCTCGATCCCGAGCACTTCGAGAATGTCGTGCGGATCGGGCGAGCCGCCGATCAGATTGTCGCCACGCTTGACATAGTCGCCTTCCTGAACGTCGATCACCTTCGACTTCGGGATCAGATATTCCACGACCTCGCCGCCATCCTCGGGCTGAATGCCGATCTTGCGCTTGGCCTTGTAATCCTTGCCGAACACGACGCGGCCCGAGACCTTTGCGATGATCGCATTCTCCTTGGGCTTGCGCGCTTCGAACAGTTCGGCGACGCGTGGCAGACCGCCGGTGATGTCGCGGGTCTTGGCGGATTCGCGGGCGACACGGGCGAGAACGTCACCAGCCTGCACCTGCGCGCCGTCCTCGACCGAGAGCACCGCACCCGGCGCCAGCATGTAGCGGCCGGCCTCCTCGGCGCTGTCGCCGGTGAGGGTGAGGCGCGGACGGAGGTCTTCCTTCTTCGCCGACGCACCACGGTTTTCGGTGACGACGCGCTGGGTGATACCCGTCGCTTCGTCGGCCTGCTCCGTCATGGTCTTGCCGTCGATCAGGTCGACATACTTCACCGTGCCCGGGTTTTCCGTGATCACCGGCATGGTGAACGGATCCCATTCGGCCATGCGATCGCCCTGCGAGACGACATGGCCGTCATCGAAGAGCACATAGGCGCCGTAGGGAATACGGTGCACCGCCAGCTCGCGGCCATCCATGTCGAGGATCGCCAGCTCGGCCGAACGCGAGGTGACCACGCGGCGGCCACGCTGATCGACGATCATGCGGACGTCGCGGAACTCGACCTTACCATCAGCCGGGGCTTCGAGGTTCGAGGTTTCGTTGAGCTGCGCCGCGCCGCCGATGTGGAAGGTACGCATCGTGAGCTGGGTGCCCGGCTCACCGATCGACTGCGCCGCGATGACGCCGACGGCTTCGCCGATGTTCACCGGCGTACCGCGGGCGAGATCGCGCCCGTAGCACTTGCCGCAGACGCCGATCTTGGCTTCGCAGACCAGCGGCGAGCGGATCTTCATGCCCTGGATGTTCAGAGCTTCGATCTGCGTGATCATCGCCTCGTCGAGCAGGGTGCCCGTGGGGATGACGACCTTGCCGTCCTTGTCGACCACGTCCTCGGCCGTGGTGCGGCCCAGGATGCGCTCGCCGAGGGACGCGATGGTCGAGCCGCCCTGCACGATCGCCTTCATCTCCAGCGCGCGCTCGGTGCCGCAATCCAGCTCCATGATGACGCAGTCCTGCGACACATCGACCAGACGGCGGGTGAGGTAACCCGAGTTCGCCGTCTTGAGCGCGGTATCGGCCAGACCCTTGCGGGCGCCGTGGGTGGAGTTGAAGTATTCAAGGACGGTCAGGCCTTCCTTGAAGTTCGAGATGATCGGCGTCTCGATGATCTCGCCCGACGGCTTGGCCATCAGGCCGCGCATGCCGGCAAGCTGCTTGATCTGCGCCTGCGAGCCACGGGCACCGGAATGGGCCATCATGTAGATCGAGTTGATGTCCTTCTCGCGGCCGTTGGGAAGCTTCTTCACCGCCTTGATCTCGTCCATCATCGCCGAAGCAACGCGGTCGCCGCAGCCCGACCAGGCGTCGATCACCTTGTTGTACTTCTCCTGATGCGTGATCAGGCCGTCCTGATACTGCTGCTCGAAGTCCTTCACGAGGGCGCGGGTCTCATCGACCAGAGCTTCCTTCGATTCCGGAATGATCATGTCGTCCTTGCCGAACGAGATGCCGGCGCGGAATGCGTGGCGGAAGCCGAGCGCCATGATCGCGTCGGCGAACAGCACGGTCTCCTTCTGGCCGGTGTGGCGATAGACTTCGTCGATCACGTCGCCCACGTCCTTCTTGGTGAGGAGGCGGTTGACGGTCTCGAACGGCACCTTGTGCGACTTGGGCAGGCACTCGCCGAGCAGCATGCGGCCCGGGGTGGTCTCGTAGCGCTTGAGATACTGGTCGCCATTCTCGTCGGTCTGCGGAACGCGGCTGATCACCTTGGTGTGCAGCGTCACGGCGCCGGCTTCGAGCGCCTGATGCACTTCGGCCATGTCGCCCAGCAGCATGCCTTCGCCCGGCTCGCCCGACTTCTCCATCGAGAGATAGTAGAGACCCAGCACCATGTCCTGCGAAGGCACGATGATCGGCTTGCCGTTGGCGGGCGAGAGGATGTTGTTGGTCGACATCATCAGGACGCGCGCTTCCAGCTGGGCCTCAAGGCTCAGCGGGACGTGGACGGCCATCTGGTCACCGTCGAAGTCGGCGTTGAAGGCCGAGCAGACCAGCGGGTGAAGCTGGATCGCCTTGCCTTCGATCAGGACGGGCTCGAACGCCTGGATGCCCAGACGGTGGAGCGTCGGTGCGCGGTTGAGAAGAACCGGGTGCTCGCGGATGACTTCATCCAGGATGTCCCAGACTTCCTTGCGCTCCTTCTCGACCCATTTCTTCGCCTGCTTGAGGGTCATCGAGAGACCCTTGGCATCGAGACGCGCGTAGATGAACGGCTTGAACAGCTCGAGCGCCATCTTTTTCGGCAGGCCGCACTGGTGCAGCTTGAGCTCGGGACCGGTCACGATGACCGAGCGGCCCGAATAGTCGACGCGCTTGCCGAGCAGGTTCTGACGGAAGCGGCCCTGCTTGCCCTTGAGCATGTCGGACAGCGACTTGAGCGGACGCTTGTTCGCACCGGTGATGGTGCGGCCGCGGCGGCCATTGTCGAACAGCGCGTCGACGGCTTCCTGCAGCATGCGTTTTTCGTTGCGGACAATGATGTCCGGCGCACGCAGCTCCATCAGGCGCTTCAGACGGTTGTTACGGTTGATCACGCGGCGATACAGATCGTTCAGATCCGAGGTCGCGAAGCGGCCGCCGTCGAGCGGCACCAGCGGGCGCAGCTCGGGCGGGATGACCGGAACGACGTCGAGGATCATCCATTCGGGGCGGTTGCCCGATTCGATGAAGCTCTCGACGACCTTCAGGCGCTTGATGATCTTCTTGGGCTTCAGTTCCGACTTGGTGACGGCGAGCTCCTCCAGGAGCTCCTTGCGCTCGCCTTCAAGGTCGAGGTCCATGAGCATGATCTTGACCGCTTCAGCGCCGATGCCGGCCGAGAAAGCGTCTTCGCCATATTCGTCCTGCGCGTCGAGCAGCTCGTCCTCGGTGAGGAGCTGGAACTTCTCGAGCGGGGTCAGGCCCGGCTCGGTGACGATGTAGCTCTCGAAGTAGAGCACGCGCTCGAGCTGCTTGAGCTGCATGTCGAGCAGCAGGCCGATGCGCGATGGCAGCGACTTGAGGAACCAGATGTGCGCGACGGGAGCGGCGAGCTCGATATGGCCCATGCGCTCACGGCGGACCTTCGAGACGGTGACCTCGACGCCACACTTTTCGCAGACAATGCCCTTGTACTTCATGCGCTTGTACTTGCCGCACAGGCATTCGTAATCCTTGATCGGACCGAAGATGCGCGCGCAGAACAGGCCGTCACGCTCGGGCTTGAACGTGCGATAGTTGATGGTTTCCGGCTTCTTGATCTCGCCGAACGACCACGAGCGGATGCGATCCGGCGATGCGATGCCGATCTGGATCTGGTCGAAGGTTTCCGGCTTGGCCACCGGGTTCGCGAAGTTGGTCAGTTCGTTCATTACTTTTTCCTCTCGGGAGGACAAATCTCTGGGCGGGCGGGGAAGGGCGCCACCCACAGGTGACGCCCAGATCCCTTATTCCGCTGCGATCGCGATGCCGTCGTCGTCCACGCCCGGCTCGTCGTTCTTGAGTTCGACGTTGAGGCCCAGCGAGCGCATTTCCTTGACGAGAACGTTGAAGCTCTCCGGAATGCCGGCCTCGAAGGTGTCGTCGCCCTTGACGATCGCTTCATAGACCTTGGTGCGACCGACCACGTCATCGGACTTCACCGTCAGCATTTCCTGCAGCGTATAGGCGGCGCCATATGCCTGGAGCGCCCAGACTTCCATTTCACCGAAACGCTGGCCGCCGAACTGCGCCTTACCGCCCAGCGGCTGCTGGGTGACGAGGCTGTACGGCCCGATCGAACGCGCGTGGATCTTGTCGTCCACAAGGTGGTGCAGCTTGAGCATGTAGATGATGCCCACGGTCACCTTGCGATCGAACTTGTCGCCCGTACGGCCGTCGAACAGATCCGACTGGCCCGACGTGTCGAGCCCGGCGAGGCTCAGCATGTCGGAGACGTCGGCCTCACGCGCACCGTCGAACACCGGAGTGGCCATCGGCACGCCGGGCTTCAGGTTCTGCGCCAGCTCGACGATCTGCTCGGCCGAACGTGCCTCGATCTCGTCGACATAATGGTCGCCATAGACTTCGCGGAGCCGCGCCTTGACCGCATCGGGCATGTCGCCGCCCTTTGCGTCCGGATTGGCATGGCGCCAATCCTCGAGCGCGACGCCGATCTGCTGGCCGAGCTGACGCGCAGCCCAGCCGAGATGGGTCTCGAAGATCTGCCCGACGTTCATGCGCGAAGGCACGCCCAGCGGGTTGAGCACGAGATCGACCGGCGTACCATCGGCGAGGAAGGGCATGTCTTCCTGCGGCAGGATCCGCGAGATGACGCCCTTGTTGCCGTGACGGCCGGCCATCTTGTCGCCCGGCTGCAGCTTGCGCTTCACCGCGACGAAGACTTTGACCATCTTGAGCACGCCCGGCGGCAGCTCGTCGCCACGCTCCAGCTTCTCGCGGCGATCCTGGAACTTCTCGGTGATCTTCTTCACCGCCTCGTCATACTGGCCCTTCACGGCCTCCAGGTTCGACTGCATCGCGTCATCGGCAACGGCGAACTTCCACCATTCGTGGCGATCGACGCTGTCGAGCAGATCAGCGTCGATGACGGCGCCCTTCTTGAGGCCCTTCGGCGTCGCGGTCGCGGTCTGGCCGAGCAGCATTTCCCGCAGACGCGACCAGGTGGCGCGGTTCAGGATGTTGCGCTCGTCGTCCGAGTCCTTCTTCAGGCGCTCGATCTCCTCGCGCTCGATCGCCATCGCGCGCTCGTCCTTGTCGATGCCGTGGCGGTTGAAGACGCGCACGTCGACAACGGTGCCCGACACGCCCGGGGGCAGGCGGAGCGAGGTGTCGCGAACGTCCGACGCCTTTTCACCGAAGATGGCGCGGAGGAGCTTTTCTTCCGGCGTCATCGGGCTTTCGCCCTTCGGCGTGATCTTGCCGGCGAGAATGTCGCCCGGTTCAACCTCTGCACCGATGTACACGATGCCGGCTTCGTCGAGGTTGCGGAGCGCTTCCTCGCCGACGTTCGGGATATCGCGGGTGATGTCTTCCGGCCCGAGCTTGGTGTCGCGCGCCATGACTTCGAACTCGTCGATATGGATCGACGTGAACACGTCGTCCTTCACGATGCGCTCGGAGATCAGGATCGAGTCTTCGTAATTGTAGCCATTCCAGGGCATGAACGCGACGAGCGCGTTGCGGCCCAGCGCCAGCTCGCCGAACTCGGTCGACGGACCATCGGCCAGCACGTCGCCAGCGTTCACATATTCGCCGACCTTCACCAGCGGACGCTGGTTGATGCAGGTCGACTGGTTCGAACGCTGGAACTTCATCAGCGTGTAGATATCGACGCCCGATTCCCCGGCATCGACGTCACCCGTTGCGCGGATCACGATACGCGAGGCATCGACCTGATCGACCACGCCCGAGCGGCGTGCCGAGATGGCGGCCCCGGAATCGCGGGCGACGGTTTCTTCCATGCCGGTGCCGACGAACGGCGCTTCGGCGCGGACGAGCGGAACGGCCTGACGCTGCATGTTCGAGCCCATCAGCGCGCGGTTTGCGTCGTCGTTTTCCAGGAACGGAATAAGCGACGCAGCGACCGAGACGAGCTGCTTGGGGCTGACGTCCATCAGCGTGATCTGCTCGGGCAGGGCCATCAGGAATTCGCCTGCCTGACGCGCCGAAACCAGCTCTTCAGTGAAACGGCCTTCGGCGTCGAGCTCAGCGTTCGCCTGTGCGATCGTGTGCTTCGCCTCTTCCATTGCGGAGAGATAGACGACTTCGTCGGTGACCTTGCCGTCCACGATCTTGCGGTACGGCGTTTCGATGAAGCCATACTTGTTGACGCGGCTGAACGAGGCCAGCGAGTTGATCAGACCGATGTTCGGGCCTTCCGGCGTTTCGATCGGGCAGATACGGCCATAGTGCGTCGGATGAACGTCGCGGACTTCGAAGCCCGCGCGCTCACGCGTCAGACCACCCGGCCCGAGCGCCGAGACGCGGCGCTTGTGGGTGACTTCCGACAGCGGATTGGTCTGATCCATGAACTGCGAGAGCTGCGACGAGCCGAAGAATTCGCGAACCGCGGCAACCGCCGGCTTCGCGTTGATCAGGTCGTTCGGCATGACCGTCGACACGTCGACCGAGGACATGCGCTCCTTCACGGCGCGCTCCATGCGGAGCAGGCCGACGCGGTACTGGTTCTCGAGCAGCTCGCCCACCGAGCGGACGCGGCGATTGCCGAGATTGTCGATATCGTCGACTTCGCCCTTGCCGTCCTTCAGATCGACGAGCGTCTTGACCACGGCGAGGATATCCTCGGTGCGCAGCGTGGTGACGGTGTCTTCGGCGTCGAGATCGAGGCGCATGTTGAGCTTCACGCGGCCCACGGCCGAGAGATCATAGCGCTCCGGATCGAAGAACAGGCCGCCAAACAGAGCTTCCGCCGTCTCAAGCGTCGGCGGTTCGCCGGGGCGCATGACGCGGTAGATGTCGGACAGGGCCTGTTCGCGCTCCTCGGCCTTGTCGGCGAAGAGCGTGTTGCGGATCCACGGACCCGTCGAGATGTGATCGATGTCGAGCAGCTCGAGGCGCTCGATGCCGGCGGCGTCGAGCTTTTCGAGATTCTCGGCCGAAACTTCGTCGCCCGCCTCGATATAGATCTCGCCGGTCGATTCGTTGATCAGGTCATATGCCGAATAGCGGCCGAAGATTTCCTCGGTCGGGATCAGCAGCGTCTCGAGACCGTCCTTCGCAGCCTTGTTGGCGGCGCGCGGGCTGATCTTCTGGCCGGCGGGGAAGATCACTTCGCCCGACTTGGCATCGACGATGTCGAACATCGGCTTCGCGCCGCGCCAGTTTTCGGCGGCGAACGGAATCTGCCAGCCGTTCGGGCCGCGGACATAGGTCACGCGGTTGTAGAAATAGTTGAGGATGTCCTCGGCGTTCAGGCCCAGCGCGTAGAGCAGGGTGGTGACCGGCAGCTTGCGCTTGCGATCGATGCGAACGTTGACGATGTCCTTCGCGTCGAACTCGAAATCGAGCCACGAGCCGCGATAGGGGATGACGCGCGCCGCGAAGAGATACTTGCCCGAGGCATGGGTCTTGCCGCGGTCATGATCGAACAGCACGCCCGGCGAACGGTGCATCTGCGAAACGATGACGCGCTCGGTGCCGTTGATGAAGAAGGTGCCATTCTCGGTCATGAGCGGCATATCGCCCATGTAAACGTCCTGCTCCTTGATATCGAGGACCGACCGGGCTTCCGTATCCGGATCCACCTCGAACACGATCAGGCGCAGGGTGACGCGCATCGGCGCCGCATAGGTGATGCCGCGCTGACGGCATTCCTCGACGTCGAACTTAGGATCTTCAAGCTCGTACGTCACGAAATCGAGCTCGGCGGTGCCGGCGAAGTCGCGGATCGGGAAGACCGAGCGCAGGGTCTTTTCCAGGCCCGAGACGTAGCCGATCGAGGGATCGCTCCGCAGGAACTGTTCGTAGGATTCGCGCTGAACCTCGATCAGGTTCGGCATCTGCACCACTTCGTGGATGTTGCCGAACACCTTGCGGATGCGGCGCTTCATCGTGCCGCTTTCGATCGCCTTGGTAGCCATGTGTGTTTGTGCCTCGCAGCCAATAATCTTGCCCCGGTGCCGGGGCGGGCGTAATTTCGGTGCCTCTTTCCGGGGCCGGGACGTGCAAAAGGACGCGAAAAAGCCGCGCGACTCCCATCCGGGAATTCGGCAGCTCCAGCGTCCTTATAGATCCCCCAGTGCCAATTCGATCGACCCGCTGCGCGACGGCGAGTCATTTCCCGGTGCTGGGGTGTAGGCCGCATATAGGCGCGATGTAGGAAAGTGTCAAACGCCGGGCAGGAACCTTTTGCGGGGAAAAGCGTGCGCCTCTTCGGCGCCTGAATGGCGAATTAATGCTGCTTTTCATCGTTTTAACGCCACGGCCCGGCGCAGCGCGCGGCCCCGCAGGCGGGTTCCACTCATTTAACCTGCGATATGATGAAGAGCCCAACAATCCGCCCCCGCGCCGCGCTGTTTATCGGTGCCGCGCTCCTTTCAACCCCGGCCTTTGCGCAGGACGTGCCGGCGCAGACGGTGACGCCGCCGCCGATCATGGTGACGCCCGCGCCCACGCCTGCGGCACCGGCGCAGCGCGTGATCCAGATGCAGCCGCAAGCGCCGGTCGTGCAGGCCGTACCCGAGACGCCTGTGGCGACGACGCCAGCGGCACCGGCGCGCACGACGGCGACGACGACGCGCCAGACGCGTAGCGCCGCCCCGGTGCGGGCGGCGGCACCGGTGCGCGAGGCTGCGCCAGCGCCGGTCGCTGCGCCGGCGCCCGGTCCCGTAACGGAGACGCCCGCCGCGCCGGTGGCGGCAGTGCCCAAAGCTGTCACGCCGCCGCCGGTGGTCGAAACCCAGCCGTTGGAAACCAGCGTCGCCACGACCAGCGAGAATGAACGCGGCGGGATCGCCTGGGGCTGGCTGCTGGGCGGCATCGCGCTGGTGATCGCGGGCATTGCCGCAGCGATGCTGATGCGCCGCCGCGATCCGGAATATGTCGAGGAGCATCGCGAGCCGGCGGCTGTTGCGCCGGTGGCGGCTCCGTTCGAGCGCCGCGCCGCTGCCGAGCCGGTGGCGCGGACGGTGGAGCCCGAGCCCGCTTTTGCCGGGCTGCCGCCCGCGATCCCGCTGGCTGAGCCCGAAGTGCGCGAGGCGCAGGCTGCCGTCGCCACCGCCGAAGACGTTTCGATCAGCGAGCCGGAGAAGGAGGATCTTGCCGGCGTCGTTGATGGTGCCGCGCCGGTCTCACGCCGCCCGTGGATCGAGCTGGGCATGCGCCCGGTTCGCGCCGGGACCAACAAGGAGGAGGCCGTTGTCGATTTCGAGCTGACCGTCGGCAATTCGGGCGACACCTCCGCGAAGGACGTCCGCATCTCGACCTTCATGCTCGCCGATGGCGCGACCGAGAGCGAGATCGAGAGCCTGATGATCGAGCATCGCGACGACAATGCCGTCTCGCCGGTGACGATCGAGCCGGGCGAGGGCACGCGCGTGGATGCGCATCTCGCGGTGCCCAAGGGCGACCTTGGCCGCACGTTCAATCCGGTCGTTGTCGCGGAGGCGCGCTACACGCTGCCCGACGGCCGCCAGGGCCGCACCGCCGCCGCCTTCCGGATCGGCACCGCTTCGGAAAACGGCGTGGGTCCGCTGGCCGCGAGCCGTCCGTTCGTGACCGAGACGGTGGAGGCGGAACTGTTCGGCGTGCCCGAACACGCCTGAGCCTCTGGCCGGCGACGAAAGACCCGCTCTCCCGAAAGGAGGGCGGGTTTTTCATGAGCGGTGAAACGGGCCGTTCTGGTTGGAACGGATTGTCGCGGTGTAAGGGCGCGCTTAGTCTGGCGTGCAACGGGGAGGCACGAATGCTCGGCAAAATCGCGATGTTGGTGGCCAGCGTGACCATGCCGCTTTCGGCCTTTGCGGAAGGAGGACAGGTCCTCAAGCGGACTGGCAAGTGGATCGTCGATGCCGACGACGGGGCTTGCCACCTCTACGCGGAGTTTGGCGAAGGGGACGGCGCGTCGATCGTGCGCTTCTCGCGCTATTCGCTCAACCCGAATTTCGAGTTCCACCTGTTTGGACCGCAGGCGAAAACGGAGAGCCTCGAGCGGGTTGAACTGGATTTTGGGCTGGGTGCCGCAACCTCCCGAACCGGCATGGGCGGCGTGGCGGGTACGACGCCGGTGCTGATCATGAACAACGTGCGTCTCGATGGTTTCGTGCCGCAAAAGCCCATGGATTCAGGGCCGGAGATCACGCCCGCGGACGAGGCCCGCCTTACCGGCGTGACGATCCGGCGTGTGCGTCAGGCCGATCTCCAGCTGGAATTCGGTTCGCTTGGCAAGCCGTTCGAACAGTTGCGCGTGTGCATGGGCAATCTCTTCACGCGCTGGGGCTATGGTCCGCAGGTTCAGATGACGCTGAGCCGGAAGGTGTCACCCAAAGGCGATCCCTCGAAATGGGTTACAGACGATGACTATCCCGCTGAGGCGCTGCGCAAGCGGCAGATGGGAGTTGTGGATTTCCGGTTGGACATCGATGCCTCGGGGTCAGTGACGGATTGCGCGATATTCAAAAGGACGGATGCGGCTGAGCTGCTTTCGAAGAAGGTTTGCGAAATGCTCAGCAGGCGGGCCCGGTTCAATCCGGCACTTGATGCGACAGGTGCGCCGGTGCGTTCCTTTTTCGTCTCTAGGTTCACTTGGCGGATACCGTTTGCAGGCCGCAAGTGAGTTGTGCGCCACGGGGCGTATCGTTAGACTAATACAGTTCCGAGTCCCCCGTTGGAGAACATCATGAAGCATATGTGCCTTGCGCTTGCGCTGGCCACCACCGCGCTTGCCGGCCCGGCGATCGCGCAGAGCGCGAAGCCCCCCGCTGAGAAGCTGCACGTCGATCACCGCTATTTCACGCTTCCCAACGGCCTGCGCGTCGTGCTGGCGAAGGACGAGATCGCGCCGACGGTGACGGTTGCGGTCTATTACGGGATCGGCTTCCGCGTGGAGCCCAAGGAGCGCACGGGGTTCGCGCATTTGTTCGAGCATCTGATGTTCCAGGGCTCGAAGCATGCGCCCAAGGGAGTGTTCGACAAGACGATCACCAATGCGGGAGGCGTGAACAACGGCTCTACCCGCTTCGACTTCACCAACTATTACGAGATCGTGCCCTCGGGCGCGCTGGAACGGATGCTATGGCTGGAGGCCGATCGCATGGCCAATCCGGTGATTGATGAGGTGGTGCTCAAGAACCAGCAGGGCGTGGTCGGTAACGAGGTGAAGGTCAACGTCCTCAACCAGCCCTATAGCACCTGGCCGTGGATCGACCTGCCGATGCTGGCCAATACCAACTGGTATAACAGCCACAATTTCTACGGCGAACTCGCCGAGATCGAAGCGGCGACGGTGCCCGACGCGAAGGAGTTCTTCGAGGCCTTCTATCGTCCGTCGAACGCGGTGCTGATCATCGCAGGCGATTTGGAGTATGACGCCACCAAGGCGATGGTGGAGAAGTATTTCGGTGGCATCGCCAAGAAGCCGCCCGTGGTCCAGCCCGACATTTCCGAACCGCGCCAGACGGTGGAGAAGTTCAAGAGCCGCGTCGATGCGCTGGCACCCAAGCCCGGCTTTGCGGCTGGCTATCACGTGCCGGCACGCGGCACGCCCGAATGGTATGCGATGGGGCTGATCGACCAGATCCTGCTCCAGGGCGACGACAGCCGCCTCTACACCAAGCTCGTCCAGGAAACCGGCATCACCGGCGGCGTGGATGGCGGGATCAACGGCGATCTGGGCAATATGTTCGATTACAAGGGGCCGATGCTGTGGAGCTTCAGCTTCACGCATGACACGACCCGCTCGACCGCACAGATCACCAAGGCGGTGGACGAAGTGATCGAAGGCCTGCGCACCAAAAAGGTGACCGCGGACGAACTGGCCCGCGCGCGCACCAAGATGCGTTCCGACCTGTACGGCACGATCGATGGCGGCGGGCGGATCGGGCTGATCAACCTGCTGGGCGTCTATGCGCTGTTCGACAACGATCCGGGGGCAGTGAACCGTATCGAAGAGGGCTTCGCCAAGGTGACCCCCGAACTGATCCTGAAGACTGCGCAGGAATATCTGCGCCCAACCAATCGATCGATCTATGTGGTCGAGCCAGGCGCTGCGGCGCCGAAGGGAGGCAAGTGATGAAGCGCGCGCTTTTGCTTACCGCGGCGCTGTTCGCCGCAACGCCCGCGCTGGCGCAGGACAATTTCCCGCCCGCGCCGCCGATCGCGGACCCCAAGCCGTTCAAGCTGCCCGCGACCGAGACGTATCGCCTGCCCAACGGCATGACGGTCACGCTGGTGCCCTATGGCATCGCCCCCAAGACGGTGGTTTCGCTGCGCGTTCGCGCGGGGAGCGCGATCGAGGGCGATACGGTGTGGCTCGCCGACCTGACCGGCGCGATGATGAAGGAAGGGGCAGGGGGGCGCACCGCCGGACAACTCGCCACCGCCGCCGCCAGCATGGGAGGCGACCTGAACCTGGGCGTGGGCCAGCAGACCACCGCGATCACGATGAACGTGCTCTCTGAATACGCCCCCGATGCGATCTCGCTGATCGGCCAGGTTGCGATCAAGCCCGATTTGCCGGCGAGCGAGCTTGCGCGTGTGAAGGCCAATCTGGGCCGCCAATTGTCGCAGGCGCTCGCGCAGCCCGGGACACTTGCGGACATCGCGCTGGGGCGCACCATCTATGGCCCCGACCACGCCTATGGCCGCCTCGTGCCGACCCAGGCGCAGCTCGCCAGCTACACGATCGATCAGGTGAAGGCGTTCCATGCCAGCCAGTTCGGCGCGAAGCGGGCGCATCTCTACATCGCGGGCAAGTTCGATCCCGCCGCCGTGAAGGCGGCGATTTCCAGCGCCTTCACGGGCTGGGCCGCGGGTCCCGAGCCGCTTACGATCGCGGCACCGCATAGGCCCGGCCCGAAGGTGATCCTGGTCGACCGCCCGGGGGCGCCGCAGACGACGCTGCGGCTAGCCTTTGACGCGCAGCTTGCGGGCAGCGAGAGCGACATCCCGCAGCGCGTGACCAACTCGCTGCTGGGCGGCGCGTTCAGCTCGCGCATCACCACCAATATCCGCGAGGACAAGGGCTACACCTATTCGCCGGGATCGGGCGTGGCGTTCCAGCCGGGCGATGCGCTGTGGACCTTCGAGGCGGACGTGACGACTGCCCAGACCGGCCCGGCGCTGACCGAGGTGTTCAAGGAAATCCGGCGGATGCAGGACGAACCTGCGTCTGACGTCGAGTCCAAGGGCATCCGGACCTATATGGCCGGATTGTTCTCGATCCAGAACTCGACCTCAGGTGCCGTGATCGGCACGCTTGCGAGCCGCGACCTGCTCGGCCTGCCGGCGGACTGGACCGATCGCTACGTACCTGCGGTGCTGGCAGTCGGGCCGGACCAGATGCAGGCATTTGCCAAGGCGGGCTACCCGCTCGACAAGCTCACGCTCGTTGTGGTGGGCGATCTCAAGACAGTCGAGCCGCAGCTCAAGGCGCTGCCCGAGCTGGCGAAGTTGCCGTTCGAAACGGTGGAGGTGCCCTAATGCAACATAGCAACGTCATCCTGGCCCAAGGTCGGGATGACGGCTTTTTAATTGCTTTGGCACGACGCTGAGCAGCGCCTGTTTGAGTTCGGGGTAGAGCAGATCATTGCCGAGGCCCGAGATGTGATCGCCGTCGAAGAACAATGGCCGGCCGCCGGGAAGCGCCTGACAGGTTTCGCCGGGGCACAGCACGGGGAGCGAATCCCAGAGCGTCACGCCCGGCACGCGCGCGGCAAGGGTGCTCATCGCGCGCATTGCGGTGCGGCGGTGCTTGAGCATCGTATCATGATCGATGGTGAGCCCCCGGCAGATCGGATTGTCGCGGTTGAACCAGTCGGCGCAGCGGAAGGTGGGGCTGGGGAAGATCGGTTTGGGCGCTTCCAGCACCAGTTTCGCGCCGCCGCTTCCAAGCTGGCTGAGCAACTGGCGGGCTTCCTCTAGCGTCGCGTCGCTCACCACGTCTCCCGCAGGCCCTACCGCATCGCGATCGCCCGCCCAATGATTGGCGATGCGGGTGAGGCGGAGGCCGGGCAGGAAAACGATATCGTTGGGCTGCGCCCTTGCCCGGATATCGGCGAGCACGGCATCGTAAAAGGGCGCGCAGCGCGGGCGCGAGGCGTGGCTTTCGATCAGCTTGAGATAAGGACAGCCAGGCCTGAAATAGAGCCGCACCGGCACGCCCAGATCGGCGGCGAGCTGGCGAAGCGCGGGGGTGTAGGCGACACCGTGCGAATCCCCCGGTGCGAATAATGCGAAGCCCGCAGGCGGCGTGGAGCAGGCGACTGGCGTCCAGACATTCACCTTGCCCCCGCCGAGCTTTTCGACGCTGGTTGTGACGGCGCAGTGGCTGCGCGCCGGGTCGAGCGGCCGATCCGGATCGGCATACCAGGCGGCGCGATCGCCGGTGACGCTGAGCGTGATGCGGTCATGCGCGGCGAACATTGCGTGCCCGCCCAGCGCGGCAAGGATCACGGCGAGCGAGATGCCCGCGACGACGCGTCCCCGCGAGGCGGCCAGGATGCGCTTGCTGCTGCGCAAAGGCTTTTCGACCAGAAAATAAGACAGGATCGCCAGCACGATCGCCAGCGCAAGCGCGGTTAGCTGGAGGACGATCGTGTGGAGCCCGCCGGTCCAGCGGAACAGCACGAATACTGGCCAATGCCAGAGATAGAGCGAGTAAGAGAGCAGGCCGATCGCGACGAACGGCTTGCTCCCCAGTACGCGCGACGCGCCGCCTGCGCAGATCGCGGCGATCAGCCCGAGAGTGCCCAGCACGGGCAACAAAGCGAACGGGGAGGGGAAGAGCGGACCTTCGGAAATCGCGAAGCCGGCGGCGATCACCAGCACGGATACCGGGGCGAGCCATGCCTGCCGCTTTCCCCAGCCCAGCCATTGATCGCGGGTGAGGCACAACAGCATGCCCGCGCCCAGTTCCCAGAAGCGCGAGAAGATCAGGTAGAAGGCGAATTTGGGGGCAAAGAAGCCCAGCACCGCGCAGATTAGCAACGAAACGCCCGTCAGGATGGCCACCCAGCGTATCGCGCGGCTCCCCATGTGGAGCCGCTGGTGCCAGAACAATAGGAGCGGGAAGAGCAGGTAGAATTGCTCCTCCACGCCGAGCGACCAGGTGTGGGTGAAGGGATTATAGGCCGCCTGGGGGCCGAAATAGGTTTCCGTGTCGATCGCCAGGACGATGTTGCTGAGCCCGAAGAATGCAAAACGGCCAACCTGTGCGATCGAATTGCTCAACCATGCCTGGGGCACGAACAATTGCGTGGCCAGGATGGTGACCAGCAGCATGACGACGAGCGCGGGCATGATCCGCACCAGTCGGCGCGCATAGAACCAGCGCGCGAGCTCGCCGAGGCTGGCGAAGTCGCGCCCCATCAGCGAACCGGTCACCACGAAGCCCGAGATCACGAAGAAGATATCGACGCCGGTGAAGCCGCCCGGCAGCAGCCGGGGCCAGAGGTGGAAAAGGATGACCGAGACGACCGCGACCGCGCGCAGGCCATCTATCGCCGGAATATAGCCGAGCTGCCCCGGCCTGTCTGTGGCTGCGTTCATCGCCCCCACGCCTAAGCCAGGCAGGCGTGCCCGACAATCCGCCCTGCGCGTGCGGCGGACCGAGGCGGGCAGGTGCGGGCGTGCAGTTTCAATTCATTTTCGCGGTATTACCCCGGTGTCCGTGCATGCGGGCAAATATCTGCCGGGTCTGATCGTCGCGTTCGCGGCGCTTCCGGCGCACGCCCAGCAGACGGCCCCTTCGCCCGCACCCGCGCCAACCCCCTCTCCGACGCGGCCGCCGGTGACGATCCTTCCGGCGATCGTGCCCGAACGCTTCAGCATCGGGCCGCCGACCCAGACGCCGACACCGGTTCCGACGGCAGCGCCTGCGCTCGTGCCCACGCCAAATGCGGCCGCCGCCTCTCCCACGCCACGGGCGCCCTTGCGGGAGCCGGTGCGCCTTGCGCCTGCGCCGCAGGCGGTTGCGACGCCAACGCCTCGCCCGGTGGCGACGCCCTCGCTCGTGCCGGTGACGACGCCGTCGCCCATTGTGACGCCCGCGCAGCCACAGGTGATCGCCACGCCAGCCGCGGACGAGGCTTCGGGCGGGCCTCCCTGGCTATGGGCGCTGATCGGGGCGGGCGCGACCGCTGCCATCGGTTTGGCCGGATGGCTGCTGGCGCGGCGCAGGCGGCCGGAAGCGGAGGCCGAACCCTTGCCCGCTGCGCTGGCGTCCCCGATGCCACCGGTTCGTGGCCCCAGCCCGCGCATCACGCTGCCCCAGCCGTCCGCCGCCGAGCCTTTCGACATCGCGGTGCAGCCGGTGAGCGTCGAGATTGGCGAGCATCAGGTGCTGATCGGGATCGAGCTGCTGATAGCGAACACCAGCGGCACCGCTGCGGAGGGGATCCGCATGACGGCGGCGGCGATCAGCGCCAGCCCGCGCCAGGATTCGCAGATCGCGGCGTTCCTGAACGGATCGCAGATCGCGCAGGCCGACACGCCCTTCGATCTGGCCGCAGGTGCTGGCGGGCGGGTGCCGGTGCAGCTCATGCTGCCGCGCGAGGCGCTGCACGTGGTGGATTTGGGCGGACGGCCGATGTTCGTGCCGATCGTCGCGATCGACCTGCGCTGGCGGGGCGGGCTCAGCATCCGCCGCTTTGGCGCAAGCTTCATGCTGGGCGGCGCAGGGCCGAGCCGCAAGCCAGGTCCGGTATGGCTCGATCGCGGCCAGCCGCGCGGGCCGTTCGCCGCTAGCCGCTATAGGCCCGCTTCCTGAAATACAAAAAAGGGCGGCCCCGAGGGACCGCCCTTTCTGTTCGTCTGCCATGAAGCAGAAGCCGTTCCCGCTCGCGAGAGCAAGCCCGAGCGCCCGGAGGCGCAGCGGCTTACTTAACCTCGACGGTCGCGCCGGCTTCTTCGAGCTGCTTCATGATCTTCTCGGCTTCGTCCTTCGACACGCCTTCCTTGACAGCCTTCGGAGCCGACTCAACCAGGGTCTTGGCTTCGGTCAGGCCGAGGCCGGTGATGGCGCGGACTTCCTTGATGACGTTGATCTTCTTGCCACCGTCGCCGGTGAGGATCACGTCGAACTCGGTCTGCTCTTCAGCAGCCGCACCACCGGCAGCGGCGCCGCCAGCGGCCGGACCGGCAACTGCAACAGCAGCAGCGGCCGAAACGCCCCACTTCTCTTCGAGCAGCTTCGAGAGCTCAGCAGCCTCGAGGACGGTGAGAGCCGAAAGGTCGTCGACGATCTTGTTCAGGTCAGCCATGATAAAACTCCATTCAAATCAATTTGTTGAAAGATAGATCTCGAAAAAGATTTACGCTGCGTTCTTTTCGGCATGTGCCGAGAGGACGCGTGCGATCTGCGCCGCAGGTGCCTGGGTGATCGTTGCGAGCTTGGTTGCCGGAGCAACGAGCAGGCCAACGAGCTTCCCGCGCAGTTCGTCGAGCGACGGCAGCGAGGCGAGCGCCTTGATGCCTTCCGCGTCGAGCGCCTGCGCACCCATCGCGCCGCCGACGATCTCGAACTTGTCGGTCGTCTTGGCGAAATCGATCGCGACCTTGGCAGCGGCGACCGGATCGACCGACGTTGCAAGGCCAACGGGGCCGACCAGCAGTTCGCCGAGCGAACCATAATCGGTGCCGTTGAGAGCGATCTTGGCAAGCTTGTTCTTCGAGACCTTATAGGTCGCGCCGGCTTCACGCATCTTGTTGCGCAGGACAGTCGACTGGGCGACGGTCATGCCGAGGTTGCGGGTGACAACCACCACGCCGACCTCGTTGAAGGTTGCGTTCAGTTCGGCGACGGCTTCGGCCTTTTGAGCACGATCCATGCCATTCTCCTCATATGAGTCTCCCTTGCGGGAAACCCGGTTCACTGATGTCCGAGGGAGCATGATCGTCGCGGCCGGGAGATCCCGGGCATGACCCGAACGCGCTGCACAGAGCGAGGTTCGGTGAAAAATCTGTCCCCGTCTTGGCTGGAAATTAAGCCCGGCAAATCCCGGTCACCAACTGTCTCGGACGGTTTCCTGCCGAAGCAGGAGGCGCGCACATAGCGGATTGTGCAGGCAAGTCAACTTGACGGGTAGGAGATTGTGGGCAAGCTCCCCGTGCCTCGACACCTGGAGAGGCGCGATGCCCGAGATGACCAAGCCGCAGGCGCGCAGCTGCGCCGCGTTCCTCAAATCGCTGCGCCGCACCGGCAATGTCAGCATGGCCGCACAGGAAGCGGGCACGCACCGCCAGACGCTCCAGCGCTGGCGCGCGCGCTTCCCCGACTTCGCCAGCGAATGGGACGCCGCGATCGCCTTTGCCGAAGCGCGGCTGATGGAGGCGGGGGAGGTGCGCGCGGACGGCGAGGGGGCGGTGACCAAGGGCGGCGAATATTGCGTGCGCGCGACGCGCGGCCGGCGGATCCAGGTGCGCCGCGCCAAGCCGGGCCTGCTCACCCCCGCAGGCGAACGCACCTTCCTCGCGCACCTGGCCGCGACCGCCAATGTGCGGCTGTCGGCAGCAGCGACCGGGATCGGCTGGAACGCGATATACGCACGCCGGCGCAACGCGCCGGGCTTCGCCGAACAGATGGATGCGGCGCTGGCAGAGGGATATGAACGGCTGGAGATGGCGCTGGTCGCCAATGCGATCGCGTCGCTGGACCCGGCCGGGCGCGATGGCTGGCGCGCGGACGCGGGGGAGATGCCCGAGCCGCTGGAGCGCATGTCGCTCGACAACGCGCTGCTGCTGCTGAGCTACCGCCGACCGGCGATCATCGAAGGCCGGCACCACGCCCATGCCGGGCCGCGCTACGCGACGCGAGAGGAGACCGACGCGGCGCTGACGAAGGCATTGGACGCGGTGGAACGGCGAATGGCGCGGGACAAGGCGAGGGGAGCGACTCGATAGCGCCGGGCGTAAACCGCCGTACTTTGTGGCTTACCCCTCCCGTGGAGGGAAAAGTTCGTTCCACCGGCCGACGATGCCAGTTCCGGGACGGCCCGCCCCCGGGGTTTTGCTGCCGAAACCACTATAATTCCACGCCGGAGCGTAGTGAACGATGAGGGCGTATTCGGCCGCGAAAACCCACCACTCACTGCTGAACGTCAGATAGCGACACTGGACATCGGCTAGAATGATGTTCTGCCTACTATCAATCTTACTGACATGCTCTGCTAGCCGCGCTCTCAGCGTTCGACCGCTCTTGGTAGTCTCTTTGGAGGCCTTACCGACGTAGACGAGTTTGCCTTCGTAATAGAGCGCGTACACGCCACTTTCACGCGGCCCGACGCCTCGCTCCAGTGGCAATAGCGGGCTCGCCTCAAGCTTTTCGATCACCTGAACACGAATGCCTTCATCCAAATCGAAGTCGAAGTGGTGAGGATCATCCGATGGCGTCATGCCACTCTTTTGCACAATACAGCGCGCGATGTCACCTGGCGGGCTAGGCAGCTTGCTTCAAATGAGAAGCGACATTCGTGGCAATTACGCGAGCGAGTTCCACGGGAACCGCGTTCCCTAGCTGGCGCATCGCCTCCGACCATGAACCATGCAGATGATAGCTGTCGGGGAAAGTCTGTAACCGCGCACTTTCTCGCACCGTGAAGTACCGGACTGACCCATCCGGTCTCGCCAGCATATTCTCGCCGCCGGGAACGCCGTGGACGCCGGCTTTCAAGGTCTTCGCGGCTTCGTCGAGTGGGCTCCCGGTATGACCAGGATAAGAACGCGCGCCTAACTGAACGCGATGGTCTGCGAAGACTAGTGACGGAGTTGCTGTCGGTTCCGGTAAATCGGCTATTGCGTCCCGAACGGTTCGCCACGCCTTGGCTCTCGGCTTTTCGCGCAGCCTCATACCGCGCTCGTACAGGCGGCAATCCAAATTTCGATCGATCCGGGCTACTTTATGCCGGTCCCAGTATTCTTCCCCACGACATTGGTCCCATAGCAGCGCCTCTAGCGAATGCGTCTCGTCTGGAAAGCTCCACTCAATGCCCAAATCCGACCGAAAACCGACAAAAACAACACGCTCGCGACGCTGCGGAACGCCGTAATTCGCTGCGTTGAGCACCCTAGGAACAACCCGGTATTCGAGACCCGTCGTAACTCCTGAGGTGTGATGCTGTTCAAGTCTCGCGAGATGATCGATCCATTCCTCGTCCGCGCGCCCGTCGATTTCAGGATAGTTCAACTGGAGCACGATGTAGGAAAAATAGGTAGCGAATGAAGCGCGCGTCAGCCCTTTGACATTCTCAAAAATGAACGCCTTGGGTTCAATCTCACGGACCGCTCGGACGGCTTCGGGCCACATGTCACGTGAGTCTTTGTGCGCGCGATGTTTCCCACCAAGAGAAAACGGCTGGCAGGGGGGGCCGCCGCTAACCAAATCAACCTTACCCTGTAGATCGCCGAAATTCACTCCTCGCACATCGCCCTCGATGGGGTTGGGCCAATGCGCAAGGGGGCTCTTATCTTTCTTTCGGTTCTCGCGAATCGTGTCGCAGCACCAGCGATCCCATTCGACTACCCGCTCCGGCGTAAACCCCGCCTTCGAGATGCCCATGCCTAACCCACCAGCACCAGCGAACAGTTCAACGGCGTTCATCGATTGTCCTCTTCGCTCAGAAAGGCGATCAATTTGTTCTTCAATTGTTCTGTATTGCGCATCTCACATTCCCACACAACCAGAAATCGCCATCCAAGCGCCGACAGCTCGGCCTGGCGACGCAAATCTCTGTCGCGGTTGCCGTTCAATTTCGGCTCCCAAAAGTCCAGTCACGATTTTGGCATGCGCGCGAGTCTGCAGTTCGGATCCGGGTGCCGGTGCCAGAAACAACCATGAACAAAGATTGCTTTCCGCCGGGCTGAAAATGCGAGGTCCGGCGTCCCGGGTCGGCGACGATCATACAGTCGGTACCGAAATCCCATTGCGTGTACGATCCGACGGACAAGCATCTCGGGCTTGCTGTCGCGGTTCCGAACACGCGCCATTCGTTCACTGCGGCCCGATGGCGATAGCGTGTCCATTCACCAACAATATAGTGGTGCGCGACTGGCGCGCCATAATTTGGAGTTATCGAGCGACTTCTCGGGAGCGCTACCCTTTCACCCCGGCAACCCCGCCAGCAATACCCGCGCCTCCGCCGCTTCGGGCGATTCATAGGCGCCCTGTGCCACGGGGATCAGCGTGCGGCGTGCGGCCTCGATTGCGCCGCGTTTGGCTAGGGCTTCGCCTAGCAGGAGGCGGGGGCCGGGGGATGCGGGGACGGTGTCGGCGGCTTTCATCAGGCCCTCTACCGCGACGTCTGGCGGGGTTTCGCCCGCGTCGGCAAAGCTGCGATAGTAGAGGATGAGGGGGAGGGGGCTTTCGGGATTGTCGCGATTGGCGCGGGCGAGGGTGGCGCGGGCCTTTTTGAGGCCGGCGGCGCGGTTTGATGCGGCGAGGGCCATGCCGGTCTGCCCGGCGCCCTTCCAGGCCAGCGCGTCGCTGCTTGTCGGATCGATCGCCAGCGCGCGCTCGGCCGCGGCGAGGCATTCGAAGGCGCGGCCGCTGCGGCATTCGGCCTCCGCGAGGAGGAGCTGGGCGTCGCGGTTGTTCGGATAAAGCTGGGCGTCGGCGCGGAGCTTTTCGAGCCATTTGTCGCGCTCCGCGATGGCGGTGGCGCGCAGGGCCGCGAGGTCGCGGCTGCCGGCGGAGGGCACGGTGACGCGCGGCCCCACCTCGAGCCGGCCCTTGACGAATGCGGCCTGCCCCTCGGTAAGGCGGCGGACGATGGGTGCTTCGGCAAGCGTCGCAGGGAAGTTCACGCGGACATAAGGGACCTTGCGATTGTCATAGACGGCGAGGTCGCGCTGGAGCTTGGCGAGATCGCCGAACGCAGCGGAGGCTTGGGCCAGCGTGTAGCCCGAAGCGATCTTGGCCAGATAGGCGCGCAATTGCTGGCGGCGCTCATCGTTGAAGAACAGCATGTGGGTGAGCGCCCAGGCATGATAGGGTGTCCAGCGCGTTCCCGCCTTGTCGTCGGTCAGATACTCGCCGGTCAGCACCTTTGCCGCAGGGTAGCTCAAGTGATTGTCCAGCACCCTGGTGTAATCGGCGGGCGGGCGGCCGAACTCGATTTCGCTGCCGTCCTTGATCGCGACGGTCGCGACCAGCTCGCCAAAGCCATCGACATACCAGCGCGGATAGGCGTTGGGGAAATAGGTGAGCAGGTAATGCCGCGCGTAGCCGGCATAGATGCGGCCTTCGGCGGGGATCGTCACGGAAAGTTCGTTGATCTTCACCGACAGGTCGCCCGGGCCGACGAACTGGACCGTCTGCCCGGTATAGGGAACGGGATCGAATGCGCGGGCGCCTTCACCCTGTGGGCCGAGGCCGGGCGGCGTTACCGGATCGGGGACGAGCTGTGCCGAGCGGAGAAAGCCGTTGAGATCGGCGCCGCGCCGCAGCTCGACATTCTGATCGTAGCGCGACGCGGCCATCACCGCGCCATCGTCTCGCGGATCGTAATAAAGCGCGCTGCGGAAGGCGGGGGCATAGGGGCCCGGCTGCGCGCGTGTATTCCTGAGGCGCATTGCGGCGAACTGGGCGGCGTCGCCCACCAGCGTGATGCGCAGCTTGACGGTGTTGTCGGGGGCATCGGTGCGCCCGAGCAGGGCGGAAAGCATGAAGTGCAGCCGCTCGAGATTCTGCGCGATCCGGACCAGCTCGGTCTCGCTTCCATCGCTCAGCACGATCACATGATCGGTTTCGGCGACGCGCCAGTTGCTGAGGCGATCACGGGTGCCGGTTACGGTGATCGAATCGTCGCGCGAAGTCTGTGCGAGCGCCGGTGTCACGGCGACGCCGATCGATGCCAGCGCCAGCATCGCACGAATGCCCGGCATATATCCCCTCCGTTCTGGTTAGCGCTAACATGCCTGCAAAGCGCCGCGGGGGGAAGAGGCGACGGAGGGGAGGGGCGGGCGGCACGAAAAAGGCCGGGAGCTTTCGCCCCCGGCCCGTTTCGTTTTCGCGGTGGCGAAGCGGCTTACGCGCCGGCGACGCCAGCGGTGTCGACCTTCACGCCCGGGCCCATCGACGAGCTCATCGCGACCTTGCGGACATATTTGCCCTTGGCGCCGGCGGGCTTCGCCTTGACGACGGCATCAACCAGCGCGTCGAAGTTCGCGCGCAGGTCTTCGGCCGGGAACGAGACCTTCCCGATGCCCGAGTGGATGATGCCCGCCTTTTCGACGCGATATTCGATCTGGCCGCCCTTGGCCGCCTTGACCGCGCCGGCGACGTCCATCGTGACGGTGCCGAGCTTGGGGTTCGGCATCAGGCCCTTCGGACCCAGAACCTTGCCCAGGCGACCGACGATGCCCATCATGTCAGGCGTGGCGATGCAGCGATCGAAATCGATCTTGCCGCCCTGGATGGCTTCCATCAGGTCTTCCGCGCCGACAACGTCTGCGCCAGCCGCAGTGGCTTCCTCAGCCTTCGCGCCCTTGGCGAACACGCCGACACGGACGGTCTTGCCGGTGCCCTTGGGCAGCGTCACAACGCCGCGGACCATCTGGTCTGCGTGGCGGGGATCGACGCCGAGGTTGAGCGCGACTTCGACGGTTTCGTCGAACTTCGAGGTGGCATTCGCCTTCACGATCGCGATCGCTTCGTCCACGCCGTGGAGCTTGTTCGCGTCAACGGCCCAGGTCTTCTGCTTCTTGGTGAGCTTCGCCATGGTCTTAACCCTCCACAACCTGGAGGCCCATCGCGCGTGCGGAGCCTTCGATAATCTTGGTAGCAGCTTCGAGATCGTTCGCGTTCAGATCCTTCATCTTGACCTGCGCGATCTCGGTCAGCTTCGAACGGGCGATCTTGCCCGCGGAAACCTTGCCCGGCTCCTTCGAGCCCGACTTCAGGTTCGCAGCCTTCTTGATCAGGAAGGTGGCCGGCGGAGTCTTGGTCTCGAACGAGAAGCTCTTGTCCGCATAGACGGTGATCACGGTGGGGATCGGAACGCTCTTTTCGAGGTCCGCGGTCGCCGCGTTGAACGCCTTGCAGAATTCCATGATGTTCACGCCGCGCTGACCCAGAGCCGGGCCGATCGGGGGCGAGGGGTTCGCAGTGCCCGCGGGCACCTGCAGCTTGATATAGCCGGTAATCTTTTTAGCCATGTCACTCTCTTTCAAGTCTAGCGGTACAAGCGACGGCCGAGGCCATCTCCCGCAAAATTCCATCGCTGTGCTTTGGAAGAGCGCGCGGTTAGCCGAAAAGCATGCTGCTTGCAATGTAGGATTTTGCCGCGCGGAGCGCGCCCGCGAGGGTTTCCCGATCGCCGAAGCCGCGCGGGGTGAACGCGGGGAGTCGTGGTTGTTTGGCCGGGAAGTCCTGACGGGACTGCTGGCGCTGGATCAGGTGACGGGCTGGTCGAAGGCGGATGCGGAGAAGGAACCGCATGATGCGACGCGGGCGCTGTTTGGGGGATGGCGGGTGCGGGGTGGGTGAGGGGGAGTCCGAATTGGGGACCGTTCATTGCCCGAAAGGTCGGCGTGGGCTGCCTATGGTCAGGTTCGACCAATCACCAAAAACTTGTCGGCCCCGGCGAAGTCGCGCGGAGGCTAGCTCGTGAGGCAACAGCATCCCTATCTCCCGATAGGGTGCCGACCAGGTCCTGGCGTCATCCCTCTCAACCTTGCGCCATGCAAGGAGGCTCTCAGACAGTTGGTGAAACTGGTGCCATCCTGGCCAAAATTGCGTTGACGTGTCATAGGCTGCATAGTGGAAGGATGCTTTCCGTAGCTCGCAATCGACGAAAATAGCGCCGCACACGGATGTGTCATCTAGTACTGCACCCGTCAGATTCGTTCGAATAAACTCGGCGTCTCTGAGGTTCGCGCATTGTAATTTTGCATCATTACAGTCGGCATTCCTCAGCTTTATGCCAGTAAGAGTGGCGTTGTTCAATGTTGCCCCGACAAACGTTGCCGACTCGCACATGGCGTACTGTAGCGTCGCGTCCAATGCGAATATCTTGTTGAGGTTTGATTGTCGAAAGTTGCAAGAATCCAGCACTGCGCCTGGCATTTCCGATCCTGACAAATCGCTTCTTGCGAATGATAAACCAGATAAATCTATGCCTCGTTTAAGTTTGAGGTTGCGATATGATCGGCCCTCTAAAGAATAACCGCTGCGAAAAAAATAGATCCAGTCTTCTTCTATGAGTTCTCGTAAGTTTTCGTAAACTATCGGAGAGAGGCTAAACACATCATCTGAAAAATTAATTTGGTAATCATCTAATCGTTTAGGTCGCGCGAGAAGTGCGGAATAAAGTTCAAATGTTGACCGCCTAAATGTCTCCCCATATTCTCCTCGCAGATAACCCCGAAGTTGGTGAAGAGCTGCAATTTGCAGGGTCTCTCTTGCGCCCAAGTCAACTTCTTTAGAAAGGGCTCCCGCAGCTCGGATCTGGATATCTGAGAATTCTCTTAAATTCGTGTCCTTTCGCTGGTTGGCTAGTTGATCTCGAACATTCAGATCGCGCCAGTTCCAGAGCACAAACGCGGTCGGCAAGCCAAGGACGAGGAACAATGTTCGAACCAGTGCCTCCCAATCGGGAGAGGATCCGGCCTTAATCTCGGTTTCTGGAAAGAAGATAAGACTTTGAACACGACCGGATGCAACAACATAGTCAATGATGATCGCCGCGAACGCACTGCCCAAGATCACGAGCAAAAGCGTCCGAGGGCGGGAAAGGTAATTTAACGGCCCTCTCCGCTCATGTGGATCGAACGTGGATTCGGACGCATGGCGAAGTTTAGAGACGTATTTTGACCGCATATCGTGATCTATAGTAAAATATGTTCCCGAGAATACGATATTGAATCATAAAACAAAAGAGGCGGGGGGGTTCCGTCCCGTCCTGTTACATCGTGGTGATTGGCGTGTTTTACGCCCGAAACTAATTCCGGAACAGTGGCGTCTCAGCTTTCCGGCCTGCGCTACGTCGATTATCACTTCGAACGATCCAGCAATTCCCCCAGGCTCGGCGGCTTTTCCACCAGCGTTGGATAAAGCGAGTAGCAGTCGGACCAGAATTTGGCTCCCGCCCCCGTCCCGCGCGATGCGCATCTGAAGGCGCGGCGGGGTTGGGGCAGCGTCCTACGGGAGGAACCCGGGCGGGGGGCTCCAGTCGAGCTTGGTGGGGTTTGGCGCGATGTTGCCGCCGATTGGCGCTCCGGCGGTATAAGTATGGCAACCGGCATAGGTGCCCGGGGTCTGGGTATATCCTTCCCGCGCAAGTCGCGCCTTCCAGGATGCGGTCATCTCGTCATACATTTTCGGCTTCCACACGACCTTGTAAACATCGGTGTAGAATTTGGTTTCGGTCAAACGCCAACCGGTGGTTTGCCGGACTTCGGCCGTGCAGATCACATCCTCGGTAATTCGCGCTGCCTGTGCAGAGCTTTGGGTTGCGACACCGCACGAGAACAACGCCGCCACAATCAAGAGCTTGCGCATGACTATTTCTCCCCTGGGCGAGAGTCTAACTGCGGGGCCGTATGCTCGCAAGACGGATATGTTCAAGAGCGCTGGGCAATGAGATGCCGACAAGGGCGCGGCGTTTGTCTTTCCGGCTTTGGGTGGGGAGCCGACATTCCCCGCATCGAGCCTAGTCATCCCGGACCTGTTCCGGGATCCACCTGGCGGCACTCGATGGACAAGAAGCTCCAGCCTGAACACCTGCGGCTTGGTGAA
>NZ_BCTZ01000023.1 GCF_001591025.1 Sphingomonas soli NBRC 100801
CCCCCCCCCGGGGAGGGGAGGAATGAGGGCGATCTGGCAGTTTTTCAGCACCAGCCGCGAGAGCTGCCTGGGACGCGCTGGCGGAGTGTAAGGAAGAAGCGGGACCCCGGGGCGGGCCCGGGGTGACGAAGAGAGGGGAGCAGGAGGGTATTGACGCCCGCAATGGACCGCTAGCCTACGGCCTAGGCGATACGGCGGCGGTCGGTCGCTCCGGACGGGGCGGGTAGGGCGTGATCCAGCAAGTCCCCCAGGGACAGCGGCTCTTCCACCAGCGTGGGATGGGGCGAATAGCCGTCGGACCAGAATTTGGGTTCGACCAGGTCGCGGGCGATGCTCATGCTGAAGACGCGGCGGGGTTGGGGGGAGCGGTTGTCCGGGCCGGCGTGGAGGAGATCGCTGCGATAGAGGATGACGCTGCCCTTGCGCGGCGCCGTCTGGACGAGGCGGAAGTGCGCGTCGAGCGCCGCGCGCTGGCGGTAGAGCCTCCACAGGGTGCGCGGGCCGAGGGTGCGGAGGCTGAACTGGGCGTTCTTGCCGAGCAGGAAGCGCAGCAGATTGGGCTGGTGCTGATCCCATTTGGTGGAGAACACCCGGTCACGGAACTCGCCGGGGGCGAGGGGGGCATCCGCGCTTTTGCGCATCCGCCAGAGCTTTGCGAGGTTATGGCGCAGGATGCGATAGTTGCAGCGCGTGCGGAACAGCTCGGTCAGCGCATGGGCCTGGCCACCCTGTCTGCTTTCGGAGCCGCCATATAGGTGGGTGCCGGGGACGAAGACGGTGCCGCCCTGTGCGGGCGACACATCCTCCACGGCGACGAGCAGGCTGATCACGCCGATCGGATCGCGGTGGACATATTGGTGCGAAGAGCCGCGATAGCTGGTGAGGGTGGTGACTTCGAGCAGCGGGCGGGAGCGGCCGCAATATTCCCCCAGCACGGCTTCGAGGCGCTGGGCGAGCGTGGCCGCGAAGGCGGTGACGGGCGGGGTGGACGGCAGCGCGCAGAAATCGCGGCGCAGATAGCGGTTATCGGTTTCGCTGGCGAAGGCGCCGCGGACGCGATCGGGATCGTCGATGGTCTCATGGATGAGGGCGAGGCCCGCATCGGCTTCACTGGCGGAGAGCAGGCCGGTGAGGATGACGAGGCCGTGCGTGTCGATGCGCGTGCGGGCCTGGCGGGCGCAGTCCGGCGTGAGCTTGCCATGGGCATCGAGGATGGCGGGGACTTCGAACGCTGCGCAATCGTGGGAAACCGTGAGTTCGCGCATGCCAGCCTGCTGCCCCAACCGATAGACACGATGGCCCGGAATGCGCCGGGCCCGCCGCTCTATTGGCGGAGGAACTTCTATATCGGGTTAACCGGGCGGCGGCGCGGGGGGCGGCCGCCAAGCAAAAGGGCCGGAGCTTTCGCCCCGGCCCTTGTGTGATCGCTTTGGTGCGGCGCGGCGCTTACTTGATGCGCTCGACATCCTCGAAGCCCAGCTCGAGCGGGGTGGCGCGGCCGAAGATCGAGATCGAGACCTTGACGCGGCTCTTGTCGAAATCGAGCTCTTCGACGACGCCCGAGAAGGTCGCGAAATTGCCGCTGGTGACCTTGACCGTATCGCCGATATCGTAATCGACATTGACGCGCGCCTTGGGCGCGGCGGCGGCTTCCTCCTTGGTGTTGAGGATGCGTGCGGCCTCAGCCTCGCTGATCGCCTGGGGCTTGCCCATGCTGCCGAGGAAGCCGGTCACCTTCGGCGTGTTCTTCACCAGGTGATAGACGTCGTCGTTCATGTCGAGCTTCGCCAGCACATAGCCGGGGAAGAACTTGCGTTCGGACTGGATCTTCTTGCCGCGACGAACCTCGGTCACCGTCTCGGTAGGCACTTCGACCGATTCGACGAAGCGATCGAGCCCCATGCGGGTGGCATCGGCCATGATCTGATCGCGGACCTTGCCCTCGAAGCCCGAATAAGCGTGGATGATGTACCAGCGCGACATGTGGATTCCTTGAACTTTACTGGGCGAGGCTGAGCAGGAAGCGGACGACGACGTCGAAGAACGTATCCACGCCCATGAAGAAAATGCCGAGCAAGGTGGTCATGATGATCACCATCACGCCGGTCATGATCGTCTCGCGGCGCGTGGGCCACACGACCTTCCTGGTCTCGGTCTGGACCTGCTTGACGAATTCTATCGGACTGGTCTTCGCCACGGGTGGCCTCGCTTCCAAAATATCTGGTCCGCTGCGGGACATGGGTCCGCCGCCGCTTCCTCTCCAGAGGAACCGGCGAATACCCATCACGCTATCGGATTGGGCGCGATATCTAGCGATGCTTTGGCGGCTGTGCAAGCCGCGTTCGCTGGCGGCGCGGCGCGATAAGCGGGGGCGGGGAAGCGGGGCAAAATAAAAGGGCGCCCAGGCCGAAGCCGGAGCGCCCAGTCATTAGCTAAGCTCAAGCCGTAGCGATTACGGGCTGTCGGAGCCGACGATGTTGATCACACCGGTGACTTCGAGGACGCCGACGACGCCAACGATGCCCAGGATGATGAGCAGCGGGCTGGCGACAACCTTGCTGTCCTTCTTCGCGGCCGTGGCGGCGCGATTCTTGCTCACGCTGAGGGCCGACGCGGCACCCGCCTGAGCTGCGGTGGCCGAAAAGACCAGCGCAGTCGCAGCGGCGGCCGCTGCAAATTTCTTGAACACGGTAAACCTCCCTATCGATATAGCGCCCGCCGGAAGACGCGCACTCCTTAGAACAGTTAACAGGAGTCGCCTGTCGTTTCAAGCCCGCTAAAGAGAGTTGGTTAAATCAATGCTACCGCGGCGAATCCTCCGATGAGCAGGATCAGAAATGCCCATGCAAAGAGGTTCAGCCGTTCTTCGATGAACTTCTGCACGGGCTCGCCGAATCGCTTGAGTAGAGCCGCGATGATGAAGAAGCGCGCGCCGCGGGTGATCGTCGCCAGAATGATGAACCAGCCGAGCGGAAAGTGCGACAGGCCGCTCGCGATCGTCACCAGCTTGAACGGGATCGGGGTAAGCCCCTTCACGAGGATCAGCCAGGTGCCGTATTTGTTATAGGCCGCGGTGAAATCGGCGAAGGCGTTGTGGCGGAAGAATTCGAGGATCTGCTGCGCCAGCTCGGTAAGGAAATAGCCGATCGCATAGCCGAAGATGCCGCCGAGCACCGATGCCGCGGTGCAGATCGCCGCGATCCGATATGCCTGGTCGCGCCGGGTGAGGATCATCGGCACCATCATCACATCGGGCGGGATCGGGAAGAAGCTGCTCTCCGCAAAGGAGACCGCGGCCAGCGCGCCGTTGGCTCGGCGATGATGCGCCATGCGCAGCACCCAGTCATATAATGCGCGAAACATAATCCATCCCCGGGGCCCGCCGATCGCTTCCCGCCTATGCGCAACACCCGCGCTGTTCAAGCCCGGGCTACGGCACGCAGCGTTGTTTTATCCGGAAATTATCCGGCCAACGGGGTTGCCTCGACCGGTCTCACCCTTATGGATGGGCCGACGCTGCCGTGGGCGGCGACCACCAAAAAGGAGAAAAGGTGTCGCGTGACGCTCTATTATGGCTGATGTTGGCGCTCCCGTTTGCCGGGAGCTTTGGCGCGGCGCTCTTGCCGTCGCGCGCCCGCGACGCGGCAGGGCTGCTGGCGGGGGCGGTGCCGCTGGCCGGAGCGATCATAGCCGCAATGCTCTATGCAGAGGCATCGGGCGGGCAGCTTGCGCGGACCGAACTCGAATGGCTGCCCTCGCTGGGGCTCAATCTGGTGCTGCGGCTCGACGGGCTGGCCTGGGTCTTCGCCTTCGTCATCCTCGCAGTGGGTTTCCTGGTCGTCCTCTATGCGCGTTATTACATGTCGCCCGAGGACCCGGTCCCGCGCTTCTTCTCCTTCCTGCTCGCCTTCATGGGCTCGATGCTGGGGCTCGTGCTGTCGGGCAACCTGATCCAGATCGCCTTCTTCTGGGAGATGACGAGCCTCTTCTCGTTCCTGCTGATCGGCTATTGGCACCAGAACCAGAGCGCGCGCGACGCGGCGCGAATGGCGCTGATCGTCACCGGCACGGGAGGGCTGTGCCTGTTGCTGGGGCTGCTGCTGATCGGGAAGATCGCCGGCAGCTATGATCTCGACGTGGTGCTCGCCTCGGGCGATCTCATCCGCGCCAGCAACCTCTACACGCCCGCGCTGATCCTCATCCTGCTGGGTGCCGCGACCAAGAGCGCACAGGTTCCGTTCCACTTCTGGCTGCCGCGCGCGATGGCCGCGCCCACGCCGGTTTCCGCGTACCTCCATTCGGCGACGCTGGTGAAGGCCGGCATCTTCGTGCTGATGCGGCTGTGGCCGGTGCTGGCGGGCACGGACACCTGGTATGTGGTGGTATCCAGCATGGGCCTTGCGACCATGTTGTTCGGCGCCTGGGCGGCGATGTTCCAACAGGATCTGAAGGGCCTGCTTGCTTATTCGACGATAAGCCATCTGGGGCTGATCACCGTGCTCCTGGGGCTGGGCAGCCCGCTGGGGCTGGTGGCCGCGATCTTCCACACGCTCAACCATGCGACGTTCAAGGCATCGCTGTTCATGGCCGCCGGGATCGTCGATCACGAGACCGGCACGCGCGACCTGCGCCGCCTGAGCGGACTCTTCAAGTTCATGCCGATCACCGCGACGCTGGCGATGGTCGCCGCAGCGGCGATGGCGGGGGTGCCGCTGCTCAACGGCTTCCTTTCCAAGGAAATGTTCCTTGCAGAGGCGCTGGAGAATCATCGCGGCACGGTGATCGATCAGGCGCTGCCGGTGCTTTCCACGCTCGCGCTGGCATTCAGCGTGCTGTATTCGGTGCGCTTCATCCACCAGTGCTTCTTTGGCCCGCCCCCCAAGGACTTGCCGCGCCAGCCGGAGGAAGCGCCGCCCTGGATGCGGCTGCCGATCGAGGTGCTCGTGCTCGCCTGTCTGGTCATCGGCGTGGTGCCCGGGCTGACGATCGGCCCGTTCCTGGACCTGGCCGCGCGCTCCGTTCTGGGCAGCAGCACGCCGGAATACAGCCTGGCGATCTGGCACGGCTTCACCATGCCGCTGCTGCTGAGCCTGTTCGCGCTTGTCGCCGGCACCGTTGGCTATCTGATTTTCCGCGATCAGCTCAACCGCCGCGAGAGCCCTCCGCTGATGCGCCGCGTGAAGGGGCGCAAGGTGTTCGATTCGGTGCTTGCCGCGATCATCCTGGCTGCCCGCGTGATCGAACAGAGGCTCGGCACGCGCCGCTTGCAGATGCAGTTGCGGCTTATCGTGGTGATCGCACTGCTGGCGGCGCTGCTGCCGTTCCTGCGCTATGGCTACAGCCTGGGAACCCATCCGGGGACGATCGTGGATCCGGGCTTCGCCGTGATCTGGGTGGTTGGCGGGGCGTGCGCGATCGGCGCGGCGTGGCAGGCCAAATATCACCGGCTGGCGGCGCTCATCCTGATGGCGGGCGCGGGGCTCGCGAGCTGCATCAGCTTCGTCTGGCTGTCATCGCCCGACCTGGCGGTCACGCAGCTGCTGGTCGAGACGGTGACCACCGTGCTGCTGCTGCTCGGGCTGCGCTGGCTGCCGCCGCGCGTGAAGGACGTATGGCCGGAGGGACAATCGCCGTGGCGCGTGCTGAGCCGCCGTGGCGCCGACCTGACGGTCGCGATCCTCGCGGGCGCGGGGATGGCGGCGCTCTCTTATGCCGTGATGACGCGGCAATTGCCCGACACGATCTCTCGCGAGTTCGTCACGCGCGCCTATCCGGAGGGTGGGGGCACCAATGTCGTCAACGTGATCCTGGTCGACTTCCGCAGCTTCGATACGCTGGGCGAGATCAGCGTGCTGGCGATCGTCGCGATCACGGTATTCGCGCTGCTGCGCCGCTTCCGCCCGGCCGCGGACAGCGTCGCTCCGCCGCTGCAGCAGCGCCAGCAGAACGCGTTCGACGATGTGCGGGAAGACCGCCGCGTCGGCGATACGCTGCGCGATTACATGCTGGTGCCGCGCGTGATCATGCAGTGGCTGTTTCCGGTCACACTGCTGCTCGCGCTATACCTATTCATCCGGGGGCACGACATGCCGGGAGGCGGGTTTGCCGCAGGCATCACGCTCTCGATCGGGCTGATCCTGCAATATATGGCGATGGGCGCGAGGCAGGTGGAAAGTCGGCTGCGGGTGCGCCCGATCCGCTGGATCGGCACCGGACTGCTCATCGCCACTGCGACGGGCGCAGGTGCCTGGCTGTTCGGCTATCCGTTCCTGACCACCTGGTTCAGCTATCTGGACCTGCCGGTGGTGGGCAAGGTTCCGGCGGCCACGGCGCTGTTGTTTGATCTGGGCGTGTTCATCCTTGTGGTGGGCGCGACCGCGCTGATCCTGGTGGCGCTCGGCCATCAATCGAGCCGCACGCCGCGCGCGAACGCCCAACCTGCCGCAGTGAAGGAAGACTGATGGAGATCGTCCTGTCGCTCGCCATCGGCGTGCTTACCGCATCGGGCATCTGGCTGATCCTGCGTCCGCGCACCTTCCAGGTCGTGGTCGGGCTGTCGCTGCTCTCTTATGCCGTGAATCTGTTCATCTATGCGATGGGCCGGCTGCTCGTGAACGCGCCGCCGATCGTGGAAAGCGGCGGCGTGGCCGATCCTGCAAACTATTCCGATCCGCTGCCCCAGGCGCTGGTGCTCACCGCGATCGTCATCTCCTTCGCGATGACGGCGCTGCTGCTCGTCGTGCTGCTCGCTTCGCGCGGGCTGACCGGCACCGACCATGTCGACGGCAAGGAGCCCGACTGATGGCGTTTGCCGATCAGCTTATCATCGCGCCGATCCTGTTGCCGCTGGCCGCGAGCGGGGTGCTGCTGTTGCTGAGCGAGCGCCGCCTGCGGGCGAAGCGCGCGATAAGCATTGTCACCACATTGCTGCTCATCATCGTATCGGTGCTGCTGCTGCGCAGCCTGATCGCAGTGGGGCTGGACGGCGCCACCGCCACGCGCACCTATCTGGTGGGCAATTGGCCCGCGCCATTCGGCATCGTGCTGGTGATCGACTGGCTATCGGCGCTGATGCTGGTGCTGACCAACATCATCGGCTTCACCTCGCTGGTATATTCGACCGCGCGGTGGGACGCTGCGGCACCGCGTTTCCATGCGCTGTTCCTGCTTCAGCTCGTCGGCCTCAACGGGGCGTTCCTTACCGGCGATCTCTTCAACCTGTTCGTGTTCTTCGAAGTCCTGCTCGCGGCCTCTTACGGGCTGATGCTGCACGGATCGGGGGCGGCGCGGGTGAAGGCGGGGCTGCATTATGTCGCGATCAACGTGGCGGCGTCCTTGCTCTTCCTGATCGGGGTGAGCCTGATCTACGGCGTTTCCGGCACGCTCAACATGGCGGATCTCGCCAATCGCATTCCGGGGATCGCCGGATCGGACATGGCGCTGTTCCAGGCGGGGATGGGCGTGCTGGGCGTCGCATTCCTGCTGAAAGCGGGGATGTGGCCGCTCGGCTTCTGGCTGCCGACCACCTATGCGGCGGCGGCGCCTCCGTCCGCCGCCTTGTTCGCGATGCTCAGCAAGGTGGGCGTCTATGCGGTGCTGCGCGTCTATCTGCTGCTGTTCGGGACCGAGACCAGCCCGCTTTCCAGCTTCGGGGCCGAATGGCTGCTATATGGCGGGATGGCGTCGATCGCGTTCGGGACGATCGGCGTGCTCGCGTGCCGATCGCTTTCGCGGCTGATCGGGTTCAGCGTGCTCATCTCGTCGGGCACCTTGCTCGCAGCCCTGGGATCGGGCGAGGGCGCGGTGCTGGGCGCGGTGCTCTTTTACCTTGTCAGCTCGACGCTGGTGATCAGCGCATTCTATCTGCTGGCCGAACTCGTCGAGCGGCATGAGATCGGGCCGGACCCGTCCGCGCTGGTAGAAGCGGTGTTCGACGACGAGGATCCGGTAATCCTCGATGTGCCCGAGGATGAGATCGGCGTGCTGATACCGGGCACGATCGCGATCCTGGGTGGCGGCTTCATGCTGTGCGCGCTGCTGCTCGCGGGGCTGCCGCCGCTTTCGGGCTTCATCGCGAAGTTTGCGCTGATCGACGGGCTGCTGGGGCTGAACGACCAAATCGCGCCTTCGACCTGGACGCTGATCGTGCTCATCATCGTATCCGGTCTCGCGACGCTAATCGCCACCAGCCGCGCGGGGATCGACCTGATCTGGGCACCGTCCGAGAAGCCGCAGCCGGTGCTGCGCCTCGCCGAGGCCGCGCCGGTCGGGCTGCTGCTCGGCATCTGCCTGGCGCTGATGGTCTTTGCCGGGCCGGTGATGCGTTACATGGAGCGCACCGCATATTCGCTGGAGGATCGCGAGGGCTATATCCGTTCGGTGACCGAAGCGACGCGCACCGCATCGCAGGGAGGGGCGGGGCAGTGAAGCGCTGGATTCCCCATCCCTTGCTGGCGGCGGCGCTGTTCATCATGTGGCTGCTGCTCAACCAGTCGGTATCCCCCGGGCATGTCGTACTGGGCGCGGTCGTCGCGCTGCTCGCGTCGCGCGCGATGGCGGCGCTGCGCCCCGAGCCGGTGCGGCTGGCATCGGTCACGCCGGTTTTGGAACTCGCCGGGCTGGTGCTGGCCGACGTTATCCGATCGAACCTTGCGGTCGCCCGCGCCGTCCTGTTCCCCAGGCCGCGCGTATCCGGCTTTGTCCGCGTGCCGCTGGATCTCACCAACATCCATGGCCTCACCGTGCTTTCGTGCATCGTCACTGCAACGCCGGGTACCTTATGGGTCCAGTTCGATCGCACCAGCGGTGTCCTGCTGATCCATGTGCTCGACCTGATCGACGAGGAAGCCTGGGTGCGCCTGCTCAAAACGCGCTATGAGGCGCGGCTGCTCCGGATCTTCGCGCAATGACGACGCTCGCTCTCGCCATCGCCATCACGGCGGCGCAGATCATGCTGGGCCTGGCCATGGGATGCGCCGCGTGGCGCACCTTCCTGGGCCCGCGCGCGCAGGACCGCATCCTCGGGCTCGACACGCTGTACGTGAACGGGATGCTGCTGCTACTTACCTTCGGCATCCAGACCGGGCGGACGATCTATTTCGAGGCGTCGCTGATCATCGCGCTGCTGGGCTCGGTGGGCACGGTGGCGCTGGCCAAGTTCCTGATGCGCGGCGAGGTAATCGAATGATCGAGGCTCCTGACCTTCCGGTATGGGCCGCGTTGCTGGTCGGGCTGCTCGTGGTGGGCGGAGCGGCCTTTGCGCTGATCGGCTCGCTCGGCCTGCTGCGGCTGCGCAGCTTCTACGACCGGGTGCATGCGCCGACGCTGGGCAGCACGCTGGGCGTCGCGCTGATCGTCACGGGTTCGATGCTGTGCTTCTCGGTGCTCCAGTCCAAGACGCTGGTGCACGAGCTGATGATCTTCATCCTGGTCAGCCTGACGACGCCGGTTACGCTGATGCTGCTGGCGCGAGCGGCGCTGTATCGCGACCGGACATCGGGAAGCGGCGACGTTCCGCTGACCGACGACGACGCCAGCAACTGACGCGCCTCTAGTTCGCGGAGTCTTGGGGTAGCGGAGCGAGCCAGTTCGGGGGGGTGGGGCCATCTTCCGGCACCAGATCGCTGTCATAGGACACGCCGGAGAGCGTTGCCCCGCCGATCGTCTGGATCAGGCAATATCCCTGTTCGGGGACGGGGACGCTGCTGCCCGACTGCCAGAAATATTCGAATGGCGTGGCAGAAATCTCGTCAGCGCTGAGGCCGCAGTTTGCGCCGACATAGAGTCCGGGCGCGTAGCCGGCGGCCAGCACGGCGGCGTACCAGGCGGCGCAATAGGCCAGCACGTCGCTGGACGAAGTGCCCGAGGCAACACCCTCCAGATCTAGCCAGATCGTCACATCGGGCGGGAAGCCCACGGATGCGGCATTCCGGGCTGCCCATTGCCCCTGCTCGGTTCCGAGCTCGGCGCTGGGCACCCAGCCCGAGGCCGCGACATGCTGCACGGCCATCAGCGCCAGCCCGGCGGACAGAATTTCGGTCGCCTCCTGCGACGTGAGGTCCGAACCGGATTCGGCGGCATCGCGGGTGAGGTAGCGGATCGCGAACTGGAAGCCGTCCGCCACGAAGGCGCTGGCGCTGCTTTCATCCAGCGCGGTGTCGGTATCGAAGCCCGATGCGCCCGGAGCAGCGGTCTGGACCGTGCCGGGCAATGCCGGGGGTGGCGGCGGCGGCGCGGGCGGCGGCGGCGGAGCCGGAGCGGGCGCGGGCGGTGTTGGCGGCGGCGCGGGCACCGGGGGCACCGGCGGCGCAGGCGGGGGCGGGGGAGGAGGAGGTGGTGGCGCCGGGGGAGCCGGAGGGGGAGCGGGCGGCACCGGC
>NZ_BCTZ01000024.1 GCF_001591025.1 Sphingomonas soli NBRC 100801
TCCACCAAGCCGCGGGTGCTTAGGCTGGAACCCCTTGGCCATCGAGTGCGCCAGGCGGATCCCGGAACAGGTCCGGGATGACGGATGGTTGCCGTAAAGGGCCGCGTCCCACCCCATCGCGCCCGTTCAGCCTTATTACCGAAAACGGTCGTTTATAGGTTCGCGACCTGACCCCGCTCCTTCCCCGGCTTCACGGCGTCATCGCCGCCACCCCGTCATCCCCGCGAAAGCGGGGACCCAGGGTCTCGGGCAATGGGGCTTCGGGCACGACCGCGCCTCTCTCCTGAACAACGCCCGGGCGCAATCGCGCAATGCCATCGCGCACCTCGCCACCATCCCTAAAGCAGGCTCCCCTGCGCTCCCGCCTGATGGCTCGCCCGCATTTCCACCCGCGACGCCGCCTTCACCGGGCTGATCAGCGGCGGCAGCTTGGGCCGCCTTCCTTCGAACAATTCCTGCAACGTCACGAATTGCAGCGCCGGAAACCGCCCGAACTCGGTCTCGATCACCGGCTGCGACGCCGCCTCGTCGCGCATCCCCTTGGTCGGCGCGCCCTTCATCACGAACAGGCCGAAGCGGTGCCGATCGCGCTCCATCACCCGCCCCAGATCGCGCACCATATTGGGGTTCACATGGTCGCCCGCCTTCACGCTGATCACTCCGGTCTCGATGCGGTTCTTGGCGGCGAGATAGTTGAACCAGCCGTCGACGCCCTTGTCCCCGCCCTTCTTCTCGCGCGGGAATCCCCCCACCTGCCAGCTCACCCATTGCTGGAACTGATGCGGATCCTCCTCGGCCAGCCGCTCGGCGCTCGCCAGGTCCTTGGGCACGCCGATCGTCTCGAACTGGATGCCGGGATAGCCTTCCCGCATCCGGTTCTCGATCATCCCGATCGCGATATGGGTTACGTCGATCCCGATCCACTGCCGCCCCAGCTTTTGGGCGGCGTCCACCGCAGTCCCGCACCCGCAAAAGGGATCGAGCACCACATCGCCGGGGTTGGACGAGGCGGAGATGATCCGCTCGAGCAGCGCGCGGGGCTTCTGGGTGGGGTAGCCCAGACGTTCCTGGGCTTGGGAGTTAAGGGGTGGAATATCCGTCCAAACGTCTGACAGTGCGACACCGCGCTGCTCATCGAGGAAGCGTTTTAGCTGAGGCACACCCCCGGGCCGTGTCTGAACCACCAGCCCCGCGCCGTACGCCTTTTCCATACGGTCCCGCGTCCATCTCCATACGCGTGTCACCCCCAGAAACTCGTATGTCAGGTTCGGCCTGTCGCGGTTGGGGTTAATGAGGTTGTCGAGCCTGTAGAGCCTCCCGTCGGCGTCCCGATGGCTATATTTCGCCCGTGTTTTCCCTGGCAAATTCGAGGGATCATAAGCCTGAAACACAGCTTCGACGTTCCAACGAGCCTGATCCGTGCGCCCGTAGTTTAGAACCACGTCGTGATTGTTCGGCAGACGACGGCTCATTAGGCCTTTGCCGGTGGAACGCAGCCACACGATCTCGTTGCGGAAATTCTCCGCCCCAAACACCGCATCCAGCACCAGCTTCAGATAATGCGACGCGGTCGGATCGCAGTGCAGATACAGGCTCCCGGTCGGCTTGAGCACGCGGTGCAGTTCCACCAGCCGCACCGCCATCATCGCCAGATAGGCCATGAGCGGATTCTCGCCGATCGCCGCGTGCATCGCCTCCATCATCACCTGGAGCTGGCGGTTGGTCCCACCCGCAATGTCGAGCATGGCGTTGTTCGATGCCTCGCCCCAGGTCCAGGTGTCGCCAAAGGCCTGGATGCTTGCATCCGCCCCCGCACCGTTCGCCGCCTTGAACAGCACGTTATAGCCCGCGTTCGAGTTGAACGGCGGGTCGAGATAGATCAGGTCGACGCTGGCATCGGCGACATGTGTGCGCAGCACATCCAGATTGTCGCCATAATAGAGCTTGCTCACCCCCGCCTCCCCCAAAGCAGGAGCAAGCCTAATCCGATCGGGCGCGGCCGCTCCCACGCAACCTGATCCGCTTCGGCGATCCAAATTGGAGAGATCGGACGCAACTGGCGCGCACGCCGCTTCGTTCCTATCTCTGGCCCCTAGCATCCCCAAAAGAACGAAGATAGAACAAGCCTCATGGCATTGACTCACATTACCGTCCGCGGCGCGCGCGAGCATAATCTCAAGGGCGTCGATATCGACATCCCGCGCGACACCCTCACGGTGATCACCGGCCTGTCCGGCTCGGGCAAGTCCTCGCTCGCCTTCGACACCATCTATGCCGAGGGGCAGCGCCGCTATGTCGAGTCGCTCAGCGCCTATGCGCGCCAGTTCCTCGAGATGATGCAGAAGCCCGATGTCGATCATATCGAGGGCCTCTCCCCCGCGATCAGCATCGAGCAGAAGACCACGTCGCGAAACCCGCGCTCGACGGTGGCGACCGTCACCGAAATCTACGATTATATGCGCCTGCTCTGGGCGCGTGTCGGCGTGCCGTACAGCCCCGCCACCGGCCTGCCGATCGCCGCGCAGACCGTCAGCCAGATGGTCGATCGCGTCCTCGCGCTGCCCGAGGGCACCCGCCTGCTCCTCCTCGCCCCCGTCGTCCGCGGTCGCAAGGGCGAGTATAGGAAGGAGCTGGCCGAGTGGCAGAAGGCCGGTTTCCAGCGCGTCCGCGTGGATGGCGAGACCTATCTGATCGAGGAAGCCCCCGCGCTCGACAAGAAGTACAAGCACGACATCGAAGTCGTGGTCGATCGCCTCGTGGTGCGCGATGACATCGCCACCCGCCTCGCCGAAAGCTTCGAGACCGCGCTCAAGCTCTCCGAAGGGCTGGCCTATGTCGATCTGGTCGACACCACCGTCGCCGAACTCGCCGTCACCCCGGCGAAAGCCGGGGTCTCTGGCAAAGGCGCTGCGCAGGAGCCGCACGAGATCCCGGCTTCCGCCGGGATGACGGCGGGCGGCGCGATGAAGGGCGCCGGCATCCCCGCAAACCGCATCGTCTTTTCCGAGAAGTTCGCCTGCCCCGTCTCCGGCTTCACCATCGCCGAGATCGAGCCGCGCCTCTTCTCGTTCAACGCCCCCCAGGGCGCCTGCCCGGCCTGTGACGGCCTCGGCGAAAAGCTCGTGTTCGACGAGGATCTCGTCGTCCCCAATCACGAGCTCACCATCAAGAAGGGCGCGATCGTGCCCTGGGCCAAGTCGAACCCGCCCAGCCCCTATTACATGCAGGTGCTGGGCAGCCTCGCCCGCGAATTCGGCTTCAGCCTCGATACGCCGTGGAAGGATCTGCCCGGCGAAGTCCAGCTCATCATCCTCCACGGCACCGGCGGCAAGCCCGTCACCCTCACCTTTGTCGACGGCAGGAAGAGCTACGACGTCCGCAAGCCGTTCGAAGGCGTGATCGGCAATCTCAACCGCCGCATGCTTCAGACCGAGAGCGCGTGGATGCGCGAGGAGCTCAGCAAATATCAGGCGTCGCACCCCTGCGAAGTCTGCGACGGCGCGCGCCTCAAGCCCGAGGCGCTGGCGGTCAAGATCGCGGGCGCGGACATCAGCTACGCCACCCGCCTCTCGGTGGTCGACGCGCTGGCATGGTTCCAGGCGCTGCCCGAAACCCTCACCGATCAGCAGCGCGAGATCGCCCGCGCGATCCTCAAGGAGATCGACGAGCGGCTCGGCTTCCTCAACAATGTCGGGCTCGATTATCTCAACCTCAATCGCACCTCCGGCACCCTCTCCGGCGGTGAGAGCCAGCGCATCCGCCTCGCCAGCCAGATCGGTTCGGGCCTCTCGGGCGTGCTCTACGTGCTCGACGAGCCCTCGATCGGCCTCCACCAGCGCGACAACGACATGCTGCTCGCCACGCTCCGGCGCCTGCGCGATCTGGGGAACACCGTGCTGGTCGTCGAGCATGACGAGGATGCGATCCGCACCGCCGATTACGTCATCGATATGGGTCCCGGCGCGGGCGTCCATGGCGGTCAGGTCGTCGCGCAGGGCACGCTCGATCAGGTCCTTGCCAGCCCGGACAGCATCACCGCCGATTATCTCGCCGGCCGCCGCATGGTCCCGCTCCCGGCCAAGCGCCGCAAGGGCAATGGCAAGAAGCTGACCGTCCACAATGCCACCGCCAACAATCTGACCGGCGTCACCGCCAGCATCCCGCTCGGCACCTTCACCTGCATCACCGGCGTCTCGGGATCGGGCAAGTCGAGCTTCACGATCGACACGCTCTATGCCGCCGCCGCGCGCCAATTGAACGGCGCGCGCATCCTCGCCGGCAAGCACGACAAGATCACGGGCCTTGAGCATCTCGACAAGGTGATCGACATCGATCAGTCGCCGATCGGCCGCACCCCGCGCTCAAACCCCGCCACTTATACCGGCGCCTTCACCCAGATCCGCGACTGGTTCGCCGGCCTCCCCGAAGCCCAGGCGCGCGGCTACAAGCCCGGCCGCTTCAGCTTCAACGTCAAGGGCGGCCGCTGCGAGGCCTGCACCGGCGACGGCCTGCTCAAGATCGAGATGCACTTCCTCCCCGACGTCTATGTCACCTGCGACGTCTGCCACGGCCAGCGCTACAATCGCGAGACGCTGGAAGTGAAATTCAAGGGCAAGAGCATCGCCGACGTGCTCGACATGACCGTCGAGGACGCCCACGAATTCTTCAAGGCCGTCCCCCCCATCCGCGATCGCATGGCCATGCTCGCCGAAGTCGGTCTCGGCTATGTCAAGGTCGGCCAGCAAGCCACCACCCTCAGCGGCGGCGAAGCCCAGCGCGTCAAGCTCGCCAAGGAACTGGCGCGCCGAGCCACCGGCCAGACGCTCTACATCCTCGACGAACCCACCACCGGCCTCCACTTCGAGGACGTCCGCAAGCTGTTGGAGGTACTCCACGCCCTGGTCGAGCAGGGCAACACCGTGGTCGTGATCGAGCACAACCTCGACGTCATAAAGACCGCGGACTGGATCCTCGACCTGGGGCCGGAGGGCGGGGTGAAGGGCGGCGAGATCGTCGCGGAAGGCACGCCGGAGACGGTGGTGAAGGAACCGCGGAGCTTTACCGGGCGGTATCTCAGCCCATTGCTAAACCGCCCCGCCGCTGTGGCGGCGGAATAAATCAAATCTTTGTGGCGGTGTTCGGAAAATTAGGATTTTATCCACATAGTTCACAGGAGCAAATTCACAGGTGGCAGAAAGCAGTGGATCAACCATGAATGCTTGGACCCGCCTTTTAGAGGTCATGGTAAGGTGTTTTCCCGAATCGCGGAAATTACCTCCGTGGTTGAAAAAGAAAGCCACCATGGACCACCTCCTGTCGCACGATATCGATAAGGCGTCGGATAGTGGAATTTATGACTATGCGGAGCCGTATAAGAGCGCGTCTTTGGACTTAGAAAGCCAACTAATACGAGCGCTGGCTGATTCACGCGCGTTTAAGCGCTTGAGCGACATTCGGTTTTTGGGCGCACTAGATTATTGCTTGGTGTCCAGACCAAATGGTTCTCAAAGTAACGCGCGCTTCACCCGGGCGCAGCATAGCATTGGGGTAGCAGCCCTTGCGCGAGCATATCTCGATTTAACTACGCATTCATCTTCAGACAGATTGATATGTGTGGCAGCAGCAATGCTGCATGACATCGGCCACCCCCCTTTCTCTCATACACTTGAGCCGGTTTTTCATGAGAAGTTCGGGCTAAACCACCATCGCGCATCTGAGGAGGTAATTTTGGGAGTTGGACACTCTCCCGAAATTTCTGAAATCCTTTCGTCTTTTGGGATCAGTGCCGAGGCTGTCGTCTCTGTTCTCAACGGCAATGACGAACCATTCCAAGGATTTTTCTCCGGGCCGATTAACTTCGATACGATCGAAGGAATTTTGAGATCTAGGAATTATCTCAAGATGCAAAATCTTGGGATAACTCCAATAAAGGTGGTTCAGGCAGCTACTGAGCGGCACGATGACCACAATCAGGAAATGGTTGACGCTTTTTGGAAATGTAAGGACGAGATGTACACCCTCGTCATACGCTCAAAACTTGGAGTTTTATTTGATACGCTGTTCCAAGAGGCAGCTAAGGATATTATTGATCTGCTACAGCCTAGTGATTTCTATCTGACTGAATCACAGATGTTTCGTAAGTTTCCAATTTTCCGTCAAGCGGCCCAGAGGCAATACTGGCATCGCATGGGGGAAGCGCTGCTTCCCGACGAAGTCCCATTTCAGGTTCGACGCTTCTATGTAAACGTGGGCGGGGATTTCTTTAAATGGCAAGATCGCGAGAGATATAAACAATCGAAATCTGCTAGCACCTTGACTCTCAAGGACGTTCTGCCAGCCTAATCTCACATAGTGGGGTGAGGGGCATGAAGGGCATTACGGAGGCCATTGATTTTTCCGAGGGCAAGCTTAGGGAACTTCGCGAAGCATTGAGTGCCTCGATGCCCGACGGCCAGCTAGTCGTTACCTGCGGATCGTACGCGAGACGGGAGGCTTCTCCATCGTCGGATATGGATTATTATTCGATCTTGGATGACGGAACCGACAAATCCCTGACTCCGCCTTGGGACGCCCCTTTGCGCAACGAGATTGAGGGACGAGTTGGAAAACTCCCAGCCGCACAGGGAGCTTTCGCGACCAACGTTGGGGAGCAGGAACTGCTAGAAAATTATGGCGGTTCTAGGGATAGCAATGACACGATCACGCGTCGAATGCTGTATCTCCTAGAAGGCGATTATTTGACTTGCCCGGAAAAATTCAAAGCGCTTCGACGACGAATAATTGAACGTTATGTTGATCATACTCCGGGCGATCACCAATTAGCATTTTATCTACTGAATGATATTATTAGGTATTGGCGCACTTTAGCTGTTGATTACGCAGATAAGACATACGGTGTGGAGAATCCAAAACCCTGGGCAGTTCGCAACATTAAGTTGATATTTTCTCGTAAACTTATTTATGCGAGTGGACTATTCAGTGTTGCATTAACTGCTGATCGAACAAAAGAAGACAAATGCGATATTCTTGAAGACATGTTCAACAGGACTCCCTTAGACCGCCTCCGATATGTTAGCGGTGACATAGCTATTGAACGGCTTTTCCAGATGTACTCTTTTTTTCTAGATCAGCTATCAGACCCTTCAGTCCGACAACATTTGGATACGCTCACCACCGAGACAGGTCGATTGGACAAGATATTCCGCCGCTTAAAGAATGAGGGGCACTATTTTTCCCGCGAGCTTATGGGCGTTTTCACCCGAACTTTTCATGCGTCGCATCCTATACATATGGCAGTGATATTTTAGTAGAGTTGCGATGGCACTCTACTAAAATACGCCAATCCCGCCCCACCAAAGCCGCGTCGTCGGTCGGCACTCGCAGCGCCGCTGGCCGGGCTTGCCCGCGCTTCGCACAGTGCTGGATTTAGCCCCCGCTAAATCCTAGCATCCGCTGCGCCATGCCCCATCTCCCCACCTCCCCCGCCCATCTCGGCCTCGGCGCCACCGCCACTGTCGAGCCGCCCTTCACCGGCATGGAGTGGTACGCCGACTACGCCACCCGCCACGCCGCCGACGGGATCGAGGGCCGCTTGGTCTCGCAATATGACTTCGCCGAAAGCTGGACGATGTGGGAGGTCCACCCGCACGGCGCCGAGATGGTGATCTGCACCGCCGGCACCCTCACGCTCCACCAGCAACATGCCGACGGCGCCACCGAAAGCGTGACGCTCGCCCCCGGCGACTATGCGATCAACCCGCCCGGCACCTGGCACACTGCCGACGTGCCCCCCGGCGTCACCGCCACCGCGATCTTCATCACGCCCGGCCTTGGGACCGATCACCGGCGGCGGTGAGGGGGCATCGCGGGTCGGCAGAAGAGAGTTTCACGCAAAGACGCTAGGACGCGAAGAAGGGGTGGTTCACGCGGAGGCGCAGAGAGCGCGGAGATTTGCCTTGCCGCGCCAGCGGCCCTCGACAACCACCGCCAGCCATGCCACCGCCCAAGATAATGGCGGCTGACGCCGCCGGAAGGCACACCCTCTTCGCGCCTTGGCGCCTTTGCGTGAACATCTAAAATGCCGCGTCCTTCGCGCCTCCGCGTGAACCCTCTTCTTCCGCCCCCGCCCGCGCCTCCCCCGCCCGCGACCGACAAAAGCCTGTCCTACACGCCCCGATCCCTATAACTGGTTCGTCCTCTATCGATCCGGAGAGGAGGACCATGCCGCCAGCACCGAAACCCGCCGCTCCACGCGAAAAAAACGCGCGCACCCGCCTGCCCCCGGTCCCGGCAGGAACCGCGTCTTGGTGTCACCTTTGTGTAACCTTTCGCGCCCGCTTCCCGCTTCGCCGCGTCGCGGGGCCCTCGTGCGAATGAGGGCGGAGCCGGCGCGATTGCCGCCCCCGCCCTTCGGGGCTTCGCTATTGCTTGCCCACCGTGCTGGTGAAGCTGCTGGGCGAGAAATTGCCCTCGACCAGATTGTCGCCATAGCTGCGCACCGCGCCGCCGCTTGCGGTGGCGACTGCGGCGCTGTTGCCCGTCACGGCGTTGTCGCTGGCGAAGATCACGCCGTTCGCGCCCGTTGCGGAAAAGGCGACCACGCTGTTCGAAGAGATCGTGGTGTCGGAAACCAGCACGTTGACCAGCACGCCGTTGGTCAGCACCTCCACGCCGGTCGCGTTGGCCGTGATGTGGCTGTTCGAGATCGTCGCGACGGTGCCGCCCGCATTGGTGCTCACGCTATGGTCGAACTTGATCCCCGCGCCGAGATTGTTGTGGACGCGCACCCGATCGAGCGTGACGCGCGCCAGCCCTCCCGCTCCGGTCGGCTGGACCAGGATGCCGGTGGCGCCGGTATTGCCGTTGTTGATGATCGTGACGTCGTCGACGATCAGGCGGCCCAGTCCGGAGGGCTGGAAGAGGATTCCCGAGCCGTTCACCGTGCCGTTGTTGCGGATGATCACCTTCTCGATCGTCAGCGACAGCCCGGCAATGAAGCGGATGCCGTTGATCCCGGCCGAAGAGCCGGTGCCTCCGGCAATCTCGAGCCCGCGCAGCGTGATATTGTCGTTCACGCCGGCGTTGATAACGATGCCGTTGGAAGCGGCGTTCAATATGCTGCCCGGAAACTGCGTGCAGTCGATCGTGATCGCCTTGGTGATCGTCACCGCGCCCCAGCCACCCGGATCCAGGCAGTTGATCTCGCCCCCCGCCGCGGTCTTGGAAATGGCACCGGCAAAGGTCTTGCACGGGGCGGTGCGGCTGCACGGATTGGCATCGTCCCCCACGCCCGAAACCCAGGTCCGCGTAGCCTGGGCCGACGCGGGCGCGATATGAACCAACATCGTCGCGGCCGCAGCCACGACAAGCATAGTCAAGCGCTTATAAACCATCATGATGACTTGCCCTCCTGTTTCGCAGGACTGAAATGCCAGTCGGCAGCCGACTGTATCACTGCGCAATATCGCCGGTAAGACGCCTGACGGTAGTTCCAGCCATAATGGCGTAGATTGGAGGAATACGGGAGACGCTGACGATAGGAACGCACCTAAACCATCTTTGTCGTCACAGAATTGTCCTCAAGGCGACGAATTACTGTTTGCTACCGGGCAGATTCGATGGCGTGGCGGGCCGGGCGGCGGCGCGCCGGATCGATCGTTGGCGCAAGGCTTCCCCTCCGCGCGCCGCCCCGCGCTTGAAATACGGTGCCGCGATCCCATATCAGCGTTCAGGCAACACGCGCCGAACCGGCTTTTCCCTCGTGGAATGCGTGATGCCCGCCCCGCCGCCAATCGCAATCCGATCCGCAATTGCCGGTCGAATTGCATGCGCATGGGGCCGCCGCACATCGCAATCCCGCGCGTGCGGCTTTCCACCCTCCAAACAGGAGCAAAGATTGAACTTTTTCGACCAAGTACACGAAACGCAGATTACCCGTTTGTATCCGCAGCCGCGCATTGCGACGCGGCGCTCCGTTCCCCTCTATCGCCGCCTTTTCCCGCTCGATCCGCCGCATGAGCGCGCGCCGAACGGCTAAAGCGGCCTTCACCTCTCCTGCCTGCCCCCGAATCCCGGCTTCGCGCGTTGGACGCGCAATGTCTGGAGACAGGGCAGGGTATCAGGAGACTGACATGAGCATTTTGGGACGCATCAAGGACGCTATTCTGGGCCGCGGCGGCGGCATTTTCGGCAAGGACGCGCCCGCTGCGCCTGCCCCCCAGTCCGCGCCCGTCTCCCCCACCCCCCTAGATCAGCAGGCCGGCACCGCGCCCGTCGCCTCTGCCGAGCCGGTCGATGTCGAAAGGGTGTTGACCGAGAAGCTGGCGGCGAAGGGCAATCCCGATCTCAACTGGCGCACCTCGATCGTCGATCTGATGAAGCTGCTCGATCTGGATTCGAGCCTCGAGAACCGCAAGGAGCTCGCCACCGAGCTGGGCTATTCGGGTGCCAAGGATGGCAGCGCAGAGATGAACATCTGGCTCCACAATGCGGTGATGCTGGAGCTCGTCAACAACGGCGCGAAGGTGCCGGACAAGCTGACCGGCTGAGCGCCACGCGGCGGGCGCGCCTTGCAATCCCGTCCGCCGCTCCCATATTGGCTTGGCTACCTGTCGCATATTGACGGTCTTCGGCGCTTTGCGGCTCCTTCTTCCTTCCTTCCCTGCTCCTCGCGGCACGAGGGTTCTCCATGCCGGAGGCCCGCAGAAGAAGAAGGTATTACCCATGGCCATCACCGGCACCGTGAAATTTTTCAACAATGACAAGGGCTATGGCTTCATCGCTCCCGAAGAGGGCGGCCAGGACGCGTTTGTCCACATCTCGGCCGTTGAGCGCGCCGGGCTGTCGACGCTCCAGCAGAACCAGCGCGTCAGCTACGAGCTCGAGCAGGACCAGCGCGGCCGCACCTCGGCCGTGAACCTGCAGGAAGCCTGATCCCGCGCCGGCGCCCTCGCGCGCCGGTCCGGATCGTGCGCCGCGCTTCCCCTTTCCGGGCGAGCGCGGCGCCGCTTTCGTTTTCCTTTCTCCATTGGAGGCTCCGTGGCGGATCTTCTCACTCTCTACCGTGAACATGCCGAACGCGCTCAGGCCGATGCCGATGCCGCGACGCTTGGAAATGTGCGTGAGCGCAATTTGCGTGCCGCTGACGCCTGGCGTCAGATGGCTGAGCGGATCGAGCGCACCGAAACCGCCCGCGCCACCCGCGAGCCGCATGGCGACCCGGCGCTCCGCGCGCAGAGGACGACCCCGTAACGTTTTACCGGAACAGGCGGCTCTGGTAGGGGTTGATCGCGTCGAACCCGCAACGAACCGGAAAGGCTGACCATGGCCACGCGAAAGACTCCAGGCACTACTCCCCGAGCTACCACCCGCCGCCCCGCCGCAAAGCGCAGCACGGCCAAGCCCGCTGCTGCGCCCAAGGCCGATGCCGCCGCTGAGAAGCCGGCCAAGGCTCCCGCTGCGAAGGCGCCCAAGACCGCCGCCGCGAAGCCGGTCGCCGCCGCTGCAAAGCCGACAGCCACCAAAGCACCCGCAGGGAAAGCGGCCAAACCGGCCGCTGCCAAGGATCCCGCTAAGACTGCGGCAAAAGCCACGGCCAGGCCTGCCACGAAGCCCGCGCCCAAGAGCGCAGCATCGCCAAAACCCGCTGCCGAGCCAAAGACAGCAGCAAAGCGCAAGCCTGCCGCAAAGGCAACGCCCGCCAAGCCCACCGCACCGAAAGCCGCAGCTCCGCAGGGTGCTGCTCCGAAGGCTGCGGAAGCGCCCGCCCCCACCCTCGCCGCCCGCGTTCAGGCCGCGCCCGCACCCGTCAAGGCTGCGGGCATTGCCGGCCTGGTCGCGGCAATCGGCGGCGCTGTGCTTGGGGCACTACGTATCTCTCGCAAGCCGTCCGGCGACAGTTAGGAGGCAACATTCGGGACGGGCGCGCAACCTTTACGCCCCGTCGCGCATTGCTCCCTGATCCAGAGAGGATGGGAGAAGCATCATGCGTATCGTCGTCTTGGGGTTGCTGGCTGCAACCACGCTCGGAGCCTGCACAGAGGATGGCTATGGCCCCTCGCGCAGCTATTCGAGTGCATATGTCCAATATGATTATAACCGGCCCGATCCGGCCTATGGCGGTTATTATGCCGATCGCTACTATCGCGATGACAACCGCCGCTATCGCGAGCGCCGTCTGAGCCGGAATGATCGGGTCTATCGCGGCCAGGACGGCCGCTATTATTGCCGCCGTTCGGACGGCACCACCGGCCTGATCGTGGGTGGCGTCGCGGGCGGCCTGCTCGGCAATCTCATTGCTCCAGGTGGCTCGGAAGTACTCGGCACTGTGCTGGGCGCTGCTGCGGGCGCGGCAATCGGATCCTCGGCGGACCGGAACGAAGTGCGCTGCCGATAGGATTGCGATATATTCACGGGCGCGGCGCGTGCCGCCGCGCCCCGTCTATCGGAAGGATATTGCATTGAGCACCCGCACCGGCAGCGCACGCTATGAGGGCTTCGGCAAGGAAGGCCGCGGCCATGTCAGCACCCAATCGGGCGTGCTGGCCGATCAATTCTACGGGTTCGGCACCCGCTTCGGCGACGAAAAGGGCACCAATCCCGAGGAGCTCATCGCCGCCGCGCACGCCAGTTGTTTCACCATGGCGCTCAGCTTCGCCCTTGCGCGGGCCGGCTTCTCGGATGGCACACTGGAGACCCAAGCTGCCGTCAAGCTCGATCAGGACAGCGAAGGCGGCTTTGTCATCACCCGCTCCGATCTCACGCTCGTCGCGAAAATCCCCGGCATCGCCCACCAGCAGTTCCAGGCTCTGGCCGAAGGCGCGCACGCCAATTGCCCGGTGTCGAAGCTGCTGAAAGCGGAAAGCACGCTGAGCGTCACCCTCGCCTAGGGCTTGATCCATCCGGGTCGAATAACCGCCGCTCTCCCGCTTCCGCGGGCTGATCCAAAATGTCCGGATTCCGCTCTAGCGCCGTTCGATCAACCGGCCCACGCCCTCGTGGCGGGTCGGATCTCCCTCAACGCTTTCGTGCTCCAGCCTGTTGCGGATCGCGATCAGTTCCTGCTCGCTCAGATGCTCGATCCCGATGAATTCGTTCCGGCCGCTGTCCAGTGCGCGGATGATCTCGTCGAGCTTGCACTGGATCGCCGCAGCATCACGATTCTGGGCGTTCTGGATCAGGAACACCATGAGGAAGGTCACCACCGTCGTGCCGGTGTTGATCACCAGCTGCCACGTGTCGGAATAATGAAAGAGCGGGCCGGTAAGGGCCCATAATAGAATGACCAGAAACGCCAGCACGAACGCCGGAGACCGCCCCGCCCATCCCGCCACCAATTGCGCGAAGCGCTCGAACAACCTTCCCATGCAGGACTCCTTTGCCACACACCTAGCGCCGCGCAGCGCTGCGGTCACTTGGGGATAGAGGCAGAGTCACAAGCTGCCGGATTTTGGGCCGGAAAGTCTGGGATGGCGGCGAAACGCAAAAGGGGGCCGGCATTTCTGCCAGCCCCCATGTCACCGGACTTCGGCCGATTGACCCGGACGGATCGCGCAGCCTGGTTTCGGCGGCATGCTCCACTCGCGCCGGCAAGGGCATGCGAGCTTCGCGTCGGTCGCTAGAGGTGGAGGGTTCCGTGCACTTTCCCGAAGGACGATGCACTTGCTCTCCGGCCCCTGGTGGCCCGCTTCAGATCCGCCGCAAGTGGCGAAACTGGAGCCTTGCGAGATGCTTCCCGATTGGCCCTTCAACCGTTCGACCGCTTGCGCGGCTTCCGAGCTGATGGTCCGCTCTTCGTGACCGTCCCTTCCCTTGCGGCTGGCTCTTACACCACTGCAATCTCCGGTTGGCCATCCCGGCTCCCCTCGTGCCTCCGCAGCGCTTGCGCACCGCTTCAGCATCTGGTTCCGCCGTGCTCCGGCCGTCTCTCGAAGCCCTTGCGATCGCTTTCGCGTCCGCGCGGTCTCGCAACTGTCCGTCGCTGGCATCTCTACGTCCCTGCCCGGCTGGTTTCCCTAAGGCGCCTGCGCCCGGCTGGTCCGGCAAGTCCTTGATCCTGCTTCGGTTTCCCGCCGCCCAACCATCTCCTTACAGTCATGAAGGTGTCACCGAATCCGATTCGCGCAAAGTGGCAAATGAGGGCGCATGCCTGTTGATAACGTGGATAACGTGCACAGATTCGCAGGTCTATCAGACCGGTGACCAGCCGGGTGCCGCGAGTTCGAACCCCGCGAATTCGAAGCCAGGAACAACAACGCAACTGACCAGCGTCCATCCCGCCCCCGCCTCTGCCGCCTGCCAGCAGCCTACCGGCACCCGGGCCTGTGGAGCCTCGCCCGACAACACATCCGGTCCCAGCGCCACAGCTTCCACATCACCCTCCGAGCGCTGAATGCGCAACGTCAGCGGCGCGCCCGCGTGCCACAACCACAATTCGTCGGCATCGACGCGGTGCCAGTGCGAACGCTGGCCCGCTTCGAGCAGGAAATGGATCGCCGTTCCTCCAGCCCGTACGCCGGGTTCGGCCTCCGCGCGCCAGGTCTCGCGATACCAGCCGCCTTCGGGGTGCGGTGTCAGTCCGAGCGCCGCGATGATCTCTTCCGCCTTTTGCATGGGGTTACCTTAGCACCGCCATTCCCGCAGGTAAGCCGGTCGCGCAGCCCCATCGCCTGCCCCCTTTCGCAAGCGGGCCATTAACCAACGCCCGCTATAACCTCGCATATGCTGCGCCTACTCGTGCTTTCCACGCTCTTTCCCGATGCTTCGCGTCCACGCTTCGGAAGCTTCGTCGAGCGTCAGACCCTGTCGCTGGCGAGCCATCCCGATATCGAGGTGCGCGTGGTTGCGCCGCACGGTCTTCCCCCTTGGCCGCTTCGCGCGCTCCCCCGCTACCGCCCGCTCGCCACGCTACCCGCGCGCGAGCAATGGAAGGGTCTCGACGTGCATCGCCCCGCCTTCCTCAATCTGCCCCTGACCGGCGGGCGCTTTCACGCGGCGGCGCTCACCCGCGCGATCACTCCGCTGCTGGAGGATATCCGTCGCGATTTCCCCTTCGACGCCATCGCCGCCGAATTCTTCTTTCCCGACGGGGTCGCCGCCATCGCGCTCGGGCGCCACTTTGGTGTCCCCGTGTCGATCAAGGCGCGGGGATCCGACGTCCATCATTGGGGCCGCCTTCCTGTGACCGGCGCGCAGGTTCGCGCGGCGGGGTGCGCGGCGGACGGCATGCTCTCGGTCAGCGAGGCCATGCGCGACGACATGATCGCGATGGGCATGCCCGGCGATCGAATCGAAGCGATCATCACGGGCGTCGATCTCGAACGCTTCGCTCCCCGCGATCGTGCCGGGGCCAAGGCGGAGCTGGGAGTCCACGGCTCGCTTATCCTATCGGTCGGCGCGCTGATCCCGCTCAAGGGGCACGATATCGTCATCGACGCGATCGCCGGAATGCCGGGCGTCACCCTGTGTATCGCCGGTGAGGGTCCGGAGCGCGAACGGCTCACGGCGCTGGCCGCGAAGCTCGGCGTGGCGGATCGCGTTCGCCTGCTCGGCAACATCCCGCATGACGAACTCTCGGTCTATCTCGCCGCCGCCGATGCGATGGCGCTGGCGTCCGAGCGCGAGGGACTGGCCAATGCCTGGCTCGAAGCGCTGGCGAGCGGAACCCCGGTGGTGATTCCCGATGTGGGCGGTGCGCGGCAGGTCGTCCGCGAGGATGTGGCCGGCCGGCTGGTCGAGCGAACGCCGGAAGCCTTTGCCGCTGGCCTCGGCGATATCCTCGCCAACCCGCCCGCGCCCGATGCCGTTCGCGCCACCGTGGCGCCCTTTACCTGGGCGGCAAATGCCGATCTGCTGCACGACTATTTCATGCGGCTGGTCAGCCGCTATCGAAAGGGGTTAGTCTCCGCGCACTGAACATTTGCCGGAGACCGACCATGGCGAAGGACAAGAGCCCGAAAAGCGGATCGCTGCTGCCGAAGAGCATCGCCGGCGCGAAGCTGCCCAAGGATATCCGCAAGAAGCTGACCGATCTCGCCAAGCATCCCGTCGTCGCCGATATCCTTGCCGCCGGGCTAGTGGCCCTTGCCGCCAAGCTCAAGAACGAGCCCAAGGTGCAGCAGGCGGCCGCCAAGGCACGCACCAAGGCGGCCGATGTCGCCGCTGACGTGGCGGAGGCGGCTGCAGGCGTGGCCGCCGCCGTCGCCCGGCCGACAGACGCCCCGCCTGCGGCAAAACGTGTTCGGAAGCCCGCTGCCCCGGTAGCCAAGGCCGACAAGCCGAAGACCCCCGCCAAGCCGAAGGCGCCCGCCAAGGCCAAGTCCACGTCAAAGCCTCGCGCCGCCGCCAAGCCCAAGCCGGCGGAGTAGCCGCCCGCTTGGGGATCAGTGCCGGGCCGCCCAGGCCCCCGCCTGCTTCTCCGCCAGCGCGATCAGATCACCCTGGACCACGTTCATGTCGATCAAATGGAGCCCCCATCCGGCGAGCACCGTTGGTCCCACGCGGACGTCTCCGCCAATATCGTCGATGCGCGGATCGGCCGGATTTGCATGCGTCGTCACCGCCAGATAGTTGAACCCGTCTTTCCGCACGCATTCCGCCGAAAGCAGCCCCGGTGCCCGGACGAACGGCGTGGTCACCGGCTTGCCGTCGCTCGTCCATCGCGGCGCCTGATCCGCGCCGAGAAGGCTCCCCGATGTGACCAGATAGTTCCGCGTCACCGCGCTGCCGCCCCGCAGCGCCGCCGGGTTGGTGCACGCAGCCTCCACGCCGGGCCGGTCGCCCTTGCCGAAGCGGCTGTCGGCGGGCGGCGGCGAATCGGCGCGGAAGCTGGCGAAGCTGACGATGCAGCCGGTCTGCGTCTCATCGCGGCATAGCGAAATGGTCTGGTACAACCCGCCGATGTCCTTCCCCTCGGGCACCGGCACCGTGGTTCCGATCAGCATCGCCGAGATCAACTGCTTCTGCGCCGGCTTGCCCTCGATCGCCTTGCCGAGCAGCTTCGCCAACAGGCTCGCCCCCTGGCTGTGCCCGATCAGCACCACGCCGCGACCGTTATTGTCGCGGGCCAGATAGTCGTTCCACGCCGCCTCCACGTCGCGATAGGCCATCTCGCGATCCACCGCGGGCGTTTGCCCCGTCATCAGCGCGCGCAATGCCGTGAGCGTCACCTGCCGATATATCGGCGCGAACACCCGGCACTTCGCTCCGAAGCGCGCCGCCTGGAACTGGATTACTCTATTCTCTTCGGGGCCCGCTCTCAGATCGCTATTGGGCGTCGGGTCGAGCGAGACCGTTGGATAGACGTAGAAACAATCGAACTTCGGATTCTTCGCCGCCTCGAATTTCTCGATCGTGGGCGTGCCATCCGCCGCGATCACGGTTGCCGTCAGGTCCTGCGTGCATGCGTCCTGCCTGCCCGGGCGGCACAGCCAATTGGCGTCCTGCCGGTAATCGGGATCGGATGAGATCGCGGCCAGCGCGAGTGCAAGCATCAGCATAAGGCACCTCTCCTGTCCCGAGCGATCCTACTGCGCCCGCGCCATCAGTCCAGCGGGTAGATCGCGCCCGCGATCCAGCGCAATTCGGCGCGAAGTACGCCCCAGGCGCGCGCCGCCGCCCGGCTGTCCATCGCTTCCAGCCCGATGTCGCGCGCGGCCAGCGCCTGCACGAGCGCCACAGGCGGCCGCCGCATCGTGGCGCCCGTCCCGAGCAGGAGGAATTCCGGTTTTGGATCAAGCGCAAGCAGCGGCGCCAGATCGCTCTCGCTGAGCGCCTCCAGCGGCGGCGGGGCCCAGCCATCGGCGCGCTCGGGGCTGATCAACAGACCCTCATAGACGCCGCCGTCGACCTTGAACCCGCGCCCCGAAAAGCCGGTAATCACCGGCCCCTCAGCACCGCTGCGGTTCATTTGCATCTGGCTTTGCCTCAGCGACTTTCGCGTGGCCCCACACGCTCCGCGCCGGCCACCACGCCCTTTTCGGCCTTCTCCTCGCGGAAGCCCGGCTTGAGGCCCAGCGTGATGAGCAGCGACGACGAAACATAGACCGACGAATAGGTGCCCACGATGATGCCCAGCATCATCGCAGCGGTGAAGCCGCGCAGCACATGGCCGCCGAAGATCAGCAGCGACGTCAGCGCCAGCATGATCGTGACCGATGTCATCACCGTGCGCGGCAGCGTCTCGTTGACCGACAGATCGATCAGCTCTTTCATGCCCATCTTGCGGTATTTGCGCATATTCTCGCGAATACGGTCGTCGATCACCATCTTGTCGTTGATCGAATAGCCGATGATCGTCAGCACCGCCGCGACGATATTGAGATCGAACACGAACTGGGTGAGCGCGAAGAAGCCCAGCGTCATCAGCACGTCGTGGATGATCGCCACCGCGGTCGATACGCCGAACTGCCATTCGTAGCGCAGCCATGAGAAGATCGCGATGCCGATGATCGCAAGAATGACCGCGAGGATGCCGTTGAAGACCAGGCCTTCCGAAACCTTGCCGGAGACGGTGGAGTAGCTGCTGAAGGTCGCGCCGGGGAATTTCTCCGCGAGCGCCACCTTCACCTTTTCCACCATCGCATTCACCGCGTTGGGATCGTTCGAATCAGGCACCGGCAAACGCACCGTCACCGTGTTGGCATTGCCGAGCTGCTGGAGCGTGGCATCGCCCAGACCAAGCTCGTTGACCGTCGAGCGCACCTCATCGAGCGGCGGGGCCGTGACGAACTTTTCCTCGATCGATACGCCGCCGACGAAATCGACGCCCATGTTGAGCTTCAGCGTGGCCACCAGCACGATCGCCGCCACGCTCAGAAGCGCGGTGATGAAGAATGCGATGTGCCGAACCTTTACGAAGCCGATGTTCGTATTGTCTGGAACGATCTTGAGCAGACGCATGATGAGCGTGCCTTAAATATTGATGTCGGTGGGGCGGTTCTTCCGCGCCCAGATCGAAACGAGCAGGCGGGTAAAGACCACTGCGGTGAACACCGAGCTGACGATACCGATCAGCAGCACGATGGCGAAGCCGCGAATCGGCCCCGATCCAAGGATGAGCATGATCAGCCCGGCAATCGCGTGGGTCACGTTCGCCTCGAAGATCGTCCGGCTCGCTTCCTTGTAGCCGAATTCGATCGCCTGCGTAACGTTGCGCCCGCGCCGCCGCTCTTCGCGAATACGCTCGTTGATCAGCACGTTGGCGTCGACCGCGGTACCGATGGTCAGCACGAAGCCCGCGATGCCCGGCAGCGTCAGAGTCGCGTTCAGCAGGCCCATAACCGCCAGGATGATCAGCACGTTCAGCGTCACCGCCAGCGTCGCATAGATACCGAAGCGGCCATAGGTGAGGATCATGAACGTGATCACCGCAACGATGGCGATGATCGACGCGGTGACGCCCGCCTTGATGGAGTCAGCGCCCAGTTCGGGGCTGACCGTGTTTTCTGAAACCACCTTCAGGTTGATCGGCAGCTTGCCCGAACGCAGCGCGATCGCAAGCTGGTTGGCGCTCTCGACGGTAAACCCGCCCGAGATCGTCGCGCTACCGCCCAGGATCGGTTCGTTGATGTTGGGTGCCGAAATCACCTCGTTATCGACGATGATCGCAAACGGCTTGCCGGTATTCTCCTGCGTCACCTTGGCAAAACGCTTCGAGCCGGTGCCGTCCAGGCTGATGGCCACGTCCGGCCGGCCCTGCTGGTCAAACGACTGCGTCGCGTCGAGCAGCATGTTGCCGTCGATGAGAACGCTGCGGAACACGGCGATCTGCCCGCCTGCCGAAGGATAATTCAGCACCTGGCTGCCAGGAGGTACCTGGCCCGCCCCGATCATTTCGGGGCTGACGCTGGTATCCACCAACTTGAATTCGAGCTTGGCGGTGCGGCCGAGCAGCTTCTTGAGCGCGGTCGGGTCCTGGAGCCCTGGCACCTGCACGACGATGCGGTTCGCACCTTCCCGGATAACCGTCGGTTCCAGCGTGCCCAGCGCGTTGATGCGCCTGTCGACGACCTCGCGGGCGTCGTTCATCGCCTCCTCGACCTTCTGGCTCATGCCGGCGCTGCTGGGCGTGAGCACAAATTTGGTCGAATCGACCACCGCGATATCCCAGTCGCGTTGGCCGGTCGTGCCCACGCCATTGGTCAGCGGCAGCAATTTCTCGCGCGCGGCATCCACCTGGGAAGGATCACGGACCATGAAGGTCACCTTGCCATCCTGCACAGAGATGTCGCCGATATCTACGCGCGGGGCACGGCGCATATCGTTACGCACCTGCTCCTTCATCGCCTCCAGGCGCGCCTGCGCTACCCCGCTGGTATCGCCTTCCAGCAGCAGATAGCTGCCGCCTGCCAGATCAAGCCCAAGGTTGATCGCCGGATGCGGTATCCAGCTCGGCCATTGATCGCGCTGGTCCTTCGAAAAGAAGCTCGGGATCGCCAGGACGACCATAATCGCCAGGCCGATGAAGATCGAAAGCCGTTTCCAGCGGGGGAAGTCCAGCATCAGTCGTTCGCGGGTTTGCCGGTGCCGGCCGGGATCACTTCGGCGAGCGTCGCCTTGATCGCGCGGACCCTCACATTGGTTCCGAGTTCAATCTCGACCTCACGATCCTCGACCTTGGTGACCTTGCCGATCAGCCCGCCGCCGGTGACGACACGGTCGCCCTTCTTCACCGAGTTCACGGCGTTCTGAAGCTCCTTCATCCGCTTTTGCTGCGGACGGATCATCAGAAAATAGAAGACAACGAAGATGAGGACAAGCGGCAGAAGCGAGACAATTGCGCCTGCGGCGCCGCCGCTTTGGCCCGCCGCGCCTGCGGCCTGTGCATATGCTGGGGAGATGAACATGGCTTCCCGAATGGCTGGAGACAGGAGCGAAAACCGCTCCACACTGAGCGGCGGGCGCTAACATGCGTGCAGCGCCCGCGCAACCGCCTTGCATCTGCGCGCCGACCGTCCTAGAGGCCCCTCCCCTGAGCCCGCGACGAGCGGGGCAGGTATCTGGTCGGGGCGTAGCGCAGCCTGGTAGCGCATCACACTGGGGGTGTGGGGGTCGCAGGTTCGAATCCTGTCGCCCCGACCAATTTACCACACTATTTCAATGGGTTAGCACGGGTCCGCTGGCAGCGTCAGCGGCATCCCGCTTCGCTGTCTAACCTATGTGTAGCAGCGCCGCCGACCCAGTCGCTTTCCCTCTGTTTTTCGGCTGCTAGGTCACCTAGACCTTATGGTATGCGAAAAATGCCATTGATACGGCTTGGGTTGGGAATGGCGGCGGTGACTGCAAGTCATACTGCTGCCGCTGAAGATCGGGTTGAGTGCTTCGACGCAGTTGTATCGGCGAAAATCCTGCGGCAAACACCAAGCGTATTCCCTGACTGCGGAGACGATTGCATAATCATCTCCTGGCCGTGGTTTATGGAAATTGATGTGAAGCGGGTAGTCGAAGGAAAGGTGTCGAAAGGTCGGCAGCTAATCCTAACGGTGCAACATGTTCCCTTTCGCAAAAACCTAGGGACGCGTCGATGGTGGCTTAGGCGGAATTCACTCGGCGGGTTCAATTTACTGAGAGTAGGCGACGAGAAGCCCGCGCGCTGCACCGCAGGTTCCGCCCCAGCAGACCCATATATCCGCCCAGCTCCGGGACAGACACTTAACGATCTACTGCGTGAGGGCGAAGTGGCATATCGTCAGTTACTCGACAAATAGACATCGCAGCAACGCCCCGAACCCGAGGGCGCGAGGCGTTGCACAGCGTCAGACCTGAAGGAGACTGGTCCCGCTGGTGCGGTCGTTGGATTGACGGGGAACGCACCGCTATGCCCCGGCGCGGGTGAAATGGACAAACCCCGCGCAACCCTATGCCGCTATCACCGCCCACCGTCAGCGGGCATATGCGAGCGCCCAAACCATCCCCTCGTCCCATTCGCGGAGGTGGTCGAGGATTCGCAGGAAGTCCCCTGCCAGCTTGCCCGCCTCAACATCCGCGTACACCTCGTCTGCGAACGCATCGAACGAGCCGCAAAGAATGACGATCGGCGATGGTCGCGGTTTCCGAGCACTCTCTATCCGCTTGACGCGGCGTTGGAGCGCCCGGATGCCCGCCACTGTGGTCAGCCCTTCCCGCTGAGCGCCTTGCTCATCTCAATGTCAGCGGCCATCTGCCCGCCAGCGAGCGCGGCGTTGTCGTCGGCCACGCCAAAATGGCGGTTGATGATGTGGTGCGCGTTCTCGATGGGCATCCCATACTTCTCAGCGCGGCGGCGCTGGTCGAGCGCCACGTCAGCCTTGCCCTCGGGAACGGTCGGTTCGATATTGTCAGTCATGGTCGTATCACCTTCAGTTGAGTTGGTTATTGCAGCACGCCCAGATGGCCGAGCATGTCGAGCGCGTCTCCGCGCTCACGTTCCCCGCTGCACTCGCGCAGCACGTCCATGCAGTTCTTTGCCGCCTGCTTCCGAAACGCCGGATCGAGGTTGGCAATGGGCTGGGGCGGTGCGGGTTCGACACCGAAGAAGGTCATCATCTCGCCGCCCGACATGGGCAGCACTTTCACATCGCAGTTCTCGCTTGCCGCTAGACGCTCTGCGGCGGTGCGCCACTTGTGGTATTCGTCCGCGTGCTGGATGCCCACGCGCCTGCCATTGATAAGGATGACAAGGAACAGGTCGCGCGGACCCGGTTCTGGGCACATGGCGCGATGGGCAGCGCGCCAGCTTCGATAGTCGGTCATGGCTGGTCTCCGTCGGGGTATGCGTCAATCCGCGCGGATGCCGTTCGCATCGCCGACTTTCGCAACCGAAGTGCAAATAATTCCAGTTTAGCGAGAGGCATTGCTCGCCTCCTCAAGCGCCTCGATCCGAGCGGACAAGTCTTCCTGAGCGCGAACATCGGAGAGCCGAGCGATGCTGTCGATCACCAGCCGCCCCACATCCGGGGCAAGTTGCCCGCCCGCTACCGCGTCCAACACCTGGGCGACCTGCTCACTGATCGGCGCTGCCGAGTTGAAGGCGAACTCGGTCTTTTCCATCTGTGCCTTCACCGAGGGCAGCACCTTGGCAAGAACGATACTGGCGGCGTTGGTGTCGCCCTCAAGCGCCTTGCCCACCAGCACGGACACGATGGCGCGCATTTCGTCCAACATTTGAGCGGTGGCGAGCAGACGCTTGTCGGGGCGACCGGCAGGACGTCCAGCGGGGTTCGGCGACGGACAGCCGGGAGTCCACGCGGGGTTGCCCGCACCGCGCACGGGCGGCGCAGGTGACGGGGGCGCAGGCTTCCAATCCGTGCCCCAAGGGGGAGCGACAGCGTTCATCGAACTACCTCGATTTGATTAGAGCAAGCGTCAGACCGGGACGGCGAATGCGGCGTTGGACTCTTTTACCTGCTTTCGCACCATTTCGGGGGTCACCGTTTTGACGAGGATCTGGCGCTTGCCGTCCTTCGATTCCTCGTAGATCTTGATGTCGCCGACCGCATCGCTGACCGCCTTGGTGAGCATCTTGTATCGGTTGTTCAGCATCTCCGCCGCCGCCTTCATCGCCCGCAGCTTCTTCGCTTCGAGCGGGCGCTGCGCCCCGTGCCACTCATGCAGGAATTGCGCGCTGGTCTCCGCGTCGATCCCGGAGAGGTAGTGCCGACCGCCGAGAACAGCCGTAACCGTGATCGAATCGCCGTCCGCAATCGCTTGCCGGATCGCGGTGATGCGCTTCGCCTCATTGTCCATGCCACGAAAGAACGACCTGATCTCGGATGCCATGCTCTGAGTAGCCCGCTGCTCCACCGGCGCGTTCAACTCCTTCTCAAGCGAGGCGATATTGTTGTTGAGTGTGTCCACCGTGCGCGACCACGAACCGTAAACCTTGCTCATCAGCTTGGTGGCGTGATTATCGACAGCAATCAGTTGCGCGTATTCATTGAGAGCTGGATTTTTTGCCGCGCCAGCCTTGGCGTCGTGAATCGATTGCAGCGCCTGAAACGCCTCATGCACTGCCGTTTCGGTCTGCCCAAGCAACGGGCGCGTCTCGTCGTCGTAATCGGCAATCTCACCGGCAATGCCGGGATACAGCGTTGGCGAAATACGGGTGTCGATCTTATCGGACATTTTACGCAGCCGGGAACATCGCCATGCCGATTAACACCCCGGGCATGTATCGCGGATGGATTGGCGCGGACGGAATACCGCATGTCGCGGTCTCCGCCGAAGAAAAGCTGCCACAGCCCTGATGCCGATAAGTTCCGAGCTAGGGATATCGCCATTCGCAGCTAGGTCGTGAACCGATAAACGGGTTTCAGGGTCGGACGTCTTCGCCCGCTGCATATGGGCGTAGATCAGCGCCTGCATCCTTGAAGGCGGCGGCGATCTCCGTCAGGCTGAAGCACCGATCCCATAATTCGGTCGCGAGCAGATTGATGGCCGGAACCGAGACTTGCGTTGCCGGCCCAGGATTTGTTTCAAGGACACCGGGCCGCCTAATGCGTATGGGCGGGGTCTCATGTCCACAAGGTGCCTTTACGGCGACAGCCTGCAACGTCGCTACACAATCACTTCCCATAAAGCCGCTCCGGATTGTCGATGAGTACGCGGCGCAACAGCGCCTCGTCAGGTACGAAGCGGCGGAGCAGCGCGACGAGATCGGCTTCACGCGGCACGGGTCCTTTCACATTGGGATGCGGGAAATCGGTGCCCCACAGGATGCGATCACGCGCAGCCGCGATCAGCGCTTGCGCGAAGGGGATCGTGTCATCGTAATGCGGGGGGGCGGCCGAGGCACGATCTGCACCCGATATCTTTATCCAGCACTTGGGGTCTTCCGCTAGGTCAAGCAACGTTGCAAACGGCTTTTGCTCCAGCCCGCCTTCGACGCGGATCCTACCGAGATGATCGATTACATAGGGGACTGGCAGGCGCGCAGCGACTGCTACAAAGCCGGGGAGCTCCTGCGGGTCGAAGTGAAACACCGCATGCCACCCCAGCGGCGCGATGCGATCGGCCAGGCTAAGGATGTTGGCGGCGCTGGGTACCGGGCCAAGCGCGGGCGCATAGTTGAAGCGGACGCCGCGGATGCCGCCCGCATGCAGCTGCCGCAGCTCGGCCCCGGTGACTTCGGGCGGGACCAGCGCGATGCCGCGATGCCGCCCGTTCGAAGCGGCGATGGCGTCGAGCGTCACGCGCATGTCATAGCCATGGCAGGCGGGATGGACGATCACCGCACGATCAGCGCCGATCGAGGCATGCATCTCTGCCAACGCTTCGCGCGAGGACTCGGCGGGCGTGTAGGTGCGCGGCTCCGCCCAGGGATAATCTGCGGCCGGGCCGAAGACGTGGCAATGCGTGTCCCAGCTTCCAGCGGGCAATCGGTGCATGGTCAAGGATCCTATGGATTTAGCGGCGGCGCGTTCGAAGGAAGCGCAGGACCTCCGCATTGAAGGCCTCTGGCTGCTCCCAATATGCGGAATGGCCGCAATCGGGCAGCAATGCGAAGCGCCCCCCTGGGATCATTTCCGCATAGCGACGGGCCAGCGGCGCGGGCATGATCAGGTCCGCACCGCCGGCGATCACAAGGGTAGGCGTCTTGATCCGGGCGAGTGCAGCAGCATCGAGCGTGACGCGCGGCTTCTGACGCACCCGCTCGCCGATCACCGCATGCTCCTCCAGCTTTTCCCAACGTGCCACTCCCTCGGGATTGGCTCCGCGATAACTGGGGCCGAGCTCGCGCACCGCTGCCGGCAACTGGCGCAGCGAGGGGGGGCCGATACGATCGAGCTCGCGGCGCAGCCATGGCTCAGCGGCCCCGCCCTGCGTGCAGGCCAATACCATCGACAATATCCGCGACGGGTACAGAACTGCGCATTCAGGCGCGATAAAGCCGCCCGCCGCAGTGGCGACCAGGTGGAAGCGATCGAGGTTCATCGCATCCGCAACGGCAATCACATCGTCCACGGCATGGCCGAATTCCGCGCCGCGCTCGACGGGCGATCCGAAATGGCCCCGGCGCGAATAGGCCGCGACGCGGTAACCGGCGCGGCGGAATGCGGCATATTGATATTCCCAGATCGCAGCGCTGCCGGTTGCCGGGTGGAGCAACAGGATCGGATCACCCTTGCCGCCCGAATCCCAGCCCCAGAGGCGCGCGCCCGGAACATTCACCAGAACCTCGCGCGCCCCCGGAGGAGGAACCGGCGCGCCCTCGGGAGCATGGGCGATGGCGGAGAAGGGCGCCGCAGCTGCGGCAGCGATGAGGGTCCGGCGCGAAAGCGGGCTGGAAGCAAGGCTCTTCATGAACGCGGTGACTAACACGACAAAGGTCACAATACCAAACATTATCCTTTTTATGTTTGGACGACGCGTCAACAGCTTCAAACCTGGCAGAAGGCTGTTATATCTGGGCCATGGGGAAACGAGACACCTTCCGCCCGCAACCGGATCTCAGCCGCAGCGCCGTGCCGCGTTATCTGCAGCTCGCCACGCTGTTCCGGCGCCGGATCGACAGCGACATCTGGCCGACTGGCGAACAGATTCCAACGATCGACGATCTGGTGGAGGAATGCGGCGTCGCGCGCGCCACGGTCCGCCAGGCGCTCGGTGTTCTCGAAGATGAAGGCCTGCTCGCGCGCTATCGCGCGAAGGGCACTTTCGTACTCGATCGCCGGCGAGAGGGGCTGTGGTGCAATGTTCAAGCCTCTTGGCAGGATCTGCTGACAGCGCGCGACGATGCCGTAATCAAGGTGCTGAAAGACCAATTGGTCGACGCTCCCACGGGTCTTCCGCGTGAATTGGGCACGCTGGCTCCGCGCTACCGGCACCTGCGACGCCAGCATTGGCGCGAGAATCGGCCCTTTCTGGTCGCCGACGTTTACATCGATGCGGCGCTGGCCAAGGGGCTGCCGAAGAATGCCTTCACCACGCTTACCGCGATGCGAATGGCCGAGAGCCTGCCCGACGTACAGATCCGCGACGCGCGCCAGACCATCACGATCGGCGGCGCCGATATCGAGACCGCGACGGCCCTTGAGCTGCCGCTCAATGCGGCGGTCGCCCATGTCCAGCGCGTCGCGGTCGATCAGCGCGGCGTAGTCATCGCGGTATCCAACGGTATCTATCGTGGCGATGTCGTCCGGATCGACCTGAAGCTGAAATAGTGGCTAAGGGATAGACTTACGGACTAAGTGCGCGTATTCATGCCCTGCGGCTGGATGACTCCCAGCCGAAACGGGAGGGTATGTGAAACTGCATTGGTCGCCGCGATCGCCTTATGTGCGCAAGACGATGATCGCCGCGCACGTGCTGGGGGTGGCGGACCGGATCGAACGGGTGCGCAGCGTCGCGGTGATGACGCGCCCCAATCCGGCGATCATGGCGGACAATCCGCTCAACAAGATTCCGACGCTGGTGTTGGAAGACGGCACGGTGCTCGTCGATTCGCGGGTCATCTGCGAATATCTGGACGCACTTTCGTCGGGTCCGCACATCTTCCCGGCCCCCGGCCCCGCGCGCTGGCAGGCGCTGAGCTGGGCGGCGCGGGCGGACGGATTGCTCGACCTGCTGATCCTGTGGCGCAATGAGCGGGAAAAACCTTCAGAGACCCGAACCGCAGCCTGGATTGATGCTTTTCGCGAGAAAGCGGGTGCGACGCTCGACCGGTTCGAGCAGGAGCTTGCCGCGATCGAAAGCCAGCCGTTCGGCATCGCCCATATCGGGCTGGGTTGCGCGCTCGGCTATCTCGACTTCCGTTTCGCCGATCTCGGCTGGCGCGAAGGACGGCCGCAGCTCGCGCGCTGGTACCGCGGCTTCGAGGAGCATCCCGCAGCCATCGCCACCGAGATCATCGATGACTGACACGGCAGGGCCCCTGTCGCATCTCCGCGTGCTCGATCTCAGCAGGATCATGGCGGGGCCATGGGCCACGCAATTATTCGCGGACCTGGGCGCCGAGGTCATCAAGGTCGAGCGGCCCGGAGCGGGCGACGACACGCGCGCCTGGGGCCCGCCCTATCTGAAGGATGCGGCGGGACAAGAAACCAGCGAGGCCGGCTATTATCTCTCGGTCAATCGCGGCAAGCGCTCGATCGCCATCGATATCGCCGATCCCGAGGGACAGGCGACGCTGCGCAGCCTCGCCCGCGAATGCGACGTGGTGGTCGAGAATTTCAAGGCCGGAGCACTCGCCCGCTACGGGCTCGATGCGGCAACGCTACGCGCGGACAATCCCGCCCTCATCTATTGCTCGATCACCGGCTTCGGACAGGACGGCCCACGACGCGACCAGGCGGCCTATGACTTCGCCATCCAGGCGATGGGCGGGCTGATGAGCGTAACCGGCGAGCGCGACGACCTGCCAGGCGGCGGGCCACAGAAAGTGGGCGCGCCGATCGTCGATCTGATGACGGGAATGTATGCCGCCGTCGCGGTGCTGGCGGCGCTGGCCCGGCGTGACCGCACCGGACAGGGCGACACGATCGACCTGGCGATGCTCGACGTGTCCGCAGCGATGCTGGCCAATCAAGCGATGAACTTCCTCGTCTCCGGCCGCGAACCGACACGCCAGGGCAATCGCCACCCCAATATCCAGCCGCAGGATCGCTTCGAAGCGGCGGACGGCGCATTCGTGCTCGCCGTGGGCAATGACGGCCAGTTCGCCAAACTCTGCGAAGTGATTGGCCGATCCGAATGGTCGAGCGATCCGCGCTTCGCGACCAACGCCCAGCGTGTGCGCGAGAACCAGGTTCTGACGCCGCTGCTGCGTGAGGCTTTTGCCGGATGGCAGCGCGCCGCGCTGATCGCCGCGCTCGAATCGGCCGGCGTGCCCTGCGCTCCGATCAACACCGTCGGGCAATTATTCGACGATCCACAGATCGTCCATCGCGGCGTGCTGCGCCATGTCGAACACACGCTGGGTGGCATGGTGCCGATCGTCGGCAATCCGATCCGCTTTCAGGAGGCGTCGCGTCCGATCGACCGCGCACCGCCGCTCCTGGGCGCTGACACCAAGACGGTGCTGGACCGCATCCGCACCGCCAACATGGGGACTGTTGCTTGAACGTGGAGACCAAAATTCCCGGCGCCCCGCGCGACCGGATACCCCTGATCGAACCGGAGGCGATGACCGACGCCCAGAGGCGCGTTCATGACGAAATCGTCGCCGGGCCGCGCGGACGGATGGTGGGGCCGCTGCGCGCGGTGATCCACAATCCCGACCTGGCACGCGACTGGTCCCGCCTTGGGGCGCAGCTTCGCTACGAAACCTCGCTCGGCAACCGGTTCAGCGAGCTCGCGATCATCGTGACTGCACGGCATTGGGCAAGCGAGGTGGAGTGGGCAATCCATGTTGGGCTCGCGCTGGACGCCGGGCTGCCGCTCGCGCTGATCGAGGCAATCGCGGCGGGCGAAGCGCCGCACTTCGAAAACGAGCGCGACGCGATCGTGTACGAATATTGCCGCCAGATCCTCTTGCACTGCCGCGTCGACAGCGCGGCCTACGCCGCCGTCCGCACCCATTGGGGCGATGTCGGCGTGGTCGAGTTGACCGCGCTGATCGGCTATTATTCGATGGTGGCGATGACGCTCAATGCGCACGAGATTCCCGCGCCATCCGATCTGCCAACCGCGCCAATGATCGATGGTTGCGGCCGGAGTGCCCTGCCCCCCGCCACCAACGCCCGGGAGCACGTAGCATGAAGGGGCTTGAGGATCTGACTCGACTGAAGATCGAGATTGACGGTCACGTCGCCGTGGTCACTCTAGCGGCGCCTCCGGTAAACGCACACGATCGCGCGCTGCGTGAAGAACTGGTGCGCACGTTCGACGTGCTGGGCGCGGAAGTAGATATCCGGGCGATCGTGCTCACGGGCGAAGGCAAAGCGTTCAGCGCGGGTGCGGATCTGAGCGAGCGCCCGGCCATTGCCGACGAACCCGGCGGATATTCGCGGCACAACCGATTGGTGCGCGCGACGTTCGATGTCGTGCTGGAATGCCCGAAGCCGGTCATCGCCGCAGTCAATGGCGCGGCGATCGGCGCGGCCTGCGTGCTGGCGCTGGTGTGCGATATCATGGTGGTGGCCGAGGAAGCCTTTCTGTCGATGACCGAGGTGGATTTCGGGATGGCGGGGGGCGTGCGCCACGTCCTGCGCTCGTTCAGCCCTTCAGACGCGCGCCTGATGATCTACACGGCGCGGCGGATCAGCGGTCCCGAATTGCACCGGATGAACGTCGCCTCGCTATGCGTTCCGCGGGATCGGCTGATGAACGAGGCGCTGGGCATTGCGCGCGAGATCGCGGGCAAGGTGCCGCTGGCCGTGACCGCCGCCAAGCGGTCCTTTGGACTCACTGAGGAAATGCCGCTGCGCGATGGCTATCGCTACGAGCAGACTCAGACCGCGGCGCTGGCGAATACCGAGGACACCAAGGAGGCGCTCGCCGCGTTTCGCGAAAAGCGCAAGCCGGTGTTCAAGGGTCGATAGCGACCTAAAATCCATATTTATGAACTATATGGCAGAGCAACTCCACACCGTCTCTGTGGTCTGGGTCCGGATTTTCGGTATGAGATAGGACCATATTGACCCGTAAAGGACATAATTATATACCATCAGATAATAAGTGCCGGCTAGCGGCATGCTCATTTGGGGGGTTGAGGATGACTAAGCGTTCCACGATTCAGGTTTCCATGATCGCGCTGGCGATCGCAGCGTTTGGCGCAACAGCCGCGAAGGCGCAGGACGCCCCTCCGCGTCCGGCGGAGCCCGAAGCCGCCGTGGACGCCGAGGCTCCTCCGGCAGATGGATCGCAAGACATCGTCGTGACCGGCACGAGCATCCGCGGCATCGCCCCGGTGGGATCCGAGGTGGTTGCGATCGGCCGCGACGATATTGACGCGTCGCCTGCGGTCACGGTCTCGCAGATGCTTCTCGAAACTCCGCAGGTTTTCAATTCCGGTATTTCGGAAGGCTCGCGCAACGGCCCGGGCGGCTCGACCAACGTGGTCGCGGCGACCGCGATCTCGTTGCGCGGCCTGGGGCCGTTCGCGACGCTGACCCTGTTCGATGGCGAGCGGCCGGTGCCCAACGGCACGACCGGCGGCTTCGTCGATCCATCGAGCATCCCGACGATCGCGCTTCAGCGCGTGGAAGTGATCGCGGACGGCGCATCCGCCATTTACGGTTCGGACGCCGTGGCCGGCGTGGTCAATCTCGTGCCGCGCCGCTCCTATGACGGGCTGGGGATCGATGCCCGCTACGGCATGGGCGCACAGTACAAGGATGCGCAGATCAGCGCGATCCTGGGCCAGGATTGGGGATCGGGGCGCTTCACGCTCGCCTATCAGCACAGCTATCGCAGCAACGTCTTCGGCGGCGACCGGGATTTCGTGACGAACGACTTCCGCGCGGCCGGGAACGCCGATTTCCGCGCCACCTCATGCGCGCCGGGCAATATCGTGATCGGCGGCATCAGCTATGCGATCCCGGCGGGCGGCGCGACACCGGCGAACCTGATCGCAAACACGCAAAATCGTTGCGACTCCTCGCGCATGAGCGATCTCCTGCCGCAGCAGGAATATAACAGCGCCAGCATGACCTTTGATCAGGAGATCTCGGATGGCTGGCGCATCTGGATGACCGGCTACCTGAGCCGTCGCGACGCCATTCCGACGAGCTCAGCTGCCACCCAGAGCCTGACCGTACCGCGCACCAACGCCTTCTTCGTAGCGCCACAGGGGCTGAATCCGGCGTCGCTGACGGTGCAATATTCGTTCGCCGACGATTTCGGGCCCACGTTCCGCGGGCGCGCCACTTCGCGCCAGTTCCAGATTTTCGGCGGGACCGAGATCGATCTGTTCGCCGATGTGCGCGCGCGGATCTCGGGATCCTATGGACGCAGCCAGGACAATACGATCCGCAACGCGCTCGACACCGCCGCGATCACGACGGCGCTCGCCAGCAGCGACCCGGCGAATGCGCTGAACCCGTTCCGCACCGGCACCCGAACGTCGCAAGCGGTGCTCGATCGCATCAGCGCCTTTACCGACATCATCTTCGGCGACATCAAGCAATATACGGCGCGGCTGAAGGTGGACGGTTCGCTGTTCGACCTGCCGGGCGGGCCGGTGCGCTTTGCCGTAGGCGCGGACTATCTGAACGTGAAGGTTCTGACCGGCACCGAACGCGGCCCCAACAATGCCGTGGTGTATTTCGCACGCGATTTGCCGCGCAACACGAAGGCGGCGTTCGGCGAAGTCTATCTGCCTCTGGTCAGCGCGCAGAACGCGATGCCGGGCATCCAGAAGCTGGAGCTGAACTTCGCCGGCCGCGTCGAGGAATATAGCGATGCCGGCGTCACCAAGAATCCGAAGATTGGCGTGAACTGGTCGCCGGTGAACGGGCTGACGCTGCGCAGCAGCTATGGCACTTCGTTCCGCGCGCCGAACCTGACCCAGACCTACACGCCCGCGGGTGGCGGCCTGTATCTGCGCAACTTCACCGATCCCACCGCCAATGGCGGCGCAGGCGGGATCATCCAGGGCGTGGGCCTGTTCGCCGACAATCTGGCGCTGAAGCCGGAAACCGCGAAGACGTTTTCGCTGGGTGCGGAGATCAACCCGTTCGATCGGGCGCGGCTGAGCCTCAACTATTTCAACGTGGTCTATGAAGGCCAGATCATCGGCCACAACAACAACACCACCATCCTGCTCGATGAAGCATTTTACCGCGACTTGATCGTCCGCAACCCGAGCCAGGCGTTCCTGCAGCAATATCTCGACGCCGGCCATGTGATCCAGGGCGGCACCGCAACGACCTACTTCAATTCGAAGGTGTTCATCTTTGCGAGCAACAACAATCTGGGCGTGACGAAGACCCGCGGGCTCGATTACCAGCTCGATCTCGCCTTCCCGACGGCGAGCGCGGGCGAGTTCCGGTTCCGTTCGGCGGGCACCTATTTCCTGTCCTTCCAGGTGGCGCCGAGCGCGGCCGCCCCGCTGGTCGAGCGTGTGAACACGATCGATTACCCGCTCACCTTCCGCAACCGGTCCAGCCTGAGTTGGACGATGGACGGGCTCGCCGCGCAGGTCGCGCTGAATTACTCGAACGGCTATTGGAACACCGGCGTGGTGCCGCAGAAGCGCGTCCAGTCCTATGCAACGGTGGACCTGAACATCGGCTACAGCTTCAACGGGACCGGATTGCTCAGCGATACGCGCGTCGGGCTGGAGATCAGCAACCTGTTCGATCGCAACCCGCCGTTCGTGAGCTTCCGCAACGGCTATGATCCGCAGGTGGCGAACCCCACCGGCCGCATCGTCGCGCTCACGCTGGGGAAGAAGTTCTAACCTCCCCGCACGATACGGGAGCGGCGCCTCAGCGCCGCTCCTCCCACCATCGACGCTCGGCGCGGTACGCGTCGGGCGTTTCTTTTGTTACGGTGTCGAACACCATCGTGCGGCGGTCCGCAACGTCATACGGGCGCCACTGGGGACGGCCCTTCACGTTGGGATCGCCAGTCCGCGCAAGGCTCGCCCACGCGCCGCTCATCAGCTCCGACACCTGCCGCGCGGCGGGCGACGCCGTAGCGGGGATCTGGCGAAAGATATAGGCAAGCTCCGATCCGTGCCCAGCACCCGGGCTTGGCTTTGCGCCGCGCGTCGCGCGGTCGGGATCGAAGGCGAAGCGAAAGGAATATACCGGTGCCTGGCGCTTCGATGCGAGTTCCGCGACGCGCAGGCTGTTCGACCAGTACATCTCGTCCGCCGAAAGCGCGAAATAGAGATCCGTCTCGGATGCTCCAGGCCGCGCGGCCCGATAGGCGGCGAGCGCGGCGTCGGTACGTTCGCCCAAGATCGGCAGCAATTCGGCCCTCGCTCCTGCTGCATCCAGCGAGAACAGCTCGGGGCGACGCAAGTTGAACGGACGATGCTCCTCGGTGGTGGAGCCCACCATGATCGGGATATGCGCCGAGCATGCCGGAGCGTGCGCACCAAAAGGCTGTTCGGGGAGTGCCCGCCCATCGATCACCGCGGACCAGGGGCGAAGGCCCTGCACACGGACCTCCATGAGCTTCGCCTGTGCAGCGAGCAGCCGCTCGAGCGGCACTGCACGCAGGCCATCTATGTCCCGTGCCCCGAGCGACAGCGCCGCCATCAGCTTGGCGGTCGTCTCTTCCCCCTCTTCTAGCGTGACCGAAGTCTGGCGCATCGTGCCGCTCTGGATCACCGCGCTGTGAAACAGTCGGCAGGCCTCGGGCATCGCCAGCATGGTCATCACCTTGCCGCCCCCGCCCGACTGGCCGAAGATCATCACCCGCCCCGGATCCCCGCCGAACGCGCCGATCGAGCGCTGCACCCAGCCAAGTGCATCGATGATATCCAGCATCCCCACGCGCCCTGCATCGGCGAAACGCGGATCGATATGATCGAGACGCAGTGCACTGAGCGCGCCGAGGCGATGGTTGATCGTCACCACGACCACGTCGTGCGCGATCGCCAGACCGGTTCCGTCGAAACGATCGGTGCTGGACGAGCCGGACTGGAATCCGCCGCCGTGCAGCCAGAACATCACGGGCCGGGGCTTACCATCGAGCGCGGGAGTATAGATGTTGAGCACTTGGCACGCCTCTGACGCGGGCACCGTATATTCACGCGGGCCGGTCGCCTGGGGCGACATCGGGCCGAAGGCGAGTGCGTCGCGGATTCCGCTCCACTCGGCAGGGACGCAGCGTTCGAACCGGCCGGGCGCATTGCCATAGGGGATGCCAAGGAAGCGCAGCGCGCCGTTCACCGATGCGCCGCGCACGGTGCCGTGCGGCGTGCGCACCACCGGCGCTTCGCCCCATACCCCGACACCGGCCCGTGCGATCGATGGCGCCGAAATCAGTGCGGTGGCAGCACCGGCCAGCCACTGGCGGCGGCTCAGGCTCGAAAATGTCTGCATCTGTGTCCCTCTCCCTCGACTATTAAATATAGGTCATGATACTATCCCTTTTCCAAAGGATTTGAAACATGCGATATCGGTGGCGATGTGCGGTGGCGAGCGTCGGACTGTTGGCCGCACCTGCGAGCGCTGCGGCGCAAGATGGCGCCCCCGCTGGAACGGTGGCGCTGCGCGACGTGACGATGCCGCCCTCCTCTTTCTTGAGCGAGGCGGCGCTTGAGGCGCTGCGCAACCCGCGCGCGCGCACCGGCCCGCGCAACGACACGCTCGATGCCGCGACGCTCGCCCGCTTTCCCGTTCGCGTAGAGAGGGTAACGCTCGGGGGAATCGCGGCGATGCGGGTGAGCCCCGCCCGCCTCCAGACACCCGCCGAAAAACGCCATGCGCTAATCTATATGCGCGGCGGCGGAGCGCGCAGAGAGGAGTATTTCGGCGTGCCTGACGTTGCGCCCGTGGTCGCAGGCAGCGGCTATACGGTTTATGCCATCGCCTATCGCGGCGCGCCGGATGCCTATTTCCCTGCAGCCACAGATGATGCGCTGAACGTCTATCAGGTGCTGCTGAAATCCCATCGGGCCAAGGACATAGCGATTTTCGGAAGCTCCTTTGGCGGCGGGCTTAGCGGCCAGCTCATCGCGCGCATCCTGCATGATGGACTGCCGCGCCCAGCGGCGCTGGCGATCCTGTGCGCAGGACTGGCAGGGCCCGGCGGCGACTCGCTGATCCTAAGCGCCGCATTGGCGGGTCGTCCTCCCAGTCCAGCAAGGGCCGATCAAATCAGCAGCGGCCCCAATCCGCTCGATTACTATCGCACCGCGCGCCCTGACGACCCGCTCTTTCGCCCGGTGGCCAGCCCTCCCCTGCTCGCCCGCTTTCCTCCCACATTCCTGTCGGCAGGAAGCCGCGGCGTCGAAATGAGCCAGGCCGCCTATTCGCACAACATGTTGCGGGAAAGCGGGGTCGAAGCCGAATTGCACGTGTGGGACGGCCTGCCGCATTGCTTCCAGAGCGATGATCGCCTGCCGGAATCTGCCCAGCTCCATCGCCGTCTGATCGAGTTTCTCCGCCGCGCTTTCGCTGGATCATATCCCGCAAAACGTTGACGCGACTAAAAAGTCATATCATAGACCTTTTAAGGCATTAGAACCGCAATGGTCGGAACCGGAGGGCAGCGCGTGCAATATCCATCGCCTCGCAAGGGCGCCAATTGGGGCCGGCTGTCACTGATCGGAGCGGGGCTGCTGTTCGGCGGCACCTTTGCTCATGCCCAGCTCGCGAACCAGGAGCTTCCCGGCGCGGTCGGCAATGTCGCCGGCCATGTGGCGAGCCAGCGCGAGCAGGCGCAGGAAGCACCGCGCAACCCGTGGCTTGAGCCCGGCCGCAGCGAGGTGATCCCGTCGCTGGCGCTCTACGATAACCCGCACGGCCAGATCGGCATCCTCAATGAAGACGGCGCGGTGCAGACCAAGGGCCATCCCTTCTTCACACCGCTCGGCACCAACGGACGCGCTTGCGTCACCTGTCATCAGCCGAACGATGCGATGAGCATATCAGTGGAGACGGTGCAGCGTCGCTGGAAGGAAACCGGCGGCAAGGACCCGCTGTTCGCGCCGATCGACGGATCCAATTGCCCCAGCCTGCCACAGGGCGATCCGAAATCGCATTCGCTGCTGCTCGAAAAGGGGCTGTTCCGCATCTTCCTGCCCTGGCCGCCCAAGACCGCGACCGGTGCGCCGCTCAAGCCCGAATTCACGCTGGAAGTCGTCTCGGATCCCACCGGCTGCAATTTCGATCCGGTTTATGGCCTGAAGGGCAAGAACCCGATGATCTCGGTGTTCCGCCGCCCGCGCGTGGTCGGGAACCTCAAATATGTGATGCAGCCCTACGCCCAGTTCTTCAACATCAAGCTGGGTACGCCGCTGGAGAAGGATCCGGAAACGGGCGTCCGCGTGGGCATGAACCTGCTCGCGGATTCGCGGCAGCCGACGCTCAAGGCGCAGGCGGTCGAAGCCGGGATAACGCATTTGCAGATGACCGGGATGATGACCCCGGAGCAGCTGGCGGTGCTGGAGAAATTCGAGCGGCAGATTTTCGTCGCGCAGATCCGCAGCAAGCGCGGCGGCGACCTGACCGATACGCCCGCAGTCGATGGCCTTGGCCCCGCGGCGCTGCGCGACGGCAAGCCGGGGCTGGGCAATATCGAGAGCAATCCGGTGTTCCGCTTCTACGACGCCTGGCGCGCCGACAAGGGAGCGAAACTGGACGATCAGGCCGCATTCCGCGCCTCCGTCGCGCGCGGGTCGGATGTGTTCTTCAAACGGCCCTTCTTCATCCGCAACGTGACCTATATCAATTCGATCGGCCTCGGGAATCCGGTGAAGCGGCAATGCGCGACCTGTCATAACGCGTCGCATACCGGGATGGACGTGGCCCCCGGCTGGATCGATCTGGGAACGGCCAATCTGCCCACGGCGAACGTGTCGCCCGATCTGCCCGTGTTCAAGCTGACCTGCCGGCCCGATGTGCGGCCGCATCCCTATCTCGGACGCGTGATCTACACGCATGATCCCGGCCGCGCGATCATCAGCGGCAAGTGCACCGATATCGGCGCGATCACGATGCAGCAGATGCGGGGGCTTTCGGCGCGTGCGCCCTATTTCGCGAACGGATCGGCTGCCTCGCTCGACGATCTGGTGAGCTATTATGATCGTCGCTTCAACATGGGCCTGACCAGCACCGAGCGTCAGGACCTGATCAACTTCCTCAGCGTGCTGTGATGGCCCGGAGAACCAAGATGATGCATGCACGCCGGATCGCCGGAGCGGTGGCGATGATAGGGATGGTGGCGTCCTCCGCCGCGCTCGCGCAGGATCAGGTGAAGCGGCTCAACTTTGTCGGCTGCCCGATCGTGCGCGATACCGAAATGGTCCCGTGCTGGCTCGCCGAGCACAAGGGCGAGCTATATTATCTGGGGCTGCAGCTCGATCTGCAGGACCCGTTCTTCCCCCCGCAATTGCTGCACAAGGCGCTGGTCGAAGGAGTTGTGACCGATAAGCCGCGGATCTGCGGCGGCATCGTGCTGGAGCCCGTGAAGGTTGCGACGATGCCGGAGCTCGATCCGAGCTGCAACACGATCCTGCCCGCCGAAGGCCATGTGATCACCGGCGCGCGGCGCGGAACCGGGCCAGACCCCGACGTGCTTTCCGCGCGCAACCAGCTGCGGGCGCGCCAGGTAACCAAATATGACCCGCCGTTCGAGAAGAAGACCTTCACCGTCTATTTCGATTTCGACGACACCTACATGCCGACACGTGCGAACCGCAATGTGACCGAGGCGATGCGCTATGCCACCGCGAGCAAGGCGGGAAGCGTGCGCGTGATCGCCTATCGCGGCGGCGCGAAGCTCAGCGACGGGACCAAATTGACCGAGCAGGATGCGGTGATCGCCGAGCGCGTCGAGAATATCCGTTTCGCTCTGGTCGATATCGGCGTGCCGGCAGAGGCCGTGTCGGTCGAACCGAAGGTGAGGCCCGAGCGCTATACCGGCGTGGACGATTACAAGACTCGCCGCGTCGAGATCGTCGTCACGCCTTAGAGCAGCTTTCAATTAATCGGCACCAGCCCGCTTCCTCATCCGCAGCCCACGATATGCACCGTTGGTTGCCGAGGTGGGGGAGCGTGCTGGTGCCGATTCAGCTTTAAACGAAATCGCCGCCGGAGCGAGTGCCGGACGCCTGGGGCCAGCCGCCCGCCTTGTCCGTGACCAGCTTCACCCCGCCCCCGATTGGCTCGCCAATCCAGGACCGCGAAAGGGGACGAGCATCCCGCTTGGCCTAACGTCCCCGCCTTCACGGGGACGCCGGTGACGCGGCCCCTACCGGACGCCCCCTAGAGTTTGCGCTGCTGCTCCAACTTGTAGCTGCCCCACAGCATCAGCAGCGGCCCGGCCGTCATCAGCAGCCCGTAATAGACGAACGCGCCATCCAGATTGCCGCCCTTGTCTGCAAAATAGCCGACGATGGTGGGGCTCAGGAACGATCCCACCCCGCCCAGCGTCGCGATCAGCGCGAGGCCACCGGCAGCGGCCTTGCCCGTGAGGTAGCGGGATGGCAGCGCCCAGAAGGGGCCAGTCGCGCCCAGGAATCCACACACCGCAACCGTGAGTGAAATCATCGCGAGCGGCAGGCTGGAAGAGGTGAACAACAGCGACAGCCATCCCGCACCGCTCAGCATCGCGCTCGTCGCCGCGTGCCAGCGGCGCTCCTGCCTCCGGTCAGACCGGCGCGCGACAAGCTGCTGCACGACGATGGCGATCAGGAAGGGCACGCCGGCAAGCAGGCCGACATGGAGCAGATTGTCCACGCCCGCATTTCGGATCACCGATGGCATCCACAATTGCAGACCCGCTCCTCCGGCGACCAGGCTGATCGCCATCGCCGCGATCGAATAGATGCGCACGTCGCGCGCCGCGGCGCCGAACTGGGTGTGGCTGCCCCCGCCGGCTTCCGCCCGCGCCGCAGTCTCCGCAGCTTCGGCGTCCAGTTCGCTGCGAAGGAAGCGCTTTTCCTCGGCGGTCAGCCAGCGCGCGTCCTCGGGCCGGTCATAGAGCAGCACGAACGCCAGCACGCCCATTGCAACCGAAGGAAGCCCCTCGATCACGAACATCCACTGCCATCCGTGCCAGCCGCCAACGCCGTCCATCCCGTGCAGGATCGCGCCCGACAATGGGCCGCCGATCAGCGAAGCCAGCGGCATCGCCGCCATGAATGCGGCGGTAAAAGTGGCGCGCCGCCGCGAGGGGATCCACAGCGATACGAAGAGCAGCATGCCGGGGAAGAAGCCGGCTTCGGCGATGCCCAGCAGCAGGCGCAGGATGTAATAATGCAGATCGGTCTTCATCAGCGCGAAACCGGCCGCACACAGGCCCCACGCGACCATGATCCGCAGCAGCGTCTTCCGCACGCCGACCTTGTGGAGCATCAGGTTGCTCGGAATCTCGAACGCGCTGTAGCCGAGATAAAAGAGCCCGGCACCCAGCCCGAAGGCCGCTTCCGTCATGCCGAGATCGTCCATGAAGGCCAGCTTCGCAAAGCCGATATTGGAGCGATCGAGATAATTGAGGATATAGCAGACCATCAGGATCGGCAGCAGCCGCCACGCCAGCTTGCGGTGAAGCCGGGTTTCAAGCGATTCGTTGGCGGTCTGGTTCATGCGGCGGCCCCTCTTTCCCGCGCACCCTAGCGCGGCATAGCTTAATTGGCTATACTTATGAACATTAACGGCGACCGGATATGCGTGGGCAGCGGAGGAGCCAGCTCCTGCTGACCCGCCGCTCCGCTAGCCTTGCCCTGGCGAACGCTCCGTAATGACGATGTTTTGCGCGCGGTCAGGCACCGCCATGCGACGGTTTCCTGAGGCCGAGCAGCAACAGCAAAGCGGCCACGGCAGCCAGCCCCGGCAGGCTGGCCTCAAGCCCGAATGCGCCGCCGGTCAGCCAATCAGGAGCTGCGGACAAGACGGGCCGAAGAAGCCGCGGCTCACTCTCGCCACTCACGCCAAACCCTAACAGGATGCCCTGGGTCACATTCGCCGCGAAATGAAGGCCGATCGGCATGGCTAGGCTCCGGGTTCCTAGATACGCCATTCCGAAGAGCAGCGAGGCCAGGAAGATGTTCGTACCCGCCCATATCCGGGTGGCGCCCGTCATCCCCGGATTTCCCAGATGCGTGAGTAGGAAAAGGCCGGCAAGGATAAGTTGCGCGGGCCAGACGCCGAGCGCGCCGATCAACCGCTGAAACAAGAGCCCGCGGAACAGCAACTCCTCGGCGACCGCCACGCCCGCCATCAGCAGCGTTACCCCGAAAACGGCCCCGATCGCCGAATCGCTGCCATGGAACCGCACCCATCCGCCCGCCCAGAGCAGTAGCGCCGGCGCGAGCATCAACGCCGCGCCGAGCATTCCACCAAGCCCTAGCTCGCGCAGCCAGCGGCGATCGGGGCGGCCCGTCACTTCCCACACAGGCTTGCGCCGAAGCATCTGAATCGCCGCCGTGGCGCACGCGATCACCGCGCCCTGCTCGTAAAGCGAAACCGCGTGATCGTAGCGCACCGAAATCAGGATCACGGGGAACAGGATCGCTGCAAGGGTCGCCAGAAACGCAGCCGCCCAGCCAAGTTGCTTCAGCCGATAGCGCCAATCGCCGGGCGAGATTCGCATTCCCTCGATGGCCTGATCCGCCCGGCGTGTCATCCGATTTCTCCCATGGAAACATTGCCATTCGAACCATCTGCCGAGGCGCGGGCCGGTGGCGATATTTCGGCGGCGCTCACCAGTGCGGCGGCAATTGCGAAAATTGCGCCCAGCGCCAATCCGATGCGCGGCGCCACTGCAGCGGGTGCGCCGGCGAGGAGCAGCCCGGTAACGAGCGCGCCGACGGTCTGACCGGCAAGCCGCGCGCTGCCCTGCATGCCGCCTGCCGCGCCGCTGCGTTCCGGCGGGGCGCTCAGCAACATGGTGCGATTGTTCGGCACCTGGAACAGTCCAAAGCCCAGCCCGCTCATCGACGCGCCCATGGCAAGCGGCACAATGCTGCCCGCAACCGGCCATAGCGCCGTCAAAAGCAGTCCCGCGCTCAGCATCACGCCGCCCACCACGCAAAGCCTGGCCGATCCGAACCGCTCCGCAAGCAAGCTCGCAACCGAACTGGTCACCGCGACAGTCAGCGGCCAGCAGGTCATGACCAGCCCCGCGCCGACCGGGCCATACCCCAATCCGAGTTGCAAATAGAATGGCAGCGCCAGCACGCCCACCGACTGTGCGACGAAGCAACAGACCGAGGCGATGATCGATATCCGGAAGGCGCGTTGCGCCAGCAGGTCTATCGGCCAGAGCGGCGCATCGCGCATCTGTTCGCGATGGATCAGCACCAGCGCGAATCCGGCGGAAAGGCATGCGGGCAATATGGCCCATCCGCTGCCTGCGGTCGCCAATCCCGCCGCACCCAGAAACAGTCCAGCGACAGCGGCGTGCAGCACGATACCCATATAGTCGATCGTGCCCCGGTCCGGCGGGACAGGAGGCAAGGCAAGCGAAGCCGCCAATGCGACGGCAATAAGCGGCAGTTTGGCAAAGAACAGCCAGGGCCATGGCGCCAGCGCAAGAATGAGCGCCCCAACAATCGGCCCAGCCGCCGAACACAGCGCAACGTTCAGCGCGTTCCATCCAATTGCCCTGCCCATCCGCTCAGAGCCGAGCGCAAAGCGCAGCAGCGCAATCCCCAGCGCCATGACGCCTGCACCGCCCAGCCCCTGCAACGCCCGCGCCAGCACGAGAAGCTCCAGCGTAGGAGCGAAACCGCAAAGGATCGAAGCTGCGCTGAAGACCCCCAGCCCCGCCAGGAACACCCGCTTGTAGCCAAGCCGCTCCGCGATGTGCGCGCTCGGTAGCAATCCGATGACGAGCGCGGTCTGATAGACGCTGACCGCGAGTATCGCGTGCGCCGGCGCCGCGGGTAGCGCGCGCGCGATGACCGGCAGCGCAACGTTGACCAGCCCAGCATCGAGGACAACCAGCGCCATTGCCGCCATTACCGCAACAACGCTGGCACCCTCCTCCCTGGTCATGACAGCGGTACCCGCCATGCTCCATCGCGCTCGACGAAGCGCATGACCTTGCGCTCGACCTGGTCCTCATGACGCAGATCACGCTCGGTGAAGCGGAACACCATCGCATCATCCGTCGCGCAGCGTGTGTCGTGGATGTCCCCGGGCAGATATGCGCGGGCTTGGCCGGGTTTGAGGAGGGTGGTGTCGCGGCGGACCAAGTGGTCGGAATTTGCATCGGAGACGCGCGCATAGGTGCAGATTTCGAGCGCGCCGGATTGGACGCCATAGACGACCCATGCGCGGCCATGATCGTGCGGCGGACGATACAGGCCCAATTTTTCGGCATGCGCGAGCAGCATGAAGCTGTCCGCCTCGCGGTGCAGTTCGCGCGTGGCCGGACGTTCGGCAAGCAGCGCCGCCAGCCATTCCTCGCCCTCGCTGGCCAAAGAGAGATCATCGAGATGCCCACGGCATCGCGCCACCAATTCGCTGCTGATCGGGCCCCAGTCCGCCCGCACCGCCGCGACGAACCTGGTCAAAGCTGTTTCGGTCACCTTATCATCCTCGTGCAGTGAGCCCGAGGATGTACGGCGCAGAGCAGATAGGGCGAAAGGCGCAACATTCGCACATTATTGTTGCGTTTGACGCGCTATATCGCTGCAATGCGCCGGCCGGAGGAACATCGATGACGCCGCCCGATCTCAATCTGTTGCACCTGCTCGATGTGCTGCTGACCGAGGGCAGCGTGGTGCGCGCCGGGAAACGACTGCGATTGAGCCCTTCCGCGATGAGCCGTGCGCTCGCGCGGCTGCGCGCGGTTACGGGCGATCAATTGCTGGTTCGTGCCGGCCGGGGACTGGTCCCCACCCCGCGCGCGATCGCGATGAAGCGGCAGGTCCACGATCTTGTCGAAGAGGCGCATATGCTGCTGCGCCCCGCCGACCGGCTGGAGCTGGCGACGCTGAAGCGGACCTTCACGCTCAGGACCAGCGACGGCTTTGCCGAGACTTTCGGCCCCAGGCTGATCACGCAGGTCCAGCAGGAAGCCCCCGGCGTCCAGCTTCGCTTCGTGCGCAAGCTCGACAAGGATAGCGAAGGCCTGCGCGACGGAACGATCGATCTGGAAACCGGCGTGGTTTCGGGAACGAGCGGCCCGGAAGTGCGCGCGCAGGCGCTGTTCGTCGACCGTTACGTGGGAGTCGCACGCGGCGGCCATCCGCTATCGCGCGGCGAGGTGACACCTGCCGCATACGCCGCCTGGAACCATGTCGTCGCCTGGCGCCCCGGGCTCAACCTGCTGGGCGTGGACGAGGTCATGGAGCGGCTGGGCCTCTCCCGCCACGTGATGACCAGTGTCGATGGCTTTTCGGCCGCGCTGGCGCTGGCGCGGGAATCGGATCTCATCGCGACGGTTCCGGCGTTGCATACCGCAGCGTTGCGGGAAGGCATGTTCACCTTTCCAATCCCACTTCCGATACCCGATTTCACGATATCGCTCCTGTGGCACCCGCGGCTGGATGGCGATCCGGCGCATAGGTGGCTCCGCGATTGCGTGCAGCGGGCCTGCCGGCGCTGAGCATCGCCTCCGGGTAAAAACCGATGACGCCCCCGCTCCCATGCCCTAATGCGACTCGCGCATTCAGCCGGAGGCAATTCCCATTCGTCAAATCGCCGCCTTACCCTATCGCATCGAAGGCCCGACCGAGGTGCAGGTGCTGCTTGTCACGTCGCGTGGAACCGGCCGGTGGGTGATCCCGAAGGGGAATCCCGAATCCGGCCTGTCCGCCCATGCGGCCGCGGCGCTCGAGGCGGAGGAAGAGGCCGGCGTGCGCGGCGCGCTCTGCCCGATACCGCTTGGCAGCTATCAGTATCGCAAGCGCCGCAGCAGCGGGGCCACGCTTACGGTCGATGTCGATGTCTTCCCGCTTGCGGTGAACGACGTGCTGGTCAGCTGGAAGGAGCAGAACGAGCGCGAACGCAGATGGTTCGGATTGTCCGAAGCCGCGAGCGCAGTAGATGAGCCCGATCTGAGAGATCTGATTCGCTCTTTCGCCCCTGCGGAATTTCAGGCCGCGGTGCGGCGCACCGGTGCCTTCAGCACCATGACACGACATACAGGATTGGCTTCGATGTTTGGATGGTTTCAGCGGCTATTGCCGCGCACGGGCAATTTCTTCGAGATGTTCGAAGCGCATGCGGCAACGGTTCTTTCGGGGGCCGAGGCCACGGCGCGCCTGCTTGCCGGCGGCCCCGGGGCGGCCGAGCATATCCGCGAGATCATCGAGCGCGAGCATGATGCCGACAACATCACCCGCGAAGTGCTCCAGACGGTGCGCTCGACCTTCCTCACGCCCTTTGATCGCAGTGCGATCACCGCGCTGATCGGCTCACTCGACGATACGATCGACGAGATGCAGGCTGCGGCGTTGGCGATCGACCTGTATGAGATGAAGGAATTCCCGTCGGAGATGCAGGACATGGCCGGCATCGTCGTCGATGCCGCCCGGCTCGCGGCAGAAGCCATGCCACTGCTGCGCGACGTCAGCCGCAATGGCGGCCGCCTGCACGAGCTGACCGAGCGGCTGGTCCGCATCGAGGGGCATGCCGATAATATCCATGCCGCCGGTCTCAAGCGCTCGCTTCAGGAGCATGGCGCGTCCGATACGCTGCGCTTCGTCACCGAGCGTGAGATCTACAAGCATCTCGAGCGCATCGTCGACGCATTCGAGGACGTCGCCGATCAGATCGACGGCATCGTGATCGATCACGCCTGACCATGCATGAGCTAGCATTCCCGCTGCTCGTCGGGCTGATCGCAGTCGCGCTTGCGTTCGATTATCTGAACGGGCTGCACGACGCCGCCAATTCGATCGCCACCGTCGTCGCCACCCGGCTCCTGTCGCCGGTCAAGGCGGTGCTGTTCGCGGCCGTGTTCAATTTCGCAGCCTATTTCCTCTCGCTTGCATTCCCCTGGCTCCATGCCGTTGCGGAGACGATCGGAAAGGGGCTGGTCGACAAGGATATCGTCACCCCGGCGGTTATCTTTGGCGCGCTGGGTGGGGCAATGACGTGGAACGTCATAACCTGGCTGCGCGGCATTCCCTCTTCGAGCAGCCACGCGCTGGTCGGCGGCCTGATCGGTGCGGGCGTTGCACATGGCGGGCTGCTCAGCATTCAATGGTCGGGCCTCAACAAGACGCTGATCGCCATCGTCCTTTCGCCCACGATCGGCATGATCCTGGCGCTGACGGTGATGCTGGTGACAAGCTGGATATTCCGCCGCACCAATCCGGGTCGCGCCGAGCGCAGCTTCCGCGTGCTGCACCTGATTTCATCGGCCTGCTATTCGATCAGCCACGGCCTGAACGACGCGCAGAAGACGATGGGGATCATCACCGTTCTGCTCTATTCCACGGGGCGACTGAGCGGTGATTTTGAGGTGCCGCATTGGGTTGCGATCAGCTGCTATATCGCGATTGCCGCGGGCACGATGACCGGCGGCTGGAAGATCATCGAGACGATGGGCTCGCGCATCACCAAGCTTTCGCAGCATCAGGGATTCAGCGCGTCGATGTCGGGCTCAATCGTTGTGTTTGCCGCGTCCGCGTTCGGCATCCCGGTCTCCACCACCCACACCATCACCGGCGCGATCATCGGTGCTGGCACCGCGCGGCGCGCCTCGGCCGTGCGCTGGGGCGTGGCGAAGAACGTCGTGATGGCGTGGATCATTACGATCCCGGCATCTGCGGCGATCGGCGCGGCCTTTTACGGGCTCACCCGACTTTTCTAGGTTGGGAACTCGTTAAAGCGGCCTGTCGGCTAGCGACCCCTTTGCAGACGTTCGTCGGAAATGACAGACTACGTTGCAATTGGAGGATCAAGCTATGAGCGATGGTCATGGGTGCGATGTAGGTGGGCAGCATTGCGGCAATACCGGCATCAGCGCATCGGGCGCTGCCGGAGACGCCGGATATGATGCGGGAGCTGATGGCCGAACGCCCGTTCCGAACATCAAGCGTATGACGATCAACGGTGCGCCTGTAAGCGAAGCGTCGCATGAATACGTCATCGAAAAAACGGCTTCTCCCCGTAAATTCTGAACGACCGCTTTCCACCCAAATCCGGCTGTTCGGGGGTCAATCGACTGCGCTAGAAGCAGCCGGCCGACTATACCCCAGATCTAGGACGTCGATACTGTACTCTCCGTCACCCCGGGCTTGCCCCGGGGTGACGAGGGGAGAAGGCTGGCCCTCTGGGCACCCGGTCAGGATCTCCGGGGGCAGGGTCGGTTGAGGCGTGGCGGTCGGTTCGACTCCTTTGCGGACCTTGAATCGTTGTCACCCCGGACATGTTCCGGGGTCCACGAAGCCGCGGGGTGTTGGCGCTGGAGCCTCTTGTACATCGAGTGCCGTCAGGTGGATCCCGGAACAAGTCCGGGATGACCGGGGGTCGTGGGGTATGTCGGCTTCCCGACCCAAGCGCGGTCCTTCGGCCTTATTGCCGAAAAAGTTCACGACCTGGTATGGCCGTCCATCAGGCGGGGTGGGACGGTCGCGCCGCCCCGCCCCGCCGGGGAACCTAGCCCGCCAGAAGCGATTCGAGCGAGGCCGCACCCTTGTCGGTCAGGTACACCACGGTGCTGCGCCGGTCGGCAGGATGGGAACGGCGCGCGACATAGCCGCGGTCCTCCAGCGTGCCGAGATGGCGCTTGGCGGTCGTGCTGGGTGCCCCGCTGCCGATGCATGCTGAAGTCACGCTCACGGCGTGGCCCTCTGCCTTGCGCACGTACAGGTCGAGCAGCATTTCCCAGGTCGGATCGCCGCAATCGAGCCCCGGCATCACCTCGCGACGGCGGCGGAGCACCGCCAGCAGTTGCGAAGCCTTGGCCACGGCCTTTTCCTGACCGAGGCGTGCGCCATTGTCAGGAACGAAGTCGCGCGGCACGGTCAGGGTCTGGATCAATTCCGGGCGTTCGCCACGCTCCGATTGTGAAAAGTGCCTACCGCAAGGGCAAGTAGCATGGGGAATGCCCAAAAGGGTTGAACCGAGGCGTAGGCCTCCGCCAACATCGAGGACTGTAGTATCCGGACCACGTGGGTGAAGGTGCCCACCAAGTGCGCTGCGGCTACCCATAACGGCCAAAATCTCCTGCTGCGCTGCACGATCAGCAAGAGGAAGGCGAGAAAGCACAGGTCCACCATCATCACCAGATACTGGGGTTCGTGGTAGCGCACATTCTGGATGTCTGCGGCGATCCAGGATGCCGCAGCCGCAACGAGATATCCCGCCGCGACCGCCCGCTCGTCTCGCCCACCCCGGATCAGCGCGAACGCGCAGATCCCGAGTGCAGCGAAAATGTAAAATATCGAAACGGCGACGAAGAGGAGGCTCATGGCACTAGCCGACCATGGAGCGCTCCTCCGGTCAACCGCGCATCAAGCAACCGCGGCAAGGATCGGCTTCGCCCGGCGTGCGCGCGGCTTGTTGCCCGTACATCCGACATCGGCTTCTCCCAGACCATGATCATCGCGAACGACCGTCAACGCCTGATGGCAGGCGACAAAGCTCTCACGCGCTTCGCGAAGCGCGGCCAGGCCCGACACGGCCTGCGCCACTGCATCCGATGCCTGCTCGGCGGCGGCACCCGTGGTCAGGCGGCCATCGCAGATCGAGATCAGCAGGTTGGCGCCGGCGATCAGCGACTGGTCGATCGACGCTTCGGAAACACCGAGATTCACCGCGATGGCGCGTGCGGACTTCAATTTCTGGTTCGGCATGCTCATTCTCCCAGCCCGGCGCACAGCCGAGCCCCCTACCCGTGTTGAGGTTCAGGAGCGGCCGAGAGTGGAGCTGAAAACGCCGAGGGCAAAAAAGTAGAGCGCCGCGGTCGCCATCATCATCATGGCGAGACCAAAAACGGCGACCAATTTGCCCGCGAAGCTCAGATCATTTTCCGGCCTTCCCGGCGTCGGAAACGGCCAAGGCAGCTCCGACACCAGCGAACGAAAGGCCGAATTTCGGTCCGGTACGACCCCGAATTGTTCGTATGCGAAGGATTCCGTACCATCGATACGTTCGGATTCGACGAGCTGGCGCGCGGCGGCCATGTAGCTCGGCACGCCCAGCTTGTCCTTGGCGGAGCCCAGCCGCTGATAGACCGTATGGTGGGAAACATCGAGTTTCTGCGCCACCGCCTTCGCCGAATTCAGGTCGTTATACAGGCGCAGCGCGTCACGCTCGCGAGCCGTCAACCGGTCCGTCGGAGACATTGGGGTCGGTTCGGACGAATCTTGCGCCATTCCGGTACGTATATGCGCGCGCGAGGCTGAGAACAACGCACTGTCGTACCCGGGTGACACAGAACGCATGGTTTGCACCTTCGCCTCCTCCACCCCATATCGCGCGTTATGAGCGGACAAAGCAACGCGTGGCACGGCACGACCATTCTCTCCGTGCGCAAATCCGGCAAAGTGGTGATCGCGGGGGACGGCCAGGTTTCGGCCGGCAACACCGTGATGAAGCCCAATGCCCGCAAGGTGCGGCCGTTGGGCGATGGCAAGGTGATCGCGGGATTCGCCGGCGCCACGGCGGATGCATTCACCCTGTTCGAGCGACTCGAAGCCAAGCTTGAGCGCCATCAGGGCCAGTTGCTCCGCGCCGCGGTCGAGCTCGCCAAGGATTGGCGCACCGACAAATATCTCCGCAATCTGGAAGCGATGCTCATCGTTGCTGACAAGGACGTGACGCTGGTAGTCACCGGCAATGGCGACGTGCTGGAGCCGGAGGGCGGTGTCGCGGCGATCGGCTCGGGCGGCAATTTCGCACTCGCGGCGGCGCGCGCGCTGGTCGATTACGAAGCGGATGCCGAAAAGATTGCCCGCGCCGCGATGAAGATCGCCGGTGAGCTTTGCGTCTATACCAATGATCGCCTCACCGTCGAAACGCTGGACAGCGCCACCTGAAGCCAGAGAAAGCCGCCGGATGTACCGGGTTGAATATGATCGCCAGGCCAATGTCATGCGGATTCATGTCGAGGGCTTCTGGAACCTGAAGAACGTATCCGGATTCGCGGCCGCCGTCGGCGTAGCCACGAACCACGCGCGCGACGCCGGCCGCGACGATTTTGACGTGATCGTGGAATCGCTTGATTTCCCGGTACAGGGAACCGAGGTGGCCGATCTGCTGACCGACGTCATGCGCGCCGGAATGTCACAGACAAATGGCCGCTCCGCAGTCGTCGTCGGCAGCCACCTCAATCGCCTCCAGGCCGAACGCACCCTCGTCCATCCGCGCGTCCGCGTCTTCCTGTCGATGGAAGAAGCAGAGGCATGGCTGGCCGGCGGCTGAGCATATGGCTTGAAGCCCGCGTCCGCGCCCCCACATCGAACCCGATACGAACCCTACGGAACCCCATGAACGACCAGCTCACCCCCAAGGCGATCGTCGCCGCTCTCGACGCACATATCATCGGCCAGAAGGACGCGAAGAAGGCCGTCGCGGTGGCGTTGCGCAATCGCTGGCGCCGCCAGCAGCTTTCTGCGGACCTGCGCGACGAGGTGACGCCCAAGAACATCCTGATGATCGGGCCGACGGGCTGCGGCAAGACCGAGATCAGCCGCCGCCTGGCGAAGCTGGCCGACGCGCCGTTCGTCAAGGTTGAGGCCACCAAATTCACCGAGGTCGGCTATGTCGGCCGCGACGTGGAGCAGATCGCCCGCGATCTGGTCGAGGAGGCGATCCGCCTCGAAAAGGAGCGCCGCCGCGTCGCGGTGAAGGACAAGGCCGAAGAAGCCGCGATGGGCCGGTTGCTCGATGCGCTGACCGGCAAGGACAGCTCCACCGCCACGCGCGAGGCGTTCAAGCAGCGCTTCCATGACGGCGTGCTCGATTCCACCGAAATCGAGATCGAGATCGAGCAGGCTCCGGCTATGCCGTTCGACATTCCCGGTGGCGCGCCGCAGATGATCAATCTGGGCGAGATGATGAAGGGGCTGACCGGGTCGCCGCTCAAGAAGCGCAAGCTCAACGTCCGCTCGGCGTGGGAGAAGCTGGTCGAGGAGGAAGCCGACAAGCGCCTCGATCAGGACGAGGTCAGCCGCCAGGCGCTGGCCGATGCCGAGGCCAATGGCATCGTCTTCCTCGATGAGATCGACAAGATCGCGGTGAGCGACGTTCGCGGCGGTTCGGTGAGCCGCGAAGGCGTGCAGCGCGATCTGCTGCCGCTGATCGAGGGCACCACGGTCGCCACCAAATATGGGCCGATGAAGACCGATCACATCCTCTTCATCGCCAGCGGCGCGTTCCACGTCGCCAAGCCCAGCGATCTGCTCCCCGAGCTTCAGGGCCGCCTGCCGATCCGCGTCGAGCTCCAGGCGCTGACCGAAGAGGATTTCGTAGCCATCCTGTCAGACACCAAGGCGAGCCTCGTCCAGCAATATGCCGCGCTGCTCGGCACCGAAGGCGTGACGATCGACTTCACCCCCGAAGGCATCCGTGCGGTCGCCCGGATCGCCGCCGAAGTGAACAGCGAAGTCGAGAATATCGGCGCGCGGCGCTTGCAGACGGTGATGGAAAAGCTGCTGGAGGAAGTCAGCTTCGATGCGGAGGATCGCAGCGGCAGCACGGTCGTCATCGATGCCGGCTATGTCGATGGCCAGATCTCCGCGATCGCGCGCAACAACGATCTCAGCCGCTACGTGCTGTAACCAATCCTCCCCCGCCGGGCGGGGGAGGATCAGCCGCTTACTTCGCCTTGGTATAGGGTGTGAACTTGCCCAGGCTGCACGAAGGCCCGAGTATCGACGAGCCGGGTTCGCGCACGCGGATCATGTCGCGGCGGCACAATTGCGATCCGTGCACCTCGATGATCAGCGTGTCGCCTGGATCCAGACCGGGGCATCCGCCGTCCAGATCATTGCGCCATACCCGCGAGCCCTGGCGGTAAAGCAGCGTGTTCGCGTCGATGATCTGCGGCCCGTTCGATCCCATCGAACTGATGCAATCGGTCGGCTCGCCCGCCACGCGCCCTTCCAGCGCCTTGGCGAGTTCGCGCTCGGCGCGTTCCTGCTTGCGGCTCTGCGCCGGATCGGCCTGCGCCGCGCATCCGGCCAGCGCCAGCGCGCCCAGAATGATCGCTGTCCGCATCTTCACGCTCCTGATTCGGTGTAGGGGACGAACTCGCCCAGCGAGCACGAACCGGTCATCATTCCGCCGGTCCGCGACCGGGTGTGCACCGTGTCGCTCGCGCAATATTGGCGGCCAAAGGTACGGAAGACCGGGATATCGTCGCGCTTCAGGCCGGAGCAGGTGCCCCGCGTCGTGTTGCGCCAAACCTTGTTGCGGCCCTCGATGAACAGGATTTCCTTCTCGAAGCCCCGCGTCTCGGTGATGCGGTCGCTGCGCACGCAATTCTGCGGCTTGCCGGGGGTCAGCCCCTTCAGCTCGAGCGCGATCTTGGCTTCGTCGCTCAGCGGGACTTTCTGCTCGGAAGCAGCTCCGGTCGCGGCGGTGGCGAGGACGAGAAGGGGCACGGCAAAACGGATCATTACTCTCTCCTTATGCCCCCTGCCGCTTATACACGCCTCAGCCGCGAAATGCATCCTTTGCCGCGCGTCTTTCGGCAAGAATTTCGGCGCTTCCGGCGCGCATGAAGGGGTTGGTGGCAAGTTCCTGCGCGATCGTGGTGGGCACGGTGGGCTCGCCCCTGGCCCGCGCCGCATCCACCTCGGCCATCCGCGCCCGGATGGCGTCATTCTCCGGCTCGGCGGCCAGCGCATAGCGTCCGTTCGATTGGGTATATTCGTGCGCGCAATAGATGCGCGTCTCGGGAGGCAGCTTGGCGAGCCGCTGCATGTTGGCAAACATCTGCGCAGCCGTGCCCTCGAACAGCCGCCCGCATCCCATGGCGAACAATGTGTCGCCAACGAACGCCGCACCGTCCCCGGCGAAATGGTATGCGATGTGCCCGGCGGTATGCGCGGGCACGTCCATCACCAGCGCCTCATGCGCGCCCAGCCGCACGACATCGCCTTCGCGCACCAGCCGGTCGGCGGTCGGAATCCGCTCCACCTCGCCCGCCGGCGAGATCACCTCGGCACCCGTCGCCGCCTTGATCCCGGCATTGCCGCCGGTGTGATCAGGATGCCAATGGGTGTTCCAGATCGCCGAGATCGTCCAGCCCCGCGCCGCCGCAGCTTCCAGCACCGGCTCGGCGACGGCGGGGTCCACCACCATCGTCTCGCCGCTATCGCGATCGTGCACCAGCCACACATAATTGTCGCTGAGCGCCGGGATGCGGACGATCTCGAGCGCCATCACCATACGCCCGTATTCGGCATCGAGGCCCATGGCTCCTGCGGCTCCAGCCGCCCGTCCTGGAGCAATTCGATCGAGATATTGTCGGGCGTGCGGATGAACGCCATGTGCCCGTCGCGCGGCGGGCGGTTGATCGTCACCCCGGCGTCCATCAGCCGCTGGCAGGTCTCGTAGATATTGTCGACCTGATAGGCGATGTGCCCGAAATTGCGCCCGCCCGTATATTCCTCCGGGTCCCAATTATGCGTCAGCTCGACCTGCGCATCCTCGTCGCCTGGCGCCGCCAGATAGATGAGCGTGAAGCGGCCCTGTTCGCTGTCGAAGCGCTTGACTTCCTTGAGCCCGAGAAGCTCGAAAAATGCGACCGTCGCCTGGGGATCGGTCACGCGGATCATGGTGTGGAGATATTTCATGGGGGGAGAGATAGGCCTCCCACTCCCCTCCCTACAAGGGAAGAGGAGCAGGAAGGATCACTTCTCCGTCGCCCCAAACTGCTCCAGCGCCGTCCGCGCGCTCGTGGCCGCAGGGCTTCCCGGCGATAGCTCGATCACCCGTGCCCAGGCGGTGCGCGCATTGGCCTCGTCCCCCGCAGCGGCCGCGATATTCCCCGCTTCGAGCTGCACCGAAACATCATCGGCCGATCGCCGCAGCGCCTCCGCGATATCCGCCGCCGCGCGCTTGAGGTCGCCCTGCCGCCGCGCCAGCGTCGCCGAGAGCAGCCAGGCGAGCGGATCGCCCGGCGCGGCCGACAGCGCCTTGTCGATATCGTTGCGGGCGCCGTCCATGTCGCCCGCCGCCACCAGCGCGCGGGCGCGGTCCAGATGCGCCTCGCCCAGCGCCAGACCTGTCAGCGTCGCGCGCGCCAGCGCCGCGTCGAATGCCGATCGCGCGCGCACCGGATTGCCCGCCGCCAGCCAGGCATTGCCCGATTGCACCCAATAATCGGCGACCTTGCTGCCGTTCGCCAGTTCGTCCTCGCGGGCTGCGTCCTCAAATGCCGCCGCCGCCGAATCCCAGCGCCCCTGATTGGCATAGGCCACGCCCAGGCATTGCCGTGCCAAAGCGCCGCCGCCCTCGCCGCGCCATTTCACCGCGTTGGCCTGCCCCGCCGCCGGATCGCCGGTCGCCAGGTCCATGCATTCGGCAAAGCGCGGCGGCTCGGCCGGCCTGTCCTGCGCGATCAGGAAGAGGAGGAGGGGAAGGAACATTGCGCAATCACATCCTCAAGCGCGCGCACCAGCAGGGCCAGGTCTTGGTCGCGCGAAAGCCGGTGGTCACCGTCCTTGATCAATATCGTCTGCACATCGTCTGAACGAAACAGCTCGCCCAGCACGCCGGCGCGCTGCCACGGCACTTCCTTGTCCCTCTGCCCCTGCAACAGCCGCACCGGCCCGGTGAACTCGATCGGGCGCACCATCATCCGGTTCGCCTCGCCCGAAGCCCAGAAGGCGCGGGTTGTGACGGTCGGCTGGTCCGAATAGTCCGATGGCCGTTCCAGCCGCCCGTTCTGGAGCAGCTTCATCTTCTGCTCCATGGTAAAGCCCCAGTCGGTAAAGTCCGGCGCGGCTGCGATCCCCACCATGCCCGCCACGCGATCGGGCCGCTCCTTGGCGGCAAGCAGCATCACCCATCCGCCCATCGATGAGCCTACGAGCACCACCGGACCCTTCAGATCGTCGATCATCCGAAGCGCGTCGTCGCGCCAGGTGGCGAGCGTTTCCTCCTCGAAATTGCCTTCGCTCGCTCCGCACCCGGCATAGTCGAACCGCCGGAACGCGCGGCCATTGGCCTTCGCCCATGCTTCCAGGTGCAGCGCCTTGGTTCCCTCCATGTCGGAGCCATAGCCGCACAGGAACAGGATGGCCGGCCCGGCCCCGTCAGTATGACGATAGGCCAGGTTCGGGCGTTCGATGGAATCGGTCATGCGCTCCGGTTAGCCGACTTTTCTTCCCCCGCCAAAGCGAGGGAGGAAAGTGATTTGGTCAGAACGTGCACACGCCGGGGTCTCCGCTCTCCAGCCCCTTGCGCAGCGCCGCCATGCGCTGCGCCGATGTGCCGTGCGTGAAGGTTTCCGGGCGTACCCCGCCCTGCGATTGGCGCTGCAGCGTATCGTCGCCGATCGCGTTCGCGGCGGTCATGCCCTCTTCGATATCGCCGCCCTCCAGCCGAGCGCGGTTGCGCCCGAAAAGCACGCCGGCGAAGCAATCCGCCTGTAGCTCCAGCGCCACCGATAGCCGGTTCGCCTCGGTCTCGCTCGCCCGTGCCTGCGCCCGCGAAACCTGCCCCGAAGTGCCGAGCAGATTCTGGATGTGGTGCCCCATCTCATGTGCGACCACATAGATGCGCGCCGCGTCGCCGCTCGCGCGGAAGCGCTGATCGAGCTCGTCAAAGAATGCGGTATCCAGATAGACGCCGTGATCCGCCGGGCAATAGAATGGCCCCACCGCCGACGATGCCGCGCCGCAGCCGGATTGGACGTTGCCGGTGAAGAAGTTGATCGTGGCGGGGGAATATCTCTGGCCCGCCTGCTGGAATATCTGTTCCCAGGTCGTGTCGGCCAGCGCCATCACCCGGCACGATTCCAGCCGCGCTCCGGTGCTGCAAGCCGTGCCGGCCGCCCCCCCGTTCTGGCCGCTCGCCACCTGCGTTGCGGGAGTCGTCCCGGTGTTCATTCCGCCGCCACCGAACATGCCGAACACCGCCATCGCGCCCAGGATCACGACGATCATCAGGCAACCAACCTTCCGCCCGAAGATCATCGGCAGGAAAAACAGCAGGTTCATGATCCCGCCACCACCGCCGCCACCGCCACCGAAACCGCGGTCGCGTGCGTTGCGTGTCGGGTCGATATCGTCGAGGCGCATGGCCATCCCCTTGTTCGTTCACTGTCCGCAACAATGCCCCAAAGCCCCAAGCGTTGCACCCGGCATTTCCGCCGTTGCCCCCGGCGCGTCGATGGGCCAGAGCAAGACATGGCCGATATGGATCCTCGCCGTAGCGCCCCTGGTCTCCCGCTCCCCGATACGGTGGCGCTGGTGCTGCAGGGCGGCGGAGCGCTCGGCAGCTATCAGGCGGGCGTGATCGAGGCGCTGAGCGAAGTGCCGATCGAGGTGGATTGGGTCGCGGGTATCTCGATCGGCGCAGTCAACGCGGCTTTGTTCGCCGGCAACCCGCCCGAACGTCGAATGGATGCGATCCGCACCTTCTGGGATACGGCCTCAAGCGCGCTTCCCAGCTTCCCGATCTGGCCGCTCGATGCCGCGCGCGAAGCCGTGCATGAATGGTCCGCCGCGATGGTCATGGCGGTTGGCGTGCCCGGCTTCTTCAGCCCTCGCCTGGTGCCGCCCACCCTCGCATTTCCCGGTACGCCCGAGGCATTGAGCTTCTACGACAGCACGCCCTTGCGCGAAACGCTGGACAGGCTGATCGACTGGGATCTGCTCAATAGCTGCCCGGTGCGCCTCTCGGTCGGCGCGGTCGACATCGCCAGCGGCAATTTCCGCTATTTCGACACGCAGGACGAGCGCCTCGACGCGCGTCACATCATGGCCTCCGGTGCGCTCCCGCCCGGCCTGCCACCGGTCGAGATAGACGGGCGCTTCTACTGGGATGGCGGCCTCGTTTCGAATACGCCGCTCACCCATATCCTCGACCGTCAACAGGCCGACACTCTGGTCTTTCAGGTCGATCTCTTCCCTTCCGAGGCCGCGCTGCCGCGCACGATCACCGATGTCGCCGCGCGCGAGAAGGAAATCCGCTTCTCCAGCCGCACCCGCCAGATTTCCAACGAGCGGCTCAAGCTGCGCCAGGATCGCCAGATGGTGTGCAATCTGCTCGATCGCCTGCCCGCCGATCTCGCCCAGGATCCCGAGGTACTCGCGCTAAAGGAGCGCGTTTCCGAATATCCGGTCAGCCTCGTCCAGTTGATCTACCGCGCAAATGCCTGGGAGGGCGGCAGCCGCGATTTCGAGTTTTCGCAGCGCTCAATGCACGAGCATTGGCAGGCGGGCCGCCTCGCGGTCGCGGAGACCATGGCCCATGCGCGGATCGTCGCGGAGAATATCCTCGACGGCAAGACCGCCGCCTTCGACCTTACCCACCGATGACACACGTCCACCCGTCATCCCCGCGAAAGCGGGGATCCAGAGCCAAGAGCGATAGCGCTTGTGGCCCTGGGTTCCCGCTTCCGCGAGAATGAAGACATTGTAGCTAGGAGTTTCGTCATGTTCCTCAAGGGCAAGTCCGCCATCATCACCGGCTCGACCTCGGGCATCGGCCTTGCCTATGCCAAGGCGCTCGCGGCCGAAGGATGCGCGGTGATGATCAACGGCTTTGGCGATGCCAACGCGATCGAGCAGGAGCGCGCCGGGCTGGAGGCGCTTAGCGGCGCGAAGGCGCTTTACGACGCCGCCGATATGTCGAAGCCCGATCAGATCGCGGCGATGGTCGCTCGCGCCCAGTCCGAATTGGGCGGCGCAGACATCCTGATCTCGAACGCCGGCATCCAGCATGTCGCCCCGGTCGATGAGTTCCCACCCGAGAAATGGGATGCGATCATCGCGATCAATCTCAGCTCCACCTTCCATCTGATGCGCGCCGCCATCCCCGCGATGAAGGCGAAGAAATGGGGGCGCATCATCACCACGGCATCGGCGCACAGCCTTGTCGCCAGCCCCAACAAGGCCGCTTATGTCGCCGCCAAGCACGGCATCGCCGGCCTGACCAAGACGGTCGCGCTCGAAACCGCGATCCACGGCATCACCGTCAACTGCATCTCGCCCGGCTATGTCTGGACGCCTCTCGTCGAAAACCAGATTCCGGACACGATGAAGGCCCGGGGCCTCACCCGCGAGCAGGTGATGAACGACGTGCTCCTCGCCGCCCAGCCGACCAAGCAGTTCGTCCATCCGGAACAAGTTGCCGCGCTCGCGCTATTCCTTTGCCGGGACGAGGCCGCGTCGATCACCGGCGCAAATTATGCAATGGACGGCGGCTGGACCGCCGCCTGATGGAGAGTTTCGGCATGAAGGCTGTTTTCGGCGCCGCCGCGCTCCTGCTCACGCTTCCGGGGTGCAACGTCTATCGCGAGGCCACCTCCGCGCGGCCCGACGTCACCCAGCCGTGGCGCGGCATCGCGACCGATGCCGATCGCGACCGCTACCGCAAATGGCGCAAGGCGTGGGACGAGGGACTGACCGCCGCAAAGGCTGTGGACCCACAGGCAATCGCCGCCGACCCCGCGCTGTTCGATCCCGATCGCGCGCTTGGTGGCGCAGCCCTGCCCCCCGGCAAATATCGCTGCCGCACCTTCAAGCTCGGTTCCTCCGGCACTGCTGTCCGCGCTTTCACCACCTATCCCGCCTTCGACTGCGAAGTCTCGGAGGAAGGCGAGATCGACAGCCTCCACAAGATGAACGGCTCGCAGCGCCCGGTCGGCATGCTCTTCCCTGAAAGCGACGCGCGGACGATCTTCCTCGGCACGCTCATCCTCGGCGACGAAGTCTCCCCCCTGCGCTACGGCCTCGACGCCCGCCGCGACATGATCGGCTATGTCGAGCGCATCGGCGAAAAGCGCTGGCGCCTCGTCCTCCCCTGGCCGCACTTCGAATCCAAGCTGGATATCCTGGAGCTGGTCCCGGCTTGAAATCCGCCTTTTCCTCCCTCGCTTCAGCGGGGGAGGTGGCACGCGAAGCGTGACGGAGGGGGCCTATCCGCTCACGACCGCCGCGACGATGTGCGCGACCACCCCTTCCAGATTCCCGAAAACCTCACGCGCCGGAATCCTCAGCGTCCGCACGCCACGCGCGGCCAGCCATGCGTCCCGCCGCGCATCGCGCTCCGGCCGGTCGCCAAAGCCATGCGCCTCGCCATCTACCTCGACGCACAGCTTCGCCTTTGCACAGTAGAAATCGAGCCTGTACGGCCCCGCCGGATGCTCGCGCCGGAAATGATACCCGCTCGGCCCCTTGCGCAGTTCAAGCCACAGCCGGACTTCCGCGAGCGACATCTCCTGCCACGCCCGCCGCGCCGCTCGTTTCGTGCTCGACCAGCCTTTCAGTTCCATCGCCAGCCCCCCTCCACCACGCCTTCGGCGCGGTCCCCCTCCCCCGCAAAAGCGAGGGAGGATAGAATAGTCGACTATTCCTCCCTCGCGAAGCGGGGGAGGTGACACGCGAAGCGTGACGGAGGGGGCCTCGCCGCACGCGCAAAGCTTCGTTACACCCGCCCCCAACACCATCAGGGGAGCCCATATATGCGCCGCGCCATCCTTCTCGCCACCGCGCTCTCGTTCGCCACACCGGCGCTGGCCGCAGACCCCGCGCGCGATCTGACCCGGAGGGCGCTGCCCGCGCTGATGGAGCATTACCGCCACTTCCATGCCAATCCCGAGCTCAGCCTCCATGAGGTCAAGACCGCCGCCACGCTTGCCGAGGTCGCGCGCCAGGCGGGCTATGATGTCACCGAAAAGGTCGGCGGCACCGGCGTGGTCGCTATCCTGCGCAACGGGCCCGGCCCGGTCCTGCTGATCCGCGCGGATATGGACGGGCTTCCGGTGATCGAGCAGACCGGCCTGCCCTTCGCTTCAAAGGTTCGCGCCACCACCGATGAGGGGCTGGAGACCGGCGTGATGCACGCCTGCGGCCATGACACGCACATGGCCTCCTGGATCGGCACCCTCCAGAATCTCGCGGCGACGAAGTCGCAGTGGAAGGGCACGGTCATGATGATCGCCCAGCCCGCCGAGGAGCGCGGCATGGGCGCGGCTGCGATGCTCCGGGACGGGCTGTTCACGCGCTTTCCCAAGCCGCAATATGCGCTCGCTTTCCATGACAGCGCGCTCCAGCCCGCCGGGCAGATCGGCATCACATCGGGCTATGCGCTCGCCAATGTCGACAGCGTCGACTTGCAAGTAAAGGGCGTCGGCGGCCACGGCGCCTATCCGCACACCACCAAGGATCCGATCGTCCTTGCCGCGCGCATCGTCACCACGCTGCAAACGCTTGTCAGCCGCGAGATCGATCCCACCGCCTCCGCCGTCGTCACCGTGGGCAGCATCCAGGGTGGATCGAAGCACAATATTATCGGCAGCGAAGTCACCATGCTGCTCACCGTGCGCAGCTTCTCGCCCGAAATGCGCAAATTCCTGCTCGATGGCATCGCCCGCATCGCCCGTGGCGAAGCCATCGCCGCCGGCGTGCCCGAAGACCGGATGCCGGTGATGACGGTCAAGGACGAATTCACCCCCTCGACCTTCAACACGCCCCCGCTCGCCGCCCGGATGCAGTCGCTCTGGTCGAGCCGCTTCGGCAAGGATGCGGTCGTCGCCACCCCGGCCGTGATGGGCGGCGAGGATTTCGGGCGCTATTATCTGGCCGATCCTTCGATCCAGAGCCTGATCTTCTGGGTGGGCGGCGTTCCTCAGGCGAAATGGGATGCGGCGCAGAAGAATGGCGACGTGCTCCCCTCGCTTCACAGCGCCTATTGGGCACCCGACGCCGAAAAGGTCATCGCTACCGCTACCGAGGCCATGACGGCGGCGGCACTGGATATCCTGAAGAAATAAGCAAATCGGATCGCTGTCGCCGCGCAACGCTGCGGCGACAGGATCGTTACCGGAACACGCATGAAAACCCTGTTCGATCCCGATCACGCCCTCACCCGGGGCCTCGCTGCGATCCGCCTCAAATACCAGGTTCCCGCAGATTTCCCGCCCGCCGTCCTCGCCGCGGCGGAGCAGGCTGCAGCCCGCACTCCGGTTGAACACGCCGATCGCACCGCGCTGCCGTTCGTGACGCTCGATCCGGCCACCTCCACCGATCTCGATCAGGCCTTTCATATCGAGCGCGCCGGTGGGGACATCCTGCTATATTATGCGATCGCCGACGTGGCCTGGTTCGTCGAGGATGGCGGCCTGCTCGATCAGGAGGCATGGGCGCGCGGCACGACGCTCTATCTCCCCGATGGCAAGGCCGGGCTCTATCCCCGATCGCTGAGCGAAGGTGCCGCCAGCCTGCTCCCCGCCGGGCCGCGTCCCGCGGTGATCTTCACCGTCCGTGTCGCCCCCGATGGCGCGGTCCGTCTCGAAGCCGCCGAGCGCGCGCTGATCCAGAGCCGCGCCAAGCTCGCTTATGACCGCGTCCAGCCCGCTGACCTGCCCGAGCCCTTCGCCGATCTCGCCAGGCGCATCCAGGCGGCCGAAGCGCGGCGCGGCGCGGTTCGCGTCGATCCGCCCGAGCAGCAGGTCGTGCACGTCCCGGATGATGGCTATGCGCTCGCCTTTCGTCCCCGGCTGGCTTCGGAGGACGATAACGCCGCGCTCTCGCTCGCGTGCAACCTTGCCGTCGCCGATGCCCTGCTCGCGCACCAGACCGGCCTGTTCCGCGTCATGCCCGCGCCGTCGCCGGGGGCGGTGCAGCGTCTGCGCCACACCGCGCGCGCCTTCCGCCTCGATTGGCCGCATTCCATGCCGCTCAAGGAGTTTGAGCGCAGCCTGAGCGCCAATAACCCCGTCGAAGCCGCCTTTATGCTCGCGATCCGCCGCGCGGGTCAGGGCGCGTCCTACGCACCTTTCACGCCCGACGAGACGCCCTGGCACGCCGCGATGGCCGCCACCTATGCGCACGCCACCGCGCCGCTGCGCCGACTCGCCGATCGCTATGTCGTGCGCGCCGCGCTGGCCATCGCCAATGGCCAGCCCGTCCCGCCTGTCGTCGCCGAAGCCTTTGCGAAGCTCCCGCCCGTCATGGCGCGCGCCGATCAGCTCGCAGGCCGCATCGATCGCTCGGTCATCGATCTGGCCGAGGCGGTGATGCTCCATGGCCGTGAGGGCGAAGCCTTCCCCGCTATCGTCACCGACGCCACCGAAGGCGGCATCCGCGTGCAGCTTCGCGAACTGCCCATCGTCGCCAATCTCAAGACCAGGGGCCCGTCGCCCGGCGACAAGCTTCAGCTCACCCTCACCACCGCCGACACCGCCCGAGGCACGATCGCCTTCGCACCCGCCTGAACCTCAGCCGATCGGCATCGCGTCCACGGCGTCCTCGCTTTTCTCCGGTCGGATATAGATCGAGCTGATCAGCGGCATTCGCGCCTTCAGCTTCGCCTCGATTCCCTCGATCAGCGTTTCCGCCTCGCCCATCCGCAGCCTGTCCACGAAATCCGCGCTGATCGCGACGAACACGCGCTCGGGCGCGGAATGCACCGTGCGCACATGGTTGACCGTCGTGATCATCTCCTCGGCCTCCAGCACCGCGCGGATCTCCGCCACCATTGCGGGATCGGCGCGCTCGCCGATCAGCAGCCCCTTGGCCTCGCGCGCCAGCAACAGCGCCACCGCCGCCAGGATCGCGCCGATCACGATCGAGGCCGCGCCATCGATCCGCGGATCGCCCCAATAATGGCTTGCCCAGATGCCCGCGCCCGCGACGAACAGCCCGGCCAGCGCCGCTGAATCCTCGAACAATACGATGAACCCGGTCGGATCCTTCGAATCGCGGATCGCTTCCCACCAGCCGGCCCGGCCCTTGCCCCGGCCGAACTCCCGAAGCGCGATCCACCAGCTCGTCCCTTCCATCCCGATCGCCACGGCCAGCACGATATAGTTGATCGTCGGATCGTGGAGCGGTTCAGGATCGGCGATATGCTTCCAGCCTTCGTACACCGATACGCCGGCGCCCAGCCCGAAGATCAGGATCGCGACGACGAACGCCCAGAAATAGAGTTCGCGGCCATAGCCAAAGGGGTGGAGCGCGTCGGGCAGCCTACGCGCGCGGCGCTGGCCGTAAAGCAGCAGTCCCTGATTGCCGCTGTCCACCAGGCTGTGCACGCCCTCGGTCAGCATCGAGGACGAGCCGGTAATCGCCGCCGCGATGAATTTCGCGACGGCGATCCCGAGGTTGGCGGCAAGCGCCGCGTAGATGACCAAATTGGCGCGCCAGCCGCCTGCTGGAGCGGCCTGCAAGTCTTAGCCCAACCCGATCTTGTTCAGCACGCGCTCGACCAGGCCCGGCTCTTCGGGCTTGCCGGCGGCGAGCCGCTCTTCCTTCTTCGGGTCGAAGCCGCTGCTTTCGGGCAGGGCCGCGCCATGATGGCTGTGCACTGGCTGGGTCGAGGCGGGCGGATCGGACGCATCCATGCTCTCGTCGAGGCCGCGATCGAGCCGCGCTTCCTTGCTTTCGGGATTGCGCTCCAGCCTCTTGGCGATCGATTCATCGGTGCCGGCATCGGCGGAATGTACCACGCCGGGCTTGCCGTCGGGTCCCGGGGCAACCGACATTCTGTCCATCGCCTCGTCGATGGCCGGGTCAATCGGGTTGGCAGTCATGTCACTCTCCTGAGCGTTGCCCTGCTGAAACGACCCTCCCCCGATTCGCGTTCCGCGCCGCTCGGATCATTGGCGCAAAAGAAAAACGGCCCGGCGATTTTCATCGCCAGGCCGTTGTTTTCCTTCAGGCTTTCGCCGGAACTAGTTCCGCGAGCTGCCGAACAGGCGCAGCAGGAACAGGAACATGTTGATGAAGTCGAGATAGAGCGTCAGCGCACCCATGATCACCGTCTTGCCCACCATGTCGGTGCCGCGCACATAATCATACATGCTCTTGATCTTCTGCGTGTCATAGGCGGTCAGCCCCGCGAAGATCAGCACGCCCGCCACGCTGATGACGAACGACAGGCCGTCCGAGCGGAGGAAGAGGTTGATCAGGCTGGCGACGATGATGCCGACCAGGCCCATGATCAGGAAGGTGCCGAAGCCCGAGAGATCGCGCTTGGTGGTGTAGCCCCACAGGCTCAGGCCGGCAAAGCCAGCCGCCGTGGCGAAGAAGACCTGTGCGATCGACGTGTCGGTATAGACGAGGAAGATGAACGACAGCGACACGCCCATCAGCAGCGAATAGGCCCAGAACAGCCCCTGCAGCGCGACGGTCGAAAGCCGACCCTGGCCAAAGCTCATCACCATCACGATGCCCAGCGGTGCCAGCATCGCGACCCAGCCCAGTGCGTTCATCTGGCCGGTTTCGCTGAACATCGAATAGACCCAGCCGCTCTTGGCGAAGAGCAGCGAGACGATGCCGGTGAGCAGCACGCCCGAGGCCATGTAATTATAGACCGAGAGCATGTACGACCGCAGGCCCGCGTCGCGGGCGTCGGCCTGCACGCCTGCATAGGGCGCCGCGCTCGTCCGGGGATCAGACCAATTTGCCATTCCAAACTCCTTTGCCCGGCAAGCGTGCCGGTTCACCGCAATATCGCTCTCAAATCGGGCATTTTCAAGTAAAACCAAGGTAGCCCCAGGGGGAGACTCATGCACCGCCTGTTCGTCGCCTTCGCCCTTCCCGCGCCGGTCCGCGCCCAGCTCCTCGCGCTATCCGGCGGGATTCCCGGCGCGCGTTGGCAGCGCGACGATCAGCTCCACCTCACCTTGCGCTTCATCGGCGAAGTCGATCGCCACGCCGCCGAGGACGCCGCGCTGGCGCTCGCCGCCGTATATTATCCGCAGATCGCGATCGCGCTTTCGGGCGTGGGCCAGTTCGACAGCCGCGGCCGCCCCAATGCCGTCTGGGCCGGCGTCGCGCCGCACGATGCGCTGGCGGGGCTGCACAAGAAGGTGGATCAGGCGCTGGTCCGCGCGGGCCAGCCGCCCGAGGGCCGCGCCTATCTCCCCCACATCACCCTCGCCCGGATGAACGCCCAGCCCGGCGCGGCGGACAAGTTCCTCGCCACGCATGCCGCCCTCGCCAGCCCGCCCTTCACGCTCACGCATTTCACGCTCTACGAAAGCCATCTCGGCCGCGAATGCGCCAGCTACGAAGCGATCGAGCGCTACGCGCTCACTGCCTGACCGACACTCGCTTACCGTCCCTCGGCCATAAGCGCCTCGACCTCCGCCGCAGTCCGCGGAATCCCCACCGACATCCGCTCCGCGCCGGTTGGCGTGATCAGATACTGGTCCTCGATCCTGACCCCGTAATTCTGCGCCTGCACATAGATGCCCGGCTCGATCGTGAGCACCGCGCCTGCGGGCAACGGCTTCGACATGTCGCCCGCATCATGCACCTCGGTGCCCACCAGATGGCCCACGCCGTGATAGAAATCGTCGGCATGCCCGGCCTTGCGGATCACTTCGCGCGCAGCCGCATCGACATCCTCGAAGATCACGCCCGCCTTCAGCACCGCGACGGCCGCTTCCTGCGCCGCCAGCACAATATCATAGGTCTTGCGCTGCGCCGGGGTGAAGCGCCCGCTTGCCGGGAAGGTCCGCGTCACGTCGCAGGCATAGCCACCCACCGAAGCCGCCGCGTCGATCAGGATCAAATCGTCCTTGCCGATCACGCCATTGCCCCCGCGATAATGGAGCGAGGCGGCGTTGCGCCCCGATGCCACGATCGAGTGATAGGACAGCCCCTTGCCGCCCGCCGCGCGGAACGCGGCTTCCATGATCGCCTTCAATTCGCCTTCGGTCATGCCGGGCCGCACCGCGCGCATCGCCGCCAGATGCCCGGCGCGCGTCGCCTCCACCGCCTTGCGCATGATCGCCAGCTCGCGCGGCTCCTTCACGATGCGCAGAGAGGGCAGCAGCGCGGTATCGTCCACCGTGCGCGCGCCCGGCACGCGCTGTGCCACCTTGCCATACAGTTCCAGCACCGGCGGCACCGGCGCGTTCGGCCCCACGATCGGGCCCAGGAAGCGCAATTCCTTGTTGCGCTGCGCCAGCCCCGTCACCAGCCCGCCCAGCGATGGCGTGCGCAGCACCTTCTGAAAGCCCGTGCGCCGCTCCATCTCCTCGCCCAGCGCCAGCCGTTCGATGTCCCAGCGCTCGGTCTCGGGGTTGCGCGACGGCAGAAGCAGCCATTCCTTCACCGTGCGCTCGGCGGGCGCCAGCACCAGCACCGCGCCCGGCTCGTCGACGATCCCCGTCAGCCAGGCGAAGTTCGCCACCTGCTGCGAAGCTTCCTCCTCGCTTTGGCCGTGCTCGATATTGTCGGCACCATGGAGCACGGCGATGCCCGTCTTCATCGCGGCCATCACCCGCTGCCGCCGCTCGCGAAACACGTCGGGGGAAAACGGCACCGTGCCCAGCGGGGTGCCATGGGCAAAACGCGCGGCATCCTGCGCGAATGCCGTCCCCGCGCTTGCCGCCGTCGCCAGCGCCGCGCCCAGAAGTGTCCGTCTCTGCATGCCCCGTCTCCTTTGCCCTCTGTCTTCCACAGCGCTGCCGGAGCGGCAATCCCCGACCGGTCGGTCACGCCCCCGCCCGATCGTTTCGATATCGTCTTGATCCGTGTGAATGAATGCGTTTAGCCTGCTTTCTTCAGAAGGGGAGAGTGCGGGTGCTGCGGTGCGTATTGGCCGGTCTGGCGATGTTTGCCCCGCTCTCTTTGTCTGCCACGCCACAGTCTAACAGCCAGGAGGCGGCAGCCGCCCAGCGCCAGCTTGCCGCCGCGTTCGCATCCGCCACTTTTGGTCATCAAACGGCGATTGGCTATTTCTCCGATTCCATCACCTATACCCTTGTTGCGGCTGGACCGTGCTACAGCACACTCAACGTCAACTATCGCAGGGTGCGTTCGGGGAACTTCGCGATCCAGCCGGTACGATCACCGATCGATATCATTTCGATGTAAGCCGCGTGCGCTATATCAATTCCGAGCTCGCCGCCGCGAAATGGAGTTGCGATAGCGCTACGGAAGGCTGATCTCGCATTCTGTCGATATTCACGCCGGGGCGGGCACATCAGTTGCCGTCTCGATAGGGAGGGAATTCATGTCACCGCTCTACTTTGCACTACCGGCATTGGTCTGGTCCGCGCCCGCTGCCCAGCAGCTCAACTGGCAGCGTTACACCCAGCCCACCGGGCTCAGCGCGGAGTTTCCCGGCGCGCCGGATCGCTTCGATAAATGGACGAGCATCGCGCAGGGCCGCGTGATCCAGCTCGATTTCACCGGGCGGAACTCGAACCAGGATTTTCGCTCTTATTATTTCCTCCAGGCGGTGATCGCCGACAAACCCTATGATATCGACGCAAAAATCGCCGAGCATATCGCGCAGGCAAAGGGCGGAGGCGACGCGGCGGTAAGCAAGACCTTCGTCAGCCAGCGCACCCTGAAGGCGTCGGAAATGCCGCTGCCGGGCATGCGCGGCATCGAGCTCACCTATCGCTATGGCGGCTTTTTCGGCTCGGGAGACCAGATCGAAGTCTCGCGCAACATGTATCTCGGCAACAAATGGCTGTCCTATTCGGTCCGCCACTTCGAAGGCGATACCGCCTGGCCGCGCGATCGCTTCTTCAATTCGGTGCGCTGGGCACCCTGAACCGGCGTTTATCCCTTTGCGCCAAGGAATCAGCGTCATCCCCGCGAAAGCGGGGACCCAGAGCCACACAGGACACCGCGTGCAACCCTGGGTCCCCGCTTTCGCGGGGATGACGAAAAGGGCGCGCATTGCTCCAAGGGGATAAGCCCCCCCCTGAACAGGCGTCGGCCAAGAAGAAGCATCCATATCCGCCCATTCTCGCAAGAATATCTGCAATAATGTGAATTGTTGTTTGCGGTCATTGGCCATAGCCTGTGCGGCATAGCTTTGGCGCGCGGGGGGTGGTCATGCGGAAATCGGTATTCGCCTTGGCGCTGATCTTCGGCCTTCTTCATGCTTCGGAAGGCCGGGCCCAGGATTCGGGCGAAGTCCGGATCGAGGAAGAGGATGACTTCTTCAATCCCTTCACCCAGCGTACCGACCGCTATTACACGCAGGGTCTCCGCATCGAATGGCTGCGGTCCGCGGAAAAGAGCGGCGATCATTTCCTGCCCGCCATCAGCCATTCGGACTGGTGCAGCCTGATCTGCGGGAAGGAAGCTGCGGACGGGCGGGTCCAGACCGGCTGGGCCATCGGTCAGAATATCTACACCCCTTCCACGATCACGATCGCGCGCGCCCAGCCTTATGACCATCCTTGGGCGGGCATGCTCTATGGCTCCCGCATCGCGCGCGTCAGCTATGCCGCGCCAAAGCTGAGGGCGCAGCGGCAGGACCGGATCGAGCTTACCGTCGGCATTGTCGGCCCCGCCTCGCTCGCCAGGGAAGCGCAGACCGAGTGGCACAGGCTCATCAGGGTGGAGCTGCCGCGCGGCTGGGACCACCAGCTCCGGAACGAACCCGTGGTGCAATTGCGCTACGGCACGGCGTTGCGCTGGCCGCAAGAGGAAGGCGGCAATGCCGATGTCATCGCCCGGGGCCGGCTGAACCTGGGCAATGCCCTCACCTCGGCGGAGGCGGAGGTCACGGGGCGCATCGGCTGGAACCTCTCCGGGTTCGGCGCGCAGACCATCCCCTTTGCCGCCCCCATGGCGTCCACCGGTGCCGGGCCGGCCAATGCGCTTTCGGGCACGCGCTGGCTCGCGAGCGGCAACCTGTTCTTCCGTCTGGGCGGAAGGGCCGTCGCGCGGAACATCTTCCTCGATGGCAACACCTTCATCGACAATGACATCCGCATCGATCGAAAGCCCCTTGTCCCGGAGATCGCCTCCGGGACCGAGGTAAACCTGGTAGGCCGCTTCTGGCTGACCCTGTCGTTCGTCCGGCGCGGCAGCGAGTTCCGCTCGTGGCGCGGCGTCTCCGCCCCGGCCCAGGAGTTTGGCGGGATCACGCTGGCGTGGCACGGAAACTGACCCGCCACGTCAAACCTCTTTCGTAAATCGGGTATGGCCGCTACGCTCGCCGGAAATAGAGCGGGGAAAGTGAAGCATGGCGTCCACACCCATTGCGCCTGAGGTGGCGGCTGCGGCGGTGCCCGAACAGGCCAGGGCCGGTCCCTATGCCTGGTACGTCCTCTTCGTCCTCTTCCTCGTCTATGCGCTCAATTTCATCGATCGCCAGATCCTGACCATCCTCGCGCCGCATATCCGCAAGGATCTGGGGCTCAGCCAGGCCGATATCGGCTTCCTCTACGGCACCGCCTTTGGCGTCTTCTACGCGCTTTTCGGCATCCCGCTCGGCCGCCTCGCCGATAATTGGCATCGCATCCGGCTGATGACGATCGGGCTTGCGCTCTGGTCCACCATGACCGCGCTTTCGGGCCTCGCAAAGAACGGCCTCCATCTGGCGGGCGCGCGTATCGGCGTGGGCGTGGGCGAAGCGACCGCCAGCCCCTCGGCCTATTCGCTGATCTCGGACTGGTTTCCCAAGCGCCAGCGCGCCACCGCGCTCGCCATCTACTCCGCGGGCATCTATTTCGGCGGCGGTTTCTCGCTCTTCATCGGCGGCTCGATCGCGGACAATTGGAACCTTGCCTATCCGCAGGGCGGCCCATGGGGTCTGGTCGGCTGGCAGGCGGCGTTCATGGCGGTGGGCCTGCCGGGCCTGCTCCTCGCGCTCTGGGTCTTCACGCTGCGCGAGCCGCTGCGCGGCCAATCCGAGGGCCTCGTGACGCCGAAGCATCCCGCCCCGTTCAAGAGCTTCCTCGAAGAACTGGTCACGATCATCCCGCCGCTCACGCTGATCGGCGCGGTGAAGCACCGGGTGCTGGCGTCCAATCTCGTCGCGCTGGTCGTCACCGCCGGGCTCATCTGGGCGCTGATCCGCCTCGATGGCCCCGGCTCGCTCTATCAATGGCTCGCGGTCGGGATCGGCGCATATGCCGTCTTCTCCTGGGCCTCGTCGCTTCGCCGCCGCGATGCACCCACCTTCAAGCTGATCGTCGGCACCCCCGCCTTTCTCTGCGTGGTCGTTGCCTACGGCCTCAATGCCTTCCTGGCCTATGCCGTCGCGGGCTTCGCCCCCAGCTACGCCGCCGTCACCTTCGGTGTGAGCGCCGCCGAAGCGGGCCTTTGGATCGGCGGTCCTGCGATCCTCGGCGGCTTCCTCGGGGTGACGCTGGGCGGCATCGCCGCCGATCGCCTGCGCCAGAAGCATCCCGCCGGGCGCATCATGGTCGTCCTGTTCGGCAGCCTCGCGCCCGTACCCCCGATGATCCTCGCCTTCACCACTGACGACAAAATGATCTACTACGCGATGCTGCCGGTCGCGCAGGTCCTGGCAAGCTGCGCGCTGGGTTCGGCGGCGGCGGCCACGCAGGATCTCGTCCTGCCCCGCATGCGCGGCACCGCCACGGCAGCCTTCTTCATCGGCACCACGTTGATCGGCCTGGCGCTCGGCCCCTATCTCGCGGGCCGCATCGCCGATCTGTCGGGCAGCATCAGCACCGGTCTGCTCTCGCTTTTGCTCACCGCCCCGCTCGCCCTCGTCTGCGCCCTCGCCGCCTACCGCCTCGTCCCCGCCGCCGAAGCCTCGCGCGAAGCACGGGCCAGGGCAGCAGGCGAGGCGATCTGATCCGCCCCGCACACGGGGAGGATCAACCTCACATCGCCTTGAACACCCCGCAGGCGATCCGTCCGCCGCTATTGCCGGCGGGGTCGGTCTTGTAATCGTCGGGTCCTGCATGAACGACCAGGGCCGCGCCGTCCTCGTCCATCAGCCCGGCAAAGGTCGCGCCCTTCAGCGTCAGCGTGATCTGGCCGCGGCCGTCCTCGCCGACGTTCAGATTGGGCAGGTCGCCCATGTGCGGCCCGGCGGGGTTTTCCTTGCCATGCTGGTGCGCGGTCGGGTTCCAGTGCCCCGCGGCGCTCGCAAAGTCGGGCGCCTCGCACTTGCCCACCGCGTGGATATGCGTGCCGTGCAGCCCCTTCGAGATGCCCTTCACGTCCACGATCACGCGGATATCGCCATCCACTTCTTCGGCCACGCCGGTGCCCACCAGCGTTCCGTCGGCCGTGAGCAGGTCGGCCTGCGCCTTGAAGTGCCCGGCCATGTAGCGCGCATTCTTCTCGGGCGTCGTGCACCCCGCCAGCACCAGCGCGCCCATCGCCGCAATCGCAAACCCACGCATGTGTCACTCCCGAATAGCTACAAACTCAACAATGTCCGGCCCGGCGGGTTCCGGCTAACCGCCGCAACTGCCGTCCACCTTCCCGCTCACGCTGCCCACCCCCAGGATGATCTTGGCGCGCCGTTCGAAGGTCAGCGCCTGCCAGCGCCCGCTATTCCCTATCGCGGTCCTGCTTCGGATATATGTCAGGTGGAGCATTTCATAGGCTTCCGGATCGATCCGCCCGCTATCCAGCATGCAGTTCCACGCGGCATAATTCCAGTCATGGTCGCGCTGCACCCCGTCCTGGTCGATCGTCCGGGCGGAAGCGCGATACCAGTCGAAGATCGCGCGCAGCCGGTCCCACCGCTCGCCCTCGGGCATCTTCGCCAGCTTGCCGCGCAGCCGCGCCAGATCGCCATCCGCTGGAAAGAAGCCCTGCTGGATCTTGGTATCCATCGCCCAGCGCACCTTGCGCCACGTGATCTCCTGCCCCGCAAACACCCGCAGCAGATCGCGCCGCAATTCCTCCAGCAGCGCCACATAGGCTTCCGCCTGCACCTGGATCATCGCATCGCTCTCGAAGATCGCGCTCAGCTCGCCAAACAGCACCGCGTTCAGCCGTCCGTCGCTCCCATGCGCCGCCAGCACGCCCCTGCGGCACTTCTCGCGCACCGGATGCGCCATGCAATCGCGCGAGAACAGCAATTTGCCATAGACCGGCGCCAGCCCCTTGCGCGTCCGCCCGAATTTGCCCCGCAGCCTTTTCTTCCACGCCTTCAGCACCGGCTGCAGGCTCCCGGTCCCGTAATTCCACTGGCTCATCCCCACCGAGATGAGCTGCCCGTCGAAATTCCCCGCGGGCTCGGCCCAGCAGCCCCCCGTCTCGGGGATCGACGTCTCGCGCATCAGCGCAAACACCTGCTCGCGCCCCACGCCGATCTCCGCCAGCCGAGCCGCACTCTCGGGCGCGATCGTGATGAAGGGCAGGTCCGCCACCTGCCGGCACGCCCGCTGCGCCGCCGTCGTCCCCTGCGCCCCGTGCGCCAACGGCGCATCCTGCGCCAGCGCCATGCTGGGCACCCCCATCGCCAATAGCAACAGCCACCGCAGCATCGCGCCCTCCCGGCCAGGTCGCGGCACCAGACCGGAGCCGTCTGACCCACGGTAGAGCCTGATCCATCCGAATCAAACAACCGTCATCCCCGCGAAAGCGGGGACCCAGGGCCAGGCAAGGTGCCGCATGGTAACCCGGGGTCCCCGCCTTTGCAGGGACGACGATTCAACAAGTCCGGGTATCGCGCTAGGTCAGCAGCCGTACCCCAACGTCCCCGCCAGCCTCCGGCGCATCCCCGTCCTCCCCATCCTCCCCTTCATCCGCGTCATCCGCCCCGTCCGCGCCCCAGCGCCAGCGCCCCGCGCCCAGATCGCCCCAGCGCGCCCGCCAATCCGCCCAGGCGCGCGCCTGCGCCTCCGCCGTCTCGCGGTCGCGCCGCCGTTCCATCGCGTCGAGCTTCGCGATCAGCGCCGCATCGGTCTCCTCGCGCGGGGCATAGCCCTCGCCGAAATAGCCCCCCGCCGCCTTCGCCGCCTCGCGCGCCCGCGCCTCGCGCCCCTTCTTGGTCCGGGGCACCGCAGCGCCCGCTGCCTCCGCCCGCGCCGCGCGCTTCTCCGCCGCCGTCTCGCGCAGCAGCAGCGCGCGCAGCAGCGAATCCGAATAGCGCCGCCGCTCGCCGATCACCTTGCCGCCCGCCACGATCGGCTCGATCCAGCCCTCCACGGCGCGCTCCAGCGCCGCGTCGAGCACCGAGGGCGTCTCCGCCGCCAGCATTTTCTCCCATGCCCGGGCGAAAGGCGGCGATCGCCCGCGCAGCCTGTACGCCGCCGTCGAAGACATACCCGCCGCGCGACACGCCTCGCGCACATCCTTGGTCCGCGCCAGCACGCGCAGGAAGGTGCCGCGCCGAGCCTTGTCCCATCCGTCGATCCGGTCGTTCCCGCGCGCCAGCCGCCCGCCCCCGGCCCCGTCGTCCAGCGGACCGCGCGCCTCGGCGGAGAGCATAGCCCATTCCGCCTGCCCCGCCGCGACCGCCTCGTCCCACGCTCGCGCGAAATCCGGATCGCGCTGCCGCCGCGCATAGGCCGCCGACAGCCCCCGCCCGATCTCCTTCGCCGCCTTGCTGGCCTGCCCGCTCAGCCGCAACGCGAGCAGGAAAGCCTGCTCGGTATCCGCACTCCACCGCGAAAACGGCTTCCGCGCGCGCCGGATCGCTCGATCCCCCATGATTGCTCCCCCGCCAAAGGAGCCAACCAGCTATCGCGCGATTTCCTACATTGGAAGAACAAACAACGAACTTATCGTTGCAAACGCCGCCAAGCGCCGTACCCTGATCCTCCCAAAGCTGGAGGGGCACAGACCAAATGCTGCACGGCCCGAAGCGAACCCAGATCCTCGCCCAGCACCTCCGCCGCACGATGAGCCTGCCCGAAGCCCTGCTCTGGCGCGAACTCCGCCGCCGCCCCGCCGGGCACAAGTTCCGCCGCCAGCATCCCGCCGGCCGCTTCGTGCTCGATTTCTACTGCGCCAAAGCCCGCCTTGCGATCGAGGTGGACGGCGAAATCCACGCGCGCGGCAATCAGCCCGAACGCGACGCCACCCGCGACGCTTGGCTGCGCGCACAGGGCGTCGGTATCTGCCGCATCCCCGCCCGCGAAGTTCTGGAAGATATGGACGCGGTGATCCGCCACATCATCGAAGCCGCCCGCGGCCCCTACCCCTCCACCGCCTCCGGCGGTCCCCCTCCCCCTCCGGGGGAGGACTGAGCCCCCAAAAAATCCTCCCCCGGAGGGGGAGGGGAACCGCGCCCAAAGGGCGTGGTGGAGGGGTATTCGCCACAAGCGCACCCGATGACGTTCAAAGCCAAACCGCAGCCCCACCCCC
>NZ_BCTZ01000025.1 GCF_001591025.1 Sphingomonas soli NBRC 100801
GCTCGCATCTGCCGCCGTGGCGCTGTCGCCCGCGGCTGTCGCGCTGGTCGCGGCCGCGGTCGCACTAGCGTCTGCCAGGGTCGCGCTCGCGTCAGCAGCAGTCGCGCTGGCATCCGCCGCCGTAGCGCTCGCGCCGGCTGCTGTCGCGCTGACATCGGCCGCCGTCGCACTTGCATCTGCCGCCGTGGCGCTATCGCCCGCGGCTATCGCGCTGGCATCGGCTGCCGTCGCGCTCGCGTCAGCAGCGGTCGCGCTGGCATCGGCTGCTGTCGCGCTGGCTTCGGCCGCCGTGGCGCTGACATCGGCTGCGAGGGCGCTTGCCGCGGCAGCCAGAGCGCTGGCGGCAGCCGCTTCCGCCCATTCCTCGGCGGTTTCCGCCAGCGGTTCTACCAGCGCGGCAGCCGCGCTGGCGAACAGGTCCAACGGACCCACCCAGTTCCCCGCGCTGACAGCACCGTTTTTGCGGTACAGCCCGTTCTTAAGGCCATCCGGATCTTCGGTTACCAATGCGTGGAGGCCGTCAAGCGGCAGCAGGTCCGCATAGAGCGCGGCCTGCGTCAGATAGACTCGCGTATCCACCAGCACGGCGATGGTTCCGGTTGCGATCGCAAGGCTGTTGTCGTTGATTTCCGTGTCGCGCTCGATCAGCCAATCGCGCAGCTCAATAACGGGGATGGGCTCCCCCTCGACAAGAATATCGTTGATATCGGCCATGGCTGTTCCCCTTCGCGACCCGCAGCAATTGATTTGCCCGCGATGGCCGATTTGACGAGGGTAAATGCTGTGGCGCAAGCGCAATCCGCGCTAAAAGACTAATATGGGCACCAAACCAGGCGCCGAGACCGGTCTCAGCGTTGGCGGACGATCAACCGCTCCCAATTGCCGTCCAGCGGCACGGCGCGATCGGTAAGGACCGCCGGCACGATCGGCCGCGCCGAAATCGTCTCGATCTTGGCGATCTCCGCCTCCAGCGTCGAGACGCGGTCCCGCCAGGATGGATGCGAGCGGCTGCGCAGGATGCCCCCCGCCTTGCTCGGCCCGAACACCTTCCAGAAATCAATCGCGGCGCGCACGGGATAGTTGGCGTTGGCCATCAAATAAACGCCGAGCAGATCGGCCTGCAGTTCGGTCTGGCGGAAATATTTCACGTTCTTGCCGAAGCCGGAGAGCATCCCGAAATTCACGCCGCGCGCCTCGAGCTTTTCGCGATGGCGCAGGATGTTGTGCGAGAATTCGTGCGCCATCACCGCGGCGAGCCATTCGTCGCGATATTCCTCGACGAAGCGCGAGCCGATCTGGACCATCGTGCCGTCGGCCGAGGCGCCCCAATCTCTGGCGATGCGCATCTCGAAGCGCGACTTGCAGACCGGGATCGGCTGTAGCGTCACGCGAACCGGCGCGCCGCCGCGCAGAACCTCGACCGCGATCGGCGCATCCACCGGCAGCGCCGCGATGGCGAGCTGCGCTGCCACCAGCCGATCGGTGGTCATCGGCTTGCCGGGCAGCGCGGCAATATCGACACTGCCGACGCGAACCAGCGAATCATCGGCCTTGAGCCCGGCGATCTCGGCCGGCGATCCCGCCACCACGCCTTCGATCGCCACCGGGGTGGCGAAGGTGAAATGGACACGCGCATCCTCGCGCGAGCCGCCGTCGAACTGGTCGAGCGTATGCAACTGGAGGCCGGTGCCGGCCTCCAGCCGGTCGCACAGCGCAACATTCGCCGAAGCCAGCCGCCAGCCGATCGTCGCGACCCTGAGATCGGCCTGGCGGACGCTTTCGAACATCGCGGGGTCGTCGGCGGCGACCGCTCCGGTGGGAACAAGAGCGAACATCGCGCTTGCGCCGAGGAACGGGACGAAGTGGCGGAGGCGGAGGGCCAATTTGGCGAACGATGAAACCATTGGCTTCCCATACGCGTCCCTCTGCGGCTCCGGCAATCCGGCCTCTGTGCAGCCGCAAGCGATTCGCGATGCGCCCTTACCGGCCCGCCAAGGTCCCGAAACGATACACTCTGCGCCCGCACCGCCGCATTCGCCCCCGCCTGCGGCTCAAAATCACACGGTAACCGCCGGAGACTGTGAAAAAACATCGCAAAGCTGCTGCGCCGGAGCGCGTTAACCACTTGGCGATCTCAGCGGGCGGAGCTAAAAGGTTTCGCGCTTGCGGCATGGTGCGTTTGCAGCCGCTAGCAAAGGAAATCCGGGATACACCGGGCTAGTGTTGCGTTACGGCAACGGCAGGGCAACTTGTCGAAACCGAAAGTTTTGAGATGTTGCCGTTGGTTGGTTCCTATGCCATAGGCCCGATCTGACCAGATTACCGAACTCGAAGAGGGAGTAATAATAATGTTGGCTAAGCTTCTTACGGCCGCTGCCGTCGCCTCGCTGGCGGCGACCCCGGTCCTCGCAAGCCCGGCTTCGTCGCTGTCGCTGTCGCAGGCGCGTGTGGCGACCAAGGGCAAGAACCAGAACGAATTCGCTCCGGCGGTCATCATCGGCGTTCTCGCCACCGTCGCCATCATCGGCGGCGCTGTCGTTCTCGCGAACAGCGATGACTCGCCCGACAGCCCCTAGTCTCTGACTTGGGGTTACGAGTTCAAGTGGCGGCCGGAAACGGCCGCCACTTTTGTTTTGGGCGCGCCGGATAGAGTGTAGAGTGCACCGCCGGATCATGCGGCCGACAAGAGTCTCAGTTCTACATCATGTTACGCAAGCTTTTCCCGCCGCGCCGCGCCAGCGCCCCCACCGCCCCCGCCGGCGCAATTCCGCCGGGCCTGCGCATCTATGCGATCGGCGATATTCACGGCCGCCTCGACCTGCTCGATCTCCTGCTTGACCAGATTGATCGCGACGATACCGCCCGGCCCGCTGCCGACACGCATATCGTCTTCCTGGGAGACTTGATCGACCGCGGGCCGGAATCGGCGCAGGTCGTCGAGCGCGCGCTCCAGATCAGCCGCACCACCGATCGCGCGAGCTTCCTGCTCGGCAATCACGAGGAAGTGTTCCTCCAGTCGGTGCGCGGGGACTTGAAGGCCCTGGCCTTCTTCACGCGGATCGGCGGGCGCGAGACGATTTTGAGCTATGGCGTGCCGGAGCAGGCATATCTCGGCGCGGACTATCCCGAACTGCTCGCCATGCTGCAGGAACGGGTACCGGCGGAACATGTCGAGTTCCTCGAGCGCTTCGAGGACCTGATCGTCTTCGGCGACTATGCATTCGTCCATGCCGGCGTGCTGCCCGGCCAGCCGCTAACCCATCAAAAGCCCAAGAATCTCCGCTGGATCCGCAGCGAGTTTCTCGATCATCGCGGCCCGCTCGAAAAGATCATCGTCCACGGCCACACCATTTCCGCCGACATCGAAGTCCACCCCCATCGCATCGGCCTCGACACGGGGGCGTTTGCCTCAGGCAAGCTGACGGCGATGGGATTTGAAGGCGGCGAGCGCTGGCCCCTGCAGGCCGTCATCTGACCTCGGCCAACCGCGCGGCGCTTCAGGTCAGCGCGATCCGAACCCGGTTACGACCGTCTGCACGGTCTTGGCGATGATGAGCGCATCGAGCCAGGGCGAGAAGTTCTTGATATAATAGAAGTCGTAGTGGAGCTTGCTCATCACCGCATCCAGATCGGCGACATGCCCCTGGGTGACCTGCGCCCAGCCGGTGATGCCGGGCGGCACGATGTGGCGATAGCGGTAGAAGGGCAATTCGGTCTCGTACCAGCGTGACAGGACCTCGGCCTCGGGCCGCGGACCGATCCAGCTCATCTCGCCCTTCAAGATATTCAGCACCTGCGGCAGCTCGTCGATCCGCGTGCGGCGCAGGAAGCGCCCGATCCTGGTGACGCGCTTGTCGTTGTCGCGCGTCATAGCCCCGGCGCGCTCGTCGGCTTCGTCGCGGTTGGCGACCATCGTCCGGAATTTGGCGACATGGAATGGCACGCCGCGATACCCGATCCGGACTTGCCGGAAGAGCACCGGCCCAGGCGAATCCAGCTTGATAGCGATCGCGACCACCACGAACAGCGGCAGCAGCAATATCGCGGCGGCTATGGCAGCGATAAAATCGAAGCCCCGGCGCAAGCGCAGATAGGCGATAAACGGCACGAGCGAGCCGAAGCTATTCTCCGAAAGATGCTCGATCTCCACCCGGCCGGTGAGCGACTCATGCAGCTGCTTGACGTGCAGCACGGGCATTCCCGCCAACGCGCAGTCGGCGAGAAACGCTTCCCACTCGTCGGTCAGGTCGGCGCGGAAATCCGCCACCAGCACGTCGTAATGGCGTGTCCGCACCGGCTCCGAAAGCCAGTGCAGCTCCAGCATCGGCTCTTCCACGAGCATCGTGACATTGCCGAAAGGGACGATCCCGACGTTGAGGACGGATCTGCGCTCGATCATGATCTGCACGATGTACAGCCAGATCAGCGTGCCGATGCTCCCGCCGATCAGCAGCGCGCGGCTATAGTCGACGCGGAAAAACAGGAAAAAGGAAAAGGTCAGCGCAAAGCACACCAGCACCGACGGGAACACGAAGAAGGCGCCGCGTATTCCCGGATAAAGCGAGATGTTGCGCACGAGATAGACGCTGGCGCAGCCTGCCACCAGCGTACCGAGCGCGGCCATCTGGCTCGCCTCGGCATCCATGAAATGGACGTAGAACATCGCCAGGATGATCGTCGGCAGCGCGGTCGCGAACAGCAAGATGCCACCCAGCTGCACGCGTGCCTTGTTCCAGGCATGCGCGCGCCGATAGCCCCCCCTTCGCTGCACCTTGATCATGGACGACCCGATCCCCCTGATCGCAGATCCTACGCCCGGATCCACGACCTCCCAAATTGCAGCCGCCCGGTATAAAGCGCAGCGACGTCATTTCGGCGCGTTCGTATCCGCGCCGCGCCTGTTCCACAAGCTGCAAGTTGCTCAGGAGGCTGGGTAAAAAGTACAATAACGGGATGCGGCACGGTCTTCGCAGTTTCACTGCATGCGATGCGTCAATTGTAGTTTCTCAGCGCCATCTTCTTCAGTTTGAGCGCGGGCTTCTCGATGCAGAACCACGACAAGAGCGAGACGGCAAAGGTGAGCGCCAATGCCCCCGCGAAATGCCACGCCGATCCCAATATTCCCAGATACAGGAACAGGTTAACGATCGGCATATGATAGATATACACACCATATGAGATGTCGTTGCCTTGCAGCAGGCTGTTGGACAGGCCCGGCTTGTAATGCGCCAGGCTGAATATCAGCGCACTCAGCAGCATATAGCTTACGACATTTATCCCATTTCCCGTGCCGATGCCGAAATACGCAGCCGCGGCATAGGATGCCGCATAGAGAACGAGATAGATCAGTGGATTGATGGACAGGATTTTATGCTGCAACGCCTGATTGGTCGACACATAGGCGCCGAGCATGAACATGTAGAACTAGGGTATGAACGATACCGAGAATAGCTTGAAAAGCATCCCGTCCTTGATGTTCAGGAAGGTGTTGGCTGCATTTATGGCGATCAGGAAAATGAATATCGCCAGCGCTATTTTTCGATACTTCTTGTAAGCGATGAACAGGATCGGCGTCAGGATATAGAATTGCAGCTCTACCGCTATCGTCCACAAGCTGCCGTTAATCGCACCAACGCCATATTCACGCAGAAAATCGGGATTGTAGAACTGGAAGAAGGTCAGGGATGTGAACGTCCACACCGCCAGCTGCTTAAAGCTCACTTCATGCGCGCTGAAATAGCCGCTCAAATATATCGAGGCGACCGTCAGGAAAAAGCAGGCATAAAGTGCCGCGTACAACCGTAGTATCCGGTTGGTGAAGAATATCCTCAGGTTATTCTCACGGATATTGGCATAGGATTTATAGATCAGATACCCGCTGATGAAAAAGAAGACTGGAACGCCCGGAAAATATTCAAGGACCTTCAAAAAGCCGAAATGAAAATTCAGATGCTCGGCCGTGTGCGCAATTGCTACCTGTGTCGCGGCGAATAGCCGGATAAGGTCGAAATTATTGTGCGTGGATTTGGTTTCGATCCTCTGTTTCTTTGCGGGCGACCCGATCGCGCCTACCGCAAGCCCCCTGAAAGCCACACACCGCTGGATGCAGGCGCTTGGCGAGAATTGAGAAAGTGCGTCACCACGTCAATCGCGGTTTTGCTGCACGTAAATCGTGGAAGCCTGGTCGGCGTGGATTTCGACCTCCGAGACCGGCTCTGCCCCCATCTTGCGATAGAATGCATGGGCGGGACCGAGATCGCGGCCAACGACGATCTTGAAGGACAGGATGCCCTGGTCGCGGAAATGCCGGCATAGCGCCAAGTACAGCTTCTGCGCGCAGCCGGTGCCGCGCGCGAAGGGCGCGACGGCGATACTGAACAATTCCGCCGCCGGGAGATCCGGCGCTTCTTCGGAACGGGCGTGCAGCAGTATCTCCGCGATGCGGAAAATCTTGCGCGGCGAGAGCAACGCGGGAAGGAGCGACCAGACCACGCTCGGCAGCCGGCCCAGCAGCGCGCGATATACATGTTTGAGGCCAACGCCGCCGCTGACGAACCCGGCGACCTTGCCCTGTTCGACCTCGACGATCAGGATCGAGCGCGGGTCTGCGTCCATCGCCTCATAGAGGAGCGTCAGGAAACGCGGGCCCAGCTGCGGCAGGAAACCGCGATCAATGCTCGCTATGTGCAGGGCGGCGACCTGCGCATAGATCGCCCGGTCATGCATCGCCGAGATGGAGCAGTCGGGCCATGTCCGCATCGGGCCGGGGGAGCGAGGGGAAGAAGCGCCATGCCACCGCGACGTTCGACGAAACGATAACCCAGGCGGTGAGGACGATCAGCAGCACATAGGTCCAGACGCCCTGATTATGCTGATACCATTCCTCCAGCCTGCCCTTGTAGGGCATGATCACATCGTCATAGAGCCGATCCGGATCGGCATCTTGGTGCATCATCTCTTCCTCGTCGCGAAAGACGATCGAGCCGATGCCGGAAAGCCCCGGACGCACGAGCTTGATCGCTTCCTGCGACTGCACCGGGAAGGCATCGAAGCAGCGCTGGGTCTGCGGCCGCGGGCCGATGACGCTCATCGTGCCATTCAGGATATTGATCAGCTGCGGCAGCTCGTTGATCTTGGATTTGCGCAGGAACTTGCCGAGCGGCAGCACCCGCGGATCGTTCTTCAACGTCACGGTGCCGGTGCCGATGTTCGCGCTGTTCTTGAGCATCGTCGCGAACTTGTAGACCTTGAACATCCGGCCGCCCTTGCCGACGCGGTCCTGGAAATAAAAGACCTCGCCCTCCCCGGTCAGCCGCAGCACGATCGCGATCGGAACCAGCAGCGGCGACAGGAGCAGGAGCGCTAGGCCGGATAGGAGAATGTCGAGCAGGCGCTGCATGCTTACATCCTCGCGTCCAGATAACGCCCGGTTTCCTTGTGGTTGAACTCGGGGATCATGCGGTTGAACAGATCGACGATCGGGCCCTTGCTCCAGCGCCCGGCGGCGCGGATCGCCTCGATTTCGCGCAGGAAGCCGTCAAGCAATTCGCCATCATAGGCCAGCTGGTTCTTGATGACGCCGACATTGGCGAAGCGGTCCATGTCGAGCTGCTGGCCATCGGTGAAGAATTCTTCGAAATCCTTTTCGCCGGTGGTGTCGCTGGCGAAGAAGAAGCAGGGCCATTTCCGCTGCGGGATCAGCTCGGCGGCACGGCCGCGGGCCTCCTCTTCGGTGGCGCAGATGACCGGCTCATATCCAAGCTCTTCCAGATAGCGCACCGCGATATCGGCGAAGGTGGTGAGGTGGAGCTCTTCGGACAGCTTGGGGAAGAAGATGTCGCGATTTTCTCCGAGCAGGCACGACATCATGCACAGTTCGCCCGATTCCTGCGGCGTGACGAAATAGCGGCGCACATCGTTGGGCGCAGCGATCGGCTGGCGCTTGGCGACGCGCTGATTGAATCCGTGCAGCAGCGAGCCGTCGGAAAAGGCGACGTTGGCGAAGCGGGCAGTGGAATTCTCCATCCGATCGGCCGCGCGCATCAGGAACATCTCCATGATCCGCTTGCTGGCCCCCATCATGTTGACGGGATTGGCGGCCTTGTCGGTCGAAACGCAGAAATAGCGGCGCGCGCCGCCTTCCCGCGCCATCTCCAGCGTCTTGAGCGTGTTGAGAATATTGACCTCGATCATCCGCATCAGCGTGAACGGGTCCTTCTCGCTGCGCACATGCTTGAGGGCCGAGAGATTGAAGACATAGTCATAGCCGCCATCGGCCATCAGCGCCTCGAACTCGCGCGAGCCGCAGTCGATCGCGAAGGTGGCGAAATCGCCGTCGATATAGCCGAGCGTACTGCGCAGATCGCGAACCAGCTCGACCATGTTGTTTTCGCTGATGTCGACGACGTGCAGAACCTTTGGGTTGCGCTTGAACAGCTCGCGGGTCACCGCCTGGCCGATCGACCCTGCACCGCCGATGACCAGGAACCGCCCGCCCCGCACGGCATCGGACAATTGCTGCTCATGCGCGGCGATGTCCTTGTCGAAAAGCGGGCTGGTACGCCCGATCAGTCCTAGCACGTTCATGAATTAACCCCGGATTTTCAGATGATGAGAAGGATGTCGTTCGTCAGCGAACGCGCGTTCATTCGATGGGAGGACGGCCCGGTACGCTGGACGGGATGTTGACGATCCGCTCCTCCAGCCAACGCGACACTTCGAGGCCGTCATTCTGGCACTTCTCGAACATCGGCAGGCTCGACATCAGGCGCCATACCGGCCGTGTCATCACGCCCTGTGCGTTGCAATATTCCAGGAAGGCGTCCCGGCTCTCCAGGTCCGCAAGCAGCACGGCGTTGAGCCAGTAATTGGAGCGCGTCCCCGGGCGCTCGCGCACCAGCGTGTACCCGAGCGGCGGCAGCGTCTCGTCATAATAGGCTGCGACGTCGCGCTTGATGCGCAAGAACTCGTCCAGCTGCTCCATCTGCGCGCAGCCAAGCGCCGCGTTCAGATTGGGGAGCCGGTAATTATAGCCGATCTCGTCGTGCTTGAACTCATACGGATGCGGGATCTTGGCAGTGGTGGTGATATGCTTTGCGCGCTTGGCGATCTCGGGATCGTCGGTCACGATCATGCCGCCGCCACCGGTGGTGACGATCTTGTTGCCGTTGAAGCTATAGGCGCCGATCACGCCGCTGGTCCCGGTATGGCGCTCGCCGATATAGGTGCCGAGCGATTCCGCGGCGTCTTCGACCACCGGGATACAGAACGCGTTGCAGACGGCGACGATCTCGTCGATGCGCAGCGCCAGCCCGAACGTGTGCATCGGAACGCAGGCGGCAATGCGCCGCCCGGTCGTGCGGTTATACGCCTGCCCCTCGCGCACCTCCACATGCTGCTCGAGGAAGCGGGTCAGCGCCTCGTGGCACATGCCCAGCGTTTCCTTGCTCGCATCCACGAACACCGGATGTGCGCCCATATAGCTGATCGCATTGCAGGTCGCGATGAAGGTCAGCGCCTGGGAGATGACCTCGTCGCCCGCACGCACGCCCGCGAGCATCAGGCTGATGTGCAGCGCCGCGGTGCCGTTCATGGTCGCGATCGCATATTTGCTGCCGGTGAAATCGGCGATGGCGCGTTCGAATGCGACCACCTTCTCGCCCACTGACGACACGAAATTCGAATCGACGCACTCGGCGAGATACGTCTTCTCGTGCCCGCCGAACACGGGCCGGTGCAATGGGATGAACCCCTCGCCATATACGTGGCGCACGATATCGACGACCTGCTGGGCCCTGGGTTCAGTCTCGTTCATCATCAACTCTACCGTGCGGTCCGCTGCGACCGTGTTGCTCTCGACCATTACTGCTTCCCTCAATCCAGTCCACCCAGCGATCTGCCAGCTTGCGCCGATCGAATTGCGCCTCCGCCAATTCCCGCGCGCGCCGCCCCATTGCCTGCAATCCGGCGCGGTCGGCCGCGGCCTGCTCAAGCGCATCGGCAAAGGCGGCGGGGTCGGCCGGCGGCACCGCGAACCCGCAGCGCTGCTCGGTGACGAAGCCGGCCAGCCAGCCGGGATAGTTGATCAGCACCGGCCGCCCCGCCGCGACATAGTCGAAGAACTTGTTGGGCGAGGTGCCGAAATAGAAAGCCGGCACATTGGCGAGGATCTGCAGCCCGATATCGGTGGCGCGCATCAGGCCGCTCAGCCGGGCCTTGTCCACCGGATCGTGGAAGACGACGTTGCGCAGCCCGAGTTCGTCCGCCCGCTGCCGCAGTGCCGGCTTGAGCTTGCCGTCGCCGATCAGCACGAACTTGATGTCGTCGCGGCCCCTGCCCTGCAGCTCGGCGGCGGCATCCAGCAGGGCATCCAGGCCGTTGGCGATACCGTGGGATCCGGCGAACACCGCCATCAGATCGCTTTCGGCGACACCGTCCGGACGCCAGGGCGGAGCCGAAGCGCCGAACAGCGCCAGGTCGCATCCGTTGGATATCTCGGTAACCCGCTCGGCGGCGATGCCGCGCTTGCGGATACCCTCGACAATACCGGGCGACAGGCCGATCAGCCGGTCGGCGGAATGATAGCTGAGCCATTCCAGCATCGACATCAGCCCGAGCACCACCGGATTGCGGATGACCCCCATCGCCTTGGGCAATTCCGGCCACAGATCGCGGACCTCGAAGACGAACGGCTTGCGGCGCAGCCAGCGCGCAAAAATGCCGGGAATGCCGGCGGTGAGCGGCGTGGTGGTCGCGAACAGCACCGAATAGTCTTCGCGGAATGCGATGCCGATACTCGCCATGGCAAAGCGGACGAAGGTCCAGGCGCGCTTCACGAAGCCGTCGGCATTGGTATAGGCCAGATCGAATTCGATGACGTCGATGCCGCTGACCGTACCGCGCCGCCGCCCCTTGACGAACGGGCCGTCCAGCCCGGTCTGCCCCAGGCCGTAGCTGCCGCAAACCATCGTCACCGCATGCCCGCGCCGCAACAGATTCTGCGCCATCTCGAACGAGCGCAGCCCGGTCGAGCCCTTGGGCGTGGAGAAATGCTGGTGGAAGTAAAGTACGCGCATCAGGCCCAGCTATAGATTGTGGTGATGACGGCCGGCCCGGTCAGTTCGCAGCTGACCACCGGCGTCTCTTCCTTGTTCAGATACAGGAGCGATCGCCACCCCGCGCCGAGTGCGAGCGGCCCGGCGGCGGCATCGGCCGCCACGGTGAGCCGGTGCGCGCCATCGGTCACGCCGTGCGGACCGTCGCTGCGCCATTCGCCCTTGCGCAGCCGCCAGCGCAGCACGGCGGAGCCCGCAAAGCCCGAAATCGTGTCGGTGACGACCAGCCTGTCCGCATGGAGCGCAATCGACCGCTTGTGCGAGGCACCCTGCCCATCGGTGTAACCGGCCTGCGCGCCATCGGGGTCGAACGCCACGTCATCGCTCTTCAGCCATTCGCCGAGCAGGAAGCGGCCGATCCGCGGCATCTGGTCGCGGCCGTCGAACTGGATCGTGTTGTGGCTGGCGGTGCCGCCGAAATAGGCAAGCCATTCCTCGCCCGAATTATAGCTATAGGTCCCGGCGTCCCCGAGCAGGTTGTCGCCGCCCAGCCACAGATCGACATGCAGCGCGTCGCACTGGCTCGGGCGGTAGCGAAAGCGCGGATAGCGCAGCATCGCCATCGCCGCTCCGCTCCGCACCACGCTGAAGCCGCCATCGTCGAACTGAGCGGACGCCGCCGGCGCCAGCACGGTATCGGGAAGCGCGAGCCGCAGCGCCTCCGCCCGCCGGTTCCACGCGCCATCGCCGGGATAGGCGCGGGCATTTTCGAACAGGATCGCGGCGGTCTGCACGGTCGGGCGGAAATCGCGATACGGCGTCCGGCCGATATCGAAGATATGCGCGCCGTCATTGGCGCCGACATTCGGCCCATCGCCGGATGCGGGATCAATCATCTCGCGCAGCCAACGCGTCGCAGCCCGAGCCCGGGCCAGATACGCCGCGGAGAACTCTGGCAGGCCAAGCCGGCCCCGCCAGATCTCCACCATGCACAGCGTATCGAGCACCATGCGGTGATAGTTGAGCGAATATTGGCTGAAGCTGCCATCGGGCGCGATCAGCCGGGAAACCCGGTTCTCGAGCCAGCGCCTGCCCATGCGCTGCCACCGGTTCGCCTCGGCCACGCCTGCCTGTGCGAGCCAGCTTCCGCCGATGAACAGCGCGGCTGCCTCGGAGGTGCCGTGATTATTGTCCTGGCCAACCGCATAGCCCATGGTCGGCGCGATCCGCTGCAGATGGTTGAATAGCGACGCGCGCAATGCCGGGCTCGGCTCGGTCCCGCCGGAAATCAGCAGCGTAGCCATGGCCAGGTGCATCACGCGCAGCGATGCTTCTTGCCCGCACTTCCAGTTCGGCCCTTGATATGCCGGGTTCTTGGCGTGCCAATCCTGCAGCCAGCGCTCCAGCGTCTCTGCCGCATCGCCGTCCGTCCGTGCCGCCAGCGCAAGATCGAGGCACCATTGGAAGCGCGACGGCTCCCACAATATCTTGATGTCCCCGGTCGCCTCGGCGAAATCCGGGATGGTCCACCACGGCCGCATCGCCGGTTGCGCCGTGGCCCCGGTGAACGGGTTCGCGAACCAGTCCGGCGCCTGGCCGGTAACCGGAACCTCGCGCCAGCCGAAATAGTGCAGCGATCGCGCCGCCTCCCCCGTCGCACCCGCCTGGCTATTGGCTGCAGGAGCAAAAAACTTCCCGTCGATCGGGCGGGCTTTCAGGCGCTGGACCGGGTGCAGCCCGGTCTTCAGCCCAATGCGATACGCCGCGACCCGCAGCACGCTATGCGCGCCGAGTTTCGCCACCGTCCGTAGCTTGGCTATCCGGCCGCTATTGGGCACGCAGCATTTCGGCGACGGTTATGCTGACCTTCGCCACTTCGAATATCTGGTCGGCGGGGATCGGCGCGCCGCTGCCGGATTCGATCCCATTGAGGAACGCTGCCACACAGGCTTCCTGTCCCTTGTCCTGCCGCCAGCTTCCCTTGGAGCTGAAGCCGGGCCAGCCGAAGCCGCGCAGCTTGCGGAAATTATCGAGCTGAAGGATGCGGCCGGCGCAGAACACCTCGATGCGCTCCTTCGGGAAGCGCGCCGATCCATTCGCCAGATACAGGATCGTGCCGAACGAGCCGTCCGCGAAGCCGAGCGTGATCGACGCCTTGTCGTCCGCGACACCGTTCACCGGCACGCCCATGCAACGCGCCTGGGCGGAAACGATCGGCGAATCGGCCAGATGGCGCATCAGGTCGATCAGGTGGCACGCCTCGCCGAGGATCCGGCCACCGCCAACAGCGGGATCCTGGGTCCAATGCCCGGCCGGAATGGCGCCGGCGTTCATCGTCATGATGAACGACTTCGGCTCCTTCACCGCGCTCAGCATCTGCTTCATGCGGACCACATGCGGCGCGAAGCGGCGATTATACCCGACCATCAGCTGCGCCGAACCCGTGGCATGCGCGGCCTGGATGGCTTCGAGCTCGGCATTGTTCAGCGCGAGCGGCTTTTCGACGAAAACATGTTTGCCGGCGGTGAGCGCCTTGCAGGTCAGCGCCGCGTGCGAATTGTGGCGCGTGACGATCGCCACGGTATTGATCGCCGGATCGGCCAGCATCGCATCGACATCGGTGGACGCTTCTTCGAAACCGGCGCCGGCGCCGTGGATCACACCGCTCAGCCCGCCGGAGGTGACGATGGTCTTGAACTGCGCACCGGCTGCCTTGAACGCCGGCAACAGCATCCGCGACGCATAGTTGCCGGCACCGATGAAGCCGCACACCGCCTTCACGGCGGTGTAGGCCTGCGGCCCTGCCTGCAACGCGACCGACGGCGCCAGCCGCTCCGCGTCGCCCGTCGCCGAATAGTTGAGGAGAACGCCGCGCACCGAAGGATCGGTGGTCAGCACGTCATAGGCCGACGGTGCCTCTTCAAAGGCGATGCGATGGCTGATCAGCGGCTTCACGTCGAGACGGCCGCTCGCCATCATGTCGAGGATCGCCTCGAAATTGCGCTGCTCGGTCCAGCGTACGAAGCCGAGGGGATAATCCTGCCCCTGATCCTCATATGCGGGGTCGTACCGGCCCGGTCCGTAGGAGCACGATACCTGGAACGACAGCTCCTTCTCGTAAAATTCGCTGCGGTTGAGTTCGAGGCCGGTGACGCCGACCAGCACGATCCGCCCGCGCTTGCGGGACATTTGCGCCGCCTGCGAAACCGGATCGCTCGATGCGGTCGATGCGGTGATGATCACACCGTCCATGCCGCGCCCGCGGCTGAACGTCATGCCGGCCGCCACCGGATCCTCGCCGCGGCCGAGATTGCAAATCTCGGCGCCGAAGCTGCGTGCCAGCTCGAGCTTGTCAGCATCGAAGTCGATTGCGAGAACCCGGCACCCTTGGGCGATCAGTAGCTGGACGGTGATCAGGCCGATCAGCCCGACGCCGCTGACGGCAATCGCTTCGCCCAGGGTCGGCTCGATCAGGCGGATGCCCTGGAGCCCGATCGCCCCCACCACCGTGAAGGAAGCGGATTCATCGTCGACATTGTCGGGAATGCGCGCGCACAGATTCTGCGCAACGCGAACCAGATCGGCATGCGGACCGTTCGAGACGACCCGGTCGCCGGCCTTGAAATCCAGAACGCCATTGCCGACGCTCTGAACGACGCCGACATTGCTGTACCCGAGCGCGATCGGCTGGGCGAGCTTCGAGCGGACCGCGTCGATCGTGGTGAAAAGGCCGTCGGTGCCGATCTTCTCGAGCACCATCTTCACCTTCTCAGGCTGCTGGCGGGCCTTTTGCAGCATTGAGGAGCGGCCGAAGTCGACGAGCATCCGTTCGGTACCGGCCGAGATCAAGCTCACGCGGCTCGCGATCAGCAGGGTGCCCGAGGCAGCCGTCGGTGCCGGGACCTCGGTGAGGTACGTCGTTCCCTTGCGCAAATCTTGCAAAATCTGTTTCATTACGAACCTTTGAAGCGGGTGTACCCGTTGATGTCAGCCGACTGTGGGCAGGCCGGATGGCCGGTCGTAGCTGATCAGCACCGCCTTGTAGGTGCCTTTGAAGACGAACATGCTACCGGCGCACGCGCCGACGGTGCCGACGGCGTCGATCAACTGTTGCATATGGTCGATCGTGCCCGCGCCGCCGACGACGGTCATCGGCGTGGTCACCGCAGCCCGGACCTGCCGCGCCAAAGCAAGGTCATATCCCTGCATCGCCCCGTCGCGGTCGATCGAATTGATGGCGATCTCGCCTGCACCAAGCGCTTCGACCTGCTGGCAGAACTCGACAAGGTCCTGCTTGTGCTTGCGGCGGCCGTTATGCGTGTAAATCGTGTAGCCGCCCAGCATGCCGCGCTTGACGTCAATCGTGACGGTCACGCTCTGCGAGCCGACCGCCTCAGCCATTTCGCGGACCAGCTCCGGCCGTTCGAGGGCGGCGGCGCTGATCGAGACCTTCTCGAAGCCGGCGGCAACGATCTTCGCCGCCTGGGCGGCGCTGGTGACGCCCCCGCCATAGCAGAGCGGCATCCGCGATTCCGCGGCGATGCTGCGCAAGAGCGGGAAATGCGGCTCGCGCGCTTCGACGGAAGCGTCGATATCGAAGAACACCAGCTCGTCGACCGCCTTCTCGTTGAAGATCTTCACCGCATTGAGCGGGTCGCCGACATATTTTCCGCCCTTGAATCCCTCGGTCTTGACGAGGCCGCCGTCGCGCATGAGCAGGCAGGGCGCTATCCGTGATCGCAGCATGGTTCAGAGTCCGGCGAAGTTTCGGAAGACCGCGACACCGCTGGCGTGGCCCTTCTCGGCGTGGAATTGCAGACCGATGACATTGCCCTTGCCCACCGCGCAGGGGAACCGGCCGCCATAGTCGACCGTCGCGATAACGTCGGCGGGGTCGGCGGCGTCGTAATAATAGCTGTGCAGGAAATAGAAGCCGCGCTCGAAGTCGACGCCGTTGAACAGTTCGGGTGCGCCCTGCACGCTGACGCTGTTCCAGCCCATATGCGGGAGGCGCGGCCCGGAGGTCAGGTTCTCCGTGCGGATCCGGCGGACACGGCCGGGGATCCAGCCAAGGCCCGGCAGTTCGCCTTCATCGCTGGAATCGGCGAAGATCTGCATGCCGACGCAAATCCCCATCACCTTCTTGCCGCGGCCCATCACCTGCTCGTTGAGCACGTCGATGGTGCCCGAAGCGGTCAGATGCGCCATCGTCGCATCGAACGCCCCGACACCCGGCAGGATGTAGCGGTCCGCCTTTTCAAGCTCGGCATGGTCGCCGGTGATGCAATGGGGCACCTTGAGCTGCTTGAAGATATTGGCGATCGCGGCGGTATTGCCCGATCCATAGTCGATGATCGCGATCATCGTTTTATCGACCTTTCGACGCCGAGGAGCTTCAGCACCTTGGCGCCGAGCTTGAACATCCATTCCTGGTTTCGATAGTCACGATAGGTCTTGAGCGGCATCTCGTGATACTTGCGCAATTCCTCGACCGTGATGCCGAGCTTGGTGGCGATATATTCGAATTCGGCGTCGATCGTCTCGGGGTCGTAGGCCGGTCGCGCGAGCTGGGCGATGGCGTCCTCGCGGGCCATCTGGCCCGTCACGATCAGGCTCGAATACTGGACGCGGCGAGTGTCGTAGCCAAAGCGGGTCGGCAGCCAATAGCCCTCATAGAAGCGCGTGAAGCGGCTCTCGAAATGCTTCTGCGGATAGGGCCGCCAGCCATAGAGGCTGGAGAGCGTGTCGATCGCCAGCGCCTTGGTATAGGGAAGCGAGTTGAGCGGCTTCGCTACCTTCAGCCCCTTCAGGTAGCGCAGGTAGAATTTGTGATAGAGCACGCTGCTGAACGGATAGGTCTTGAGCTTGCGGGTGCCGAACTGGCCGTGAATGTCGCGCAGCTGCGCCATGTCCGTGCCGTAGTACAGCCACTCCAGCGGATTGCGGACGCATTCCGTGGAGTAGTTGCCACCGTTCAGGATGTACTTGATCCCGTGCTTGTCGGCGAAGTGATACAGGGTGGCGATGAACGCGTGATCCTGCGGGATATCGAGATGCGGCACGCCGGCCTTGAAGAAGGCGAGCTGGAAGTCCCGCATCTCTTCCCAGTTGATCACCTCGGTATAGAGGTCGAGGCCAAGCTTTTCGACGAGCATCTGGATGTTGTTGACCGCGATATCGGTATTCCATCCGCCATCGACGTGGAAGACCAGCGGCCTGAGCCCGAATTCCTTGACGACCAGATGGAGCATGTACGAGCTGTCGAGCCCGCCCGACATGCCGAGGATGCAGTCGAACTCCTTGCCGCGGCCGCTTTCCTTGATATCCGCGACCATCTTCGCGACCGCGGCCTTGCCGCGCTCGTCGGTATGCCAATGCGGCTTAATGTCCTCATCGAAGCTATGGCAGTGCATACACACGCCATTTGCGTCAAATTCGATCGCAGAATCGCTCGTATCCATCACGCACCGCGTGCAAATCTGATACGGCCTTGCAGACAATTGGTTAGCCAAAGGGAATTCCCTCACCATTCTTCAAATTGATCGGGCGACAGCGTCGCGACTTCGTTTCCGATGGGCCCGCCGATACTAGCGGCAGGGCCCGGTGCGCCGCTGCAATAGTCGCGGTGCACAGGGTTGCAAGCGGCACTCTAGGGCTGAACTTCCTCGATGAGTTGCAGGCACCGCGCCATGCTCTTGCGCTGGTCGAACGCCACCAGCGCAGCCTCGCTCGGGATATAGGGGTTCTTCACGATCTCCTTCGCGAGCGCCACGCCTTTTCCAAGCCAGTCGGCTTGCGTGACATCGACCACGATCACCCGCGCGCGCATACACTCCGGTAGTGCCTCGATATATTGCGCGGGCGCGCAGAGCGCTGCCGCGCCTGCGAAGATCGCCTCATATACCGAACGCGGCGATGAATCGCTCTCCGGAATGGAAACCACGCAGATCGCGCTCGCCATCAAACCGTACAGATCGGTCTTGTCGATGCAGCCCAGCATCGCATCCCGCTCCTGGACCAAGGTGCTGACAGCCTCGTAATAGACCCCTTCCGTAAACGGGAAGGTCAGGGTCAGCGATGCGTCCGGCAGCGCCGCATCCCGCCCCGCGAAGATCTCCGCGATCCGGTAGTTGGAGGAAATCGCCCGGATCGACATGATGCGGTCGCGGACGTCAGACTTGGGCTCCTGCACGGCCCGGATATTGATGCCGTTCTGGACGATGAAGACCGGCCGGTCGGTCATGCCGACAAGCACTTTGCGCATCGCCTCGGAATCGACCGTGATAAAGCGCGCCTTGCGAACCGAGCGCTGCAGCAGCCAGCGGTAGAAGCGCGATTTGGGGCGGACCAGAACCTCGCTGCCCTGCGGGATCGCCGCATAGGGCGCGCGCGTGAAGCTGGCAACGAATGCGTAGTAGGTCGAGTGCGCCAGAAGGAACGGCTGGTTCAACTTGGCCAGATGCCGCCGCAGCAGGAATATCTGGATCGGGATGACCAGAAACTTGATCAAGTTGCGCCATTTGTGGCCGACCGCCGTCGCTTCGGTTGAAAGCAGACGGTCAATGATGATCAACTCGCGCGCGTCATCCCCTTCCCGAAACAGGCACGGCAGGCCATCGCCTTCGTAATTGTCGGTGATGAACGGCACCGGCTTGCCCAGCAAATCCGAGCAAGAGCGAAACCAGTCGAAGGTGTGGAAGCAGCGCCCGCTTCCGAAAAAGGCCACGTTCATTTGAATTTCACGCCAATAATCATGAGGACTCAGGCCGTGGATTCCACGAGCAGCTTCAGCCCTTCCTGGATGGTCACGCGCGGCGACCAGTTGAGAAGTTCGTTTGCCTTGGAGATGTCGGCACGCGTGTCCATGATCTCGGACACCCGGCGGATGCCGGTTGATACCACCGGCACGTCGCGGCCGACCAGCGCCTTGACGATATCCGCCACCTCGCCGACCGAATAGCTTTCGCCGCTGCCCACATTGAATACCGCGAACGGCGAATCGTGGAGGGCAGAGGCGATGAACGCCTCGGCCACATCCTCGACGAATACATAGTCGCGCTTGGGCTCCAGGTCCTGGACCTGGATCGCTTCGGAATGCTTGGCCTGGTGGACGATCGACGGCAGCAGGAAGCGCGCGTCCTGGTTGGGGCCGTAAATGTTGAACGGCCTCACGATTGCGGCCGGGAAACCGAACATGTGCGAGAAATGCTCGACCATTTCCTCGCACATCCGCTTGGAAAGGCCATAGGGGTTGGAGATATCCACGCGCGCCGTTTCGGCGATGGGGAGCGTCTCCGGATTGCCGTAGAGATAGGAGCTCGCATAGATGATCTTGGCTTTGTGCAGGCGGCAATATTCCACCGCGGCAGCCGTGATCTCGAGATTGTCCTGCACGAACCGGTACGGCGTCTCCCAGCTTTCCGGCACGAACGTCCGGGCCGCAAGCTGAAACACATAATCGGCGCGGGGCAGCCCCTCCCAGCTCGCAAAGTCACGCAGATCGCCTGCCGACCGGCCCACCGAAATCACCGTCAGGTCCGCAAAGCGCGCCAGCCGGCTCTGCAGGCTGCGCCCGAGAAGGCCCTCGCCCCCCGCGATGATCGCGACGCCCTTCATTAGAGGAAAAGGTCTTTCTTGGCGTCGAACTCGTCGATCGCCTTCATGTAATCGTCGGGCCGGCCGATATCGAGCCAATAGCCGCTAAAGTCTCGCACAGCGACCCTCTCTCCGCGCTGCATCAGGTCCAGCATAAGATGGTCGAAGCCATATAACTGACCGGCGGGAATGAGATCGAGGCAGCGGCGGCTGGCCATGTAAACGCCCATGCTCACCAGATAGTCGGATTTCGGCTTTTCGCGGAATCCCGACAAATGGCCATCGGCATCACGGTCGAGCACGCCGTAGTCGACGATCTGCTGGCGCAGGTGTGCCGAGATCGAAAAGACCGAATCCGACGCCACATGGCGATCGTAGAAACCGCCAAAATCCAGGTCGGTCAGCACGTCGCCGTTCATGACCAGAAAATGCTCGGGAAGATCGGCCATCAGCCGCAACGGCCCCATCGTGCCCAGCGGCTGGTCCTCGAGCGAATAGTCGATCTTCACATCCAGCCGTTCGCCCGATGCGAAATAGGCCTTGATGATCTCCGCCTGGTGATTGACGGCGAGCGTGATGCGATCGAAGCCGGCCTTGACCAGCTGCCGGATGATCACCTCGAGGATCGGATACTCACCGATCGGCATCAAGGGCTTGGGCAGGACGGTCGTATAGGGCCGCAGACGCGTACCCTTTCCGCCCGCCAAGATGATCGCCCGCTTTTCCATGGATGACACTCCTGCGTAGTCAGTCGTTCGAGGGAGAGAATTGATCGGGCTTCACTTGGACGGGGCCCGTTTCCCCAACAGCTCGTTCACGAGATCGAGATAGGCGTCGCACATCTGCGCGATCGTCAGGCTGCTCGTGGCATAGCCGCGCGCGTTCGCGCTCCATTCCTGCCAGCGCTCGCCGGGCAGGCCGTAGAGCGCCTCAATCGTCTCGGCAATCGCCGTCGGCGTCAGGTCGGGAATGACCAGCCCGCGCTCGCCGGCCCGGCCGGATAGGAGCGCGTTGTCGCACATATCGGAAACCAGCACCGGCCGCCCCGCCATCAGCGCTTCGCAAACGACATTTGGCAAACCTTCATAGAGCGAAGGATGGACGAGCGCATGGCAGTCGACGAGGAACGGGTTCACGTCCGAATGCTCGCCCGCCCAGATCCAATTGGCCTTCAGCGCGGGATAGCCTTCGATGACGTCGCAGGTCTCGCGGTGGAGCTGCGCCGCAGCCGGACCGCTCTCGACCCGGCCGACCCAGGTCAATTGCGGCATCTTGCCGGTCTTCTGGTGAAGCTGGACCAGTGCTTGCGCGAGCGCCTTGGGATTCTTCTGCTCGGTAATCCGGCCGATCGCGAGCAGCTTCAGCGGGCCTTCGCCCGGCGGGTTCAACGCGACATAATCGGTTATCGGATAGCCGTTGTAGATCGTCCGCGCCTTGCGGCGGAGCCACGGGAAGTGGCGCAGCCAATCGGTCTGGCTGTGGCTGTTGCTTACCACGACGGAGGCGAGCGCATGCAACACGCGCCGCGCCCGGCTGAACAGCCAGCCTTTCTCGGCATGATAGCTCAATCGCTCCGACACGATCAGCTTCTGACCCGGCATCCCGAGCTTCGCCAGTTCGGCATAGATATTCGGTGCGTCGAGAAATGAGATGACGGCGTCGTACTGTGCCTCCCGCATGCTGCGCAGCAAGGCGGCGGGCACTTCGAGCGAATATCTGCTCGACTTGGCGATATTCAGGATCGGGATCGCAGCCGCTTCGATAGCGGGCCGGAAGATATCCGCGTCCGAAAAATGATAGACCGCCAAGGTCACGTCCACGCCGCGGGCCTGCAGCCCCAGCGCGAGATTGGTGATCTGCCGCTGCGCTCCGCCCGATCCGAGATAGTCGATGACGAGAAGGATTTTCATGCGGCGTTCTCGCGCAGCCAGGATTGGAACATAAGTGCGATCCACAACGGATCGCGATGGTTACGCTGGCCTGACAGGTGTTCGGTCCAGCGCGCGCGGATCGCAGCGACGTCTAGCAAGCCGCTTGCGCCGAGGCTCTCGGCGGAAAGCAAATCCTCCGCCCATTCGCGAAGCGGACCGCGAATCCAATGGTCGATGGGGGGCGCGAACCCCATTTTGGGCCGCTCCAGAATCTCGCGCGGCACGCTGCGGTACAGCAGGTTGCGCAAGGGCATCTTGCCGACGCCATCGCGCACCAGCGCCTCGGTCGGCAAGCGCATCGCGAACTCGACAACCCGGTGATCGAGGAACGGGGCGCGCGTTTCAAGGCTGACCGACATTGCCGTGCGATCGACCTTGGTGAGAATGTCGTCTGGCAGATAGCGATGCGTGTCAGCGAGCATCATCAAACCGACATGATCGACGCCCTTCGGCATAGCGGTCGCCGGTATCGTGCCATGCGACCCGATCACCGGCGGCACGCGCCACTGCGACAGCGAGAGATCGTACATTCCCGCCAGGAAGGCAGCGGGATCGCGGCTCGACGATGGCGAATAGGCGGCGCCGCCGATCCGGCGCCCGGCCAGGGTCCGCAACGGTCCGGGTGCGAGCCGGCCGAAGTTCCACACCGCGCGCATCCGCGGGCTATGATAGCGGCTATACCCCGCAAACAACTCGTCCGCACCGTCCCCGCTAAGCGCGACGGTCACTTCCTGGCGTGCGAGCCGCGAGACCAGCAGCGTCGGGATCGCCGAGGTGTCTCCAAAGGGCTCGTCGAATAGCGCCGCCAGCGAAGGAACGACCGCCTGCGCATCCGCTGCGGTCAGTTTCAGCGTGGTCTGCTCGGTGTCCAGATGCCTCGCGACGGCTTCGGCATGGACCGATTCGTCATATTCGGGTTCTTCGAATCCGATCGTGAAGGTCTTGATCGGCCGGGCCGACTGCGCCTGCATCTGCGACACGATGGTCGAGGAATCGATGCCACCGGACAGGAAGGCGCCGAGGGGCACATCGGCGACCATCTGCTGGCCCACGGCCTTGGACAGCACCGCTCCCAGCGCGTCCGCAGCATCTTCCGCGCTGCCCCGGAAACGATCGGCGCGACCAGCTTCAGCCGCAGTGTCGATCGACCAATAAAGCGTCGGCTCCGGCAGGGTCCGCCCCGAGCCCAGGCGATAGGTGAGGTACGATCCGGGCGGCAACTTGCCGATCCCGGCCCAGATCGAGCTGCGGCCCGGCGTATTGCCGAAGCGGAAATAATTGCCGAGCACGGCCGTGTCGATCTGCCGCTCGAACGCAGGATGGGCCTGAAGCGCCTTGATCTCCGAGCCGAACAGGAGGTGCTGGCCTTGCCAGCCCAGATAGAGCGGTTTCTCGCCCATCCGGTCTCGCGCCAGTGTCAGCGAGCGCTCGTGCCGATCCCAGAGCGCCAATGCGAACATGCCCGCACAGGCCTGCAACGCACGCTCGATGCCCCATGCCTCGATTGCCGCCAGCAGGGTTTCCGTGTCGGAATGGCCGCGCCACGATCGCCCTGCCCCGCCAAGCGCTTCGCGGATCTCGGCGTGATTGTAGATCTCGCCATTATAAACGAGCGTAAAGCGCCCGCTCGCCGAATCCATCGGCTGTGCGCCCGCCGACGACAGATCGACAATGGACAGGCGGCGGTGGCCCAGCGCCACACCGGCCGCGGCATCGACCCAGACATCCCCCGCATCGGGACCGCGATGCCGGATGCGATCGGCCATCGCGGTTACAATCCGCGTCGCCGCATCGGCGCCCATCGGTGCTAGCGAGACAAATCCGGCAATGCCGCACATGTCAGGCAGCCTTCACGGTGTTGACGGTGCGCCAGCCGACCGGAAGCGACGCGCTCCGGCGATACATGATCGGCGTGAAGCAGGTGGCCAGCACCACCCACATCAGCTTCACGTTCAGTGTCTGCCCGGACAGCACCGAGCCGAAATACGGCATGAGCAACATGAGCGGCAAAATCTGATCGGCGTATCGAATCTGGCGAATGGCACCGACCAGCGCCAGAAAGTTCATCGCCAGGAAGATCAGCAGTCCGACGATGCCGCCCAGGAGCAGCATTTCCACCAGCACGTTATGCGGGCTCATGAACTGGCCGAACAAATGGGTGGCGAGCTTGTCGAACCCAGAATAGCCATGCCCGATCACGAAATCGTCGAAGTTTCGCAACTCGTCGAGATACATGGTCCACACGTCGCCGCGGCCGGCAAGGTCGCCTTCATAATAGGATCTTTGCAAGCGATCCATCAGCGGTATGTCCGTGGCCAAAACCAGATACGGCACCGCAACCGCCAGCCCCGCACCCATGGCAAGGGCGCCAAATACGAACTTGCGCCCCCACAGCATGTATCGCGTATAAAAAATCATCAGCGCCACAAAGAACGAGATCGCCGCGACGCGAGAGCCCGTCTCAATCATGAAGAGCGCCGTCAGCAATGCCATGAACCCGCACGCCGCGCTCAGCGGGAGCGCCGTCTTGAAGAACCGGAGCGACGAGTAGATCAGCACCATGGTGGCGACCGTCATGCGAACGCCGATCAGGTTGGAATTGTCGCCGAACAGAATAAGCCGACCATCTATGTCATATTCGACGCCGTAGCCGGCGATTCCCAGAACCGAAATGATGGCTGCACCGAGGGCGAAATAGAGCAGTCCGTCTATTACGACCTGGGGGTCCGAGCGCTGGTGGCAGACAAGAACCCAGAAGATCAACGCACAGGAGAAAATGGATTCGTCAAAGAACCTGCCATAATCCTCGGTTATATTATAGACGCTCACAATGATCATCACGATCTGCATGCAAAACAGAAGTATTGTGAACGCCTTCCCCTCCTTGCTCATCACCAGGGGGACGGTTGCCATTACGACGATGGCATAACCCAACGCCGTGATGCGGCTGATGGAGAGGCCTTTTTCGCCATCTCCGAGCAGGTTTACCATTTCGAAGTTGATCGAGAACAAAAGCACGAAAAGCGCGAGCCGCGCCCATATCAGCTTCTGCGCCGTCAAAACTGGTCGCGTACTCTCATTCATACCCGATCACCCAAGCTGGCCGGACGGTTTTTCAGCCAATTGCGCGTCGACGGCCCGAACATTGTCGTGAAACCCGTCGATCTGCGCAGCGAAACCCAAAGGAAAATGCTCCAGACCATCAGAGACGACGCTGAAGCCATTGCCGCACCCGCCGCGCCGAAATGCGGGATCAGGAGCGGGTTCAGCACGACGTTGCAAAGCGCTGAAGCACATAAACCGGCCAGCGTCATTCGCTCATGCCCGGTCAGGCTGAGCACGGTCGCAACCGGACCGAAGCACGAGGCGAAGAACCGGCCGAGCGCCAGGATATACAAGGGTACCGCCGCGGCGCCATATTCGGCGCCGAAGAGGATCAGCAAAGCGAGGTGACCGCCAACCAAGATGGCGATCAGGCTAGCGAAGCTGATCAGCGCGCTGACCCGGGTGCTCATATGGATGAGCTTCTGCAATTCGTCGCGCGCTCCCAAAGCATGTAGCCGAGCGATTTCGGACGAAATCACGGTGTTGACGGCAATGATCGCAAACGATGCGAGCGTCGCAATGGCGCTGGCAACGCGGTAATGCGCGATCTGGGTGGGGCTGGTGAGCAGCCCGAGCATCACCGTATCGACATTGTCCATGATCAGCTGAACGCTCTGGATCATGCCGAAGCTGACCGCTGCAGTAACCAGCGCGCGCCGATTGAGCGCACCCGCAGCGGAGCGGTCGATCGGACGGTCGGGCAGTCCCTTGGCGCTCAGCGTCCGCAGCCACCACAACGCCGCGCCCGCGCCGATCACACAAGTTACCGCATAAACGGCGATAGCGGTTTCCAGTGTCAACGGGCGCGTCGCGTTGACCAGTGCAATCGCGCCCATGATGACCAATATGCCGATCGGCCGGATCAGATATTCGGGGATCTGGCTGGTGACGACGAACCCCATGCCCTGCACGCTGCCGACACCGACATGCATGAGCGGTACCGCGAACAGGATCACGATCAGCAATATCCCGACCGTGATGTTGCCGGTTATGCCAACGGTCATCGCCGCCCAGGCGATGCCGATCGCCGCCGCCACTACGCACAGGAGCGCCGCAGTTCGATAGGCCCAGAGCCAGGTGTGATAGGGATGCAGCGCATCGGGCCTCGCGACGGCATACGCCGTTTCGCGCAGCACGACCTGCCGCAACCCGGTGCCGATCGGGAAGGACACGATCGCCAGCACCGCCAACAGGAAATTGTAGCTGCCGAAATTGTACGGCCCCATCACCCGCGCCAGCAGCGTCGCCGTAGCCAGGCCAAAGACCGCATTGGCGACGCTCAGCCCGAACACCTTCGACGCGGAACCCGCGCGAAGCTTTTGCAGTAACGAAAGAATCGCGGCGCTAGCCACCGATCGGCGCTCGTACGTTGAGGAATGGCATGCGGTCTGGCGTCACAGGACGCCACGCGTATCGATGACGACCTTGTCCTTCAGCAGCGCACGATCGCCCGCCATGAACTGCGCATGGTCGACCAGCAGCAGCACGATGTCTGCGCGCTCGACGGCATTTGCGTAAGTCGTCAGCTGCAGATCCAGCGCCTGCAAGCTCGCCGGCAACGCGTCGACATGCGGCTCGACCACCAGCAATTCGCCGACCTTCTGCGTGGCGAGCATGTGAACAATGTCGACGGCCGGGCTTTCCCGCAGATCATCGACATTGGCCTTGTACGCCAGCCCCAGGCAGGCGACCACGGGCCGCGCGAACTTCGCCGCTGCCTGCTTGACCTTGTCCGCCACGAAATGCGGCTTGCCGTCATTGACCGCGCGAGCGGCCTGGATCAGGCGGCTATTCTGCCGATCGGCGGCGACGATGAACCATGGATCGACGGCGATGCAATGCCCGCCAACCCCTGGTCCGGGATTGAGGATATTGACGCGCGGATGCAGATTGGCGAGCCCGATCAGCTCCCAAACGTCGATCCCCAGCCCGTCGCAGATCACGCTAAGCTCATTCGCGAAGGCGATATTTACGTCGCGAAACGCATTTTCGGTTAGCTTCGCCATTTCGGCGGTGCGGGCGTCGGTCAGCTTGATCTGGCCGCGGACGAACACGCGATACAGATCGCTCGCCGCCTGCGCGCATTTTGGGGTCAGCCCGCCGATGATGCGATCGTTCTCGACCAGCTCGCGAAGAATCTGTCCGGGCAACACGCGCTCGGGACAGTGCGCCACGCGAATGTCCGAGGCTTCCCCCGCCTGATGGGGAAACGTCAGGTCGGGCCGGCTGGCCGCCAGCCATTCGGACATCCGGTCGGTCGCGCCGACCGGTGCGGTCGATTCGAGCACGACCAGGTTACCCTTGGCGAGGACCGGCGCGATCGACCGTACTGCCGCTTCGATATAAGCGAGGTCCGGCTCGTGATTCTCGCGGAACGGCGTCGGCACGGCGATGATGAAGGCATCTGCCGCTTCGGCCGTGAGCGTCGCGCGGAGCTTGCCCGATTCGACAACCTTGCGCAGCAACACATCGAGTTGCGGTTCGACGATATGCGGCTCGCCACGGTTGATCGAGTCAACCGATGCCGGATTGACGTCGATCCCGATGATATCGACGCCATGATCGGCAAACACGACCGATGTGGGCAGGCCAATATAGCCAAGACCCACCACGCCTACGCTGCGCACGCCGCTCATACGGCACTTCCCATATTTTCAGATCCCGATTTGATGCGATTTCCGATGCGCCCCGCCGCATGGCCGTCCCCGAAGGGATTCCGCGCCTGCGCCATTGCTGCATATGCTTGAGGATCGTCGAGCAGTTCGACGACATTGGCGATCAGCGCCTCGGCAGAGGTGCCGATCAGTCGCGCGGTGCCGGCAATCATGGCTTCCGGTCGCTCGGTCGTGTCGCGCGTCACCAGCACCGGCTTGCCGAGCCCCGGCGCCTCTTCCTGGATACCGCCGGAATCGGTGATGATCAGGGTCGCCCGGCTCATGAGATGGACGAAGGGCAGATAGTCCTGCGGTTCGATCAGATGGACCGCCGGGCTTTCCGAAAGCACTTCCCACGCCACCTTGCGGACATTGGGGTTGAGATGGACCGGATAGACGATCTGGACGTCGCCGCGCTTGCCGATCTCGGCCAACGCACGGCAGACCCGCTCAAGCCCGCCGTCGAAATTCTCGCGGCGGTGTCCCGTGACCAGCAACAACCGCTTCGACGGATCGAGGAACGAGAACTGCTCTTCAAAGCGCTTGCCGAGCGTGCGATCGCTTTCCAGCTTTGCCGCAACCCATTGCAGGGCATCTATCACCGTGTTCCCGGTGACCAGTATGTCCTCTTCGCGCACGCCCTCGGCGCGCAAATTGCCGGCGGCGATCTCGGTCGGCGGGAAATGCACCGTCGCAAGCTGGCCGACCAGCTTGCGGTTCACTTCCTCAGGCCAGGGAGAATGGATGTTCCCCGTGCGCAGGCCCGCTTCGACATGCGCAACCTTCACCTTCGCGTAAAACGCGGCGAGCGCGCCGGCCATCGCCGTCGTCGTGTCCCCCTGCACAATCACCCAGTCGGGCTTGAACGCCTCGATCACGCGGCCGACGCCTTCGAGCACGGCGGTCGTGATGTGGGTCAGGCTCTGGCCCGGCTTCATGATGTCGAGATCATAGTCCGGCGTCAGGCCGAAAACGTCGAGCACCGCATCGAGCATCTGCCGATGCTGCCCGGTCACGCAGGTTGCGTGCACAACATCGGGGTCCTGCGCCAATGCAAGCACGACGGGTGCGAGCTTGATCGCCTCGGGGCGGGTGCCGAATATCGTCAGGATGCGGGTCATATCGGAAGGTCGATGCCTGTTTGAGTGCTGGCGAATGGCGGAGTCAGGGCTGGCCGCGATCCGCGGGCGTTACCCGGTCGGAGTCGTGAAAGGCCATCTCGCGTTCCAGCGCCTGGATCTCGCCTTTCAGGACCTCATACTCGGCAAGCTTGCGACGCAGGAAGCGATTTGTCAGCGCCGCGCGCTCGGCGATGCCCTGGGGGGTGAGGACGTGCAGATACCCCAATTTGTGGCGCGATGTCTTGAAGTTCTCGATCTTGACCAAACCCTTGTCAATCAAGGCTTTGAGGCAGTAATTTACACCGCCCAGGCTGATATCCAGCGCACGGGAAATATCCCGCTGGCTGTATTCCGGATGCTCCTCCAGCAGGCGGAGCAGGCGAAAATGAAGGTCCTCGCGCTTGTCTGGTGCCGACATGATCGTTCAACAACGAATGATAGAATAGCTACCGCACGGCGGGTGAAAATCACCCACCGCTGGGAGGCCGGTACAGCCTTCCGTTCGAATTTGAACGCTTAGAGAGGGGCCGCGCATTTGTGAAGCCCGAAACCGGCTTGCTGGCTGCAAACGTCCCGTCGATGCACATCCAGCCGACCACGCCGCGGCCAGCGGATAGCGACTGCTTGCGGACTATTTGACGGCTATTGGACTCATCGACACCGGGCCCAGCACGACCCCAGTTTCGGACTGCGTATCCGCGCCCTTGACGATCACGCCGAGCTGCTGCCCGGGGCATTGGGCCGGGATCGTGACCGGCGAACGATAATTCTGCTCCGCAGTGCCGGTCGGGAATTCCTGCTTCCAGATCGTCTCCGACGATCCAGCGGGCAGGCAGCGCAATACCCAGGTCACCGAACCGGATTGGGATTCGGGCAGCGGCGCGATCGTCTGATTGAAGCTATAGTTGCCCGGCTTCAGGAACATCACACGGGTAGCCGCCACGCCACCGGCATTGTCGCTGGCGACAACCACCAATCTCTGCCCGTCATCGCGCCGCGTCCGAAGACCGGTTGCGTCGGCAAGCTCCCAGGCGATCGGGCCCAGCGCCGGATCCATGGCCGCATCGGTGAACCCGACCTCGTTCAGCGCTTGCGGGCCCATCTTCAGCGAGAGGGCATACCGGTGCATGACGTCGTAATGGTTGTCGACAAACAGCTTCTTGAGCAGTTGGCCATCGAGGCCCGCATAGCTCCTGTCGGCTGGCATGCCGCCATTGGCCATCAGGATTTCAGCGACAGCCTGCGAATTCGGACCGTTGGTGATGGCGAAGGTCAGGAAGCGCGGCAGCCAGGGCCGGGACGCACGCACAAGAGGCCCGAAGGCAGCCTGAATCTCGGGCTCGCTGAGGGCGTCGCTAAGCACGGGGAAGAGCAGGTCTGCCGCAGCATCGCTGATGGATAGCGCGATGTCATAGTGATCGAGCGCGCCGGGAATGTCGTTCGCGGCAACGCGGTCTTCGATCATCCAGACATGCGACAGAAAGTCGCGCCGTGACACGCGATTGCCGAGCTGGATCAGGTTACGCGCACCGTCCTGGTCATTCCTGAAGGCCTGGGCCAGACCCAGCTGCCGCAATGCGCCGGTAGTGAGGGGTGACGATTTAAGCGCAAGTCGGGCCGAGGCCGCCAATGGCGCAGGATCGACGGCTTCGCCTTTCGCGGCCAGCATTTCCTGGTCCGCTTTGGCAACCAGCGCGTCGGCATCATCGGGATCAAGCCAAAGCGCGCTGGAAGGTGCAAGCTTGCCGAACGCCGCTACATGCGCCTGCGCGCCTGCGAGCGCAGCAAGGCAGACAGTCGCCGCACCGATCAGGATAGCTCGCACTGTCTGCCTAGCCACGATGCCTGCTCCTATGACTGCTTCCCGTCGTCGTCACGGCCATAGGCGCCGTAGCCATAGCCATAGCCATAGCCATAGCCATAGCCGGCATCGCGCTGGGACAGCTTGGTCAGGACCACGCCGAAGACATGGGTATTGACCATGCGCAGTCGCTGGAGCGCGGCGCGAATACCGCGAACCGGGACCTCACCCGCCTGGATGACGAAGACGCATCCCTCCACCGTGCTGCCGAGCAACGGCGCGTCGGTCAGGCCGAGGACCGGAGGCGCATCCATGACGACATGGTCGAAGTGCTGCAGCATTTCCTCGATCAGTACCTTGATCCGGTTGCCGCTGAGCAATTCGGCAGGGTTTGGCGGCTTGGGACCGGTGGTCAGGACAGCGAGCCCCTTATACGGCACTTCTGCCGTCAGCTTCATCAAGTCTCCGTCGCCCGCAAGGAGGTTGCTGAGACCCGCCTTGTTATCCAGCTCGAACATGTAGTTCAGCGTCGGGGAGCGCATGTCGGCATCGACGAGCAGGACGCTCTTGCCGGTGCGGCCGATGATGCGCGCGAGCGCCATGGAGGTGGTCGACTTGCCTTCGCCGGGCTTGGTGCTGGTGACGATAATCGACTTCGGCAAGCCGTGATGCGTACTGAAGCTCAGATTCGAATGAATACTGAAATAGGCTTCGGACAGGTCGGACTTCGCATCCTGCAGCTTGTCCTGGAGCGAACCGTCCGTCTTCGGCGTGTAGCCGAGGAGCGGCACCCCGAGCAGACGATTGATCTGCTGAGGATCGACAACGCCCTCGTCAATCTGCTCGAGCGCAACCACCAGTGCAACCACCAGACAGATTCCCAGAACGATCGCCAGGATCATGTTCTTGATCAAGCTGGGCGCCGACGGGCCGGTGGGGACGCGTGCCTGATCGACAATCGCGATGTTGTTCACGCCGACGGTGCCGGCGACGCCGATTTCCTTATAGCGCTGGAGCAGCGCGTCATAGAGCTGGCGGTTGGTGTCGGCCTCACGCTGGAAGATGTTATATTGGATGCTGGCGCGCTGCTGCTGATCGAGCTGCACGCGCAGCTTTTCGACCTCGGCCCGCAGGCGCGTTTCCTTGGCCAGCGCTTCGCGATAGGTCTGGGTGCGGCCGCTGCCAACGCGCGACGTTTCCATTCCGATCGCTTGATCGAGCGACTGAATCTTTTCCTTAAGTGCGCGCACGGTCGGATATTCGGGCTCGAACTGCACGAGCGCGCGGGCATATTCCGATGCCGCCTCCGCTCGCTGGCGGCGTAAATCCGAAATCGCAGCATTGCCCAGGGCTTCCGGGCTGACATCGCCGCGCTGCCCGCGGGCACGGCTTTCGGCCGCAATCCGATCCGAAATCGCGAGGCTGAGCGCCGCGTTGAGCGCTTCGAGATCGGCAGCCGCCAGGGTGCGCTGGCCCTGCGTCCTGCCTTGCGAATCCCGCACGGTTTCGAGGGTGACGATGCCCTTGTCGGCAGCGTAGGTCACTGCCTCGCGCTCGGATTCCTCAAGCTTGATCTTGAGAGCGGCCAGACGCTCCTCAAGAAACTTGCGCGCATCTGCGGTGGACGCGAACTGCCGGTCCATATTCGCGCCGATGAACTGCTGCGTCCAGCTATTCGCCACCTGCGCCGAAATCGCCGGCGAGCGGCTGGTGAAGCTGATCTTGACCAGGCGCGAACGGCGCACCGGATCGATGGAGATATGCGACATCAGCACACCGATCGCCACCCTCTCGCGGCGATCGGCCTGCTTCTGGGTCAACGGCGCCACCTTGGCGTTGCCGAATTCCTTCTCATCCAGCTCCACACCGGCAGCCAGGAAAAAGGCGTCGTTCCGCGACAGGTCGAGCCCGCGTGCGACCCGTTCGGCCAGCGAACGCGTTTGCAGCAGTGCGTATTGGGTTTCGTAGAATTCCAGATCCTGGCTGCTCACAGCAGCATCGAGGCCCTGAACGTTCGTGACCTTCTTCTGATCGCGGCTGATTTCGATCTGCGACGTCGCCGTATAGGTCGGCGCGGTGAGAAGGGTCATGACCAAGCCTGCCGCGATGCAGACCACCATCACGCCGACCGCCACCCATTTCCAGCGGTTGAGGGTGTGCAGGTAGCGCTTCAGCAGCGGAGCCATGAACGGCTCGCTATCCTGCGCCAACGGATTCTCGTCGATTTGCGCCGAAGCGAGCGTCGCAGCGGGTTGGTCGAATTGGGCGGCCATAGTCTCGATTTCACTCTTTGGAAGCGCGCAAGCGCTTCATGCAAGATAAGGTGGTTTGGTGCGTTTCGCGTTCGCCTGGACGCGCCAGCCTATTGCAGCGCCACGATAAGCGGCGTGGTCAAGAGCGGTACGACCCCAAGGAAATCCTTGAACAGGCGCCTTGCCTTCGAATCGCCCACAACGACGACGTCGTTGGCGAAAATCTCCGGATCGGGATAATTGCCGCGGCGGATGGCGCGCAGATCGTAGAGCGCGGCCAGATTCTGGCCCTTCACGGTGCGGAACACGACGATCTCATCCAGCTTGGAGAATTCGTCCGTTCCCTCGGCGATGGCGATCGCGCGCAGGAGCGTCATGCGTCCAATGACCGGATACTGACCCGCCTTCTTCACCTGCCCTTCGATGGTGACGACCTGGCTCACCGTCTCCTTGAGATTGACGGTGACCTGCGGATCGCGAACGTAACGCTCGCGCAGGCGATCCCGAAGCAGCACTTCGATTTCGCCCGGGGTGTGGCCCGCGACCTCGATCACGCCGGCCAGCGGGAAGGATATCCGGCCGCTCGCATCGACCTGAACTTCGCGCTGCCGCAACTCGTCGATGCCGAACACGTCGATCGTCAGCTTGTCGAACGGCCCGACATAATAGGGCCGGCTTTCCGAAGACAGCAGATCGGCGCGATCAGGCGGAGGCAGCGCATTGCCCGGAACGACTTGCATGCTGGGCGAACCGCCGACAGTCGTCTGCCCCGCGCAGGCCGAAAGCGCGAGCAGCGCAAAACTAACAGCAAGGCGTTGCAACATAAAAGTAACCTTCGAAATCAATTTTTTCCGCCATGCGGGAAGCCTTCCCGCGCGTCAACTGAGTCGCCCGAGTCGCGCAGCGAAGTCGCAGCCCAGAGAGCCGCGATCACGAAAAGCGATCCTAAAGCAGGTGTTCTTAGCGGATAATCCCCGAAGCTGGCGATAGCGAACTGCACGACCAGTACAAGGCCAAGGCGTGAAAATAGCGCCCGCTTGGTAACCACCGATCCACGCGGCCACAGCCGCACCGCGCGCATCACGACCAGCACGCAAGCAAAGGCGAGCAGGAAGAACGCCGGCAACCCACCGGTGAGCACGGTTTCCAGCCAATCGTTATGGGCATGGTTGAGATAGGTTGCATCGAGCAGGTTGCGCGGCTCCGCGACTTTGAAGACCTCGACGAACGAGCCCATGCCGCTGCCGAACGGGAAATAGTCCATGATCAGTTTGGCGATGATATTCCACGCCTTGAAGCGCAGTTCCTCGCCGTCCTGCGCCATGATCCGTTGAAACGCTTCCCCGCGGCCCAAATAGATGGTCGCCACACTTACGCCCAGCCCAGCCACGGCAACGCCGCCTGCCACGGCCCATTGCCGCCAGGCAGGCGCCGGCGCCGGCCGCGAGCGAAGATCTCCGCGCCGGCCGCTGGCATGAACCGGACCGCTGGGGGCTGCGGGGGCGATGATCGCCGGCCTGTACAATATCAGCGTCGAAGCGATGCCCGCCACCGCCACCGCCAGGCCCAGGCGAGAGCCGGTAATGAGGATCAGCGGAATGAGGAACATGCCTGCCCCCAGCGCCAGGATACGGCGGACAATATGGTCCTTCTCGTCGCGCGGCATCGAGGCGAAAACCGCGAGCAACGGGAATATCGCGGCCAGCAGAAACGCCTGATGGTTGCGATTGGCGAATAGTCCGACCGCCGCGCCGGAATTGGTGACGCGGTAGAAATAGAGCGGTCCATCGGCAGGGCCGAGGATTTGCAGCAAGGCGATCAGTGCGCTGAGCAGTCCAAGTGCGATAACGAGCGGCACCAGCCGGCTGCGCTCCTCCGTCGGAACTTGTGCGCCGAGCACCAATATCGCCAGCGGAACCAGCATTGCGTAGAAGCTGTTCCAGGTCGTTGCGGGGGCGACGCTGATCGGCCGCCAAACCTGTCCGAGGCCCGCCGCGCGATCAATCTCCACGATCAATTCCCGCCCCGGAAGCGCCGTCCAGATCGCCGGCGGCAGCGGCACGAGCTGGATCAGCGTCAACACCAGCATCGCCACGGCGAAGATGAAGAGATAGCGGTAGGTCCGGATCTGCTCGCGGGTAAGAGACCAAAGCCCATACCCCAAGGCGAGCACGGCAATAGGCCTGAGGATCTCAAGCGACGCGATGTCGCCGCGCGCACCGCCGCCCATCAGCATGACCAGAACGAGCAGGACGCACAGGGCATAGAATGGACCGCGCGAGCCAGCGCGGACGCCGGACGCGAGGCGTGCGGGCAGTCGACCGATGTCCTTCATGATATACTCGCCCCGCCCTCGAATTTCTGTGGCTCATTCACCATGGCGCTCCGGCCCGCGCAAGTTCTACCTCTACGCTTCCGCACACCATAGCATATTCGTCTGCGCATCGCCGTGCCGGCCTATTCGTCGGCAGGCACGATGGAATCCGCGCTCAGCCGCAAGCCGGTGGAACTGCCGAGAATCTCCAGAAGAACCCGCACCCGGCCCTTGCCATCAAGCGATTCGACGGTGGCCAGCTGCTCGGCGAACGGCCCGGAGACGATCTTGACGGAATCGCCGATCCGTACCGATGCCTCGGGCGCCGGATCTTCGCCGAACGACGCGAGCAACTGGGTCATCGCCGCTTCCGGCATCGGCCGCGGCCTTGCGGGGCTGATGCTGACGAGCCGGCGGACGCCGCGCGTACCGTTGATCGAGCGCCAGGGGTCCGTATCGACATCGAAGCGGACAAAGACATAGCCGGGGAACAGCGGCGCGAGCACGGTATCCACCCGCCGGGCATGCCTGCGGACCTTGCGAAACCGCGGGCAGAAACTGGTGAAGGACTGCCGCTCCAGATTGGCGACCGCTACGCCTTCGCCGCGCGTTTCGGTTTCGGCGACATACCAGCGTCGGGGCACGATGCCATCTTTCTGCAGAGAGCGCGCCGGGCTCTTACTGTTTCGGCGCAGCGCCTTCCGGACCGCCCTGCGGCGCCGCACCCTCGGGGCCGCCCTGCGGCGGTGCGCCCTGCGGTCCGCCGCCCTGCATCTGCTGCTGCATCATCATCTGCTGGACGATGGCGGCGGGAATGATGCGGTCGACGGTGACCTTGAAGATCAGCATCGAATTGGCCGGGATGCGCTCAGGATCGGGAGACTGGGCGCCGTAAGCGAGCTCGGCCGGGATCCAGAAGCGATAGACGCCGCCGGCCTTGACCATCTTCAGGCCTTCGTAAAAGCCCTTGATCGACGCGCCTTCCTGCAACGGGAACGGCGCGGGACGATCCGACTTGTCGAAGATCTTGCCGTTGCGGAAGCTGCCCTCGTAATTGACGAGGATATAGTCGCCCTCGGACGCGGTATTGCCCTCGCCTTCCTTGAGCACCTGATATTCGAGACCCGAGGCGGTGGTCTTCACCCCCGGCTGACCCTTGTTCCAGGCAAGGAACTGCGCGTCGGTGCCCTTGGCAGCGACGGCGGCGCGGGTGCCGGACCAAGCCAGCGCAGCGGCGAGCGCGATGGCGACGATGACGCCGATCCACAGCCAAACCTTGTGACTGCGCTTGACGGGCTGAAGCGGAACGGCGGTCACGGACGACATGGAGTCACTTTCTCTAACCGGCGTTCCGCCGTTGGCCTAAAGCGACATTGCGCCGCTTAGCTTCACACTTTTCACGTGAATCGGGCAATTAAATTGCCCGACCCGGTAACTTTATTACCGGGCGCTGTCGCGCTCAACCCGCTTGCGCTCAAGCTTGCGGGCGCGGCGGACGGCAGCGGCACGCTCGCGGGCGCGCTTCTCGCTGGGCTTCTCGTAGTGACGACGAAGCTTCATCTCGCGGTACACGCCCTCGCGCTGCAGCTTCTTCTTGAGCGCGCGGAGCGCCTGATCGACATTGTTGTCACGTACGATGATTTGCATGTTGTAAAAAAGCCTCGCGCATCAAAACAATAGAATAGGGATCGCCGGAGCATGGGCTGCGGCGCGAATGGCGGCCACCTATCAGGCGATTCCCTAATTTTCAAGGGCCGAGTGCGGCGCGCAGGTCTGGCAGGGCAAAGCGTGCGCCGTCCGGGTTCACATGATCGTCGTCATAGTAAAGCGGGCGGCCGCCATGAACCAGGAGGCAGCGGCCCTGCGCGGATTGCGGGCACATGCCCCGCTCGGGATAGGCGCGGACAAGGCCGGGACGCTCGCCCAGCGCATCGAGCGCGGCATAGGCTTCGCGATTACGCTCCCTGAACCGCGCGAGACTGGTCGTGGGAACCGGCATCCAAAAGCCGTAGCGGCTGGCCTTGACCAGATAGAGCGGCACATCCCATCCGGCTTCGGGCATCGGATAGATCAGCACAACACGCTTGCCGGCGGCCAGCATTGCCTCAACCGCCTGGCGGAAGGATTGGCTCAGCGCCACCTTGCCCGCTGGCGTGGGCGGGCTTTCCGGATCGGCGATCTCGCGGCCGCCTTCGCCGTTATCGAATGCGGTATGCTCGATATAGAGTGCCCAGCGCGCGTGAAAGACGACCGTCCCGATTTCCCGGTGCGCGCGCAGATAATCGAAAAGGCTGCGATAGAAAGGCGGGCAATCCTGCCGCTCAGCACTCATCCCGTCGCTGCGCAGGATCGGCGGGCAACCGGCCCATACGAAGCTTTCGGCGCGCTGGCCCCGGCGATCGAGCTCGGGAACGAACGCCTGACCGATCACGGCTGCGTGGGAATCGCCAATGATCGCAATTGTTATCGGACCCGAGGCGCCAAGCTTGCACGCTTGATCGAGCGGCTTCGGGTCGCCCGAAAACAGGCAATGCGAATTCTCGTCCTTGAAGCGCTGAAACTGCTGGGTCAGCGCCAGCGTTTCGGCCGAATATCGCTGCGGCAAGCCGTGGGTCAGCCAAGCGGCGGCCCCCGCCGCAACGAGCAGGGCCGCCACGCCCAGGCCCAGCGGGACAGCGCGGCGCAGCGGCATCGCGCCTCTGCCGCGAAATGGCCGCTCGACAAACCGCCAGGTCAACGCCGCCAGCGCAAATGCCGCGAGCAACAAAGCGAGCGAGACAGGCATATCCAGCACACCTGCAAAGGAAGCCGCGCGGCCGATCGCAAGCAGCGGCTGGTGCCAGAGATAGGCGCTGTACGACACCAGGCCGATCGCGACCATCGGGCGCGAAGCAAGCAGCCGGCCGACGAAGGTTTCGGGCGTTGCCAAGGCGATCAGCAGCGCGGTGCCCAGCACCGTGGGGAGCGCGAACAGGCCGGGGAACGGCACCGAGCGATCTATCACCGCCATCGGCGCCAGGATCATGACCAACCCGGCGCAACTCCCCGCCTCGCGCAGCCTGCGGGACAGAGCGAACGGGGCGCGGGCCCGCGTCTCCGATACCGCCAGCAAGGCGCCCGCGAGCAATTCCCAGCCGCGTGTGGGCAGCATGTAGAAATTGATGCCGGCGCGCAGGTGGCTCAGCACTTCGCTGAGCGCGAAGGAAGCAACCGCCGCCAGTGCGACCGACGGCAACAGAAAGCGTCTGCCCCGGTGAATGAGCAGAACGAACAACGCCGGATAGAATATGTAGAATTGCTCTTCGATCGACAGGCTCCACAAGTGGAGCAGCGGATCGAGATCGGCTGACGGCGCGAAATAATCGTCGCTCGTTCGCCAGAAGAAGAAATTCGCGCCGAATGCCAGCGATGCAAGCAGGCTTTGGCCGAAACGCTCCATCGCCGCCGGGAAAAGCACCAGCCATGCCGCGGCTACGCTCGCGAGCATTACCGCAAACAACGCCGGCAGAATACGGCGGGCGCGGCGGGCGTAGAAGCCGGCAAAGGTGAAGCTTCCGTGCGCGGTCTCACGCAGGATGATACCGCTGATCAGATAGCCGCTGATGACGTAAAAAATGTCGACGCCGGTGAAGCCGCCGGCAGCGCCAGCGATCCTGGCGTGGAAAAGCATGACCGCGACCACCGCGATCGCGCGCAGACCGTCGATTTCAGGACGGTAATGGCGCGCATTCTGATCAAGGCTCTCGAGCGTCACCGCAGGACACACCGGACGAGAACGGGCTTATGCATCATCGGCCTTGTCGGATTGCTTCGGAGGACTGCGCCGAAGCCTGGAGAAAGTGCAAGCAGCTGCTACAAGCGAAACGAAGCGGTTACTAGCAGGCGCACCGCATGCCAATGTTGCCCTGGCGCCACACCGCCCCCGCATTACACGACATTGCAGCGCTGCAACGCGGCCGATAGGTTTGCGGCGCATTTCCGCGCAATGAGCCAGCCCGCCACCGCCTTGGACCTAGAAACCCGCCTGTTGATCGTCGATGACGACCCCGGAATTCGCGAGCTGACCGCCGCGTTCCTGGCGCAGCACGGCTATGTCGTCGATACCGCTGGCGGCGGCGGCGAGATGCGCGCGGCGATGGCGAAGGCTGAATATGCGCTGGTCGTGCTCGACGTGATGATGCCGGGCGAGGACGGTCTCGCCATCCTGCGCTCGATGGACCGCGCGAGCGGACCGGCAGTGATCCTCCACTCGGTGATCGGCGAGGATATCGACCGCATCGTCGGGCTGGAGATGGGCGCCGACGATTATGTCGCGAAACCGGCCAATCCCCGCGAACTGCTCGCCCGCATCCGCTCAGTGCTGCGCCGGGCAGGCAGCGGGACTGCCCCGGCCAAGGCCGTCGACCGCAGCTTCCTGCGCTTTTCCGGCTGGCGGCTCGATCCGGTCGGGCGGCAATTATTCGATCCCGACGATGTCCTGATCAACCTGTCCGACGGCGAATTCCGGCTGCTGCTGGCGATGGTCGAGCGGCCGCGCCGGGTGCTGACCCGCGACGCGCTGCTCGATGCCTCGCGCGGGCCGATGGCCGATCATTTCGACCGCGCCATCGACGTGCAGATGAGCCGGCTGCGCAAGAAGATGCAGCGCCCGGGCAGCGAGGAGCTGATCCGCACGATCCGCAACGAAGGCTATATGTTCGTCGCCGAAGTCTCGCAGAAGTGAAGCATTCCCGGTCCATTGCGGTTTCGATCTTCCTGCTGGTGATCGCGTCGGTGCTGGCGGCGGCGGTGGTGCTGTTCAGCGTCACCTTCAAGGGACCGCCGCCCCGCCCTGCCCCGCTGCAGCTGACCAAGCTCGCCACCGCGCTGGAACAGGCGACGCCGCCGCCGGGCAACGAGCAGAAGCTGCAGATCGTCACCCATACCGCTGCGCCGGGACCGCGCGGGCCCGAGCGGCTCGAGCCACTCGATCACCCGATGGTCCGCGAACTCGCCCGGCTGCTCCGCGCCGAACCGGCGCAGCTGATGGTCTACACTTCCGAGATGCAGCGCGGCGGGGACGAGATCCGCGGACGCTTCACGGTCGGCTGGAAGGTGCCGGGCGGCTGGCGGATCGCCGAGACCGCGCCCCAGCCGTTCCTGACCAGCTGGCATTGGGTGACGCTGCTGGCGATGCTGGGGGTGCTGATCGTACTCGGCGCGGCGGCGTGGTGGATCGCACGGCGCATCTCGCTGCCGATCCGGCGGCTGGCCGAAGCCGCCACGCGGGCGCGGCCGGGCGTGCGCGAGGCGATCCCCGCCGGCGGGCCGCAGGAAGTGCGCGAGCTGGCCGAAGCGATCGGCGCGATGCAGGCGCGGATCCTCGAACAGGCCGAGGGGCGAACGGTCATGCTCGGCGCTATCGCGCACGATCTTGGCACGCCGCTGTCGCGCATCGCCTTCTGGATCGAGCAATTGCCCGACGACGCGCGCGAGCGCGCCTCGGCCGATATCGGCGAGATGCGGGCGATGCTGGGCGCGGCGCTGGCGCTGGCCCGCGACGAGAGCATGCCGGCACCGCACACCCGCCTCGATCTAGGCAGCCTGATCGAGAGCCTTGCCGACGATCTCGCCGCCGCCGGCACGCCGGTGCGCAGCGAAGCCGGGCCGCGCGTGGTGCTGCGCGGCGATTCGGTGGCGCTCAGGCGGCTGTTCGCCAACCTGATCGAAAATGCGGTGCGCTATGGCGAGGAGGCGGTGCTCGGCTGGCGCGAAGACAATGGCTGGGCCGAAGTGACCGTCGACGATGCCGGACCGGGCTTCGATCCGGCCAGGGCCGAAAGCCTGTTCGCCCCGTTCGTGCGTGGCGAGACCTCACGCAACCGCGCGACCGGCGGCACCGGGCTGGGGCTGGCGATCGTCCGCTCGATCGCCGAGGCGCATGGCGGCGCGGTGCGGCTGGAGACCCGCCCCGAAGGCGGCGGGCGCGTGCGGGTGCGCCTGCCGATCGGCTAGTTCTTCGGCTTGGCCACGCAATTGCCGGTGCGGTCGCCCTTGGCATGGAGGACCAGCCCGAGATAGCCGGCCGTCCCTTGCGTGCCGGTGGTCTGGCGGATCGTCACGTCATAGCCGGTCTTCGACATCGTGCCGGTGGCGACCAGCACGCTTTTGGCGGCGCCTTCGCCGCAATGGACCTCGATATCGAGCTTGCCGCCCGACTGGTTGTAGCGCGGGAAGGTGCAACTGCCGGCGACCTGCTCGAGATTGTCGATGTCGAACGGCTTGAGATCCTCGGCAGTGCGGCAGCCGGTCGCCGACTTTTCCTGCCCCTTGATCGCTTCCATCTGCTTGGCACGATCGGCTTCGGACAGGCCCGCAAGATCGGCCGAGTCGATGCGCAGCTCGGTATGCCATTGCCCCGGCTGCAGCAGCGTCTTGGCGCGGGCGGCCTTGGTGAGGCGGGCGACGTCCTGCATCGACGCATTGGCGAGCTTCACCTCGCCGGTCTCGGCAGCCAGCTTCTCATCGGCCGACTGGCAACCGCCCAGCGCCATCGCCGCCAGACCGGCCAGGAAAATCGCACGCATCCGTTTCGTCCCTCGCAATATGCCAGGCACCTCAAGCCCAAAGCGGCGCGCATTGCAACATGGCGCAACACGCCGCGACGCAGCGAAATCGCCCGGTGCGGGGCCACCGCGAAACCGTCGGGAAATAGCGGGAGTAAGTCATGTACGACCACGACGAAGACCATGATCTGGGCCTGGCCCATGACCTGAAGGCGATGGCGGCGCTGGCCAGCCGCCGCCGGGCGCTGCGCTGGTTTGCGGGCGCCGGGGCGACGGCGATGGTCGCGGCATGCGACAGCGGCGGATCGAGCGGCAGCGGTACGGTGACGACCAGCGGCACCACCGCGACGCCGACCCCGACCCCCAGTACCACTGCCGCCGCGACGCCGACGCCCTCGCCGACCGCGGCAGGCACCTGCGTCGCCGACCCGACCGAGACCGCCGGCCCCTATCCGGGCGACGGCACCAACACCTCGCAAGGCTCGACCTCGAACGTGCTGACCGCCAGCAATGTCGTACGCAGCGACATCCGCCCGAGCTTCATCGGATCGACGACGGTGGCGCAGGGTGTGCAGGTGGTGCTGACGCTGACCGTCGTGAACGTCAACGCCGCGTGCGCGCCGCTGGCCGGCTATGCGGTGTATCTGTGGCATTGCGACCGGGCCGGGAACTACTCGCTCTACGGGTCGGCGGCGGCGGAGAGCTATTTGCGCGGCGTCGGCGTGACCGACGCCAATGGCCAGGTGAGCTTCACCACCATCTTTCCCGGCTGTTATGACGGGCGCTGGCCGCACATGCACTTCGAGGTGTTCTCGAGCCTCGCCAATGCCACCGGCGGGCGCTTTGCGGTGCTGACCTCGCAGCTGGCGATGCCGGCGGCGACGGCGTCGACGGTGTATAACGGCGCGACCGGATACAGCGCCAGCATCACCAATTTCGCGCGCGTCAGCCTCAACAGCGACGGCATTTTCGGCGATAACACCGCCGCGCAGAATACGGCAATGACGCCGGTGCTTACCGGCAGCGTCGCCGCCGGGTATACGGCGCTGGCGACGATAGGCATCGCGCGGTAAGAGCTGGCGCACGGGCAGAGAGGGCATGATGCGATCGTTGCTGAAATGGGCGATCGGCTTGGGCATCCTCCTGATCGCGGCGTGCCTCGCGCTCTGGTTCTTCGCGTTACGCGCACCGCCGCCGGGACGGCCGCTGGCGCCGCTCACGATCAGCTCGGGGCCGGTGCGCGGCCTCGAAGAGGAAGGGGTCGCGGTCTATCGCGGCATACCGTATGCGGCCCCGCCCGTCGGCGATCTGCGCTGGCGCGAACCGCATCCCGTGGCCGCATGGACGCGCCCGCGCGATGCGTTCGCCTTTTCCAGGACCTGCATGCAGGTCGGCGACCCGATCGCCGGGTCCGTGCTCGAGCCGATGAGCGAAGACTGCCTGTATCTGAACGTCTGGACGCCCGTCACGCGCGGCAATGCGCCCTTGCCGGTGATGGTCTGGATACATGGCGGCGGCAATCGCAACGGCTCCGCCTCGGCCGCGCCCTATTCGGGCGCCGCGCTGGCACGCAAGGGCGTCGTCGTCATATCGGTGAACTACCGGCTGGGCGCGCTCGGCTTCCTGGCGCATCCGGAACTGACCCGCGAGTCCGGCCATGGCGCATCCGGCAATTACGGCCTGATGGACATCATCGCCGCGCTGAAATGGGTGCGGACCAATGCACCGGCGTTCGGAGGCGACCCCGCCAATGTCACGATGTTCGGCCAATCGGCCGGTGCGTGGAACATCAGCAACCTGCAGGTCTCGCCGCTCGCCCGTGGCCTTTACCGCCGCGCCATTGCGATGAGCGGCGGCGATTTCGCGCCGGCGGATACTCCGCATGGCATTCCCCTGCTGCCGGAAGCGGAGCAGGCCGGAACGCGGCTGGCAACGCGGCTGGGTGCGGATTCGCTGGCCAAGCTGCGGACGATCCCGGCATCGGCGATCGTCGAGGCATCCAAATCCTGGCCGGCCTTCACCGACCGGAGCAACGTGCCGGGGGTGGTAGATGGCTATGTCCTGACGGCCGACCCCTATCGGCTGTACGCCAGCGGCGCCGCTGCGCCGGGGGATCTGCTGGCCGGCTATACCTCGGAAGAGGGCGCGACCATCTCCGGGTTACCGGTGACCGCGGCAGCCTATCAGGCCCGGATCCGCAAGACCTATGGCGCCTATGCCGAACGCGTCCTGGCCCTGTATCCGGCGCGGAGCGAGGCCGAGGCTAACCGGTCGCACCAGCGGGTGACAGGTGAAGAAGGCATCAAATGGCCGGTGGCGACCTGGGCGCGCCTCCATGCCGGAACCCGGCGCGGCAATGTGTTCCTCTACCGGTTCTCGCACAGGCCGGGCCTCGGCCCGTTCAACGGCATACCGAGCCATGGCACCGACATGTGGTATGTCTTCGACTTCCCCGAACGCGTGCGGCGATATGGCAGCCAATGGCCGTGGGATGCGTATCGCGACATCGCGATGATCGACGATATCCAGAATTACTGGGTCAATTTCGCCCGGACAGGGAATCCGAATGGAGCCGGCCTGCCCCAATGGCCCGAATTCTCGCGCGCAGCCGGCGTGATGGAGCTCGGGAAAACGGCCAAGGCGGAGGCGTGGCCCGACGCCGCCGAACACCGGCTCATGGACGACTATATGGGCGCAATACGCAAGGCGCGCGGGACACCGGCAAGCGCAGGCGCTGCCCCACGCTAATTCACAATAGGCGAGCCGCCCCGACGGCGGCATAAGGTGCCCATGGAGAGCATGTCGCAGCGCAAGCGCGTCCGTTCGATCCTTGGCGGATCGGCGGGCAATCTGGTCGAATGGTATGACTGGTACGCCTATGCGGCGCTCGCCAGCTATCTCGCCCCGCACTATTTCGCGCCCGGCAGCGCCCAGGATCTGAGCGCGTGGATCGTGTTCGCGATCGGCTTCTTCATGCGGCCGATCGGCGGCTGGCTGATGGGCGTCTATGGCGATCGCAAGGGGCGCAAGGCCGGGCTGACGCTGTCGGTGACCCTGATGTGCCTGGGCTCGATGATCATCGCCGTGACGCCGAGCTTTTCCGAGATCGGCTGGGCGGCGACGGTGTCGCTGATCGCGGCCCGGCTGCTACAGGGTCTGTCGCTCGGGGGCGAATATGGCGCCAGCGCGACCTACCTCTCCGAGATGGCGGGCAAGAAGCATCGCGGCTTCTTCTCCAGCTTCCAATATGTGACGCTGATCTCCGGCCAGCTGGTGGCGCTGCTGGTGGTAATATTGCTGCAAGCGGTGATGCCCGAGAGCGAGCTCAAGGCTTGGGGCTGGCGGATTCCGTTCGCGGTCGGCGGCGTGCTTGCGGTGGTCGTGTACTGGCTGCGGCGGCGATTGCCCGAGACCGAGAGCTTTGCCAAGCGTGAGGAAAAGAAGTCGGGCTTCCTCGCCTTGCTGTTCGAGCATCCGCGCGAAGCCGCGCTGGTGATGCTGCTGACCGCGGGCGGCACCCTCGCCTTCTACGCCTACACGATCTACCCGATCACCTTCCTGAAGAAGACCGCCGGCTTCTCCGATGCGGCGGCAACCCAGATCAATGCCGCGGCCTTGTTCGTATTCATGGCGATCCAGCCTCTGGCCGGGGCGCTGTCCGACCGGGTCGGGCGCAAGCCGCTGATGGCCGGGTTCGGGGTGCTGGGGGTGTTCTTCACCTATCCGATCTTCGTGACGCTGGAGCAGACCCGCGACGGGCTGACCGCATTCCTGCTGATGACCGCGGCGCTGGTGATCGTCACCGGCTACACCTCGATCAACGCGGTAGTGAAGGCCGAGCTGTTCCCGGCCCATATCCGCACGCTCGGCGTGGCGCTGCCCTATGCCATCGCCAATGCGGCGTTCGGCGGCACGGCGAGTGCGGTGGCGCTCAAATTCAAGGACGCCGGCTGGGAGCGCGGCTTCTACTGGTACGTCACCGCAATGATCGCGGTGTCCTTGGTGACCTATTTATGGATGCGCGATACGGCGAGGCATTCGAAAATCCTCGAAGATTGACGCGCATCGGGTAGAAGCAGCCTTGCGTCCGGCTTGGATTCGAAAAAATACTTGGTTTTGATGGCCCTATCGGCCTGACCCTTTGGCGTTATATTCTAGAGGCTTATGCACGACCCCTTTGTCAGAGCGACGTTGCTCTACATTATTTTCGGTACCTTGGCGGTCGCTGGCTCGATCATTTTGATCTGGCACCGCCGCCGTGCCTATTGGCGCAAGCGGCGCCAGGCCGGCGATTCTCGCGCCAAACAGCGTGAATTGGCAAGCAAGCGCAAGCTGCGCTAGCGCTTCAGAGCATCATCCCGCCGCCGCGGATCGCCAGCACGCGGCCGATCGAATCGAACAGCGCATCCATCGCCACGGGCTTGAACAGGACGTCATCGGCGCCGACTGCCAGGCAGCGGTCGCGCAGGTCTGCAGCGGTCTCGGCGGTGACGACGATGATCGGCAGTTCGCCCTTGGCATCGCCGCGGGCGCGGATCTGGCGGATCGTCTCGAAACCGTCGGTGCCGGGCATGCGCAGATCGACCAGGATCACGTCGAACGTGTCCTCGTCGAGCATCGCCAGCCCTTCCTCGGCCCAGGCGGCCTCGGCCATGGTCGCGCCGGCCACGTCGAGCATGTCCTTCACGACCCGGCGGTTCATGGGATCGTCTTCGATGAAGAGGACGTTCATGCGCGTCCGCCGTTGCGGATCGAGAGCACAGGACGGGCGACCGATTTTTTCATATTGAGTGTGCTATCGCCCTAAGCCGCCCGGGTGGCAAGCCGGTCCGTATCGGACGATGCTGAATTTTCTTCCGTTTGCGGAATGATCGCTTCGATCAATGCCGCCCCGGCGACTGGCTTTTCGACGACACGCCCCGCGCCCGCCGCGGCGAGCTGGGCCTTGGTTTCCTGCTCCGGCTTGAGCCAGAGCACCGTGATCGAAGCCTCTCCCGCCGCGCCGGCAAGGGCCCGGATGGTGTCCATGGCGTCACCTTCGCCGGCCTTGGCGGTGGCCTCGTCGATCAGCAAATGGGTCACGCCTCCTTCGCCGAGCAGGCCGAGCGCTTCATCGGCGCTGGCGACGAAGCGGAGGGTGGCGACACGGGGCTCGAACAGCGTCTTGAGCATCGAGCGCGCGATCGGATTGCGATCGAGGATCAGCAGCGACGTGCCGGTGCTGGCGCCTGCGCGCTCGGCGACTTGAGGCGCCTCGGCGGGAACCAGCGGCAGATCGACGATGAAGCGCGAGCCATGGCCGTCTTCGCTCTCGACATGGATTTCGCCGCCCAGCGCCTCGGCGAGGTTGCGGCAGATGGTGAGGCCCAGGCCGGTGCCGCCATATTTGCGGGTGGTGCTGGTATCGACCTGGCGGAAGCTCTCGAAGATATCGCCGAACTTTTCCGCCGGGATGCCGATGCCGGTATCGGCGACGATCAGCTTGAGGCGGCGGGCGTCGCCTGCACCTTCGTCGATCGCCCGAACCGTGACGCTGCCGGCTTCGGTGAACTTGATCGCATTCGACAGCAGGTTGAAGACGATCTGGCGCAGCCGCCCGGCGTCGCTGACGATCCAGCACGGCGCATGGGTCAGTTCGAGATGGAAGCCGAGACCCTTGGCGCGGGCCTGTTCTTCCCACATCCGGGTCACGTCCTTGAGCACCGCGCAAACGTCCATCGGCGCGGCATCGACGGTCAAATTGCCGGTCTCCATCTTGGCGACGTCGAGGATGTCGTCGACAAGGCTGCGCATCGTCACGCCGGCATCATGGACAATGCCGACGCGGTCGCGGACCTGCGCATCCAGCCTTGGATCGGACAGCATGACCTGGGTCATGCCGAGGATGCCGTTGAGCGGGGTGCGGATTTCATGGCTGGTGGTCGCCAGGAATTCGGTCTTGGCCTTGAGCGCCTTTTCGAGCGCGGCGTTGCTTTCGCCGAGCTCGATATTGGCGGCGGCGACCTTGTTGCGGCTGCGGCGCATGGTGAGCAAACCCCAGCCGAGCGCGGCGGCGAGCATCAGCGAACCGATGCCGATCGCGGCGAACAGCATGGCGCGGAATTCCTCCGCCTTTTTCTGCTGCTCGAGCGTGCGGTATTGCTCGCCCTGGAAATCGAACTGCGCCGCCATCAGCGCGGCCCCGGTCGAGGTCGCGACCTTGGTCGATTCATCGTTGAGGCGCTTGATCGCCTCAAGATGCGCGAGCGCGAGCTTGGCGTCGCCGACCTTGGCGAAAATGTCGTGCGCATAGACATGGGCATTGCGCAAATCGACGGTGGTGGTGGTCAGGTCGACACCGGCGAAGCATTCGCGGATCAGGCGCTCGGCCTTGGCATAATCGCCCTGATCGGCGGCGAGCCGCGCGGCGGTGGCGAGAAGGTGGCGGCGCTGGACCGGCGCGTCCTTGCCCTGGATCAGCGCAAAGCCGCGGTCGAGCGTCGCTTGTGCGGCGGCGAACTGCTTGAGATCGACCTGGGTCCGCGCGAGATTGATGAGCACGCGCGCCTCGAGCACCGGATTGTCCTGCTTGCGGGCGATCTCCAGCGCCTGCGAATATTCCTTGGCGGCATCGCCATAGCGTTCGAGGGTCAGCAGCACGTTGCCACGATTATTGTGGAACGACAGCGTCAGCATCGGATCCCCGTCATAGGTCTCCATCGCCTGCTGGTAATATTTCTCGGCGCGGCCGCCGTCATTGCCCGAATAATAGAGCGAAGCGAGGTTTTGCAGCGCGATCGCCTGACCGCGCTTTTCGCCGATCTGCTTGAAGATATCGAACGCCTTGAGGTAATTCCCCAGCGCTTCCGCGGCCTTGCTCTTGACCAGTTCGAGCGAGCCGAACGACATCAATATATCGCCACGCAGCTTGATCGGCTCCTGGATCGGCTCGATCATCTTGAGCGCCTGGGCGAGCAGCGGACGCGCTTCGTCGGGCTTGTCCATGCGGACCAGCGCCTCGCCGCGCATCCAGCGGAAGCTGGCGGCGGCAAGCAGGCGCTCACGCGGATCGGCAACGCGCTGGGCGGCGGCTTCGCCGGTGGCGGCCAGGCGCTCGGCCTCTTCGGGAGTGGCGACCATTGCCGCGCGGACGCTGGCGGTGATGCGCTCGACTTCGGTGGCGGGCTTGGCGCCCAGCGTCTGCGCGCCGGCCGCCGCAGGAAGCATGGCTCCCAGCAACGACAGGGCGGTCAGCAGTTTGAGGAGGCCGCGCATCAGGCGCGCTTCCAGAAGCTCGCGGGCTTGAAGAACGACGTCGGCGGGCCGCCGACCGCGCCCTTGTGCGCATCATCGTCGAGGAACTTGCAGAACGCATCGAAACCGATCGGGCGCGAGATCAGATAGCCCTGGACCATGTCGCAGCCCATCACGCTGAGCAGCGCCAGCGCCGACGGAGTCTCGACGCCCTCGGCAGTCACTTCCATGTCGAGAGCATGGGCGAGGTCGATCGTCGAGCGGACGATCAGCGGATCGCGATTGCTGCTGGTCAGCTGCAGCACGAACATCTTGTCGATCTTGAGCTCGCTGGCCGGCAATTGCTTGAGATAGGCGAGCGAGGACAGGCCCGCGCCATAATCGTCGATCGCCAGCTGGACGCCGATATCGGCAAAGGTCTGCAAGTGGCGGATCGCACTTTCGGGATCGCGGATCACCGCGGTCTCGGTGATCTCGAAACCGAGCTTGGCATCGGTCGATTTGACGATCTCGCAGGCCTCGGTGACGAAATTCGCGTCGGCGAGGAGCATGCCCGAAATGTTGAGGAACAGGCGGAGATCGTAGCCGAGCGCGGCGAGACGCTTTTGGTCGTCGATCACCTGACGCAGCGTCCACAGCGTCAGCGCGCTGATCTCGCCGGCCTGTTCGGCGACCGAAATAAAGTCGCCCGGCAGGATCAGGCCGCGCACCGGATGCTGCCAGCGGACCAGCGCCTCGGCACTGGCGATCTCCTGGCGGCGGACATGGACCTTGGGCTGATATTGCAGGAACATCTCGCCATCGGCGATCGCACGCGGCAGTTCACGCATCAGGGTCAGCTTGTCGAAGGCGAGATCGACGCGCGACAGATCGAGCATCACCACCCGGCCTTCGACACGGGCCTGATCGAGCGCCGATTCGGCGGCTTCGGCCAAGCGGACCTCGTCATGCTCGCTGGCCGGGGCGGCGGCGATACCGAACTGGATCTGGAGCTGGTGCTGCTCGCCGTCGATGTCGATGCGGCGCTGGAACGCCCGGCGCATCCGCTCGATATCGGCGGCAGCGGCGTCGGGCGCATCGCGCTCGAAGGCGATCTCGATGATGGCCCGGCCGGCCGGAACGATGCGGACATCGGGGCACAAGGCAGTGATTCGCTGGGCGACATCGAGAATCAGCGAATCGGCGCGGGCGCGGCCGAGATGGCGGCGCAACGAGACGAAATTCGAGATTTCGCAGAGGCTGAGGATTCGCCAGAAGCGCGGGTCGGCACCGCGATCGTTGCTGGCCCGTTTCCACGACGAGCGCTTGGGAATCACGATGCCGCTGGGCGCTTCGGCGCGGCGTTTACGCGCTTTGTCCGACGGTGTCAGCCCTTCGGTTTTTTTAGCGATTTTCGCAGGTTGCAGGGCACCCTTCACTGCGCGCGGCGCAGGCTTGGCCTTGGGCTTCGAGGGCTCGATGGGCGCCGACATTGCCCCACTCTCTAGCGGGTGACCGTTGAAGGAACGGTTAAAAGCAGCCCCCGGAATTGGCGCTATCTACCCGCAACTCCGCAGAAATCCTGATTGATTCTTGGTTAAGCAGCCTTTAACCATCCGAGTGCGCATTCGTGCGCACCGATGGGAGAATACCAATGTTCGCTTTCAACCTGCTTTTCCGCGACGGCGCCGGCGGCGAGGACATTCGTCCTTTCTAAAGCCCGATCGTACTTCCGGGCCGGCGGTGAAGCGGTTTCCTTCGAAGCCGCGCTGACCGGCCCGGATGTTCCCTCCACAGGGAATACTGAAAAAGGCGGCCCTCGCGGCCGCTTTTTTATTGCCGGCGCCGCCCTACATCCCCGCTGCTCCGGCCTTTGCCGCGGCGGTTCGCTGCGCTAAGGGCGCGGCAACAATCTTATCCAAGGGGATTTCGCGTTGCGTATTGCGATGATCGGCACCGGCTATGTGGGCCTGGTCTCTGGCGCCTGTTTTTCCGACTTCGGCCATGAAGTGGTCTGCGTCGACAAGGACCAGCGCAAGATCGACCTGCTTCACCAGAACGTCATGCCGATCTATGAGCCGGGCCTCGACGCGCTGGTCGCCTCCAACGTCAAGGCCGGGCGCCTGTCGTTCACCACCGATCTCAAGGAAGCGGTGAAGGGCGCCGATGCGATCTTCATCGCCGTGGGCACCCCCAGCCGCCGCGGCGACGGCCATGCCGACCTGTCATATGTCTATGCTGCCGCCGAAGAGATCGCCGGCGCGCTGACCGGCCCCGCGGTGATCGTCACCAAGTCGACCGTGCCGGTCGGCACCGGCGACGAAGTCGAGCGGATCCTCCGCCGCGTCGCGCCCGACAGCGGCGCGATGGTCGTCTCCAATCCCGAATTCCTGCGCGAAGGCGCGGCGATCGACGATTTCAAGCATCCCGACCGCGTCGTCGTCGGCGTCGAGGAGGACGCGGCCAAGGAAGTGATGCGCGCGCTCTATCGTCCGCTGTCGCTCAACCAGAACGCGCCGATCCTGTTCGTCGGACGCCGCACCTCGGAACTGATCAAATATGCCGCCAATGCCTTCCTGGCGGTCAAGATCACCTTCATCAACGAGATCGCCGATCTCTGCGAGCAGGTCGGCGCCGACGTGCAGCAGGTGTCTAAGGGCATCGGCATGGACAACCGCATCGGCTCGAAATTCCTCCATGCCGGCCCCGGCTATGGCGGCTCGTGCTTCCCCAAGGACACGCTGGCGCTGATGAAGACCGCGGCGGACAATGAGACCCCGCTGCGCATCGTCGAGGCGACGGTGCAGGTCAACGACGCCCGCAAGCGCGCCATGGGCCGCAAGGTCATCAAGGCGATGGGCGGCGATGTCCGCGGCAAGACCGTCGGCATCCTGGGCCTTACCTTCAAGCCCAACACCGACGACATGCGCGACGCGCCGAGCATTTCGGTGATCGCCGCGCTGCAGGATGCGGGCGCGAGGGTGAAGGCCTATGATCCCGAGGGCGTCGAACAGGCCCGGCCTTTGCTCACCGACGTGGAATATGCCGAGAGTCCCTATGCGGCCGCCGAGGGCGCGGATGCGTTGGTGATCGTCACCGAATGGGACGCCTTCCGCGCGCTCGATCTGGCGCGGATCAAGTCGCTGCTCGCCACGCCGCTTCTGGTCGATCTCCGAAACATCTATCCGCCCGCCGAAGCCGAAAAGGCCGGGCTGAAGCTGGTGGGTGTGGGCAAGCCCGACCGCTGATGCGGGTCAGCCCGTGCCCAACCGCTCTCCGCCATAGCTTCCGGCGCGGATCGGTTCCCACCAGTCGCGGTTGGCGAGGTACCAGTCGACGGTGCGGATGAGTCCGGTGGTGAAATCATGGGCAGGCCGCCAGCCAAGCTCGCGCTCGATCTTCGAAGGGTCGATGGCGTAGCGCCGGTCATGCCCTGGCCGGTCGGCGACGAAGCGGATCAGGTGGCGGCGCGGTCGCCCGTTTCTCAGGCCCAGGCGGATATCCAGCAGGTCGCATATGGTCTCGACGACAATCAGATTCGATCGCTCCTCGCGCCCGCCGACCAGATAGGTCTCGCCCGGCCGCCCTGCTTCCAGAATGCGCGCCAGCGCCTCGGCATGGTCTTCCACATAGAGCCAGTCGCGCACGTTCGCGCCCCGGCCATACACCGGAAGGGGGACGCCCTCGATCGCATTGAGGATGGTGAGCGGAATGAGCTTTTCGGGGAAGTGGTAGGGGCCGTAATTGTTCGAGCAGTTGGACAGCACCACCGGCAGACCGAACGTCTCGTGCCAGGCGCGGACGAAATGGTCAGACGCAGCCTTGGATGCCGAATAGGGAGAGGATGGCGCATAGGCCGTATGCTCGGTGAAGACGCCACCGTCGAAAGGAAGGTCGCCAAACACCTCATCGGTCGAAACATGGTGGAAGCGGAAGGCTGCGCGCGGCGCGCCGTCCAGCGTGCGCCAATAGTCCAGCGCGGCTTCAAGCAGCCGCACCGTGCCGAGCACGTTGGTCTCGACAAAGGCGGCCGGGGAATCGATCGAACGATCGACATGCGTCTCGGCGGCGAGATGCATGATGCCGTCCACCGCTTCCCGGCGCAGCAGCGCCGCGATCATGCCCGCATCCGCGATATCGCCATGGACGAAGCGGAAATGGGGCGATGATTCCACATCGCGCAGCGTTGAGAGATTGCCGGCATAGGTGAGTCGGTCGAGGCAGATCACGCGGTGCCCCTGCCCGATCAGCAGGCGGCACACCGCCGAGCCGATAAATCCCGCGCCGCCCGTCACCAGCACCGTGCGCATCAGGCCGCGGCCTCAACGCAGCGGCGAAGATAGCGCGCATAGTCGGTCTTCCCGAACAAGTCCGCCCGGGCGAGCAGGCTGGCGCCGTCGAGATAGCCCATGTCGAACGCGATCTCTTCGGGACAGGCGACCTTGAACCCCTGGCGATGCTCGATCGTCCGGACAAAGGAACCGGCGTCGAACAGGCTGTCGTGCGTCCCCGTGTCGAGCCACGCATAGCCGCGCCCCAGCCGGTCGACACTCAGGCTGCCGCGCCGCAGATAGGCTGCTATGACATCGGTGATCTCAAGCTCGCCGCGCGCGGAGGGTGCGAGCGTCCGGGCGATGTCGCAAACGTCCGGACCAAAGAAATAGAGGCCGGTGACCGCCCAGTTGGAGGCCGGGTTCGCGGGCTTCTCGACGATGCTCCGCACCGCGCCGGTGACGGGATCGAAGTCCACCACGCCGTAGCGCTCGGGATCTTCCACCTGATAGGCGAATATGGTCGACTGCCCCTGCAGCGCGGCCCGCGCGGCGGCCCGACCCTTTTCGCCGAGCCCATCGCCGTGAAAGATATTGTCGCCCAGGATCAGCGCCGCGGGCCCGCCCTCCAGAAACGCCTCACCGATCAGGAACGCCTGGGCCAGCCCCTCGGGTTCGGGCTGCACGGCATATTCCAGCCTTATCCCGAATGCCGCGCCCGTGCCGAGCAGCGCCTGAAACGCAGGCAGGTCGCGCGGGGTGGAGATGATGAGGATATCGCGGATCCCCGCGAGCATCAGCACCGAGAGGGGATAATAGATCATCGGCTTGTCGAACACGGGCAGCAATTGCTTCGAGATCGACAAGGTGGCGGGATAGAGCCGCGTTCCCGAGCCACCCGCAAGGATGATGCCCTTGACCCCAGGAGACGAAACCGCTCGCACTGCCTCACCTCCCCGCCAATGCCCATCCCGCGCCCATTCCGGCAGCGTCACCCTGCACCCGAATGGTTCAGAAAAGCTTTACCTTCCTCCCCCGCGCCCAAGGCCATGCCCACAGCTTATAACGTGGCGACCGGTGGGCATGGCACAGCCGGCCCCGTCCGCGCTAAGGATAGCACGCGATGGCATATTTTCTCGGGATCGATGCAGGCGGCAGTCATTGCCGGAGCCGGCTGGCGGATGACACCGGCCGCATCCTCGGCGCGGCCGAAGGCGGCCCGGCGAATACGCGTGTGGGCGTGGAACTCGTCCATGCGCGGATCAGCGAGATCGCACAGGCAGCGATAGCGCAGGCCGGGCTGGACGAAGGTGCAGCGGCGTCGATCCGCGCTGGCATGGGCATCGCCGGGATCGGCCGCACCGGCGTCCGCGAAGCGCTCGAAGCGCTCCCCTTCCCCTTCGCCTCGGTCAGCTATGCGACCGATGCCGCGATCGCCAATCTCGGCTCACATCTGGGCAAGGATGGCGCAACGCTGATCATCGGCACCGGCAGCGTCGCGATGGTCAATGCAGGGGGTCGCAGCTTTACCATTGGCGGCTACGGCTTCCCGATTTCCGACGAAGGCAGCGGCGCGGCGCTGGGGCTCAGCGCCGTCCGCCACGCCCTGCGCGCGCTCGACGGGCGCACCGAGCCGACCGCGCTCAGCCGCGCGATCACCGCCGATTTCGCGCATGACACCGCACAGGTCGTCGCCTGGATGGATGCCGCCGCCCCCGGCGATTATGCCGCCTTCGCGCCGCTGGTGATGGACTATGCCGAGAATGGCGACACGATCGCGCGCTCGATCGTCGAGGATGCCGCCTCGCATATCGAGCGCTTCATCGAGACGATCTTCGCGCGCGGTGCCGAGCGGTGCGCGCTGTCGGGCGGGCTCTCGTCGCGGATCCGCCCCTGGCTTCGCGCGCGCACCAGCGAGATGCTGACCGCGCCTCAGGCCGATCCGCTGGATGGCGCGCTGCTGCTCGCCGGCATCCCCGCCAGCGCCGTGCCGACCAGGCGCTGACCATGGCGACCGAGACGATCGATCCGCGCTTCGTCGATATCGACAATTGGCCCACCCAAGCGGCGGTCGAGGCGATCCTCACCTCACAGGTCGAAGCGGTCGAGGCGCTGAAAAGCCAGGCGGGCGCGCTCGCGGCGGCAACCGATGCGGCGGCGGATCGGCTGCGCGGTGGCGGGCGCATCGCGTATGCCGGGGCGGGCACCTCTGGCCGGATCGGGGTGCAGGATGGGGTCGAGCTCACCCCCACCTTCGGCTGGCCCGAAGCGCGGCTGGTGTTCCTGATGGCGGGTGGCGCAGCGGCGCTGATGAAAACGCAGGAAGGTGCCGAGGATGATCGCGACGCCGCACGCGCGGATGTCGCCGCTGCGGGTATCGATGCGGGAGATGTCCTCATCGGCATCGCCGCCAGCGGACGCACGCCTTATGTCCTCGCCGCGATTGAGGCCGCGAATGCGGCGGGCGCGCTCTCTATAGGCGTGGCAAATAATGCCGGTGCGCCCCTGCTCGATCTCGCCCAGCATGCGATCCTCGCCGATACCGGCAGCGAAGTGATCGCAGGCTCCACGCGGATGAAGGCGGGCACCGCGCAAAAGGTCGCGCTCAATACGCTCTCCACCGCGATCATGCTCAGGCTCGGCCTCGTCCATCGCGGGCTGATGGTGAATATGCAGGTGTCCAACGCCAAGCTTCTCGCGCGTGGCCAGGCGATGGTCCGCGATATCGCCGGGGTCGATCTGGCCACCGCAGAGCGCGCGCTTGCCGCGGCGGGCAACGATATCAAGCTCGCCGTCCTGCTGGCCCGCGGCCTCGACGCCACGGCGGCAAAGGCGCTCCTCGAACGCAGCCAGTTCAATCTGCGGACCGCGCTCGATGCAGCCTGAAACCACGCTGATGTTCGCCGAGGGCGCTGAGGCAGGCGCGGCGGTGGCGCGGCAGGATGCCGGCGCAGCGGCGGCGCTTGCCGCAAGGCTCCGCGCCGATCCCCCGCGCGTCGTGGTGACCCTGGGGCGCGGAAGTTCGGACAATGCGGCCACCGTGGCGCGCTATCTGATCGAAACGCATTTGCGGCTGCTCACCAGCTCGGTCTCCCCTTCCGCCGCCTCGGTCTATGATTCCGCGCCCGATTATGGCGGCGCGCTGATGCTGGCGATCTCGCAATCGGGGAAGAGCCCCGATCTGCTCGCGGCGGCGGAAGCGGCGAAGGCGCGCGGCGCGCGGCTGGTGGCTTTGGTCAACGTCGCGGATTCGCCCCTGGCCGCGCTGGCCGACAGCGTCCTGCCACTCTGCGCCGGACCGGAACGCAGCGTGGCGGCAACCAAGTCGTTCGTCGCCAGCGTCGCCGGCCTGTTGCGGCTGATCGCGGCGTGGGGCGAGGATGCGGAGCTTCAGACCGCACTCGATACGCTTCCCGAATTGCTCGATCGGGCATGGGCGCTCGATTGGTCGGCGGCGCTGCCCGCGCTGAGGGACGCCACCAACCTCTATGTCATCGCGCGCGGCCCCGCGCTCGGCATCGCGCAGGAAGTGGCGCTCAAGATCAAGGAAACCTGCGGCTTCCATGCCGAGGCGTTCAGCGCCGCCGAAGTGCGCCACGGCCCGATGGCGCTGGTGGGGGACGGCTTCCCCGTCCTGCTGCTCGGCCAGGATGACGAAGCGCAGGAAAGCGTGGCCGAACTGGCGGCGGAATTTGCCGGCCGCGGCGCGGCGGTGCTCCACGCCGGGATTGGGGACGCACCCGGCATCCGCCTGCCCGCGCTCGCCGCGCATCCGGTGGTGCAGCCTTTGCTGCTGGTCGAGAGCTTCTATCGGCTCGCCAATGCGCTGGCGGTGGCGCGTGGGCGCGATCCCGATCGCCCGCCGCATCTGCGCAAGGTGACCGAGACGTTATGAGCCGCATCGCCCTCGCCAATGGCCGCGCGCTGCTGCCCAGCGGTTTCAGCGGCGATTGCGTGCTGATCGAAAACGGGCGGATCGCCGCGATCCTCCCCGCGCCGCCCGCCGATGCGGAGATCGTAGATCTGGGCGGCAGGATGCTGCTGCCGGGCTTTATCGATACCCAGGTCAATGGCGGCGGCGGGCGATTGTTCAATGACGATCCCAGCGTCGATACGCTGCGCGTGATCGCGGAAACGCACCGGCGCTACGGCACCACCGCGATGCTGCCCACGCTGATCAGCGATGATCTCAGCGTCGTCGAAGCAGCGATCGCCGCCGTCGACGCTGCGATCGAAGCGGGCGTCCCCGGCTTGATCGGCATTCATATCGAGGGGCCTTTCCTCGCGCCTGCGCGCAAGGGCATCCATCCCGAGGGCAAGCTCCAGCCGCTGCGCGACGAATATCTCGCGCTGCTTACCTCACTTCGGCGCGGCAAGACGCTGGTGACGCTCGCCCTCGAACAGGCAACACCGGATCAGATCGCACGGCTGACGGCGGCGGGGGCAATCGTCGCCGCCGGGCATTCGGATGCCCCGTACGAAACCGTCCGCCTCGCGATCGACGCCGGGCTCACCGGCTTCACCCATCTGTTCAACGCGATGTCTCAGCTTAGCGGGCGCGCGCCCGGCATGGTCGGCGCGGCACTGGAAAGCGATGAAACCTTCGCGGGCCTGATCGCCGATGGCTATCATCTCCATCCCGCTTCGTTGCGCGCCGCTTACGCCGCAAAGGGCCATGAGCGTCTGATGCTGGTGACCGACGCGATGCCGAGCGTCGGGAGCGACGCGCCGGGCTTTGATTTGCAGGGCCGCTTTATCCGGCGCGAGGGCGATCGCCTTGTCGGCGAAGACGGCACCCTCGCCGGATCGACGCTGACGATGGCCGGGGCGGTGCGCGGAATGATGGAGCAGGGCCGCGTCCCGATCGAAACTGCGGTGACGATGGCGTCCGCCACGCCCGCCGCGTTTCTGGGCCTGGGCGATCGCGGCGCAATCGCGCCCGGCATGGCGGCGGATCTGCTTCTCGCGGATCAGGATCTCACCATCCACGCAAGCTGGATCGGCGGTATTCGCGGCTAAACATTTACTAGATCGCCCGGTCGTGCGACGCTTTCTAGATAGCCGCCATGCTGCAAGGCCAGACCCCCTCCCCCGCGCGCCTGACGCATCTCCAACGGCTTGAGGCCGAGAGCATCCATATCATGCGCGAAGTCGTGGCGGAGGCCGAACGCCCGGTGATGCTCTATTCGGTGGGCAAGGATTCGGCGGTGATGCTGCATCTCGCCAAGAAGGCCTTCCACCCCGCGCCCCCGCCCTTCCCGCTGCTGCATGTCGATACCACGTGGAAATTCCGCGCGATGTACGATCTGCGCGATCGGGCGGCGGCGGAAGCGGGCATGGAATTGCTCGTCTACAAGAATCCCGAGGCCGAGGCTCAGGGCATCAACCCGTTCGATCATGGCGGGCTGCACACCGATATGTGGAAGACGGAAGGGTTGAAGCAGGCGCTCGACCATTACGGTTTCGACGCGGCATTCGGCGGCGCACGGCGCGACGAGGAAAAGAGCCGCGCCAAGGAGCGCGTGTTCAGCTTCCGCACCGCCACCCACCGCTGGGATCCGAAGAACCAGCGCCCCGAACTCTGGCGGCTCTACAATGCGAAGAAGGCCAAGGGCGAGAGCATGCGGGTCTTTCCGATCTCGAACTGGACCGAACTGGACATCTGGCAATACATCCTTGCCGAAGGGATCGAGATCGTCCCGCTCTATTTCGCCGCCCCCCGCCCCACCGTGGAGCGCGACGGGCTGTTGCTGATGGTCGACGACGAACGCTTCCGCCTCGCCCCCGGCGAAGTCCCGGTCGAGCGCTCGATCCGCTTCCGCACGCTCGGCTGCTATCCGCTCACCGGCGCGGTTGAGAGCGACGCGGCGGATCTGGAATCGGTCATCCGCGAAATGCTGCTGACCACGACTTCCGAACGCCAGGGCCGCGCGATCGATCACGATCAGGCCGCGAGCATGGAGAAAAAGAAGCAGGAGGGGTATTTTTGACCCGCCACGTCATGCGCAGCGTGACGCAGGGTCAACCCCGGCGCAGGCCGGGGTCTCATGGCCCGCGCTCCATCCTCACGATCGCAAGAGATGCCAGCTTTCGCTGGCATGACGGGTTCCAGTCATGACCTCCTACCGCCCCGACGCCCTCATCGCGTCCGATATCTCGGCCTATCTCGCCCAGCATCAAAACAAATCGCTGCTGCGCTTCATCACCTGCGGCTCGGTCGATGACGGCAAGTCGACGCTGATCGGCCGCCTGCTCTACGATTCGAAACAGATCTTCGAGGATCAGCTTTCCGCGCTTGAATCAGACAGCAAGCGCGTCGGCACGCAGGGGCAGGAAATCGACTTCGCCCTGTTGGTTGATGGTCTTGCCGCCGAGCGCGAGCAGGGCATCACGATCGACGTCGCCTATCGCTTCTTCGCGACCGAAAAGCGCAAGTTCATCGTCGCGGATACGCCCGGACACGAACAGTACACCCGCAACATGGTCACCGGCGCATCCACCGCCGATCTGGCCGTGATCCTGATCGACGCGCGCAAGGGCGTGCTCACCCAGACGCGGCGCCACTCCTATCTCGCGCACCTGCTCGGCATCCGCCACATCGTGCTGGCGGTGAACAAGATGGATCTGGTCGGGTACGATCAGGCCGTGTTCGACCAGATCGTCGCGGATTATCGCGCTTTCGCCGAAAGCATCGGCATCGCTGCCTTCACGCCGATCCCGATTTCGGGGTTCAAGGGCGACAACATCACCGCGCTTTCGGAAAACACGCCGTGGTTTGCCGGCCCCGCGCTGATCGATCATCTCGAAGCCGTCGAACTCGATGTCGATGCCGCGCAGGCCCAGCCCTTCCGCCTGCCGGTGCAGTGGGTCAATCGGCCCAATCTCGATTTCCGCGGCTTTGCCGGGATGATCTCCAGCGGCAGCGTAAAGCCGGGCGACAAGGTCCGCATCCTGCCCTCGGGCCGCACGACAAGCGTGGCGCGGATCGTCGCGCTGGGTGGCGACAGGCCTCAGGCGGTCGCGGGCGAAAGCGTGACGATCACGCTGGCCGACGAGGTGGATTGCTCGCGCGGCGACGTGATCGCCGCTGCCGACGCCCCGCCCCAGACCGCCGATCAGTTCCAGGCCACGATCGTCTGGATGGACCAGACCGAATTGCTCCCCGGACGCGGCTATTGGCTCAAGCTCGGCACGCAGACCGTCACCGCGACGGTCCAGCCGCCCAAGCACCTCGTGTGCGTAAACACCATGGCAGAGCTTTCCGCCAAGACTCTAGAACTGAACGATATCGGTGTGGCGGAAGTCTATACCGACCGCGCCATCACCTTCGAGCCCTATGCCGACAGCCCCGATCTCGGCGGCTTCATCCTGATCGACAAGGCGACCAACGCCACCGTCGCTGCCGGCATGCTCAATTTCTCGCTCCGCCGCGCGCAGAACGTCCATTGGCAGACAACCGAGATCAACCGCGAGGCCCATGCCCGCCAGAAGAACCAGGCCCCGCGCCTGCTCTGGTTCACCGGCCTCTCCGGCTCGGGCAAATCGACCATCGCCAATCTGGTCGAGAAGAAGCTGCACGCGATGGGCAAGCACAGCTTCCTGCTCGACGGCGACAATATCCGCCACGGGCTGAACAAGGATCTGGGCTTCACCGATCAGGACCGGGTCGAGAATATCCGCCGCGTCGGCGAAGTCGCCCGGCTGATGACCGATGCCGGCCTGATCGTGCTCACCGCCTTCATCTCGCCCTTCCGCGCCGAACGCGAGCTTGCGCGCAGCATGATGCCCGAGGGCGAGTTCTTCGAGATCTTCGTCGACACCCCGCTCGAAGAGGCCGAGCGCCGCGACGTGAAGGGCCTCTACAAAAAGGCGCGCGCGGGCCAGATCGTCAATTTCACCGGCATCACCAGCCCCTATGAGGCCCCGCTCAACCCCGAGATCCGCGTAGACACCACCAGGGAGTCCCCCGAAGCCGCCGCCGAGCGTATCGTCGAGGCGATCATGGGCACGTGGAGCCCGGTGATTTGACCTCGGGCGCGCTCACCGACGCACAGCTCGCCCGCGCGATCGCCGATGAAGCCGGTGCCCTCCTGCTGCGCATCCAGGAGGAGGGCGCGGACGGCGCACGCGGCGATCGGGAGGCCAACGCCCTGATCCTCGATATGCTGCGCGCCGCCCGCCCCGACGATGCCATCCTCTCTGAGGAATCCGCCGACGACCCCGTCCGGCTGGAGCGCAGCCGCGTCTGGATCGTCGATCCGCTCGACGGCACCCGCGAGTTCGGCGAGAGCCGCGCCGATTGGGCTGTGCATATCGCGCTCGCGATCGATGGCGAGGCCGCCGCAGGCGCGGTCGCGCTCCCGCGGCTCGGCGTCACGCTCTCCAGCGATCCCGCGCCCGTCCTCGCCGGCGGCCACCTGCCCCCGCGCATGCTGGTCAGCCGCACGCGTCCCAGCGCGCTCTGCGCAGAGGTCGGCGCGCGGATCGGCGCCGAGCATATCGGCATGGGCTCGGCCGGGGCCAAGGCGATGGCGGTGGTGCGCGGCGAGGCCGAGATCTATCTCCACTCCGGCGGCCAGCATCAGTGGGACAATTGCGCACCCGTCGCCGTCGCCCGCGCCGCCGGGCTGCATTGCTCGCGGATCGACGGCAGCCCAATCCGCTACAACCAGCCCGGAACCAGCATCCCGGACCTGCTCATCTGCCGCCCCGAATGGTCGCAAATCGTCTTAGAGTCGGTCGCTAAGTGTAGTTAGACGATTCCCAGCGACTCGCGGAGTCACCGCGAGTCGCGGATAGACGGCGGAATCCGGACATGGTAAACGGCCCGTTTAGGGAGGGCCATATTCCGGGCGTCGACATCTGGTTCTTGCTGGCGGTTGGATTCAGCTTCGCGGGCTATGCGGTATATCTGCTCGGCCTGCGGCGGCAGCTCGTCCAGCCTAATCGGGCGTCCTGGCTGATCTGGAGCGCGGCGACCGGTCTCGAGGCGCTGACCTATGCCGCGGTAAACCCCGGCGCGCCGCAGGGATGGGTCTTCGCCATCTCCGCCGTCGCCTGCATCATCGTCACGATCGGCATCTGGAGCCGCTCCTCCTGGGCACCGCCAACCCCTACCGAAACCTTCTGCATCGCCGCCAGCATGATCGCACTGGTGCTGTGGCTGGTGTTCCAGGAAGCGATGTGGGCGCACATGCTCGTCGTGATCGCCGTGCCGGTCAGCTTCTGGCCGACCTGGCAAAGCGTATGGACCGATCGCGCGCGCGAGCGTTCGCCCGCCTGGGGCCTGTGGACCTTCGGCGATCTCGCGACCCTGCTCATCGCGGTGCGCGGTCCCGATCTTGGCGTAGCCGAGCTCGGCTATGTGCTGGTCGAATTGCTCTGCCATGCCAGTGTCTGGTTCCTGATCGGCCTGGCGACGATCAATCCGCTGCGTTCGTTCGGCGCGCGGCGCGGCGCACTGCGCATCTTCGATCGCTATCGCCCTTCTAACAATCTCTTCACAGTGGGTGAGAACCATCTGGGCAAGGCCGTTTTTGCCGCCGCGCCCTTCGCCGAGGGCGACGTTCTGATCGAATTCACCGGCCGCCGCTTCCATGCGGACAAGGTGCCCAGTCTGATGCGCGGCGGCAGCGATCGCTTCGTCCAGGTCACCCCGGATCACTATATGGGCCCCTCCGGCCGGATCGACGATCTGGTCAATCACAGCTGCGCCCCCAATGCCGGCCTGCGCTTCACCGACGACGGCATCTTCCTCGTCGCCGTCCGCGCCATCGCGCCGGGCGAGGAGATAAGCTGGGATTACTCGACCACTTTGCGGGAATCGAACTGGCACATGATCTGCCAGTGCCGCGCACCGGAATGCCGCCGCGTGATCGCCAATTTCGACGCGCTCGATCCCGACCGCCAGGAATATTTCCGCGCCCGCAACCTCGTCGCGCCGTATCTCCGTCGGCGGGATGATGTGGCCAAGCGGCGCAAGGCGGGCTAGCCCCCGCCCCGTCATCCCAGCGAAAGCTGGGATCTCGGGCCGCAAACAACACCACCGCCGCCGCGCGCACCCGCCAGAGATGCCAGCTTCCGCTGGCATGACGAAATGGCCGTCATCCCAGCGAAAGCTGGGATCTCGCGCCCAGAAACCCGTCATCCCAGCGAAAGCTGGGATCTCAAGCCACAAGCTCCCCGTCGCGACTCTGCCTAGCGGATATCATCCCGCAAATCGCGCCATCCGGGATTTGTCCGTTCAATCAGCTCGATCTTCCAATCGCGCTTCCAGGCCTTGAGCATCTTCTCACGGCGGATCGCGTCTTCGATGCGGTCATGCGGTTCGGCGAGCACCAGCGTCTTAAGCCCATATTTGCGGCAGAAGGCCGAACCGGCATCGCGGCGATGCTGGTCGACACGCTGTGCGAGGTTCGCGGCAACACCCGTGTAGAGCACGCCGCAGGGCTTGTTGGTCATGATATAGGTCCAGCCGCCCATCGCCCGAGCGTAGATAATGCGTCCCACTTCGCAAGCGTCCGCTTGCCGCCCAAGATCCCAGCTTTCGCTGGGATGACGGCCCAACCAACTTCGTCATCCCAGCGAAAGCTGGGATCTCGTGCCACAGGGACAAACCCGCCCTCTCGATCCCGCGCGCCAGGCCGCCCTACGCCGCTTCGCTATCGCTCTCGCGCATCATGCTGGCCCTGCCCAGCGTCAGGATCGCGCGCGCGCCGGTGCCCTTGCCGTCGCTGCGCAGTTCCAGCGCGCCTTCCATCGCCAGCATCGAATTGGCGCACCAGTGCAGACCCAGCCCGCCGGATTTGTGCGCGCGGGTCGAAAAGCCGCGCTGGAACAAGGTCGGCGCGGCGGCGGGGTCGAAGCCCTCGCCATCGTCGCGGATCACGATTTCCACGCGATCGCCCTTTTCCTCGATCGTCACCGAAATGCTGCCGCTGGCGCGGCCAGTCGCCGCGATCGCCTCGGCTGCGTTGGAGAACAGGTTCCCCACCACCTGGCTCAGGATCACGCGGCTCGCCATCACCCAGTGCGGCTTGCCCGGAAAGCTGAACGCGATCGAGATTTCGCCCGAATAGCGCGCGATCGTCGCGTTCTGGGCGACGATATCGGTGATATCGCAGGCATCGAGCGGTGGGCGCTCATGCGCGGCCTGCTGCTGGCTGCCGATGATCTCCAGCACATGGTGCAGCGCCTCGCGGCCGATTGCGAACTGGCGCTTGCGGTCTTCGCGCTCTTCCTCGAACGCCTGGTTGGCGGCGGCGATGAAGGCGATGAGCTTCTGGCGCCGCGCGACGGGCACATCGTCCTTGACCAGTTCGGAAAGCGCGCGATCGAGCATATTGCGGTCGACGCCGCCTTCGCGGTTCGATCCACGGCTCAGCACCGTGCTGATCGGATTGAGCGCGTTGCGCACATTGTGCATCACCGCGACCGCGCTTTCGCTGCGGCCCAGCGCGAAGCTCTGGGTCTCCAATTGCTCGCGCAGATCCTTTAGCTGGGCGAGCATCGAATTGAAGCTGGCCGCCAGGCTGCCAATCTCGTCGCCGCTGCCTTCGCCGGTGAGCGGGCTGAGATTGCCCGATTGGCGGACCAGCCCCATGTGGCGCTCGATCCGCTTGAGCGGCTTGAGCACCAGCCGCGCGATCATCCGGCGCAGAACCCATAGCACCACCGCCAGCAACAGCGACGATCCGATCACCGCGACGATCAGCATCTTGGTTCCGAGCGCAGACATTTCGCGCGGCACCGAATAGGCGGCCGTCGCGATGGCCCGGCCATCCGGCCCGGGGATCGGCACGGTGATGCCGGTGCGCGATCGCGTCGCGGTCTTGGTGATTTCGTTCGACGGGTCACGCAGCACAAGGCTGGCCTGGAGCTGCAGCAGATTGCTCAGCTGCGCCGAATTGATCGCGCGCGCCATCAGCACATATCCGCGCGGCTCGCCGCTGCCGTCGCTGCGCCGCACCTGCGCCACGCCCACCGCCGCCAGCGTATCGCCCAGCTTCATGTAGAAGCCGGCCGAGCTGTTGCCCTTCAGCGCCTTGTTGATGTCGAGGCTTTTGATCGCCTGGGTCAGCCGCGTCCGCATCGCGGGCACATCGGCTTCCTTGTCGATATAGCGTGCGATCAGGATGCGGCCGTCATTGCCGACATAGGCCATGCCGTTGACGTCGAGATTGACCATCGCCAGCGTCGAGAAGCTCTCTTCCTCGAAAGCCTTGCTGGGCGCGGCCATATAGTCATAGCTCGAATTCCAGTCGCCATAGTCGCGCACTGCGTTCTCGACCTTGGCGGTTAGGTCATGCACCACCGCCTGGGTGCGCGCGACATGCGCGTCGATCGCCTTGGTTTCGAGCGTGTTGAATCCCGGCGTGATGACGGTGGCTAGGAACACGGCGAGCGCCACTGCGCCCAGCAGTCCCACGCCGGTCAATATCAATACGAGCTTCGCCCCTAAAGAGGCCGGCGCGCGGAAACGCCCGGTTCCAGGCATCAGCCGTGCGTCCCGTTACCCGGCACCTCATCGGCCGCGGCGCTGGCGGTCTCGTCGATCATCGAACCGCGCACGGCGAGCGCCAGGGCATCTTCGGCGTCCATCGGCCGGGCGAGATAATAGCCCTGCAAATGGCTGCATCCGGCGACGCGCAGCGCCTGGAGCTGCGCCTCGGTCTCGACGCCTTCGGCCACGACTTCCATGCCCAGCGCGCGGCCAAGATGGATGATCGAATGGACGATCGCGGCGCTCTCGCGCTCGCGGCCCATGCCGTCCACGAAGCTGCGATCGATCTTCAGGCAATCCAGCGCGAAGCGGCGGATATTGTAGAGGCTCGAATAGCCGGTGCCGAAATCGTCCAGCGCGATGCGGAAGCCCATCTGGCGCAGCTTGAACAAGGTCTCGGCGGCGCGCTCGACATTGTCGAAGATCGCGGTTTCGGTGATTTCGATCTGGAAGCGGCTCGGCTCGACGCCCGCATTGGTCACGCGTTCTACGACATGCCCCACGAAATTGTGGCGGCGGAACTGGCGCGGGCTGAAATTGACCGAGACATATTGGCCCGGCCAGGTCTTGAGCGTGCGCACGGCCTCGTCGATCACCCAGTCGCCCAGCTCGTGGATCAGGTTCGATTCCTCGGCGATCGGGATGAACAGGCCGGGTGAGACCATGCCATATTCGGGGCTGCACCAGCGGATCAGCGCTTCGAAACCGGTGATTTCCAGCCCTTCGCGCGAAACGATCGGCTGGAAGACGAGCTTGAGCTCGCCCTTGGCGATCGCGCCCGACAGGCCGTTTTCGATCTGGCGGCGGAACTGGATCGATTCATCCATCGTGTCGTCGAACACGCGCACGCAGCCGCGGCCCTGCTTCTTGGCTTCGTTGAGCGCCAGATCGGCGCGGCGCATCACGTCGATGGGGTCGCCGGTCGATCCCGGCGCGACCACGACCAGGCCGACGCTCGCGCCGCCCTGCACCGAATGGCCCATTACCTTGAAGCTGATCGAACAGGCCTTGAGCATCCGCTCGCTGGCCATCATGGCTTCGTCTTCGCCGCTGACCTGAAACAGCATGGCAAATTCGTCGCCGCCCAGCCGCGCGACGAAGCCGCCGGCGGGAACCCGTTCCTGAAGGATCTCGCAGACCATGCGGATCAGTTCGTCGCCCGCCAGATGCCCGAGCGTGTCGTTGACCAGCTTGAAGCGATCGAGGTCCATCATCGCCATCGCGAAGCAGTGATCGCCCTTCACCGCCTGGCCCAGTTCGTGGAGGAACGAGAGCCGGTTGGGCGCGTCGGTCAGCGAGTCATGATTCGCCATGTGGACGGCGCGCGATTCGTTCGCGGCGAGTTCGAGCTTCTGTTCCTTGAGCAGTTCGATCGCGCCCTGAAGCTCGCTGTCCACCTTCCAACGGTGCGACAGCGCGGTCGCGGTCTGCATCACTTCTTCGGCTTCGAACGGCTTGGCAATGTAGAAGATCTTGTCGGCCGGGCCGGCGGCGCGGCTGATGTCGAGCGGGGAAAAGTCGGAATAGCCGGTGACGATCACCAGGTTGATGTCGGGGTCTAGCGCGCGGATGCGCTTGGCGGTTTCCTTGCCGTCGATGCCCGGGGGCATGCGCACGTCGATGAACGCGACGGCGAAACGCTCGCCGGTCTCGATCGAATCCTGCACCGCGGCCACGGCGTCCAGGCCCTGCATGTGATAGTCGCAGTCGAAATTCGCGGGTTCGCCCACCGGCGCTGCGGGGGCGTCGTCCTCGTCGCCGAACAGTTCCGCCGCCAATGCGCCCAGCGCCGCATCGCTTTCGCCGCTCCGGTTGCCGCCGAAAACCTGGCGGTACGACTGATGCATCGCCGGTTCGTCGTCCACGATCAATATGCGCACGGTGCTGAAATCCCCCCTGATGGATAGCCCAAATGGGGTAAGCGGATAGCGTTAAGGAGCCGTAAAGCGCGCCCTCCCGCCTAAGGTCCGGCGCGCCGAAACTGGGTTAAAACCCGCATCCGCAATAGTCCTGAATATCGTTTCCGCCCCACCTCCCTTAGAACCCTGAATGCGCCGCCGCCTCCCAACGGCCCGCCTGTTGCGTTCCATGCAGTGCTCTTCTCGCCCGGAGAGCCTGCATATGGGAGCAAGCCGAAGCCGTTCGATGATCCCTCTTGCGGCTTCGGCTTGAATTCCCTCCCCCGCCCGCATAGCGATCTGCGTTGATTCCACGCACGTTACAGTTAGTGGTGGATACGATGCCGTTGCGAGCACATTCCCCATGACCGAAACGGGACCTGCGCACGCGCCGCTTCCCGTGGGTGAGGACGAGTTCCGCCTGATCGCGGACAGCGCTCCTGTCGCGGTATGGGTCACCAGGCTCGACCGGCAGCGAAGCTTCGTTAACCGCGCCTATGTAGAATTCCTCGGCGTATCCTATGCGGAAGCGCTGGCGTTCGACTGGCGCACCATCATCCATCCCGAAGACGCCGCGCGCCTGCTTGCAGAATCGATTGCCGGCGAAGCGAGCCTGGGAACATTCACGCTGGAAGGGCGCTATCGCCGCGCTGATGGAGCCTGGCGCTGGCTCAGTTCCACCTCCCAGCCGCGCCGCAACGCAGCGGGAGAGCATATCGGCTTTATCGGCGTAGCGCACGACATCACCGAAGCGAAGGAAGCCGAGCTTGCGCTGCGCGACCGGGAATTGCAGCTTTCGGCCTTCATAAATCAGACCACGGCCGGATTCGCCCAGGTCAATCTCGATGGCTATTTCACCCTCGTCAACGATCGCTTCTGCGAGATCGCAGGGTGGAGCCGCGAGCAGCTGATGCAGCGGACGATGCAATCGATCACGCATCCTGACGATCTGGACCGCAACGTTAAGATGTTCGAGCGCGCCGTTCGTGAGGGCACCCCCTACGCGCATGAGAAACGCTATATTCGCGAAGATGGCGGGATCGTGTGGGTCAACAATTCGGTGGCCGTGATCCGGCGGCCCGACGGCCAGCCATTTGGCGTGCTGGCCGTGACCCTGGACGTGACGCGGCGGCGCGATTCCGAGCACAATTTGCGCAAGAGCGAGGAAAGCCTGCGGCTCGCCACCGAAAGCGCAGGAATGGCAAGCTGGGAACTCGACCTAGGGACGATGACGGGCAAATGGTCGCCGAACCGTTTCGACCTGCTCGGGCTGGTACGGCGCGACGATCTGCGCGGCACCGTGGAGGACTGGCTCGATCGCATCGTGGTCGAGGATCGCGAGACCGCGCGCACAGCCGCCTATCGCTGTTTCGAACAAGGGGTGCCCTACACCCTGGAGTATCGCATCCGCCGTGGCGACACAGGGGAAGAGCGCTGGCTGCAGAGCCATGGCAGCCGGATCGATTATGACGATGGCCGCCCTAGCCGCTTCGTTGGCATCTCGTTCGACATAACCGAGCGCAAGCTGGCCGAAGAGCGACTGCGAGACAGCGAAACCCGCTTCCGCACCATCTTCGAGCAGGCCAACGACTATATCCTGACGTCCGATCTCCAGCAGCGGATCACCTCGGTCAATCCCGCGGTGCAGACAGCGCTGGGCTATTCCGAAGCAGAAGTACTCGGCCACAGCTTCGCGGACTTTCTCGATCCTGACCAATTCGAGCAGGCGACCGCGATGCTGCGACGCAAGCTGACATCGGGCGGCACCACGCGGCACACGCTCCGCGTGCGCACGCGCGACGGCCGGTCGTTGGTGTGGGAAGTTAGCTCGCGGCTCATCGAGGACGCGGCAGGCCGGCCCAGCGGGCTGCACGCAATCTGCCGCGACGTCACCGATGCAAAGCGGGCCGAGACGCACCTGCGACTTTTGATCGACGAACTGAACCACCGGGTGAAGAACACACTGGCGATCGTGCAGGGCATCGCGCAGCAAAGCTTCAAGGCCGGTAGCGACCTGAAAGTGGCGCAGCGCGCATTTGAAGGGCGGCTGGCAGCGCTTTCGGAAGCGCATAACCTGCTCACGCGCGAGCATTGGGGCCTTGTCTCGATGACCCAGATCATCGGCGATGCGATTGCCCCGCACGCGAGCGCAGGTTGTTTCTCGCTCGAAGGCCCCGACCTGGCGATCATGCCGAAAACCGCGATCAGCCTTGCCCTGGCAATCCACGAACTGGCGACCAACGCCGTGAAACATGGCGCGCTCTCGCGGCCCGGGGGGCATGTGGAGATCCGCTGGGACCGTATTCGTAACAATGACAATTCGCGCCTGTCGCTGGTGTGGCAGGAAATTGGCGGACCCGGGGTTGTCCCACCGAAGAGTCGTGGCTTCGGGACGCGGATGATCGAGCGCGGGCTGGCGGCCGAGCTTGCCGGCAGCGTGTCGATCGAGTTCCGGCCGGAAGGCGTGGTCTGTATCGTGGACGCGCCGTTGCCCGAGGGCGCGGAATGAGGGACTTGTCCGGCCTGCATGTCTTGATCGTCGAGGACGAGCCTGTAGTGGCGATGTCGCTGGAGGACATATTGGAGGAATTGGGCTGCATTCCGGTCGGCCCGGCCAGTCGCCTTTCCGAGGGGCTCGCCCTGGCCGCCGGCGCGGTGGACGCGGCAATACTCGATATCAATCTTGCGGGCGAACGGAGCACTGCGATCGCCGAGTTGCTGCAGGCCCGCGACGTTCCCTTCGCCTTCGCCAGCGGCTATGGCGCGCCACCCGATGGCTTTGATGTCCCGATGATCGAAAAGCCCTACCGTGCCGCGGATATCGAACGCATGTTGCAGGTCATACTCGCCGGATAAGGCGTGTTCGGCAGGCCCGCTTCCGGGTGAGCCCGCTGCTCGACCAGCGAGGTATTAGCGACCGCTGCCGAAAGGCCGGCATAGACACCCCATGATTGTCCGAGGTTGATGTCCGCCAGGCGAACGGGCCTGGGAGTTCGCCCGGCAGAAAAAGCCCGCCGGGCCGAAGCCCGGCGGGTGCGGATCAAAACTCCTTGGAGATTTGGAACCTGAGAGTTCCGCTGCGCTGCCCAGAACCCGCGCGCAGACCGGCTTCGATATCGAAGGACCAGCTGCGCTTGAACTGGAACCTTGCGCCAGCGGAGAGCTGGAACTGGTCGCGGGACCAGCCCTGGGTATCCAGGCTGAACAGCGAGACGCCCGGGATATCAGCATAATCGAGCATCTGGGCGTCCGTATCCGCGAACTCATGGTTCCATTCGCCCCGCAGGCGCGGGGTGATGGTGGCGAACCCGGTCTTGCCGGTGAACTCGATCCGCGCGCCCAGCGTGCCGGTAAGCGAGCTGATATCGCGTTCGTCGAACCGCAGGTTCATGCGGCCCGCACCCGTCTCGGTATAGGCCCCCAGGGTGGCGTTCATGAACTCGCCACGGCCATAGACCGACCAGCGCAGGCTTTCGCCCTGCTTGTCGAGCCCGGCTGCCAGCGCGCCGACCGTGTACCGACCATCGCGGCTGCCCAGCGCATTGACGTTGAGCGTGGCGACCGAACGCCTGGTGCTGAAGCTCAGGTCGCCGACGCCCACCATGCCATCGATGAACGCGGTATCGCCTGGGCTGAAGCTGGCATAGGCCGCGAACAGGCTCGAGGTGCCGCGAACCCGCGCCGCAGTCCCACCGACATGGCTGACGTCGTTGCCATAACCGCCGCCCAGGCCGACCACCACGCCGTCCGCGAGCTTTACGTCAACGCCAGCCGAGAGACCCGTGGTTGTCGCGGTGATCTTGGTGCGCTTGCTGGTTGCGTCCTGCGTGCCGATATCGATCGCGCCGCCGCTCCAGATCGCGAAGCTACCATTCTTGCGCTCGCCCGAGCCTTCCTCGCTATCCTCGCTGAGCACCGGGCGCTCGATGCCCCCTGCCCCTGCGACAGCGCCGCTGCGGCGGGGCGTCGTGTTACCGGTGATGCCGTCGATCGATCCCGAGCCGAGCATGTCGGCGCGCAGGCCCGCACCACCCCGCATATTGGCGATCCGGCCCATTGCGGGATCATTGGCGACCGGCCGCATCCGCTCGGTAATCTCGAGCGCAGAGGCGTCGAACGCCGGGCTGGTGCGGACAAAGCCGCGCCCGTCGCGCGAGGTGAGCGTGACGCCCATCGCCTGCCCGCCATTGCCGCTGCCATGCAGCTGCTCGGTACGGCGCATGAAGTTGGCGACCTGGCTGCGCGCAAAGCGCCGCGCGGTCTCGGCCTGAGCATCGCTGACCCCGCGGACATTGGCGTCCGCGCTCGGATCGGGACGCGCAGTGACCGCAACCGTGACCGTCGCAGGAGCCGAGGCACCATAGGCGTTGCTCAGAGTGTAGACGATCGTGACGTTACCCGCGAAGCGAGCATTGGGCGTGACATCGAGGCGGAAGCTGCGCGCAGCCCCCGTGCCACTGTCGACGATGCGCGTGGTTGCCGCATTGGCCGGGGTCATGCTGACCACAGTGGCAGCGGTGAACGGCCCCTCGCTGGCACCAGTGGTCAGCTCAACCGAGACGGTCTGGCCGTCACCCGTAGCCGCCGTCTTGGGCAGGATGACGGGCACCGAGCCTACCACGGTAACCGAGATGGCCGCCGCTGCGGATCTGCCGCCTGGGCCAGTCGCATAGAAGGTGAACGTATCGACCCCGGCATAGCCGGTCGCGGGGCGATAGGTCGCGATGGTGCGGCCGATCGCCAGCGCGCGCTGTCCGGTGGTCCCCTGACCGCCGGTCGTGCGCAGCGTCACTGTGCCGTGTGCCGGCTGGGTCTCGATGGCGATCGAGTCATACTCGCCGGTAACCAGTGCCGAGAGGTCGATATCGACCGCATTATTGGCGTTGACCGACGACGACCCAGCAACGCTGCCGGTGCCCGGCACGCTTACTGGAGCCGGCGGGTTGGCG
>NZ_BCTZ01000026.1 GCF_001591025.1 Sphingomonas soli NBRC 100801
GGGGGGCCCAGCCCCAGACGGTATCGCTGGAGGCAAGCCCCCTCCGTCAGCCTGCGGCTGCCACCTCCCCCTCCGGGGGAGGATTGTAGTCGCATGCTTGACGTCGCCGCTCTTCCCGAGGCTCCCTGGCCCGATCATGACTGGGAAGACCTTGCCATCCGCGCCGCCGAGGCCGCGGTGCGCGAGACGCCCTATGCCGAGTGGATCGATCACGACGCGACGATCGAGATCGCGGTCCGCCTGACCAGCGACGCGGAAGTCCATACGCTCAACAACCAGTATCGCCACAAGGACAAGCCGACCAACGTGCTGTCCTTCCCGATGATCCAGCCCGATCTGATGGAAGCGGTCACCGCGAACAGCGACGATGGCGAGGTGCTGCTGGGCGATATCGTGCTCGCCCACGGCGTCTGCGTGGCCGAGGCGGCGGAGCGCGGGATCAGCGTGGAGGACCATGCGACACACCTGATTGTCCATGGCGTGCTGCATTTGCTAGGCTATGACCATCTGGGCGACATGGAAGCCGAAGCGATGGAGGATATGGAGCGCGCCGCGCTCGCCTCGCTGGGGCTTCATGACCCCTATTTGATACGCGAGGACTGAACGAAACCCATGCCCGAGGGCCAGAGTAGCACCGCCGACGCCGAGACCAGCGAAGGCTCCAGTAGCGGCGGGATATGGCGATCTCTTCGCGCCCTGTTGTTCGGGGAAGAACAGGGCGAAACGCTGCGCGACAGGCTCGAGGACGCGATCGACGAGCATGAGGAGGATGGCGGCAAGGCGCCCGCGGGCGATCTCGCCCCGATCGAGCGCCAGATGCTGCGCAACCTGCTCCATTTCGGGGAGCGCGACGCCGGCGATGTCGGGGTGCCGCGCGCGGATATCATCGCGGTCGACGAGACGACTCCCTTTGCCGAGCTGCTCCAGATCTTCGCCGAGGCCGGGCATAGCCGCCTGCCGGTTTACAAGGACGCGCTCGATACCGTCACGGGCATGATCCACGTCAAGGACGTGTTCGCGATCCTCGCCAAGGGCGCGCCGCACCCGGAGACGCTGGCCGGGCTGATCCGCCAGCCGCTCTACGTTCCGCAATCGATGGGCGCGCTTGATCTGCTCGCGCAGATGCGCTCGACCCGCACCCATCTCGCCGTCGTGCTCGATGAATATTCGGGCACCGAAGGCCTGATCACCATCGAAGACCTGATCGAGGAAATCGTCGGCGAGATCGAGGACGAGCATGACGAGGCGCCGGCCGCGCTGCTGGTGCCAATCGATGGCGGCGGCTGGGAGGCCGATGCCCGCGCCGAACTCGAGGATGTTGGCGAAACCGTCGACGCACGGCTGGCGGAAGTCGATGAAGACGTCGAGACCATCGGTGGACTCGCCTTCGTGCTGGCGGGGCATGTGCCTCAGAAGGGCGAATGCCTGACGCATGACAGCGGCTGGAAACTCGAGATCCTCGACGCGGATTCGCGCCGTGTCACGCGTTTGCGGCTGCATCCCCCCGAGCAACTGGCGGAAGTCGAAGAATGAAGACCTGGCACAAGATCACCCTGGCATCTCTTGGCGTCGTCGCGGTTGCCGGTGGCGGCGTCGCCTACTGGATGACCCGGCCCGACGTGGCACGCATAGCGGAACTCGATACCACCGGGCGCGCGCCGGTAATGACCGAGACGCGCACCCAGAATTTCCCCACTGTCAACATCGCGCAGGCAACCGGCTGGCCCGCGGGTGCCAAGCCGCAGGCCGCCACCGGCCTTCAGGTCGTTGCCTTTGCCGACAAGCTCGATCATCCGCGCTCGCTCTATCGTCTGCCCAACGGCGATGTGCTGGTGGCGGAGGCCAATTCGCCGCCGCGCGAAGGTGGCGGAATCACCGGCTGGGTGATGGGCAAAATGATGAAGAAGGCCGGTGCGGGCGTGCCGTCGGCAAACCGCATCACCCTGCTGCGCGATACCAATGGCGATGGTGTGGCCGATCAGCGTTCCGTGCTGCTCGATGCCGCTACCGGCCTCAATTCGCCCACCGGAATCGCACTGGTCGGCAACTGGCTTTATGTCGCCAATACCGACGCGCTGGTTCGCTACCCCTTTAAGCCGGGCGAGACGAAGATCAGTGCCAAGCCGGAGAAAATCTTCGCGCTGGCCGGCGGCGGCAATCACTGGGCACGCAACCTCGTCGCCTCGGAAGACGGAAAGAGCCTGTTCGTCGCGGTCGGATCATCGTCCAACATCGCCGAGAACGGACTGGAGGCGGAAGGCGCGATCTACGCCACCAAGGGCAGGCCGTCGCAGATGGCAAGGCTTGGCGACGCGACCAAGGGCGCACGCGCGGCGATCCTGGAGATCAACCCCGAGACCAGGACCGGGCGCGTCTTCGCATGGGGCCTGCGAAACCCCAACGCCATGGCCTTCGAGCCCAAATCGGGCGCGCTGTGGACGGTGGTCAACGAGCGCGACATGCTGGGGTCGGACATGCCTCCGGACTATCTGACTCAGGTGGATATGGGGACATTCTACGGCTGGCCGTGGAATTACTGGGGCGGATATGTCGACAAGCGCGTGACGCCCGAGCGGCCCGATCTGCGCCAATATACCCGCCGGCCCGATTTCGGGCTGGGTGCGCATACGGCACCGCTCGGCCTCGCCTTCGCCGCCGACGCGAAGCTTGGCGGCGCTTACGCCAATGGCGCATTCATCAGCCTCCACGGATCATGGAATCGCGAGCCGGTGACGGGCTACAAGGTCGTCTTCGTGCCCTTCGGCGACAACGGCTTTCCTGCCAAGGATGCCAAGCCGATCGATCTGCTCACCGGATTTCTCGGCAAGGACAACAAGACCGCGATGGGGCGGCCCGTGGGCGTGATCACGGATGCGACCGGCGCGCTGCTGATCGCGGACGATGTCGGCAACACGATCTGGCGGGTGAGCACGAAATAGTCGGTCATCCCGGCAAAAACCGGGATGACGCGTATCGCTATTTCAGCAGCTTGGTGGCCCCGCCCAGCAGCTTTTCGCGGATCTTGCCCGCGAACAGCGCCAGCATCGGCGGCAGATCGACTTCGGCATGGACCTTGTCGTCGAACACCTCGAGCCGGCAGCCCAGCTTCTGCCCCATCACCGCGATGGCGAAATGCAGCGTATCGCCATCCCAGCGCTGGTCCACCGTGGCGGCGCCGGGGATAACCTCGGCGATCTTTCCGATCCCGCCGTCAAGACGCGCGCGCGCCGCCTCGCGGCCCAGCTTGTGCGGGATATCGACCTTGACCGGATCAGCCATCAGCTTGCGAACAACATTGCATCATCGGCAAACGCCTTGAACTCCAGTGCGTTGCCGCTCGGATCGCGGAAGAACATCGTCGCCTGCTCGCCAATCTGCCCTTTGAACCGCACATGCGGCGCGATGCCGAACGGCACGCCCGCCGCTTCTATCCGCGCGGCCAGCGCGTGCCAATCGTCCATCGTCAGCACCACGCCGAAATGCGGGACCGGCACGTCATGCCCGTCCACCGCATTGCTCGTCTCCACCGGCTTCGCGGCGGGATCGAGATGCGCGACGATCTGGTGGCCGAACAGGTCGAAATCGATCCACTGATCGGACGAGCGCCCCTCCGGGCATCCCATGATCCCGCCATAGAATGCCCGCGCGGCGGAAAGATCGTGGACGGGGAATGCGAGGTGGAAGGGGCGGAGCATTGTTGCCGTGTAACTTATCCTCCCCCGGAGGAGGAGGATATTGTAGGCACGCCGCATGCTCGCACGCATTTCCCGCTATCCCCGCACCATCGCCTTCGCTGCCGGACTGGTTTCCGCCACGGGTTTCGCCCCGCTGAGCCTGTGGCCGCTCGCGTTGATCTGCTTCGCGGTGTTGCTCTGGCTTGTCCATCAGGCGCCCAGCCTGAAGGCCGCGCTGCTGCGCGGCTGGCTGTTCGGCGTCGGCCATTTCACGCTGGGCAATAACTGGATCCAGCACGCCTTCGATTATCAGGACAAGATGCCGCCTGCGCTCGGTTACGTCGCGGTGGTGCTGCTCGCGCTGTACCTCGCGGTCTATCCGGCAATGGCCGCGGGCCTCGCGTGGCGGTTCCGCCGCGAGACGCCCGACCTCGCTTATGTCCTCGCCGCCGCCGCCGCATGGATCGCCACCGAATATCTGCGCGGCACGATGTTCACCGGCTATCCGTGGAGCCCGCTCGGCGTCCTCTGGCTGCCGGTGCCCGGCATCGCCCAGCTAGCCGCGTGGCTCGGCACCTATGCGCTGTCGGGCATCACCCTTCTCGTCGCCGGCACGCTCCTGCTCGCCGCGCGCCGCAGCTTCGCCCCCGCCGTAATGGTCACCGCCACCTTCGCTGCCGCCGCGCTGTTCCTTCATCCCGGCGTGCCCGCGTCCGATCCCGGCCGCCCGCTGGTCCGCGTCGTCCAGCCCAATATCGATCAGCAGGTCTGGTCGCAGCCCGATGCCACGCAAAAGGTGCTCGCCAGCCTGATCTCGCTCAGCGGCGTGCCCGGCGCCGTCCCCCGTCTGGTCGTCTGGCCCGAGGGGATGGTGAATTACTATATCGAGGACGGTTATCCCGACCGCCGCTTTTACTATCAGGGCGATCCGCGCTGGGTGCGGGGGCGCATCGCCGCGATGTTGGGCCCCAAGGACATGGCGCTGATCGGCGGCAACGCGCTGTTCTTCGACCAGCAGGGTGAGTTGAGCGGCGCGGGCAATTCGGTCTGGCCGGTCGATCCCTCGGGCATGCTCGGCACGCGCTACGACAAGGCGCATCTGGTGCCGTATGGCGAATATCTGCCGATGCGCACCCTGCTCGGCCCGCTCGGCCTTGCCCGCCTCGTCATGGGCGATGTCGATTACGTCCCTGGCCCCGGCCCCGCCGCGATCCCCGTCCCCGGCTTCGGCAATGTCGGCGTGGCGATCTGCTACGAGATCATCTTTTCCGGATCGATCGTCGATCGCGCAAACCGCCCCGATCTGATCTTCAACCCCTCCAACGATGCGTGGTTCGGCAGATGGGGGCCGCCCCAGCATCTGGCGCAGGCGCGGCTGCGCGCGATCGAGGAGGGGCTGCCGATCCTGCGCGCCACCCCCACCGGCATCTCGGCGGTGATCGACGGCAAGGGCCGTCTGCTCGCCAGCGTGGCCGCCGGCCAGCAGGGCGCCGCCGAAGTGCCGCTGCCCGCTCCGCTCGCGCCCACGCTCTTCGCGCGGCTCGGCAATCTCCTCGCGCTCGCCGCCGCGCTGGTGTTCGTCGTTTCCGCGATTGCACTGCGCCGTCGCACTCGCTAGGGAGCACATATAAGGAAAGCTTTATATGGCATGGCAACGGCCGGCTTTCCTCCCATCCGCTAGAGGAAGATCATGCGTTCCAACTATCTCTTCACGTCCGAATCGGTTTCGGAAGGCCATCCCGACAAGGTTTCCGACCAGATTTCCGACGCCATCGTCGATCTGTTCCTGAGCAAGGACCCCGAGGCGCGCATCGCCTGCGAGACGCTCACCACCACCCAGCTCGTCGTCCTCGCCGGTGAAATCCGCGGGCGCGGCATCATGGACGAGGCCGGCAACTGGGCGCCCGGCGTCAAGGAAGAGGTCGAGAAGACCGTCCGCGATACCGTGAAGCGAATCGGCTATGAGCAGGACGGTTTCCACTGGGAGAGCCTCCGCTTCGAGAACAATCTACATCCCCAGTCCGCGCACATCGCCCAGGGCGTCGACGCGGGCGAGAACAAGGACGAAGGCGCCGGCGACCAGGGCATAATGTTCGGTTTCGCCTGCGACGAGACCCCGGATCTGATGCCGGCGACGCTCGATTACAGCCACAAGATCCTCGAGCAGATGGCGGCGGACCGCCATTCGGGCGCAGCCCCGTTCCTCGAGCCCGACACCAAAAGCCAGGTCACCCTGCGTTTCGAGAATGGCAAGCCGGTCGCCGCGACCGCCATCGTCGTCTCGACCCAGCACGCGCCGGGCTATGACCAGGGCGAGAAGGAAGCCGAGCTCCACGCTTATGTGAAGGGCGTGATCGCCAAGGTCCTCCCGGCCGAGCTGCTTGGTAACGAGACCGTCTATCACATCAACCCGACCGGCAGCTTCGAGATCGGTGGCCCGGACGGCGACGCCGGCCTCACCGGCCGCAAGATCATCGTCGACACCTATGGCGGTGCAGCCCCGCACGGCGGCGGCGCCTTCTCGGGCAAGGACCCGACCAAGGTCGACCGTTCGGCGGCATACATCACCCGCTACCTCGCCAAGAACATCGTCGCCGCCGGCCTCGCCAAGCGCTGCACGATCCAACTCGCCTATGCGATCGGCGTCGCCAAGCCGCTGTCGCTCTATGTCGACACCCACGGCACCGGCACCGTCGGCGACGACAAGATCGAGGAAGCGATCGGGAAGATCGAGAAGCTCGGCGGCATGACCCCGCGCGGCATCCGCACGCATCTCGGCCTGAACAAGCCGATCTATGCGAAGACCGCGGCCTATGGTCACTTCGGCCGCAAGGCAGAGGGCGACTTCTTCCCGTGGGAGCGCACCGATCTGGTCGACGATCTCAAGGCCGCACTCGGCCTCTGACCTGATCGTCAGCGAACACGATAAAGGGCCGGGGAAGCGACTTCCCGGCCCTTTTCGCTGCCCGCTACACCGCCAGCGCCATGATTCCGGGCGCGATCGCGCGCCAGCCTTCGCTCGATATCAGAAAGGGCGTCGCAACGTGGATCGGGACAAGCAAAGCCGCCACCCACCAGGTCGCTGGATGAACGCGCCCCAGCGTGCGCCGGTCGTGCAACAGCAGCGCGATCAGGAATAGGTCCGCACCCAGGTTGGGCAGCAGATCGGTCCACGGCACGGCGGAGGGCAGCACGATCAGCCATCGCGACAGCGCAGGCCCGACAAGGCACAAAGCAGCGCCAAAGGTGAAGCGCCGGTGCCAGTCGGGATGCCGCGTCACCGCCGCGATGCTGGCGGTCATCAGGATCGCGAACGTCGCGATATCGACAATATTGAACAACGTGGAATCAAACGGATGCGCGTCCCCGCGCGCCATCCGCCCGCGCACCGCCGCGATCGAAATCGCCAGGCCCAGCGGCACCATCAGCGCCGACAGCGCAATCCCCGCCAACCCCCATTCGCGATGCCGCGCCGCCCGCCCCAGCGCCACCAGCCGGGTCTGCCACGCATAAAGCAGCATCCATCCGAAATAGGCGGCGGCATGCAGATGCAACATCAGGCTAAAGCTGCGCCCCCGTGGGAGCGGGCTGAAATAGGTAAAAAAAGAAACTCGCCAGCACCAACGCGAGCATCAGCAACGCGCTATTGGCAAAAAATCGCGTCCGCACGCGCAGCGTGCTTTCGTCGCCCATCGCTTCCCCCGGCGCAACAGGTCTCACGCCTGCTACGCAGTTCAGGGTATCGCCATCCTGCGCGCCGGTCGATGCCCAACGCCGGCGCCGGGTCAACCCGAAGCCGGCGCCTTGGCTCAGATCACGCCCTGCGCCAGCATCGCATCGGCGACCTTCACAAAGCCCGCGATGTTCGCACCGTTGACATAACTGATGCTGCCATCAGGCCGCTCGCCGTGGGCCAGGCAGCTATTGTGGATGCCGCGCATGATTTCGAGCAGGCGCGCATCGACCTCCTCGCGGGGCCAGGACAGGCGCATCGCATTCTGGCTCATTTCCAGCCCCGATGTCGCCACGCCACCCGCGTTGCTGGCCTTGCCCGGCCCGAACAGCACGCGCGCGGCCTCGAACGCTTCGACCGCTTCGGTGGTGGAGGGCATATTGGCACCTTCGGCCACGCAGACGGCTCCGTTTCCGATCAACACCTTGGCCGCATCGCCATCCAGTTCATTCTGCGTCGCGCAGGGCAAGGCCACGTCGCACGGCACGACCCAGGGCTTGATCCCGGCTTCGAAGCGCGAGCCAGTGCGCTCGGCATAATCGCTGACGCGCCCATAGAAATTATTCTTCACGTCCTGGAGCACCGCCAGCTTGTCGGGCGTAAAGCCGTCCGGCTCGATGATCGTACCGCTCGAATCAGACGCAGTAACGACAATTGCGCCCAGTTCCATCGCCTTTTCGATCGCATATTGCGCAACGTTGCCCGAGCCCGAGACCGCGACACGCAGCCCTTCCAGCGAGCGGCCCGAATGCAGCAGCATCTCCTGCGCGAAATATACGGTGCCATAGCCGGTCGCCTCCGGCCGGATCAGCGAGCCGCCAAAGCTGAGGCCCTTGCCGGTGAACACGCAGTCCGAGCGATTGGTGAGCTTCTTGATCATGCCGGCCATGAAGCCGACTTCGCGCGCCCCCACGCCGATATCGCCCGCGGGCACATCCGTATCCGATCCGACATGGCGGAAAAGTTCACTGGCAAATGCCTGGCAGAAGCGCATCACTTCGCCCGGGCTCTTGCCCTTGGGATCGAAATCGCTGCCGCCCTTGCCTCCGCCCATTGGCAGCGTGGTGAGCGCGTTCTTGAAGGTCTGCTCAAAGGCCAGGAACTTGAGCACCGAGAGATCGACCGTCGGATGGAAGCGTATCCCGCCCTTGTATGGCCCGATCGCCGAACTGTGCTGGACCCGGTAGCCGCGATTGACATGCGTATCGCCGCGATCATCCACCCAGGAGACGCGGAAGATGATCACACGCTCAGGCTCCACCAGTCGATCGAGCAGCGCATGCTCGGCATAACGCGGATTGCGCTGCACATAGGGCCAGATGCTGTGAAGGACTTCGGTCACGGCCTGCATGAATTCGGCCTGCCCCGGATTGCGGGCAGCGATCGCCTCGAGGTGATCGTTCAAATTGGTATTGGGCAACCGCGTCTCCGTTCCTATTTTTCGCATGCCCCTAGAATGTGAGCAGGCCATCAAGCCAGATAATTTCATTATCGGGCGCGAACGGGATACTTTCCCACTGCGAAGCTCGGGATAAATCGCCCGCAGCCGCCCCCCGCTTGCGCTTCGCGCGGCGAACGCTACGGACCGCGACGATGAACGATCCGACCACCATCCGCCGGCTTTATGGCCGCAGCACGGGACGCAAGCTCCGCATCGGCCAGGCTGCGCTGGTCGAGGAATTGTTGCCCGAAGTCAGCGTGCCCGATGACGGACCGATCGACGCGCAGAGCCTGTTCGGCGACGATCGCCCGCTCGAATTCGAGATCGGCTTTGGCGCCGGCGAGCACCTAGCCGGCCAGGCGGCGGCGCGGCCGGACCATGGCTTTATCGGCTGCGAGCCGTTCCTCAATGGCGTGGTAGGCGCGCTGATGCATATTCGCGACGAGGAACTGGACAATGTTCGCCTGCATATGGGCGACGCGCTGACCGTGCTCGAGCGACTGCCCGACCAGAGCCTCGACCGGCTCTATTTGCTCCACCCGGACCCATGGCGAAAGGCGCGGCACGCCAAGCGGCGCATGGTCAATCACGGCCCGCTCGACATGATCCACGCCAAATTGAAGCCCGGCGCGGAGTTCCGGCTCGGCACCGACGATCCGACCTATTGCCACTGGTCGATGATGGTGATGAGCCAGCGCCGCGACTTTGAATGGCAGGCCCGGACCGCCAATGACTTCCTGACCCGCCCCATCGACTGGCCCGAAACGCGCTATGAGCGCAAGGCGCGCAAGGCGGGCCGCGAAGTCTGGTATTTCAGGTACACCCGGATCTGACGCCCCCCGGGGACTCAGGCCATATAGCGATCGAGGAAATCCTGGTGGGCGGGCATTCCGTCCACTGCGCGGCGGATATTGCCCTTGAGATCGGCCAGCGCCCCACGAAGCTGGGCATCGCCGAGCAATTGACCCATCTGGTGCCACGCCTTGGGCTCGAGCCGCTGGCCAAGCATTACCTGCACCCAGCTGTCGATCCGGAACAGATCGTCGGGGGTCTGCCAGGCATGGGCATTCTCGCGGAACATCTCGATCCGCTCGGCCAGCGAGTCGGGGATCGGCATGTCGCGGCAATGGCGCCAGAAGCTGCTGTCGTCGCGCTCGGTGAGCTTGTAGTGGAGCACGATGAAATCGCGGATGCGCTCCAGCTCGCCGCGCGCCAGTTCGTTGTAGCGGTCGATCAGCGGCTGGTTTAGCCCCGCGAACGGGAAGAGCTGGATCAGCCGCGTCACGCCGATCATGAACAGATGGATGCTTGTCGATTCGAGCGGCTCGACGAAACCACTCGACAGGCCGAACGCGACGCAATTCTTGTCCCAGACCTTGCGGCGCATCCCGGCCTTGAAGCGGATCGGGCGGGGCTGAACGAGGATTTCGCCCTCGATGCTCGCGTGGAGCGTCTGCTGCGCCTCGTCGTCCGACATGAACGCGCTGCACCAGACCAGCCCGTTGCCGACGCGGTGCTGGAGCGGGATGCGCCATTGCCAGCCGGCGGTGTGCGCCATCGCCCGCGTATAGGGTAGCGCGGGGCCGACCGCTGCGGTCTGGATCGGCAATGCGCTGTCCGTGGGAAGCCAGTTGCTCCAATCCTCATGCCCGGCCTTTAACGTCTGCTCGATCAGCAGGCCGCGAAAGCCGGTACAGTCGATGAACAGATCGCCCTCGACGCGCGCGCCGCTCTCCAGCACGATCGCATCGATATGGCCGCTCTCGGCATGTTGCTCGGCCGTGGTGATCTTGCCCTCGATCCGCCGCACGCCGAGCTTCTCGGAAAAACCGCGCAGGAAGCGGGCGTAGCGGCCGGCGTCCAGGTGATAGGCATAGTTGATCTGGGCGTTCTCGCCGGTCGCGAACTTCTCGCCGAGCGCGGCCTGTAGCTCGAAGCAATAATCGCCGAGATCGCCGGCATAGCCCTGTTCGCGGGCGTGGAGCCAAAAATGCTGGAAGTCGCCCATCCAGGTGCCCTTCCCCACCTGGCCGAAGCTGTGGATGTAGCGATCGCCGATCCGCGCCCAGCCCTCGAACGAGATGCCCAGCTTGAAGCTGGAACCCGTCTCGCGCACGAACTCGCGCTCATCGATACCAAGAAACGCGTGGAAGGTCCGTGCGGTGGGGATGGTCGACTCCCCCACCCCGACTGTGCCGATCTCCTCGGATTCGACCAGCACCACATCGAGCAGCGGCCCCAGATGGCGGACGAGCGCGGCGGCGACGACCCAGCCTGCCGTGCCGCCCCCGGCGATCACGACGCGCTTGACGAGTTGTTCGGGCACCGCGCTTCTCCTCAGCGATTCAGTCGGTTGAGCAGGTTGGCGCGCAGCCGTCGCGCCCTGGTTTCGTCGAGCGGCGCCAGATTGCCCTGCGCCGCCTCAGGCAGATGCGCGGCCGGGCGATCTGCGGGGCCGAAGACATAATAGTCGAACAGCGCGCGCCACGCGGCCTTTTCGGGGTCGGGCCGGTCGCGCAGGCTCAGCATCGCGTGGAGCACGGTGTTCTGCGGATTGTCCATGAAGGCGGGACTTGTGTTCCACCAGTAATTGACAAGCACGTTGAACGGCGCAAGCGCCTCGACATGGTGCCACCAGAGCGCGGGATAGAAGAGCAGATCGCCGGGCTCCAGCTCGGCTACCTGCGCCGTCTCCAGCGCGTCGCGAAAGCGCGGATAGCGAGCGAAATCGGGGTCGCGGAAATCTACCATGCTGACCACCTGCCCGCCGGGCGTCGGTTCCAGCGGCCCGGGATAGAGGTTCGCGACCTGATCGGGCGGGAACAGTGTGAAGCGCCGCCGGCCCGCCACGCAGCAAGCCATGTTGTGCGACATGTCGTAATGCGCGCTGGCGATGGTGCGGTTGCCGATCCAGATGCTCACGATCGGCGGGTTGGCGGCGAACATCGGGTCATTCAGCGCGAGATCGTTCTCCCCGCGCAGGCCGGGGAGGAAGAGATTGAGGTCGGTCGATCCCATGTAGAAGCTGGGTCCGGCTTCATCGGCGGCCGCCAGACGATCAAGGAACGCGCCCAGCGGCTCGCGGCTGGCGGCATAGTTCATGCCGGTCACGTCATCATTGTAGAAGAAGCGCCCGCCAATCTCCGGCGCGCCGGCATAGACAGTAACCGGGCGTTCGCCCTCGAAGCGCTTGAGATAGGATATCGCCGCGTCTGGGGATTCCAGGCCTGCCCTTACAAGCGGCCAATCGCGGGCAATGCCGCGCAGGATCACCGGCTGCTGCCGTTCCAGCATTCCGGCATAGGGGATCGCATCCGCCGCGATCCCCTCGATCACCGCGACAGGCGCGAGGCTCATACCCGCCGCCGCTTGCGATCGACGAGCCGGGCTACGTTGCCCAGCGACGCGGCGGCAAACATGGCAAGCCGCAGATAGCCGGCGCGATTGAGCTGTTCGAGCGTTGCGCCATCGAGCGCCGCAAGCCGCCCGGCATCGATCATCCAATAATCGGCGAAGCGATATTTGCGCTCGTCGCTGATTCCGATTTCCAGGTCGATCGGCCGGAGCAGCTTCGCCGTTTCAAACGCCGCGAACATCGGCCCCGCAGCCTCATGCCCTTCATAGAGCGTCCGCAGCGTCTGGGTGACATGCGTCAGATAGGGGGTGTTCCCCCCATGCGGCAGGAACAAGGGCTCCCCCGTCGCTCCTACGCGCGGATCATCGAGATCGATGTGGACCTTCACCTCGGGCTCTTCGCCCTCGCGACGTTGCAACCCGATGGAGAAGGGGCCGCGCCGCTGGATCGCGGGGACGTAGAACGCATCCCACCCCTCTCCATCGAGGAACAGATTTTCGTCTCGCTCAAACCCCAGCAGCACGACCGCCTGGAAAGCGCCGGCGTCGTCGCGATTGAACAGGATCGGATATTCGCGCTGCGCTTCCTCGAACTCGGTGGGGAAGATCAGCATCTGATTGACGCTGTCGCCATGCTCGGCGGCATGGCGCACCGCCACGCGCAAGTGCTGATGGTCCACATTATCGAGCAATACGCGATTGGTCATGCAATTCGGCCCGTCAGCGATGGCGGCATCTTGGGACAAGCTGCGCACCGGCTCAACCTGTTCTAAGGAAAAAGGCCGCTGCGAACAGCGGCCTTCCTCCCCTTTTCCTTTCAGCCTGCGGCTCAGAACTTGAACCGTGCCCCCAGCAGGAACCGGCGATCCAGCTCCTGCGCGTACCACAATTGGGATTCGCTGCGAGCATAGGTGCGCACATTTTCCTTGGTGAGGTTGATGCCTTCCAGCGTCACCGTGATGTTCGGCGTGATGTCATAACCGATGGAAGCATCGACCTGGCCGAACGCCGCAGTGAATTCCGGATTGCGCGAGCCCTGGCGGTTGATGCCCGAAAGGAACTTGTCCCGCCAGTTATACGCCACACGCGCCGACAATCCGTTCTTTTCATAGATTGCCGTCACGCTGAACGTATCGCTGAGGCCCAGCAAGGCGAACTGATCCTGTGCCGGGTTGGAGCCGATATTGAACCCGACATCGCCGCGCACCAGCGTATAGGCCGCCGCGACGCCGAAGCCGGTGTTGCCGAGGAAGTACTGCCCGGCCAGCTCGACGCCGTAAATCTCAGCATCCTTGTTGTTGATCGGCTGCGCCACCAGGAACTGGTAAAGCGGATCCTGCGCATTTGCAGTGACGTCGCGCGTGTTGTTGATCGTCTGGATATAGGCGGGATCCAGACGGCGGTTCACCGGATCATAATTCGCGTTGAACTGCGCAACTGCTGCGGCAACCGAACCGGTTGCATCGATCAGCGCCGTCATCACGAACAGATTCTCGTCGCTGGTATCCACGCCTAGACCGGTAAGCGCAGTCCGCGCCGATCCCGAACGCGAGCCAGCCTGTCCCGAGCTCGGATCACGCAGGCCGAACAGGCTCTGCGTGGTCTGCCCGCGACCGATGAAGTTCTTCACGCGCTTGTCGAAGAACGCGATCGAGAGATAGCTGTCCGGCTTGAAATACCATTCCAGCGACACATCGAAATTGTCCGAAATCAGCGGCTTGAGGCGGGCGTTACCCGAATTTCCGCTGGGCACGCCGCCATTATAGGTCGGCCGCGGCGGACCGCCCACCGTGGTTGCGGTAAACAGATCGCCATAGTTCGGCCGGGCGATCGTCTTGCTGTACGAGACGCGCGCGACAAGGTTCTTGGCCGGCTCGAAACGGAAATCGAACGACGGCAGGATATTGTCGTACCGGCCGACATCGTCGAGCGTCACCAGATTGGTGCCGTTCACACCATAGACGGTGAAGTCATTGTCCGAAACCCAGCGGATGCCAGCTGGCGTATCGTTGACCGAAGTCGAGCGCGACTTGGTCTTCTCGTAGCGTACACCCGCGACCACCTGGGCAGGGATGCTGCCGATATCGCCGTTCCACGTCACCTGGCCATAGACCGACCAGATATCCTCGCGGACCCGGTTGTTCTGGTTGTTGGTGTTGCCAACGGCATTGCCGAGCCCGGCATAATAAGGCGACAGCACCGAATAGATCTTGCTGGCGTTGCCCCGGAAGGCGGTTTTCGAATCCGGATCATTGCCCGGATTGAAATCCTGGAACTTGCACTCGAGACAGAAGGTGGTGAGCGCACCGGGCACGCGCTGATTCACGTCACCCGGAGCAGCGATGCCCCAGTCGCCCAGCGTCTGCTGGGTGGCCGTGAAGGTCTGGCGCATATCGGTCTTGCGATAGTTGGTGCCGAAATCGAACCGGCTGCCGCCCCCGACGTCCCAACCGAAATCGGCCCGCAATTCCTTCACCGTCTGGTCCTGCCGGGAGGTGTAGGTGCGACCCACCTGCGAGCCGACGTCGTTGACCGTCAGCGTGCGGCCCGCCGGCAGGGTGATGTCCTGCTGCGGAATGAGGCCGCTATAATCGACCGAGTGCGAAGCCACGACATTGGCACCCATGCCGACCAGCGTCGAGCTGGCGCCATTGGGGTTGTCCGGACGGCTCGATGCCTTGCTGTAATGGCCGTCGATCTTCGCGGTGAAGGAATCGGTGACTTCCCACTCCATGTTCAGGCCATAGTCCTGAAGCCGGCCGCGCTGCGCGCGCGACTGGGCTTCGAAACCTTCGTCCTTGGTGCCGCCCAACGTCTCATGGAGATAGGTCGCGGTAGCGACCGTCGGGTTCTTGTCGAACCGGACTTCATCGAACGGACGGCTGAACCAGTTGGAAAGATCCGAACGCTCTTCGCTCTGCGAGTTCTGTGCGAACAGCGCATCGGCGGTGAACGTAAGCCCATCCATCGGCCTGAACTGCACCACCGCCTGGCCGTTGATGCGCTCACGCGTACCTTCGGCATAATGGTAGCGGCTGTCGTTCGGGATCGCGACCAGCGTGTTGGGGCTGCTCGGCGCGTTGACGACGACCGTGCAAGTGGGAAGCGCCGCGCCCGCGCAGGCACCGCCCGAACGCGCGAAGCCGCCGGTCAGGAAGGTGCTGTACGGGATGATGTTCCAATCGTTCGACGTTGCCGCGATCGACGTGAAATTGCGCTTCTGATAGCTGCCGAACAGCGAGACGCCGAAGGTTTCCGAAGGATCGGACCAACTGACCACGCCGGAGAATTCGGGCGTGACCTTCGAGCCGCAATCAAGGCACCCTTTGACGCTGGTGTCATAGACCGCCTTGGCGCCGACGCTGCCGGTGAAGCCGGCCTGCCCATCGAGCGGACGCCTCGTGACGACGTTGATCGTGGCGCCGATACCACCCGAGGGGATCGCCGCACGACCGGTCTTATAGACTTCAAGCGTGCGCACACCTTCCGAAGCGAGGTTGGAGAAGTCGAACGAACGGCTGGTTCCCTGCGCCCCGTCCGAATTCTGGTCGCCGCCGACGACGGCGACGTTCGAAGTGGCAAGCTGACGACCGTTCAGCGTGACGAGGTTATAGGTCGGCCCGAAGCCGCGAACCGTGACCAGCGAACCTTCGCCATTGGTGCGGTTGATCGACACACCCGGGATGCGCTGGAGCGACTCGGCCAGATTGGTATCGGGAAACTTGCCGATATCCTCTGCAGAGATCGCATCGACCACGCCGTTCGAACTGCGCTTGATATCGATCTGGCGGCCAAGGCTGGCGCGGAGACCGGTGACGACGATTTCCTGCCCGTCATCGGGCGGCGGCGTCTGATCCTGGGCATAAGCGGCGGCCGGCGCGAGGAAACATGCAGCGAGCGCGATTCCGGATGCCGAACGAACGAGCGATGGCACAACCCGATTGCTTTTCATTACCCTCTCCTCCCGGCGAAAAGACACCGCCAGATCTGCTTATCAGAGCCGCATTCTGTGGCGGCTCGGTGACAACGCTATCATTGCCTGACAACGTTATCAATTATAAATCTTCACGTACTTGCACCAATGCGGTCGTAATATTGTTGCGCGTGTGGCGGCGCGGAACGCCGCTATTTAATCTGGACCCAAACCGGCGCGTGGTCGCTGGCCTTCTCCCAGCCACGCACGAAGCGGTCGACCTCTGCTGCTTTCAGTCGTTTTGCGGCGGCCGGGTTGAGAAGCAAATGGTCAATACGCAGCCCGGCATCGCGGGCGAAGGCGTTCCGGAAATAATCCCAGAAGGTGTAGATCGTCTCGCCGGGGTGCAGGTGGCGGAGCGCGTCGGTCCAGCCCTGATCCACCAGGCGGAAATAGGCTGCCCGTACCTCGGGCGCGAACAGGGCGTCGTCTAGCCAGCGCTCCGGCTTGTACACGTCCAGATCGGTGGGCATCACGTTATAGTCGCCCGCCAGCACCACCGGCGCATCCATCGTCGCCAGCCCGGCGGCATGATCGATCAGCCGCTCCATCCAGCGCAGCTTGTAGTCGAATTTGGGTCCGGGCCTGGGATTGCCATTGGGGAGGTACAGCCCGGCGACGAGCACACCGCCTATCGCTGCCTCGATATAGCGGCTCTGCACATCCTCGGGGTCTCCCGGCAGCCCGCGCCGCGTTTCCACGGGATTGCAACCCCGCGCGAGGATCGCGACGCCGTTCCAGCTCTTCTGCCCCTGCCATATGGCACCATAGCCGGAGTCGCGTATGGCAGCCTCGGGAAACTTTTCGTCCGGGGCCTTGAGTTCCTGCAGGCACACCACATCCGGCTGCGTCTGGGCGAGCCAGCGCAGCAGGACGGGCAGCCTTCCGTTGATTCCATTCACATTATAGGTCACTATGCGCATCTTGCTTGATGCGCATAGCTTGCGATCGGTTCCCTAGAGGCCAGCGATCCACCGGCGTATCGCCTCCGTATCGCCCATATCGCCCGTCCAACGATGCGTCGGCTGGACGGGCTCGTTCGATCCGCGCTTGCGATCGCGATACACCTTCATCGGGATCCAGACCCGCGCGCCGCTAGGCTGGGCCTGTCCGCGTATCTCCATATAGAGCGTGTCTGCCGAGGTCTCCTGGCCGACCTGAACCGCGCCCAGCGCCGTGAGCAGATCAACGGCGTCGAGACATGCGGAGGCGCAGCCGAAATCGGTTAACACGAACGCCTTTGCCGTAACCTTCGGATCCAAAGGATTGGCGGGTGGAGGAACGTCCGCGGCTTGACGCCACAGCTTATCGCCGCGCTCGCGCGCGCTACGAAGCCCGGCTTCGATCGCGACCACCCATTGATAGGCTTGCTCGTTAGACGCGCGCGTGCGGGTGAAGCGCTCCACATAGCCGGTCACCGTATTGTAATTGGCGTCGGACGTCCGCCAGTCCACCGCCGTATCCGGTACCGCGCGATCAGCGGTTGCGGCACCCCATAGCGAGCTCGCCATCGCGTTGGTCCAGGTCGAGGAGCCGCCGCCATTTCCGCGCAGATCGAACACCATCCGCGGCGCGCTGCGGATCTCGGGCGCCCAGCGGTCGACCTCCTTGGTCATCGCCGCCAGAGCGCGGCCCTGTTCGGTTTCGACATTGCCATCAAAGCTCCCCGCGTTGATCCAGACAGTACCGTCGCCAAGCCGCTCGATCCCTATGCCGGTGGTGAAACGGGTGCCGGTTGCCGCGGCCAGCAACTCACTCCGCCGCTCCGCCGTGAGCGGGCGCCAGTTGAGCTTCACCGTGCGCCGCGCGCCTTTCACGGCGAAGCTGCACGTGCGGATCGTGGGCAGCCAAGGATTGTCGGCCGGCAGCAGAAGCGCACCACTGTTCGCCTCGCGCCGGCTTCGCAGCACCCAGCGGCCGGAGAAGCGCCCGATCCGATCGGCTGCAAGCGAATCCGCCGCCTGCCCGTCGCACCGCTCCAGTACTGCGCCTGCGGGCACCGCTGCTTCCTCGCTCGAGACGACGACATGCGCATCGCCGCGCAGCGCAGTGACGATCCCGGCCCAGCGATAGCGCCACGGATAGCTGTTCACCTCCGCTTGCGCGGCCTCGACGCCGACATGGCCGTCATCGAACGCGGCAGTCAGCTCCCGCAGCGCCCACACATAATGCGGAAAAGCGGCGGCAGTGCGCGCGCGATCGAGGGCGCGGGCATAAGCGCGATCGAGCCGAGCAGTGAAACCGGGGTCCTCCGCATTGACCGGCCCGGGATGCGAATCCATCACCGCGTCGCGAAAGGCCGTCGCGTCCTCGCGCAACCGCGCGGCCCAATCGGCGGGCGGCGGCGATACTCCCGGCGCGGATTGAAGCAACAGCAAAGCAGCGAGCAACGACATTCAGTTCCCTCCCTGAAGCTGATGCCGCATATTTGGCCTGCGCCATACCCGCCAGCCCTCTGCGCGCAAGATTCGTCGAAACGGGCGGGTTCGCGATTGGTTAGTCAATTCTCAATCCTCCCCGGCTAACCCTATCCGCCAATAGGGTCATGCAGGGTTTGACGTGAGCGCATTCGGACGACGCAGCGGTTTGGGGGGCGGTACGGGCGGGCGGCCGGCCTTCGGCGTGGCGCGCCCGATGCAGGGCGGCAGCGCGCCTCGCCCCGCGGATCCCCTTCCCATAGGCGGTGAGCAATTCCCGCCGATCAACGTGCCGCTTCCCGGCGCGGGTGCGGCCCCACCGCCCCCGGAATCTGCGCCCGAACGCGATACAGGCGGCAACAGCCTCGCTAATTCCGATGCGCTTCAGCGCCTTGCCGAGCGTCAGGCAGCCTCGGGCGATGCAGGCAACAGCCGCGTCGAAGGCTTTGAAGCATCGATCCACCGGATCAAGGAACAGGTGCTCCCGCGCCTGCTCGAACGCGTCGACCCCGAAGCTGCCGCCACGCTCACCAAAGACGAGCTGGCCGAAGAATTTCGCCCGATCATCGGCGAAGTGCTCGCTGAGCTGAAGCTGACGCTCAACCGCCGCGAGCAATTTGCGCTCGAAAAGGTGCTGGTCGACGAACTTCTTGGGCTGGGGCCGCTCGAAGAACTGCTCGCCGATCCCGCCATTTCGGACATCATGGTCAACGGTCCGGAGCAGACCTATATCGAGCGCAAGGGCAAGCTTGAGCTCGCGAATATCAGCTTCCGCGACGAAGAGCATCTGTTTCAGATTGCCCAGCGAATCTGCAACTCGGTCGGCCGCCGAGTCGACCAAACCACCCCGCTCGCCGACGCCCGCCTGAAGGACGGTTCTCGCGTCAACGTCATCGTTCCGCCGCTCAGCCTGCGCGGCACTGCCATATCGATCCGTAAATTCTCCGCCAAGCCGATCACGCTCGACATGATGGCACAGGGCGGATCCATGTCGACCAAGATGGCGACAATGCTCAAGATCGCCGGCGCCAGCCGCTTCAACATCGTCATCTCGGGCGGCACCGGCTCGGGCAAGACGACGATGCTCAACGCCATCTCGAAGATGATCGATCCGGGCGAGCGCGTGCTGACGATCGAGGACGCGGCCGAACTCCGGCTGCAGCAGCCGCACTGGCTCCCGCTCGAAACGCGCCCGCCAAACCTGGAAGGTCAAGGCGAGATCAGCATCCGCGATCTGGTAAAGAACGCGCTGCGTATGCGCCCCGACCGGATCATCCTGGGCGAAATTCGTGGCAGCGAGTGCTTCGACATGCTCTCTGCCATGAACACCGGCCATGACGGCTCGATGTGTACACTTCACTCCAACAGCCCGCGCGAAGCGCTGGCGCGTATGGAGAACATGGTGATGATGTCGGACATCAAAGTGCCCAAGGAAGCGATCTCGCGCCAGATCGCCGATTCGGTCGACCTGATCATCCAGGTGAAGCGCCTGCGCGACGGTTCGCGCCGCGTGACCAACATCACCGAGGTGATCGGCATGGAAGGCCCCGTCATCGTGACGCAGGAGCTCTTCAAGTTCGAATATCTGGACGAAAGCGCCGACGGCAAGATCATCGGCGAATATCGCTCGATGGGCCTGCGCCCCTATACGCTCGACAAGGCCAAGCAATATGGCTTCGACCAGGCGATGCTGGAGGCGTGCCTCTAGGGCACGACCGACATCGATCCGGTCCAGCAAAAGCTGGGCGATGTCGATGGGAGCCACCTCGCGATGGCTCCCACGACATATGCGGATTACTTGAAGACTTCGGTCACACCGTTTTGCAGCGTGAACGCCCGCAGACAATGGTGGCGTCCACCGGCCAGCGCCCACGCATATTTCGTACCGTCGCCGACACGAACTTTGCGTTCTTCACCCGGCTGCAGATCACCGGTCGAATAAAATTCACCGCTCGCCTTCTTGGCGAGAATCACCATGCGGTATTTGCCTTCGTTCCTGAAAGCGGACCGGAAACTGGAGACGGGGTTGATCGGGTTGGTCTGCTCCCAACCCTTCATCATCGTGACGCAGCTTGCCTGAACATGCTGATTCGGAATGACAACGTCGACCACCTTCGCATTCTGAGCCACGCCCGGCATTGCCGTCATCGCCAGTGCAAACGCGCCCGCTATTATAATCTTACGCAAATTATCCTCCTCCGGAGATGACCCTCATTGCTGAGAAATATCCATTATATTACTATAAAGGCTGTATATTTTCTCCCAGCAAGAAACCTAGTAAGGACCTTAACCTTAATATCAACTGTCAGAATTTTCGTTTCTTATAAGTAATGATATTACAATGCGTTAGGCGCCTCCCCAGCGAGCCGGAACGGCGCTAAACTTCAGCTATGCTGCCATTTCTCCTCGCCCTTCAGGTCCCCGTTCTCGCGCCCGAAAGCGAAGCGCGCTGGGTGCCGTTTGAGCTGACCGCGTCCAACCAGATTCGCTTCACGATGCAGGTGGAAGGCCGCGACGCGCGTGCTGTGCTCGACACCGGCGTCAGCACCAGCCTGGTCACGCGCAGTTTCGCGGGTACGCTCGGGCTAAAGCCCATCAAGAAGGGTCGCGCGGCGGCGATCGGTGGAACTGTCTCGATCGAACTGGCCGAGGCCCCCCGCGTTTCGTTCGGCGGGCTCAGCCGCAGCGGCGGGCGCATCGCGATCGCCGACATGCCCACGCTCACCGGGCTCGCCGCCGACATCTATATCGGTGCCGATCTGCTCGACTGCTGCGCGCTCGACATCGATTATGCCGCGCGCCGATTCCGCATCCTGCCCAGCGGGCGGATGCCGTTCACCGGAGACACCGCACCACTCGCGCGCACGCGCGGCGCCGGCGTATATGTCACCCAAATCTCGATCAACGGGCGGCACCTGCGCCCGATTCTGGTCGATACCGGCGACGGTTCCTCGCTCACGCTCACCCACGAATCCTGGGCAGCGGTGCGCCCCGCCAGCGTCCGCCTCACCACCACGCTCGGCTATGGCGCGGGCGGCGGCGTCGTCAACGACATGGCAATCCTGCCCGGCATCACGCTGGGCGGACGCGAGAGCGGCGAGGCCGAGGTCCGGATCGAAGCCGCCCATGGCTATTCGCAGACGACCGGCATGGCGGGCCGGATCGGCACCGGCCTGCTGCTCGGATATCGCGTCCTGCTCGATCCCCGCGCCGGGCGAATGGTGCTTCGGAGCGATCCGGCAGCGCCGACGGTGGTGCGCTCGACCAGCGGGATGCTGGTCAACTATGCGTCGGGCCGGCTGGAAATCCTCCACGTCATGCGCGGTTCGCCTGCCGAGGCGGCGGGCTGGCGTGCGGGCGAGCGGATCTGCGCCGCCGATAACGTTCCCATCCACACCGATGTCGCGGCCGATGGTCAGGTCGACTGGACGATCGGCCCGCCGGGCAAGCTGGTTCGCCTCAAGGATTGCGACGGCCGCGAACGCCCGATCACCCTCGCCCAATTCTATTAGCGCAGGTGCAACGCCACGCTGGTCAGAATCAGCGCCGCGAGTAGCGCCAGCACCTGGATCAGCGGCCAGGGCATCAGCCCGATCCGATCCATGTCGCTTCGCCGCTTGCGCTGGTGCTCGCCGAACCCTGCGATCACCGCGACCAACAAAGCGATGCCCACGCTCGTCCATAATTCCTGTTGCATCGAGCGCCCGTTTCCCCGCACTTGCCGGAGGGATATCTAGGGAGAGAAGATCGATGCGCCAGCCTTATGCTTTGCTTTCCGCCGGATTAGCGGCTCTCGTCATCGCTGGAGCAACGATCGGCAACGCACCGGCTCCGGCTCCCCAGCAGGACAAGGCTATCGAGGGCGCGGTCGCCTCTGTCGGACGTACGGAAGCCAATCGCGCGCGCGATCCCTATCGCCATCCCGTGGAGACGCTACGCTTCTTTGGCGTGAAGCCCGGCGATACGGTGGTCGAGATATGGCCCGGCGGCGGCTGGTACACCGAGATCCTTGCCCCGCTCACCCGCGAAATGGGCACCCTATATGCCGCTGCGCCGTGGCCGGGCGGGTTCAGAGGAGTCGATGCGCTCCAGGCCAGGGATGCCGGCGCTTATGGGCATATCAAGAAGGCCGCATTCCCAGCAGCGGACGATCAGCCCCGCGTGCCCGATGGCAGCGCCGACATCGTGCTCACCTTCCGAAACGTCCATAACTGGAAGATGGGCGAGCAGGACAAGTCCGCCGAAGCCTTTGCCCAGATGTTTGCCATGCTGAAGCGCGGCGGCATACTGGGCATCGAGGATCACCGCCTGCCGGAGAGCGCGAGCAGCGATCGCGAGCGGAGCAGTGGCTATCTGAAGGTATCGACCGTACGCGCGGCTGCCGAGGCTGCCGGCTTCAAATTCGTCGGCGCGTCGGAAATCAACGCCAATCCCAAGGACAGTGCTGATTGGCCCGATGGCGTCTGGACCCTGCCGCCCACCTATCGACTGAAAGATGTGGATCGCGCGAAATACGCCGCAATCGGCGAAAGCGACCGGATGACGCTCAAGTTCGTGAAACCGTGAGCAAATTGGCGGGAAGAAGGGCGCGTTAACCATTCCGGGCTTAGCTTGCCCTCATGCCTCGCCGTATCCGATCTTTGCTGTCCGTCCTTCGCGAGGAGGTGGATAACTATGCCTCCACAAGTGAGGAGATCGCGACCCGCACCAACCTGCTTGCGCTCAACGCCGCGATAGAAGCCGCGCGCTCGGGCGAGGCGGGGCGCGGCTTCTCGGTGGTGGCGCAGGAAGTGAAGGCGCTAGCCCAACAGGCGCGCGGCGCATCGCACGAATTCCGCTCTGAAGTGGGCGACCGGCTGGCGAAGGGTGCGAGCATCGCCGATGAGATGGTCGCCGAGATCGAGAGCAGCCGCCTGGTCGAACTTGCCCAGGCGCTGATCCAGAACGTTACGCGCCACCTGTACAGCCGAAGCCTCGACCTGCGGCTGATGGCGTCGGACGCCGAGGTGATCGCAGCCACACTGGACCCTTCAGCGCAAACTCTGGCAGCCGGACAGGCGCGGGTGGAGCTGCTGACCGCAACCTCTCCTTATTACGTCACCGCCTTTGTCGCCGATGCCGAAGGTCGCGTGACGATGTGTTCGAACCCGCAAGCGCGCGTGCGCCAGACCAACCTTGCCGATGCAACCCAGTTCCGTAAGGCTATGGAAAGCTGGCGGAGCACCGATTGGTTCACCGATGCAGTGTGGCAAAATCCCTGGTCGGACAATCGCGCCGTTCTGATCTTCGTCAGCGGCATCCGTGCACGCGGGGCCGAAGGCACTCCCGCAGGCGCATTCTACCTCGAATTCGATTGGGAGAGCCATGTTCAGGCGATGATCTCCGATCAATCGCTGTTCGGCGAGCGCGATTGGGCCCGCACGCGGATCAGCATCGTCGACCAGTCGGACCGCGTCGTCGCCGATTCTTCGGGCTCGCGTTACGGCGAGATCGTCCCCCTGCCCGCCAATGCGGTACGCGGCGCAGAGTTGCGCGGCGATTCGACGATCGCCTTTGCAACCGCGCAGGATTATCTGGGCTTCGACGGTCTGGGTCTGCGCTGCGTGATCGAGCAGAAGACGCTGACCATCGACGAGATCGACGCTGCGCTGGGCGGCCTCCGGGCCCGCAACACGCGCCGCTAACTCACTTCGCCAGCTTTTCGATCTTATCCTGAAGCCTGGCCAGTTCCGCCTTGAGCGCAGAGACGTCATCCCCGCCGGCCGCTGGAGCTTCGGGCGTTGCTGCCGACGTATCGGGCTGGCCAGGCTTGAACGCGCTCGCCGCGGCCTCGAACATCGCCATGTTGCGCTTCGCCATTTCCGCGAAGGGCGAATTGGCGAATGCGCCCTCGATAGTCGACTTGAACTGCTCCTGGTTGCGCCGGAAGCTCTCCATCGAGGCTTCGAGATAGCCCGGTACCATCGCCTGCATCGAATCGCCGTAGAGCGAGATGAGCTGGCGCAGGAAATTCACCGGCAGCATCTGTGAACCGCGCGATTCCTCTTCCATGATGATCTGGGTCAGCACATTGTGCGTGATGTCTTCGTCGGACTTTGCGTCAACGACCTTGAAGTCGCGGCCCTCGCGCGTCATCGCCGCCAGATGGTCGAGCGTGATATAAGACGAAGTCTCGGTGTTGTAGAGACGGCGGTTCGCATACTTTTTGATGATGACCGGACCGTTGCCAGCTGCTGCTTTCTTCATGGGAACCCCGCCAATGACTGAAAGCCACCTAACATCGATTCATGCCGCATCGCAACACGGCCCGCGTCCGCTACCGCTGTTTCTTTCGTTGTTGCGCAGCGAAACCGCAACATCGCCAGCGCGCAGGCATGCCGCACTTGCCGGATTGAAGGCATATCAGGAGGCCGAGCGGCCTGCGGAGCGCGTACCGAAGCCCGCCGTGGCCGAATCGGGGCGGGCGCGCCTGCGTGATTATGGCGGTTCCGGCCCGCCGGTGGTTTTCATCCCCTCGCTGATCAACCCTCCCTTCGTGCTCGATCTGGCAGAGGGAAATTCACTGCTTGATTGGCTGGCGACGCAGGGCCTGCGTCCGCTGCTGGTCGATTGGGGCAGCCCAGGGCCTGAAGCGCGCAACGAAGGGCTGGATCACCATATCGAGCGCCTCTTGTTGCCGCTGATCGATTCGCTGGGCGAGCGGCCGCTCATCGCCGGCTATTGCCTCGGCGGAACGCTTGCTTTGACCGCAGCCGCGCTCCGCCCGGTGCGGGGCGTAGCGGCGATTGCCGCACCGTGGCGCTTCTCGCGCTACGGCGATCTCGCACGTGCAGCCATTGCGGCGCAGTGGGAAGCCGCCCAACCTGCCTGCGCAGCGCTGGGTCTTGTCCCCATGGAGGTTCTGCAGTCAGGTTTCTGGCAGCTCGACCCGGCACGCACGATCGCGAAGTATGAGCGATTTGCGGCGATGGCGCCGGGAAGTGCGCAGGCGCGCGCCTTCGTCGCGCTGGAAGACTGGGCAAATGGCGGCGCGCCGCTCACCTATGCCGTGGGCGAGCAGATGTTCGAGCGCTTTTTCGCAGCCGACCGGCCCGGGCGTGGCCGATGGTGGATCGGCGGCACGCGGATTCTGCCGCATCGGCTTTCCTGCCCCGCCACCGAATTCATCTCTGCGACCGATCGCATCGTGCCCGCCGCGAGCGCAATCAGCCTCCCCGGCAGTACAACACTTCGATCGGGGCATGTTGGCATGATCGTCGGCCGCCGAGCACAGGCCGAACTGTGGGAGCCACTCCGCGACTGGCTAATTGCCGCAGTGCACACTAAATAGCGGGCGACCAATTTCCGGAGCCGATTCCCATGTCCGATATCGTCATTACCGCCGCCAAGCGCACTCCCGTGGGCAGCTTCCTCGGCGCTTTCGGCAGCACTCCGGCACATGAGCTGGGTCGCGTCGCGATCGAGGCTGCACTGGCACAGGCGGGCGTGAAGGGCGAGGAAGTCAGCGAAGTGATCCTGGGCCAGGTGCTCACCGCCGCGCAGGGCCAGAACCCCGCGCGACAGGCGTCGATGGCCGCCGGCGTCCCCAAGGAGGTGCCGGCATGGAGCGTCCAGCAGGTTTGCGGCTCGGGGCTTCGTGCGGTCGCGCTGGCCTATCAGGCGGTGAAGACCGGTGACGCCACCATCGTTGTCGCGGGCGGCCAGGAAAGCATGTCGCTCTCCACCCATGCGCAGGCGCTGCGCGCAGGCACCAAGATGGGCGATGTCAGCCTGATCGATACGATGATCAAGGATGGCCTGACCGACGTGTTCAACGGCTATCACATGGGCATCACTGCCGAGAATCTCGCCGAGCAATATCAGGTCAGCCGTGGCGAGCAGGACGCCTTCGCGGTCGCCAGCCAGAACAAGGCCGAAGCGGCCCGGGCCTCCGGCAGGTTCAAGGACGAGATCGCGCCCGTTACGATCAAGGGTCGCAAGGGCGACACGATCGTCGATCAGGACGAATATATCCGCGCCGGTGCGACGATCGCGGGCGTCGAGGGCTTGCGCCCCGCTTTCCAGAAGGACGGCACCGTCACCGCCGCCAACGCTTCGGGGATCAATGACGGCGCCGCAGCCTTGGTCGTGATGACGCGCGAGGAAGCCGAAAAGCGTGGCGCGCCGATCCTAGCCGTGATCAAGAGCTGGGCCTCGGCCGGTGTCGATCCCTCGATCATGGGCATCGGCCCCGTCCCCGCCTCCAAGGCCGCGCTCGAAAAGGCCGGCTGGACTGTAGCCGATCTCGACCTGATCGAAGCCAATGAAGCCTTCGCCGCGCAGGCATTGTCGGTCGGCAAGGAGCTCGGCTGGGACGCTAACAAGGTCAACGTAAACGGCGGCGCCATCGCCATCGGCCACCCGATCGGCGCAAGCGGCGCGCGCGTGCTGACCACCCTCATCTACGAAATGCAGAAGCGCGACGCCAAGAAGGGCCTCGCCACGCTCTGCATCGGCGGGGGCATGGGCATCGCCATGTGTATCGCCCGCGACTGATCCGGGACTGAACCGCCCCCCTCGGGGGCTCCCTTCCGTTTCGCCGTGACCCAGGCCTTGTGTCGGGGTTCACTGCGCCTGCCGGGCGATCAGCTACTCCAAACCCGATCGAACCGGGACCCGAGCCCGGTGATCAGTTCATATTGTGACAAGCCACTCAGCGCCGCAGTCTCGGGAAGGGCGTAATCGAGCGATACCCAATCTCCTTCGCCAAGCCCCGGCATCGCGTCCACATCGATCGCAACCATGTCCATCGAGACGCGCCCGATCACCGGCATCGCAACGCCGTCCACACGCGCGGTGCCGCGTCCCGAAAAGCAGCGCAGATAGCCATCCGCATAGCCGATATTGAGGATCGCAACCTCCATGTCGCGCGGCGCGGTGAAGGTGCCGTTATAGCCTACGATCTCGCCCGCGGGCACGGTGCGACGCTGGATGATCTGCGCCTCGGGCGTGACCACTTGCCGAATTTCCGCATGCTCAGCGCGCGGCCTCCCCCCATAGAGCGCGATCCCCGGGCGCGTGACATCGAACGCATAGTCCGCCCCCAGTGCGATTCCCGCGGAATTGGCGAGGCTCATCCGCGCGCCCGGTCGCATCCCGGCAAGTGCCGCGAACACATCGCGCTGACGGCGATTGAGCGCGACGTCTTCATCCGCCGAGGCGAGGTGGCTCATCACCGTGTCTACCTCCAGCCCGTCCAGCGAGCCGATCTCCCCGGGGGCGATTCCCAGGCGGTTCATGCCGGTATCGACCATCACATCGCACGCGCGCCCCTCTCCGCCCACGCGCCAGAGCCCGATCTGCGCCTGCGAATTAAGCACGGGTCGCACATTGGGCGGTCGCTCAACCGCCATGTCCTCCTTGCGCACCCCGTGCAGCACCGAAACCGATAGGCCCAGATCGGCGATCGCCCGCGCCTCGGCCCAGTTCGCCACGAAGAAATCCCGGCATCCCGCCACCGCCAGTCGCTTGACGACCTCGCGCGCGCCGAGCCCATAGCCATTGGCCTTCACCGCCGCGCCGCAGGCGGCGCTCCCGCTCAGCTTCGTGAGGAGCTTCCAGTTGGATATGAGCGCGTCATGACTCAGGCGGAGGCGAAGGGGAGCGGTCATCCCCAGCCGGTTAGCCCGCCGCGCGCGGCGGCGCTACCGTCTCCTTCAGGCCCCACGCTGTGACCACCAGCGCCAGCGCGACCACCGCCATCGTGTACCAAAGGCCCGAATAGGGATCGCCCGTCTTCACGACGATCGACTGGCTGATGAACGGGAGGAACCCGCCGAAATATCCGGTTCCGATATGGTACGGGATCGACATGGAGGAATAACGGATCCGGGGCGGGAACATCTCGGAGAGCAAAGCCGCGACCGGACCATAGGTAGCGCCGGAAAGCGCCATCAGCACCAGAATCGCTCCCACCATGATTGCGATGCTCCGGGCGGGCGGGATGACCGGCTTCAGGTCATATCCTGCCGCCGCCAGCGCCGCGCCCAACCCTTCCGGGCTGGTGTCGCGAACGGTGGTGCCACCCACCGTCACGTCGATCGCCGATGCCTCCGCCTTAGTGTAAGCAACGCCCTTCTTCGCGAAGAATTCGAGCACGCTGCCGCATTCGTCCCTCTGCTTCGACGCGAAGGGGTCATATGCGCATTCGGGGCCCGACACGACGACGGGCGCCCGCGCCGAGGCAGCCGCGAGCGCAGGGTTGGCCTGGCTGCCGATCACCCAGAACACCGGGAAGAGCAGCACCAGCGTCAGCGCATAACCCCAGACAATCGGTTTCTTGCGCCCGATGCGATCAGACAGCGATCCGAAAAAGATGAAGAATACCAGCCCGCCCAATGCGGACCCGCCGCAGATCAGTTGCGCGGCCGTGGAATCCACATGCATCTGCTGCTGCAGGAAGGAAAGCACGGAGAACATCGCCGTGTACCAGATCACCGTGAGCCCCGCGGCGATGCCGAACAGCGCGACCAGAAGCCGCTTCCAATTGCCCGGATAAGTGAAGCTCTCGACAAAGGGGTTGCGGGCAGTCTCGCCCGCCTCCTTCATCTGCTTGAACACCGGGCTTTCCGACAGTCTCAACCGCATCCACAGCGAAATCGCCAGCAGCACGACCGAAAAGACGAACGGCGCGCGCCAGCCCCATGCATCCCACACATCGGCCAGCGCAAGCTTGAACAGCAGCACGACCATGAGGCTGAGGATGAAGCCTCCGACCACGCTCGCCTGAATGAAACTGGTGTGGAACCCGGCGCGCCCGCCGGGCGAATGCTCGGCCACGTAGATCGCAGCACCCCCATATTCCCCACCCAGCGCAAGTCCCTGTGCAATGCGCAGGAGCAGGATCAGCACCGGCGCGGCGACGCCGATGGCCGCATAGCTCGGCACCAGACCGATTCCCGCCGTCGCCAGACCCATCAGCGTGATCGTCACTAGAAACGTGTATTTGCGACCGAGCCGATCCCCCAGGAACCCGAACAGGATTGCGCCGAGCGGGCGGAACCCAAACCCCACTGCAAAGGTTGCCCACGCCAGAAGATCGCCAAGCACCGGATTGTCTGCGGGAAAGAAAGTACGCCCGAGGATGCCCGTGGTGGTCAGCGTCCCCCAGATGAAGAAATCATACCATTCGAAAATCGTGCCCAGCGAGGACGCGCCGATTACCTGCCGCATCTCCTGTGCGCTCGGCTCCTTGCCCGCAGCAGCCATCCTCGCCTCCCCTCGGCTTTTGGCGAGCTTAGCGCGTCCGAGAGAAGCAGCAAGCTGACAATCTGTTCAGCTTCAGTGCAGCAAAGCAGTAGCACACCGACAAAAGACCGGACATATGCCGGCTGAACGGGAGGCAGGGGATGCATCGCTTGAGCGCACTGGCAGGTACCGCGCTCGCTGCCTGTCCCGGCACTGCACTGGCCCAGGAAGCACCGTCGCAGGCGCCAGCCGGATCCGCTGCGACACCCAGCGATCGCGCGCAGGCCGGCATCATCACCTATCCGCCCGAGTTCTTCGCGGCGTCCAGCCCCAACACCGCTTTCGACATGATCCAGCGCATCCCAGGCTTCGGGCTCGATACCGGCAATTCCGAAGCGCGCGGTCTGGCGGGCGCGCAGGGCAATGTGCTCATCGATGGCGGGCGCCCTTCGTCCAAGACCGATAAACTGTCAGACATACTGCAGCGCATCCCGGCCACCGCCGTCGAAAGGATCGAACTGATCCGGGGCGGCGCGCCCGGCATCGACATGCAGGGACGCTCGGTGATCGCCAATGTGCTGCTCAGGAAGGCAGCGAGCACGCAGATGGTGCTGGAGACCAATATCTATCTCTATCGCGACGGCTATGCAGGCCCGCTGCTCAAGGCCCAATATTCCCGCCGCGAAGGCGACAAGCTCACCGAAGCGGCCTTCTCCGCCACCACCGACCGCACCAGCGGAACCGCGAAGGGCCAACGCACACGCTTCGATGCGGCAGGATTGCCGTTTCAGGAAGCCGATCTTGATCTGTGGGACCGCTATCGCAACGGCAGCCTGCGCGGCTCGATCCATCGCCCGGCCGGCGGCGGCAAGCTCCGCGTCAACGCGCTGATCGACTATACCAGCTTCAGCAACATGCAGGACATCACGATCCGCTCCGGCCCGGGGTTCAACGATCACAATCAGGACGTAAACCATGCATGGAGTGGCGAGCTTGGCGTCAACTGGACGAAGGCGCTTGGCCCTCGCACCGAATTGAATTTGACCGCGCTTCAGCGCGGCTCACGCGAGCGCTACGATTCGTCCAGCCGCAGCGGCAGCGGGTCCACTTCGGAATTCGACAATGATGCGCTCGGCGGCGAGAGTGTCTTGCGCGGCACGCTCAAATATCAGCAGAGCAGCCGCTGGTCGTTCGAAGGCGGCGGCGAGGCGGCGTACAACTTCCTCGATAACGCCAGCAGCTACAGCCAGAATGCCGCCGCCGTGGCATTGCCCAACGCCGAGGTGCTGGTCAGCGAATTGCGCGGCGAGGTCTTTGCGCAGGCCACATTTCGTCCCAGCGCGTCCCTGACGTTCGAAAGTGGCTTGAGGGTCGAGCAATCGACGATCCGCCAGTCGGGCGACACCGACAGATCAAAGTCGTTCGTCTATCCCAAGCCGCGCTTCCAGGCGACATGGGTGCCCGGCACGGGCCACCAGATCCGGCTGCGCGCCGAGCGATCAGTCGGGCAGCTCAATTTCGGCGACTTCTCCGCCTCTACCGAGATCAACCTGGGCACCGTCGCGGGCGGGAATGCCGATCTCGAGCCGCAAAAGCTGACCACCTACGAAGCCGTTTACGAACGCCGCTTCTGGGGCAAGGGTGCCGTGGAATTGACGCTTCAGCACGTGGATATCGAGGACGTGATCGACGTCATCCCGCTGGTTGGCGGCTTCGATGCGGTCGGGAATATCGGCAGCGGCTGGTATAATTACGCCCAAGCCCGGGTGACGCTCCCCTTCGACAAGCTGGGGATGGCCAACGCGTTGCTCTCCGCACGCTTCTCGTATCAGCAATCCCAGGTCACCGATCCGCTCACCGGCGCGCATCGCTCGCTTTCACGGGAAATTCCGTTCGGTTGCGGCATTTCGTTCAACCATGACCTGTCGGGCGGCCGCTTTTCCTATGGCTTCGAGCATGGCTGCAACATCGATCGCTTCACCGCCTACCGCGTCCGCGAGGTCCGGGCGGTCGATAATTCACCATTCGTCTCGATCTACGGGCAGTGGAAACCGAATCCGAAGATGACCGTACGCGTCGATCTGGGGAATGTGTCCAATATGCGGATCGCAAGCAGCCGCGAAGTGCATACGGGGCCGCGCGACACCAGCCCGGTCCAGTTCAGCGAGACTCGCATGTCCCGTATGGGCCAGTATCTTTTCCTGCAATTGCGGCACGTGCTCTAGCCGTACCCGCTTCGGCAGGGCCCCGCTACGCTCCCGCCGCGGTCAACCTGTCGAGTTGATCCGGTGTCAGCACGACATGCCATGCGCCGATGAGTTCGTTGAGCTGCGCCACGCTGGTCGCGCTGGCGATCGGCGCGGTCACGCCCGGCTGCGCCGCCAGCCACGCGAGCGCGATCTGCGCCAGACTCGCGCGGGTCTCTTCCGCAACCGTGTCCATCGCCCGGAGAACCGCTGCGCCGGTCCCTTCCAGCAAACCGCCCATGCGCCCGCCCCGAACGGACTGGCCGAGATCGTCGCGGGAGCGGTATTTCCCGGTCAGGAAACCCGATGCCAGCCCGTAATAGGGCACCACCCCGATATTCTCCGCCACGCATAGATCCTGCAGCACCCCTTCGAACGAGTCGCGGCTGACCAGATTATATTCCGGCTGGAGCACTCCGTAGCGCGGAAGCCCCTCGCGCCCCGCCACCTCGAGCGCCGATTGCAGCCGCCCGACCGAGAAATTCGAAGCGCCGATCGCCCGAACCTTTCCCGCATCGATCAGCCTGGCGAACGCCGCCAGCACATCCTGCTGCGGCACGCTCTCGTCGTCCTGATGCGCGAAATACAGGTCGATCGTCTCGATGCCGAGCCGCTTCAACGACGCCTCGCACGCTGCCGCCATCCGGCTGGGCGCAAGCTTCTCGCCGCCCTCGCCCGGCAGCATCCCCACCTTGGTCGCCACCTGCACTTTTTTGCCCGAGTTCCGCAGCCACTCGCCGATCAGCGTCTCGGATTCGCCGCCTTTGTGGCCCGGCACCCAGGCCGAATAAACGTCGGCTGTATCGACCATCGTTCCGCCTGCATCGGTAAAGGCATCCAGCACGCGAAAGCTCGTCGCCTTGTCCGCAGTCCAGCCGAACACATTCCCGCCCAGCACCAGCGGCGGCGTCGCCAGCCCGCTTCCGCCCAAAGCGCGCGCAGCGCTCATTGCGCCTGCTCTTTATTGTCCATCGCGTTCTGGTCTATCGCCGCCGCCGCCTGATCGAGTTCCCTGTTCTCGCTGCGGCTGAGCCCGCCCGGCGGGGAATCGCTCCCGCCGCACGCGGCCAGCGCGAGCAGCAACAAGAGTGGAGCAGCGCGGATCGTCATTCCATGATCTCGTTTGCGTCGCCACCTTCATCGGCCGGCACGGCGGCATAGCTGTTCTCGGCCGCGCCGAACGCCGCATTCTCGGCTGCGTTCACGTCGGAGACCGCCTCGCCCATCGTGTTGCTGTCGCCGCCCATCGACTCATTGGCTTCGGCTGCTTCGTTCGCGGCCTTCTTTCCGCATGCCGAAAGACCGAGCACCGCCACTGCGGCGAGCGGGAGAAGGAGTGCCTTGCGCATCGATATTCCCTTTCTTGTCCTGTCAGGCCAGCGCTAACCGACCCGCCGCTACACACGCAACCGAAACTGCCGCGTTGACCTGATATAAAGATATCTTTATATCTCTATGCGACCCATGAACCAGGCCCTCGCCATCTTCCGCGCGCTCGCGGACTCGACTCGGCTGCGTATCCTCGCGCTGCTCCGGTCGATGGAGTTGTCGGTAGGTGAGCTGGCACAGGTGCTCGGGCAGAGTCAGCCGCGCGTGAGCCGCCATGTGAAGATCCTGTGCGACGCAGGGGTGGCCGAGCGCCGTAAGGAAGGCAGTTGGGTGTTCGTGGCGCTGGGCGCGGAAGCAAAGGTCAAGCCTATCCTTGCAGCACTGGATAGCTGGGGCGAGGCCGATCACTGGACCGTCGCCGACGAAGCGCGTCTGGCCGCGGTCCGGGCCGATCGCGCCGCCGCGGCCGCCGAATGGTTCGAGGCCAATGCCGGCGAATGGGATGCGATCCGTTCGCTCCACGTGGCTGACAGCGAAGTGGAGGCCGCGATGGCCCGCGCGCTCGGCGATTCCCCGCTCGGCCGCCTGATCGATATCGGCACGGGCACGGGCCGCATGCTCGAATTGTTCGCGCCCCAGGCCAGCCACGCGCTCGGCATCGATCGATCGTCGGAAATGCTCCGCCTCGCCCGCGCCAAACTTTCGGAGCGTGGCCTGCCTAAGACCGAATTGCGCCAGGCCGATCTTTACGCCTTGCCGCTGGACGATAGCGCCGCCGATGTCGCGATCCTCCACCATGTCCTGCATTTCGCGCAGCAGCCCGGCGCCGCGATAGGTGAGGCCGCGCGGGTGCTGGCCCCCGGCGGCCGACTGCTCGTCGCCGATTTCGCCCCACATGAGCGCGAAGAACTGCGCCAGCGCGACGCCCATACCCGTCTCGGCTTCTCCGATGCACAGATGCTCGGCTGGTTCGAGGCGCACGGCCTCGCTCCGGTGCAGGTCGAAACGCTCGAGGGCGGCGAACTTACAGTGAAACTATGGTTGGGCCGGAAAACCGGCGTGCGTGACAAGGAAGTGAAAGCGGCATGAGTGACGTAAACCCGCTGGGCGGACCGCTATTTGCGGATGTGGCCGGCGATATCGATCTGTCGTTCGAGTTCTTTCCGCCCAAGACCGAGAAGATGGAGGAAACGCTCTGGGAATCGATCCAGACGCTCTCGCCGCTCGGCCCACGTTTCGTCTCGGTCACCTATGGCGCAGGCGGTTCGACGCGTGAGCGCACGCACAACACCGTCGCGCGCATCGCGAAGGAAACCGGCATCCCCGCCGCCGCCCACCTTACCTGTGTCGAGGCGACGCGGGAGGAGATCGACGCGGTCGCCAATGCCTATTGGGAAGCGGGCGTACGTCATATCGTGGCGCTGCGCGGCGATCCGCCCCGCGCAGGTGAGAAATATGCGACGCATCCCGGCGGCTATGAAAATGCCGCCGATCTGGTCGCGGGTCTGCTGAAGCTGCACCCGTTCGAAATCTCGGTCGCAGCCTATCCCGAATGCCATCCAGATTCGCCCGACGCGGCGTCTGACCTCGACAATCTCAAGGCCAAGATCGACGCAGGCGCAACCCGCGCGATCACCCAGTTCTTCTTCGAACCGGACACCTTCTTCCGCTTCCGCGATGATGCCGCAAAGGCCGGGATCAGCGCAGAGATCGTTCCCGGCATCATGCCGGTGATGAGCTTTGCCGCGGTCAAGAAGATGTCGGCGATGTGCAACACCGATGTTCCGGCATGGATGGAGCGGCTGTTCGACGGGCTCGACGATCACCCCGCCGCCCGCCAGCTTGTCTCCGCCACCCTCGCCGCCGAATTATGCCGCAAGCTTTATGCCGGCGGCGTGCGCCAGTTCCACTTCTACACGCTGAACCGTGCCGAACTGAGCTACGCCATCGCCCACCTGCTGGGCGTCCGGCCAAAGGCATAACCCCTGCCCGTCATCCCCGCGAAAGCGGGGAGCCAGGGTAGCAAGCGGAGCCGTAAGTGGCTCTGGGTCGCCGCGTTCGCGGGGATGACGATAAGGACTGAATATGACGCCTCGTGAATCTTTGCTGGCTGAAGCCGCCAAGCGCATCCTGATCACCGACGGTGCCTTCGGCACCGAGATCCAGAACTGGAAGCTCACCGAAGAGGCCTATGCCGGCGATTTCGGCCTCAGCCACGATCAGAAGGGCAACAACGATATCCTCGCGCTGACTAAGCCAGAGGTGCCCGCATCGATCCACCGCGCCTATTTCGAGGCGGGGGCAGACATTGCCGAGACCAACACCTTCTCCGCCAATCGGATCAGCCAGGCCGATTATGGCGCCGAGCATCTGGTGCGTGAGATCAACGTCGAAAGCGCGAAGCTCGCCCGTTCGATTGCTGACGAGTTTCAGGCCGAGGATGGCCGCCCCCGCTTCGTCGCGGGCGCGCTGGGCCCGACCAACAAGACGCTGTCGCTCAGCCCCGACGTCAACGATCCCGGCTATCGCGAGATCGATTTCGATTATCTGAAGGACGTGTACCGCGAGCAGATCGACGCTCTGGTCGAAGGCGGCGTGGATTTCATCCTGATCGAAACCGTGTTCGACACGCTCAATGCCAAGGCGGGGATCATGGCCGCGATCGAGGCGGGCAACGATCTCGGCCGCGATCTGCCGATCATGCTGTCGATGACCCTCACCGACCTGTCCGGCCGCAACCTTTCCGGCCACACGGTCGAGGCATTCTGGCACGCCGTCCGCCACGCAAAGCCGGTCACGATCGGGCTCAATTGCTCGTTCGGCGCGGAGCAGCTTCGTCCGCATGTGAAGACGCTCTCCGCGCTCTGCGACACGCTGATCATGGTCTATCCGAATGCCGGCCTGCCGAACGAACTGGGCGCCTATGACGAAGCGCCGTTGACCACCGCCGGTCTCGTCAAGGAATGGGCGGATGCCGGTCAGGTCAACGTACTCGGCGGCTGTTGCGGCTCGACGCCCGCGCATATCAAGGCAATTGCAGACGCCGTAGCGGGCCTCTCGCCCCGCGCCATCCCTACCCCCGAAGTCCGCACGCGCCTCGCGGGCCTCGAACCATTCACCATGGCGGCCTAGCCGTCGTCCCAGCGAAAGCTGGGATCGCGTGCCGCAAGGGCACATCCGGATTTGAAAGATCCCAGCTTCCGCTGGGATGACGGGAATTGAAGTGACCAAGACCGCCTCCTCCACCGCCTTCGTCAATATCGGCGAGCGCACCAACGTCACCGGCTCGGCACGGTTCAAGAAGCTGATCATGGCGGGCGATTATGCCGCCGCGGTCGAAGTCGCGCTTCAGCAGGTGGAAGCCGGCGCGCAGGTGCTCGACGTCAACATGGACGAAGGCCTGCTCGACGCGCATGAGGCGATGACGACCTTCCTCAAGCTCATCCAGGCCGAGCCCGATATTGCGCGCATCCCGGTGATGGTTGATTCATCCAAATGGGACGTGATCGAAGCGGGGCTGAAGTGCGTTTCCGGCAAGCCGATCGTCAATTCGATCAGCATGAAGGAGGGCGAGGCCCAGTTCCTCGAACATGCCCGCAAGTGCATGGCCTATGGCGCCGCCGTGGTCGTCATGGCGTTTGACGAGGTGGGTCAGGCCGATACCAAGGATCGCAAGGTCGAGATTTGCGAGCGCGCGTACAAGCTGCTCACCGGCATCGGCTTCCCCCCCGAAGACATCATCTTCGATCCCAACGTCTTCGCGGTCGCAACCGGCATCGAAGAGCATAACAATTACGGCGTGGATTTCATCGAGGCCTGCCGTGAGATCAAGGCGCGCTGCCCCCACGTCCACATCTCGGGGGGGCTCTCGAACCTTAGCTTCTCCTTCCGCGGCAACGAGCCGGTTCGCCGCGCGATGCATTCGGTGTTCCTCTACCACGCCATTCCGGCGGGGATGGACATGGCGATCGTCAACGCGGGGCAACTCGACGTCTATGACCAGATCGAGCCGGAACTTCGCACTGCGGTCGAAGACGTCATCCTCAATCGCGATCCCGAAGCCGGCGAGCGGCTCGTCGCTCTGGCCGAACGCTATCGCGGCACCGATGCCGTGGCGGAGAAGCAGGCAGCGGAATGGCGCGGCTGGAATGTGACCAAGCGGCTCGAGCATGCCCTGGTAAAGGGAATCGACCAATATGTGGTCGAGGATACCGAGGAAGCCCGCCTCCAATATGACCGCCCGATCGAGGTGATCGAAGGCCCGCTGATGGACGGCATGAACGTCGTCGGCGACCTGTTCGGATCGGGAAAGATGTTCCTGCCCCAGGTCGTGAAGTCCGCCCGGGTGATGAAAAAGGCGGTCGCCCATCTGCTCCCCTTCATCGAGGCCGCCAAGGAGCCCGGCGCGAAGGGCAAGGGCAAGGTCGTGATGGCCACCGTCAAGGGCGACGTCCACGATATCGGCAAGAACATCGTCGGCGTCGTGCTTCAGTGCAACGGCTTCGAAGTCGTCGATCTCGGCGTAATGGTGCCGTGGACCAGGATCCTCGAATCCGCGATCGAGAATGACGCCGACATGATCGGCCTCTCCGGTCTCATCACGCCCTCGCTCGACGAGATGGTGACGGTTGCCGAGGAGATGCAGCGCGCGAACATGACCATGCCGCTGCTCATCGGCGGCGCGACCACGAGCCGCGTCCACACCGCGCTGCGCATCGAGCCCGCTTATGATGGTCCCGTCGTCCATGTCCTCGACGCCAGCCGCGCCGTCGGCGTCGCCACCACGCTCGTCTCCGACACGATCCGCGACGATTACGTCGCCAAGGTTGCCGCCGAATATGAGCAGGTGCGCCAGGCCCGAGCCGGCCGTGGCCAGAGCGAGCTCGTCCCCCTCGACAAAGCCCGCGACAACGCCTTCGAAGCCGATATGTCGCTCAAGCCCGGCAAGCCCCGCATGCCCGGCGTTCACAGCTTCCCCGATTGGGACCTGAAGGACCTGCGCGACTATATCGACTGGACCCCTTTCTTCCGTGCCTGGGAACTGGCTGGCAATTATCCGGCGATCCTTGAGGACAAGATCGTCGGCGAAAGCGCCACTTCGCTGTTCAACGATGCGCAGGCGATGCTCGACAGGATCATTGAGGAGAAATGGCTCACCGCACGCGGCGTCGCCGGGCTCTGGCCGTGCCGGCGCAAGGGCGACGACATTATCGTCCATGTCGAGGACGAAAAGCATGTCACCCTGCCGATGCTGCGCCAGCAGATCCAGAAGCGCGAAGGCCGCGCGAATATGTGCCTCGCCGATTTCATCGATCCGCAGGGCGACTGGATCGGCGGCTTCGCGGTCGGCATCCACGGGATCGAGCCGCACCTTGCGCGCTTCAAGAACGCGATCGATGATTATTCGGACATCCTGCTGAGGGCGCTCGCCGATCGCCTCGCCGAGGCCTTTGCCGAGCGGCTTCACAAGTTCGTTCGCACCGCCTTGTGGGGCTATGCAGAAGGGGAGCAGCTCACCAACGAAGCGCTGATCAAGGAGCAATATCGCGGCATCCGCCCCGCCCCCGGCTATCCCGCCTGTCCCGAGCACAGCCTCAAGCCGCTCCTGTTCAAGATGCTCGACGCGCACCAGCGCACCGGCATCTCGCTGACCGAAAGCTTCGCGATGCTGCCGACCGCGGCAGTCTCCGGCTTTTACTTCGGGCATCCCCAGGCCGAATATTTCGGCGTCGCCCGCATCGGCGAGGATCAGGTAGCGGATTATGCGGCGCGACGCGGGGTCGATCTGGACCTGGCGAAACGCTACCTGCGCCCGAACCTCGACTGAGCAGAGGCTTGATTCAATCCGGGTGCCCGAGGCGGCGCACCGAGCCCAGATCCTCGATGGAGAAGGGCTCGGCCAGAAGAACCCCGGCCAGCCGGCCATTTACCCAGCGCACCGTGCCACGCCGCTCGACGCCCGAGCACATCGTCACCTTCACGCGAAGGCCGGGCACGAACCCGCCGTCATGCTCCAGTTTCATGCCCGCCTGGGAAACGTCGCTGACCGTCGCCGCGCGAAGCCCGATTTCGCTATAGACTGCTGCCGGGATCATCGTCTTCAGCCGTGGCGGCCGCGCCATATGGCCCCGCGCCTCACGCGCGGATTCGGCGAGCACCCGCAGCGAATCGACCGGTTCTTCGAAGCGCAGGCCGCAATCATTGCCGTTGATCCAGACGACCTGGCCCTGCAAGACAACCTCCGGGGAAAGTTCGACGCGCAGCACGTCATTCAGGTCGATGGCCAGGCCGAGCTCAAGCTTCATCCCGCCATCGGATATGTTGCGCACCCGCGCGAGACCTTCATCCCTGCGATCATCCCGGCGGAGCAAGACCCGCGCGATCCGATAGACCACCCGAATCCGCGCCAGACGGCGGCGCTCCTTCCTTACCGGATGGTCATCAGCCTCAGGCTTCGAAGTTGCATCTGCCATGCTCGTCCCTCGCGAACATAATGATGATCGCTTCACGATAAAATAAAAGCTGCTGTAAATACCGATAAGGTTCTCGGCATTTATACGGATAAGAAGACGTTCACTCTAATTTTAGCGACAATCAGACCAAGCCCGAATGCAGAGATCGTCATTTTTATAGGATGACGATATTGCAATCATGCATGGCATCAAATCGATTTGATCCACGTATAAACTATAGGTGAAATCAATATGCTCCCTCCCTCAAGATTTGCGGGTAGAGACGATCTGGCGACGGCCAAAATGCACAAAGGGAAACAACCTGGCTTCCCAGGGGTCTTATCGTCCGAACTAGTTGTTTTTCTCGATGGTCTTATCCTGTAGATTTGCAAAATATTCCGGGGCTGCAACGGTGCGACATCGGCTTGATGTCCAGGCAGTGTTCGGGCGGGGCGCAGCGCATGGACTTGAAGCGCAAGACAGCGGCGGATCGATCGTGACGGCACCCTCGCGACGCGTCATCCTGGCGGACGATCATAATGTCGTGCGGCGCGGGGTAAGGACACTGCTGGAGGCCAGGCCCAATCTATACGTCGTGGCGGAAGCCTCGAACGGGCGCGATGCGCTGGAACTGGCCCGCGTCAACAAGCCCGACATCGCCGTCATCGATTATTCCCTGCCCGAATTGAACGGGCTGGACCTCACCATCGCCCTGAAACGCGAGCTGCCGCGCATCGAAGTGCTGATCTACACGATGTACGACCGGGAGGATTTGGTGCTCAACGTGCTGCGCGCCGGCGCGCGGGGTTATGTGCTGAAATCCGATCCGGAGTCCGATCTGCTCGGTGCGGTGGATGCGCTTTCGGTGCACCGTCCCTATTTCTCGGGTGCCATCTCGGAGACGTTGCTCGAGCGATTCCTGGATGCGTCACCAAATCCTTCGACAACGTTGACACATCGCGAGCGCGAAGTCGTACAGCTCATTGCCGAGGGCAAGATCAACAAGGAAATCAGCCGGGTCCTCAACATCAGCGTGAAGACCGTGGAGACGCACCGCGCATCGGCGATGCACAAGCTGAAATTGCGCACCACCGCCGAACTGGTCCGCTACGCTGTGCGCAACAACATCATCGAAGCCTGATCGGTCAGGGGCACAGGGTCGGCTCCCTACCAGGCTTGCCGCGGAAAGCTGGCCGCAACGATCGTCCCGCGCCTACCCGTGCGATTGTGCACCACGACGCGCGCGCCAAGTTCGTGCGCGCGGGACGTCATGCCGGGGATGCCTAGGCCGGAACCGAGCGGCGGCAGGCTTCCCTTACTCTGCGCCAGATCAAGGCCCACCCCGTCATCCACCACCGCGACGATCACATTGCCGTGCCGCTCGATCAGTCGCACCCGCGCGCGCAAGGCGCTGGCATGCTTCTGGATGTTGCTCAGCGCCTCCTGCACGAGCCGGTATATTGCCGCGTCCGCTGCGCAGGCGCGCTGCGGCACCGTTCCGTAAGCAGCCACCCTGATATCGATTCCCGAGCGCGCCGCGACGGTCGCGCATAATGCATGCAGCGCGCGCTTCAGCCCTAGTTGCTCGAGCAATGGCGGGTAGAGCATGTAGGTGAGGATCCGCAGGTCCCCCTGATACTGGTCCACCAGCCCGGATAGGTCGGCGGCGGTCGCGATCACCGCCGGATCGCGGCTCTTCAGCCGAAGTTGCGCCAACCCCAGCCTGATCCCCACCAGGTATTGGGCGGCACCGTCATGAAGCTCGCGCGCGATACGCTCGCGTTCGTCGTCGCGGATGCTGACCAGCGAAGAGCGCGCGTTGGCCAGCTTGCCCTCCAGCCGCAGCCGGTCGCGGCGCAGCTGGAACAATTCGGTCAGGTCGAGCCGCGAAAACACCGCGAAGCGCTCGCCCCTAGCGGTGAATGCGGTGACGACAAGCTTTCGGCGTTCTTGGCGAACCTTGTATGTCCGCGAGAAATGCTCGGCCCCGCCGTCGATCGCGCGCACCGCCTCCAGCGCAACGACAGCTTCGGGCGCACCCCAGCCTGCGCACAACTCGCAATAGCGCTTGAAGCTCTGTCCCTGGGCAAACTCGAGTTCATTGCCGCGGCGCGCCTGCAGGCCAAACCAGTCGCTATCGCCCTCGATGATCCGCCATTCGCCATCGAGGACAAGCACCGTGGCTTCCATCGCCCCCATCCGGGGCACCAACTCGTCACTCTCATCTCCAGGGACACGGCTGCGGCGATGCGCGCGCACGGGCCTCACCGCCGCATGAACTGGTTGCGCTGCGCGGTGCACGGGAAGATCTATGGCATTTTTCCGATCTGCCCGCGACATAACCGCACTCCCGCCAGCGCCGAACCCGTACGGCACGAAGGCCTGCGCCTTTGCCGAAACGCGCCAGATATTCATCGTTACATCGAAATTACTGCAGCGTCGCAAGATATCTCGGTTAACTTAAGTACAATTAACCAGCATTTCTAATTATAGGCGACAGAAACTTCAAAACTTCCGGCGTACGCCCCTTGCGGCGTAATCGACGATATTGCGAACGATCCTCCGACATTAATGACATTCGACCCGGAATTTCCGATCGAGCCATCCAGTATCGACGGGCCTATTGCGTCGGACTGTAGCACAACTGTCAGCGGCGCGCCCGGTCCGTTCATCTCAAAGCTCTCGGGCATCGATAGCGAAAAGCTCTGCCCGCCCTCGCCGCTCACCACGAAGCGCGCGCGCACCGGGGCCGGGCCGATCGCGCCGACATTCACCAGCGCGCGGTTTCCGGTGATCGCATCGAGCGTGACGGTGCCGCTTCCCACATCGGGCCTGATCAATGCGCCGAAGAACAGATTCACTGTCGCCGCGATCGAAAGCGGGCGAAACACCGTGGCGGTCGCGGTGCCGCCTTGTGTGTCGGCCGCGCCGCCGCCGGAAAAGGCCGCGCTGACCTGAAAGGCGGCGCTGGCCGCACCCGTGGCTTCCGCGCTGTCATTTCCCAGGATCGGAACGTCCATCCCCAGATAGAAGGTCGCGACGCCGCTCAGCCCGATCGGCGCGATCGTGAAGCTCATCGGGCCGGTGCCGCTGGGGCTGCCGGTGATGACCGCCGTGAGCGCGCTCACCGTGAAGTTGTCGAGCTGCCCCATCCGCCCCGATGGCGCACCGAGGCTCGAGACGGTGACGACCACATCGCGCGTAACGCAGTCGGGATTGATGCCGCATGTGAGTGTGACGAGCGGACGGGTGCTCCCGCCGCCGATCCGGGTGCCGCTGCCGCTCAGCCGGGTCACCGTCCCGCTGCTGGCGCTCACCCGGAAGACGGTCTCGACGCTACTCGCCGAGCTGACCGCGCCCAGCGCGGGCGCGGGGCTCTGCACCGATTGCACGCTTACCTGGGCAAGCGCGGGGAGCGGCAGCACTAGGGTCGCCAGCGCGAGCAAGATAGCTTTCATGGCGTTTCTCCAAACAGGATCTCGGCGCTGATCTGCGGGGCGGCGTGTGCGTCGACTGTGACCGTCACCGGCTCCTTCAGGCGCATATGCAGTTGCGTCGCCTGTTCGGGGTCGAGCTCCAGCCGATAGGTTCCCGGGCGGACGCCCGCGAAGACCGCGCTCCCATCGAACTCGCTGGATGCAAGAATGGGCGGCGCGCCTTCGACGACGAGCCGCAGCCGCACCGCCGCCACGCCCACCTGGCGCCCATCGGGCCGCGTGAGCGACAACCGCGCAAGGACTTCGTTTACGGGCCGGAACGGATAGGGGACCGCCGCGATCTTGCCCGGCCGCGCCGAGAGCTCGACATCCTGCGGCGGCGAATCGACAAAAAAGGCGTCGATCGCGCGGCTGTCGGCGTGGATGATCGCGGCAGAGGTATCACCAAGCCCGTTCACAAAGGCCCGGCCCTTCGCATCGGTGGTGGCCGGGCGCTCCCCGCCCGTCAGCACGACGCCGGGAACCGGCACCTCCCCCGCGCCTCGCACCCCGTCCCCGTCGTCGTCGATGAATGCGCTGACCGCGGCGCTTCCCCCAGTGGCGGAACCCGATCGCGTCAGCGTCGGACGGCGGCTCCATGGATCGAAAACCAGGCCGAACGCGATGCGCAGCCCGATCCGCCATTCGCGGCTGCGGGTGGCATAGTCGCCGGTCAACGCCAAATCGCCGAACGGTAGATGGAGGAAGCCCCCGCCCTGCAACTGAACATCGCGTTGCACGCCGAAGCGCTTGCCCAGCCCCAGATGCAGCCCGAACTTCTCGGACACTGTCCGATCGGCAGTGACGCTGAACGTGCGCAACGCGGTCCTGGGCACGATGTCGTAGTCGACAACAGCACGCGATTGCCACGTATAGGCAAGGAAACGCGACGCTGCGAAATTGCCGCTGAGCCGCTCGTCGATAACACCGCCCGGACGCGTATCCCTGCGGTAATCTAGGCCCGTCGAGACCAGCGTGTCCAAGAGGCTCGTCGATGCGCGCCCGGTGCCCAGCCACGTGGTGCCGCCATCCGCATAGGCCGCGCGCTCGGCATGCACCGAAACCGGGATACGCGACCGCCCGATGCCGGGCACGCTGAACAAGGTATCGATGGTGGTCGTCCTGCGAAGCGGTCGAAGCTCGTCGTGCAGGATGTTGGTCTCATCGGAAAAGTGGGCGCGATACTCGGTGTGCCGCAGCGTCGCGAAGATGCCGCCGGCCTGCCACGAGACGCCCAGTTGCCCAGCCGATCCGCCCGCGAAATCGTGCGCCAGCTCGCCGAGAAGCGCGATGCCCAGCAGCGATCCGCGCGCGCCGAACGAAGCCATCTGGCGTTGCCGCCCCAGCCCGTCCGGATATAGCGCGCCCGCGGCGGTGAGCGTTAGGTCGTCGCGCAGGCCATAGGCCATCCGGGCGATCGCGCGCAGTTCGCCGGCCGCCGGCGTCCGGGTGCGCCCGGGGGAGAGGTCGATAACCGGCCGGTCCTGCTGCACGATCCCGAAATCCACCGTGAACCGGCCGGGCTCCAGCTGCCCGCCGCCCACGTTTAGCACACGGGTCTGCTCGTTGCGTTCGCCGTTGGGCCCATAGGTGACGATGCGGATGACGTTCAGCCCACGCGTCAGCGGAACGTCGAGAAACTCATATCGCCCTTCGACCGGGAAGCGCTGGCCGCCACGCAACACATCGTTGACGTAGAGTTCCACCTGATAGCCGATCGGCAATTCGCCGCGAAGCGTGATGCGCTGGAACACGCTGGCCTGGCCCAGCGGCGCGGTGGTGAAGCTGAATCCGCGCCCGCCGATGCTTCGCGGCCCCAAATTGGTCAGCGGCGTGAACACATCGCCCAGCGCGAAATAGGTGGCGCCCAACGGCCCGAGCAAATTGCCCTCCACGGATCGCCGGTCCAGCTTCATCCGCATTTCGGAGGGGCGCCCGCGCTCGTCCGATCCCAGATATCCGGTGAAACCCATCCGCAGCAGATCGGCGGCCGCGCGTACGTCATAGCGGCGCGTGGTCAGGTCGCGTCTGCTGTCATAGCCCGTCTCCAGCGCCACATCGATCGCGGGCGCGGAGATGAGTGCATAGGAGGACGGCACGCGCAGAACCGGATCGGCGCCCGTCGGCCGCTGCTCGAACTGGCGAAGCCGCTGGTCGCGCTCGGCGGCCGCCTGGACGGGCAGCGTCTCGGTGGCGGTCAGTGCCAGCAACAGTTCCTGCCCATTCGCCTCGATGCGGATCGGCAGGATTTTCTGCAGCAGCGATGCACGCAGGAAGATATCAGTGGGCGAACGCCCCGCCTGTTCGGGCGCGATCGGGATGTCGACGCCGTTCACCCGCGCGATGCCGGCACCCAGATCGATCAGGACCGGGCGTCGCGCCTCGCCGAGGCTCCCCGTCGCCCGGCCGGTTTGCGGAGACACGGCGATGTCCAGCCCCAACAAGCGCGCAAGCTCGCCTACAGGGAGCAGCGGATCGCCGAGATCCCCATAACCTGCAAAGGTCTCGCTCAGCGTCCGCCCGTCGAGCGTGACCGAGAACAGCAGCAGATCCTCTTCGCGCAGCGGCTGCTCGGCTTTTGGAATCTGTTGCTGCTGCGCTGCCGACTGGGCAAGCTGCGCGCCCGCAACCTGTCCCAGGAGCAAGGCCATAGCGAGCATGGTCAGGGAACCTTGAGCGCGGTCCTCGCCAGCTCCGTGCCCGGCCGCGCATCATCGTCGGTAAAGACGATCGTGAGCGTCTCGCCAGGCTTCGGCGCGCGGCGAAGCTGCAGGGCGAAATGCCGCCGGTCGATCTCCGGATAGACCCCCAGGCCACGCGCAATCGCCAGCGGTTGCTCGGCCCGGTCGCCCGATCGTACCTCGAGATTGCCGAATAGGGAGTTGCGCCCCTCCCGGGCTATTTCGAACTCGATCGCGGGAACCTGAGTCGGCGGCCCTTCAGGTGTAGCGCGCGCCTGAAGCTGGGTCAGCCGGGGCCCCTCCAGCCGCGCATGCGGTTCAGCCGGGGCCGTGCGGATGATCACCGGAATGCTCAGCCCCAGGACCGAGCGGATCTGAAAGCTGAGTTGGTTCGGCGCCTGGCTCGCCGCGGCCTCCGCAGTCAACCCGGTCTCCGGCGGCGGCACATTGGTTACGGTCAGGTGCGTGCGATATTCTCCCGCCGGCGTGGCAGAGGCGGGGGGCACTGCCCGCAGCCGGATAATCTGCCCCTTCCCCGGAGCGAGCGTCACCCGGCGCGGCGTTGCGAGCACCAGATCGTGCGCGGAGACGAGTTTCGCCACCGCCGCCTCCCCCTCCGGCGACCGCTGCGCCTGCTCCACCGAGCGGATCTGCCCGTCGGGCAGCATCACCCGATCAATCAGCGTGATGTCGAACGTCGCGGCCGCCTGCCCCTGATTGAAGATATAAACGGTAGCCGTCCGGCTGGCGCGGTCGAGAACGACGCGCCGCGGCGTGATGTTCAGGTTCACCCCCGCATTGCCCAGCGTAACCGGCGGGCGGCTGGGGGTGTCCTGGCAATAAGCCGGCGTGGGGATGGCAGCTAACACCGTTCCAGAAGGAATGGCGTGGCCTATTGCCAGGACGAGCGCGTTATGTAGCCTTTTCTGCAAAGCGCGCCCCCTCGAGCGCAACCCCGGGGGAGGGTTGCGTTCAGTTATATTGCACCATGATCAGCATCGGCCCGGCGTCCTGCTCGTTGGCACCGGCCGGACCACCGATACTGACTGACAGGCCCGCCGGGGCGGCGCCGTTTCCGGCATCAAGAAGCGCGGCTGTGGTTGCCAGCGCCACGCTTCCGTCACCCGCGCTATGGGCCTCCACTGCGCCGGGCACGCTGATCGACGATACGTCGCTCCCCACCGTCTGGACCGTAAGCACCAGTGCCGTCTGGGTGAGCAGATCGACGACAACCTTTGCGCCCGCCGGCTCCTCGACGCTCGCACTCCCCGCCGTCCGCACAGCCTGGGCGTGCGCGACGGCGGGGGACGCGATGCTCACCGCCACCGCGGCAAGCCTTGCGGCGCGGCTCACTGGTAGGCGACGGATACGTCGAACGTCCCGCTGTAGAGCCCGGTAACCGTCGTCGAGGGCACCGAGAAAGTGCCGCCGATGTTGAGCGGTTTGGTACCCGCACTGCCCAGCGTGCTGCTGAGCGTCGTGGTGGTTCCCAGGTCCGGGTCCAGCGTCACGGTCAGCGTTTCCGAGCCGCCCGAACGGGTCATGTCGAAGGTCGCCGGAACCGTCAGGGCGACGACCTGCGCGCCTTCGCCGTTGATGGTGAATTTCGCGCGGCTGGTGCCCGAGCCCACGGCCAGGCCGCCATTATCGGCGCTAACGGTGTCGGACGCATCGGTCATGCTCACCGCGCTGGTTCCCGATGGCGGACGCACGATCTTGCCGAATGCCAGGTCAGCGGTCTTGGTGATGGTGACCGGGCGCACGATCGTGGTCGATCCCGTGGCGGTATCCGTGTCCGATTGGGCGAAAGCAGGCGCAGCAAACAGCGTCCCCGCCACGAACACTCCCAACTTCATCATATGTCGCATGATTATCTCTCCGACGGGACGATGTACGGCGCCGGGGGAGACCAGCCTGGCACCTCCCCGGCAATCAGTGCGGAGCGATGGTGAGCCGCGGAATGGACGGTTACAATCGGGGGTTTCCCCGATGCCGCCCGGGCGCGGACCCGTGGAACGGAAACAACTTCTCCCGATCAATGCGTCCGCATCCCCTCCACCAGTGCCAGCACCCGCCCGACCCGCTTCGCGAAGGGCAAACCTTGGTGTGATTGGATCGTCGGTGCGGTTGCGGTTCAATCGCCGTTGCAGCGAAACCATTTACCGGAGCGTGCAATGACAAGATTCCCCATCGTCACCGGGCTCGCGCTGATGCTTGGCGGCTGCGGACATACGCCTTCGCCCGCCGCCTGTCCCGATCCCGGTGCCGTCGCGCCGCCCTCGATCGGCACGGCCTTCGTTAAGGATCTGACTGGCCGCCTCGCCGGTCCCGACCGCGAAAACACCATCGCGGAGGCTGTTGCCGAAATCCATCGCCGCGATCCGTCGCTCGGATCAGCTACGGTCACGAACATTCTCATCGGTGCCGATTGCCCGAATGCGCTGTCGCGCCCGGATCACGACCTGGAAGCCGATCGGGCCCGTATCGCGGGCTTTCGCGCCCAGGTGGACCAATTGCTGGGCGACTGAAGCTTCAGGCTGCATCACATCGCGGCGCTGGCGATCGCCTCCAGCAGCGCGTCGGGATCGATCGGCTTGGTCAGGAACGCCGCCGCCCCGCCGGCCATCGCCTGTTGGCGCGCAGCATCGGTGGGATGCGCAGTCATCAGGATCATCGGCTGGGGCCAACCGCGTCGTACAAGCTCGGCCTGCAGGGCCAGGCCGGTCATGCCGGGCATATGAATGTCGGCAAGGATGCAGCAAAGCCCGGCGGCGGCGGGGTCGCCTAGCAGTTCCTCGGCGCTGGCAAAGCACCGCGGCGTGATCCCGGCAGATCGCATCAGGCTGTCGAGACTCCCGCGAACGCCGGGATCGTCATCTACGATGGCGATGATGGAGGAAGTGCGCATGATACTGAAAACTCCGGGAAACTTGCGGCCTGATTCGGCCCTGTCTGCCTGCAGATGCGTCGCGCGGTGCGCGAACGCCATCATACTCAGATGTTAAACCTTCGGATGCTCTCGTCGCGAACGCCCAGCAATTCGGCCATCCGCACCAGATCGGCCAGCGATTGCGCCTCCATTTTGCGCATCACATTGCCGCGATGAATCTTCACGGTGATCTCGGAGAGATTCATCCGCCCGGCAACCTGCTTGTTCATCAGCCCGGTAACGACAAAGCCCATCACCTCGCGCTCGCGCGGCGTAAGCCGCTCGTAACAGGCGTTGAGCTTCTCGGCGCCAGCGGCCTCGGCACGGCGGGCGCGGTCCGCTTTCAGCGCGGCTGCGATCGACGCAAGCATCTGCTCCTCGGCGAACGGTTTGGGAAGGAAATCCACCGCTCCCGCCTTCATGCCGCGCACGGTCATCGGGATATCGCCATGTCCTGTGATCAGGATCACCGGGATGTGCACGCCCTTTGCCGCCAGTTCCTCCTGGAAATCGAGGCCGCTTCGGCCGCGCAGCCGGATGTCGAGCACCAGGCATGATGCGACCGCGGGCACGCGGGACGCCAGAAACTCCTCCGGCGTCTCGTACAGAGCCACCTCGAACCCGGCCGAACGCAGCAGGCTGCCCAGGCTTCCGCGAACATCCGCATCGTCGTCGATCACGCAGACCAAGCTTTCGTCCGTCATGTCCCTGCCCCCTCTTCCGCTGCCGGCAGGCGAAACCGGAAGGTCGCGCCGCGCCCCTTGTTGTTGGATGCGGTCAGCGTGCCGCCATGCTGTTCGATGATCGAGCGGCAGATCGACAGCCCCATGCCGAGTCCTGCGCTCTTCGTCGTGAAGAACGGCGCGAACAGGCTCTCCGGTTCCCCCGAAATCCCGTTCCCGCAATCGCGAACCTCCACCGCCACGCCGTCGCCGTCGCCGTCGATCAATGCATCGACGCATAGCTCGCGCGGATGCTCGCTCGCGGCCATTGCCTGGTCGGCGTTGAGCATCAGGTTCATCAGCACCTGCTGCAACTGCACCCGGTCTCCGCTTACCCTGGGGAGCTTGTCGGCCCGGGTCGTGTGGATCACCACATCATTGGCCTGCAGATCGCGCCGCAGCAGGGCCACCGTATCGTCGATCAGCTGCGGCAGATCTACCAGCTCTCGCTGCGAATCCGCCTTTCGCACCAGATCGCGGATGCGCGCGATCACGCCTGCCGCGCGGGTTCCGTTCGACGCGATGTGATCGAGGCAATCGGCGACTTCCGGCGCGTCCGGGGCCTCGCGCGCCAGCCAGCGCTTGCCCGATTTGGCATACGTGATGATCGCCGACAGCGGCTGGTTCACTTCATGCGCGATCGACGCGGCAAGCTGCCCCAGCGTCGTCACGCGCGAGACGTGGGTGAGTTCGGCCTGCGACTGGGCCAGCCGCGCCTGGGCGCGGTTGCGGTCGGTCACGTCGAGCGCCATCGCCAGCACGCGTCTCCAGCCATCGCTGCCTTCCGGAACGGTTACGCGCAGCACCACGTCGATAGTCTGGCCCGATGCGGTCAGGAACTGGGTTTCTTCCTCGATTGCCGGATCGCCCCGGAGCAGAGCTTCCAGGATTCGCCCCAGCGCGGCTTCTGCCGCAGGCGTGTGATAACGGACCAGCGACCCGCCGATCAGCGCCTCACGGCCTGGCAGGCCAAACAGCCGCGCGGCGGCATCATTGGCGTCGCGGATCGTCACCCATCCGGCGATACGCTCCACCATTTCGGCGTCGGGCAGTGCTCCGTCCGCGAGCAATGCATACGCCGCGGACCAGTCGCCCTCCCAGATCGGCAGGCCCGCTGCGTTGAAGATCGTGCGATAGCGTTTCTCCGAACGCCCGCGCTCCTCGGAGGCATCATGGTTGCGCACGCTGAGCAGGGTGTTGATGCCGATCGCGATCAGGCTGACCGTCAGCCGCACCGCGGGGGAACCTAGCGGCTCGCCCCAATGCGTCGCGAAATAGGCGATCAGCGCCATCGCGAAGCCGATGGTGCCGGCGGCGATGATCAGCGCGCGATCCTGGCTGCGCGCGGCCATCACCACGACGATGGTATAAAGAACCGCTACCGCGCCTTGCAGCGGGCTGAGCACGTCGAGTGCGAACACCGCGAGCGCCAGCGTCAATGCCGCAATGCTGAAAACGCGCCTCGCCTGCCGCTCGCCCGCCCCGTCGTGCATCATCGGCTCCTGCCGCCGCCGCACCAGCCGAGGCGCGGCAGCATGAGGCTGGACGAGTGCCTAGCGCTTCGCGACCACCAAGTCGCAAGCGGCCGTACGGATCCGCGCGCGCTCAGCACTTGCCGACATACAGCTCGAAGCGGGTGCCGGGGTGCGCATCGCTCCACACCGCGCATCCGCCCAGCCGGTGCGCCATCATCGCGATCACCCGGCTGCCCCGTCCCGTGCCCTGCGGGGCGGCGTCGGGGAATATTCCGCTGCCGCGATCCGAAATCTCGAGCACATAGCCGTCGAACGGCATCGCCCGGAGCGTGACGAACACGTCGCCCGGCGTACCGGCGGGATAGGCATATTTGCACGCGTTGCTGACCAGTTCGGAAACGATCACGCCCACGGCCGTCGCGTCCTCGGCGGAAACCTGGATCTGCCCGGCTGCGACTCGCACCCGCCGGCCAATCGCCTCGTCGGCGCAACCTTGCTGGAGTTCGCTGCACAGGTCGGTCAGGTATGCACCCAGCTCGACCGTCGCCTCTGCATGCGATTGGTAGAGCATGCGCTGCACCCCGGCGATCGCGGTGATCCGCCGCATCGTCATGTCGAGCGCGGCGACGGCGATCGGATCGGCGATCCGCCGCGCCTCCATGGAAACCATCGCGACGAGCAGCTGCAGGCTGTTGGCGATGCGATGATGGGTCTCGTCCGCCCGGCTCGGCTCGGGCAATGCCGGCAGCACCGTCACGGAGCGCGTGTCGTGATTTGCGAGATATTGTGCCGCTGTCATGGGGACCATCCTCTTTCCGCGATTGGCGGTGTTGATGGCCGGTATCCCCCGATGCCCCCCGGCGGGGATATCATACGCAGGTTTAGCGGCCCGGAGCGCGTCCTGAAACTTTCGTATAATGTGGGTCGCACGGGGAGAGCCGATATTGCGGCCTCCGGACGGGCATATTCGCATCGTCCTGCTGAATGGAGGATATCATGGCCTACATCACCACCACCGACGGCGCAGAGATCTTTTACAAAGATTGGGGACCCAGGGATGCCCAGCCGATCGTGTTCCACCATGGCTGGCCGCTATCGTCGGACGATTGGGACACGCAGATGCTGTTCTTTCTCGCCAACGGCTACCGCGTCGTAGCGCATGACCGGCGCGGTCATGGCCGCTCGTCGCAGATCGATACCGGCCATGACATGGATCATTATGCGGCAGATGCCTCAGCCGTCGTTGAGCATCTCGACCTCACCAACGCCGTCCATATCGGCCATTCCACCGGCGGCGGCCAGGTCGCGCGTTACGTGGCGCAGTTCGGCGAGCCGCAGAGCCGCGTTGCAAAGGCAGTTCTCGTCAGCGCCGTCCCGCCGCTGATGCTCAAGAAGGATAGCAATCCCGGCGGTTTGCCGGTCGAGGTGTTCGACGGGCTTCGCAATGCGCTGGCCGCCAATCGCGCCCAATTCTTCCTCGATCTCGCCTCGGGCTCGTTTTACGGCTTCAACCGGCCGGGCTCCACGCCGGTCGAAGGGACCATCCGCAACTGGTGGCGCCAGGGAATGATGGGCAGCGCCCTCGCGCATTATGAAGGTATCAAGGCGTTCTCGGAGACCGACCAGACCGAGGATCTGAAGGCGATTAGCGTGCCGACGCTCGTGCTGCAGGGCGATGACGACCAGATCGTTCCCTATGCCAACGCCTCGGTGCTTCAGGCTAAATTGCTGCAGAACGCGACGTTGAAGATCTATCCCGGTTTCCCCCACGGGATGCTGACCACGCATGCCGATATCATCAACGCGGATCTGCTCGCCTTCGTGCGCAGCTGAAATGGCGGGCGGCGGAGCGCGTCTCCGCCGCACCGGCCTGCACGGCCTTTACGCACCGCTCCAGCTCTTGTCTCGCACGCTGAACAGGCCCGCGGTAGTATGGTTGAGCCACAAGACGCCATCTCGATCGAGCGCACAGCCGGCACGCTTGTCGAAGGCATCGACCGGGAAAGGCCGGGGAAACCTGGAGGTTCGCCCTTCGTAGAATCGGTAATAGTCCTTGCCGGCCATAACCCAGATGCTGTGGTCGCTAGCCTCGCAAATATGGTCAGCCGGCTCACGAATGGCGAAAAGCCGTTCCGGCCTTACCATTTGGGGGAACGCGAACGACCTGATCGGCCATTCCGGCATATACGGTCCCGTCTGACGCTGAGAGGAGGCTGAAGCCACCGCCGAATGACATGTTTCCCGTCAGAACCGGTTCCACTACGACATCGGCGGCGCTGAATTGGTCTAGGCCGAGCGTGGTGCCGAGCCAGATATTTCCCTCCCGATCCTCCAAGAACGCCAACACTGATTCAGGCGTAAGTGGGGTTCGGCCTTTATACGCAGGCTCGACACCGGCCGCACGCGCTGCGGGAGACAGGCTCATTGCTTGCGCGGGGGCTCTCACCCGGAATATGCCGGGGCCGGTCAGCCCCCAGAGGTTGCCGTCCCGATCGAAGCGCGGAAGGAAGGGCCAGCCGGTGAAGGGCGGGGTTGGAAATACGGCAGTGGCGGCACCGGCGGGCTTCGGCCAGATGATCTGGCTTCCCTCGGGTCCGGAACGCCAGATCCGGCCTTCACCATCGGCCATGATAGCAGAGCCTGGGACATGCGGAATATAGCGTTCGAAGCGGCTGGCGCCTGGAGGAAGTCGGTACACATGAAAGGCCGCGAGCAGCCACAGCGAGCCGTCCTTCGCTACGACCATGCTTGCAGCTTCCTCGCGCGGTAGCCCCCAGTCCGGACCGATCGCGGTCCAGCGCCCGTCCGCGTAGCGCTGCAGCGAGCCGCGCGGAGTCTGATAGGTCACCCAGATGGCGCCGTCGGGGGTTTGCACCAGCCGCGAGACCACGGCGGTAGCATTCGGTGGTCGCCGGGCAACGCGAAGGATCCCACCGCGATAAACCGCGACCTCCCCGCTGCGGTACCCAACCCAGATGCTGCCATCTTGCGCCGCCATCAACGCGGTGATGCTCGCCGAATTTGAACGTTGCCTATCGAGGGCGACGGCCTCGAAGGTGACGCCGTCGAAGCGGTGGAGCCCGGCGGAACTGGCGATCCAGATATAGCCGTCGGGTCCCTGCACCAGATTGTTGATGATCGGCGGGGCGCCCTCTTCGGCGGTCCAGCGCCGGTGATGAAACTGGCTGAGCGTGCGTTCGGGATCGAGTGCCTCGGCGGGACTCGCCGCCAGCAGAAACGCAACAAGCTGAAAAACCCGAACGCAGAACCTGATCATCGTTCGTGATCACGGTTCTGCGTTCGCGACGAACCGTCTTGCCTTGCCATCCCGCCCCACCCGCTATGCGCGAACATCGCGACACGCTAAGCGGGCCGACGCGACACCTGCAAGCAAATGCAAGTCGCTTCGGAAGCCTTAGGAACGACCCTCACGCTGCTCGTCCGGCCAATATAGCCGCATCGGATTGGAGATCAGGAGCTTTTGTTGAAGCTCCGCCGTCACGGCGATGCGCGGGATGACGTCGATTAGGGGGCCGTCGTTGGGGATGTTGTTTTCCATGGTGGGATGGGGCCAATCCGTGCCCCAAAGCACCCGATCGGGATAGTTTTCGACGAGCGGGCGCACGGATTTGACGAAATCGTCATAGGGCACCCCCTTCGCGTCCAGGCGATCGGGGCAGGTGACCTTTACCCACACGTCTTCGCGGCTGTCCATGAACGCGCGGAAGGCGCGCATATCGGCCCCGTCCGGCCCCTGCGACACATCGGGGCGGCCCATATGATCGACCACGATCGGCACCGGAATCGCGGCGAAGAAGGGCAGCAGCTCTTCGAGGATATCGGCTTCGAAATAGACGACGATGTGCCAGCCGAGACGCTGGATGCGGTGCGCCACCTGGATGAACTTGTCCTTCGGCGCATCATCGACAAGGCGCTTGAGGAAATTGAAGCGGATCCCGCGAATCCCGCCCGCATGCAGCGCATCGAGCTCCGCATCCGAGATAGCGGGATCGACCACCGCGACGCCCCGCGCCCTGCCCCCGGACTTGGCGATGGCATCGAGCGTGGCGGCGTTATCGGTGCCGTGGCAGCTCGCCTGCACGATGACGTTGCGGGCGAACCCATATTTGTCGCGCAGCGCGAAGAGCTGTTCGTGCCCTGCGTCCTGCGGCAGATATTTTGCCTTGGGGCTGAACGGGAACTCGGCCTGCGGCCCAAAGACGTGGCAATGCGCATCCACCGCGCCGGGCGGCGGCACATAGGCCGAGTCCGAGGGCGACAGCGACCAGCTGCGGATACGGCCGTTTTCGTCAGTGCTCACGCGAAGACCACTCCATCCATCAATTTGCGCGCGGTGCGCAGCATCCCTGCTTCGACCGGCTGACCTTGTTCATCGAGGGTGACGACGCATTCGGTGACACCCGTGGGGTGCTCGACGCCCAGCGTCAGATTGCGCCCTTCCGGCACCCTGGCGACCGCAGCGGCGGGCGACCCCTTGATCAGGCAGGCCGTGGCGACACTCACCGCCGCCAACACGCCGATCGTGGCATGCACGCGGTGCGGGATCAGCGACCGCGTAGAGATCGCGCCACCCTGCTGCGGCGGCGCTACAAGCGTCATCTTGGGCACCGACTTTTCCCTGACGTCGCCAAGGTTCATCAGCGGCCCCGCCTGAAGCCGGATCGCTTCGATCCGCGCTTTCAGCGCAGCATCCGCGTCCAGCGTGTCGCGATCCTCATAGCCGGTGATGCCCAGATCGCTGGCGCGCATGATGACACAGGGCATGCCATTGTCGATCAGCGTGCATTCCACGCCGTCAATCACGTCCACGCCGTTGCCGCTGGGCAGCAGCGCGCCGCAGCTCGATCCGGCCGTGTCGCGGAACGCCAAGGGCACGGGTGCCGCCGTTCCCGGCACGCCGCTGATCGCGGCATCGCCCGAATAGGCAACCTTGCCGCCCGGCGTCTGGACGGTCGCGACGGCGACCTGTCCGGTATTTTCCATGAAGATCGCGACGCGGGTCTCACCATCCCGCGCTTCGACCAGCCCGCGCTCGATCGCGAAGGGGCCGACGCCCGCGAGGATGTTGCCGCAATTCTGCGCGTCGGTGACGATCGCCTGATCGACGAAGACCTGGAGGAACAGATAATCGACGTCGACGCCTTCGCGTGCCGACTTCGACACCACCGCCACCTTGCTGGTCAGCGGATCGGCCCCGCCCATGCCGTCGATCTGGCGCGGATCGGGCGAGCCCATCACGCCGAGCAGGAAGGCGTCGCGCGCGGCCGTCTCTGCGGGCAGATCCCCTTTAAGGAAATATCCGCCCTTGGACGATCCGCCGCGCATCCACATGCAGCGGACGCCATCAGACATATTTGAGGCCCATCGCTTCCAGCTTGCCGCGCATGTCATAGATGTCGAGGCCGAGTTCGCCCGCTGCGAGGCGCTGGCGCTTGGCTTCCTCGGCAGCTTCGCGCGCCTGCGCCTTTTCGAGCACCGCCGCCGCATCTGCGCGCTTGACGACGCACACGCCGTCATCGTCGGCGACGATCACGTCGCCCGCTTCTATCGCGGCACCGGCGCAGACGATCGGCACGTTGACCGATCCGAGTGTCGCCTTGACCGTGCCCTGCGCGAACACCGCCTTTGACCAGACCGGGAAGCCCATCTGGGTGAGGTCGCGCACGTCGCGAACGCCCGCGTCGATCACCAGCCCGCGGCAGCCGCGCGCCATTGCCGAGGTTGCCAGCAAATCGCCGAAATAGCCGTCTTCGCAGGGGCTGGTGGGCGCAAGGACGAGGATGTCGCCCGCCTGCAACTGCTCGATCGCGACATGGACCATCCAATTGTCGCCCGGAGGCGCCGAGATGGTGACGGCGGAACCGGCGATGCGTGCGCCGGGATAGATGGGGCGCATATGGCTGGCGAGCAGCCCGATACGGCCCTGCGCCTCATGCACCGTGGCAACGCCTGCCGATGCGAGTCCGTCGATCACCGCCGCATCCGCGCGCACGATATTCTGGATGACCTTGCCTGCCATTTCGCTCTCCTTGCACGTGCGCCTGCCCGCGCGTCGCGCTGACGACAATTCATAATTGCAGACCCGCCATAAGATTTTGCTATGTGTTCGGCATGAAGCCGTTCGATCTCAATCTTCGCCACGTCCGCGCCATCCACGCAATCTATGCGCGCGGCAGCATGAGCGCCGCAGCCGAAGCGGTGAGCCTGTCGCAGCCCGCGCTGACCCAGGGTATCGCCAAGCTGGAGCGCCAGCTGGGCGTGCGACTGTTCGAGCGGCGCGCGGATGGCATGACCCCGACCGAGGCCGGCAAGATCTTCGCCGAGCGCGCCGCCGCGGCGATCGCGCATCTGGCCGCAGCATCGCCGCGCCGGGGAACACGCGGGTTTGCCCGTCCCGAATTGCTGATGACATCGACCCAGCTCGGCGCGTTCCTGGCGCTGGCGGATGCGGGCAGCTTTGCAGGAGCATCGCAGGCGACGGGGCTTTCCCAGCCCGCGCTGCACCGCGCGGTCCGCGATCTGGAGCAACTGGGGGCGCAGCCCTTGGTCGACCGGCGGGGGCGCGGCGTGGCGCTGACCGACGTGGCGCGCCGCCTGGCACGCGGGGTGCGGCTGGCCGCCGCAGAGCTGGCCGCCGCCATCGCCGAAACCGCACCCGATGGCGGCGAAGGCGGGCGGATCGTGATCGGCGCGATGCCGCTGTGCCGGGCGCAATTGCTGCCCGCAGCGCTGGCGAAGTTCGTGGGCAGCGGAACCAGCGCGACGATCGACGTGCTCGAAGGATCGTGGCGCGAACTCGTCGAACCGCTTCGCGACGGCGCGGTGGACTTCATGATCGGCGCGCTCCGCAGCGAGGAGGTGCCCGATCTGGTGCAGACACCCTTGCTGGCCGACCGGCTGGCAGTGATCGGGCGAACCGGCCACCCGCTGGCCGGCCGCAACCCGGACCTTGATGCGCTGGCGCAATATCCATGGATCGTCAGCCATGCGGGAACGCCGCTGCGCACGCATTGGGAGGCGATCTTTCACGATCGCCCCCTGCCCGCCGCGCCGATCGAATGCGGATCGGTGATGACCATCCGCGGCGTGCTGCGCGACAGCGACTTCCTGACCCTGCTTTCCCCCGATCAGGTGGGAATCGAGATCGAGACCGGGATGCTCACGCGAATCGGCGGCGAGCTACCCGGAACGGTGCGCACGATCGGCGTGACGACGCGCGCGGGATGGCGGCCAACGCTGGCGCAAAACCGCTTTCTGGACCTGCTCAACGAACAGGGACTTCAGCTTTCCGAATAGCTCTGCGTGGATTTGGATTAGCTGCCAAATCGCGGCAAGCCTAGCCTGATCCCCATGGAGAGAATTGCGCTGATCGGGTTTGGGGAAGCCGGTGCTGCGTTCGCGGAAGACGCAGACTGGCGAAGCCGGGCATGCGCCTATGATCTGAAAACCGACGACGCCGCGAGCCGGGCCGCCAAGCTTTCCGACTATCAGGCCGCCGGCGTGGCTGCCGCGCTGAGCGCCCGTGAGGCGCTCGACGGCGCACAGGTGATCTTCTGCCTGGTGACCGCCGATCAGGCGCTGGGCGCGGCGCAGGCCGCCGCCGTCACGGCCGGTGCCTTGTGGCTCGATTGCAACTCGGTAGCGCCCGAAACAAAGCGGGCAGCGGCACAGGCGGTGGAGGCGGCAGGCGGGCGCTATGTCGATGTCGCGGTAATGTCCCCCGTGCGCCCCGCGCGGCGCGGCGTGCCCCTGTTGCTGAGCGGGCCGCATGCGGAGGACGCGGCCGCCGCGCTTCGCACGCTTGGTTTCGCCAAGGTTAGAGTCGTGGATGGACCGGTCGGCGCGGCTTCCTCGATCAAGATGATCCGCTCGGTGATGGTGAAGGGCCTGGAGGCGCTTTCCGCCGAATGCGCGCTGGCGGCGGAGGCGGCCGGAGTGCGCGACGAAGTGCTCGCATCGCTCGATGCAAGCTGGCGCGAGGAAAGCTGGACCACGCGCTTCGATTACAATCTCGATCGCATGCTGGTGCACGGAACGCGCCGCGCCGCCGAGATGGAGGAAGTCGTCAAGACGCTGGAAGCGCTGGGCACCGGCGCGGCGATGTCGCGCGGGACGGTCGAGCGCCAGCGCGCCCTGGGCAGGCTGGGCGTCTCCCCGCCCGACGGGCTCGACGCAAAATTAGCCGAGATTGGGAAGCACATATGATCATCGATTGCCACGGCCATTACACCGTCCTGCCCAAGGCGCACGACGCCTGGCGCGAGGAACAAAAGGCGGCGTTCAAGGCGGGAACGCCCTGCCCGCCCTATCCCGAGATCAGCGACGACGAGATTCGCGAGACGATCGAGGCGAACCAGCTTCGCCTGATCAAGGAGCGCGGCGCGGACCTGACGATCTTTTCGCCGCGCGCATCGGCGATGGCGCCGCATGTCGGCGACGAAGCGGTCGCGAAGGAATGGGCCTTCCGCTGCAACAATTTGATCGCGCGCGTGGTCGGGCTGTTCCCCGAGACGTTCGTCGGCGTGTGCATGCTGCCGCAGAGCCCCAAGGCGGACATGACCAATTCGATCGCCGAGCTGGAGCGCTGCGTGAACGAGCTGGGGTTCATCGGCTGCAACCTCAATCCCGATCCCGGCGGCGGGCACTTCACCCATCCGCCGCTGATCGACCGTTATTGGTATCCGTTCTACGAGAAGATGGTCGAGCTGGACGTGCCCGCGATGATCCACGTCTCGGGGAGCTGCAATCCGGCGATGCACGCGACCGGCGGCTATTATATCGCAGCCGACACGATCGCGTTCATGCAGCTGCTGGAAGGCGATCTGTTCGCCGACTTCCCGACGCTCAGGTTCATCATCCCGCATGGCGGCGGCGCGGTGCCCTATCATTGGGGGCGCTATCGTGGGCTGGCGGACATGCTCAAGAAGCCGTCGCTCGACGAATATCTGATGAACAACGTGTTCTTCGATACCTGTGTCTATCACCAGCCGGGCATCAATCTGCTCGCCGATGTGATCGACAATAAGAACATCCTGTTCGGCAGCGAGATGGTGGGCGCGGTGCGCGGGATCGATCCGACGACCGGGCATTATTTCGACGACACCAAGCGCTATGTCGACGCGCTGGAGATCAGCGACGCCGAGCGCGCCGCGATCTTCTCCGGCAACGCCCGCAAGGTGTTTCCGCGCCTCGACGCCAAGCTGAAGGAGCGTGGGTTGTGATGGGGCTGCATTCGTCATCCCGGCCCTGTGCCGGGATCCACCGTTCCGTAGGCGGTGGCCTCACCGGGCTCGAAGGAACCGCACCCCTATTCCGTGTCGCCCGGTGGACCCCGGCACAAGGCCGGGGTGACGATTTGGGAGAAGCCGCATGACCGAACCGCGCGACATCCACGAATATCTCGCCGAGATGGAGGACATCCCCGGGACGCGGGTGTTCACCGCCGCGCGGGCGCGCAAGGGCTATCACCTCAACCAGTTCGCGATGAGCCTGATGAAAGCCGAGAATCGCGAGCGCTGGAAGGCGGACGAGGCCGCCTATCTGGAAGACTGGCAGCTGACGCCCGAGCAGAAGGCGGCGGTCCTCGCCCGCGATTACAACACGCTGCTCGACCTGGGCGGCAACATCTATTTCCTGTCCAAGGTCTTCTCGACCGACGGGCAGAGCTTCGTCCAGGCGGTGAGCACGATGACCGGCGTGTCGGTCGAGGAATATCAGGCAATGATGAACGCAGGCGGGCGATCGCCCGAGGGTCTGCGCTCGAAGAAGGAGGGCAAATAATGGCCCGGATCACCGCAGGCGTGGCTTCGAGCCATGTGCCGCTGCTCGGCGTGGCGCACGATCAGGGCAAGGATCGCGACGCCTATTTCGGCCCGATCTTCGCCGGATATGACTGGACCCGCGAATGGGAAAAGGCGGAAAAGCCCGACGTCGTCATCCTGGTCTATAACGACCATGCATCCGCGTTCGACATGAAGATCATCCCGACCTTCGCGATCGGATGCGGCGAGCGCTACAAGCCCGCCGACGAAGGCTGGGGGCCGCGCCAGGTTCCCGAGGTGATCGGGCATCCCGACCTCGCCTGGCATGTCGCGCAGAGCCTGATCCTCGACGAATTCGACATGACCATTATCAACGAGATGGACGTGGATCACGGGCTGACCGTGCCCTTGTCGATGATGTTCGGCGATGTGCCCGAATGGCCGTGCAAGGTGATCCCGCTGGCGGTGAACGTCGTCACGTACCCGCCGCCCTCGGGCAATCGCTGCTGGGCACTGGGCGAGGCGATCGCGCGCGCGGTGGCGAGCTTCCCCGAGGATCTGAACGTCCAGATCTGGGGTACTGGCGGGATGAGTCACCAGCTCCAGGGCCCGCGCGCCGGGCTGATCAACCAGGCGTGGGACAACATGTTCCTCGACGGGCTGGTGGGCGACAGCGATCATCTGCGCCGCATCCCGCACATCGAATATCTGCGCGAGACCGGCAGCGAAGGCATCGAAATGGTGATGTGGCTGATCATGCGCGGCGCGCTGGGCAAGGCAACGCGCGCGCTGCACCGGCATTACCACGTCCCGTGCAGCAACACCGCCATCGGGCACATCGTGCTCGAACCTGTTTCCTAGCCGCCATCCCGGCGAAAATGGAGTATAGACTATGAAAATCGCACTCGCGGGCGCCGGCGCCTTTGGGGAAAAGCATCTCGACGCGCTCAAGCTGATCGAGGGCGTGGAAGTCGTCTCGGTCGTCGGGCGGAGGCTGGAGCCGACCCAGGCGGTCGCCGCGAAGTACGGCATCCCCCACGCCACCACCGAGCTGAGCGAAGCGCTGGCACAGCCCGGTCTCGACGCGGTGATCCTCGCCACGCCGACCCAGATGCACGCGTCGCAGGCGATCCAGTGCATGGAAGCAGGCAAGCACGTCCAGGTCGAGATCCCGCTGTGCGACAGCCTGGCGGACGGCGAGGCGGTGCTGGCCAAGCAGCAGGAGACCGGGCTGGTCGCGATGGTCGGCCACACGCGGCGCTTCAACCCGAGCCACCAGTTCATCCACAACAAGATCACTGCGGGCGAGCTGAACGTCCAGCAGATGGACGTGCAGACCTATTTCTTCCGCCGCAAAAACATGAACGCCAAGGGCGAGGCGCGGTCGTGGACCGATCACCTGCTGTGGCACCACGCCGCGCACACCGTGGATCTGTTCGCATATCAGGCAGGCCCGATCGTGGCAGCCAATGCGATCCAGGGCCCGATCCATCCCGAGCTGGGCATCGCGATGGACATGTCGATCCAGCTCAAGGCCGAAAGCGGCGCGATCTGCACGCTCTCGCTGAGCTTCAACAATGACGGCCCTCTCGGTACCTTCTTCCGCTACATCTGCGACAACGGCACCTGGATCGCGCGCTACGACGATCTTGTGAACGGCAAGGAAGAGCCGGTCGACCTGACCGGCGTGACCGTATCGACCAACGGCATCGAACTGCAGGACCGCGAATTCGTGGCCGCAATCCGCGAAGGGCGCGAGCCCAACGCCAGCGTGGCGCAGGTGCTGCCCTGCTACCGCGTGCTCGACCAACTGGAGAGGCAGCTCGAGGGATGAAATATGGAGGAATTGGCGGCGATCGCGCGTGAAGTGGACCTGTTGGAGAAGGTGCAGAGCCAATTGGCGGCCGTCTCCAGCCGGAATGACGAGCAGCGGCGGCATGATCTGATCGAACTGCGGCGTGCGCTGTCGGCGCAGATCGCAGCGGTGGGCAAGGTCGCGGATCCGGTCTTCGCCGCGCATGGCGATGACGAGATGCTCCGAATCTATCGCGCCAAATTCTCGAAGATGCGCTCGGCGGCAGCGCTGCACCAGGCCGATTGGCCAGCGGTGCTGCTCGGCGAACGGCCCGAGGAATATCGCGCTTCGGCGCTGGGGGTTCGCGAGGCGAACCGCGATTTCGTGGCCTGGGTGCGGACCGCGCTCAAAGCCTTAAAAGGATAAGGAAACTGGGATGAAGACGCAGGTAGCGATCATCGGCTCTGGCCCATCTGGGCTGTTGCTGGGTCATTTGCTCAAGCAGGCCGGCGTGGACTGCATTGTCGTGGAGCGACAGGCCCGCGAATATGTCGAGGGACGTATCCGCGCCGGCGTGCTTGAAACCGTCACCACCGACCTGATGCACAAGCTGGGGATCGATGCCGGCCTGAATGCCAACGGCCTGCTGGAAGAAGGGTTCAACCTGGCGGACGGCGAGAAGCTGATCCGCATCGAGATCACCAAGCTGACCGGCAAGCATGTCGTCGTTTACGGCCAGACCGAAGTGACCCGCGACTTGATCGACGCAGCGCCCGAGCGCGGGCTGGAGATCGTGTTCGAGGCCAAGGATGTCGCCATCCATGGCGCGGACAGCGATACGCCTGCGATCACCTATATCAAGGACGGGGTCGAACACCGCGTCGATTGCGATTTCATTGCCGGTTGCGACGGCTTCCACGGTCCCTCGCGCAAGGCGATCCCCGCCCCGCTGATCCGCGAATTCGAACGCGAATATCCGTTCGGCTGGCTCGGCATTCTGGCCGATGTGCCGCCCTGCCACCCCGAATTGATCTATTCGAACGGCCCGCGCGGCTTCGCGCTCGCATCGATGCGTTCGCCGACGCGCAGCCGCTATTACATCCAGGTTCCGCTGACCGACAAGGGCGAGGACTGGAGCGAGGACCGGCTGTGGGACGAGCTGGCGCTGCGCTTCGATCCGATCTCGCTCAACCGCGTAGTGCGCGGACCCGCGCTCGAAATGTCGATCGCGCCGCTGCGTTCCTATGTTTGCGAGACCATGCGCCATGGACGGCTGTTCCTGGCGGGCGACGCCGGGCACATCGTGCCGCCGACGGGGGCGAAGGGGCTGAACCTTGCCGCGTCAGACGTCGCCTATCTCGCCGATGCGCTGATCGCGCATTACCGGCAAGACGATGACAATGCGCTCGCCGGCTATGAACAAAAGGCGCTGGCGCGCATTTGGAAGGCCGAGCGCTTCAGCTGGTTCCTCACCAAGCTGATGCACCGCTTTCCCGATGACGGTCCGTTCGAGCATCGCATGCAGCAGGCAGAACTTGACTATGTGGCCCAATCGCATGCCATGCAGCTCGCCATCGCCGAGAACTATGTAGGATTGCCACTCTGACCATGCTCCCCGTCCGCCAGCTAGGTTCGCTCTCCGTGTCGGCCATCGGTCTTGGCTGCATGAATCTGAGCCACGCTTATGGCGTGCCACCTTCGCCGGAGGACGGGGCAAAGCTGCTCAACCGGGCGCTCGATCTGGGCGTCACCTTTCTCGACACCGCCGCGCTATATGGCGGTGGCAAGAATGAGCGGCTGATCGGCGAGGCGGTGATGCACCGCCGCAGTGAATTCACGCTGGCAAGCAAATGCGTGCTCGACATGCGCGACGGCCAGCGCGTGCTGGACGGCCGCCCGGAATCGATAACGGCGACGCTGGAGGCGGCCCTGGGCCGCCTCCGCACCGACCATATCGACCTTTATTACATGCACCGCCTCGACAAGAACGTGCCGGTCGAGGAATCGATGGGTGCGCTGGTCCGCGCGAAGGAAGCCGGAAAGATCGGCGCAATCGGCCTGAGCGAGATGTCCGCCGCCACGGTCCGGCGCGCGCATGCGGTGCACCCGATCGCGGCCGTGCAGACCGAATATTCGCCAACTGTTCGCAACGCCGAAATCGCCGTACTCGATACCTGTCACGCGCTCGGGATCGGCTTCGTCGCCTTCTCGCCGGTTGTGCGCGGAATGCTGGCCGGATCGGTGCGCACCGACGATTATGCGCCCGGCGATATCCGTGCGCCCATGCCGCGCTTCATCGAACCCAACCTGTCGCACAACCTGCAGGCCGTGCGCGCATTCGAGGCGCTGGCGGCAGAACTTGGCCATAGCCCCGCGCAATTGTCGCTCGCCTGGGTGCTGGCGCGCGGAGACCATGTCGTGCCGATCCCTGGTACGCGCAGCATCGCGCATCTCGAAGAGAATCTGGCGGCGGCGTCGATCAGGCTGGAAAGCGATGTCGTAGAGCGCATCAGCGCGCTTTTCGAAGGCGGTGCCATTCGCGGAGCGCGCTACACCGCGCCGATGCAGGCGCAGATCGATACCGAGACCTGGCCCGGCGAGGAGCTGGCGTAGGAACCGTCGGCCCGGTGGAGCGATATTGCGGCAGCTAAATCGTCTTCCCCGCGACAGCGGGGACCCAGGGTCGCACGCGGTGTCCTGTGTGGCTCTGGGTCCCCGCTTTCGCGGGGATGACGTGGATTACTTGGCGCAAAGGGATAATCGCCGACTTGTTCCGGGGTCCACGGAGCCGCGGGTGTTCAGGCTGGAGCCTCTTGTCCATCGAGTGCCGCCCTGTGGA
>NZ_BCTZ01000027.1 GCF_001591025.1 Sphingomonas soli NBRC 100801
GGGGGGGGAGATGTGCGCGTTCGCCCTCACCCTTCCCACCGCTTCGCGGCGGGCCCCTTCCCTCTCCCGATGGGAGAGGGAGATTAGCACAATATCCGGCGGTAGAGGGTGATGTAGTTGTCGGCCATCGTCTCGACAGAAAAGCGGGTCTCGACGGCGTGGCGGATGGCTGCGCGGTCGAGGGTGGGGATCATGCCGAGCGCAGTGATCGCCTCGCCTACCGAATCGACCAGAACACCCGTCACGCCATGGTCGATCAGTTCGGGCATGCTCCCGCGGTCGATCGCGATGACGGGCGTGCCGCAGGCCATGGCCTCTATCACCGAGAGACCGAAGGGTTCGTCGAAATTGATGAGATGGAGCAAAGCTTGCGCGTTGCCGAGGGCGCGCAGGCGCTGCTCGCCACCGACGGCGCCATGATAGACGATGTGGTCGTTCAGATGGGGCGCGACATGGCGATCGAAATAGCCCTGATCCTGGATGATGCCGTAGAGGTTGAGGCGGCGGCCGGTGGCCTGAGCGACGGCGATCGCCTCGGCAGCGCCCTTGTCCGGGTGCATGCGGCCGAAGAACAGCAGATCCTCGCCACCCTCCGCGACGAAGGGGAAGTCCGCCACTTGGATGCCGTGGTGGATGGTCGCGGCATATTTCAGTCCGGGATGACGATCGGCGTCCGAGATCGCGACATAGTGCACCCGATTCTCATAGGGCTTGTACATCGGCAATATGCGGTCCGACGAGAAGCCGTGGATCGTGGTGACCATCGGCGTGCTGACCAGCCCGGAAAAGGCGTGGGCCGGGAAATCGGCCTGATTGTGGATCAGATCGAACTCGCCAGCGCGCTCGAACACGTGGGCGAGATGGGCATATTCCCAGACCTTGGCATCCACGCGCGGGTCTTCTTCATAGGGTGCCGGCACGATGCCCGCGAGCTTGGCCGACGTGATCGAATCCTGCGTGGCGAAGAGCGTGACGTCCATGCCGCGGGCGACCAGCGCTTCGGTCAGCAGGCTGGTGACGAGCTCCCACGGGCCATAATGGCGCGGCGGGGTGCGCCAGGCGATCGGGGCGATCATCGCGACCCTCATCCGAGCACATAGCCTTCATCGGGGCCGAGGATCGCGGGGTCGCTTCCGCCCTGGGCGGAAGCGATCACCGACAGCGCTTCGGCCCATTCGGGGATCGAGAAGCCCTGCGGCGTGGCGCCGAGATTGAGGACGACCAGCACCCGATCGTCGCCATGGCGGCGCTCATAAGCGAGCAGATCGCCGGTGGCGTCCACCGCGCGATAGTCGCCGATCGCCAGCGCCGGATGGGCATGGCGCAGCGCCAGCAATTTCTGCGTCAGCCGCCACATCGAGCGCGAATCCTCACGCTGGGCGGCGACGTTGCGCGCGGCCCAATCGGGATGGAGCGGCAGCCAGGGATCGGCGGGGCCGAAGCCGGCATGCGCGCTGGCATCCCAGGCCATCGGCGTGCGCACCGGATCGCGGCCCATGCCGATGCCGGGCTCGTTGAGTTCGCGCGGATCCTGCACTCGGTGCGGCGGGATGTGGACATCGGCCATGCCGATCTCGTCGCCATAATAGAGCGTCGGCGTTCCGCGCAAGGTGAGCAGCAGCAGCATCGCGACGCGCGCCTGTTCAGGGCCGACGCGGGTGGCGATGCGGGGGCGATCATGGTTGCCGAGCACCCAGTTCGGCCAGCCGCCGGGCGGGAGCGCGGCCTCGTAGGCGGCGATGCGTTCCGCCAGTTGCCGCGCGTTCCATTCGGCGCCGATCAGCTGGAAATTGAAGGGGAGATGGACGCCGGGCGCGTCCTCACTGCCATAATAATGCACGAGCTGCCGCACCGGCAGGTAGATCTCGCCGATCAGCACGCGGGCGCCGTGCGCATCGGCGATCGCGCGCATCTCGGCGGCGATCTCGTGGACTTCGGGCTGGTCGGTCGAATGGTGCTGGTGGACGCGGGTGTAATCGGGCTGGCCGGGCCGCCACGCCGGATTGGCCGGATTGTCGGGGAAATCGGCGTGCTTCACCATGTGCCACAGCACATCGATCCGGAAGCCATCCACGCCGCGCGCGAACCAGAAATGCAGCACGTCCATCATCGCGGCGCGGACTTCGGGATTGCGCCAGTTGAGGTCCGGCTGCTCCTTCAGGAAGGCGTGGTAATAATATTGGCCGGTGGCTTCGTCCCACTCCCAGGCGCTGCCGCCGAAATCGCTGATCCAGTTATTGGGCGGGCCGCCATCGGGGGCGGGATCGCGCCAGATATACCAGTCCCGCTTCGGATTATCGCGGGACGAGCGGCTTTCCGTGAACCACGGATGCTCGCTGGAGCTATGGTTGGGCACCAGATCGAGCAGCAGCTTGAGACCGCGATCGTGCGCCGACCGTAGCAGCGAATCGAAATCGTCAAGCGTGCCGAAGCGCGGATCCACGTTGCAATAATTGGCGACGTCATAGCCGAAATCGGCCATCGGCGAGGGGAAGATCGGGGATATCCAGATCGCATCCACGCCGAGCGATTTGAGATCGTCAAGGCGGCGCTCGATGCCCTTGAGATCGCCGATGCCGTCGCCGTTGCTGTCCTGAAAGGAGCGGGGGTAGATTTGGTAGATGACGGCGGATTTCCACCATTCTGCCTGGGTCATGCGATGCCCCCCCTTTTGTCACTCCCGCGAAAGCGGGAAGCCGGCGCCGAACAGCGCTGCCCCTTATAACCCTGGGTCCCCGCTTTCGCGGGGATGACGGATTGGTGACGCGTCATGCGAAGCGCTCCTTGCCGATCAGGGTGATGCGGCAGGCGAGATCGGCTTCGCCGCTGGCGACGATGTAATGATCGCCGCCATCGGCCACACCGGTGGTGAAGACGACCGGCGTGGGCAGATACATCTGATGCGCGATGCGGGCGGTGAGCGCAGGATTGGCTTCGAGCAGCGGCGCGCCGTCCTCCTGTCGGAGGATTTTCGAGGGATCGTCGCGGTCGAGCAAAGCCCAGAAGCTGCGATAGATGCCAACCGCACCCTGCTTCTCGACGCCGTGATAGATCAGCATCCAGCCCTCAGGCGTCAGCACCGGCTGGCTGCCGCCGCCGATCCGCTGGGTGCTCGTCGTGCCCTTGCGCGCGCGGAGGCCCGGCGTGTCGAGCGGCTTCCAGTGCAGTCCGTCGGGCGATTGCGCCATGTTGATCGACGGGCCGCCCAGCCATTCGCTGTCGTCGGGATAGGCGAAATAGACTTCGCCGAGCGGGCGGGTGAGCGCCATGAACTTGCCCCCGACCTTGCCCTCGAACAGCAGCATGTCCTTGTTCTGATGATCGAGGACAATGCCGAGCAGGTCGTAATCGAGGCCGTTCCCCGAGCGGTACATCGCGGTGCAGTGGCGCTCGGCCGAGACGCCGCACACGGTCATAAAATATTTGTCGCCTATGCGGCTGATCCGGGCGTCCTCGACGCCGTAATCCATATAGGAGACGCTCGGTTCGATCGCCTTGTCATAATGCACCGCGACCACGCCGCGCCCATCAGGCCCGATCTCGACCGGTAGCAGCCAGGACAAGGAGGTGAGGCCGAGCAGGCGCGGGCTCCGCTCCTTGAGCGCGAACTGGCGCGGATCGTCCATGTCGATGCGGTGGACGGAGTGCGGATCAAGGACATAACCCGAAGGCGTCCAGCGGATCGCGCGCGCGCAGTCCTCGCGGATAGGATCGGCAAGCGCCTCGGCCACTCGGACCATCAGGAGCAGATTGCCGTTCGGCAAGCGCGTCAGACCGGGATTGAACGCGCCGAGCACATGCGTCTGCTCCGCCACCCCCCGCCGGAGCGGCGAGCGCGAGAGATCCACATCATCGGGTGTGAAGATCAGATAATCGTCGGCCAAGCTATTCCCCTGATGCTGGGCCGAACAATGATCAGGCCGCCCCGGTTCCGCTGCGCGCCTGTTCGTGATGCCGGATCACCTCATCGATGATGAAGCGCAGGAATTTTTCGGAAAATTCGGGATCGAGATCGGCCTGGTTGGCCAGCCCGCGCAGCCGCGCGATCTGTGCTTCCTCGCGCGCCGGATCGGCGGGCGGCAGGCCATGCGTCGCCTTGTACGCGCCCACGGCCTGCGTAACCTTGAAGCGCTCGGCCAGCATGTGGATCAGCGCCGCATCGATATTGTCGATGCTCTGGCGGTAACGGTCTAGCTGCGCGTCGGACATGCCTTCTCTTCGCGAGACCCATAGAAATACGCAAGCCTTGCCTTTGCCGGCCGGGCACGCCAGAGGCGCTGGCATGAGTGCGACGATCCACCGCCTCGGAGGCAAAGCCCAGCCTTCGCTCGATCCGATGCTGGCGCTGGTCGCCAACGACCTGAATCTTGTGAACAGCGTAATCCTCGATCGCATGCAATCGAGCATTCCGCTGATCCCCGAGCTTGCCGGCCATTTGATCGCCGGCGGCGGCAAGCGCATGCGCCCGATGCTGACGCTCGCGAGCGCGCAACTGCTCGGCTATTCGGGCAATCGGCATCATAAGCTCGCCGCGTCGGTGGAGTTCATCCACACGGCGACGCTGCTGCACGACGATGTGGTCGATTCGTCCGACCTGCGGCGCGGCAAGCGCACTGCGAACATCATCTGGGGCAATCCGGCGAGCGTGCTGGTCGGCGATTTCCTGTTCTCGCGCAGTTTCGAGCTGATGGTCGAGGACGGCAGCCTGAAAGTGCTCAAGATCTTGAGCAATGCGAGCGCCGTGATCGCGGAAGGCGAAGTCAACCAGCTTACCGCCGTGCGCAGGCTCGACATCAGCGAAGAGCGCTATCTCGACATCATCGGCGCGAAGACCGCCGCCCTGTTCGCCGCTGCCTGCCGGATCGCGGCAGTGGTCGCTGAGCGCGGCGAAGGCGATGAAGCGGCGCTCGACGCCTATGGCCGCAACCTGGGCATCGCGTTCCAGCTCGTCGACGATGCGATCGACTACATCTCGGACGCGGGCACGATGGGCAAGGATGCCGGCGACGACTTCCGCGAAGGCAAGATGACGCTGCCGGTAATCCTGGCCTATGCGCGCGGCGACGAGCTGGCGCGGGCATTCTGGAAGGAAGCGATTTCGGGCCGCCGGGTAGCCGATGAGGATTTTGCCGAGGCCAAGCGCCTCGTCCAGTCGAGCCGCGCCGTTGACGACACGCTCGCCCGAGCGCGGCATTATGGGCAGCGTGCGATCGACGCGCTGGGCAGCTTCCCCTGCGGCGCGGCCAAGGACGCGATGGTCGAGGCGGTTGAATTCGCCGTGGCGCGAGCCTTTTGATGCGATCGCGCGAGCCCCTGCCCGACGGGCTCGACAGCATCGGTCCGTTCCACCCCTATCTGGTGTGGATGGGCGTCGCGATCCTCGACCTGTTCATCATCGCCGCGGTGCTCGCCTTGCTAGCGATGCTGGGCGACACCGTTGAGGATGCGATCTGGCCGGGCGGCTTCGACGTGATCCGCGCGCTCTAGCCGGTCAATCTTCGGGCGTCAGTTCATCCGCGTCGTCATCGACGCCCAGGATCTCCTCCTCGTCGCTGTCCAGCAGTTCCTCTATCGATTCGACGATCAGACCGAGTTGCTCGTAGCTGGCAGTGAAATCGAGCGTTTCGCCATCATCATCTTCGAGGCTGAGGACATAATCGCCATTGCCATCGGGCGTGATCGTGAATTGGGACAGCGTGCGGGCCATGATGTGTCTCCTTCGCGTGCTTGCGCCCAACCCGGCTTTCCTAAATTGGTTGCAACACGATGAGCGAGACGCTGCCGATCCACGCCATATTGCCCGAGTTGATCGGCTGCCTGCGCGCGCGCAGCAACGCCGTGCTGGTCGCGCCGCCGGGCGCCGGCAAGACGACGGCGGTGGCCCCGGCACTGCTGGGCGAGGATTGGTGCACCGGCGAAATCCTGCTGCTCAGCCCGCGTCGGCTGGCCGCGCGCGCTGCAGCCGAGCAGATGGCGGCGCTTGCTAGCGAGGGCGTGGGTCGCACTTTTGGCTATGCGACGAGGCTGGATACCAAGCGGTCGGCGTCGACGCGGGTGACGGTCGTCACCGAGGGCGTCTTCGTCAATCGCATCCAGGCCGACCCGGAGCTGGCGGGGGTTTCGGCGGTGCTGTTCGATGAAGTCCATGAACGCAGCCTCGACAGCGACTTCGGACTGGCGCTGGCGCTCGATGCGCAAAGCGCGCTGCGGCCCGATCTGCGGCTGGTGGCAATGTCCGCGACACTGGACGGGTCGCGCTTCTCCGGACTGATGGGAGACGCGCCGGTGATCGAGAGCGAGGGGCGCAGCCATCCGCTGGAACTGCGGCATATCGGGCGGGCCGCGGAAGCGCGGATCGAGGATTCGATGGCGGCGGCGGTGCGCACCGCCCTGCGTGAGGCCGAGGGTGGCGTGCTCGCTTTCCTGCCCGGCGTCGCCGAGATCGAGCGGACGGCAGAGCGGCTGGAAGGCATGCCCGGCGTAATGCTGCACCGGCTGCACGGCAGCATGGACCCGGCAGCCCAGCGCGCCGCGATCGCGCCCGATCCGGAGGGCCGGCGCAAGATCGTGCTCGCCACGTCGATCGCGGAAACATCGCTGACGCTGGACGGGATTCGCGTCGTCGTCGATTCGGGACTCGCGCGACGCCCGCGATACGACCGCGCGGCGGGGATGACGCGCCTGGTCACCGAGCGCGCGAGCCAGGCGGCCGCAACGCAGCGCGCCGGACGCGCGGCGCGGCAGGGGCCTGGCGTAACGTATCGCCTGTGGGAAGAAGCGGCGACGGCGGGCCTGCCGCGCTTCGATCCGCCGGAGATATTGGAGGCCGACCTATCGGCGTTGACGCTCGATTGCGCCCTGTGGGGGGTGAGCGACCCGCGCGAGCTCGCGTGGCTAGATCCGCCGCCCGACGCGGCGATCTCGGAGGCGCGGGCGCGGCTGACGGCATTGGAGGCGCTGGACGAAGACGGCCGCCCCACCGCGCATGGCAAGGCGATTGCCCGCCTGCCGCTGCCGCACCGGCTGGGCCATATGCTGGTGCGCGCGGGCGAGATGGGGATGGCACACACCGCCGCGCAGATCGCGGTGCTTCTGGGCGAGCGCGGCCTGGGTGGAAACGACCAGGACCTCGAAATGCGGTTGCGGCGATGGCGCGGCGAACGCGGCCCGCGCGCGGAGGGCGCACGTCGGCTGGCGGATCGCTGGGCAAAGCTCGTCCCGGGCGGGGGCGGGGGCGGGGGCGACGGCGATGTCGCCACCTGCGTCGCGCTGGCCTTCCCCGATCGAATCGCCAAGCGGCGCGACGCATCGGGTGAGACCTGGGCATCGGCGGGGGGACGCGGCTTCAGGCTAGATCCCGCGTTGCCGCTCGCACGCTCCGAATGGCTGGCGGTCGCCGAAACGCAGGGGATGGCATCGGGCGCGCGCATTCTTTCCGCCGCGCAGATCGATACCGCGACCGTGGAAGCGCTGTTCGCCGGGCGGATCGAGACGCGCCGCAGCGTGCGCTTCGATCCCGTCAGCGGCCGGGTGGAGGCCCTGCGCGAGCGGCGGCTGGGCGCGATCCGGCTTTCGAGCGGGCCCGACAGCAACGCATCGAGCGACGAGATCGAAGCCGCGCTGCTGGAAGGGGTGCGCACGCATAGGCTAGCGCTGCTGCCCTGGTCGGGCGGTGCCGATATGCTGCGCACGCGCGCGGCCTATGCCGGGATCGAGGCGCTGAGCGATGCCGCATTACTCACCGCAATCGACGAATGGCTGCCCCCGGTGCTGGCGGGCAAGCGGCGGCTCGACGCGATCGAGCCGGGCGCGCTGAGCGAGGCGCTGCAAAACCATATCGGCTGGGACGCGATGCGGGCGATCGACAAGGCCGCACCCGCGCGCTTCGAAAGCCCGGCAGGATCGAGCCACGCGATCGACTATGCCGCCGAAGCAGGGCCGACAGTGGAGCTACGGCCCCAGGCGCTGTTCGGGCTGGCGGCGCATCCGATGGTGGGCAGCACCCCGCTGGTGCTCAGCCTGACATCACCCGCCGGGCGGCCCATCCAGACGACGCGCGATCTGCCGGGATTCTGGAAGGGAAGCTGGGCCGCGGTCGCCAAGGAAATGCGCGGACGCTATCCGCGGCACCCCTGGCCCGACGACCCGGCATCCGCCGCCGCCACGCTTCGCACAAAAAATGCGGATGCAAGGCGCGGGGCTCCGCGTTAAGGGGGATGCCATGAAGACCGCCCGCATCTATCAGCGCGTCAAGAACGCCATGCAATCCGGCCGCGCACGCACCGATTCGTGGATCCTCGAATTCGAGCCAAAGACGGCGCAGGAGCCCGATCCGCTCACCGGCTGGGCCGGCGGCGGCGACACTTCGAATCAGGTTCGGATCAGCTTCGATTCGCTCGACGCCGCAAAGGCCTATGCCGAGCGCGAAGGCTATGCCTATCACGTGGTGCCCGCGCGCGAGCGCAAGCTGAAGCTCCAGGCGTACGCGGATAATTTCCGGTAAGAACGGCGTGCGGAGCGCCTGATCAAAGGCGCAGCGGTGGCTAAAGCTGTGGGGCAGAAATACCGTCTTCTCACTCGTCACCCCGGGCTTGACCCGGGGTCCCGCTTCTCACTCCTGGCGCTGAATTCAGGTGGCTCAGTGTCGTGGCGGGCCCCGCCGCGACGAACCATGGACTAAGGAAAAGAAATAGCGGGACCCCGGGTCAAGCCCGGGGTGGCTGAGGCGGACTGGCGAGCATCCCGTGCGCGAGCAACAGCAGGATCTTCACGTCCACGGCGAACCCCTCCGCCCGCTTCGCGGCGACGAAATCGGGCACATCGCGAAGCGCGACCCGGTGGACCAGGATATCCTCCCCCGCGACGCCGCCGCCCGCCCCGATCTTTTGCAGGCCGCGCGCGCGGACGAGCGTGAAGCCTTCGGTGACCATGCCGGGCGAAGCGTGAAAGAAGCCGAGGTCCTCGACCTGCGCGCAGCTATAGCCGGTCTCCTCCTCAAGCTCGCGCCGGGCCGCGGCCATCGGGGTATCGCCGGCGCGATCATCGCCGATCAGCCCGGCGGGAAGCTCGATGCAGCGCCGCCCGAGCGGCACGCGATATTGATCTACGAGCAGGACATGATCGGCATCGTCGATGGCAAGGATCACCACCGCTTCTATCCCGCGCGTGCGCGAGACGAATTCCCATTTGCCCTCGCGGATCGCCATGATCCACTTGCCCGCCCAGGCAATTTCGCGCGGTTCGCTCACAATTCGATCAGGCGGTCGGGCAATTCGTTGGTATCGCCTTCGCTGCGCGGGAAATGTTCGGCGAGCACCACGCCGATCTGCGCGACGGCATCGGCCATGCCGGGGCCGGGCTGGCCCTGCTTCACCCGGGACAGCAACGCCGCCATCGCCGCGCCCCAGACATCGGGCGCGACCTTTGAATGGATCGATTCGTCGGCGATGATCTCTGCGCGATGCTCAGCCAGGCTGAGATAGAGCAGCACGCCGGTGGACGCCTTGGTGCGCTTCTCGGCCCCGGTGCGGAACAATTGCATCGCCTTGCGCTGCACACGGCGCGACTTGGTGGCGCCAGGAGTCAGCGCCATGCGCAGCCCCTCGATCGACAGCAACAGGCGAACGCCGAGGAACTTGATCGTGATGAGGATCAACGCGGCGGTGAGATACCAGGTAGGCGACGCAGTTTCCGTCCAGCTATTGGTAAAACGGGCATGGAGCCATTCGATGATGCCGGGCTGCCAGGCAAGAAAAGCGAGCGCGAGCAGCATCGCCAGCACCGCCCAATGCAGCGCGACATCATGATAGGCGTCTGACCGCCTGGCAACGATAGTGACGATCTCGCCATCGGTGGACAATTCGGCCTTGGCCACCGCCACGGTGACCGCCGCGTGATCCGATTCGCTGAGCAACATGCTTACCAACTCCCCGACGCGCCGCCGCCGCCGAACGATCCGCCGCCGCCAGAGAAGCCGCCACCGCCGCCCCATCCGCCGCCGCCCCAGCCGCCGCCACCGCCGCCCCAGCCCGAATCGTCGTCGCGCGCGTGGCGGCTGATTTCGTTCGCAATGCTCCACAGGATGATCGGCAAGGCATTGTCATCGCCGCCGCGATAGCGCCGCCCGCGGCGCCTTCCGAACAGTATCGGCAGGACCACGAACGCGATGGCCACTCCGATGAACAGCAACCCCACGGGGAAGCCATCCCCTTTCCTGCGGCTGCCCGTAGCGCTTGCCTTGTCCGCCGCTTCCTTCGCCCTTGCCTCCGCCGCTTCGAGCGGGAGCTTCATCTGATCGCCGATCGCCTGCGCGCCTGCGACGATGCCGCCGGCCATATCGCCGGCCTTGAACCGGGGAACGATCACTTGATTGATGATCTGGCTCGACAGCGCATCGGTCATGATCGGCTCCAGCCCATAGCCGACCTCGATGCGCACCTTCCGGTCATTGGGCGCGACAATCAGGAGGATACCGTTATTGGCCTCCTTGTCGCCCAGCCCCCAGTGGCGGCCGAGCTGATAGCCGTAATCGGCGATGTCATAGCCTTCGAGGTCCGGGATCGTCGCGACCACGAACTGGCGCGTCGTATCTTTGTGGATCGCTTCCGAAAGCTGTGTGATCTGCGCGACCTGCTCGGGATTGAGCAATTTCGCGGCATCGACCACCGGCTCGCGGTCCCGCGCGGGGAAATTCTGCGCCTGCGCGACTGCGGGTACGAGCAGCAGCAGCATCGCGGCGAACAACCGCACCATCTTCATTGCGATAGCTCCGCTAGGACCGCGGTCCCGGTACACTTGCCCGAACCCGGCCGGAAGCGCGACACGCGACCGGCGCAGGCAGGGGCCGCCGCGTCAAATCAGTTGCCGAAATTCACGGTCGGCGCGACATCGGCGCCGGCCTTCGCCTCGAACGGCACCATCGGCTTGGCGCCGTGGAAGATCTTCGCGCCGATCGCATCGGGGAAGGTGCGGATCAGCGTGTTATAATTCTGCACGGCGGCGTTATAGTCGCGGATCGAGATCGCGATGCGGTTTTCCGTGCCCTCAAGCTGGCTCATCAGCGTCGCGAAATTGGCCTGGCTCTTGAGATCCGGATAGGCTTCCTGGAGCCTTTGGAGCGTCAGGCTCACGCCGTTCTGGGCCTGGTTGAACGCTGCGACCTTGGCCGGATCGGTGAGATCGTCGCCGCTCACCTTGATCTGGCTGGCGCTGGCGCGGGCATTGGTGATGTCGGTGAGGATCTTGGCTTCCGAGCCCGCCGCGCCCTTGGCCGTCGCGACAAGGTTGGGGATCAGATCGGCGCGGCGCTGATAGTTCGTCTGGACATCCGCCCATTTCGCCTTGGCCGCTTCCTCTGCGGTGGGAACGCTATTGAGCCCGCAGGCAGACAGCATCGCAGCCATCGCCATCGCCAGAACAACACGCATCTTCATTGCAGTCCTCCACCAAAGTGCCTTGCTCTCATACGGCACTCGCGCAAGATGGAGAAAGCGAAATCGGAAACAAGAGGAGTCGTTTCGATGCTCAAGGAATTCCGCACCTTCATTGCGCGGGGAAACGTGCTGGACCTCGCCGTCGCGGTGATCATCGGCGCGGCGTTCGGCAAGATCGTCACGTCGCTGACCGACGATATCCTGATGCCGCTGATCGGCAAGGTGTTTGGCGGGCTAGATTTCTCCAGCTATTTCATCGTGCTGGGCGAAGTGCCGGCGGCGCTGGCCGGGTCTTCGGACTATGAGGCGCTCAAGAAGGCCGGCGTGCCGCTGCTCGGCTATGGCGAGTTCATCACCGTGGCGGTGAACTTCCTGATCATCGCCTTCATCATCTTCCTGCTGATCCGCTCGGTGAACCGGATGATGCCCAAGCCCGCGGAAGCGGCGGCCGAAGAGGCAGCCGAGATCGCGCTGTTGCGCGAGATTCGCGACGAGCTGCGCAGCCGGAAGGGCTAAGCGGCGGCGAGATCTTCCGCGGCGGCATTGGCCAGGCTGGTGCCGTCGAGGATCCTGGCGGTCTCGTCCCGCACGCGGGCCATCGCCTGGCGGATCGCGCAGGCGGCTTCGTCCTTGCAATCGTTGCACGGGCGATAGGCGGTGCGGCTGACGCAGGGGACCAGCGCGAGCGGCCCTTCGATCACGCGGATGATCTCACCGAGCGAAATAAGATGCGCGGCGCGGGCGAGCCGGTAGCCGCCCATCTTGCCCCGCGTCGAGACGAGGAACCCGGCTTCGCGGAGGTCCGCCAGGATGAGTTCGAGGAACTTGCGCGGCACGTTCGCCTCTGCGGCGATCCGGTTCATCGGGATGGGATTTCCCGCTGCGGGTTCCCCGGCCAGGAAAAGCATGGCGCGCAACGCGTAACGGGACCGCTGGGTCAACATGGCGCTAGCCCATGCCAAGCCTCTGCGTCGTTGTGAAGGGGCCGGAAACGCCCCGGCCCTTTTATTTCAGGACAATGTGCTTATATGGATACTGCCGGTTTCGGCCGGCTATGGGGATAAACGACGGCGTGCAATAGGCGCAGCGGACCCGGGGGCAGTACCCGGCGGCTCCACCATAAATGGTGGTGTATCTGGACACCGTTTCTGACGGGGCCGAACCAGGATCGACGTGTGTTGAAAAGCGCCGACCATCTCTCAGCGTGGGCCACTGCGACGGTCCATTACACAAGTGCCAACGATAACGAAGCACTCGCTATTGCGGCCTAACCCTACGGCTTAACGGCCCAAGGTTAGACTAAAATGCGCGGTTGGACCGCACCGGGCAACAGAAGCGGATTCCAGCGGTACGGGGGACACCGGGCAACAGAAGTCCCCCACTTACTCGGCATATGATCATCGCTCTGCGCTGTGCTATTTGCCTTGGGCAAGCATCGCGTCGATCGTGCTCGCGTAGAGGCCGAGATCATGTTCGGCAGCGAAGAGATTCGCGAGCGCACCCTTTGACCCGCCCTTGCTCCAGCCCTTCAGTAATTTTCCCAGCACCCCGGGGGAGGGACCGCCATGGCGCAGCATCACCGCCGGAACTCCATGGACAAAGTCCATTAGCGGCGGAGTCGCAGGAACTGGATCACCCGCAAATACATAGCGGAAATGCGATTCCGGGAGATACTGAATCAGGTCGGCCGAACCGACTTTGGGAGCGCCGTACGAATAGATCGAATCCACGTCCTCGAGTTCGGATCCAGCGAGCAGCGCCAATGCTCCCCCCAGCGAGTGCCCACACAGCAAAAGGCGTTCAGCGCCCATACCGCGCCATTTTGCGATTTCCGGCGCCGCCGCCGCGGCGAGCATTCGCGCTATCCCATAGAAGCCGCCATGCGCCACCGGCTGACCACGTTCCCAAGGCCAGTAGCGGTTCCCGAGCACAGGAACCTTAAGCGGCAGAACTCCGGCTCCGGTGAAGAAATTAATCTGTCGCCAGTCGTCGCCATTAGTCGTGCCGCGGAATCCGAGAAGGAGCGTGTCTCCGATACGGACGCCAAGTGCGCCGCCACCGGGCACCGCAACGGTGAAGCTGGGATAGTCGCGTTCGCGGAACCAGGCCGCGGCGGATGGTGGCGAGCTTCCACCGGCAAGCGCCTCTGCCAGCTCACGATGCGGAATCCACTCAACGCTACGGGCACCCGCATCCGGCACCAAGGCGTAGGCAAGCGTCGATACCCAAGCGCACACTGACGCGACTTCAAGCGAGTGCGATTTCAGATTACCGATATGGCTCAAGTCAACAAGCGCGGCCCGGCCGCGATCGTAGATGCTGGACACGAACTCTTCCCCCTCTGCGGCAGTCTCTTGAATCCGCAAGACTGTGGCAAGGCTACACAAGCACCATTACGGCGAAGAAAAAGGGGCCCGCGTTGCCGCGAGCCCCTGCTTCCTCTCCGAACTTTCGCCGGATTGCGTGAAGCTTAATCCTTGTCGCCGGTCAGGAAGGCAGGGAGGCCGATATCCTCGCCACCCTTGTCCTCACCGCCGTCGCGCTCGCGGCGCGGGCCGCGGTCGCCACGGTCGCCGCGCGGTCCGCGATCGCGGTCCCCACCTTCACGGCGGGGACCACGATCGCCGCGGCCGCCGTCACGGCGACGGTCACCATCGCGCTGCGGACGATCGCCGCGCGGCTCGCGGGCCGGACGGGTATCTTCGAGCTCTTCGCCCGTCTCCTGATCGACGACGCGCATCGACAGGCGAACCTTGCCGCGCTGGTCGATCTCGAGGACCTTGACCTTGACTTCCTGGCCCTCGCTCAGGACGTCCGAAACCTTCTCGGTGCGCTCGTTGCGGATTTCCGAGACGTGGACGAGACCGTCCTTGCCGCCCATGAAATTCACGAACGCGCCGAAATCGACGAGATTGACGACCTTGCCGTTGTAGATCTTGCCGACCTCGGCCTCTTCGACCAGGCCCTTGATCCAGGCGATGGCGGCTTCGATCTGCGCCGGATCCGACGACGAGACCTTGATCACGCCCTCGTCATCGATGTCGACCTTGGCGCCGGTCGTAGCGACGATCTCGCGGATGACCTTGCCGCCGGTGCCGATGACGTCACGGATTTTCGACTTGTCGATCGTGAAGCTCTCGATGCGCGGAGCATGGGCCGACAGCTCTTCACGGGTGTGATCGAGCGCCTTGGCCATTTCCCCGAGGATGTGTGCACGGCCTTCCTTGGCCTGCTCCAGAGCAACGCGCATTATCTCTTCGGTGATGCCCGCGACCTTGATGTCCATCTGCATCGTGGTGATGCCTTCGGACGTGCCGGCAACCTTGAAGTCCATGTCGCCCAGATGATCTTCGTCACCCAGGATATCGGACAGGATCGCGAAATCCTTGCCCTCGAGGATCAGGCCCATCGCGATGCCCGAAACCGGGCGCTTCAGCGGCACGCCGGCGTCCATCATCGACAGCGAACCACCGCAGACGGTGGCCATCGACGACGAACCGTTCGACTCGGTGATGTCCGAGAGAACGCGGATCGTGTAAGGGAAGTCTTCCTTCGACGGCAGCACCGGGTGCAGCGCGCGCCATGCCAGCTTGCCGTGACCGACTTCGCGGCGGCCCGGCGCGCCGAAGCGGCCCACTTCACCGACCGAGTAAGGCGGGAAGTTATAGTGCAGCATGAAGTGCTCGTAGGTGAGCCCGTTCAGGCCATCGATCATCTGCTCAGCGTCGCGGGTGCCCAGCGTGGTGGTGCAGATCGACTGGGTTTCACCGCGCGTGAACAGCGCCGAGCCGTGTGCGCGGGGCAGGAAGTGCACCATCGCTTCGATCGGGCGGATTTGGGTGGTGGTACGACCGTCGATGCGGGTGCCGTCCTTGAGGATGGCGCCGCGAACGATTTCCGCTTCCAGCTTCTTCATCAGCTTCTGCGCGGCCATCTGATCCTGCGGCGTCGCGTCAGCAAATGCTTCCTTCGCCTTGGCGCGCGCGGCGTTCAGCATTTCCGAGCGCTTGGACTTGTCGACCACCTTATAGGCAGCGGCGATGTCCTTGCCGACCAGCTTCTTCAGCTTGTCCTTGGCAGCCGACAGGTCGGCCTGCTCGGCCATTTCCCACGGATCCTTGGCAGCCTGCTCGGCCAGATCGATAATCGCTTCAACCGCTTCACGGCATGCCTTGTGCGCGAACTGGACGGCGCCCAGCATAATCTCTTCCGAAAGCTCCTTGGCTTCGGATTCGACCATCATCACGGCGTTGCTCGTCGCGGCGACGACCAGATCGAGATCACCATCCTTGATCTGGGTATTGTTCGGGTTGAGGACGTATTCACCGTCCACATAGCCGACGCGCGCCGCGCCGATAGGCCCCATGAAGGGCACGCCCGAAATGGTGAGTGCAGCGGATGCGGCAACCATTGCGAGGATATCGGGCTCGTTCTCGCCGTCATAGCTGAGAACCTGCGCGATCACGTTGATTTCGTTGTAGAACCCTTCCGGGAACAGCGGGCGGATCGGGCGATCGATCAGGCGCGAAACCAGCGTCTCCTTTTCGGTCGCACCGCGCTCACGCTTGAAGAAGCCGCCGGGGATACGGCCCGCAGCCGAATACTTCTCCTGATAATGGACGGTGAGCGGGAAGAAATCCTGCCCTTCCTTGACCGAGCGTGCGGCCGTGACGGCGCAGAGCACGACGGTTTCACCCAGGGTCGCCATCACGGCGCCGTTGGCCTGGCGGGCAACCCGGCCCGTTTCCAGAGTGAGCGTCTGCCCGCCCCACTGGATTTCTACTTTCTTGGTATCGAACATTTGGTTTCCTTCACTCCCCGGTGCCGATCACGCGGGGGGCCTATGTGCGGGTTATCCGGCCCGTCCGGTTCGGGATGGCCTTCACCCCTTACGAGGAGCCGCAGACCGGAGTGCCGGCGGCTCGAATGTCAAAAGGGCGCCGCGAGGGCGCCCTTTCAGTTACTTGCGGAGGCCCAGCTTGCCGATCAGATCGGTGTAGCGGGTGACGTCCTTCTTCTTCAGATAGTCGAGCAGCGAACGGCGCTTGTTGACCATCATGAGAAGACCGCGGCGCGAATGATTGTCCTTGGCGTGACCCTTGAAGTGCTCGGTCAGGTTGACGATGCGCTCGGTGAGGATCGCAATCTGGACTTCGGGGCTGCCGGTATCGCCTTCGGCGCGGGCATGTTCCTTGACGAGCGCGTTCTTGCGCTCTGCAGTGATCGTCATGTCTTTTCCTTCGACATCTTCTACAGATTAAACCCGCGGACGACCCGGATTTCCCCGGATTGGACCTCTACCAGCGCGACGGGAGTTTCCTCCAAAAGCGCGAAATATTGGCCGTCTGCGTGCGTCCCTTCCAGAACCCGCCCCTGCCGGAGCAGCCCTGCCTGGCCGGGGGTGAGGGATAGAGCCGGGATGTCGTCCAGCCCCGCCCTCAATGGCAGGAGTATTTGTTCAAGCGTGCGCGCCTTAGCCATATCGGCCAGTTTGTCCAGCGAAATCGCGGATTCGAGGGTGAACGGACCCGCCCTTACCCGGCGAAGCATCGTGACATGGCCCACCGTGCCGAGCGCGCCCGCGATATCGCGGGCGAGGCTGCGGATATAGGTGCCCTTGGAGACATGAGCTGTAAGGGTGATAGCGTCCAAGCCGTCATGCCCGCGAAAGCGGGGACCCAGGGTGACAGACGGTGCGGTGCTTGGCTCTGGGTCCCCGCTTTCGCGGGGATGACGGATGGAGAGTTGGCGAATGGTGACGGCGCGTTTCGCCAACACCACTTCCTCCCCGGCCCGCGCGAGATCATAGGCCCGCTCGCCATCCACCTTGAGCGCGGAGTAGGCCGGGGGCACCTGCTCGATTGGTCCGGTGAAGTGCGGCAGCACCGCTTCGACCTGCGCCAGCGTCGGGCGAGCATCCGACTCCGCAATAGCCTTGCCCTCAAGATCGAGCGTGTCAGTCTGGACCCCGAAGCGGATGGTGAAACCGTAGATCTTGTCGCTGTCGAGCATCCGCCCGGCCAATTTGGTCGCCTCGCCCACCGCGATCGGCAGCACGCCGGTCGCCAGCGGATCGAGCGTCCCGCCATGGCCGACCTTGGGCAGATCCCTAATCTTTGGACCATAGCCCGCGTCGCGCAGCGCGCGTTTGACGGCGCTGACGCCCTGTGTCGAGCCCAGCCCCAAGGGCTTGTCGAGGATGATCCAGCCGTGCATCGCCGCGCCCTAGCGGACACGCGGCGATGCGGCCAGCGCGACTATTTGGCGGGGGTCAGCTTGAGCAGACGGCCCTGCGACCCCTGTCCGCCATCTTCCAGCACCCAGATCGCACCGTCCGGCCCTTCCTCGACCTCGCGGATGCGCGCGCCCATGTCCCATTGATCGCCCTTCTTCGCATCGGTGCCGTTCACATCAATGCGGATCAGCGCCTTGCCCGACAGGCCGCCGAGGAACAGGTCACCCTTCCACTCAGGGAAGAGCTTGCCCGAATAGGCCATCAGCCCGCCCGGAGAGATCGACGGGTTCCACCAGACCTTGGGCGCTTCATAGCCGTCACCGGCCTTGTGATCGGGGATGTCCTTCCCGTCGTAATGATCGCCGTTCGATACATTGGGGTAGCCGTAATTCTTCCCCGCGACGATCAGGTTGATCTCGTCGCCGCCCTTCGGCCCCATCTCCTGCTCCCAGAGATTGCCATTGGCGTCGAAGGTGAGGCCGAGCAGGTTGCGATGGCCATAGGACCAGACGTCCGGGCGGAAGCCCTGCGCGGCGAGCGGGTTGCCCTTGGCGGGCGTGCCATCATCATTGAGGCGCAGCACCTTGCCGAGCGTGGCCTGCGGATCCTGCGCCGGCGTGAACTTCTGGCGCTCGCCATTAGTGAAGAACAGATGCCCGTCGGGAGCGAAGGCGATGCGGCCCGAAAAATGGCCATTGCCCTCGACATAGGGATGCGCGCGGAAGATCGTCTGGAAACCTTCGAGCTTCGACCCGTCCGCAGCCAGCGTGCCGCGGCCGAGCGCGACGCCCTTCAGCCCCTCCGCATTGGCTTCGGACCAGCTCAGATAGACTAGGCGATTCGCGGCGAACTGGGGATGGAGCACCACGTCCATCAGGCCGCCCTGCCCGGCGCTGGAAACCTGGGGCGTCCCCGCGACCGTCTTGCTGGACTTGCCGTCTGCCGAGACGAGCAGCAACTGCCCCTTCTTCTCGGTCACCAGCATCCGGCCATCGGGCAGGAAGGTCATCGCCCAGGGCGAATCGAAATCGGCGACCTCCGTGACGGCGAAGGGCCTGGCTGCGGCGTTCTGCGCAACAGCGCTCGGTGACGAATTGCAAGCGCCGAGCAGCGCAAGGGCGGGAAGCAACATCCGGGCAGGGGTCATCTGATTTCTCTCCGCAGGGGGTTGTGTGGAGAACGTCTTATTCCATCCGGCGGCTCCCGTCATTTTCAGATCCGTGCAGTAGCGGCGGACAGCCTCTTGCCCCGCCGGGGGCAAGCGGGTATATCGCCCGTGCTTTCTCGACATCGTCAAACATGCCGAGGCCGCTCCCACCCGGGTGCGGTCGCAGAAGGCGCACATCCGATGCTGGAGCAACATACTTGGCGGACATCGCCCTATTGACCGATCTCATCGCACCGGAGGCCAAGGCGCTCGGGCTCGATCTGGTGCGCGTCAAGATGTTCGGCGGGGTGAGCGATCCCACGCTGCAGGTGATGGCCGAGCGCCCGGATACGCGCCAGCTGACGATCGATGATTGCGCCGATCTGTCACGCCGCATCTCGGAGCGGCTCGACGAGCTCGAGGCAGCGGGCAAGGATCCGATCGACCATGCCTATCGCCTCGAAGTCAGCTCGCCGGGGATCGACCGCCCGCTGACCCGGCTCCAGGACTTCGAGGACTGGAAGGGCCATGAGGCGCGGATCAACCTGACCGAACCGACCCCCGACAACCGCAAGCAGCTCACCGGCGACCTGATCGGCGTCGAGGGCGATCACATCAGCATCGACGTGCGCAAGCATCGCGAAGTCACCATTCCCTGGGCCCAGGTCGCAGACGCGAAGCTTCTGATGACCGACCGCCTGATAGAAGCCACCGCCCCGCTCTCTTCCGAGGGCGTAGAAGAATTCGAAGCAGAGGAACAAGACTGATGGCCACTGCCATTTCCGCCAACAAGGCCGAGCTGATCGCGATTGCCGATTCGGTTGCCAAGGAAAAGCTAATCGACCGCGCCATCGTCATCGAGGCGATGGAAGACGCGATCCAGCGCGCAGCGAAGAACCGCTATGGCAGCGAGAACGACATCCGCGCCAAGCTCGATCCTCAGACCGGCGACCTGCGCCTGTGGCGCGTCGTCGAAGTGGTCGAGGCGGTCGATGACTATTTCAAGCAGGTGGATCTGAAGGGCGCGCAGAAGCTCCAGAAGGACGCGGCGATCGGTGACTTCATCGTCGATCCGCTGCCCCCGATCGAATTCGGCCGCATCCAGGCCCAGGCTTCGAAGCAGACCATCTTCCAGAAGGTCCGCGATGCCGAGCGCGAGCGCCAGTTCGAAGAGTTCAAGGACCGGATGGGCGAGATCATCACCGGCGTGGTGAAGCGCGTAGAGTTCGGCCATGTCGTGGTCGATCTGGGCCGCGCCGAGGGCGTCATTCGCCGCGACCAGCAGATCCCGCGCGAAGTCGTCCGCGTCGGCGATCGCGTCCGCTCGATCATCCTCAACGTCCGCCGCGAGAATCGCGGGCCGCAGATCTTCCTGAGCCGCGCGCATCCGGACTTCATGAAGAAGCTGTTCGCGCAGGAAGTGCCCGAGATTTACGACGGCATCATCGAGATCAAGGCCGCTGCCCGCGATCCGGGTTCGCGCGCCAAGATCGGCGTCATCTCGCATGACAGCTCGATCGATCCGGTCGGCGCCTGCGTCGGCATGAAGGGCAGCCGCGTGCAGGCCGTCGTGCAGGAAATGCAGGGCGAAAAGATCGACATCATTCCGTGGAGCGAAGACACCGCGACCTTCGTGGTCAACGCGCTGCAGCCGGCCAATGTCAGCCGCGTCGTCATCGACGAAGAGGATGACCGCATCGAAGTCGTCGTTCCCGACGATCAGCTCTCGCTGGCGATCGGCCGTCGCGGCCAGAATGTCCGTCTGGCGTCGCAGCTGACCGCCAAGGCGATCGACATCCTCACCGAGACCGATGCCAGCGAGAAGCGCCAGGCCGAGTTCGTCGCGAACAGCGAGATGTTCCAGAACGAGCTCGACGTGGACGAGACGCTGGCGCAGCTGCTGGTAGCCGAGGGCTTTTCCAGCCTTGAGGAAGTCGCCTATGTCGAGCTGGCGGAAATCGCCGAGATCGAAGGCTTTGACGAGGATCTGGGCGCCGAGCTGCAGAGCCGCGCCGCCGAGGCGCTGGAGCGCCGCGAGGAGGCCAACCGGGCCGAGCGCCGCGCGCTGGGTGTCGAGGACGATCTGGCGACCATGCCCTATCTGACCGAGGCGATGCTGGTCACGCTGGGCAAGGCGGGCATCAAGACGCTCGACGATCTGGCCGATCTGGCGACCGACGAGCTGGTCCAGAAGAAGCGCCAGGAACCGCGCCGCCGCAACGAGGACGCGCCCAAGCGCGCCGAGGACAAGGGCGGCGTGCTGGCCGAATATGGCCTGAGCGACGAGCAGGGCAACGAGATCATCATGGCCGCCCGTGCGCACTGGTTCGAGGACGAGGCTCCTGCCGCGGCGGATGCCGCAACTTCGGAGGACGCAGTTGCGGAATCCGAACAATGAAACCCGCGCGGTAAGGCGAGCGAGACGATTCGGTCCCCCGCGCAGCGAGGGACCGGACGGGCTGACCGCCCGCGCGGACACGCGCGCGGCGAAGGAGGCGATTCGCAAATGCATCCTGTCGGGTGACAAGGACGCGCGCGCGCATCTGGTGCGGCTTGCAGTCTCGCCCGATGGCGAGGTGCTGCCCGATGTTCGCGCCAAGGCCCCGGGCCGGGGCGCGTGGATCGGCGTGACTCGCGCCGAGCTTGAGGCTGCAATCGCCAAGGGCAAGCTGCGCGGCGCATTGGCGCGCGCCTTCAAGGGAGCGCCGCTGTCGATCCCCGACGATCTGCCCGAGCGGATTGCATCGCAGCTGAAGCGCAATCTGCTCGACCGGCTGGGGCTCGAATCCAAATCGGGCGCGGTCGTGACCGGTGGCGAGAAATTGGAAAAGGCGGCGCGAGCCGGCAAGCTCCACATGCTGCTCCATGCCAGCGATGCCGGCGCGGACGGCGCGGGAAAGCTCGCACAGGCATGGCGCGTCGGATCGGACCGCGAAGGCACTGATCTGAGGGGGTTAACATTGCCGCTGCCCCGCACCATATTGTCCTTGGCCCTTGGCCGCGAAAATGTGGTACATGCCGGCCTGACCGACGCCAAAGCGGCTGGAAGGGTGAGCGAAGCGCTCGACCGCTGGCTGCACTTTATCGGACCCGAACCCTTGCCCTTGCCTTGCGTATCAAGCGCTGAGGGCGCATCGGCGCTTTCGTCAGAAGCGCCGAACGACGACGAACGACAGACTGAAGGACTTTAGGCAGCCGCATGAGCGACACGGAAAACGAAAAGCCGAAACTGGGCATGCGCGCGCCGCTGGGCCTCAAGCGCACGGTCGAGACGGGCAAGGTGAAGCAGAGCTTCAGCCATGGCCGCTCGAACACCGTGGTCGTGGAAGTGAAACGCCGCCGCGTGCTGGGCCCCCAGGGTGCGCCAGCCGAGGAAGTGACGCAGGCTCCCGAGCCGGTCGCCGCGCCCGCTCCTGCCCCGACTCCCACCCCTGCGCCCGCACCGCGCCCGGTTTCGAATGAGACCGCGCAGGAGCGCCAGGCCCGCTTGCTTCGCGAAGCCGAAGAGCAGCGCATGCAGGCACTGGAAGAAGCGCGCCGCCGCGAAGAGCGCGAGCGCGCCGAAGCTATTGAGGCGGCACGCCGCGCCGAGGAGAAGGCGCGCGCCGAGGCCGCCAGCCCCGCCAAGCCAGCGGCCGAGGCGGCTGCGCCTGCGCCGGCTCCTGCCGCAACGCCCGCACCCGCGCCTGCGCCGGCTCCCGAGCCGCTCGTCATCGCGCTGGATCCGAACCGGCCCGCGCCGCGCCGTTTCACGCCGGTCGCGCGCCCCGAAATTCCCAAGCCGCAGCCCAAGCCCGCGCCTGTTCAGGAGCGCGCCGCCGAGGCGACGCCCGCGCCGGCGGCCAGCCCCGGACCGCGCACCCTGCCGGGCAGCAGCGCGCCCAAGCGCCCCGAGCCGCCCGCGCGCCCGAACCGTGGCGCAGGCCGCCCGGGCGACGATCGCCGCCAGTCGGGCAAGCTCACGGTCAACCGTGCGCTGGGCGACAATGACGGCGCCCGCGCCCGCTCGCTGGCGGCGCTGAAGCGCGCGCGCGAGAAGGAGCATCGCCGGATGGGCGGCCCGCGCGAGCCGCAGGTCAAGCAGATCCGCGACGTCGTCGTTCCTGAATCGATCACGGTGCAGGAACTGGCCAATCGTATGGCCGAGAAGGGCGCCGATCTGGTCAAGACGCTGTTCAAGATGGGTTCGCCCGTCACGATGACGCAGACGATCGACCAGGACACCGCCGAACTGCTCGTCACCGAATTCGGCCACAACATCGTCCGCGTTTCCGACGCCGACGTGGATATCGCGATCGACACCGTCGAAGACGCGCCGGAGACGCTCAAGCCGCGTCCGCCGGTGGTCACGATCATGGGCCATGTCGATCACGGCAAGACCTCGCTGCTCGACGCGCTGCGCGGCACCGACGTGGTCAAGGGCGAAGCCGGCGGCATCACCCAGCATATCGGCGCCTATCAGGTCACGCTGAAGGACAAGTCGAAGATCACCTTCCTCGATACGCCGGGCCACGAAGCGTTCAGCGAGATGCGCGCGCGCGGTGCCAACGTCACGGACATCGTCATCCTGGTGGTGGCAGCGGATGACGGGCTGATGCCGCAGACGATCGAGGCGATCAATCACACCAAGGCGGCCGGCGTTCCGATGATCGTGGCGATCAACAAGATCGACAAGCACGAAGCGAATGCCCAGCGCGTACGCGAGCGCCTGCTCGAGCATGACGTGCAGGTCGAAGCCATGGGCGGCGACACGCAGGACGTGGAAGTCTCCGCGCTCAAGAAGACGGGGCTCGATGAGCTGATCGAGAAGATCCAGCTCCAGGCCGAGCTGCTCGAGCTTCGTGCCAATCCCGACCGCACCGCCGAGGGTACCGTGATCGAAGCCAAGCTCGACAAGGGCCGCGGCCCGGTCGCGACCGTGCTCGTCACGCGCGGCACGCTCAAGGTCGGCGACGTGTTCGTTATCGGTGCGGAGAGCGGCAAGGTTCGCGCTCTGGTCAACGACAAGGGCATGCAGCTGAAGGAAGCGGGTCCGTCGATGCCGGTCGAGGTCCTGGGCCTCTCCGGCGTGCCGATGGCCGGCGATCCGCTGCAGGTCGTCGAGAACGAAGCGCGCGCCCGCGAAGTCGCGGCATACCGCGCCGGCGTGATCCAGAACAAGCGCACCACCAATGCACCCGCGAGCCTCGAGAGCATGTTCTCTGCGCTCAAGGAAAAGCAGGCGATGGAGTATCCGCTCGTCGTCAAGGCGGACACGCAGGGCACGGTCGAGGCGATCATCGGCTCGCTCCACAAGATCTCGACCGACGATATCCGCGTGCGCATCCTGCATTCGGGCGTGGGAGGCATCACCGAGAGCGACGTCAATGTCGCTGCGGCATCGGGCGCGCCGATCATAGGCTTCAACGTGCGTCCGAACGCCAAGGCGCGCGAGATCGCGGAGCGCAACAAGGTCGCGCTCAAATATTATGACGTGATCTACGACCTGACCGACGAGATCCGCGCCGGCATGGCGGGGCAGCTCGGGCCGGAAGCGTTCGAAACCGTAGTGGGCCGCGCGGAAATCCGCGAGGTCTTCTCGGCCGGCAAGACCGGCAAGGCCGCCGGCCTGCTGGTCACCGAAGGCGCGATCCGCAAGGCGCTCAAGGCACGCATCACGCGCGACGACGTCATCATCTACCAAGGCGAGATCGCATCGCTGCGCCGCTTCAAGGACGACGTGGCGGAAGTGCGCGCCGGTCTGGAATGCGGCGTGACGTTCAGCCAGAACTTCACCGACATCAAGCCGGGCGACTTCCTCGAAACCTTCGAAGTCGAACTGCGCGAACGGACGCTGTAATTTCTTCCCTCTCCCGAACGGGAGAGGGGTAAGAGATCAATATGAAGCACGCCGAAACCACCGAGAACCGTTCCGTCCGCCTGCTCAAGGTGGGGGAGCAGGTGCGCCATGTGCTGAGCGAGATCCTCCAGCGCGGGGACGTGCATGACGATGTGCTGGCGAAGCACATGGTCTCGGTCACCGAAGTGCGCATGTCGCCCGATCTCCGCCACGCCACCGTCTTCGTGAAGCCGCTGCTCGGCAAGGACGAGGACGCGGTGATCAAGGCGCTGCGCACCAACACGGCCTATCTCCAGCGCGAAGTCGCGCACCGGGTAAAGATGAAATATGCCGCAAAGCTGAAGTTCATCGCGGACGAGAGCTTCGACGAAGGCACGCATATCGATCAGCTGCTCCGCGCACCCAAGGTGGCGCAGGATCTGGCGCGCGATTCCGAGGACTGACTCGGCCGCCCGGCTCGCCTAGGGTGCGGCATGGCCAAGCTCTATTTTTATTATGCCAGCATGAACGCCGGCAAATCGACCACGCTGCTGCAAGCCGATTTCAACTATCGCGAACGCGGCATGCGTACCTTGCTGTTTACCGCAGGCATCCACGATCGCGGCGGCAAAGGCATGATCGATTCGCGGATCGGGCTAAGACAGGCGGCAATCCCGTTCGATGAGGAAACCGATCTGCGGCTGATCGCCGAGGACGAGCATTTCAAGGCGCCGCTCGCCTGCATCCTGGTCGACGAATCACAGTTCCTCTCGGCCGCGCAGGTTCGCCAGCTCGCCCATCTCGCCGATGAGGTGGGAATCCCGGTGCTCTGCTATGGCCTGCGTACCGATTTCCAGGCGCGGCTATTCCCCGGATCGGCCGAACTGCTCGCGCTCGCCGATGCGCTTATCGAGATCAAGTCGGTTTGCGAATGTGGCCGCAAGGCGACGATGAACTTGCGCGTCGACGATTCCGGCAACGCAGTGCGCGAAGGCGAGCAGCGCGAAGTGGGCGGAAATGAGCGCTATATCGCATTGTGCCGGCGGCATTTCATGCAGCGTTCAGGTGGCGTCGCCTGAAATAGACAACGCCCCCAGAACAAGGAACTCGCTTATGTTCAAGCAATTGCTCCTTCCCGCCCTTCTCCTGACCGCAGGCGCCGCGGAGGCGCAAGGTGTCCGACCGGAGGACGGCAAGCAGGTTTCGATACCGCTCGCCGGACGCGGCGACGTCCGTAGCTTCGAGGTCACGCGCGATGGCGACGGCATCTATATCCAGGATTTCCGGCGCAACTGGTACCTCGCGCGCTTCTATTCGCGCTGCCTGGACATGCCCTATGCCTTCACGATCGGCTTCAAGTCATTCAGCAGCATGTCGCTCGACCGGGGCGACACCGTCCTAGCAGGACGCGAGCAGTGCCGAATTTCCAGCATCGTCCGCAGCGGGCCGCCGCCCAAGAAGATCAAGAAGCCGCGCAATAGCTAAAGCTCAGCGCGCGATGAGATAGTTCATCCGCGCCGCAGCGATCGGGCGATCGGGATCGTCCTGCCACGCGATCGCCTCGACATTGGCGACCCGATTGCCTAGGCGCGTGACCATACCCCTGGCCCGGGTCGGCTTGTCGCGCCCGCCCCGCATGTAATCGACGGTCAGGTTGATCGGCTTGATCCGCGCCGCGCCTTCGCCTGCCAGGACCTGCTGAAGCGCCGCAACCGCGGCCATTTCCAGCAGGCCGCCGATCGCGCCGCCATGAAGAAATCCGGGGCGCCCGAGTACATGCGTGCCGAACGCCATCACCAGCGTCGGCGCGCTCTCACCGGGCTCTTCGGTCAGCCCGAGCAGCTCTGAATAAGGCAGGCTCACCAATAACCCTCCGTGGCCATGAAGGTGCCGGCGACATTCGCAAGCGGATCGGCGGGATCGCCATCATGCGCCTGGCCGCGCACGAAGGCGATCGAGCGGGTGATCCGGTAGCATTCGCCTCTGCCGATCACCGTGCGCCCCGGCCGCGCCGGGCGAAGATAATCGACGCGCAGATCGAACGTGGCGTGTGCCTTGAATGCATCGAGCTTGAGCCAGACGCCCACGCTCGTCGCCATGTCCATCAGCGCCAGGATCGGACCTGAAGCGATCACGCCGGATGCCTGATCGCCGATCAGCCGCGCATCATACGGCAATGCAAGCTCGGCCCAATCCGGCCCGTGCGCATGATAGACGATGCCCAGCGTATCGCCGTGACCGTGGAAACGGTGAGCGAAAAGGGCCACGGGATCGAAGGTGCGGATCGGCGCGTCGGTCATTGCCCGGCGCACCTAGCGCGGGCAGCAAGCTCAGGCAAACCGATCTGCTCAGAGCAAGGCGATATCCGCGACGTAGAAATTGGGCATCGGTTCGCCGCTGTCATTCTGGATCCAGAAACCATCGATTTCGGTGTTTTCGGCACCGAGTTCGTTGAGTGCCGCCGTCACTTTGGTCCAGCCGCCAGCCTTGACGGCGACCAGCTTCATCTTGCCCTCGATCGGCTTGCCGCCCGCTGTCGCGACGACGCGGACCTTGCCGCCTTCACCGGTGCCCTGGATCAGAAAGCTGATGCCGCGATAGGGAGCGGTGTTGAACGGGGCATGGTGTAGGTAAAGCGCCTTGTAGCCCTCGGCGCTCACCTTGATCGGCTTGCGCGCGCTGCCGACATCGACCGACAATTCGACGGTGGCGAAGCTCCAATTCTCCCAGCCCTGGCCCAAAGCGTTGGAATAGATGTTCGCCAGCACGGGATCGACCGGGGGAATTGCGGGAGCGGTCGGCTTCGGCTTGGCTGCGACGTCGCCCGCATCGGTCTGCGCGAAAGCGGCGGGAGCGGCCAGCAGCGCCACGGCGGCAATCAGAAACTTCATTCTTCCTCTCCTGTCCCTGTTACGGGTTTTGGCCTATCCTTCCCCGAAATGTTAGCGCTAGCAAGAGGCAAGAGGGGATGAGCGAACAGCGGGTCGCGATTAAGATGCAGGACGGCGTGGCCGATGTACGGCTGACGCGGGGTGACAAGATGAACGCCCTCGATCCGGCGATGTTCGCAGGGATTATCGATGCGATCGGCCAGCTGCAGGCAATGCCGGGCCTGCGTGCCGTGGTGCTTTCGGGAGAAGGTCGCGCATTCTGCGCCGGGCTGGACATGGCGAGCATGGCGAGTGCCGGATCGGGCGTCGATCTGAAGACGCGCACCCACGGCCTGGCCAATGATTTCCAGCAGGTTGCCTGGGGCTGGCGCACGCTTGCGGTCCCGGTGATTGCGGCGATCCACGGCGTCGCCTTTGGCGGCGGACTGCAGATCGCCAGCGGCGCCGACTTCCGAATCGCGGCGCCCGGCACGCGCATGTCGGTGATGGAGATCAAATGGGGAATCGTACCCGACATGGCGGGCTATGCGCTGTGGCGCGGCAATGTACGCGACGATCACCTGCGCGAGCTGAGCTACACCGCGCGCGAGTTCGACGCAGAAGAAGGCCTGGCGATGGGATTTGTCAGCCGGATCGCCGCCGATCCTCATGCCGAGGCCGTGGCTCTCGCCTGCAGAATTGCTGCCCGTAACCCGCATGCCGTGCGCGCGGCCAAGCGACTGGCCAATCTGGAGAGCGATGCGGCGGGCACGCTGATCGCCGAGAGCGTCGAGCAGGCAGGACTGATCCGCACGCCCAACCAGATCGAAGCGGTGATGGCCAATATGCAGAAGCGCCCGCCCAACTTCCGCGACGATTAGACTCGTTTCCGGTCAGGCGGTGCCAGCCTGCTCTCCCGCCTCCGGCGGCACGGGCGCGCGCGAGGCGCGGACGGCATCCCACGCAAAAAGTGCGCAGCCCGCCCAGATCAGCGGGAAGGTGATGAAATGCACCGGCCGGAGCGGTTCGCCGAACAGCAATGCGAGGCCGAACTGGATCGTGGGCGACATGAACTGGAGCAGGCCCATGGTGGACAATGGCAACCGGCGCGCTCCTGCGGAGAACCAGAGTAAGGGCAACGCCGTGACCGGCCCCGCGATGATGAGCAAGGCCGTCATCCCCGCCGACGTGCCGAATGCCCCCTCACCCAGGCTGTCGGCATGGATCAGCCAACCGAGGCAAAGCGGCGCGAGCAACAGCGTTTCGAAGACGAGCCCGCCCAGCGCGTCAATCGCCGCAACCTTGCGAACCAGCCCATAGGCGCCAAAGCTCGCGGCAAGCGTAAGCGAAATCCACAAGGCGCCGCCGCCACTGGCTGCCAGCACCAACACGCCTGCCGCCGCAACACCGATGGCGACGCCCTGCCAGCGCCGCAGCCGCTCACCGAGCACCATCACGCCCAATGCGACATTGACGAGCGGGTTGATGAAATAGCCCAGGCTCGCCTCCAATATATGGCTGTTGAGGACGGCCCAGATATAGACGATCCAGTTGATCGCGATCAGCGCGGCGCTGGCGAGGAGCAACAGGAGCGTGCGCCCGCGAATCGCCGCGGCGATGCTCTTCGCCCGGCGCAGCAGAAGGATGAGGCCGCCCAGAAACAGCAGCGACCATAAAACGCGGTGGGCAAGCACCTGGAGCGCAGGCACGCCCTGCAGCAGATGGATGTAAAGCGGCAGGATCCCCCACGAGCCATAGGCACCGATGGCGAACAAGATACCCTTGCGGTCAATCTGGGCGGGGAGCGCGGTCATGCAATGGCCCATCGGCGCTATAGGGGCCGAGAGCAAGCAAACGCCGGTTTGGTCCATAATAGCCGGACTGCCTGGTCCGCGATTGCGCACTCCCGGACCCTTGCTAGGATCGGACAAGGGGAGGATTTTCATGCGCGACGATCATCAAGGCGACCTTCAAGGACCGCATGACCATCCTGTGATCGCGACGCTCGCGGGCTGCGCAGTGCTCGTCGCAGGTGCGATCGCCGCGCCGATTTTCCTGCCAGCCCAACCGCAAGCGACCCTGCTGGGCACCGGCGCGGGTTCAGGCTTCGCGCTGTGGCTGATCGGCTTTGCGGTGACCACGCGGCTTTCGAGCTATAGCTGGATCGCAGGTTCGCTGGCGATCCTTCTAGGCGCGGGCGCACTCGCAGGTCATCTGGCGCATCGGCAATATGAAGCGGCCATGCGGCAGGATCCCAGCAGCTTTGCAGAACTGGCCTTCAGCCCGTCGGGCACGCCGATTCTTCCCAAGGACATCACGGCGCGCGGACCGATCTCGGGCTTGTTCGCCGCCTCGGTGCAGGCCGATGGCAATGCGCGGCGCGAATTCGACGGGGCGATGGGGGGGGGGGGGGGGGGGAA
>NZ_BCTZ01000028.1 GCF_001591025.1 Sphingomonas soli NBRC 100801
CCCCGCTTTCGCGGGGATGACGAAAAGGGCGCGCCTGCTCCAAGGGGATAAGCACCGAACAAGCTCGGGGTGACGAAGAGGGGGGAACAGGAGGGTGCGGACGCCCGCAAAGGAGTCGCTAGCCGACAGGCTGCTTCAATGGGTCTTCGGCCAGTCGCCGCGCGGCTTTCAATGTAGGAAATCGCTCGTTACGCCTCCCCAACCAATAAGGGGGAGACGGGGATGGCGATCGGTGCATCGGTGGGAAAAGGCGGGATCAACGATCTCGCTGACGTGATCGTCGTCCAGCATCTGCTCAATGACTGGCTGGCCGCGACCGGCCAGCCAACCCTCCCCGTCGATGGCGATTGCGGTCCGCGCACCATCGCCACGATCACCGCCTATCAGGCGCAGGTCGTCGCCCTCGCCCGGCCCGACGGTCTCGTCACGCCCGGCGGCAAAACCTGGAACGCCCTATCGACGGGCCAGGGCTCGCAGGCATTGCTGAGCGGCGCGGCATGGTGGCGGGCGAACCAGGCCAAATATCCCAACAGCGAAAAGCTCGCCGACCTCGCATCCCCTTTTCGCGAGCGCGCGATCGAGTTTGTCGATGCGCTCAAGGCTGCGGGTGCGAAGGTCATCGTCTCCGCGACCCGCCGAAACCGCACCCGCGCGCATCTCATGCATTACAGCTGGCGCGTATCTCGCGGCGAAATCGCCCCACGCGACGTGCCCGCTATCGCCGGGCTGGCGATTCGCTGGGATCACGGCGATCCCGCCCGATCGAAAAAGGGCGCGCAGGAAATGTCCGATCTGTTCGGCCTCGCCTATCAGCCATCACTTACGTCGAACCATATCGATGGCCGGGCCGTCGACATGACGATCAGCTGGACCGGCACGATCGAGATCAAGGACAAGGCCGGAAAGAAGCGCTCCCTCGCCGCACCGCGCACCGGCGATGCCAACACCGAACTGCACAAGGTCGGCGCAACCTATGGCGTGCTCAAGCTACTCAGCGATCCACCCCATTGGAGCGACAATGGGCGCTGAAGGCCGTTGATCCATCGGGACGAATGGCCGTCATTGAGATCCCCGGCTCCTAGCCCTTCGTTCCCAGCAACAGCCCCTGATGCTGCTGCGCCAACCCGACCAGCCAGTTCCGCATCGCGCGGACATGCGCGAAGCCATGCGTCTCGCGGTGCGCGACCAGCCAGAAGCTGCGCTCGATCTCGAAGCCCGGCAATATGCGCGCCAACGATGGATCGGCGTCTCCGATAAAGCAGGGCAGCACGCCGATCCCCGCGCCCGACGCGACCAGCGCGTGCTGCGCGTTGATGCTCGACGAGCGCAGCTTCGGCCGCGCGTCCCCCGGCAATTCCTCGATATAGCGCAGTTCGGGGGCATAGATGATGTCGGGCACATAGCCGATCAGAGTGTGCTGCGGCAGATCGGCGGGATCGGCAATAGCGGCGCTGCGCTCCAGATAGGCGCGCGATGCGTATAGCCGGAGCCGGTAATTGGTCAGCCGCCGCGTCATCAGCGGCCCCCGGCGCGGCTGGGCGAGCACTACCGCCAGATCGGTCTCGCGCCGCGTGGGATTCAGGAAGCCGCTATTGGCGACCAGATCGACTTCCAGCTGCGGGTGCAGCGCGGAAAACTCGGCCAGATGGCGGCTGATGAACCAGGTGCCAAACCCTTCCGCGACGCTCAGCCTTACCGGGCCGCGCAGCGCCGCGCCGCTCTGCCCGATACCCTGCGCGATCGCCGACATCGCCTCTGCGCGCTGCATCAGGTCGATGCCTGCTTGCGTCAGCTCCTGTCCGCCGGCGCCCTGCTCGAACAGGCGTTCGCCCAGATCGCGTTCCAGCCGCCGGATGCGGCGGCCCACCGTCGTCGCGTCGGTGCCCAGCGCGGCGGCGGCGCGATTGAGCTGTCCCGTGCGCGCCACGCTCAGGAAATAGGGCAGATCGCTCCAGTTCATGGCTGCAATTATGCAGCCTTCTACTGCAATTCCAGCCATTGTTTTGCAGGCCGCGATATGAAAGGGACATGCCCGAGGAGAATCCCATGCGCATCATCGATCATGTCATTGCGGGTCATTCCGGCGGTGCCGCCGGCCGTTCGGGCGACGTTTACGACCCCAATACCGGCCAGATCCAGGCGCGCGTGAACCTTGGCACCCAGGCGGATCTCGACCGCGCCGTCGCCGCCGCACAGGCCGCGCAACCGGCATGGGCCGCGACCAATCCGCAGCGCCGCGCGCGCGTGATGTTCGCGTTCAAGGCGCTGGTCGAAGCGCATATGGACGAATTGGCGCACCTGCTCTCGTCCGAGCATGGCAAGGTGATCGCCGACGCCAGGGGCGATATCCAGCGCGGCCTCGAAGTGATCGAATTCGCCTGCGGCATCCCGCACGTGCTGAAGGGCGAATATACCCAAGGCGCAGGCCCCGGCATCGACGTTTACAGCATGCGCCAGCCGCTCGGCATCGGTGCTGGCATCACCCCGTTCAACTTTCCCGCGATGATCCCGCTCTGGATGTCGGGCGTCGCCATCGCGTGCGGCAACGCCTTCATCCTCAAGCCCAGCGAGCGCGATCCTTCGGTGCCGGTGCGGCTGGGCGAATTGTTCCTTGAGGCGGGGCTGCCCGAGGGCATTTTCCAGGTCGTCCACGGCGACAAGGAAATGGTCGATGCGATCCTCGATCATCCGGCAATCAGCGCGGTCAGCTTTGTCGGCTCGTCGGACATCGCGCATTATGTCTATTCGCGCGGCGTTGCGGCGGGCAAGCGCGTCCAGGCGATGGGCGGCGCCAAGAACCACGGCATCGTCATGCCCGACGCCGATCTCGATCAGGTGGTGGCCGACCTTTCCGGCGCGGCGTTCGGCTCGGCGGGCGAGCGCTGCATGGCGCTGCCGGTGGTGGTGCCGGTTGGCGACAAGACCGCCGATGCGCTTCGCGAAAAGCTGATCCCGGCGATCCGCGCGCTGCGCGTCGGCGTATCGACCGATGCGGAGGCGCATTACGGCCCGGTGGTGAACGCGGCGCACAAGCAGCGCGTCGAGAACTGGATCCAGACCGGCGTGGACGAAGGTGCCGAGCTTGTCGTCGACGGCCGCGGCTTTGCGCTCCAGGGGCATGAAGAAGGTTTCTTCATCGGACCCAGCCTGTTCGATCGCGTCACGCCGGACATGCAGGCCTATAAGGAGGAGATTTTCGGACCCGTCCTCCAGATCGTGCGCGCGCCCGATTTCGAGACCGCCTTGCGCCTGCCGAGCGACCACCAGTACGGCAACGGCGTCGCCATCTTCACGCGCAACGGCCATGCCGCGCGTGAGTTCGCCGCGCGGGTCAATGTCGGCATGGTCGGCATCAACGTGCCGATCCCCGTCCCGGTCGCCTATCACACCTTCGGCGGCTGGAAGCGTTCCGCATTCGGTGACACCAACCAGCACGGCATGGAAGGCGTCCGCTTCTGGACCAAGGTCAAGACGATCACCCAGCGCTGGCCCGATGGTTCGCCCGATGGCGGCAACGCCTTCGTCATCCCCACCATGGGGTGAATCGCGCTCCCGGTTGCGACGGCAAGTCGCGGCCGGGACCATTTTGCGGGGGAACCTTCGTGGCGATCGAACGTTCAAAATCGCCACTGCCCCGCAAAAAATGCTGCGGCACACAAAAACTTTAGCCCCTCCAAATTAAACCCGACTTAATTACTGGGAATTTCGCGCCCATGTAACCATCATGAGCGCGCTGGCAGACTCTGAGCACTGGACAACGCAGCCTGCAAGGCGGCGCCTGCCTTCCTTTGGGGTGCAGGTGGCGTTGGGCATGATCGCCGGGGTGGCGCTCGGTCTCCTTGCGCGCGAGGGCGGCCCTGGCCTGCCATGGCTCGGCGAGACGCTGCGCATGACCGGCCAGATATTTGTGCAGTTGCTCAAGACGCTGGTACCGCCCCTGGTATTCACCGCCATCATCGCGTCGATCGCGGCGCTGCGTGATCTGGAGAATGCGGCGAAACTGGTCACGCGCACCCTGTTCTGGTTCGCCTTCACCGCGCTCATCGCCGTCACGATCGGCATCGCGCTCGGCCTGATGATCCAGCCCGGCCTCCATGCGGGGGTGGACGCCGCCGTAGCGCAGGCACCCTCCAGCAGCGGCTCCTGGCTCGACTTCCTCAAAGGGCTGGTGCCTGCCAACTTCCTGGGCCTGACAGCCTCCACCAGCCTGAGCGAGGGCAAGGCGGCCACTGCGCTCAGTTTCAATGTCCTCCAGATCATCGTCGCTGCAATCGCGGTCGGCGCGGCGGCAGTCCGCGTCGGCGCGCCGGGCGAACCCTTCCTTGCCTTCAACGCGTCAGCGCTCGTGATCTTCCGCCGCCTGCTTCGCTGGGTGATCGCGCTGACCCCGATCGGCAGCGCCGCGCTGATCGGCGACGCCGCCGTGCGCTATGGCTGGGATGCGCTCTCCACATTGGGCGCATTCGCCTCTGCGATCTATCTGGGCCTCGCGATCGTCCTGTTCGTCGTTTACCCGGTCCTGCTCGCCGCGAACGGCCTTAATCCCCTGCGCTTCTTCGCCGCCGCATGGCCCGCGATCCAGCTCGGTTTTGTCTCGCGCTCGTCGATCGGCACGCTGCCGGTGACCGAGGAGGTGACCGAGAATGCGCTCGGCGTGCCCCGCGCTTATGCGGCCTTTGCGGTGCCGCTGGGCGCAACCACCAAGATGGACGGCTGCGCGGCGATCTATCCGGCGATCTCTGCGATCTTCGTGGCGCAATTCTTCGGCGTGCCGCTGCATCTCCCCGATTACGGGCTGATCGTATTCGTCTCGGTGATCGGTTCGGCGGCGACCGCGGGGCTGACCGGCGCGACCGTGATGCTCACGCTCACGCTTTCCACCCTGGGTCTGCCGCTCGAGGGCGCCGGACTATTGCTCGCAATCGATCCGATCCTCGACATGGGCCGCACCGCGGTCAACGTGGCAGGCCAGGCTCTGGTGCCCGCGATCGTCGCCAAGCGTGCCGGCATCCTGGACCTCGCGCGCTTCCACGGCGGGGAAAACCAGACCCCTTTCCGCGAACTGAGCGCAGCGGCGTGACGGCAAAACTCCTCTCCTCGCCGTTCGCCGCAGAGATCGCCGAGGCGGTCGCTTCGCTCAACGCGGCGCGCTCGGCCTGGCGCGAAGGCCAGGCCGGGCGCCACCCTGTCACCCATTTCCCCAGCCCAAGGGAGCTGGCCCGGGCGATGGAGCATCTCACCGCCGCGCTCTTCCCGGTGCGGCTCGGCGGGTTTCGCGGGAGCGTGGCGCAGGAAGACGATTTCGTCGCCGAAGCGCTCGCCAGCGCGCTCGCGATCCTGCGCGATCAGGTGGCGAGCGAGCTCGGCTATTGGGGCGGATGGTGCGACCAGTCCTTTGATGCCGACCAGCCGGACACGATCGCGCGGCTGTTCGCCGCGTCGCTCCCCGACATCCGCCGGCTTGTTGACAGCGACATCCGGGCGGCGTTCGTGGGCGATCCCGCCGCGCGCACCGCAGACGAGATATTGGTCAGCTATCCCGGCGCCTTCGCGATCCTGCATTACCGGATCGCGCACGAACTGTTCGCGCTCGGTGCGCCCATCGCCGCCCGCGCCATTTCCGAACTGGCCAATGCCCGCACCGGCATCGACATCCATCCCGGCGCCGCCATAGGCCCCAGCTTCTTCATCGATCACGGCACCGGCGTCGTGATCGGCGAGACGGCGATCATCGGGCGGAATGTGCGGCTCTATCAGCACGTCACCCTGGGCGCGCGCGCCCCGCTAGGCCTCACGCGCGTCGGCCCGCGTGAGCGCTTCGCCCGGCATCCGATCGTCGAGGACGATGTCATCATTTATGCCGGCGCGACGATCCTCGGCCGCGTCACCATCGGGCGCGGCTCCACGATCGGCGGCAATGTCTGGCTGCTCAGCGACGTGCCGCCGGACAGCGTCGTGGTGCAGCCCGAAGCGGTTCGTCTCGATCCTGCATGCGCCGGGGAAATCGCCGCCGCGCTGGGCGGTCCGCCATGAACCCCTCGCCCCTCTCGCCATTCAAACACGATCAAGAACGAAAAGGGTAAATCCATGCGTCCTCTCTCCACCTCGCTGATCGCCGTCGCCACGGCGTTGCTCGCCACAGGTTCGCCTGCCTTTGCGCAAGACGCGCCTGTCGGCGATCCCGCCGCCGAAGCGCAGGATGTCGCGCCTCCCGCCGATGACGCGGAAGAGATCGTCGTCACCGGCACCCGCACCCAGGGCCGTTCACGCCTCGACAGCGCATCGCCCGTTGACGTGCTGAGCGGCGCGGCGCTGCGTAATCAGGGCACCACCGAACTGGGCGCGGCGCTGGCCGCCGTCGCCCCCTCAATCGATTTCCCGCGCCCCTCGGCCGTGGACGGCACCGACGCGATCCGCCCCGCCACGCTGCGGGGGCTTTCGCCCGATCAGACACTCGTGCTCATCAACGGCACGCGCGCCAATGCCTCCGCGCTGCTCAACGTCAATGGCTCGGTCGGGCGCGGATCGGCGGCTGTCGATCTAAACACCATCCCCACCGCCGCGCTCGATCGCATCGAAGTGCTGCGCGACGGCGCATCGGCGCAATATGGCTCGGATGCGATCGCCGGGGTGATCAACGTCCGCCTCAAGGAAGCCCGGTCGGGCGGCGGTGCCAGCCTGACCTATGGCTTCTACAACACCGATATCGATACGGCGCGGGGCAGCCGCCACGTCAGCGGCGAGCATGCGGTCACCGCCTCCGCATGGCAGGGCATCGGCTTCGGCAATGACGGGTATCTCACCCTCACCGGCGAGTATCTGAAGCGCCAGCCGACCAACCGCGCCGATTACGATCCCCGCGTGACGCCCACCCGCGTCACCGGGCGCTTCGGCGATCCCGAAGTCGAGCAATATACCGGCTATGCCAATGCCGGCATCGGCATCGGCGAGGCATGGAAGCTCTATGGCTGGGCCGGCTATCAGGAGCGCGACAGCAGCAGCGCGGCCTTCCCGCGCCTGCCCGCAGCCGCAGGGGCCGTGTCTGGCCTTTACCCCAACGGTTTCCTGCCGCTGATCAACACCAAGTCGAGCAATGTGAACACCGCGCTGGGCCTGAAGGGTGAGCTTGCCGGGTGGAACATCGATCTGAGCGCCGCTTACGGCCGCAACAAGATCGACTACCGCACGCTCAATTCGGCCAACTATGCCTATGGCAACAATTCGCCGACGAACTTCTATGACGGTGCGCTGATCTATGATCAGTGGGTGCTCGGCATCGACGTCGCCCGCACATTCGACGTGTTCCAGTCGCTCAACGTCGCGTTCGGCGTCGAACAGCGCCGCGAAGGCTTCAAGATCACGCCCGGCGAGCGCGCATCCTATGATTATCCGGCCACCGGCGCGGTTCCCGGCCAGGCGCCGGGCGCGCAGGGTTTTGGCGGCTTCTCCCCGCTCAATTCCATCGAGCGCGGGCGCAAGAATTATTCGGGCTATCTCGATCTCGAAGCCAGGCTCAGCGACTCGTTCCTGATCGGCGTGGCGGGCCGGGCCGAGCATTACACCGACTTCGGCGACACCGCGAACGGCAAGGTCTCGCTTCGCTATGACGCCGCCCCCTGGCTGGCGATCCGCGGCACGGCATCTGCCGGCTTCCGCGCACCGAGCCTGCAGCAGCAATATTTCACCTCGGTCGCCTCGGTCGTCCAGAACGGCTCGCCGATCCTCACCGGCACTTTCCCGTCGACCAGCCCGGTCGCCGTGGCGCTGGGCGGCAAGCAGCTCCAGCCGGAGAAGTCGACCAACCTCTCCCTTGGCACCGTCATCCGCTCGGGGGGCTTCGACCTGACCATCGACGCCTATCAGATCCGGCTGCGTAACCAGCTCGCGCTGTCGGAGAATATCCAGGCGAGCTTCAGCCCGCAGGTTGCCGCCATCCTCGCGCCTTATAGCGTGTCGGCAGGCCGCTTCTTCATCAACGGGCTTCGCTCGAGGGTGCGCGGCATCGACGCGGTCGCGCATTACCGGCTCGACACCACCGATGCAGGCCGTTTCGACTTCACCGTCGCCGGCAATCTCAACCAGACTAGGGTGGACCGCGCCAGCATCCCCACCTCGACCGCGACGGTGAACCCGGCCCCGGTGCTGTTCGCGCGCAACCGTATCCTGTCGATAGAGGAAGGCACGCCGGGCGAGAAGGTCACCGGCACGATCGATTGGCAAGCGGGCGATATCGGCATCACGGCGCGCGCCACTTATTATGGCAACGTCAATCAGCCCGGCACCGCCGCGAACGGATCGGCTGACATCAATTCGGGCAAGCACACGCTCACCGATCTTGAACTGCGCTATCAGCCCGCCAAGGGCGCACAGTTCGCGCTCGGTGTGAACAATCTGTTCGATGTCTATCCGGATGCGAGCCCGGCGGCGCTCAACACCACGGGTGTGGTCGGTTTCCCGTACTTTTCGCCCTTCGGCTTTGGCGGGCGCTACATCTATGCGCGCGCGGGGTTCAGCTGGTAACGTAACCTCCGTTTAGCAAGCTTCGTGGGGTGCGGCTCTCGGGCCGCACCCTGCTTTGCTTCTGACACTGCGCAGATGCGCATTGTTGTTGCCTCGGCGCGGCCCACCACTAATGTACCTATGTAGATCGCAGCCCGGCAGGGCGGCATGCAGGTGCGGGGCCGGATATGAAGATGGTGACAAGCCGCGAGTTCAATCAGGACGTCAGCCTGGCAAAGCGTCTCGCGCGCATGGAGCCGGTGATCGTCACCGATCGCGGTCGTCCCACCCATGTTCTGCTCAGCATCGATGCGTATCGGCGGATGAGCGGCCAGCCTGAAAATCTGGCGGATCTGCTCGCTGCTCCGGAAAGCGCGGACGCGCTCGATCCGGCCGATCTGCGCGGCGCATGGGGGCCGCGCTGATGTTTCTGCTGGATACCGAGATCGTCCTCGGCTTCCGCGACGCCAAACTCCGTGAATCGAATGCCGCGCTGGCGTCCTGGGCGACGATGACCCCGCGCCACAGCCTGTTCCTCTCCGCCATGGCGCTGCTTGAGCTCGAGCATGCCGCAGCCCGCGCCGAACGCCGCCACAAGGGCGCAAGCGCTGCCTGGCAGGGGTGGATCCACCAGCAGCTCGTCCCCGCCTTCGACGGCCGCATCCTGCCCATCGACGCTGCGATCGCGGTCCGCGCCGCCCGGCTGGGCTATGCCGAGATCCGTGACGGCTTTCTGGCCGCCACCGCCGCCGAGCACAACCTGACCCTCGCCACCCGGCGCACCGATGCTTTCAAGACCGGCCGCATCAAGCTGCTGAACCCCTGGAATTTCGATCCCGAAGCCGAAGGCGAACTGGAAGCCGATTGGCGCGAAGCGTCACGCGCGGGATCCCACTGGTTGAAAAACCTGTTCGTGCGGGCGTGAGACCTGCGAATTGCAGTGCTGGTCCGGGGTGGCATCTACCACGCATTTCTGATCAGTGGCGGCTGGTGGAGCTGAGGGGAATCGAACCCCTGACCTCTGCAGTGCGATTGCAGCGCTCTCCCATCTGAGCTACAGCCCCGCCGCCTGACCCGGGGAGCCCCGGGAGGCGCTCCCATTAACGTCAGCCGATGCCCGATGCAACCGGGTTGAACCCTTCGCGGCGAGGTGCCTGCGCGGCGCGCCCAAATGCAGATATTCGGGTCGCCCTTTCCGGAACCAACGCGGTGCCGATCCGCTATCTGCTGCAAGCGTTTGGGATCCCGGGGTTTCGTGAGCACCCCGAGGTCCCGCCCATCTCAATCGCCCAGAAAACCCGTCAGCGCCGCGCGAAACGCCTCGGGCTGGTCGAGCATGATGAAATGCCCGCTATCGCCCACCCCGGTCACGGTCAGCTTTGGCGCGCCCGCATATTCGCTGCGGTAAAAGCCCAGGACCGCGGCTTCGCCGCGCGCCGCCGTCCACGGAACCAGCACGGTCACCGGCGCGGTGATCCCGCCCAGCGTGCCGCGCAGGTCGACCATCATGTCCTCATACAGCGCCTGGCCCGAGACGCGCATGTCGGCCTTGGCCATCCATGCCTTGATCGTCTCGCGCGATGCGGGCCTGAGCGCGTTGGTGTTGGCGATCGCGTTCAGCACCGCGTCGGGCACGGGCTGGCCATATAGCCCCGCCATCTGCGCCTTCATCGCCTCGGCGGTGGGCTTGATGCTCTCCACCGTCGATCCGGGGATGAACGCCGATCCCACAAAAGGCAGTGCATCGACGATCATCGCCTTGCCCACGTCCTGCGGATGCGCCTTGGCCAGCATCAGCGCGGCGAGCCCGCCCAGCGAATGGCCGATCACCGCAGGCTTCGCCAGCTTGCGCGTCGCGATCAGCTGATGCAGCTCGGCGACCAGCCCGTCGAGCACGCCCGGCTTCAGATTGGCGCGCGGATCGTCGCCGCCAAAGCCGTTGACCTGGACGAGATAGACGCTGTGCTTCTTCGCCAGTTCAGGCGCCACCCCATCCCATACGCCGCGGGGGCTGGAAAGGCCGGGGATCAGGATCACCGGGCTGCCCTTGCCGATCACCTGCACCGAGATGTGCTCCATCTGGATCAGCGGCGCGGATGCGGTCTGCGTCGCGGCGGGCTGAGGCGGTGCGGAGAAGGCCGGCGAGCCGCTCGCGGCCCCGATCGCCACCATGATGGCGAAAAGCGGAAGCCTGCCCTTGCGGCACGCAGCGGTACGAAGGTGGCGGATCATTTGGATGCCTCCTTGGAAGGATTGGTGAAGATGTCTTCGATCGCCATTTCGAACAGGTCGGCGATCTTGAAGGCAAGCGGCAGCGAGGGATCGTAGCGCCCGGTCTCGATTGCGTTGACGCTCTGGCGCGAGACCTCGAGCCGCTCGGCCAGATCCTGCTGGCTCCACGCGCGCTCGGCGCGCAGCACGCGCAGGCGGTTATTCACCCTCGCCTCCCGCGCGGCGATCGCGCAGTGCCATGAAGCACTGGGTCAGCCCCATGCCCGCGCACCAGAGGATGAACGCGAAATAGGCCGGCATGTGCGGCAGCACGCCTGCTTCCTCCATGAAGCCCCAGGCAGAGGTGATGCTCAGCATGATCGCCAGCCCGCCGAGCATCGCGGTCACCAATCGGGCGCGGACATATTCGTCCTTCTCCTCGATCAGATAGAGCCCCATCACGCCGATCACGGCGATGATCGGCAGCGCCGGCAGGATCGAGAGGACGACAAGCGCAGCGCCCTGCGGCTCATAATGCCGCAGCGCCCAGGTCGCACCGAATAGCACGAGGACGTACGCGGTCATGGTGGGGATAAAGCGTTTCACATAACGCCGTCCGGCGGGGGTTCCCGTTTTCATGTAAAGCTCCCTTTCGAATCAGTAAAGTTAGCTTTACGTGTGATGACGCATAATGTCAACCACACTTTCCACATCGGAAAGTGAACGCGACTTTTGGTCGGGTCTCCTTAGCCGAATGGGGGCGCGCCAACGACCGCCCATCGATACGCTTTGGTATGTGGCCGGTTGGAGGAGCGGACCGGCACCGCTTCAAATTACGGAAAGCGCCCCTAGTGCGTAACCGCCTCTGCGCCCGCGTCGGCGGTGCCAGCCGCATCGCTGCCGCCCTTGTCGACGATCCAGCCGTTGCGTTCGCGGTGCATGGGCTTGCCGCAGCCGCGGCAGCGTGAGCGAAACACGGCGCCATCCTGCCATGCGTGGCTGCGGCTGCGCGCATGCCTGCCGAACACACATCTGATCGATTGAACGAGCTTCATGGACGTCCGCTCCGGTGACGATGGCCCTTTATGTCTGGATTTTGTCCGTGAGTCCAATATGCATATTTTCGCAGGCTTCGGTCAGCCGGCCAGGGTCTGGAGCATTTCCGCCGCCAACAGGCTCAGCGTGTCGTCGCGCGCGCCCATCAGCACGATGCGGTCGCCCGGCCGCGCCGCCGCCGCCAGATGCGCCGCTGCCGCCGCGCGATCGGGGATGTGCAGCGCCTGCTTTCCGGTCGCGGCCACGTCCGCGACGATGTGCGCGCTGGTCACTTCGCGATTGGTGGTGCCGCCATGATAGACCGGATCGGGCAGCACCAGCAGGTCGTCCGCCGCCAGCCGCGTCGCGAACATCGCCACCAATTCGCTGCGCATCACCTTGAGCGGGCCATAGCCATGCGGCTGGAACAGCAACAGCAGCCGCCCCGGAAAGGCGCGCAGCGTTTCGATGGTCGCTGCGATCTTCTCGGGATTATGCCCGAAATCGTCGATCACCGCGACGCCGCCTGCCTCGCCGACCAGCTCGAAGCGCCGCTTGAGTCCCGCAAACCCCTCGATCGCGCGCGCTGCGTCCGCGATCGGCACGCCCGCCGCGATCACCGCGCCGATCGCCGCCAGCGCGTTCGCCACATTGTGCCGCCCGGGCACGCCCAGCCGCACCCGGTGCGTCTCGCCGCGATGGGCGAGATCGAACGCGATCGCATAGGCTTCCGGCATCAGGTTGCGCGCGACCAGATCGGCCTCGCCTTCCACCGCGAAGGTCAGCTTGCGGTCGATCGCCATCGCCAGCGCCGCGCTTTCCGCATCGCCCGCATTCACCACCGCCGTCGCCGCCTTCGCGGCAAAGGCGCCGAACAGCGCCCGCAATTCCTCCAGGCTCTTGTGATCGAGGCTCACATTGTTGAGCACCGCCACCTTCGGCCAGTAAAGCGCGATCGATCCGTCGCTCTCGTCCACTTCGCTGACGAACGCGTCCCCCTGGCCTACCAGCGCGCTGGCGAACGGCGCATCCGGATTGGCGAAGTTCTTCATCACCGCCCCGTTCATCACCGTGGGGTCGCGGCCCAGCGCGTGGAGGATCCAGCCGATCATCCCGGTAACGGTCGATTTGCCGCTCGTCCCCGCCACGCCAATGGAAAGCGGCGCCGCGTTGAACAGGCTGGCGAGCAGTTCGGCCCGCGTCATCTGCGCGCACCCCGCCGCTTCCGCCGCGATCATGTCCGGCACGGTAGGCTCGATGGCGGCGGACGCCACCACGATCTGCCCGGCGGAAATCCCGCTGCCGTCCTGCGGGAACAGTTTCACGCCACGCCTGGCGAGGTCGTCGAATTTCGCGGGCAGCCGTCCCGAATCCAGGTTGCGGTCGGATCCCGAAACCTGCGCGCCCTGCCCCGCCAGGATCATCGCCAGCGGCATCATTCCCGATCCGCCTATCCCGATAAAGAAGTAAGGTTTGCGATGTTCCATGGCGTCGCGCTATCGCCAGTTTGAAGCAAAGGGGCAAGCAGATGCGCATCGGAGTCGTGGCACCGGCAAGGACAGTCAGCCAGGAGAGCGCGGCCCGCATGTCCGCGTTCATGGCGCTGACCTATCCGCAGCACGACATCGTCTATCACCCGCAATGCTTCGTCACCGAAAACCACTTCGCCGGCCCGGATGCGGTGCGCGCCGCGGCGTTCCTCGAATTCGCCAACGATCCGGGCTTTGACGCGATCTGGTTCGCGCGCGGCGGCTATGGGTCAAACCGCATTCTCGAACGGGTGATGCCCCACCTCAATTCGGCGGCAAAGGCCAAGACCTATATGGGCTTTTCCGACATGGGGTTCATGCTCGGCGCGCTCTATGCCCGGCGGATCGGCTTCCCCGTCCATGCCTCGATGGCGAGCGGGATGGGCAGGAATGACAAGGGCCAGGATACCGGCTGGGCGCTTTCCTGGCTGATCGACAAGGATATCAAGGGGCTTGAGCCCAGCCTGCTGAACGGCAAGCCTGCCGTCGCCTTCAACCTCTCGATCCTGGTCGCCATGATCGGCACGCCCTGGCTGCCCGATCTTACCGATCACGTGCTGATGATCGAGGAAGTGGGCGAGCCGACCTACCGCGTCGATCGCATGCTCTTCACCATGGCGCACGCGACCCAGCTCAAGGGGCTGGCCGGCGTCCGCCTCGGCGCGATCAGCGATGTCGTCCGGAACGACGTCGATTTCGGCGAGAGCGACGAGTTCATGATCCGGCGCTGGTGCGGCGAAATGGGAGTGCCCTATCTCGGACGCTGCGAGATCGGCCATGTCGCATTGAACCGGGTCGTGCCCTTCGGCGTCAGCGTACAAGGCTAGGGCGATGCCGGGTGGACTCGTAGCACTGCTCGACGATGTCGCGGCGCTCGCCAAGCTGGCGGCCGCCTCGGTCGATGACGTCACCGCCGCCGCGGGCCGTGCAAGCGCAAAGGCGGCGGGCGTGGTCATCGACGATACCGCGGTCACCCCGCGCTACGTCGTCGGCCTCTCGCCGGATCGCGAGCTGCCGATCATCTGGAAGATCGCGCTGGGCTCGCTGCGCAACAAGCTCCTCTTCATCCTCCCCGCCGCGCTCGCGCTCAGCGCGCTGGCTCCCTGGGCGCTCACCCCGCTGCTGATGATCGGCGGTTCCTATCTCTGTTTCGAAGCCGCCGAAAAGATCGTCGAGGCGCTCAGCGGCGTGCATCATGCCGAAGAGGTCGCCGCGATCGATGATCCCGCCGAGTTGGAGGCCCGCCAGGTAAGTGGCGCGATCCGCACCGATTTCATCCTCTCGGCAGAGATCATGGCGATCGCGCTCGCCGATCTTCCCGAACTCTCGCTGGCGATGCGCGCCGCCGTCCTTGCCGCCGTCGCCGTGGCGATCACTGCGGGCGTCTATGGCGTCGTCGCGGCGATCGTGAAGATGGACGATATCGGCCTCCACCTCAGCCGCCGCTCCTCCGCGCTTGCCCGCACCATCGGCCACGGGCTGGTCCGCGCGATGCCGGTGTTGCTCCGGGCGCTCGCCAATATCGGCGTCGCCGCGATGGTCTGGGTCGGCGGCGGCATCATCCTGCACGGGCTGGCGGCGTTCGGCCTCGGCGCGATCCCGCACGGCGTCGAGCATTTCGCCGAAACCGCCGCGCACGCCATTCCCTTCGGCCAGGCCGTGGCCGAATGGCTCATCACCGCCATCGCCTCCGCGATCCTCGGCCTGATCGTCGGCGGCGTGATCGTCGGCGCGCTGCACCTCTGGCACGCACGCAAGGGCGCCGCGCACTAAGGCCGTAGAATCACTGAAGCAGCCTGTCGGCTAGCGACCCCGTTGGGGCGTCCGTACCCTCCGTTTCCCCTTCTTCGTCACCCCGGGCTTGCCCCGGGGTCCCGCTTCTTCCCTACGCACCGTCAGCGCGTCCCAGACCGCTCCCTCATTCTTCTCCCTCCCGGGGGAGGAACTGCGGATCTTGAATCCTTGTCACCCCGGACTTGTTCCGGGG
>NZ_BCTZ01000029.1 GCF_001591025.1 Sphingomonas soli NBRC 100801
AGAGGGGCCTGAAGGGGCGGCTCTTTCCGAACCGGCTGCCCCTCTCCCGACCTCTCCTGAAGGGGAGCGGGACTAATGCGCTGCCCGTTCTGCGGAAACGAGGACTCGCAGGTAAAGGACAGCCGTCCGACCGAGGATAATGGCGCGATCCGCAGGCGACGCCAGTGCGAGGCCTGCGCCGCGCGCTTCACCACGTTCGAGCGCATCCAGCTGCGCGAGCTGACCGTGCTCAAGAGCGAGGACAAGCGCGAGCCGTTCGAGCGCGACAAATTGGTCCGTTCGGTCTCGATCGCCGCGCGCAAGCGCCCCGTCACCGCCGCGCAGATCGAGCGCCTCGTCTCGGGCATCCAGCGTCAGCTCGAAACGCTGGGCGACAGCGAAATCCCCTCGCAGCGGATCGGCGAGCTGGTGATGGAGGGGCTCAAGGGTCTCGATCCCGTCGCCTATATCCGCTTCGCCAGCGTCTATAAGGATTTCCGCGAGGCCAAGGATTTCGAGGAATTCGCCGGTAATGTGAGCGAAGCCGGCACATCGAAGAGAGACGGGGAATGAGCGCCCCCCAGCCCGTCATCGTGCTCGTCCGGCCCCAGCTTGGCGAGAATATCGGCAAGGCCGCCCGCGCGATGCTCAATTTCGGGCTCACCGAATTGCGCCTCGTGGCCCCGCGCGACGGCTGGCCCAATCCCAGCGCCGGCCCTGCCGCCAGCGGCGCCGATGTGGTGCTGGAAAAGGCCCAGCTTTTCGATAGCCTCGCCGATGCCGTCGCCGATTGCAGCCATGTCTATGCCACCACGGTGCGCAAGCGCGGCATCACCCGGCCCGTGGTCACGCCCGAAGTGGCGGCGCGCGATATCCATGCCGAGCCCGGTCGCTCGGCGATCCTGTTCGGCCGCGAGCGCTCGGGCCTCGATGTCGAGGAAGTGGCGATGGCGCGCACGATCATCACCGTGCCGATCAACCCCGAATTCGGCTCGCTCAACCTCGCCCAGGCCGTGATCCTCTGCGCCTATGAATGGTCGAAGGGCGAAGCTTTGGTCAGCCCCACGCTGGTCGATCTCGATCCCCCCGCCCCGCAGCAGGAATTTGAGGGCATGTTCGCCCAGCTCGATGCGATGCTGGAAACCACCGGCTTCTATTATCCTCCGGCCCGCGTGCCGACCACCAAACGCACCCTGCGCACCCTGCTCACCAAGGCCGAATGGACCAGCCAGGAACTCCGCACCCTGCGCGGCGTCCTCTCGGCGCTCGAAGGCAAGAAGCTGCCCCGCACGCGCGCATAATGTCTTCGTCGCCCGGGCCTGCAGCCGGGGCCACGGCTTGCTGCAAAACTTGACTCGCACGCCCTCCGCGTCTAACCGCGCGCCTTCGCAATGGCCCCGCACCCCGGTGAAGCGGCGGCCCTGCCCTCCTCACAGAGTTCAGCAGGCGGATACCGGGACCAACGTTGTTCTGTGATTGCAAAGGATTAGATATGTCGAAGCGCAACAGCGCCAAGCACAAGCTCGATCGCCGGATGGGCGAAAACATCTGGGGTCGCCCGAAGAGCCCGGTCAACAAGCGTGAGTACGGCCCCGGCCAGCACGGTCAGCGCCGCAAGGGCAAGATGTCGGACTTCGGCATCCAGCTCCGCGCCAAGCAGAAGCTCAAGGGCTATTACGGCGACATCACCGAGAAGCAGTTCAAGCGCACTTATGAAGAAGCGTCGCGCATGAAGGGCGATACCGGTCAGAACCTGATCGGCCTGCTCGAACAGCGCCTCGACATGATCGTCTATCGCGCCAAGTTCGCGCCGACGATCTTCGCGGCCCGCCAGATCGTCAACCACGGCCATGTCCGCGTGAACGGCGAGAAGTGCAACATCGGTTCGCGCCGCATCAAGCCGGGCGAGGAAGTCTCGCTTTCGACCAAGGCGCAGGAAATGGCGCTGGTGATGGAAGCGCAGAGCCTGTCCGAGCGTGATATCCCCGATTACGTGGCTCCCGATGGTGCCTCGAAGATCACCTTCACCCGCGTGCCGACCCTCGACGAGGTTCCCTATCCGGTGAAGATGGAGCCGAACCTGGTCGTCGAATTCTATTCGCGCTAAGTTTTCGGGCTTCAGCCGGACAAGAAAAAGGGCGGTCCCTCGCGGGGCCGCCCTTTTTCGTCACTCGCGAATGGCTGCGCCCGGCTCGGAGCGCGATCCCGTACATCGCGACTGGCCATCCCCGCAAAAGCGGAGACGGCCAGCCCATCCGGATCAGGCTCTAGCGCTTCAGCGCCTTGGCCAGAAACGCGTCTGATTTGGCGAGCAGATCGGCGCGGATCGCCGAATCGTCCAGCTGGTGGTCGAGCTTGGGATAGACGATCAACTCGCTGCTCTTGCCGGCCTTTTTGAGCTGCCGGTCCATCAGCTTGGCCTGGTCGAGATCGACATTGATGTCCTTGTCGCCATGGAACATCAGCACCGGAGCCTTGAACAGCTCGGGATGCCGCGCGGGCGAGCCCTCGGTGATATGCGGGCCGCTGCCGATATAGTCCTTCTGGATGCGGCTGCCCGTGTCCGCCTTGAGCGCGCCCAGATCGGTCACCGGCGCGACGGCGATCACTGCCTTGAACAGGTTTGGATCCACCACATTGGCCTGCAGCGCGGCATAGCCGCCATAGGACCAGCCGAAGATCGCCAGCTTCTCCGGATCGGCGATGCCCTGCGCCACCAGATAGCGCCCGGCATCGTTGACGTCGCCGATCGCCAGCTTCCACGATTTGAAGCCATTGTCCTTGAACCAGCTATCGCCATAGCCCGATGAGCCGCGGAAATTGGGCTGGATCACCGCATAGCCGCGCGATGCGAAGAACTGGACCATCCAGTCAAAGCCCCAGGTGTCGCGCGACGCCGGCCCGCCATGCGGCATCACGATCGCGGGCAGCTTCTTCCCCGCGCTGCCCGCCGGCAGCGTCAGATAGGCCGGCACCTCGGTGCCGTCGGCAGCCTTGTAGGTGATGCTCTTCATCTCGCCGAGCGGCACCCCGGTCAGGTCCGGCCGCGATTTGCCGAGCGGCATCATCTTCTTGGTCGTCGAGTCGAATACGAAATAGCGCCCCGCGTCGGTATCGCTGCCGGCATAGACGAGATGCTTGGTCCCATCCGCGCTCGAATCGACCAGATGGACCAGCGGCAGCGCCTTCATCGTGCTGCTCAGATAGGTCATCAGCTCCTTGAACTTGGGATCGAAGAACTCGATCTGCCCGGCATCGATCGTATAGCGCGCGCCGACGATCCGGCCTTCGCGGCCGGTGCGCGCGACGTCGCTCACGTCCACCTTGGGGTGCGCGAAGGCGAGCTCGGTCTTCATCGTCCCGTCCAGCGCGACCCGGTACAGCGCATCGCGCCCGTCCAGCTTCTTCAGCACATAGGCCACGTCCGCCGCGCCATCCACGCCGACGGGATACATGCCCTCTTCGGTCACGCCATTATAGGTGCCGAACGGCTTCCATTGCTTGCTGCCGGCGGTGCGATAGCTGAACGTGGTTATGCCGCGCGACTGGTTCTGCGAGCGGATCGATTCGTCGGCGCCCTTGATGCGGACATTGCCCTTGCCGTCGGCGAGATACAGATAGGTCGCGGTGTCAGGGCTCTCGACCTGCACGGTCTTGGCGGTCTCGGTGTCGAGCAGGTCGACGCCCAGTCCCTCCTTGGCGTTCGTGCCCGTGCCCGTCATGCCCACGCCGCCGGACGCGACATAGCGGCGGGCGATCAGCACCTTGCTGTCCGATCCGTCACGCCAGTCGATCACATAGCCGTCGGAAAGCTGGGCATAGCTGTCATAGCGGTTCAGCGTGGACAGCGGCATCGGATTGCTGCCATCGGCGTTCATCGCCACCATCCGGGTATAGGGCAGCAGCCTGTTATAGTTCGTGTCCGATACGCCGTAGAGCTGGCAGATCAGCCGGGCGTTGGTGACCCAGGTGCAGCCGGTCAGCGTCATCGGGTTGCCATCGGCCTTGTTGACCGGCGTGTTGGTCTTCTTGACCAGGTCGAGCACTTCGACGAACGCGCTTTGCCCCGGCCCCGGCACGACAATCGCGATCTTGGTGCCGTCGGGCGACATGCTGGCGTCCAAGATGCCCGGGCGCGCGCCAAATGACTTTGCGGCTTCTGCGGCGCTCAGCCCGTCCTGGGCAGCGGCCGGCTGGGCCACCGCCGCCAGTGCGGCCGCCAGCGCGATCAAGCTATGGTTTCTCACTGATAATCCCCTGTTACGAAACGCCAATCTGCATTGCTGATGGAATTTCGCAATGGGAATCGCGGCCAAGATAGCCGGATTTCCGGGCGGGGCGGTTCAGCCCGGGAATCGGCGCTGAAGGCTCAGCGCTTTGCCCCCAGCCGCGCCTGCGCAAAATCGATGAAGCTGGGCCAGTTGTCGCGATTATTGTGCCCGCCCTGATGCTGGCGAAAGCCGAGCGATCCGCCGGTAACCGGGGTGAGCGCCTCGGGAAACACATCGCTGCTCAGCCCGGGCTTGCCGAGCAGGTCCCAGGCATGGCTGGCTGCCGCAGCGGCGAGGAAGCTGCCCTTGGGATCGACCCAGCCATCCCCGGTCTCCACCGTCCCCGCCCCGATGAACAGCGCACGCGGCGCGCTGAGCGCGATCAGCTGGTGCGAGTCGATCGGCAGATCGAATTCGGTGAGCACCCCGCAATATTTGAGGAAATTGCCCGCGAACCAGTGATACTCGCCGCTCGCACACAGATTGCCCATGCGTTCGCCGAAATTGCGGCGATAGAGCGCAGCACCACCCGCGCCCGACGATCCGACAAAGCCGATCGCGAAGCGCTGGTCATAGGCCATCGTCACCAGCGCCGCCTTGCCATAGCGCGACAGACCCTCGATCCCGATGCGCTTCGCATCGATCGCGGGATCCCTCGCCAGCACGTCGAACGCGCGGCTCGCCCCCCATGCCCAGGCGCGCAGCACGCCCCAATCCTCCGGGCCGCGCGCCTTGCCGCGCAGCGAAATCCCGATCACGCCATCCTTCAGCAGCCCGCCATTATCCGCCTGGATCGAATTGGCGACCAGCACTGCATAACCCCAGCCGCGCTGGAGCAATTGCTCGGTATAGGGTGGCCCCGGATCGGCGGGGCGCGGCGGCCCGGGGAAGCGGAAACCCTCGGGAAAGCCGAAGGACAGCATCAGCGGCACGCGCGCCTTGCCGCGCGGCAGCGTCACGCGCAGCGATATCGTCGCGCTCGCTTGGGGCCATGCCTTGTTGTCGGCCACGCCCTCCAGCCATTTCTTGACGACCGGCACCCCGCCTTCGACCGCGCTTTCCTCGCGCACGACGCGCCAGTCGATCGTCGGCGCGCTCGCCGGCACCCGGCCATAGATTTCGCGGTCGAACAGCTCGACGAGCTCGGGCCGCCGCGCGCGCCACCACATCCGCGCGCTATCCACCCTATCGCCATTGGCCATGGTCAGCACGCCGTGCAGCTGCGGCTCGCCCGCTTTCGCCTCGTCGTAATTGGCGGCGTTGGGCGCGTCGCGATTGAAGCCATCCGCTCCCGGCCGGGTCGCCTTGATCCCCAGCAGGTCCAGCATCGCCTGCCGGTCGGCATTTGCGGCGGCATAATCCTGTTGCTGTGCGGCGGCGGGCAGCGCCGCGCACAGCAACAGCGACAAAAGCAATCCCGGCCGCATCGCCCTCTCCGCGCTCATGTTATCGCTACCATTGCTGCATCACGTTGCCCCGGCGCGCAACCCCTGCCAGCATGCGGGATCATTTCGGGAGTTTCGCATGCGCTTCGCTCTGTTTGCCCTGTCGCTTCTGGCCAGCGGTGCCGCCTCGGCGCAGGCCATTTCGCTCGATACGATGAAGGACGTGACGAAGACGCTGTCTTCCGATGCGTTCGAGGGCCGCGCGCCCACCACGCCGGCGGAGGAAAAGACCGTCAACTATATCGTAGAGCGATTCAAGAAAGCGGGGCTCCAGCCGGGCAACAAGGGAAGCTGGTTCCAGGACGTGCCGCTGGTGGAGCTCACCGCGAAGAACGTTTCGAACCTCGTCTTTTCCGGCGGCAAGACCCCCGTAAGCCTCGCCTATCGCACCGATATGGTGGTCAACACCTATCGCGTCGTGCCCAATATCGCGCTCAAGGATAGCGACGTCGTCTTCGTCGGCTACGGGATCAACGCGCCCGAACGCGGCTGGAACGACTATGCCGGCGTCGATGTGAAGGGGAAGACGGTCCTCATCCTCGTCAACGATGCCGATTGGCAGACGCCCACGCTCGACGGGCTCTTCGATGGCAAGGCGATGACCTATTATGGCCGCTGGACCTACAAGTTCGAGGAAGCCGCGCGGCAGGGCGCAGCAGCCGCGATCATTATCCATGATACCGAGCCCGCGGCCTATGGCTGGGGCGTCGTCCAGTCGAGCTGGACCGGCGCGCAATATGAGCAGGACGCCTCCGACAATCATATGGGCCAGAGCCAGGCGATCGCCTGGATCCAGCAGGACGCGGCAAAGGCGCTCTTCGCCAGCGCGGGCAAGGATTATCCGGCCTTGCTCGAGGCTGCCCGCACGATGGGCTTCCGCGCCGTGCCGCTCGGGCTCAAGGCATCGGTCAGCTTCGACAATGATATCAAGCGCCAGAAATCGAGGAACGTCATCGGCATGCTTCCCGGCACCAAGCGCCCGGATGAAGTGGTGCTCTACACCGGCCATTGGGATCATCTGGGTCGCTGCGACGCAATCGACGGCGACGATATCTGCAACGGCGCGATCGACAATGCGACGGGCATCGGCGCTTTGGTCGCGATCGCAGAGGCGAGCGCCAAACAGGGCCCAACCGCGCGCTCGCAGGTGTTCCTTGCCGTTACCGCCGAGGAATCGGGCCTGCTCGGCTCCAAATATTATGCCGAGAACCCGGTCTTCCCGCTCGCCAAGACGGTGGGCGGCGTCAACATGGATGCGCTCTCTGTGACGCCCGCGGTCAGGGATTTCGTGATGGTCGGCGCGGGCAAGTCCGAGATGGAAGATCTGGTGAAGCCCTTCGTCGCGGCGCAGAATCGCGTGATCGAACCCGAACCCACACCCGAGCGCGGCTATTATTATCGCTCGGACCATTTCAGCTTCGCGCGGCTCGGCGTCCCCATGCTCAATGGCGGCGCGGGCGAGGATCTGGTGGTCGGCGGCAAGGAAGCCGGCACCAAGCTGAGCGAGGAATATACCGCCCGCGCCTATCACAAGCCGCAGGACGAATATTCAGGGAGCTGGGATTGGGGTGCCGCGGTGCAGGACGTCCAGCTCTACCATGATTTCGGTCGCATGCTCGCCGATGGCGACCTCTGGCCAAACTGGTACCCCACCGCCGAATTCCGCGCGATCCGCGACAAGAGCCGGGCAGGCCAGTAGCGGCGTGTGGCAGGGCGGACCCCTATCCGCCCCGGCCTCACCACCCCCCGGTCACCCCGGGCTTGCCCCGGGGTCCCGCTAATTCTGGCGGGCTATAGCTCAAGCGGGGAGAACCCCACCGGGCAAGCGGCCCGGAACGCACTGGCGCGTGCACGGAGGAAGCGGGACCCCAGGGTCCCGCTATTTTTCTCGGGATATGGTTTGCATTTATCGCCAGCCGACTAAAAAGCAGCGAATGACCATCCTGCCCCCCAAGCCCGAATGGGCACCCCATGACGCCGTCTGGATCGGCTTTCCCAGCCATCCCGAGCTCTGGGTCGAGGATCTCGAGCCCGCGCGCGCCGAAGTCGCGGCCTTCGCGCGTGCGGTGCATGCCGGCGGGCGCGGTGAGCAGGTGATCCTGGTCTGCGCCAATGCGGAATCGGGTGCGGCGGCGAAGAAGCTGCTGGGCAATGACGCACGCATCGTGGTCGAGCCGTTCGGCGACATCTGGCTGCGCGATACTGCCGCGATCATCGGCGGCGACGGCCTTGCGCGCGATTTCGGCTTCAACGGCTGGGGCGGCAAATATGATCTTGAGGGCGATGACGATATCGGCATCCGCCTCGCCCGCCGCCAGCGCCTGCCTGTCGAATCGTTCGACTGGATCATCGAAGGCGGCGCGATCGACGGCGACGGCACCGGCCTCGTCGTCACCACCGAGCAATGCCTGCTCAACCATAATCGCAATCCCGGCTTCTCCCAGAACCAGGTGGAAGCGCTGCTCAAGTCCGATCTCGGCTATACCGATGTGCTGTGGCTCGGAAACGGGCTGCTCAACGATCACACCGACGGCCATGTCGATAATCTCGCGCGCTTCGTCGGCCCGAACCGGCTGCTGATCCCCGAGCCTGCCGAGAACGATCCCAATTGGCGCGTCTATCAGGATGCGAAGCTGCGCGCCGAGCGCCACGGCGTCGAAGTCATCCCCTTCCCCTCCCCCGGCCGCGTGCTCGACGAGGAAGAGGAGATCATCCCCGCCAGCTATATGAACTTCTATATCGGCAACGCCGCCGTCGTCGTTCCGCTCTATGGGCAGGAGAATGATCAGGCCGCGGTCGATGCGCTGGGCAAGCTCTTCCCCGGCCGCGAGATCGTCGGCCAGCGCGCCGATCATATCCTAACCGGCGGCGGCAGCTTCCACTGTATCAGCCAGCAGATTCCGTCAGAATAGGAAGCGGAACATCCCGTAAAGGCTGAGCAGCAGCGCAAGGATCGCGCCGCACACCCATTTGCTCTTCGAAAAGACGATCGCGAGCCCGAGTCCGGAGAACAGCACCGGAATCGTCACGGATTGCCAGGTGGTGAAGATGTTGCCGTAAAGCAGGATGCGCGCGACCATCACCAACAGGTTCGCGCTCATCACGCCGATCATCACCTGCCCCTTGTGGCGCATGAAATAGGCGTCGAGATCGGGCCATTCGCTCACTGCGGTGGGGAAGACGAGCGACGCGGCGAGATAATAGATCGACGCGATCACCGTGCCGAACAGCAGGGCCGCGAAGCTCGGCGGGATCGCCTCGCGCATGTCCCAGGCGTTCGACCAGAAGGTGACGAGATCGACCATCAGCAGCACGCCGACCATCGGCGTCAGCCACCCCAGCCGGATCGCCGTCCGTCCCCGCATCACGCGCCCGAACCCGCTCATCACCTCGGCGAGCGAAAGCCCCAGCAACAGGCCGAACAGCGAAAAGGCGAATTCGAAGCTGGTCATCGCGGCGATTAAGGCAGGGGGTGCGAAGGAAAGCAAATGCCACTACATGGCGCGCATGACCGAAATCACCGTCGGAGCGCTCCAGCTCGCCTTCACCGATGACATTGACGCCAATATCGCGGCGGTTTCCGAAATGGTCCGCGAGGCCGCGTCGCGCGGCGCGCAGGTCGTGCTGCCGCCCGAATTGTTCGAAGGCGAATATTTCTGCCGCGTCGAGGATGAAGGGCTCTTCTCCAACGCAAAGCCTGCGAACGAGCACAAGGCGGTGCTCGCGATGCAGAAGCTCGCCGCCGAGCTCGGCATCTACATCCCCACCAGCTTCTTCGAAGCCGATGGCCCGCATCATTATAACAGCCTCGCGATGATCGGCCCGGACGGAAAGGTCGCCGGCGTCTATCGCAAGAGCCACATCCCGGACGGCCCCGGCTATGAGGAAAAATTCTATTTCCGCCCGGGCAATACCGGCTTCAAGGTCTGGGAAGGCCCCGCGGCCACGCTGGGCGTCGGCATCTGCTGGGATCAATGGTATCCCGAAACCGCGCGCGCGATGATGCTCATGGGCGCGGATATCCTCTTCTATCCCACCGCCATCGGCTCCGAGCCGCATGACGACAGCCTCGACACCGCCCGCCTCTGGCGCCGCGCGATGGTCGGCCATGCGGTGTCCAACGTCGTCCCCGTGGTCGCGGCAAACCGCATCGGCACCGAGCACGGCCAGACCTTCTACGGCACCAGCTTCATCACCGACGAACGCGGCGACATCCTCGCCGAGCTCGATCGCGAGGAAACCGGCGTGATCACCGCGACGCTCGACCTCGATCGCGTCAAGCGCCACCGCGCCGCCTTCGGCTTCTTCCGCGATCGCCGCCCCGAATTGTACGGGCGGCTCGTGCAGGATATCTAACGGCCTGCCGCAAGCGGCGGCGCGACATAAGGGGATCTGGCGATGCGTGCGTTGAGTGAACATCGCGAACGCCATCTGGTGGCGCGGGTCGGCTGGCTTCGCGCGGCGGTGCTCGGCGCGAATGACGGCATCGTCTCCACCTCCAGCCTGATCGTCGGCGTCGCCGCCGCCAGCCCGGACCGCCAGGCGATCCTGGTGGCCGGGGTCGCCGGCCTGCTCGCGGGCGCACTGTCGATGGCGGCGGGCGAATATGTCTCGGTCAGCTCGCAGTCCGATACCGAACAGGCCGATCTCGCCCGCGAGCGCGCCGAACTGCGCGACGATACCGATCACGAGATCGACGAGCTCAGCGCGATCTACGAGGCGCGCGGAGTCGAGCCCGCGCTCGCCCGCCAGGTCGCGCTCCAGATGATGGCGAAGGATGCGCTCGGCGCGCACGCCCGCGACGAGCTCGGCATTTCCGAACTCAGCACGGCCCGCCCGATCCAGGCGGCCTGGACCTCGGCGGCAACCTTTTCGGTGGGCGCGGCGGCCCCGCTGATCGCCGCGCTGGTGGCCCCGCTGGCGATCGTCGTGCCCGCCGTCTCGATCGCCTCGCTGCTCTTCCTCGGCACCCTGGGCGCGATCGGCGCGCGTGCGGGTGGCGCGAATATAGGCCGCGCCGTGCTGCGCGTCACCTTCTGGGGAGCGGTCGCCATGGCGGTCACCGCGGGCGTCGGCGCGCTCTTCGGAACCGTAGCGGCCTAGCCCCGCAATTCCATCGCGCGCGCAAACACCGCCTCGAACATCTCCGCCGTCAGCCGGTTGGTGTTCTGGTTGTAGCGCGAGCAGTGATAGCTATCGATCAGCACGCGGCCATCGGGCATGCGGTGCTCGTTGCCATGCCCGAACGGCGTCTTGGGCAGCCGCCCGCCCATCGCCTTCACGGCGGACTGGTGCGCGATCTGCCCCAATGCGATCGTCACCGGCGCGCGGAGTTGCCCGCTCAGAAACTGCCGGCACGTGCGGATTTCCTCGGGCAGCGGCTTGTTGCCCGGCGGCAGGCAGCGCACCGCGTTGAGGATCAGCACGCCCTTCGGCTCGCCCGCTTCCGCCAGGGCGAACTTCTCCAGCGTGGCAAACAGCAGGTCGCCCGAAGCGTCGCCCGTAAAAGCCCGCCCGGTCCGGTTCGCCCCCTTCATCCCCGGAGCCAGCCCCACGATCGCGATGCCCGCCTCCGGGTCGCCCAGCGCGGGCACCGGCGCGTTCCACCATTCGGGCTGCGCCACGCGCAATTCGCCGCGCAGCGCCGCCAGTCGCGGGCACAGCGCGCAATCGCGCATCGGTTCAAGGCTTGGCGCTTCCATCCGCGCGCGATAGGCGCATGGGCGTGACGACGACAAGCCCAGCGGCGCAGACGCCGGCGACCTATGTGATCGCCCTGGGATCAAACCGTCGCGGGCGCCACGGATCGCCCGAGCGGGAAATCGCCGCCGCGCTCGCCCTGCTCGCCCCCGTCCTGGCCTCCCCGATTCTGCGCACGCCCCCGCTCGGCCCCTCCAACCGCCGCTTCGCCAATGCCGCCGCGATCCTCCGGACGAGCGAGGATCCCCCCGCTCTGCTCGCCCGGCTCAAGGCGATCGAGCGCGCTTTCGGGCGGCGGCGCGGGCGCGCCTGGGGGGCGCGGGTGATCGATCTCGATATCATCCTCTGGTCGGGCGGCGCATGGGGCGAAGCTGCGCTCACCATTCCCCACCCGCAGTTCCGCGCCCGCGATTTCGTGCTCCGGCCGCTCGTCGCCATCGCCCCCGATTGGCGCGATCCGATTTCGCGCCACACGGTCCGTCAGCTTTTCAAGCGGTTGACCGCCCCCCGCCCTGCCCCTAGGTGAGCGCGCTTGGTAGGGCTCGTAGCTCAGTCGGTAGAGCAACGGACTTTTAATCTGTAGGTCCCGGGTTCGAATCCCGGCGAGCCCACCATGCCCCGTCGCGAGGGGCCTTGCATCATGATACAATGCAACATATCAATCGTTCGCAGATGCAGCAGAATGGCATTGCGAGTGGAATGAAGGTCCAGCGTTCCAGGGATAAGCGCGCGCAGCGTGGCAATCGCCACGCCGTGATCGCGCGCATCCTGGGTCCGCACCTCGCGCTTGCATGGCGCACGATGCTGCTCGCGATGATGCTGGCGGTCAGCTGGCAGGGCTTCGTCGCGCAGACGCATCAGCATCCGGAGGGCGCGTCGCCGTTCGTCGGCGGCACCGTTCTGGTCAATATCGCGGCCAGCGCGGATAGCGATGCCCCGCTCAAGCTTCCCGATTCCTGCCCGATCTGCCGCGAACTCAATCATGCCGGCAGCGCGCTGCTGCCGGTCCCGGCGGAAATAGTCCCGCCCGTCCTGCGCGCCGCACTGGCGCCCGAAACAAGCCTCGCGAGTCCCGCCGATATCCGGCTGGCTTCGCATGGCTGGCGCAGCCGCGCACCTCCCCAGCCACTCCAGGCCTGAGCAAGCCCGCTCCACGCCCGGCGCCTCCGCGTCCAGCGTGCGTCCCGTGGCTTGCCGATCAGTATCCCTGACCAGCTTCCCGGAGTGTATCCCATGCGTTTTGCCCTTTTCCTTGGCGCGGCCACCGCCGCCCTTGCCGTGCCTGCCGTCGCTTTCGCCGCCGATCCCGATCCCAAAATCGCCCCCTCTCGTGACAAGCATGCTGGCGAGTCGCCGGCGGTCCCGGCTGCCGAGGACGAACAGGATCAGGACCATGGCCACGAATCGGCCGATTCGGGCATCATCGTCACCGCGCCCTATGTTCGCAGCCAGGTCGATGTGCTCTCGGGCACGTCGGTCCTGTCCGGCGAAGCGTTGACCCGCCAGATCAAGCCGACGATCGGTGATACGCTCGCCTCGCTGCCGGGCGTATCGGCCAGTTCGTTCGGCCCCGCCGTCTCGCGGCCCGTGCTGCGCGGCTTCCAGGGCGAGCGCATCCGCATCCTCACCGATGGCATCGGCAGCATCGACGTGTCGAACACTTCGGCCGATCACGCTGCCGCGATCAATCCGCTCAACGCGGATCGCATCGAAGTGCTGCGCGGCCCCGCCGCCTTGCTGTTCGGCTCGTCCGCGATCGGCGGCGTGGTCAACGTCATCGACAGCCGCATTCCGCGCCGCATTCCCACAGAGGCGGTTCATCTCGATCTGATCGGCAATTATTCCAGCGCGTCGGAGCAGCGCTCTGCGGCGGGCCATCTCGATGTGCCGCTCGGCAACGGCATCGTCGCCCATGCCGATGGCAGCTATCTCAAGACCGGCGATCTGCGCACCGGCGGTTACCTCTATGCCCGCAACGTGCGCGATCACGCACTGGCCCATGCCATTGCAGACAATGAGCCCGAACTGGCCGAGGAAGCGAGCGTGCGCGGGCGCCTGCACAACACCGCCGCCCGCACCTGGGACGCGGCAGGGGGCCTCTCGATCATCCGCGACGGTGGCTCGCTGGGCTTCGCGGTCAGCCGCTATGAGAGCCTCTATGGCGTCCCCGCGCGCTTCGATGTCCACGATCACGGCCATGGCGGTGGCGGCGGGCACGATCACGAGGATGTCCGCCTGAACGTCAAGCAAACGCGCTTCGACGTCCGCGCCGAGGTCGAGACGGGCGGCCTGTTCGAGATGCTGCGCTTCCGCGGTGCCGCTGCGGACTATCGGCATGACGAGATCGAGCCCGACGGCGCGATCGGCACCAGCTTCTTCAATCAGGGCTGGGAAGGCCGTGTCGAGCTGGTCCAGGCCGATCGTGGCGGCTGGCGCGGCGCGATCGGCGGCCAGTTCCTGCTGCGCGACTTCCGCGTTGAGGGGGACGAGAAGTTCCTGCCGCAAAGCAGCACCCAGCAATTCGGGCTCTTCACGCTCCAGTCCTTCGATCTCGGCCCGCTAAAGGCGGAAGCGGGAGCGCGCTATGAGCATAGCGATATCCGCGCCAAGGCGGACGTCGATCTCGGCAATCCCGATATCGCGCGCCGTTTCGACGCATTCTCCTTCTCGCTCGGCGCGTCCTACGCGCTGGCACCCGGCATCCGCATCGGCCTCAGTGGTTCGCGCACCGAGCGCGCTCCCTCGGCGGAAGAGATGTTCGCCAACGGCCCGCACGCCGGCACCCAGGCGTTCGAAATCGGCGATCCCGGCTTCGCCAAGGAAAGCAGCTGGGGCCTCGAAGCCTCGCTCAAGGGGCAGGGAGACGGCTATTCCTTCGCCCTCTCGGCCTATCACAACTGGTTCAGGAACTATATTTACGACTATCAGACCGGGGCCGAGATCGATCATCTCCCGGTCTTTCAATATGCCCAGGCCGATGCCCGCTATTACGGGCTGGAAGGCGAGCTGTCGGTGCGGCTTGCCCGGCTCGGCGGCTTCGATCTGAACACCGATCTTGTCGGTGATTACGTCCATGCGGATATCACGGGCGAGGGACCCGCGCCGCGCATTCCGGCGCTGCGCCTGCTGGGCGGGCTGGAAGCGCAGTCGGATCGCCTCACCACCCGCGTGGAAGTCGAACGCGTCTTCGATCAGAAGCGCATCGCCGGATACGAGACGCCGACCGACGGCTACACCATGGTCAACGCCTCGATCAGCTGGAAGCCCTTCGCCACCAAGGCGCTCAGCCTGACGCTGTCGGCGAACAATCTGTTCGACGTAGAGGCCCGCCGCCACGCAAGCGTCCTCAAGGATTTCGCTCCCCTCGCAGGCCGCGATTTCCGCATCAGCGCCCGGTTTCAGCTCTGATGAAATCCTGACCCCCGTCCGTCACCCCGACGCCCTGTCGGGGTGACGCGAACGGCCACCCCACACCCCACCCTTTCCGTCATCCCCGCGAATGCGGGGACCCAGGTCACAAGCGACACCCCAGTTGAGCCCCCTCCCTTGGGGACGACGAACAAACCAACCCCACACCCCCAAAC
>NZ_BCTZ01000030.1 GCF_001591025.1 Sphingomonas soli NBRC 100801
GTCACCCCGGCCTCCGTGCCGGGGCCCACCGCGCCACAAGCTCCCCCCGCCCCCTCGCGCATCGCCCGCCGACACGTGGATCGCCGCACAGGGCCGGGATGACAATGAAGGCGGGCACACCCCGCCCGTGCAGAGCGGACCGCAAAAGCCCACGCTTCCCCCCAGCCCCCACCTGTGCAACCCTCGGCGCATGGACGAGCCCACCGTCAACGCGCCCGATCGCCCCGCGTCGCGCCGGATCCCATGGCCGGTCGCCGCCGCATCCGCATGCGCAGCATTGCTCCTGCTTATCTTCTGGCTCGGCCGCGAGCTGGTCGAGGGCGACGGCGCATCGGTCGATCGCGCGATCATGCTGGCGATGCGCGTGTCCGGGAGTCCCGATCTCCCCATCGGCCCGGACTGGCTTCCCTCCGCGATGCGCGACGTCACCGCGCTCGGCAGCAGCACGGTCCTCACCTTCGTCGTGATCGCCGCCGCCGCCTTCCTGATCCTGCACCGGCAGATGCGGAGCGCCATGCTTGTACTGCTCGCCACCACGCTCGGCGCATCGGTCATCACGCTGATCAAGGCGCTGGTCGCGCGCAGCCGGCCCGATCTCATCGATCGGCTGATGCACGAAACGTCGCACAGTTTCCCGAGCGGCCATGCCGCGAACAGCGCGATCGTCTATCTGACGCTCGCCACGCTGTTCTTCCCCGTGCTTCCCGATGCCAAGATGCGCGGCTTCGTCATCGGCATCGCTCTATTGCTCACCGGCGCGATCGGGATCAGCCGCGTCTATCTTGGCGTCCACTGGCCCAGCGACGTGGTCGGCGGCTGGGTGTTCGGCGGGGCCTGGGCGATGCTCTGGTGGTGGATCGAGCTGCGGCTGCTCGCGGGCAAACAAAGGCTTGCAATGTAGGATTTCGCCTGCTTGGCTGAGCCGGTCGGCATTGCCTACAGCTCTTTGAAATCTCTAGTCATTCCCCCCAGGCAAGAACCGCTCCTTGGTGTCACCTTAGTGTCACCTTCCAGCGCCTCGCTCGGCGAGCTTGCGCTCCCAGGCCAGCGCATCGCGGACGATCTGGTCCAGATCGTCATTCTTCGGACGCCAGGGCAGCGCCGCCAGGATCGCTGCATTGTCCGCGACCAGCGCATCGGGATCGCCCGCGCGGCGTCCTTCCAGCTTGCGGTTGATCGTCATGTTGGTCACCCGGTCGACCGCGTCGAGCACTTCGAGCACCGAGAAGCCCCGGCCATAGCCCGCGTTCATCGTGTGGTTCTTGCCCGGATCGGCGATCAGCAGGTCGAGCGCATCGACATGCGCCGCGGCCAGGTCGGTCACATGGATATAGTCGCGCACGCCCGTCCCGTCCGGCGTCGCGAAATCGGTGCCGAACACCGCCACGCTGTCGCGCTTGCCGGTCGCCGCTTCCACCGCGACCTTGATCAGGTGCGTCGCGCCCGCCGTCGACTGCCCCGAGCGCCCCTGCGGGTCCGCCCCCGCCACGTTGAAATAGCGCAGCGCGCAATAGTTGATCGGATGCGCGGCGGCGACGTCCTTCAGCATGATCTCGGTCATCAGCTTGGACATGCCATAGGGATTGATCGGCAGCTTGGGGCTGTCCTCGCGCACCGGCACCACCTCCGGGATCCCATAGGTCGCGGCCGTCGAGGAGAAGATGAAGTGCTTCACCCCCTCGGCCACCGCGCTTTCGATCAGCGCGCGGCTCGCGGCGGTGTTGTTGCGGTAATATTTGAGCGGATCGGTCACGCTCTCGGGCACCACCACCGATCCGGCGAAGTGCATGATCGCGAACACCTTATGCTCGCGGATCGCCGCGCGGACCTTGGCGTCGTCCTCGATATTGGCGACCACCAGCGATGCGCGCTTATCCACCGCCCAGTCGAAACCGGTGACGAGATTGTCGATCACCACGACCTTCCAGCCAGCATCGAGCAGCGCCAGCACGGCATGGCTTCCGATATAGCCTGCCCCGCCCGTCACCATCACCGTTCCGTCGCGCATCGTCATCCCCGCATTGTCGTTGCGCTGCTCAATCCTATCTTGGGGACGTAATCAAGGAGTTGTAAGAAATGGCGATCGAGACCGCGACGCTGGCAGGCGGATGTTTCTGGTGCACCGAAGCGGTGTTCAACGACGTGATCGGCGTCACGGGCGTGGAGAGCGGCTATATCGGCGGCACCGTCGCCAATCCCACCTACAAGCAGGTGTGCAGCGGCGAGACGGGCCATGCCGAGGCAATCCGGGTCAGCTTCGATACCGATCAGATCAGCTATGGCGAGATCCTCGATATCTTCCTCGCCACCCACGATCCCACCCAGCTCAATCGCCAGGGCAACGACATCGGCACCCAGTATCGCTCGGCGATCTTCCCGCATTCGACCGAGCAGGAGCGCGAAGCGCTGGACGCACTCGAACGCGCCCGCCCCGATTGGCCCGCGCCCATCGTGACCAGCATCGAGACCCTCGGCGAATGGTGGCCCGCCGAGGAATATCATCAGGAATATTGGGCAGGCGAAGGCCAGCGGAACCCCTATTGCCTCGCGGTCATCCCGCCCAAGCTGCGCAAGCTCCGCAAGAGCTTCGCCGCGCGCGCTAAGGAGAGCGCGGCCTGAGCCGCGCCCTAGGCGCCGGTAATTAGCCGGGCAGCGCTTCGCCTTCGATCGGCGGGCGCTGTGTCGCGTCGGCACCCAGCGCTTTATAGGCAAAGCCGCCGATCAGCGCGCCGACGATCGGTGCGATCCAGAACCAGATCAGCTGCTCCAGCGCGATCCCACCCTCCAGCAGTGCCGGGCCGGTCGAGCGTGCCGGATTGACCGAGGTGTTGGTTACGGGGATCGAGATTAGGTGGATCAGCGTCAGCGCCAGCCCGATCGCGATCGGCGCGAAGCCCGCGGGCGCGCGGCTGTCGGTCGCCCCCATGATGACGAACAGGAAGACAAAGGTCAGCACGACCTCGATCACCATGCCCGCCTCGAACGTGAACTTGCCCGGCGAGTGCGCGCCAAAGCCGTTGGAGGCCAGCCCGCCCGCATAATCCGACGCGCCGCTCGCGATGAAATAGAGGAGATACGCGGCGATACATGCACCGATCACCTGCGCCGCCACATAGAGCGGAATGTCCTTGGCCGAGAAGCGACCACCAGCCCAGAGGCCAAGCGTCACCGCGGGGTTCAGATGGCATCCCGAAATGTGCCCGATCGTGTAGGCCATGGTGAGCACGGTAAGCCCAAAGGCCAGCGCCACACCCGCAAACCCGATGCCGAGATCCGGAAAGGACGCCGCCAGCACCGCGCTGCCGCACCCCCCAAAGACTAGCCAGAACGTGCCGATCATCTCGGCCACACCGCGCTGTACGTTGGTCATGTCGCTCCTCTCCAATTCGGTTCGCGAATACGCCGCGTTCCCGGGAGGGAATCTATTCCATGTAGTGCAGGTGTAAAGTTCAGCGCGGATGCGCGGCGCGGCGCAGCCGATCGTTGATCGCCACGCCGATGCCGGTCTCGGGGATCGGCGCGATCGCGATCGCTGAGGCGCTCGAAGCATCAGCGCGGTGCAGCGCTTCGAACAGATTGGCGGCCGCCTCCACCATGTCGCCACTGGCCGAGAGAGTATCGTCCCCCGCCACGTCGCCAAAGCCGATCAGCCATTCGCCGTCTACGCGGCCGGGCGCATTGAGTCGCAGGCTCTTGGTGGGCGCATAGTGGCTCGCCAATTGCCCCGGCGCGGTGATTGCGCCCATGGATTCAGCAGCTTCTAACCCCAGCGCTTCGGCAGTGATCGGGCCTGGGCGCAGAATATGCCCGCGCAGGACGATCGTCGATTCCAGCCCTGCCGGCGTCGCGCCATCGTCGATCACCAGCGGGATCCGCCCGCTCAGGCTCGCCGCGACATGCTCCGCCCGCGTCGGGCTGATCCCGCCGCTGGCATTGGCGGAGGGTGCCGCGAGCGGCTTGCCGCAGGCCGCCAGCAGCGCCTGCATCGCCCGGTGGTTCGGCACCCGGATCGCGATCGTATCCAGCCCCGCCGTCACCAGCGACGCGATCCCGCTGTCCGGCTTCACGGGTAGCACCAAGGTCAGCGGCCCCGGCCAGAAGCGCGCGGCGAGGTCGCGCGCCGCATCGTCGAACACCGCGATACGCTCGGCCGCCGCGAGATCGGCCACATGCACGATCAGCGGGTTGAAACTCGGCCGCCCCTTGGCCGCGTAGATCCCGGCCACCGCGCGCGAATCGGTCGCATCGGCAGCTAGGCCATAGACCGTCTCCGTCGGCACCGCGACGCATTGCCCCGCCGCGATCAGCCGCGCGGCCTCCGCAATCGCGGCGGCGCCGTAGCGTAAGGTGCGGGGATTTGTAGGGCTCACGCAGGAAGCGCTATAGCGCAGGCGAACCACACACAAGAGAGACCCCATGTTCACCCCCGCCATCGCAGACCAGCGCTTTGTCCTCGACCACATCGTGCGCCTCTCCGAACTCTCCGAAGAGGCCACCGACCTGGTCGATGCGGTACTGGATGGAGTGGGTCAGTTCGCGGCGGGCGAATGGGGCCCGCTCGAGCGCATCGGCGATACGGTCGGCGCGAAATGGACCGAACAGGGCGTGGTGATGCCCGAAGGCTTCGTCGCTGCGTACAAAGCCTATGTCGAGGGTGGCTGGGGCACGATCGGGTCGCCCCCGGCTTATGGCGGTCAGGGCCTGCCCGTCAGCCTCGCCACTGCGGTGATCGAGACTCTCGGCACCTCGAACATCGGGTTCGCGCTCGCGCCCATGCTCACGGTCGGGGCGATCGAGAGCCTCGTTCATCACGGCAGCAAGGTGCAGCAGGATGCCTATCTGCCGAAGCTGTCGACCGGCGAATGGACCGGCACGATGAACCTCACCGAGCCCCAGGCCGGATCGGACGTCGGCGCGCTGCGAACCACAGCGGTTCCGCGCGGCGACGGCACCTATCTGATCAAGGGCACCAAGATCTTCATCTCGTTCGGCGATCACGACATGGCCGATAACATCGTCCACCTCGTCCTCGCCCGCACCCCCGGCGCGCATGCCGGCACCAAGGGCATCTCGCTCTTCCTCGTGCCGAAGTACCGCCTCGATGCGGACGGCAATCCCGGCGAGATCAACGATGTCCGCGTGGTCTCGATCGAGCACAAGATGGGCATCCACGCCTCGCCCACCTGCGTGCTTTCCTTCGGCGACAATGACGATTGCGTCGGCGAGTTGATTGGGGAGGAGATGGGGGGGATCGTCGCGATGTTCACGATGATGAACAATGCGCGGCTGAACGTGGGACTTCAGGGCGTCGAAGTTGGCGAACGTGCGACCCAGCGTGCCATCGGTTACGCCCGTGAACGTATACAGTCGTCACGCGCCGGACGGGGACGCGAAAGCGTGGCGATCATCGAGCATCCCGACGTTCGCCGGATGCTGCTGCGGATGAAGGCGCAGACCCAGGCGGCGCGCGCGCTGGTCTATTACGCCTTTGGCCAGCTCGACCGCGCCCATGCCGGGGATGCCGCCGCAAAGAAGCGCGTCGAGCTGCTCACCCCGCTGGCCAAGGCGCATGCCACCGATCTCGGCAACGAGGTCGCGAGCCTCGGCATCCAGGTCCATGGCGGCATGGGCTATATCGAGGAGACCGGTGCCGCCCAGCATTTCCGCGACGCGCGCATCTTCCCGATCTACGAAGGCACCAACGGCATCCAGGCCGCCGATCTGGTCGGCCGCAAGCTCAGCATGGACAATGGCGCGACGCTGCTGGCGCTGCTCGCCGAAATGCGCGGCGATGCCGAGGACGGCGAGCTCACCCGCCTGATCGATGCCTGCGAGGAAGTCGCCCGCAACCTGCTCGCCAGCGAAATCGATGACCGGCTCGCCGCGAGCTATCCGTTCCTGACGATGCTGTCGGTCGCGATATGCGGCTGGCTGATGGAAGAAAGCGGCCGTATCGCCGCCCGCAGCGAAGGCGACCCCGCCTTCCTCAAGATGAAGCAGGCGGCGGCAGGCTTCTATGTCGAGCAGATCGTCCCCGAAGCGATGGGCCTGAAGGCTGCAGCGCTGGCAAAGGCAGACCTGCTCTACGCACTAGACGCGGACGCATTCGCAGCCTGACTGCCGCTCGGCGATGTAACAGAACTGTGGAGGATGCCCCGTAGGTGCCGGGATTGTCGGCGGTGGCCCTAATTGGGCCTGAGCGTGGTTCCAGCGCGGTTGCTACGCAGGTTGCCCACCCAGCTCACCGGGTTCCACCAGGCAGCGTCACCATCATAGCTGTGCGTCACGAACTCGGCGCGGCCGCTGATCGTCTCCAGCGGCACCGGACCGCCCAGCCCCTTATCCGCCAGCGAGAAACGGCTGTCGGCGGACTGATCGCGGTTATCGCCCATCAGGAAGACATGGCCCGCGGGCACCCGGATCTCGGCAAAATTGTCGCCCGGGCTGATATATCCGTTGGGCAATTCGGTATCGCCCAAATCGACCGTATCGTACCGCGCGCCGTTCGGCAGCGTCTCCCGATACAAGGGCAACTGGCAATACAGCGCGCCATCGGGGCCGGGCTTGCGGAACGGGCGGACCATCGGCGCGTCGCACGGCGTGTTGCTGTCCACCGGGATCATCGCATGCCCCGCATAAGCGCGCGGCACGGGCACGCCGTTCAGGATCACCTGCCCATGGCGCACCGCGATCGTATCGCCCGGCAGGCCGATCACGCGCTTGATCATATCCACACCATCGCCACGCCGCGCCACGGTGACGATATCGCCGCGATCCGGCGTGCCGCCGAACAACCGGCCCGGCACCACGGCGCTGCCATGGATCGACAGCGAGGAATAGGCATAGCCATAAGGGTATTTGGTCACGATCAGCCGGTCGCCCTTCTGCAACACGGGCATCATCGATTCCGATGGAATGTAGAAGGGCTTGGCGATCGCGGTCTGGAAGGTGAAGGTGCCGAGCACCAACAAAACCCAGTAGCTGTAGGGGCGGAGCCAGTCGGGAACCGGGAACCGCACCATCCCTCAGGCTAGCTCGCGACCGAGCAACTCGTTCACATCAAGCCCCAACAGGCTGATGTGATCCTTCACGCGCGGCCAATAGCCGGTGAGGAAGCGTTCGCGCTCGGCGACGCGCAGCCGCTCAACCGCACCGGGCAGGACGAACATCCCCACGCCCCGGCGAACCTCGACATAGCCATCGTCCTGAAAGCTCTGATAGGCCTTTGCGACGGTCAGCGGGTTGGCCCCGTGTTCGGCCGCCAGCGCGCGCACCGAAGGAAGCTGGTCGCCTGCCCGGAACTGGCCCCGCAAAATGGCGGCGGCGATGCTCGCACGGAGCTTCAGATAAACGGGCGAATCTTCATGCTCTAGCGCTGTCATGCTGGCATAATACACCGATTAGGCATCTTGTCCATACCCTGTGCGCCAAAACTGTACGATTTCGGACAGTAGCGGCCGGGGACGCTCCTCCAGAGCGCGCTCGGGCGTCCCGATAAAGACGAAACCGGCGATGCGCTCGCCCGCCTTCCCAAACAGGTCGCGCACGGCATCCGAATAGGCTGCCCAGCCCGTGATCCAGCTTCCGGCAAACCCCATCGCATGCGCTGCGTGCAACAGATTCATCGCCACCGCGCCGGCGGAAAGCTCCTGCTCCCACACCGGGATCTTGTGACCTGGCGTCGGGGTTGAGAGCAGTACAACCAGCGCCGGGGCCTGGCGGGCGAATTGCTCCGCGGCCTCCACGTCGCGCGGGCCAGCGCCCTCTTTCTCCGCCATTACGATCGCGCCCAGCTCGGCCGCCAGCCCGTCGCGAGCCTCGTCCGGCACGATCACGAAGCGCCACGGAAAGAGCTTGCCATGGTCGGGCGTGCGCGATGCGATCCCGATCATTTCGAGCAATTGCTCGCGACCGGGACCCGGCGCGACCAGCTCGCGCGGCTTGCCCGAACGGCGGGTCTTGAGAAGCGAGAGCGGAGTGGAGCGATCGTTGAACATGCGGCCCATCTAGGGACGCGGCGCGCGTGCCGCAAACCGCGCCGCAGCGGCGCCGCGGCCCCGCCGGAAAGCGCCGCGCTTTACAGGCGGCGCTTTCCGTCTAGTCTCCGCGCCACCCATCCCGCCGCGAGCGCGGGAAGCACATAGATTCAAGAGGCTACATGGCAGACACGGCATCGGCAGGCGGGGGCGTACCCGCCGACGCGAAGACATTCCTGGGGCACCCGCGCGGGCTCTACATGCTGTTCTTCGCAGAGATGTGGGAGCGTTTTTCGTTTTACGGAATGCGCGCGATCCTGGTCTTCTACCTGACCAAGCACTTCCTGTTCGACGAAAAGCCGGCCTACGCCGTCTACGGTGCCTATATGTCGATGGTTTACATCACGCCGGTGATCGGCGGATATCTCGCCGATCGATATCTGGGCGCGAGAAAGGCAGTGCTTGCCGGCGGCGTCCTGATCGCCACGGGACATCTGCTGATCGCTCTGTTCGAAGGGCCGGCTGGCGAGCAAGGCGTGTATCTCAATGGCTTCTACGCCGGGCTTTCGTTCATCATTGTCGGCACGGGCTTTCTCAAAGCCAACATCTCGGTGCTCGTCGGCCAGCTGTACCCCAAAGCGGATGTGCGTCGCGATGGCGCTTTCTCGATATTTTACATGGGTATCAATCTCGGCGCCTTCGCCGGCCCGATCCTGATCGGCTATCTCGGCGAACGCGTCAGCTGGTCCTGGGGCTTTGGCGCAGCCGGAATCGGCATGCTGCTAGGCCTGGTCGTTTTCGTCCTGTTTCGGAAAGAGCTGCACGGCCAGGGCGAACCTGCAAACCCGGCCAAGCTGCGCGCGGCTACCTCGGTCGGTCTTTCGCAGGAATGGCTCATCTATATCGGCGCCCTGCTCGCGGTCGCCGCATCATGGTTCCTGATCCAGAATGACGGCGTGGTTGGCATGCTGCTGCTCGCCTGTTTCGGCATAACCTTCATCTACATTTTCTATCGTGCATTGTTCACGCTGCCGAAGGTTGAACGAAACCGCCTGCTTGCGGCGCTGTACCTGATCGCGCTCAGCCCCTTGTTCTGGGCGCTGTTCGAACAAGCCGGGTCCTCGCTGAACGTCTTCACCGACAAGCAGGTCGATCGCCACCTGTTCGGCTGGCTGGTGCCAGCTTCGTGGTTCCAGTCGATCAACAGCATCTGGATCATCACTCTGGCGCCGGTGTTCGGCGCGCTATGGGTATGGCTCGGCAAGCGCGGACTTGAGCCGAGCGCCCCGTTGAAGTTCGCGCTGGGTCTCATTCAGGTCGGGCTGGGCTTCGTCGTGCTGGTCTATGGTGCGGGCCGTGGCGGCGAGATGACGCCGATCATCGTCATCGTTCTGCTCTATCTACTCCATTCGACCGCAGAGCTCTGCTTCTCGCCGGTCGGGCTTTCGAGCATGACACGGCTTGCCGGCGGCTCGATCGTCGGACTGATGATGGGCACCTGGTTCCTCGGAACGGCGGCTGGCAACTATCTCGCCGCAGAGGTCGCCAAAATGACCGCAAATTCCAGCCCCGACCAGGTACTCGATGTGTTCAACTGGGTGGGTTGGGGGACCGTCGGAGTAGGCGTGGTCGCGGTGCCCGTCAGCTGGCTAGTCACCAAGCTGATGCACCTCGACACGATCGGAACCGACGAAAGCGGGCATGGTCTGGCAGGTGAAGGCGAACTCGCCGAACCCGCCGGCGCCGGCACGCGGACCCGGGACGAGACGCTCTGAGCATGGACTAGCAGGAGATGGAGAAATGGAGTCGCTGATCGCCGCTGCAATCGCATTTGTCGGGCTCCATTTCCTTCTCTCACATCCTTTGCGAAGGCCCCTTGTCGAGCGGATCGGCGAGGGGCCTTTTCTTGGTCTCTATTCGGTCGCGGCGCTGGCCACCCTGGCGTGGATGGCATTCGCGTACCGCGCGGCACCGCCCGAGCTTCTGTGGTGGAATCTTGACGGCTGGGGCTGGGCGATCGCCAGCGCCGCGATGGCGATCGGCAGCGTGCTTTTCGCCGGCTCGCTCTTCGGCAACCCCGCTTTCCCCAATCCAAAGGCAGGCGGACATGAGGCGATCGGCAATGCGAGCGGCGTCTATGCGATCACGCGCCATCCGATGATGTGGGGTTTCGCGATCTGGTCGCTCGTCCATTTCGCCGCTTTCCCGACCAGCGCCCATCTGGTGCTGACCGCCGCGATACTGATCCTCGCGCTGGTCGGCGCAGCGCTGCAGGATGCCAAGAAGACGACGCTGGTACCGGCATGGCGCGACTGGAAGGCGCGGACCTCATACCTGCCCTTCGCCGCGCAGATCGCCGACCGTGCGCCATGGTCGGCGGGCGGCACGCGCGCGATTCTCGGCGGGCTGATCCTGTGGCTGGCAGCAAGCTGGGCGCACGAGCCGCTGGGCGGGGCATTCGCCGCGGGCGTGTGGCGGTGGCTGGGCTAGAGGATTTCCTCCCCCGCTGAAGCGAGGGAGGATTTAGCGCTTACCAGATCTTCACGCGCTTTTCGGGCGGGAGATACAGGGCATCGCCCGGCTTGATGCCGAACGCATCATACCAGGCATCGACGTTACGAACGATGCCGTTGACGCGATACTTGCCGGGCGAGTGCGGATCGGTCACCAGTTGCTGGCGCTCGCTATCCTCGCGGACCTTGCCCTGCCATGCCTGCGCATAAGACAGGAAGAAGCGCTGATCGCCGGTCAGCCCGCCGATCACCGGCGCCTTGCCGTGCTTGGCCTGATACTTCTGATACGCGCCATACGCCGCCTCGATGCCGCCAAGATCGCCGATATTCTCGCCCAGCGTCAGCTTGCCGTTGATCTTGGTGCCGGGGATCGGCTCATATTGGCCGAACTGCTCGACCAGCGTTGCGGTGCGCTCGGCAAAGGCCTTCTTTGCCTCGGGGGTCCACCAATCTTCCATCTTGCCGGTAGGTCCGAACTTGCTGCCCTGATCGTCGAAGCCATGGCCCATTTCGTGGCCGATGACCGCGCCGATCGCGCCATAGTTTACCGCCGGATCGGCATTGGGATCGAAGAAGGGAGCCTGGAGGAACGCGGCCGGGAAGGTGATCTGGTTCGCAAGCGGGCTGTAATAGGCGTTCACCGTCTGGGGGGTCATGCCCCACAAGGTGCGATCGACCGGCTTGGGGAAGCGCTCAAGATCGAGCTTGTGCTGGAATTCCGCTGCGGCCAGCGCATTGCCGATCGGATCGGTGCGCGACACCTTCATCGATGAATAATCGATATATTTGTCGGGATGGCCGATGCGCGGCTCGAATGCGGCCAGCTTGGCGAGCGCGCCCTTGCGGGTCTTCTCGTCCATCCAGGAGGCTTTCTCGATCCGCTCCTGATAGGCGCCGCGCAGATCCTCGATGAGCTCGGCCATCTGCTTCTCTGCTGCGGGCGGATAATATTTGGCGACGTAGATCGCGCCAACCGCTTCGCCGAGCGCGCCGTTGACCTGCTGCACGCCGCGCTTCCAGCGCTCACGCTTCACCTGCACGCCACTGAGCGTCTTCGAATAGAAATCGAAGCGCGTATCGTCGAACACCTTGGGCAGATAGGCCGCGTTGCTGCTGACGAAGCGGTACGCGAGATAATCCTTCCAGGTCTGGAGCGGGGTGGCGACCATGATCTTGCCGATCGCGGCGAGCGCGGTGTTGTGCGCCATGATGATCGTCGGCGCGCTTTCGAGGCCCGCCTTCTTGAGCATCAGTTCCCAATCAAAATCGGGCGCCTTGGCTTCCAGGCCGGCAAGCGACTGGGGATCGTTGAGCTTGGCGAGATCGCGGCTTTCCTGCGGCGACCATTGCTTCCTGGCGATCTCGGTTTCGAGCGCGATGATCGCGTCGGCCTTGGCAGCGGCATCCGGGATGCCGGCGAGTTGCTGGATCTTCGTCACATAGGCGCGATACGCGGTGCGGAACGCGTCATATTTCTTGCCTTCGAGCAGGTAATAATCGCGCGGCATGCCAAGGCCGCCCTGCGAGACGATCGCGGTGTAGCGGGTCGGGTTGGCAAAATCCGGGATGGTCCCGATATCGACCGGGCTCGCATAGCCGACAGTTGCGAACAGCGTTTGCAGATCGGCGAGGTTCTTTACCGCGGCGATCCGGGCGAGATACGGCTTGAGCGGCGCAGTGCCGCGCGCCTCGATCCCGGCCTCGTCCATCCAGGCGGCGTAGAAATCCCCAACCTGCTTGCCGGAAGCGCCATAGGCCGTCGGGTTCTTCGCCATGTCATCAAGGATGCTGCGCACATTCGCCTCGGCTTCCAGGTACAGCGTCGTGGTGACGCCGGCAGAGGCGAGCTCAGGGGGGATCTGGACGGTTTCAGCCCAAGTGCCGTTCACATAGGTCCAGAAATCGTCGCCGGGATTCACGCTGGTCTTCTGCGCCTTCAGATCGACGCCGAATTCGCCAAAGCGCGGTGCATTTGGCGCGGTTTGGGCGAGCGCCGGGACTGCGCCAGCGATCAGCGCCACGCCCGCCATCAGGCGCGCCAAAGTCTTGAGTTTCATGCGGTAAATCCTCGGGTCTAGAAGCTGTATTGCCGAGGTATAACGCGTGAAAAATGGTGCCGCAACGCCGGATTCAACCGACCCTGTTCGCTACC
>NZ_BCTZ01000031.1 GCF_001591025.1 Sphingomonas soli NBRC 100801
CAAGATGCCGGTCCACGCAGTTCGCCGACACGTTGAGCTTGCCATCCGCGAACCAGCTTATGTGGAAATCACCCTCCTCGAACGACCAGTCCCCCGCAATCTCAGGACGCTTCATCCAGTCCAGACGCTTCGCTGCCTCCAGCCAAAAACTACCTGGATCCGCGAGGCTGCGGCCGTGCAGGGTCTCATAGCCGGCAGCATCCACGCGCGCATTGCGCGCCCATTCTTCGGGAACGGGATAGATGCTTTCAGACATGAGATTCTCCTTACGGAACGCTTGATAGAAGCGGGGGGGCGAAACAAGCAAGCGAGCCGCTGCGACAAACTGCGACAATGTTTTGGTGGAACAGAATCGCTTCCGAAACCATCTAGGAGGTCATGAACCGATCCATCGCATGGACACTCGCACTCGCGATCCCGCTCGCCGCCTGTTCGTCCGGGCCGGATTATCGTCCCCGCGCCGCCAGCGAGATCGGGGTGCCCGACCAATTCTCTGTACCCACAGCGCAGGGCGCACAGGAAGATCTGAGCCAGTGGTGGACGCGTTTCGACGACCCGATGCTCGCCAGCCTGGTCGAACGTGCGCGCGCCGGCAATCTAGACATCGCCGTCGCCGTCACGCGCCTTCGCCAGGCCCGCGAATCGCTCACCCAGTCGCGCGCGAGCCTGCTTCCCGCGATCAGCGCCGGGGCAGGCTATTCGCGCAGCCAGGCGATCACTGGGCCCGGCGGCGGCAATGACAGTTTCTCGATCGGCGGCGACGCCAGCTATCAGGTGGATCTGTTCGGCGGTGTCCGGCGCGGGGTCGAAGCCTCGCGCGCAGGCTATGAAGCGAGCGGCTTCGATTATGCCACGGTGCTAATCTCGGTTCAGGCCGAGACGGCGCGCAACTATGTTCTCGCCCGGCTCGCCCAGACCAATCTTGCCAACGCGCGCGAGGCGCTCCGCATCCAGGACGACAATCTCGAAATCGCCGGTTTCCGGGTGCAGGCCGGGTTGGTCTCGTCGTTCGATCAGGAGCAGGCCCGCGCGAGCCGCGCGCAGACCGCCGCGTCGATCCCGTCGCTGGAGGCGAGCTATAATGGCTTCGTCTCGCGGCTCGGCGTGTTGACCGGCCAAGCCCCGGGCGCGCTCAAGGCCGAGCTGGAGACCGCTAAGCCGATCCCGCGCGGGCCGGCCGACGTCGCCACCGGCATCCCCGCCGATTCGCTCCGCCAGCGCCCCGATGTTCGCGCCGCAGAGCGCAGCCTTGCCGCCGCCACGGCCAATATCGGCGTCGCCACCGCGCAGCTTTACCCCGCGCTTTCGATCGGCGGCAGCCTGGATGGCGGCAGCGGCGCGCTCTCCAGCATATTCGACGCGATTTCGGGTCGGCTGTTCGCCAATCTTGCCCAGACGATCTTCGACGGTGGCCGCCGCCAGAGCCAGGTCCGCTCGGCCGAAGCCGCCGCAGACGGCGCGTTCCTCTCCTACAAATCCACCGTGCTCAGCGCGCTTGAGGATATCGAGAACGCGGTCGTCGCGCTGCAGACCGCACAGGCCCGCGAGCGCGAGTTCCGCATCGCGCTTGAGGCTGCGAACAACCAGACCTTACTCGCGCGGCTGCAATATCGCTCGGGCCTCACCGATTTCACGACGCTCAACCAGGCCGAATCGAGCCTTATCTCCGCGCGCAACGGCCTCAGCCAGGCGCAGGCGGACCAATCTACCGCTTTGATCCAGCTCTATCTCGCACTGGGCGGCGGATGGGACAGCAATGTCACGCCGATCGCTCCCTCGCAGACTCCCGCACAGGCATCCACCGATGGCAACTGACACCAAGAAGCTCGACGAATTCCTAGGGACCCCGGCCGCGCCCAGGTGGCGGCGCTATGTCAAATGGGTCGCGATCGGCGTGGGACTTCTGCTGGCGGTGCTGCTCGCCTTCCGCCTGTTCGGCGGGTCCGAAGAGGTGCGCTACACCACTGCGGAAGTAGAGCGCGGCAATCTGACCGTGACCGTGTCGGCCACCGGCAAGCTCGCGCCGACCAATCAGGTGACGGTGGGCTCCGAACTTTCGGGCCTGGTCGAAAGCGTCACCGCCGACGTCAACGATCGCGTGGTGAAGGGGCAGCCGATCGCGCTGCTGGATACCTCGCGGCTCGACGACGCCATCGCGCAGAGCGCCGCCGCGCTCAACGCCAGCATCGCGCAGGTCTCGCAGGCCGCAGCCACGGTCAGCGAGACGCAGGCCCAGTTGGCCCGCATGGAGGAGGTCAGCCGGCTTTCAGGCGGACGCGTCCCCGCAAAGGTCGAGATGGAGCAGGCCCGCGCCGCCGTCCAGCGGGCGATCGCCGCGCAGCGCACCGCGCAGGCCAATGTCGCATCTTCGCGCGCCGCGCTCTCGTCCAATCAGACGCAGCGGTCGAAGGCGGTCATCCGTTCGCCCGTCAACGGCGTCGTGCTCGTCCGCCAGATCGAGCCGGGCCAGACCGTTGCCGCCTCGCTCAACGCGCCGGTGCTGTTCGTCATCGCCGAAGACCTCTCCGCGATGCAGCTCGAAGTCTCGATCGACGAAGCCGATGTCGGGTCGGTCCAGCAGGGCCAGACCGCGAACTTCACCGTCGACGCCTTTCCGGGCAAGACCTTCCCCGCGACGATCACCCGCGTCGATCTCGCTTCGAACCTGACCGCGAGCGCAGCCAGCTCGTCCAGCGCGTCAGCCTCGGCGAACCAGGTCGTGTCCTATGCAGCGATCCTGAGTGTCGCCAATCCCGACCTCCAGCTTCGCCCAGGTATGACTGCGACGGCGGAGATCACCACCAAGGCGAAGCCCAACGTGCTGCTCGTGCCCAATGCGGCGCTGCGCTTCACGCCGGCGGTCCCGGGCGCATCGAGCGCCGGCGAAAGCAAGTCCGGCATCGCCGGGTCGCTCGTCCCCACGCGGCCGCGCCGCGGCAACCGCACCGAATCTTCGGGGAATGTGACGCAGGGCGGCAAGCAGACGGTCTATATCGTCGGCGAGGACGGCAAGCCGGAGCCGGTGGAGGTCACCATCGGCGACACCAACGGCAGCGTCACCGAGATCACCGGCGGCGACCTGAAGCCCGGCGCGAAGGTCATCACCGGCCAGCTTGCATCCGGCGCGAGCAGCAAGCGCGGCTCGGGCCAGCGGCGCCAAAGTGCTGGCGGCGGCGGTGGCGGTGGCGGCGCGCAGGGCGGAGGCCAGCGTGGCGGATAATCCACTCCCGCTGATTCAGTTGCGCAACGTCACCAAGGTTTACGGCGAAGGCGCGACGCAGTTTCAGGCGCTGAAGGGAATCGATCTCGATATCACCGCAGGCGATTTTGTCGCGGTGATGGGCCCGTCGGGCTCGGGCAAGTCGACGACGATGAACATCCTCGGCTGTCTCGACGTGCCTTCCTCTGGCGAGTTCCTGTTCAACGGCTTTCATGTCGAGCAACTGGGGCGCGACCAGCGCGCGCTGATGCGCCGCAAATATCTCGGCTTTGTGTTTCAGGGATTCAACCTGCTCGCGCGCACATCGGCGCTCGAGAATGTCGAGCTGCCGCTCGTCTATCGGGGCGATCCCAAGGCGCAGCGCCGCGATGCGGCAATGGCCGCGCTTGCGAAGGTGGGGCTCGATAAATGGTGGGATCACACCCCCGCCGAGCTTTCGGGCGGCCAGCAACAGCGCGTCGCGATCGCCCGCGCGATCGTCACCAACCCCGCCGTGCTGCTCGCCGACGAGCCGACTGGCAATCTCGATTCGGAGCGTTCGGTGGAAATCATGGAATTGCTCACCGATCTCAACCGGACCAGCAACATCACCGTGCTGATGGTGACGCACGAGCCCGACATGGCGGAATTCGCGCGCACGCTGGTGCATTTCAAGGACGGCCTGATCGAGCGGATCGAGCAGAATGACAAGGTGCCTGCCTGATGTTTGGCACCACCTTCATCCTCGCGATCCGATCGATCCTGCGGCACAAGCTTCGCTCGATCCTCACCGCGCTTGGCATCATCATCGGCGTCGCGGCGGTGGTGACGATGGTCACGCTCGGCAAGGCGACGACGGCCGCCGTGCAGCAGCAAATCTCGTCGCTCGGCACCAATATCCTCCAGGTGCGTCCGGGCCAGGGCTTCGGGCGCGGCGGCGGGGGGCCTCAGCCGGCCAATTTCGACGAACAGGACGTGCAGGCGGTGCGCGATCAGATCGCCGGCGTCATCGCGGTCGCCCCCCAGGCGCAGAGCAGCGGCACCGCAATCCATGAAGGCGCGAACGCGACTACCACGGTCAACGGCACGACGCTCGATTATTTCCGCGTCCAGCCCTGGCCGCTGGTCGACGGGCGCACCTGGAACCGGGCCGAGGAGCAAGCGGGCAAGGGCGTCTGCGTGATCGGAAACACGGTGCGCAAGAACCTGTTCAACGGCGGCGATGCAGTCGGCAAGAGGCTGCGGATCAACGGCATTTCCTGCGACGTGATCGGCATTCTCTCCACGCGCGGCCAGGCCGGGTTCGGCGGCGATCAGGACGATGTCGTGATCATGCCGATCAAGCAGGTCCAGCGCCGCTTCACGGGCAATCGCGATATCCGCCTGATGCTCGTCGGCACCGATCCCGATTATGAAACGGCCCAGGTCCAGGCGGGGATCACCTCGCTGCTGCGCGAGCGCCGCAATATCACCGGCGGCAAGCAGGACGATTTCAACATCTTTGACACCGCCCAGATCAGCGCCACGCTGACCGGCACGACGACATTGCTCACCCAGATCGTTGCGGCGGTGGCGGGGATCAGCCTCGTCGTCGGCGGGATCGGGATCATGAACATCATGCTGGTGTCGGTAACCGAGCGAACGCGCGAGATCGGCATACGATTGGCGATCGGCGCGGTGGCCAGCGAAGTGCTGATGCAGTTCCTTGTCGAGGCCGTGGTGCTCGCCATGCTCGGAGGCGTGATCGGGCTGCTGCTCGCTCAGTTCGCGGTGGCCGGGCTCTCGATCGCGGGTGGATTGCCGTTCCTGTTCGACGTGCAGATCAACGTTATCGCCTTTGCGATCTCGGCGATCATCGGCGTGGTATTCGGCTATTTCCCGGCGCGCCGGGCGGCCAGCCTCAATCCGATCGACGCGCTTCGGCACGAGTAATCGCTACCCGCAGGATCGGGTCACTTCCCGTCGGTCGGCAGTCCATATAGCGCGCGCAGCTCTTCCAGATCCTCGCGCGTATCGATATCGACGAGTTCTGCCGGGCTGGTGACCACGTGCTTGCCGCGCTTGATGAGCTGGCGCCCGCCTTCGTCGCCATCGAGCGCGAGCAGTTCGTCGTAAAGCCCCTTGCCGAACAGCGCGGGGGGCATCGGGCGGGTGCCGTCGCTGGACGCGACGATCGTGCCGGGGCCATTGGCTGCATCCAGCAACCGCATGACATGCGCGGCGGTGACGCGGGGCATGTCCGCGAGCGCGACCAGCACATAGTCGCAACCCAGTTCGCGGGCGCGCGCCACGCCATAGCTAAGCGAGCGCGCCTGGCCGAGCGACGGATCGGGATTCTCGATTACCGCATAGCCGCGCCCCGCGAAATCCAGCGCGGTATCGGCCACGATTGCGATCCGGGCATGGAAGGGCAGCTTCTCCAGCGCGGTGACGACATGATAGGCAAGCGGCTTGTCGAGGAACGGCTCGCCAAGCTTGTCACCGTCAAAGCGGCGCGAATGGCCCGCCGCCAGCAGCACCAGCGCAACCTGCTCGGGCTCAACCATGGAAGCTCCGCACCATCGACGCCGCGATCGACAAGGCGATCTCGGCCGGGCCGATCGCACCCAGGTTCAGGCCTGCCGGCCCTTCAATCCGCGCAAGACTGTCGGGCGTCACACCTGCCGCAGCCAGCCGCTCTAACCGCGCCGCATGGCTGCGGCGTGATCCCAAGGCGGCAACATAACCGGCTGGGCTCGCCAGTGCCGCGATCAATGCGGGGTCGTCGATCTTGATGTCGTGGCTCAGCGTCACCACGGCGGTGGCACGGTCGGGCCTCATTGCGGTCACGGCCTCGTCCGGCCAGCGGTCATCCAGAGTCACTCCGGGAAAACGCTCGGGCGTCAGAAATCTCCCGCGCGGATCGATCACGGTGCAATTTATCCCCAACTCGCGCGCCAGCCCCGCCAGCGACTGCGCGATCTGGACCGCGCCGATGATCAAAAGGCGGCGCGGCGGATCGTATCGGTTGAGGAATCCCCCCGCGCCGACCGCGCTGATGCCCGTGGCCAGATCCGTGCCCACGTCCAACGGCGACCCGCTGGCGCGCGCCGCCGCGATGCTCTCGAACAAGGCCGGTGCAAACCCCGCATCCGATACGGGCTGCACCAGAACCTCGATCGTGCCGCCGCAGGGCAGCCCAACCTCCCACGCGGCATCATCGGCCACGCCATAGGTTTTCACCACGGCGGGAGCGCCCCCGATCACCTCCGCCGCCGTCGCCAATATATCGGTCTCGACGCAGCCGCCCGAAACCGAGCCCTCGAAACGGCCATCGGCGTGGACGATCATGTGGCTGCCCCTGGGCCGCGGTGCCGATCCCCAGGTCGAGACCACCGTGGCAAGCGCCAGCGGCGCGCCTTTCCAGGCCAGTGCGGCGGCAATCACGCTGTCATTTTCCGCCACGCTTCGCCTCGCTACCGTCACAGATATGGCGTATCGACTAGCGCGGTATGCGGGGACTGGCGAGATCGTTGATTATGGCGGCATGGCTCACGGCAGGTGGCTGCGCGACGACGGCGGAGCATGGCACCGAAACCGCTCCTTTGATCATCGCCCATCGCGGCGCGAGCGGCGAGCGACCCGAGCATACGCTGATGGCCTATGAACTGGCGATCAAACAGGGCGCGGATTATATCGAGCCCGATCTCGTGCCGACCAAGGACGGGCACCTCGTCGTCCGCCACGAGAACAACATCGTCGAGACCACCGATATCGCGCAGCATCCCGAATTTGCGGCGCGGCGCACAACCAAGACGATCGATGGCATCAAGGAAACCGGCTGGTTCACCGAGGATTTCACGCTCGCCGAATTGAAGACGCTGCGTGCGGTCGAGCGGCTGCCGCTGATGCGCCCGGCCAACACGAAATATAATGGCCAGGCGGAGATCCCGACGATCGAGGAGGTGATCGCGCTCGCCAAGCGCGCTAGCGCGGAGACTGGGCGAGTGATCGGCATCTATCCCGAAACCAAGCACCCGACCTATTTCGCCTCGCTCGGCCTTCCGGTCGAGCCCCGCCTGCTCGCGGCGATCGAGGCCGCGGGATGGAACCGCGCCGATGCGCCGGTGTTCATCCAGTCGTTCGAAGTGAACAATCTGAAGGCGCTGGCGAAGCAGACCAAGGTCCGGCTGATCCAGCTCATCAAGCCCGCCACGGCGCCGGCCGATGGCAGCTATGCCGCCTATCGCGACATGATCGCCCCCGCCGCGCTCCGGGACATTGCCGACTATGCCTATGGCATCGGCCCCGAACTCACCCTCGTGCTCGATCCCGACAACAAGCCGACGACGCTGATCACCGATGCACATGCTGCGGGGCTGCGCGTCCACCCCTGGACCTTCCGCGCCGAGAGTGCGTTTCTCAACACTGCCTATCGCACGGGCACAAATCCGATGGAGCATGGCCGCCTGCTCGAAGAAATGCAGTATTTCCTCGGACTTGGTGTGGACGGTTTCTTCACGGATTACCCGTATATCGGAGCGCAAGCGCGCGCATCGTTCCGGACGCCCGCAAAGTAAGGACCGCCATGCGCAAGATCCTCGTGCCGTTCATCGTGGCGCTGCCACTTCTATCCGGCGGCTGCATCGCCAAGACGATCGTCGATGTCGCGACGCTGCCGGTCAAGGCAGCGGGCCAGGGCGTCGACTGGGCGACGACCAGCCAGGAAGAGTCCGACCGCAATTACGGCAGGAAGATGCGCAAGAAGGAGGCCGCCGAAGGGGCCGAGCGCAAGCGCGTTGCCGAGGAAGAGGCGATGCGGGACGCCGAGCTCAAGGAAAAGCAGCGCAACGATCGCAAGCACAAGAAGCGCCGGGACCGCGACGACTAGGACGTAGCGACGCAGCAGGGGCTGCCGCCCAATATCCGCGCCACCGCGCGCAGCGTTTCCGGCTTCATCTGCACGAACAAGTGACTGCTGCTGATCTCTATCGCGTGCGCCTTCGCTGTCTCTGGTTCGCGGCAGATCAGCCCATTGACCAGCCCGTCGCTGCGGCTCCAGATCGCAGTGGCCGGTACCGGCAAGGGTTTCGCCGCCTCCTCACGCCGCGCGATCACCGCTGCGTCGCTGATCTTCTCCCCGGTCAGCCATTCGAACTGCCGCCATACATTGGTTGCCGTGGGCGGCCCCGCAAAGGGTGAGCTGATCGTGATGACTTCGCGCACCAGCTCCGGATGCCTGTGCGCCGCAAGACGCGCCAAAATGCCGCCGAGCGATATGCCGACGAGCGTGACCTTCTCGCCCGCTTCGGAGTGGATCTCGGCAATGCGGGCGATCAACCGCTCATTCTCGCTGCCCACGGTGCGCACGCCGAGGTTACGCTTCAGACCCCAGCCATAGGCCCGATAGCCGAGTTTTCGCAGCATGTGTCGCAGCACGATATTCGATCGGTCCGCATTGAACAGGCCGGGCAGCACCAGCACCGGCCGACCATCGCCCGGGGGCAGGTCGCGCATCCACCCGCCCCGCGTCAGCCGCGCGACTGTCCAGAAGGCCCGGGGCCATTCGAGCGCGGCTGCCAGGGGTGGCGGTGCCTGCGATGCGTCACGCGGCATTGGTAACATCGAAGGCCTCATTTTCATGCCCGGCACCGCCATGCTATGCCACGGGGATGACAGAAGAAACCCACGTCCTCGATCGCCCGCCCGAAGGCGCGGCGCCGGATTGGACGATCTCCCAGAATTGGCAGGCATATACTGCGGAGGAGCACGCGACCTGGGACACCTTGTTCGCGCGCCAGGCGAAGCTGCTCCCCGGGCGCGCGAGCAAGGCGTATCTCAACGGCCTCGACGCGCTCAGGCTCTCCGATGGCGGCATTCCCAATTTCGAGGAGCTTTCCGAACGGCTGATGAAGCTCACCGGCTGGCAGGTCGTGGCGGTGCCTGGGCTGGTTCCCGATGACGTGTTCTTCGATCACATGGCCAATCGCCGCTTCGTCGCGGGCAATTTCATCCGCCGACCCGATCAGCTCGATTACATTCAGGAGCCCGACGTCTTCCACGACGTGTTCGGCCATGTGCCGATGCTCGCCGATCCGGTGTTTGCGGATTATCTTGAAGCCTATGGCCGCGGCGGCAATCGCGCGCTGGATCTCGGCGCGCTGAAGCAGCTTGGCCGGCTTTACTGGTACACGGTCGAGTTCGGGCTGATCGAAGAGGATGGCAATCTGCGCATCTATGGCTCGGGCATCGTCTCGAGCTTTGCCGAGAGCATCTTCGCGCTCGAGGATCCGAGCCCGAACCGCATCCGCTTCGACATGAAGCGGGTGATGCGCACCGAATACCGGATCGACGATTTTCAGCAGAACTACTTCGTCATCCCGAGCTTCGACGAACTGCTCCGCCAGACCGTCGAGACCGATTTCGCACCGCTTTACGCCGAGATCCTCGCCCAGCCCGACATCCCCATCGCCGCGATCCTGCCGGATGATCGTGTCCTCACGCGGGGCACCCAGGAATATGCGGCGTCGAAGGCGTAGCGTCGTTTTCAGTTAGACGGCACAGGCCCGCTCACCAGCTTCCGAACCCCGGTGCCTCGCCCTTGCCGCGGCTCATCCGCGTGACGCGATCGGGCCCGAAGCGTCGCCGCTTGGTGAGGATCAGCGTTGGCCAGTCGCCACGATCGATGCGGCCGGTCAGCCGCAATCCCTGGCGGCGATAGGCGCGTGCGACAGTCTCCGCCTGCGAATGGAGGAGCCCGGCGAGCACCAAAGTGCCGCCCTCGTCCAGCGCCATGCCGATCGTTGGCGCCAGCTCGGTGAGCGGGCCCGCCAGGATGTTGGCGAGGATCAGATCATAAGGCGCGCGCCCGATCAGCAGCGGATGCTCCAAGCCCGGTGCCACAGCGAGCGACAGCTCGCCGCGCCCGCCGCCGAGCGCCACGCCGTTGAGTTCGGCATTATCGGCGGTCACGTCGATCGAGCGCGGATCGATATCGGATGCCGTGGCATAAGCGCGGGGCCACAAGTGCATTGCGGCAAAGGCCAGAAGCCCGGTGCCGGTGCCGATATCCGCGAGGTTGCGGAAGCGCTTGCCCGCCGCGGCAAGATCGCCGAGCGCGATCAGGCATCCCGATGTCGTCTCATGCGTGCCGGTGCCGAATGCGAGCCCGGCATCGATGCGATATGCCTTCGCGCCAGCCGGGACCGCGCCCTTGTTTGTCGCGGTATGGACGTAAAAGCGACCTGCATGGACCGGCTCAATCCCCGATTGGCTGAGCGTCACCCAATCCGCGTCGCGGATTCGCTCAGCGACCGGCTTCACGCCCTTTGAGCTCGGAACCAGCGCCTGCACTGCGGCGAGCGCGGCGCTATTGGGCTTGCCATCGAAATAGGCTTCGAGCTGCCAGCTCGCCGGATCGTCCGGTATCCGCTCGCTGGTCAGGAGAACGGGCAAGGGATTGAGATCAAGATCCTCGACTTCGAGCACCTCCGCTTCGTCGCGGGTGCAGGGCAAGGTCAGTTTCCAGCTACTCATCGTACATAACTCGCACCATTCACGTCCAGGATCGCGCCCGTCATGGAGGGCGGGGCCTCCAATGCGCAGAAGCGCGCCAGAACCGCCACTTCGGATGCCTCCGCAACCCGGCCAAGCGGAATGTCGGCCAGCAATTTATCGCCGCCGCGACTGGCGAGATAATCGTCCGCCATGCCCGTCATCGTAAAGCCCGGGCAGATCGCGAACGCCAGGATGTTCTCGCTGGCATAGCCGCGCGCGATCGATTTGGTCATCGCGACCATCCCCGCCTTCGACGCGGCATAATGCCAATGCGCAGGGCTGTCGCCACGATAGGCGGCGCGGCTGGCCATGTTGACGATCCGTCCGCCGCGATTGCCGTCCTGCCAATGGAGGATGGCGAGGCGGCAAAGCTCCGCCGATGCGGTCAGGTTGACGCGCATCGTCCGCTCCCAATTCGCGGCCCAGGCGTCGCCGTCCCGGTCGATCGGGTTGCTTTCGAAAATCCCGGCATTGTTGATGAGCACGTCGATGCGGCCATCCAGCGCGCCGAGCGCCTTTTGCCAGAGCGCCTGCGCGCCGCCGGGTGCGTCGAAATCGGCGGCGATGCCGCTCTTCGTGCCATGGCCGATCAGGCGCACATCGTCGCGCGCAAAGGATCCGGCAATCGCCGCGCCGATGCCCCGGCTGCTACCGGTCAGGAGTATGTGGGTGGCCATCGCCCCCCACTAGCGACTATCCCTTCACGCCGCCACCGACGACGAGAAGCTTTCCGCCGCGTCGCGCAGGCGGTGGAGCTTTTCATCGACTTCCGTCACGTCGCGCTGAAGCGTGTCGATCTCGGTGGTCACCGATTTGGTATCCTCGCGGATCGCTCCGATCGTTGCCGACATGGAATCTGCGGCCAGCGCGGTTTCGTCGACCGCGGCTGTGATCGCGGTGACGGTCTGCGCCTGCACCTCCATCGCCGCACGGATGCGGTGTGCGCTCTCCTGTACTTCGCTCACCGTGGCGCGGATCGAAACATTGGTGTCGACCGTGCTCTTCGTGGCCGACTGGATCGCGGCGATCTTGGCGGCGATGTCATCGGTCGCGCGTGCGGTTTGGTTCGCCAGGCTCTTCACCTCCTGCGCGACGACCGCGAAGCCACGCCCGG
>NZ_BCTZ01000032.1 GCF_001591025.1 Sphingomonas soli NBRC 100801
AGATCGTCGACCACGGAAGGGTCGGCGAGGGTGGAGGTATCGCCGAGCGAGGACACGTCGCCTTCCGCGATCTTGCGCAGGATGCGGCGCATGATCTTGCCCGATCGGGTCTTGGGCAGGCCGGGGGCAAACTGGAGCGCGTCGGGCGTTGCGATCGGGCCGATCTCGCTGCGCACCCAGTCGCGCAGTTCCTTGCGGAGATCGTCGGACGCCACAGCATGCGCGTTGAGCGTCACATAGGCATAGATGCCCTGCCCCTTGATGTCGTGCGGCATGCCGACCACCGCGGCTTCCGCCACCTTGGGGTGCGCGACCAGCGCGCTCTCCACCTCGGCGGTGCCCATGCGGTGGCCGGATACGTTGATCACATCGTCCACCCGGCCGGTGATCCAGTAATAGCCATCCTCGTCGCGCCGGCAGCCATCGCCGGTGAAATACTTGCCCGGATAGGTCGTGAAATAGGTCTGGAAGAAGCGCGCATGATCGCCCCACACGGTGCGCATCTGCCCGGGCCAGCTGCGCGCGATCACCAGATTGCCCTCGGTCGCGCCGTGCAGGATGTTGCCCTCTGCATCGACGATCTGCGGGTCGACCCCGGGAAGCGGCAGCGTCGCCGATCCCGGCTTGAGCGCCGTCGCGCCCGGCAAGGGCGTGATCATCTGCCCGCCCGTCTCGGTCTGCCACCAGGTGTCGACGATCGGGCAGCGCCCCTCGCCCACCACGTCATAATACCAGCGCCACGCCTCCGGGTTGATCGGCTCGCCCACCGTGCCGAGCAGCCTGAGCGACTTGCGGCTGGTGGCGGTCACATAATCATCGCCCTCGCGCATCAGCGCGCGCAGCGCGGTGGGCGCGGTGTATAGGATCTCGACCTTGTGGCGATCGACCACCTGCCAGATGCGGCTGGCGTCGGGCCAGTTGGGGACGCCTTCGTACATCAGCGTGGTGCCGCCATTGGCGAGCGGACCATAGACGATATAGCTGTGCCCGGTGACCCAGCCGATATCGGCCGCGCACCAATAGATCTGCCCGGGGCGGTAATCGAACACCAGCTCGTGCGTGTAGCCCGCCCAGAGCAGATAGCCGCCCGACGAGTGGAGCACGCCCTTGGGCTTGCCGGTCGAGCCCGAGGTATAGAGGATGAACAGCGGATCCTCCGCGCCCATCGGCTCGGGCGCACACTCGGCGGAGACCAGGGCGGCGGCTTCGTCGTACCAGATATCGCGGCCCGGCTGCATCGGCACGTCGCCGCCGGTTGCGCGCACCACGATCACCTTCTCGAGCGCAGGCGCCAGCTTTGCCGCGGCATCGACATTGACCTTGAGCGGAACCTTCTTGCCCCCGCGCCGCCCTTCATCGGCGGTGATCACCACCGCGCTGTCGCAATCGGTGATCCGCCCGGCAAGCGCATCGGGCGAGAAGCCGCCGAACACCACCGAATGGATCGCCCCGATCCGCGCACAGGCCAGCAAGGCGAACGCCGCCTCGGGGATCATCGGCATATAGATCGTGACGCGGTCGCCCTTTTGCACGCCCTGCGCCTTCAGCACATTGGCGAAGCGGCAGACTTCCGCATGCAACTGGCGATAGGTGAAGCTGCGCGGGCTCTCCGAAGGCTCGTCGGGCTCCCACACTATCGCAACCGTATCGCCCCGCTTCG
>NZ_BCTZ01000033.1 GCF_001591025.1 Sphingomonas soli NBRC 100801
GGAGCCGCAAACAGCATCGCCCGTGGAGCCCCCCCTCCACCAGCCTGCGGCTGGTCCCCCTCCCCATGCCGGGGAGGATCATAAAATCCTCGCCTCCCCCGCCGTCCGCGCCCGCGCCCGCGACCTCGGCATCGACCTCGCCAGCGTCAGGCATGACGGCAACCATGTCCGCCACGCCGATCTCGATGCCTATCTCCGCTACGGGTCGGCGCAGGGCTATCATGCCCCGCACGCCAGCCGCGCCCGCGCCGATGAGCCAGTCAAGGTCATCGGTATGCGCCGCCGCATCGCCGAGAATATGGCCGCATCGAAGCGCGCCATCCCGCACTTCACCTATGTCGATGAGATCGACGTCACCGCGCTCGAGGAGATGCGCGCCGATCTCAACGCCAATCGCGGCAATCGCCCCAAGCTCACCATGCTGCCGTTCCTGATCGTCGCGATATGCCGCACCATCCCGGCCTTCCCGATGATCAACGCGCGCTATGACGATGAGGCTGGCGTGGTCACCCGCCACGGCCGGGTCCATCTCGGCATGGCGGCGCAGACCGATGCCGGGCTGATGGTGCCGGTGATCCGCGATGCGCAGGACCTGAACGTCTGGCAGCTCGCATCAGAGATCACCCGCCTCGCCGATGCCGCGCGCACCGGCAAGGCGAAGTCCGACGAGCTTTCCGGCTCGACGCTGACGATCACTTCGCTCGGGCCGCTCGGCGGCATCGTCACCACGCCGGTGATCAACCGCCCCGAAGTGGCGATCATCGGGCCGAACAAGATCGTCGAGCGCCCGGTGTTCCAGGGCGACGATATCGTCCGCGCCAAATTGATGAACCTGTCGATCAGCTGCGACCACCGCGTCGTCGACGGCCATGACGCGGCCAGCTTCGTCGCGGCGCTCAAGAAGCTGCTCGAAACCCCGGTTCTGCTGTTCGCGGATTGATGGGCGAGGTCGTCAATCTGCGGCAGGCGCGAAAGGCGCGCGATCGCAAGGTCCGCGCCGTCCAGGCCGATGCCAATCGAGCGCTCCATGGCCGTACCAAGGCCGAACGGCTGGCCGACGCCGCCGAGCGCCAGCGCATCGCCCAGACGCTCGATGGTGCCAAACGCGAGGATTGATGAGGCGGCGGGCGGCGGGCGGCGGGCCGTGCGCCTCAGCTCAGCGCCGCCTGGATCTTTTCCTGCTCGGCCTTGATCCGCGTCACGGCGTCCTTGTCCAGCTTCTCGCTTTCGCTCGCCAGCGCCGAGCGGCGCGCCTGCAGCGCCTTGTACCGCGCCGCATCGCTGGCCGAATGGAAGCCGAAATAGCTATTGTCATTATACCAGCCGCGCTTCGCCAGCAGCGCGCAGAGCTCGGCTGTGGCTTCGATCGCGGCGATCTGGTTCGCGTGCACCGCGTCCGCGCCCTCGGGTGCGGCGATCGCCCGGATCGCCTGCTTGAGCGGCGCGTCGAGCGTCGCGGCATCGATCGCCTCGCCCAGCGCGCGCCTGCGCTCCGCCCGCTCGGCCGCATGCCCATTCGCCAGCGCCTTGACCGCCTCCAAATCCCCGCATCGCTCCATCGTGAGCGGGTTTTGCGCCAGAAGATAAGGACTGTTGAAATTCCCCACACCCCCCCCCCCCCC
>NZ_BCTZ01000034.1 GCF_001591025.1 Sphingomonas soli NBRC 100801
TTGCGCTATGCGGCCCACCGGTGATTGCCCCCGAGAGGTCGATCGCGGTGCCTGGGCTGTTATACGCCACCGCCACTCCGCTCCTGTCCGCCGCAACCGGCTTCGCGATGAAGGTATAGGTCGCGCTGCTGGTCGATGTCTGGCCGTTGACCGTAACCGTAACGCTCACGGGGCCGACGCCCGCCCCCGGCGCGGTGACGGTGAGAGAAGTGCTGCTCGCCGCAGTGACGGTGCCGGCCGACCCGCCAAAGCTAACGATGTTGTTGCCCGGCGTCGTGCTGAACCCGGTGCCCGAAACGGTCACGACCTGGCTGACCGGACCCGAATTGGGCGAGATCGAGGTAACGGTCGGGACGACGACGAAGCCATTGCCCTGTGTGGCGGCGGTGGCGGGGTATCCGCTTGGCGTGAAGGCGCCGAGCGTGAAGCCCGAGGTCGATCCGGCAGTGTTGCCGGCATAGTTGAACGTCACCGTACAGCTGCCCGAGGGTACCACGACCCCTGCCAGCTGAATCGACGTCGAGGTCGGAATTGATGCACCTCCGACGGTGCAGCTTCCCCCGGGGTTGCCAACAACGCGGGTGACGATGCTCGGCGCGTTGATCAGCGCGTTGAACGCGGGCGTGCTCGACAGGTTCGGGTTGGTGAAGGTGATCGTCATCGTCCCAGTGGACCCGACGCTGACCGACGCGGGATAGGTGATCGAAACACCGACCACACCCGCCGCGCCGACCGCGAAGCTCTGCTGGACCTGCGGCGCGGCGTCGTAGTTAGCACCGCCCGCCTGATTGGCGTTGATCCGGCAGGTGCCGTTCGACGTGAAGGTGACGGTCGTGCCCGAGAGCGCACAACCGGTGCTGCTGCCGTCAAGCAAATAGCTTACCGGCAGACCCGAACTCGCCGTAGCGCTGACCATGTACGGCGCGCCCCCGACCGTCGCCGTCGGCGGGGTCGAAGTGAACGTGATCGTCTGCGCACCCTTGGCGATGTTGGTCGTGGTGATCGTGCCGATCGCGCTGACCGGCGTGCCCTGGCTGTCGGTCACGCGGATCCGGTAGCTGAAGCTGCCCGCGACGGTCGGCGTGCCCGAGACGGTGCCGGTCGCGACATCGAGCATGGTGCCCGGAACGAACGCACCTGCGTCCAGCGCATAGGTGTAGGGCGCAACGCCGCCCGAGGCCGGGTTGGTCTGGCTGTAGCTGGCGCCCACCGTCGCGCCGGTCGGCGCGTTGGCGGCGATCGTCAGCGTGGCCGGCGTGACCGTGAAGCTCTGCGGCACATTGGTCGCCGCGTTCCAGTTGCTG
>NZ_BCTZ01000035.1 GCF_001591025.1 Sphingomonas soli NBRC 100801
CGGGGCGCGGCTTCGCGGTCGTCGCGCAGGAAGTGAAGAGCCTTGCGAACCAGACCGCACGCGCGACCGATGACATTGCCGCCAAGATCGCCGCGATCCAGTCGGCCACGAAGAGCACGGTCGACACCAATGTTTCGATCCGCGCGACGGTCAGCGAAGTACAGGAGAGCGCACACCGTATCCGCGCCGCGATGGAGGTGCAGGCTCAGACCGTGACTGCGATCACCGCCGCGGTCGACGAAACCGCCTTGGCCGCCGATTCCATGTCGGCAACGATCGGCGCAATCCGCGAGGATACCGAGACGGTAGCCAGCGAAATTGATCGGGTGGGCCAGGGCTTCGCGGCTCTGGATGGCCAGCTCGGCAGTCTCAAGACCAGCGCGGGCGACTTTGTCGCCAAGGTAGCGGCATAAGAGGAGAGGGGACCATGGCTCGCGACGACAAGGCAATGCGCCGCTGGAACGATGGCGCGCGATCGATTTCCGAACATATCAAGGAATATGACTGGGACGGCGCGATCGCTACCGGTGCTCCCGAGGTCGCTTCGCTGATCGCCGATCGTCACGACGATATCGCGCGAGCCTTTTGGGACCATTATCTCACGCTGTCGTCGACGCAGCGCCTGCGGGAATGGGCGATGGATCGCGAGCAATTCGAAGCGCAGTTGGAAAACAGCAAGCTCTATGCCCGGATCAAATATGAATCGCCCTATGGCGAGGATTGGGTGGCGATGGCGTTCGAGCATGCGGAGCGGACCGATCGCGCCCATATCCCGCTGACCGCCACCTTTGCCGGCCTCGCCTGCGCCCATTCGAAGACGATCGAGATCATCGCCGAGAAGGTGAGCGGAGACACCGCGCGTTTGCGACGCCTGGGCGACGTGGTCCAGCGCCTTTCGATGATCGAGGCCGATCTGATGGCGACCCATCTGGGTGCGCGAGACCAGGCCGAGGCGGGCGCGGAGCGACACCAGCGCTCGGTTCAGTTCCAGGCGAGCATCGCCGAATCGATCCAGAGCGCGACCGAGGCGGGCAACCGCATTCGCGTGCAGGCGCAGGGCGCGTCCAGCTCGGCGCGCGGCATGCTGGGCAAGGCCAGCGAAGTCGCCGCCGCCGCCGAGCAATCCGCCGTCGCGATGCGCGAAGCCGCCTCAACCGCCGCCGGTCTGATCCGGGCGATCGAGGACGCACGGCTTGAAGTGGAAGCAGCAGCAGAAATCGCGACGCGCGCATCGGGCCAGGCAGGGGCCGCAGTCGGTACCAGCGAAGCGCTTTCGGATCACGCCAAGTCTATC